>NZ_JBIVKH010000004.1:0-686448 GCF_044750685.1 Streptomyces sp. NPDC088785
GCAGAAGGTGCTGGTCAACTCGGCCGCGGACTGGGGCAGGAGCGATCCGCTCAAGACCCGGCGGGTCGGCGAGGCGATGCTGGCGGCCGGTTTCAATGACGACGACGTCGACCTGGTGCTGTGGCGCAACCCGGTCGCCTTCTACTCCCTCAGCGGCCGCCTGCGCCTGGATCTCGTCGAACCGGCGTCGCCCACTCATGAAGGCAACTCGATTCTGCGCGGGGGAGCGTGAGTTGTGCGCTTCCGCCACCGCGACGGCTCCACCGTCCACCTCGCCTACTGCACGAACGTGCACCCCGCCGAGACCCTCGACGGGGTGCTGGCGCAGCTGCGCGAGCACTGCGAGCCCGTCCGCCGCCGCCTGGGCCGCGACCGCCTCGGCATCGGCCTCTGGCTGGCCAAGGACGCGGCCCGCTCCCTGATCACCGACCCGGCCGCCCTGCGCGGGCTGCGCACCGAACTCGACCGCCGCGGCCTCGAGGTCGTCACCCTCAACGGCTTCCCCTACGAAGGCTTCGGCGCCCAAGAGGTCAAGTACCGCGTCTACCGGCCCGACTGGGCCGACCCCGAACGCCTCGTCCACACCAGCGACCTGGCGCGGCTGCTCGCCCAACTGCTGCCCGCCGACGTCACCGAGGGCACCATCTCCACCCTCCCGCTGGCCTGGCACACCGCCTACGACGACCAGCGCGCCGACACCGCCCGTGCCGCACTCGTCACCCTCGCCGAACGGCTCGACGCCCTCGAAGAACTCACCGGCCGCTCCATCCGCGTCGGACTGGAACCCGAACCGGGCTGCGTCGTCGAGACCACCGCCGACGCCATCGCCCCGCTCACCGCCGTCGACCGCCCCGACCGTATCGGCCTGTGCCTCGACACCTGCCACCTCGCCACCTCCTTCGAAGACCCGGAGACCGCGCTCGACGGCCTCGCCGCCGCACGTCTCCCCATCGTCAAGACCCAGCTCTCCGCCGCCCTGCACGCCGAACACCCCCACGAACCCGCGGTCCGCGCGGCGCTCGCCGCCTTCGACGAGCCCCGCTTCCTGCACCAGACCCGCACCCGCACCGGCCGCGGACTGCGCGGCACCGACGACCTCGGCCCCGCCCTCGACGGCGCCGCCCTGCCGCACGACAGCGCCTGGCGCGCCCACTTCCACGTCCCGCTGCACGCGGCTCCCGCCGCCCCGCTCACCTCCACCCTCGATGTCCTCAAGGACACGCTGACCCGCCTGGTCGGCGGCCCGCACCCGCTCACCCGCCACCTGGAGGTCGAGACGTACACCTGGCAGGCGCTCCCGCAGGAGCTGCGCCCACGGGCCCGCCCCCAACTGGCCGACGGCATCGCCGCCGAACTCACCCTCGCCCGCGACCTGTTGACGGACCTCGGCCTGAAGGAACTGCCATGACCGACGCACCCTCACAGCCGACCCCCCTCCTCGTCCTGGACGTCGTCGGCCTCACCCCGCGACTGCTCGACCACATGCCCCACCTCAAATCGCTCGGCCAGTCCGGCACCCGGGCCGCCCTCGGCACCGTGCTCCCCGCGGTGACCTGCGCCGCCCAGTCCACCTTCCTGACCGGCACCATGCCCAGCGAGCACGGCATCGTCGGCAACGGCTGGTACTTCCGCGAACTCGGCGACGTCCTCCTCTGGCGCCAGCACAATGGTCTCGTCGCCGGCGACAAACTCTGGGACGCCGCCCGCCGCGCCCACCCCGGCTACACCGTCGCCAACATCTGCTGGTGGTACGCCATGGGCGCCGACACCGACATCACCATCACCCCCCGACCCGTCTACTACGCCGACGGCCGCAAGGAACCCGACTGCTACACCCGGCCCCCGGACCTGCACGACGAACTCACCGAGAAATTCGGCACGTTCCCCCTCTTCCACTTCTGGGGCCCCGGCGCCGACCTCGTCTCCAGCCAGTGGATCATCGACGCCACCCGGCACGTCATGGCCACCCGCCACCCGGACCTGACCCTGTGCTACCTCCCTCATCTCGACTACGACCTGCAACGCTTCGGCCCCGACGACCCCCGCTCGTACCGGGCCGCCGCCGAACTCGACGCCGCGCTCGCCCCGCTGCTCGACGACGCCAAGGCCGAGGGCCGCACCGTCGTCGCCCTCTCCGAGTACGGCATCACCCGGGTCGAGCGGGCCGTCGACATCAATCGGGTACTGCGCCGCGCCGGCCTGCTGGAGGTGCACACCCAGGACGGCATGGAGTACCTCGACCCGATGGCCTCACGTGCCTTCGCCGTCGCCGACCACCAGATCGCCCACATCTACGTGCGCCGCCCGGAGGACCTCGCCGCCACCCGCGAGGCCCTCGCCGACCTCCCCGGCATCGACCAGCTCCTCGACGACGAGGGCAAGAAGGCCCACCACCTCGACCACCCGCGCTCCGGTGAACTCGTCGCCGTCGCGGAACCGGACGCCTGGTTCACGTACTACTACTGGCTCGACGACGCCCGCGCGCCCGACTTCGCGCAGCTCGTCGAGATCCACCGCAAACCCGGCTACGACCCGGTCGAACTGTTCATGGACCCCCACGACCCCTACGTCAAAGTGAAGGCCGCGACCGCGCTCGCCCGCAAGAAGCTCGGCATGCGCTACCGCATGGCCGTCGTCCCGCTCGACCCGTCTCCTATCCGCGGCAGCCACGGCCGGCTCCCCTCGGACACCGACAGTGACGACGGACCAGTCCTCATCAGCTCCACCCCCCATGCGTTCCCCGGCCGCGTCCCCGCGACCGCCGTGAAAGCGCTGCTCCTTGAGCTGGCAGGCCTGAGCTGAGGCAGACGCCTCCCCAAGGCCCTCCACGGAGGAGCAGTTACAGAGAGTGAAGCACACGTCACCGGCAACACGCCAGTGACGTCCGCACCGCACTCATCCGTCCTCAACACCCGCACCCGCCCCCGCACCCCGATATCCGCAGCCGCACCCGCATATCCGCATCCGCATCCGCACGAGAACACGAGAACCGGAAAGAGGCACCCGTGACCGACTTCCAGGACGCCCCCGTGACCCCGTCCGCCGACGAGGCCCTCAGACAGCGTCTCGGCATCAACCGCCGCCGCTTCCTCAGCACCTGTACGGCCGTCGGCGCGGGAGCGATCGCCGCGCCCGTCCTCGGCGCCGCGCCCGCCTTCGCCCAGCGCGGGGGACACGGCCACGGCCACGACCACGGACACGGCCACGAACTCGTGCCGCACGACAAGCGCGGCATCATCCTCTACACCGTGCGCGACGCCACCGGCCGCGACCCGCTCTCCAGCGACCTGCCCTCCGGCTTCCGCGAGGTGTTCAAGGAGCTGGCCCGCTACGGCTACCGCCAGGTCGAGTTCGCGGGCTACGGCCAGCACGCCAACGCCCCGGGCGGAGCCAACCTCGAAACGGTCGCCGGCGCCAGGCTGCTGCGTTCCTGGCTCGACGAGTACGGGCTGCGCGCCCAGGGCAACCACGGCTTCATCCCCTCGTCGTGGCCGCTCACCCCGGCGGACATCGACACGTTCAAGAAGCACCTCGAGATAGCCAACATCCTCGGCATGGACCACATGGGCACCGGTGGCGACCCCACCAACAGCTCGTACAAGGCCGACTGGGACGTCGCCGCCGACAAGTGGAACGCCCTGGGCGCCCTCGCGCGCCGCGCCGGGATCAAGCTCTACACCCACAACCACGACGCCGCGTACGGCTTCCTCCTCGACGGCGGCCCCCTGGACGACCAGGGGCGTCCCACCCGCAGCTCCGGAATCCGCAAGCTGGAGTACTTCCTGAAGGTCAGCGACCCCCGGACCGTATGGCTGGAGATGGACATCTTCTGGGCGCACGTCGCCCAGTACAAGTTCCACACCTACACGGCCCACGACGGAACCCAGCGCGAGAAGGTCTTCGACCCGGCCGGTCTGGTCCGCGCCCACGACAAGCGCTACCCGCTCTTCCACGCCAAGGACGGCACACGCAACGACACCAACGGCCAGGGCTACGACATGACGCCCTTCGGCGAGGGCGTCATCGACTACCGGACGTTCTTCAGCCGGGTCGGCCAGAAGAACTACCACAACCCCATGATCGAACAGGACACCGCGCCCAGCGCCACCGATCTGGGGCAGTCCCTGAGGTTCGCGAAGATCAGCTACGACAACCTGGCGGCGCTGCGCAAGAAGTAGTGCCGGGCGGCGGGAGGGGCCCGGCCGCGCTCGGCGGCCGGGATGTGCCGCGGGGCCTCCCTCCGCGGTACCGCCCCGGCAGTGCCCTGACCTGCGACGCAGCCCTCCGTCCTGCCTCCGGATACGCAGGTGAAAGACGCCCCGAAACCTTGGTATTGTGGTGCGTGTCGCCGCGGGAACACCCCGCACGAGGCGGCGCACACCCCGTCCGGGTGGCGGAATGGCAGACGCGCTAGCTTGAGGTGCTAGTGCCCTTTATCGGGCGTGGGGGTTCAAGTCCCCCCTCGGACACACAGCGTCACGAAAGTGGCCGGAAGTGCCGATCGGAAGAGATTCCGGTCGGCACTTCGTCGTTGTCGCCGACACCTGCTGCGAAGCGCTGCCCGTGAGGCACGTTTATGCAGGTGAGAGGCGCCCCGAAGTCTTGGTATGGTTCTCCGTGTCGCCGCGGGAACACCCCGCGCAAGGCGGCGCACACCCCGTCCGGGTGGCGGAATGGCAGACGCGCTAGCTTGAGGTGCTAGTGCCCTTTATCGGGCGTGGGGGTTCAAGTCCCCCCTCGGACACCACAGCAGGGTCATGTGAACCCCGGTCTCGATTGAGGCCGGGGTTCCGCGTATGCGGGCAGGAGTGCTGCGGGCACTCGCCGCCACCTTCAGCCAGGCGATCCGCCTCCTTCCCTGGTGGCTTCGAGGTCGAGCACGCACAGCTCCTCCAGGAGGTGCCGGCGCACGGCGCGAGGTGTGAGCTGGTGCGGTGGCCCCGCCTGCCGGAGGCGTCGCCATGACTTCATGACCAGGTGACAGCGCCGCCAGTGGGTGCCTGGGGACGGCTGGTGGTGGCGCTTCACGAGGAATCGCCCGACGCTGCCTGCCCCCATTCGTCGACCTTCTTGGCCGTCCGCTTGGGGTGCGCGGCTAGCTGCCTCTGCGAGCCACGCGCCGCACGCCAGCGGCAGGGGTATGCCGATACGTTCGTGAGCAGGCCGGTGTGCGGCGATTCGATCCTGGGTGTCATCTCGCGGCGTAGTGGGTTGCGTCGCCGGATTTCTGCTGCATAGTCGCCGGCGCGGTTGTTGGTCTTGACCACACCGTCGCGTTCGAGCAGTTCGCCCATGGGGGACTCCTGTCGTGGTGATGCCGCTAGGCTTGAATGCCCCGACCGCAGCCGACTGTTGATGGTGATCTCGCCTGACGTGGGGGATGCACACAGTCGGCCTCGGCGGACGGCCTCAAGGTTTCAAGGGCGCCGCACGCTTGCCCAGAGGAAAAATCGAGCAAGCAAGCCGAGCAGGGGCAAGCAAGCACGGGGGTGTGGGTGAGCACCGAAAGCGCGGAACCTCAGGGCGAAGCACGTGCACGTCTCGGTGGGTTGATGCGAGCGGCGCGACAGAAGGCCGGCAGGACCACGCGCGAAGTCGTCGGCTACAGCTCCGGTCATATTTCTAATGTCGAGAACGGCCGCGTCGTGCCGTCGGCTGAGTTGATCGGCATCTACGTCGAGATGGGCGGCGACCCGAGAAAGCTCCACGCTGTGTTCTCAGAGGTGAAAGAAGAGAGTGAGGCCCGCAAGCGGAGTCTGCGCGGCAAAGCTCCGGTTGAGTCCGGTGCCTCCAGGCGGATAACCCTTGACTCTTCTGCTGATGAGATTGCCAAGTCCTACCGGACGGACCGCGTAGAGCACTTCTACCAGTTCAACGAGCTCGGGGTCATCGACGATTTCTTTGCCGTGGTGACGGTGACACCACTTCAGGATGGTGCAATCTATTACTCCTTCTATCAGGACTACTACGCCGACCAGCGTTCAGGTGTTCTGACTGTCGAGGCGGGAATGGGGTGTGAGATTGCGAAAATCGAACAGGGTCAGGGCTCCCTGATCTTGCCAGTCTTGGACTACAGCAAAGGAATTAGGGGTGACGAGGGCTCGCTGACTTTTTCCTACAAGGTGAGTGTGGACAGTGACGTCAGGACGATGCCCCTGTTGAAGTGGACGGCGACGCGTGATTGCAGCCGATTCTCCATCCGGGTGCAGTTCTCTCGGTCATGCCTGCCCAAGAGGATTCGACAGTTCCGCGGCATACGCAGCAACGAGCACAAATTTCCGCCGCAACCGGAGCACTTTCTGCCCGACAGTGCTAACGGATTCTACTTCTGGGACTTCTGTGGCATGCGGAATGAAAACTGTGGGTTCGCTTGGGATTGGTGAGAATCGGGGTTCTTGCCGAGAGGACCCGCGGCACCGGCACCGGCACCGGCACCGGCACCGGAACCGCTCAGGTCACCGGCCGAGCCGGTCCGGCGACCGCGAGGCGTTGCACCCGTACCAGCTCGGCCAGCGGGTCGCGGGCGGACGACACCAGCGTGCCGCCGGCCTCCCGCACCGCCTGGGCGAGGCGCTCGGGCACGTCGCCGAACACCCACGTGACCTCGCCCTGCCGCCCCGGCTCCACGGGACGCGGACGGTACTCCGGCTCCTGGTAGGCCTGGGCCCAGGTGCCCGCGTTGTCCCGCATCAGCTGCGCCGCCGCCTCCGCGATGCCGTAGGTCCATCCCGATCCGAGGAACGTGAACTGGCTCGCCCCCAGCAGCACTTGGGGCAGTGACTCCTCGATCGCCTCGTAGGCGTCGTCGGTCGCGTCGTCCAGGTTCTCGCCCAGGTGCGCGCGCAGCAGCGCGAGCACCGTCGTGGGGAAGAGGGTGGCGATCGCCGCCGCCGGCTCGTCGGCGAAGTCCAGGCGCAGCGTGTGGTCGGCGATGCCCGGCGCGTCGGGCGACGCCGTGATGGCGACGCTGGGCACGCTGTCGTGCACCTTGCCCAGCAGCCGCTGCATGACGGGCGCGGTGCCGGTGCGGGTGAGGGCCACGATGCGGTCGTACTCGCGGCCGTACAGGAACGCCGACGCGCTGAACGCGTCCGTCTCGCCGTGCCCCTCCGCCTCGCGCAGCGCCGCGTACGCCTGGGCCATCGCGTACGACGCGCCGGAGCCGACGACGGCGACCCGCTCGCCGCGCCGCGGCAGCACCTCGCGGTGGCGCGCCGCCAGTTCGGCGGCGCGCGTCCAGCAGTCCGGCTGCCCCTCCACCCCGTGCTCCGCCGATGGGGTGTCGCGGTCGTCTTCTCTGTTCATGGCCCCCCCGGGCTGTCCAACGCAACTCACTCACCTGCGCGTTCCCTTCCCAGGACGGTACTCGACGCACCAGGGGCGCCCGGCGCGGGCCCGGTCCGATTCGTTCAAGAGGGCGGCGTCCGCGGTCCCTTAGCATCGCCCCATGAATAGCTCCGACACCGGATCACGCCACATCGACGTGCGTATCCGCCGCACCGCCGACCAGGTCTACGCGTACGCGGCGGACCCGCTGAACCTGCCGTCCTGGGCCCACGGCCTGGGCGGCACCATCGAGGAGATCGACGGCCGGTGGATCGCCGACTCCTCCCCGCTGGGCCGGGTCGAGGTGCGTTTCGTGCCGCGCAACGACCTGGGGGTCCTCGACCACGACGTCACGCTGCCGTCCGGCGAGACCGTCCACAACCCGGTCCGGGTGATCGCCGACGGCGACGGGAGCGAGGTCGTCTTCACCCTGCGCCGCCGGCCGGGGACGAGCGACGCCGACTTCGAGCGGGACGCGGACACGGTCGCCGCCGACCTCGATCGCCTCCGCACCCTGGTCGAGGGCACGTAGCATCGGCGGTCCCACCGACCGCAGCAGAACGACGTACGACGAGGCCGCATGCTGTCCGACCCCGCTCCCGACGCTCCCGTCATCGTCAGCGACGAGCCCGGCTCGTTCCCGCACGGCGTGTTCGTCGACCGGCACCCGGCGCTGGTGCGCCGGGTGCTCGACGCCTTCCCGTACGCGCCCGAGCAGCGCCGCGCCCTCACCGCGCTGCTGCGGGACAGCACCGACGGGGTGATCGGGCCCCTCCCCGCCGACGCGCCCGGGCGCGCCCACTGGGACGCCTGGGGGCTGGCGGAGCAGGTCGGCCGGTCCTGGCTCGCCGCGCCGTTCCTGTGGGCCGAGAGCTACTTCTACCGCCGATTCCTCGACGCCGTCGGCTACTTCGGCCCGGGCCCCTGGCAGGGCGTCGACCCGTTCCGCCCCTTCAAACTGGCCGACCTGCACACCGCCGAGGCCGACGCGGAACGCGCCGCCCTCGACGACCTCGCCGACCGGCCCCTCGACGCACAGGCGGCGGCCCTGCTGCACGGCTCCCTGTGGGGCAACCGCGCCGACCTCGGCTTCCGGATGGGAGCCGGCGACGCCGACGGCGGCGCGGCCGACGCACCCCGCCCACCCGTGCTGGTGGACGAATCCGACGCCCTGTGGCGCCTGCTGCCCGAGGGCGCGCCGAACACCGTGTACCTGGTCGCCGACAACGCGGGCCGCGAACTCGTCCCCGACCTCCTCCTCGCCGACCACCTGCTGAGCCACGGCCGGGCCGTCCGCGTCGTGCTGCACGTCAAGCCGTACCCGTACTACGTCTCCGACGCCACGACCGCCGACGTCGTCGACGCGCTGCGGCACCTGACCGGCGCCGACGCCGGCAGCGCCGCGCACGCGGCGGGCACCCGGCTCTGGTCGGCGATGGCCGACGGCGTCCTGGCGGTGCGCGCCCACCCCTTCTCCTGCGCCCCGCTGCCGTACGCGGACATGCCCGACGACCTCCGCGCCGACTTCGCCACCGCCACGGTCACCCTCCTCAAGGGCGACCTCAACTACCGCCGCCTGGTGGGCGACCGGCTCTGGCCCGCGACGGAGCCGTTCGCCGAGCGCACCGCGTACTTCCCCGGTCCGGTCGCCGCGCTGCGCACCCTGAAGTCGCAGGTCGTCGTGGGCCTCGACGCCCCCACCGGGCGGGCGCTCGACGCGTCGGCCCCCGACGGCTCCTGGCGCACCGCCGGGACCCACGCGGTGATCCAGGTCCGCCCGTGACGCGCTGAACGTTTCCGCACCCTCCGGCGTCCCAGGGCCGCACGGCGCACCGGGCGCCGTGCGGGGAGGGTGGTACGAGAATGACGCGCAACGCGCTGCACCGGTCGGTGCCCGTCGTGGTCGGGCTGCTGGCGCTCACGGCCTGCGGGAGCGACATCCCCGACGGGCTGATCGCCGAGGGATCGGCGGCGCCCGCGACGCCGTACACCGGCCCCCTGAGGGCGAAGGCGCCCGCTCGGGGCGAGGACGGTCGGCTGCGGGGCGGCGGGGCCGCACTGCTCGCGCTGGAGTGCGCGGCCCGGCCGTACGAGGCGGGGGCGGCCGCCGACGAGGGCGCGGGGGACGACGGAGCCGACTCGGCGGCCGGGGCGCTGGCCCGGTACGCGGGGGACGGATCCGAGGAGATGCCCGTCCGCGGCTACCGCGCGGAGGCCGGGCGGGGGCACCGCGTCCTCTACTCGTACGACGTCGCGGGCCGCACCCGGGCGGCCGTGGTCGTCGCCGAGGACCGGCGCGGCTGGTTCGCGGAGACGTACGCGAGCTGCGACCCGTCGGAGTTCCGGGCCCGCGACCGGGCCCGGCTGCCCGTCCGCGTCTGGGAGGACGCGCACGGCAGGGCCGTGTCCACCGCGAAGGTCGTCAGCTGGCGGGGCGCCGAGCACTGCGACTGGCAGGACGTGGAGTTCGTGACCCTGGACCGCGGCGACGACGGGCGGCGCCGCGGACGGCAGTACCTCCGCGACGCCCGGGGAGTGCTGGCCGACCTCGACGGCCTGTCGTCGACCTACGCCGAGGACGTGCCGCTGCCCTCCGACGCCGTCGACACCGGCTACCGCGACGCCGGCCGGGAACTGTGGCTCGCGCCGGACAGGTCACGGGCGTACGTGCGCGACGCCGACGGCACCGTCGAGCGCTGGCCGGGCACGAAGGAGCAGGTGGCCTGCCAGTAGCGTCCGTCCGCACCGGCGGACCGCCCCGCGGACCCCGGTCTACGGCACGCGGGCCGTCCACTCCGGGGTGCCGAACTTGGTGCGCACCAGCTCCTCGGCGCGCGCCCGCTCCTGCGCGCTCACCTCGCCGTCGGTGAGCCCGTACCGCTCGCGGAACGAGTCGATCATGCGGCTGATGACCTCCTCGCGCGGCAGACCCGTCTGCCGCCGCAGGGGGTCGACCCGCTTCTTCGCGCTCTTCGTCCCCTTGTCGGAGAGCTTCTCCCGGCCGATGCGCAGCACGTCGACCATCTTGTCCGCGTCGATGTCGTACGACATCGTCACGTGGTGCAGCACCGCGCCCTGCCCGGCGGCGACCCGCTTCTGCGCGGCGCCCGCCACCTTGCCGACGTCCGTCGCGATGTCGTTCAGCGGCTGGTACCAGGCCTTGATGCCCATGTCGGACAGCGCGTCGAGCACCCAGTCGTCCAGGTAGGCGTACGAGTCCTGGAAGGACAGCCCGGACACCAGCGACTCCGGCACGGCCAGCGAGTACGTGATCGTGGACGTCGGCTCGGCGAACATCGCGCCGCCGCCCGACACCCGGCGCACGACCGACACCCCGTGCCGCGCCACGCCCTCCTGGTCCACCTCGTTGCGCAGCGACTGGAAACTGCCGATGATCACCGCCGGGCGGTCCCACTCCCACACCCGCAGCGTCGGCGGGCGCCGGCCCAGCGCGACCTGCTCCACCATCACCTCGTCCAGGGCCATGTGCAGCACCGGGGACTGCGGGGCGTCGTGGATCAGCTGCCAGTCGAAGTCGCGCCAGTCCGTGGCGTGGGCGAGCGCGCGGCGCACGGCGGTGGCGACGCCCTCGGTGGTCAGGCCGAGCATGACCGTGCCCGCGGGCAGCGCCGCGTCGATCCGCGCGGCCAGCGCCGCCGTGTCCGCGTCGGCCGGGGCGCCGGTCAGCGCGGCGTCGATGGCGGGCAGCGCCTCGTCGGGCTCCAGGAAGAAGTCGCCCGCGACCCGTACGTCGCTCAGCGCACCGTCGGCCACCTCCACATCGACCACGACCAGCTTGCCGCCGGGGATCTTGTACTCGCCGTGCACTGTGCGCCGCCTTCCACCGCTGCATCGTCCGATATCGGCCAACGCTAACCGGAAGCCGGACATTCCGGGGGCGGGGCGCCGGGCGGCGCGAGTGGCGGGAGAGGGGAGTGGGGCTTGACCGGCGGGCGCCGGTGACGTGTCCTACGGTTCCGCGCGGGTCCTACGGTTCCGCGCGGGCGTCCGGAGCCCTCGACGGCGGCGGTACCGGCGGCATCGTGCGTGGCCGGTGCGGCGGCCCCGCGAGCGGCCCGGACCCGCGTACTCGCGTCCGAACGGCACCCGGAGCGGCCGTTCCCGTCCCCGAGGAGTTCCATGGCCGAGCCCTGGCAGGACACCGCCCTGCCCGCCCACGTCCGGGCGGCGGACCTGCTCGCCCGGATGACACCCGAGGAGAAGGCCGCCCAGCTCTCCAGCGTGTGGCTCGGCGCCGAACCCGACGGCTCCGCCGCCGAGGTGGCGCCGGGCCAGCACACCTACGCCGACCGCAGCGCCACCCTCGACGCGCTGCTGCCGTACGGGCTCGGGCACCTGACCCGCCCCTTCGGCACCGTGCCCGTCGAACCCGCCGAGGGCGCCGCCCGCCTCGCCGCGCTCCAGCGCACCATCCGCGCCGGCAACCGCTTCGCCCTGCCCGCCCTCGCGCACGAGGAATGCCTCACCGGATTCACCGCCTGGCGGGCCACCGTCTTCCCGGCCCCGCTGGCCTGGGGCGCCACCTTCGACCCGGACCTGGTCGGCCGGATGGCGCGGGCGATCGGCACGTCGATGCGCGCGGTCGGCGTCCACCAGGGGCTCGCCCCCGTCCTCGACGTCGTCCGCGACCCACGCTGGGGGCGCACCGAGGAGTCCATCGGCGAGGACCCGTACCTCGTCGCCACCATCGGCACCGCCTACGTCCGCGGCCTGGAGGACGCCGGGATCGTCGCCACCCTGAAGCACTTCGCCGCGTACTCGGCCTCGCGCGCCGCCCGCAACCACGCGCCCGCGCCGGTCGGGCCCCGCGAACTCGCCGACGTGCTGCTGCCCCCGTTCGAGATGGCGGTCCGCGACGGCGGCGCCCGGTCCGTGATGCCCGCCTACAACGACATCGACGGCGTCCCGTGCCACGCCAGCGGCGAACTGCTCACCGACATCCTGCGGGACGCCTGGCAGTTCACCGGGACGGTCGTCTCCGACTACTTCGGCCTGTCGTTCCTGGAGTCCGCCCACCGCGTCGCGGGGTCCCCTGCGGACGCCGCCCGGCTCGCCCTCGGCGCGGGCGTGGACGTGGAACTCCCCGCCGCGCGCTGCGTCGACGTCACCGACCCGCCCCCGGACGCGCTCCTCGACCGGGCCGCGCTGCGCGTCCTGACCCAGAAGGGCGAACTCGGACTGCTCGACCCGGACTGGGAACCCGTCACCGGCGCCGCTCCCGTCGACCTGAACCCGCCGCACCTGCGGGACCTCGCCCGCCGTCTCGCCGAGGAGTCGGTGGTGCTCCTCGCCAACGACTCCGGGGTGCTGCCGCTGCCCGCCGCCCCGCGCCTCGCCGTCGTCGGCCCGCTCGCCGGCGAACAGGCGGCGATGCTCGGCTGCTACACGTTCCCCCGGCACGTCGGCGTTCACCACCCCGACCTCCCGCCGGGCGTAGACGTGCCGACCCTCGCCGAGGCGCTGAGCGCCGAGCTGCCCGCCGCCGACCTCGTCACCGACCCGGCGGACGCGGACCTCTGCCTCGCCGTGGTCGGCGATCGGTCCGGCCTGTTCGGGCGGGGTTCGTCGGGAGAGGGATGCGACGCGACCGACCTCGAACTCCCTTACGGGCAGGGGGAGATACTGGACGCGGCGCTCGCCTCCGGGACGCCCACGGTCATCGTCGTCCTGAGCGGGCGGCCCTACGCGCTCGGCCGCTGGGCCGACCGGGCCGCCGCCGTCGTCCAGGCGTTCTTCCCCGGCCAGGAGGGCGGCGCCGCCGTCGCCGGAGTCCTCACCGGCCGCGTCGAACCGTCCGGGCGGCTCCCCGTCGGCGTACCGCGCCACCCCGGCGGCCAGCCCGCCCCCTACCTCGCACCGCCGCTCGGCCGCCACGGCGTGCCCAGCACCGTCGACCCGACGCCGCTCCACCCCTTCGGCCACGGCCTGTCGTACACCACGTTCGGCTGGGACGCGCCGCGCTGCGACACCCGTACGTTCGCCACCGACGGCGAGACGACGCTCCGCCTCACGGTCCGCAACACCGGCGACCGGCCCGGCACCGACGTGGTCCAGCTCTACCTGCACGACCCCGTCGGCACCGTCGCCCGCCCCGAGGTCCGGCTCGTCGGCTACGCGCGGGTGCCGCTCGACGCCGGAGCGAGCGCCGAGGTGCGGTTCACGTTCCCGGCCGACCTCGCCGCGTACACCGGCGCCGACGGGCGCCGCACGGTCGAGCCCGGCGCCCTCGAACTGCGCGTCGCCGCCTCCGCCGAACACGTGCGCCACACCGTGCCGCTCACCCTCACGGGCCCGGTGCGCGAGGTCGGGCACGCACGCCGGATGCGGTGCGACACGTACGTCGGCTGACCGCCCCGCCGGACGTCACCGCGCGCGCTCAGCGGGGCGCCGGAGCCTGGATCAGATGCGCCGCGTGATGGACGACCAGATGCAGCCCGCCGGGCAGCCGGGACGTCGTCACCAGGACCGACGCCTCGCCGTACCGCGGATGCCGCAGCCTGCGCGCCGACGCCTCGGCCGGCAGCCGGGGCGCCCGCGAGCGCCACAGCCGGGCGCCGAGCGGATCGGCGGCGATCCGCCCGGCGAGCGTCTGGAGCGGGACGTCCGCCGGGATCTGGGCGAGCGCCGCGCGCACCCGGGCGACGGCGTCCGCGCGGACCTCGTCGATGTCGGCGAACCGCCGCCGGGCGTCCTCGGTGAGCAGCCACAGCACGAGATTGCACTCCCCGTCCGCCGCCCGCGCCGGGTCGGCCAGGAGCCGCGCCACCGCCCCGTTCGCCGCCAGCAGGTTCCACGCGTGGTCCGCGATCAGCGCCGGGTTGGGCTCCATCAGGTCGATGTGGGCCAGCTCCTCGATGGTGGGCCCGCGCCGCTCCACGAGGTCGTACGGGGTGACGTCCGGCTCCGCCGCGAGCAGCAGGAAGGTCTCCCGGGCCTGTCCGCTCAGGCCGAGACCGCCCGCCACCCGCTTGAGCCCGCAGAGGTCGAAGCCGCGGCCCGCGCCGCTCTCCAGCGCGCTGTACCGGTGCTCCGCGAGGCCCGTGGCGCGCGCCGCCTGCTCCACCGTCAGCCCGAGGCTCTGTCTGCGGCGTGTCAACAGCCCGCTCAGCTGCGCGCCCCGCGGGTCGTCACGGTGCGTGATCCCGTGTCCCCGGTCGGATGCCATGGTCTTCCCCTTATCGGCGCTGTCGTGCGGACAGGTGGTGCGGATGCGGACAGGGGTGATGATGCGGACCCGCGGCGCCCCGGTTCATCATCACGGGCAGTTATCACTCGTACGAGGCGTCGCAGGCGGGCTCGTTCGGGGATCGGGGCGCGGGACAGGGAGCTGGACACCGGGACGCGCGCGCCGGAGCGCGGCCCGGCGCGTCAGCGGAGCGCGTCGTCCACGCCGAGCCGGGCCCGCTCCTCCGCCACGATGCGGCGGGCCAGCTCCGCGTCCGACACGTCGAACGCGTCCGGGCTCGCCTCCGCCGTGGCGCTGCGCCGCGCGTACGCGTCGAACAGCCGGTCCTTCGTGGTGAGGATCCGCACCATCCGCTCGTCGACCCCGCCCGGCGCGAGCAGCCGGTGCACGCGGACCGACCTGACCTGTCCGATCCGGTGCGCCCGCGCCACGGCCTGGTGTTCCAGGGTCGGCTTGATCTGCGGCTCGCACAGGATCACGACGGACGCGGCCTGGATGTTGAGCCCGATGCCCGCCGCCTGGATCTGCGCCACCAGCACGGCGGGTCCCGGCGCCGCCGAGAACGCGTCGACGAGCGCCTGCCGCCGCGCGGGCGGCACCCCGCCGGTCAGCGGGCCGAACACCGGTCCTCCGGTACGGGGCGACGCGTCGAGGGCGCCGTGCACCGCGTCCAGGACGTCGCGGAAGTAGGAGAACACCACCACCTTGGCGCCGTTCTCACCCGCCTCCCGCACCAGGTCGCGCAGCCGCCGCAGCTTGGCGGACTCCTCGGGGTGGGCGTAGGCGGCGCGGCGCATCGCCATGAAGTTCCCCGCGGCCACCGCCGCGCGGTAGGCCCGCTCGTCCGGCTCGCTCGGCTCCTCCCACTCGTCGGTGTGCTGGAGGCTGGGCAGTTCGGTGAGCACGTCGTCCTGGTTGCGGCGCAGATAGACGGGGGCGACCGCGGTGCGGAACGCCACCGAACCGGCGAGCCCGGTCTCCGTGTCGAGCCGGTCCGCGAGGTCCGGGTCCAGCATCCGGACCAGGCTGCGGAACTCGGTGACCCGGTTCTCCATCGGGGTGCCGGTCATCAGCAGGACCCGCTCGCAGCGCTCCGCCCACCCGGCGACCGCCTGCGCGCGCAGCGTGCGCGGGTTCTTCACGGCGTGCGCCTCGTCGACGACGAGCATGCCCAGCTCGCCGCCGCCGGGCGCGGGGAAGCCGCGCAGCGCGTCGAAGGTGGTGACGGCGACACCGCCGCGGCCCTTCCAGTCGGCGAACGCGTCGTGCCGCCCCGGCCCGTGCAGCGGCACGGCGCGCAGCCGGCTGCGGCTCTCGATCTCCCGCGTCCAGTTGACGAGGACCCCGGCCGGGCAGACGACCAGGAAGTGGCTCTGCCCCTCGGCGGCGAGGTGGGTGAGCACGGCGAGCGCCTGCACGGTCTTGCCCAGGCCCATCTCGTCGCCGAGGACCACCCGGCGCCGGGCCAGCACGAACCGCGCGCCGAACGTCTGGTAGCCGCGCAGCGACACCCGCAGCCCGGTGTCGGTGAGCTGCTGGGCGCGCACCTCGCCGGCGATCCCGGCGGGCAGGTACCCCTCGGCGGCGGCCGTGTCCGGGGCCTGTCCGTCGATCTCCCCGAGCACCCCGTAGTACTCGGCGGCGCGCAGCTCGAAGTCGACCCAGGCGGCGGCCTCGGACGCGGGCCCGCGCAGCAGGTCCACGGACGCCTGCGCCAGCAGCTCGCCGGTGCCCGCCCGCGCCGCGTCCTCGGCGATCCCGCGCACCTCGGCGACGGCCGCCAGGGCCCGGGTCCGTCCGTCGCGCCCCGCGACCAGCATCCGCAGCCGCCCGGCGACGGGCCGGGCGGTCTCCAGGAGCGGGCCGAGCCGCCGGGCCAGGGCGCCGGCCTCGGTCACCGCGCGCCGCCCCTCAGGGCCCGCCGCCACCAGGACGTGCAGCGCGGCGACGAGCGCCGTCGTGCGCGGTTCGGGCCGGTCCACGTCGATGTGCACGGCGACGCTCTCGCGCACCGCGTCCGCGAGGCGCCGTGCCGCGCCCAGGAGATGGACCGACGTCACCCGTCCGACGCCGGGGATCTGCTGGAGCCGTCCCGGCTCTGCGTCGAGCACCTGCCGCACCGTGCGCAGGCCGCTCGCTTCGACCGGGTCGAGGCGCAGCCGCCCCTCGGTCGCCTCCTGGAGGCGGGACACGGGCATCGCGTCGAGCGTCTGGGCCACCTCGTCGTCGAGGAGCGGCGCCAGCGCCTCCCGCGCGGCCCGCACCGCCCGCTCGTGGTCGTCCAGCAGCGACCGTGCCGCCTCGTGCAGCCGCGCACCGCCCGCGACCGTCTCCCGCTCCCCGCGCCCCATCCCCCCGGCTCCTCTCCCTCGGCCCCGCATCCTCTCACCGGCGGCGCCGCCGCCCGACGGCGCCGGTGGGGCGGGGGAGCGGCGCCACGGCCCCGCATCGGGCCGCCGCCGCGGTTCCGGGCCTCCTCCATACGTCCCGGTGCGCGGCCTCCGTGTGCTCCGTGTGGCGATCCGGCCCGGGACCGGGGGACCCGCGCGCGCACGCGCGTGGCATTCTGTGCCGATGAACGGACCGGAGATCCTCGTCCATGTCGCCGCCGAACTGGGCCTGTTCGTGCCCCGCGCCTTCCGGGGCGACGGGCCGGCCCCGCTCGCCGTCGACGGCGTCTCCACGCTCGGGCACGTCGTGGAGTCGCTCGGGGTGCCGCTCACCGAGGTCGGCGCGCTGTTCGTGGACGGCGCCGAGACCGGCCCCGCGCACATCCCGGCGGCGGGGGAGCGGGTCGGCGTGCGGGCGGTGACCCGGCCGCAGCAGGTGCCCGGCGCCCCGCTGCGCTTCCTCCTCGACGTGCACCTCGGCACCCTCGCCCGCAGGCTGCGGCTCCTGGGCGTCGACACCGCGTACGAGGCCACGGACATCGGCGACCCGGCGCTCGCCGCCCGCTCCGCCGCCGAACGCCGGGTCCTGCTCAGCCGCGACCGCGGACTGCTGCGCCGCCGCGAACTGTGGGCGGGCGGCTATGTCTACAGTGACCGCCCCGACGAACAACTCCGGGACATCCTGGGCCGGTTCGCCCCCGAGCTGCGTCCCTGGACCCGCTGCGCCGCCTGCAACGGCACCCTCTCCGAGGCCCGCAAGGAGGACGTCGCCGACCGCCTCCGGGGCGGGACCCGCGCCGCCTACGACGTCTTCGCCCAGTGCGAGCGGTGCGCGCGGGTGTACTGGCGCGGCGCGCACCACGACCGCCTGGAGGCCGTGGTGACGGCGGCGATGGCTGAGTTCGGGCCGTCGGGCGGGCGGTGAGACCGGGCCCGTACGCCGGGGCGCGGGCCCGCCGCCCATGATCGGATACGCTTCCGCGGACCTCACCCGCCCCGCATCGCAAGAGGAGCCACGCCCGTGCAGCGGCGCCCCGTACTGGCCGGACTCACCCTGGCGCTCGTCGTCGCGCTCACGGCCTGCGGCGGGGGCGGCACCGGCAAGGCGGCCCCGGCCGGGGCGGCCCCGGCGTCCGGCCGTGCCGGGACGGGCGGCGCCACCGGCGGCCGGGACGCGCCCCGCACGGCGAGGAGCACCGAGGTCACCGGTGTCCGCGACGCCGAACGCCACCTCACTGCCAGGACGTCCACCTCCACCCGGCCGCACTACGTCCGCACGTGCGACACCGCCACCCACCGCGTCAGGCACACCAAGCGCAGCAGGGGCCGCACGAGGACCTGGTACACCACCGATACCGACCGCGACTGCCGCAGGGTGCGCCGCGGCACCGAGAAGTACACCCGCGTCGTGCGCCGCGAGCGGTGGTGCGTGCGGCTCGACGACGTGTCCGGCGCCCGGGTCACGACGGGCGGGGACGACGTCTGGTTCCGCGTCCCGCACACCCAGTACAGCGAGGTGCGCCTCGCCGGCCCGCGGACGAAGGTGACCATCGAGCCGACGGCGCAGGGCTGTTGAGCCCGCGTCGCGGCCCCGGCGACCGCTGAGGGCGGCCGGTCAGCGCGCCCGCACCGCCCGCTGGAGGGCCTCGGCGGCGAGCTGCGCGGCGGCCCGGTGGGTCGCCGCCGACAGCAGTTCCTCGCGGATCGGGCCGCCTGCCGCGAGGTGGCGGTCGTAGGGCAGGTGGACCACTCCGACGCCGGTCTCCCGCAGGTGGCCCACGGCGGTGCCGAGGTCGAGGTTCTGGTCGGGGGTGCCGGAGGTGAGGGCCACCACCGTCGAGGACAGCGCGGAGTGCGGCAGCCCGGACAGCCAGTCGAGCACCACGCGGGTGCCGCCGACGCCCTCGACCGTCATCGGCGCGACGACGACGCGGGCGTGCGCGGTGTCCATCGCGGTCCGCGCCACCTCGCCGGGCAGCGTCTCGCAGTCCGCCACGGTCACCGCGAAGTGGGGGCGCAGGCCCAGCGTGACGGTGCGGTAGGTGGGGATGTCGAGGGCGGGTCCGACCCGGCCCTGGCTCGCGGGCAGCAGCCAGCCGCCGTCCGGCAGCGGCACCAGGTACCCGGTGATGTCGAGCAGGTGCATCGACGGGGTCAGGATCTGCGCCAGTTCGCTGATGGACCAGCGCACGGTCGGCGCGCCGAGCCGCACGGCCAGCGTGCCGAGCGCGGCGTCCGCCTCCAGGGCGAGCACGGGGTCCTGCCGCGCGCGTTGCAGCGCCCGCGCGACCAGGGCGGCCGTCGTCGTCTTGCCGACCCCGCCGCGGATCGAGGTCACGGCGACGATGCGTCCCGACGCGACCGGCACCTGCAACTCCCGTGCCAGCCGCGCCTCCGCGGCGGCCGGCTGTGCCTTGGGCGCGGCGAGCCGCCGAATCGACTGTCCGGTCCGGCGCGCGACGGAGTCCCCGTGCAGGGGCCGCCCCACGGCCTGTGCCAGCCGCGGATCGACGGTGGGGACGGACTCCGGCGCCGGGAAGGGCACCGCCGGAACGGCCGTACGGGGCCGCACCAGGGCCGCCGTGCGCGGCGACGGTCCGGGATCCGTCACGGGGACGGCGTCCGCCGGTTCCTGGGCCGGTTCCTGGGCCGGGGGCGCCGGAGGTGCCGGGACGTCGGCGTCCGGCGGCGCTAGGGCCTGGCCGAGGGCGAGGGTGGCGCCCGCCGGTTCCGCGGGGGTCGTACGGCCCGGCGGTACCACCGGCGCGGCATCCGGGACCGGCTGCCGGGACGCTGTCGTGGCGTCGGAGGGGGTCCGCTGCGGCTCCGGCGGGGCCGCGGGTGCGGTCACCTCGTCATCCGGGGTGGTCGGCGCCGGTGCTGACGCGGCGTCGGGCGACGGGGGCGCCGCGGGCGCGTCGAACGGGCTGCTCGGAGCGGGGGACGCCGACGCCCCGTCGAAGGGGTCGAACGGCACCGCGGCGGGCGGGGCCGTCAGGGGCGCCGGGGCCTCGGCGGGCGGGGCCGTCAGGGGCGCCGGAGCCTCGGCGGGCTTCGGGCGGGCGGCCTGGGCGGGGCGGCGGCGGCCCGGGTTCGGGCGCGTGGGGTCCGGGTGGCGGACCGGGAGCGGGGCCTTGGCGCCGGCCGCCGCCGGAACACTGCCGGACGCGGGCCCGTCCACGGGCCTCACCGCCGCACCGGGCCCGTGAGGCGCGGGCCCGCGACGGCCGGAGCCGCGAAGCCCGCAGCCACTCGCCTCGGCCCCGCCCGGTCCGGAACCACTCGGCCCGCGCCGAAGGAAACGGACAGGTCGCGCGGACCGGTCCTCACGTCGCACTCCATCGGCGCACCCCCGAAATCGAGCCTCACCGGCCACACCCGCTCGTGCACGGCCCCTGCGGAACACTGGCCGCAAATCCTATCCCCCGGCCGGTGATCGCCGTGGCGAAGCCCCCCTCGCGGCGGGGCCGCGGGCGTCAGGCGTCGAGCTGGCGGACCCGGCCCGCGCCCACGCCCGCGATGCCCATCGGCACGCACAGCACCGCGAGCAGGGCCAGCGGCACCGTCCAGCCGCCCGTCCAGTCGTGCAGCGCGCCCAGCAGGAACGGCCCCGCGGCGGCGAGCAGATAGCCGACGCCCTGCGCCATGCCCGACATCTCGGCGGCGCGCCCCGCGTCGGGGGAGCGCAGCACGATCACCGCGAGCGCCGTGCTGATGAGCAGGCCCGAGCCGAAGCCCTGCATCAGCATCCAGGCGTACGCGCCACCGACCGGCGCCACGATCAGGCCGATGAGCGAGCCGAGGAAGAGGAGCGTGCCGACGAGGGCGAACGGGACCTGGTTGCGCAGGCGGCCCACGAGCGCGGTGAAGACGAGCGACCCGGCGATGCCGACGAGGCTCATCACGGACAGCATCCAGCCCGCTTCCGTGCTGGACATGCCCTCACTGGTGAGCATCGCGGGGATCCAGGCCGCGCACGCGTAGTACTGGAGCGACTGGAGCCCCATGGTGAGCGTGACCTGCCAGGCCAGTGGGGAACGCCGCAGCGGCGTACGGGCGGTGGCCCCGGTGGCCGGTGTCGCGGGCGGGTCGTCGGGACGGCGCAGCTGCGGCACCCACAGCAGCAGGGCGAGGGCCGAGAGCACGGCCCAGACGCCGATCGCGCCGCGCCAGCCGAGCCCGAGCGCGTCGCCCAGCGGCACCGTGACCCCGGCGGCGAGCGCGGCGCCGCAGAACAGGGCCACCGAGTAGAGGCCCATCATCAGGCCGGTGTGCCGGTGGAAGTGGCGCTTGATGATGCTCGGCACCAGCACGTTGGACAGGGAGATCGCCGCGCCGATCAGGACCGTACCGGCGAACAGCGCGGGCAGCCCCGGTGCGAGACGCAGGGCGATGCCCGCAGTGAGCAGCAGCATCATCGCGCCGAGCGCCCGCGTCATGCCGATCCGGCGCGACAGCTTCGCGGCGAACGGCGCGAGCAGCCCGAAGCACAGGATCGGCACGGTGGTGAGCAGGCCCGCGGCGGACCCGCTCAGTCCGGTGGCGTCCCGTATCGCGTCCAGCTCGGGGGAGACCGACACGACGCCGGGCCGCAGATTCATCGCGATCAGCAGGATGCCCGCGGCGAGCAGCCCGGCGACGGGCGGCGCCGGGCTCCCGGTGGCCGTCGGCGGGGACGCGGTGGTGCGTGAGGGATCGACAGTCTGCGGCATGCGCACCAACGTAACATCCCATGTTTGGCACCGAAGAAGCCGCAAAGGGGTCAGGAAGCACGCAAACCCGCCATGTTCTGTGCCGAGATATGGGATATTTGACGAAGGTGCGTGAGGTGAGAACCTGCGTCCAGGAACAGCGCGAGAGAGGCCGCCACCTTGTCCGAAGCAGCACAGCCGACCCTGGTCCAGCGGACCATCGGCCGCATCGAGCGCGCCATCGAGAGCGGCGAGTGGGCCGTGGGCGACCGCATCCCGGCCGAGGGGCAGCTCGTCGAGGCGCTCGGCGTGGGGCGCAACACCGTGCGCGAGGCGGTGCGCGCGCTGTGCCACACCGGGCTGCTGGAGGCCCGGCGCGGCGACGGTACGTACGTGCGCGCGGCCAGCGACCTCAACGCCGCGCTCCAGCGGCGGCTGCGCCGGGCCGAGCTGAAGCACGTCCTCCAGGTGCGCCTGGCCCTCGAACGGGAAGCGGCACCGGCCGCCGCCGTCCACCGGGGCGAGGGCGACCTGGCCCGCATCCTGACCGCCCTCCTCGCCCGCCGCCGCGCCCACGAGAGGGGCGACGCGGTCGCCTACGTCGACAGCGACCTGGAGTTCCACCGCGCCGTCGTCGCCGCCGGCGACAACCCGCTGATGGCCGAGCTGTACGAGTCCCTCGCCGAGGCCGTCCGCGACAGCATCGCCTCGCTGCACCCGAGCTGGACCCCCGAGGTCCCCGGCGCCTGCGCCCACGAGGACCTGGCGGACGCGATCGCCCGCCGCGACCCGGACGCGGCCACCAGGGCCGCCTGGGCGCACACCCAGACCGTGGAGGCCGCCATGGAGCGGATGGGCGAGCGGTCCTGAGGCCCGAACCGGGCCCCGCACAAGGCGACTTGGGCACCATCCGCCCCCTGCGCCCCACCCGTGTCGGCCGGTACCGGCCGACACCGCGCGGGCCTCTGTCGAAGGCACCGTGCCCGGCTCTACTCTGACTGTGCCTCAACGGTCTTGAGGGGGGTCGCATGAGCGAGAGCAGCGCGCGACGGGAACCGCCGAAGAGCGGCGAACGCCTCGCGGACTGGGCGGACGGCCGACTCGGCGTCTACCAGCTGGCCAAGTCCCAGATGCGGAAGGTCTTTCCCGACCACTGGTCCTACATGTTCGGCGAGATCTGCCTTTACAGCTTCATCATCCTCATACTCACCGGCACGTACCTGACGTTGTTCTTCCAGCCCACCGCCGCCGAGGTCGTCTACAACGGCAGCTACGAACCACTCAAGGGCATCCTCGTCTCCAGGGCGTACGACTCGACGCTGCACATCAGCATGGAGGTGCGCGGCGGCCTGCTGATCCGGCAGATCCACCACTGGGCCGCGCTCGTCTTCGTCGCCGGCATGCTCGCCCACATGATGCGGGTGTTCTTCACCGGCGCGTTCCGCAAGCCGCGCGAGGTCAACTGGCTGTTCGGCTGGACGCTGCTGATGCTCGCCATCCTCACCGGCCTGACCGGCTACTCGCTCCCCGACGACCTGCTCTCCGGGACCGGCCTGAAGTTCGCGCACGGCGCGATCCTGTCGGTGCCGGTCGTGGGAACGTACCTGGCGTACTTCCTGTTCGGCGGCGACTTCCCCGGCGACGACCTCATCGCCCGGCTCTACCCCGTCCACATCCTGCTGCTGCCCGGCATCATGCTCGGCCTGGTCACGGCCCACCTGATCCTGGTCTTCTACCACAAGCACACCCAGTTCGCGGGCCCCGGCCGCACCGAGCGCAACGTGGTCGGCGCCCCGCTGATGCCGGTCTACATGGCGAAGGCGGGCGGCTTCTTCTTCCTCGTCTTCGGGGTCATCGCCCTGATGGGCGCGGTCGCGACCATCAACCCTGTGTGGGCCTTCGGGCCGTACCGCACGGACCTCGTCACCACCGGCGCCCAGCCCGACTGGTACCTGGGCTTCTCCGAGGGGCTGATCCGGGTGATGCCGGGATGGGAGATCAACGCCTGGGGCCACACCCTCGCCCTCGGCGTGTTCATCCCGTTCTCGCTGTTCCCGCTGATCATGGTGCTGATCGCCGTGTATCCGTTCCTGGAGGCCTGGGTCACCGGCGACCGGCGCGAGCACCACATCAGCCAGCGCCCGCGCAACCACCCGGTCAGGACCGGCCTCGGCGTCGCCTGGCTGGTGCTGTACGGCGTCCTGCTGATCGGCGGCGGCAACGACATCGTCGCCACCCACCTGCATCTGTCCATCAACGCCATCACCTGGAGCGTGCGGATCGGCTTCTTCGTCGCGCCCGTCCTCGCGTTCGTCATCACCCGGCGGATCTGCAACGGGTTGCAGATCCGCGACCGCGAGAAGGCGCTGCACGGCCGCGAGTCCGGCATCGTCAAGCGGCTGCCGCACGGCGAGTACATCGAGGTCCACGAGCCGCTGTCCCGCGCCGAGCTGTACACCCTGAACGCCCACGAGCAGCCCGCCGCCTACGAGTTGGGCCCGCCCGTCGACGGGAACGGGGTGGCGCGCGCGTTCACCGTGCGCCAGCGGGTCCGGGCCCGGCTCGCCCGCGCGATGTACGGCCCCGGGACATACGTGCCGAAGGCCACCGCCGAGGAGTACCAGGCCCTGCACGCGGGCTGGCACGAGTCGGAGCGGGTGGACTGACCGCACCGGGACCGACCGCACCGGGACCGACCGCAGCGGGACCAACCGCACCGGGACCGACCGGCCCGGCCCGCCCCGCCCGCACCCGGGCGGGGCGGAGCCCTATCGGGCGTACGCCCAGAAGTCGCGCATGATCGGCGGCGGGGTCGGTCCGCTCATGGCCAGCTGCGTCAGCAGCACCGACACCGTGCCGGTCGACGGCGTCAGATGCGCGGCGGTGCCGCTGCCGCCCACCCAGCCGTAGCGCCCCGGCACCTGCCACGACTCGCGCGGCTCCACGTCCACCGAGCCGCCGTACCCCCAGCCCTGGCCCTCGGTGAACAGCTCGCTCGCCCGGCGCTGCCCGTCCGTCAGGTGGTTCGTCGTCATCAGCCGCACCGACCCGGGCGAGAGTACGGGACCGCCGCCCGCGAGCAGCATCCGGGCGAACGCCCACCAGTCGTCGGCGGTGGAGACGAGGCCGCCCGCGCCGGAGGGGAACGCGGGCAGGCCCGTCCACTGGCCGTCCGGTGTGTCGACCCGCTCGCGACCGCCGTCCGGCGTCGGCACGTACTGGCTGGTGAAGCGGGCGCGGGCGGCGGCCGGCACCTCGAAGCCGGTGTCCTTCATACCGAGGGGAGCGAAGATCCGCTCGGCCAGGAAGTCGGGCAGCGAGGTGCCGGTGACCCGGGCGATCAGCACGCCCTGGATGTCCGAGCACGTGTTGTAGAGCCAGGCCGTGCCGGGCTGGTGCAGCAGCGGCACCCGGGCGAGCGCCGCCAGCCAGGTGTCCGGTTCGGGCATCCGCTGCGGCTGGTGGGGGTCCATGAGCGGGAGGAGGAGCTGCGTCGCGGGCAGCGAGAAGTCCGAGGAGAAGCCCCAGCCCGCGCGGAACGTCAGCAGGTCCTCGACGGTGATCTGGCGATGCGCCGGGACGACGTCCTCGACCGGGCCCGCGGGATCGCGGACCACGTTCGGCGCGGCCAGCTCCGGCAGCCAGTGGGCGACCGGCGAGTCCGGCGCGAGCCGCCCGTCCTCGATCAGTGTCATGACGGCGGCCGCCACGACCGGCTTGGTGATGGAGGCGATCCGGAAGATCGAGTCCCGGGCGAGCGGCACCGTGCCCTCGGCGTCGGCGTGGCCGACCACCGCCACCTCGACCTCGTCCCCCCGCGCCACCAGGCCCACGGCGCCCGGCACCGGACCCTTCGTGACATGCGGTGCGAGTACGCCGGCCAGCCCACTGGTGTCGGTCATCGTCAGTCACCCTTCTCGGAAGAACGCGTACGGAAGGAGTGACCCCGCAGCCGCCCCCGACTCATCGGCCGGCCGCGCCGCCGGGGACGAACCGGTCGTCGCACCCACCTTCCCCATGGTGCGCCCGGTGCCAGATCCCGGGCACGCGGACGGCGTCCGTACGGGCAGACACCCGCGCACCCCGCCACCGCGCACCCGCCCCCTCACGCCAGTTGCCGCCGCACCAGCTCGTGCAGCCGTCCGTCCGCGTCCCGCAGCAGTTCCCGCGGCGGGCCCTGCTGGACGACGCGGCCCCCGGACATCACGACCACCCGGGTCCGCGTCCAGCACCGTCGACAGGCGGTGCGCGATGACGACACGGGTCGCGTTCAGCTTCCGGGTGCTGTCGATCACCGCCCGCTGCGTGGCGTTGTCCAGCGCGCTCGTCGCCTCGTCGAGGAAGAGCGGGCGCGGGCGCCGGATCAGCGCCTGCGCGATCACCAGCCGCCGGCGCTGCCCGCCGGAGACCGCGCCACCGCCCGAGATCAGGGCGTGCAGCCCCATCGGCATCCACCGGATGTCCTCGGCGAGGCCCGCCATCTCCGCCGCCTCCCACGCCCCCTCCTGGGTGAACGCCTCCGCGCCGCTGATGCAGTCGAGGTCCGAGCCGGTCAGCGGCTGCGCGTTCTGGAGCACGACTCCGCACCGCCGCCCGGTCCAGCGTGGCCAAGTCCTGACCGTCGTACAGGACCGTGCCGTGCGTGGGCGTGTCGAAGCCGATCAGCAGGCGCAGCAGCGTCGACGTGCCGCAGCCGCTCTCGCCGATCACCGCCACGAACTCGCCCGGCCGCACCGCCAGCGACACGTCGTCCAGGACCAGCGGCCCTTCGTCGGTGTGCCGGAAGGACAGGCCGCGCACCTCCAGCGCCCCGGCCGGCTCGCCGGCCGGCCCGCCGTCCCTGGCACCTCAGGCTCCGCGTCGAGGACCGGCCTGATCTGCTCGAACATCGGCAGGACGGCCACCGCCGAGACGAGCGCGCCGGTCAGCGTCCTCGGCGCTTCAAGCCCTTCACCGCCAGCGAGGCCCGGCAGTTCCTCCACGCAGCCAGCAGCGACCGGCTCCACGCGCTCTACGAACTCGCCCTGCGCACCGGCCTCCGCAAAGGCGAACTCCTCGGCCTGCACTGGGAAGACCTCGACCTCGACAGTGGCACCGCCAGCATCCACCGCTCCCTCCAACGCACCCACACCGGCGGCCTGACCATTCTGCACACCAAGACTCGCGCCTCCGAACGTCGCATCGTCCTCCCCACGGAATGCATTAACTCCCTCAAGACCCACCAGGGACGACAGCAGGAAGCACGTGAGGGCGCCAGAACGGGTTGGACGGACAGGGGCCTGGACTTCACCACGCCCACCGGTAGACCGCTCGACCCCACCAACCTCACCCGCCGCTTCCGCCGCCTCCTCCACAAGGCCGAGCTCCGGACGATCCGCTTCCACGACCTCCGACACTCCACCGCCACCCTGCTCCTGGAGCAGGGCATCGACCTCGTCGTCATCAAGGAACTCCTCGGCCACGCCCACATCGGCGTCACCGCCGGCGTCTACGCCCACGTACGACTCCGCCTCCAACGCGAAGCCATCAACACGCTCGGCGACGCCCTCAGCCCCGGCCGCGACGACCCCGACGGCGCGCCCGTCGCAGCCATCGTCCGCTGACGTTGCCGTCACCGTTGCCGTCAAGGCACCCAAAAGCCCCACCGGCGCCATCGCTGGTGGGGCTTTTGAATTCACGACTCCAGATTAAGTCTGTGGAATCAGAAGAACGTTCTGGGCGCCACCTTCTGAGAGCCACTCCTCGGATTCATGGAACTCTACAAGTTCACGAACCGAGCGCCGAACGTCAGGATCGACTGCCTGAATGGCTTCATTGAAGGCATGCACTGCTGCCGGACCAGAACGGGTCAGGATTAGCAGCACGTTACCACTCTGATCCTGGGGGATGGAAATAAGCCCCCTGGACGCCTCAGCCACTCCCTGACCGAGGTCCGAATGAGGGAAGCGACCCAAAGCAGCATGCGCCGCCTGGTAGGCCCCGTAATCCTCTTCAGCCTTCAGGGAAGAAACGATCGCAACGACACCAGAGGGCCCTTCGCTTCCAGTCGCTGAATCGGCCAGCTCGACGTACCGATTCCAGCGGCGCTCAGCCTCGCCAGGCGGGGTGACCTCGTCATCGTCTTGCACGAGGTCACCGCACTCCACGATCTCTACTTTCCAGTCTGACGACACGTGAGTCCCATTCCGTTCCGTGCGGTTTCCTAGCTAGGGGTTCTGCCCTGACGCCCACTTCCGAAGGGCCTTGTTTTGCAAGTTTCACCTTGGTGGTCAGGGAGAAGCTGTCGCAGCCGCCTCCGCCCAAACCTCTGCCAAGTCTCCGGTACGGCGAGATTCCGCCGAAGCTTCCTCCGAGCATTCCCGTGCTCAGCGCCGTGTCGAGCAAGGCCTGACGGATGTCACACAGGCTGTCGCCGTCTTCACAGCCAATGTCGACGAGGCCCATGGTCTCGCGCCAGCCGGGAAGTTCGGTGGTGCCGGTCGACGCTGGTGCATTGATGGCTGCTTGTTCAGCAACGGCGTAGGTGCATGCCTGCTGGGCCCTGTAGCCGTAGGTGGAGCAGCCTCCGCCACCTCCGCCGGACGTAGAACTTCCAGAGGAACCGGTGGTGTTCGTACTGTTAGTTGTTCCTGCGTTGTTCTTCTTGCAAGTGTAGTAACAGTTCCCCTTGCCTGTGCCGCCTCGAGGCTTTCCTACGCCCTCGCGCGTGCCCCCCTTGGTGTTTCCGCATTGACCGGTGCCGTCGCCTTCGCACAGGCCTGTTGGCGGAACTGCACGGGACTTCCCTTGCGTCGCTGAGGGCCCGGGCGTGCTGCGTCGTCGCCCGGACGTGCCCGTGGGCCCCGGCACTTCGAGGTCCCGGGGCCCACGGGCACGCGGCCCGTCAAGGGGGCGGCGCGGCTGTCGGTGGATCGGCTCAGAGGCCGGAGACCAGACCCCTGACCGCACCGGTGCCCACGCCGGACCGCGGCGATGTGCCGGGCCGATTACCAAGGGGTGCAGGCCCGTTCACGGACCGGTGGCAGCGTCTCCGCATTCTTCACGGAGTGGATTGCGCGCGGCCGGGACGGGAATTCGCCAAAGAGGACAGCCGTGCATCAATGGGTTTCGCCGGATGCCCTCTGCGTTCAATTTCCGGCGGGCCGCGTGATTGCTCTGCGCAGTCGCTGTGCGGGTTTCTGGCACGCCACCGCGCAGGCGGTGAGCAGGGCCGGCGGCACGAACCCCCAGGACGGCGCCGCCGCGTGCACGGCGACGGCGCAGGCGGCCCCGCCGACCACCGCCGACAGGCGTGCGGCCGTCCACAGGTCCGACGTGCCGCGCGCGGTGCCGTCGACCGCGCCGGTCACCAGCGTGGTGAGCGTGCCCGTGAAATAGGTGGTGGGGGCGCCCCCGGCGGCGACCATGGCCGCGGACTGCCCGCCCATCGCCACCGCGGCGGCGACGAGCAGTGCGATCCGACCCGCCTCGCCGGGCCGCCCGCCGAGGACCGCCGCCGCGACGGCCACCGCGGTGAGCAGCGCGCACTGTGCGGCGAGCGCGGCGACGACGGCCGGCGGCCACAGCGGTCCCGCCGCCCGGCGGCGCGCTCCCCGGCAGGCCGCCGCGGTGCAGGCGGCGCCGACGACATAGCCGCCGAGTGCCACCAGGGGGCCGGTCACCTCCGAGCCGTCGCCGCGCCCCGCGGAGATCCCGAGCAGCACCAGGTTTCCGGTCATCACCCCGGCGAACACGCTCCCCAGTGCCGTGAAGGCCAGCGCGTCGACGGCGCCGGAGGCCCCGGCGAGGAGCAGCAGGGCCCATGAGGTGCGTCGGTTCATTCCCCGACGGTAGGCGCCGGGCCGCTGATCGGCCGGGAACCGGGCGACGGCGCCGCCGGACCGGCCGCTCGCCGCCGGTGCGTGCCCCGGACAACCACCACGTCCGCGCCGGCCGTCCCCCGCGACCCGCTCATCTCGGCCGAACCTGTGATCGCCCCTGTCTGCCTCCGGGCCGGCGTGGTAGCTTCACCGGTCAGTTCCCAGTGCGGGACCGGCTTACGGGGGTTGGTCGGTGAACACGAGCACGCCACAGGAACCGGGCGGCGTGCCCTTGCGCTTGGTCTCGGTCCTCGTCGATGAGCTGTGCGCCCTGCCCTGTGTGCGCGAGGCCCGGCAGCGTTCCCTCTACCTCACCCTGGTCTGCGACGACCTCGGCATCCGGTGGATCGAGCAGGGGACGGCGGTGCGCGCCGAGATGGTGATGTTCGTCGGCCAGGTGCTCCAGCACCACGGCCGGGACGGATACCGGGCGCTCATCGAGGGCGTCGGCGCCCTGGAGGGGCGGGAGGTGGCCGAGAACCTCGACCGCGTGGTGCGCCGCGCGGTGTACGGCGTGGAGAGCCGCGGCCTCCCGGAGCTGCCCGGCGTGTTCGACGCCGAGACGCAGCGCAGGGCCCGGGAGCTGCTGACGCAGGGGCCCGTGCCCCGGCCGCTGCTGCACAGCGTCCTCGCCCGCGAGCTGCGGATCGCGCTGCCCGACGGGGAGGGGCCCGTGGGCCTCTTCGCCCACCTGGCCGAGCAGAACGCGCAGCCCGACGGCCTGCCGCCCGCCCTGGTCCTCGTCGAGGTCGTCGCCGCCCTCGGCTCCGTCCAGGCCGCCGCCCTCCAGGCGTGGTCCGACGAGTGGGCCGGGCCCGCCGGGCTCACCGCCGTGCTGCGCGAGCGGCGCGCCCGGATCGCGCTCGGCGCGGTGCCCGACCGCACGGTGCCGCGCGCCCTCGTCGTCATGGTCGACCCGGCGCACGACGGCACCGACCGCATCCACGTACGCCACTGGGTGAACGCCGCGGCCGGGTTCTGGCAACCGCGCGCCTTCGAGCCCCAGGAGACCACCCTCGACGGGCTGGCGGCGGCGGTGCTGCGCGCGGTGCGGCACGGTGAGGCGCAGTGGGCCGGAGCGGCCGAGGACAGCCCCGTCCACGTCGAGTTCGTCCTGCCGCACGCCCTGCTCAACCACGACGTGGCACGCCTGAAGATCGCCGCGGACGCCTTCGAGCCGCTCCCGCTCCATCTGCGCTTCTACATCCACCTGCGCAGCCTCGACCGGATGCGCGTCCGCGACGCCCGTCAGCTCAGCCTGTGGCGCGAACGCTGGCGCACCCTCCAGGAGGCCCCGGCGGCGGAGACGTACCGCTGGAGCAGGACGACGGACCCGCTCGCCCAGTGGCAGGAGAAGCTCGCCAGGAACCCCCGGGTGACCGGCGTCATCCTCCAGCACCCCGCCGAGCGCGGGCACGGCCTGGAGGCCCTGGCGGCGGCCCTCGCCGAGGGAGTGGGCCTCGTCGTCTGGGACCGGCGCCCCGACACCCCTCAGTCCGTCGAACTCCTCCAGCTCCTGCTCGGCCACAGCCCCGGTCAACTCCCCTTCAAAGTGCACCAGTTGCGGGTCCAGGCGGAGACGGAGGAAGTGGGACGGCTCCTGGTGGGCAGAAATATCGCGTTCCTGTGGGACGACCCGAACCGCCTCGTCGACTGTGAGGAGATGCCGGCATGACCGAGCAGCACGGCACCGCGTGGCGCGTGTTCCACGGTGTGGGCAGTGCGCCGGTGGGCGCCGGTCCCGCCCTGCCCGAGGCGCCGCCCTGGCGGACGTTCGCGGGCGGCCCGGCCCAGCCCCTGCCCGACTGCGACGACACGCGGGCCACCCGCCGACGGCTCGGCGACGACCAGGACCTGGTCCACCTGCGCCAGGAGGACATCGACGTGGTGAACGCGGCGCTGCTGCTGCGCCGCCCCCTGCTGGTCACCGGCCCGCCCGGCGTCGGCAAGTCCTCGCTCGCCTACCTCATCGCCCGCGAACTGGGCCTGGGCCGGGTCCTGCAATGGGGCGTCGTCTCGCGCACCGCGCTCAAGGAGGGGCTGTACGCCTACGACGCCATCGGCCGCGCCCAGGCCATCGCCGCCTGGCGCGCCGGGGCCGACCCCGGCGCCGGTGGACAGGCCCCGCGGATGGGCGACTTCGTCACCCTCGGCCCGCTCGGCACCGCCCTGCTCCCGTACGAGCAGCCGCGCGTCCTGCTCATCGACGAGCTGGACAAGAGCGACATCGACCTGCCCAACGACCTGCTGCACGTCCTGGAGGACGGCTCCTACGACATCCCGGAGCTCAAGCGCAGCTCCGAGGACGAGATCAGCGTCTTCACCGACGACCCCGGCGCCCGCACCACCGTGGAGCGCGGCCTGGTCGAGTGCCGCGCCTTCCCCGTCGTGGTGATCACCAGCAACGGCGAGCGCGAGTTCCCGCTCGCGTTCCGCCGCCGCTGCCTCCCGCTGGAGCTGCGGCTGCCCTCGCGCGAGCGGCTGCTGTCGATCGTGGCGAGCCACCTGCGCGGCAGCGAGGACGTCGTCGGGGAACTCGTGGACGACTTCGAACGGCGGGTGCAGGACGGCGGAACCCATTCCGTGGACCAACTCCTCAACGCGGTCCTGCTGGTCACGACGGGTGGTTTTCAGGCCGATGCCGACGGGCGTAAGCTCGTCGAGATGCTGCTGCGCGACCTCGCGAAAGGCCGCTGATGACCGGCTTGCCCAGGGAGCGCGCCCCCGACCCGAGCGGCGGCGGGAGCGGCGCGCCGACCGACTCGTCGGAGGACGGACCGGACTGGCGCGACCTCGCCGAGGCCTCCTGGCTCGCGGCCGCGTGGCTCGCTTCAGGACGGCGCGCGCCGTCGCCCGGGGAGCGGCCGGAAGACGATCGTCCGGATGACCCGGCCGAGCCCCCCGCGCACCCCGGCGGCGCCCCCGGCGTCCCCGGTCCCGCGCTGCCTGCCGACCCGGGCGCGGCGGGTAGCGGCGCGCAGATCCCGTACGCCTTCCCCGACGCCGGCCCCGACCTCGGCGCGGGGGAGCGCGGCGGCGCCCCCGTCTTCCGGCTGCCGCCCGCCCCCGCCGCGCCGCCGGCCCGCCCGCTGCGCCTGGCGCGGGTGCTGCGCGCCCTGGGCCGCCGCGTGCCCACGAACGAGCCGGGACCGCTGGACGAGGACGCCACCGCCCAGCACGGCCTCAGCGACGGGCTGTGGATCCCGTACCTGCTGCCCGCCCACCAGCGCGCCCTGGACGTGGTGCTGCTGGTCGACGACACGCTCACCATGCGGGCCTGGCGCGGCACCGTCCGCCGGATCGCCGACGAGGCGGCCCGCAGCGGCGCCTTCCGCGACGTACGCACCGTACGGATCCAGGTCCCCGAGGAGGGGCCCGCCGTCGTGCGCGCCGCCGACGGCCGGGCGGGCGACCCGCGGGAACTCCTCGACGGCAGCGGCAGACGGCTGTTCCTCGTCGTCACCGACGGGCTCGGCGCGGGCTGGGCCGCCCCGTCCGCCGACGGCCTGCTCACCGCGCTGGCCCGCGGCGGCCCCACCGCGCTGGTCCACCTCTTACCGCCCTACCTGCGCCACCGCTCCTCCCTGTACCCGTTCCGCGCGCAGTTCGGCGCCGCCGGGTTCGGCGCGGCCAACACGGCCCTGGGGTGCCGCCCGCCGCACGACCTCGCCGACCCGCTGCGCCCGCTGCCCGAACCCGACGACGGCACGGTCCCGGTGCCCGTCCTCAGCACCCACCCCGCCTCCTTCACCGCCTGGGCCGAACTGGTCACCGGCGAGCCGGGCGTGCACCGCGCCCTGCCGATGCTGCCCGCGGGCGCCCTCGCCAAGGGAGCCCCCGCGCCCGGCCTGCGCACCCCACGGATCGACGGTCCCCGCGCGGCGGCCGCCGCCGTCGCCCGGTTCGCCGGGCTCGCCAGCCCGCTGGCCCGCCACCTGGCCCTGCTGCTCGCCGTGATCCCCCTGGACTTCGACCTCATCGAGGAGCTGCGCGAACGCGCCGTCCCCGAGGCGGGCCCCGACCACGTCGCCGAGGTCATGATGGGCGGCCTCATCGACTGGGAGCACGGGGACGCCCACGGCGGCGGCCCCGAGTTCGCCGACGGGGTGCGCGAGGCGCTGCTCGCCACCGGCACCCGCACCCAGCTGGCCCGCATCGTCGACGTCCTGGCCGAACTGCGCCGGGGGCGCGGCGCCGCGGCCCCGCTGCGCGCCGCCGTGCGCAACCCCGAGGACACCCCGCTGCCCGACACCGGCAGCGCGGGCCGGCCCTGGCTGCGGGTCGAACTGGCCGTGCTGCGCGCCCTGTCCGGGCCGCACGCGCGGCGCGCCGCACGGATCGTCGCCGGGCTCACCGGCGGCGCACCCGTCCCCAACGGGGGTGGTGCGGTGGCACGGAGAGATATCGGCACGCCCGGTGGGGAAGAGCTGGTTGCTGAGAGCAACAGCGAACCAGGAGTCGACGTGGTATCAGCGGCTGGACCCGACACAACCGAACACAACGAAGCTGGGAAGGCTGACGCATCCATGGACCTCAAGGCTCCCGAACACCGCTTCGTCCGCAGCGGTCAGCCGAAGATCATGGGGAACGTGCCGCCCAAGAACCCCAATTTCACCGGGCGCGAGATCCTGCTGGAGGCCGTCGACGAGCAGTTGCGGCAGAAGGAGACCGCCGCGGTCCTGCCGCACGCCCTGCACGGCATGGGCGGGGTCGGCAAGTCCCAGATCGCCATCGAGTACGTGTACCGGCACAGCGCCGAATACAACGTGATCTGGTGGGTGCCGTCCGAGCGCGAGTCGCTGATCCTCGCCTCCCTCGCCGAACTGGCCTCCTTCCTCGGCCTGGACACCGGGCCGCAGGCCAACACCGCGGTGCCCGCCGTGCAGGAGGCGCTGCGCTCCGGAAAGCCGTACGACAACTGGCTCCTGGTGTTCGACAACGCCGAGGACATCGACGCGGTCCGCGCCTACTTCCCGAGCGGCGGCCCCGGCAAGATCATCGTCACGTCGCGGAACCGCGACTGGGAGCGCGTCGCCACCCCGCTCAGCGTCGACGTCTTCGACCGCGAGGAGTCCATCGCCCTGCTCCAGCGGCGCGCCCCCGACCTCGCGACCGCGGACGCCGACCTGCTCGCCGACGCCCTCGGCGATCTGCCGCTCGCCATCGAGCAGGCCGGAGCCTGGCACGCGGCGACCGGCATGCCCGTCGCCGAACACCTCGAACTGCTCTCCCAGCGCCGCGTCGAGATCCTCGACCTCGACCCCAACCCGGACTACCCGGTGCCGGTCGCCGCGGCCTGGAACCTCTCGCTCGACCGGCTGGCGCAGGAGCACCCGGCCGCCCGTCAGCTCCTGGAGGCCTGCGCGCTGATGGCGCCGGAGCCGATCCCGCTCAGCCTGCTGCGCGGCGGGCGGAACGTCGAGGTCAGCCCCGAACTCGACCCGGTGCTGCGCGACCCGGTGCTGCTGGCGCGGGCCACCCGCGAACTCAGCAAGTTCTCGCTGATCCGCCTCGACCACAAACGCGGCACCCTCCAGATGCACCGTCTGATGCAGAGCGTGCTGGCGACCGGCCTGGACAAGACCGCCGAGGCCCAGCTGCGGCACGCCGTCCACCAGCTCCTCGCCACCGCCAAGCCCGGCGAGGGCGCCTCGCCGGAGCTGTGGCCCGCCTATCAGGCGCTGCTGCCGCACGTGCAGGCGTCGGGCGCGGTGCGCAGCTCCGACCCGTGGGTGCGCGACCTCGTCTACGACGTCGTGTTCTTCCTCTACTACTGGGGCGCGCACGACACCGCGATGAACATGGCCCGCCAGGCCTGGACGATCTGGCAGTCGCAGTCCGGCGACGACGACATCATGGTCATCCGGATGACCAAGATCCTGGCGTTCATGCTCGGCAAGTTCGGCAGCCGGGACGAGGCGCTGCGGCTCAACGAGAAGGCCCTGGAGCAGTCCAGGAGCGGCCAGGTGCCCGACGAGGAACTCGTCCACTCGATGTCGCAGATGTCCTTCGCCCTGCGCTACCAGGGCGACTTCGACGCGGCCCGGACGCTCGACGACGAGGCGCTCACCATGGCGCGCCGCCTCTTCGGCCCCGACGACCCGGTCACCCTCCAGGCCGCGCACAGCCTCGGGGTGTCGCTGCGCTGGTACGGCGCGTTCGCCGAGGCCCGCTCCCTCGACGAGGAGACCGCCCGCCAGTTCGACGTGCTCTACGGCCCCTCGAACGGCTTCACCCTCAACTCGCTGGGCGGCCTCGCCGTCGACATCCGTGAGACCGGCGACTACCGCTCCGCGCACCTCCTGATGGAGTCCACCTACGAGGCGTACCTCAGCAACTTCGGCGTGGACAACGCCTCCACGATCATGGCCGCACGGGAACTGGCCGTCTGCCGCCGCCGGGTCGGCGCCACCGCCGAGGCGCGCGAGCTGATCGAGGACACGTTCGTCCGGTTCACCGAGCGCTACGGCACCGAGTACACGGACACCCTGGCCGCGGCGATGAACGCGGTGGTGGACCGCCGTATCACCGGCGACGTGCCGCGCTCGCGCGAGCTCGGCGAGAAGGTCGTGCTCCGCTACCGCAACGCCCTGGGCGACCGCCACTCCGCGACGCTGAGCGCACTGGTCAACCTGGCCGCGACGCTCCGCGCGAGCGGTGACGTCGACGCCGCGGAGCGCTGCGACGCCGAGGCCGTCGAGCAGTTCACCGCCACCCTGGGCGAGCGCCACCCGAACACCCTCACCGCCCGCCTGAGCCGGGCCAACGACCACTACGCGCGCCTGGACTTCGCGGCGGCCCGCGCGGAGGACGAGGCCCTGCTGCCCTTGCTCGACGACGTCCTCGGCCCCGATCACCCGGTGGCGCTGGTCGGCACCGCGCACCTGGCGCTCGACCTGCGCGGCCTCGGCGAGTCCGCCGCGGCCGACCGGCTGAACGCGCAGGCGGTCGAGGGCCTCACCCGGGCCCTGGGCGCGGACCACCCCTGGCGCGCGGCGGTCCAGCTGCACCAGCGCGTCGAATGCGACATCGCCCCGATGCCGCTGTGACCGCGCGCTGAGCGAAGCCCCCGGCAGATGTGCGGCGCGGGCCTGTTCCCGTATCGCACATCTGTCCCAACTCTCCATGTCTGCCCCTAGGATGACCCTGAGCGACGCAGGGATCAGTACATCGGACCGGCACGGGGGCTGGACGTATGACCACGGTCGTCTTCATCCACGGTACGGGGGTCAGAGAACCCCGCTTCGGCGCGCTGCACGCCCGGGCGGCCGCGGGGCTGGCCGCGACGGCGCCGCACGCCCGCGTCGTCCCCTACTACTGGGGCGAGGAGCACGGCGCCGTCCTCGCCGCCCGGGGCGCCAGCATCCCGGACGGCCCCGGCGGCACGAGCCGCGGCCCCGCCGGGGCGGACGAGACGGACGGGACATACGGGACGGACGTCTGGGCCCTGCTGTACGAGGATCCCCAGGCCGAACTCGCGCTCGCCGCGGCCGGCGCGGGCACCACCGTGACGGCGCCCGGCGCGGAGTTCCCCGACGAGCGCGCGGCCCGGCTGCTGCGCCGCGTCGGCGACCTCGCGCCCGAGCTGGGCCCGGACCTGCCGGCGCACGCCGCCGCACTCGCCCGCTCCCCGCTGCTGGCGCCCGCGGCCGCCGCCCTCGACCCGGACGCACTGGCCCGGCTGCTCGCCCGCGCGCTCGCCGCCGCCGCCATCGGCGCCGCCCTCGACTCCGACGCACCCGTACTGTGCACCGGCGACGTCCGGGACGCGGCCGTCGCGCGGCTCGCCGGAGCACTGGGTGCCACCCCCGGGGGCACGGAACGCGGACTGCTGCTGCGCACCCTCAAGAGGCCCCTGCTGAGCGCCGGTTCACGGACCGCCGTGCGCCGCCGCCGCGCCCTCACCGAGGCCGTCCATCCCGCCGCGGGCGACATCCTGCGCTATCTCGCGCGCGGGGCGGACGTCCGCCGCGGCCTGCGCGACCTGACGGCCCGCCAGGAACCGCCGGTGGTCCTCCTCGGACACAGCCTCGGCGGCATCATCGCCCTCGACACCCTGGTCCTCGACCCCCAGCCGTCCGTCGCGCTCCTCGTCACCGTCGGCTCGCAGGGACCGTTCCTGTACGAGACGGGCGCCCTGCCCTCCCTCACCCACCCGCAGCCGCTGCCCCCGCACGTGCCCGACTGGCTGAACCTGTACGACCGCCGCGACCTGCTGGGCTACGTCGGCGCCGGGCTCTTCCCCGGCCGGGTCACCGACGTGGCCACCGACAGCCGCCAGCCCTTCCCCGCCGCGCACAGCGCCTACTGGGACGACCCCGCCGTCTACCGGGCCATCGCGGCCCGCCTGCCGTGACCCCCGCACGGACCGACCCGCGCCGGGTCACCGCGCTCGTCGTCGGCATCGAGGAGTACGCGGCCGGGGAGGGCTGGCGGCTGCCGGGACCCGCCGACGACGCCGTCCGCTTCCACGCCTGGCTGCGCGGGCGCGGCGTGCCCGAGGCGAACATCCTGCTGCACCTCGCCCCCACCGGGGGCCACCGGCCCGCGCTCCCGTACCGGCCCGCCGACCAGAGCACCCTGCACCGCACCCTCACCGACGAACTCCCCGCCCTGGACGGCGACGTCCTGTGGGTGTGGTGGGGCGGCCACGGCGTCCTCGACCAGGACGAGCGGATCCGCCTCTACTACGCCGACGCCACCGGACAGGGGCGCCGCAACCTCGACCTGGAGTCCGCCTGCCGGCTGCTGGCCAGCGACGCCGTCGCCGGGTTCGCGCGGCAGACCTGGGTCGTCGACGCCTGCCAGACCTTCGACGAACGGCACGGCTTCCCGCGCTCCCTGGACACCGAGCGGCTGGGAGCGGGCGCCCGCACCACCGGCCACGAACAGGTCCTGCTGCTGGCCGCCTCCCGGGGCGAGCGCGCCGCCAACGACCCGGTGCTGCGCGGCGGCGTCTTCTCCCGCCTCGTCCAGGACGAACTCGACCGGTCGGCGGCCACCGTCGATCCCGACCCCGAGCGGCTGTTCACGGCCGTGCGGGAGCGCGTGGAGCGGGAGATCTGGGCGTCCGGCCGCTCCGCCCAGCTGCCCACCCTGATCGTCAGACGGCCCGGTCACGAGCGGACGCTGGGCCCGCCGGCCGGACGGCGGCAGGGGCCCGGCGCCCTCACCGCCCTCACGCGCGTCGCCGAGGCCCTCCTCGCCTACCCGTTCACGCACAGCTCCGACGAGCGCCAGAGCCTGGTGCTGCTGCTCGACCCGCGGCTCACCGCCCGGATGCGCCGCAACCCCGCCCCCCGCCCCGACCTCGTCGCCATCGTGAGCGCCCACGGCCGCGCCGCCGATGCCCTGTGGACCCTGTACGAGGCGGTGACCTCCCTCGACGACGACCCCGACCGGGCCGCCGAACTCGCCGCCGCGATCACCGCGTTGGCGTCCGGATGAGGTGGGCGCACCCGACGGGAATCGGCCAACAGACGCTTCCCGATCATCCGGCGGGCCTACGGGTTCCGGGACCGGGCAGGCTTCGTCATGATGGACACAGGACCAAGGCGGCATCGCGTGCCGTCGTGGGTGAAGGGGGAGAACACCTTGAGCGAGCCGGTGCGCGCCGACCGTCCGGCGGACCACGTGGAGTCGGACCTCGCGGACCTCGCCGAGGTCGGCCTGGCGGAGCTGCGCCGGATCCACGGCCTCGGACCCAGCCGCAGACTCCTCGACGAGACCCGCCGCCCCCGCCCCGGCGCCATCTCGGGCGGCAGCAATCCCGGCCGGGCCGAGTAGCGGGTGACCGCGTCGGCGCCGGCGTCGGACACCCCGCACACCCCGGCCCTGCGCATGCCGGGGCACCTCTTCGACGAACTGGCCGCGGGCGGCGGCTCCGAGCGGGCCGTCGCGTTCCTGCGCAGGGGCGAGCGCACCCGCCGGCTGCTCCTGCTGCGCGAACTCCTCGACGGACTCGACGCGCTGCCCCGTCCCGCCCTCGGCCCCGCGGGCGGGACCGCGCCCGTGTGGAGCGTGCTGGAGACGGCCGCCCGGCACGCCCCGGCCGCCGTCGACGGGCTGCTCATGAGCCCGCAGTGCGGCGCCTGGATCGCCCACATGCTGCGCCGCCTGCACGGTTCCGCGTCCGGCCCGCCGCTGTGGGCCGACGCCGCGCACCTCGCCTGCCTCGCCGCCACCGCCAGCCTCCTCGCCGGTACGGACGCCGACCTGACCGCGCCCGTACGCGCCGGCGGCCTGACCCTGCCGACCCTGGGCCTCCTGCAACTCGGCCCGCGCGACCGGGCGTTCGACACCGTACGGGTGTCCGTGCGGGCCGGGGCGGTGACCGCGGGAGCGGTCCGCGTGCGCCCGCTCGACGCCCCCGGCACCCGGCCCGACGTCCCCGGCTGGCTGCCCCTGCGCACCCTGCGGCCCAGCGGCGCGGTCCTCGACGACCTCGACCCCTACCGCGACCTCGACGAACCGGTGCCCCCCGCCCGGCTGCCCGCCGAGGAGTTCGCCCACTGGGAGAAGACGCTCGACGAGGCGCACGCCCTCCTCGCCCGCACCCCGGACCCCGACGCCGTCGGCACCCTCCGCCCCGGCGACATCACCCGTCTCGTCCCCTGGCTCACCGAGGAGGGCTCCGGGGTCCGGCTGAGCGCGTCCACCGGGGACGCCTTCGGCTCGATGATGGTCTCCCGCCCGGACGACGCCACCGACCTCGCCGAGACCCTCGTCCACGAGTTCCAGCACAGCAAACTCGGCGCGCTCCTCCACCTCTTCCCGCTCCTCGCCGACGACCGCGCCGAACGCTTCTACGCGCCCTGGCGGGCCGACCCCCGCCATCTGCCCGGACTGCTGCACGGCGCCTACGCGTTCACCGGCGTCGCCGGCTTCTGGCGGGCCCGCATGGCGGAACGCACCGGGGGGCCCGGCAGCGCCGCCGCCTTCCACTTCGCGCTGCGCCGCCTCCAGACCCGCCTCGTGGTGCGCACCCTCGCCACCCGCGCCGACCTCACCCCGGCGGGCCGCCGCCTGGTCGCCGGGCTCGCCGCGACCCTCGACCGCTGGCTGCGCGAGCCCGTCGACCCCGCCGTGGCCGCCCGGGCCCGCGCCGCGGCCGTCAGCCACCGCGTCGAGTGGCGGCTGCGGAACCTGCGCTGCGGCCCCGCCGAACGCGCCGCGCTCGCCCGCGCCCGCGCCGACGGCGCACCGCCCCCGCGCGGACCCGCCCCCGAACCCGTGCCGGGCGGGTCCGCCGCCCACTGGGAGGACACCCGGGCCGCCGGGTACCTGACCCCGCGCCCGGGCCCCGGCGCCGACGCCCGGCTCACCTCAGGCGACCCGGTCCGGGCCCGCGACCTGTACGCGGCCCGGCTGCGGCGCGCCCCGGGCGACGCGCACGCCCTGTCCGGGCTGCTCCTCGCGCACAGCCTGCTCGACCCCCGCGCACGCCGGCTGCTCGCCCGGCCCGAGCGGGTCGCCGCCGCCCTGGACGTGGTGGACGGCGACGCCGCGGAGGCCGTGCGCTGGCTCGCGGGCACCGGCTGACCGGCGCCCCGCTCAGCCGGTGACCGGCGGGACCCCGGAGGCCTCCGGGAGCGCGGTGGGCGTCCCCGTCGCCGCCGTGGACGCGCCCGACGCGATGCCGTGCGCCGGCTCGGGCACCGACTCGGGCGACAGCAGCGTCGACGTGCGGCCGTCGACGCCGACCGGGACGTCGCCGTCGATCGTCACGCGGGCCAGCTCGCGCTCGTGGTCGTCGGAGTCGTCGACGCCGTAGTGCTGCGTGGCGCGGTTGTCCCAGATGGCCACGTCACCGGCCCGCCACGCCCAGCGGACGGTGTTCTCCGGGCGCTCGACGTGCCGCTGGAACAGGTCGAGGAGGTCCCGCGAGTCCCGGCCGGTGAGCCCGGCGATCCGCTGCACGAAGTTGCCGAGCAGCAGCGTGCGCTCACCGGTCTCCGGGTGGACCCGGACCACCGGGTGCTCCGTCAGGAACTTGATCTTCGCGAACACGTCGCGGAACCGCCGCAGTTGCTCCGGGACCACGTCGGGGCGCAGGGCCGCGTAGTCGTAGTCGTTGGAGTGCACCGCCCGCAGCCGCTCGGCCAGCTCCTTCAGCGGGGCGGGCAAATGCGCGTACGCCGTCGCGGTGTTGGCCCACAGCGTGTTGCCGCCGTAGGGCGGGACGGTGATCGCGCGGAGGATGGAGAACGCCGGGTAGGCGGGCACGAACGTGACGTCGCTGTGCCACTGGTTGGCGCGGCCGCCGTGGTCCGAGTTGACCGGGAACGCGTAACGGCCGTCGGCGGACGGCACGGTGGGATGCGCGACCGGGGTGCCGAGCAGCCTCCCGAACGCCTCGTGCGACGCCGCGTCCAGATGGTCCTGGCCGCGGAAGAAGACGACCTTGTGGGCGAGCAGCGTCGCGCGGATCGCCGCGACCGTCGCGGGCGCGAGGTCACCGGAGAGGCGCACGCCCTCGACGACCGCGCCGAGACGGCCGTTCAGCCGGGTCACGGCGAGTTCGGTGCCGGTGCCGGTGCCGGTGCCGGTGCCGGTGCCGGTGCCGGTGGTGGAGGTGGGTTCGGGGGCGGTCGTGGTCATGGCGGGGTGTCCTTTCGGCGCGCGGAACGCGCGGGGCGGGGGTTCGGCTCGGTGCGGAAGCAATTCGGGCGCGGGGCGCCGCGGGCTCACGTCCGCGGCGCGATCCGACGGCCGGCACGGCGGCAGGGGGTGCGGTCACCCCCGGGGGCGGGCCGGGTGCTCAGCTACAGGGACACGTCATCGCGGTCATGTCCCGGAGCGTCGCAACCGGGGCCGAGCGGCGTCAACCGGCCCGCCCGCACCGCGGCCCCCCACCGCCGCGGCGCCGAATACCGCCCTGAACAGGCCAGTTGAGGCCCGCCCCGCCCACCCGGCGGCGCCCCGCGATTTCACGGACCCGCAATGTTCCCCGCGCCCCGCGGAGCCGCCCCGGCCGCATAGGCTGCGGGCCGTGCCGCACGCGAGGAGGGACCGACGATGCCACGCACGGACCCCGGCGGGAGCGAGCGCCGCCCCGCGCGGATGACCGGCGACGGCCGCCGGGACACCAATGCCGCCGGAGTGCTGCGGACCGTGCTCGACCACGGCCCCGTCGCCCGCGCCGAGGTCGCCCGGCTGAGCGGCCTGAGCCCGGCCGCGGTCTCCCGGCAGTGCACCGACCTGGCCCGCCGCGGCCTCCTGCGCGACCTGCCCGGACCGGCCGCCCCCAAGGCGGTGGGCCGCCCCCGGATCCCCGTCGACCTGCACACCGGCGAGGTCGGCGGCCCGCTCGCGGCCGGACTGCACATCGGCGTGCCCTCCTCCACCTTCGGCCTGGTCGACCTGCGCGGCCGCGTCGTGGCCCGGCACACCTTCCCGCACCGGCACACCGGACCCGACCGGCTGATCGGCCAGGTCGCCTCCGCGCTGGGGGAGTTCCTCGCCACGGCCCCCGCCGGACGGCCGCTGCTCGGCGTCGGCGCCGTCCTCGGCGGCTGGGTCGAGCCCGGCGCGGGCGTCGTCGTCCGGCACGACGCCCTCGCCCTGCGCCACCGGCCGCTCGCGGCGGAGCTGTCCCGCGCGCTGGGCCTGCCGGTGCGCCTGGACAACCACGCCCGCGCCATCGCCCAGTCGGAGATCCTCTTCGGCCGGCCCGCCGCCCGGCGCAGCCTGGTCCACCTGTTCGTCGGCAACGTCGTGGACGCGGCGCTCGGCATCGCGGGCGTCGTCCACCGCGGCCCGCGCGCGGGCGCCGGCGATGTGGCCCACCTGCCGGTGCCCGACTCCACCGCGCCCTGCGCCTGCGGACGCACCGGCTGCCTGGAGGCGACCGCGTCCGACACGGTGCTCGCGGCCACGGCGGTCCGGCACGGCATCGTCCCGGAGCCCCGGCCAGCGCTGGTGCTCGACGCGGCCGCCGCGGGCGACCCGCGCGCCGACCGGCTGCTGCGCGCCCGGGCCCGCGCGGTCGGCCGGGCCGTCGCCCTCCTCCTCGACGTGCTCAACCCCGACCTCGTGGTCGTCACCGAGCAGTCGAGCCTCCTCCACGACACGTACCTGACGGAGATCAGGACCGCGGCCGTCGGCCACTCGCACGTGTGCGACGACCCCGAGCGGATCGTCGGACCCCGCGCCGGACCGGGCGTGCTGCCCGTCGCGGCCGGCACGGTGCTGCTCCACCCCCTGTTCAGGGACCCCCTGCGCGCCGCGCCACCCGCCGCCCGGAGCGCTCCGGAGCCCTCTTCGACAGCCGGCCACCGGGCCCCATAAGGTCGGCGGACCGGGGCGGCACCGGCGGCGTCGACGCGCCTCACCCCGGACCCGCCCCGCGGTCCGCCCCTTCCCACCGGCTCAGGAGAACGACATGGTCACGCTGGCAGAGGTCGCCCGGCACGCGGGAGTCTCCGCCAGCACCGTGAGCTACGTCCTCAGCGGCAAGCGGCCCATCTCCGCCGCCACCCGCGAACGCGTCGAGAGCAGCGTCCGCACCCTCGGCTACCACCCGAACGCCGGGGCCAGGGCCCTGGCCAGCAGCAGGTCGAACATCATCGCCCTGATGGTGCCGCTGCGCACCGACATGTACCTGCCGGTGATGACGGAGATCGCGACGGCCGTCGCCACCGCCGCCCGGGCCCACGGCTACGACATCCTGCTGCTCACCGGCGACGAGGGCCCCGAGGCCGTGCGCCGCATCGAGGGCAGCGCGCTCGCCGACGCGATGATCCTGATGGACGTGGAGCTGGACGACGGGCGACTGCCCCTGCTGCGCGCCGCCACCCGCCCCGCCGTGCTGATCGGCCTGCCGTCCGACCCGGACGGACTCCACTGCGTGGACCTCGACTTCGCCGCCGCGGGCGCCGCCTGCGTCGAGCACCTCGCCGGCCTCGGTCACCGCGAGATCGCCGTCGTCGGCGAGGCCGCCGCCGTCTACGAGCGGCGCACCGGCTTCGCCGAACGGACCCTGGCCGGGCTGCGCGGGCGCGCCGCCGAGCTGGGCCTGCGGCTGCTGCACCGCCCGTGCGAGGGCTCGTACGCCGCGGTCGCGGCGACGTTGTCCCGGATCGTCGACGAACGCCCCGGCACCACCGCCTTCGTCGTCCAGAACGAGGCGGCGACCGACCCGCTGCTCGCCCTCCTGCGGCAGTCCGGCCGCGCCGTCCCCGAGGACGTCTCGGTCGTCGCGGTCTGCCACGAGCAGGTGGCCGCGCGGGCCTCGGTGCCGCTCACCTCGGTCGCGGTGCCCGCGCGGGAGATGGGGCGGCGCGCCGTCGAGCGGGCCGTCGCACTCGTCGAGGGGCGCGGCGCGGACCCGGAGGCCGTGCTGCTCGCACCGCAGCTGACGGTGCGCGCGAGCACCGCCCGCACCCCCGCCGACACCTGAGCGGCGCCCGACCGGCCCGACCGGCCCGTCCGGTGCCGCTCCCGGCTACAGCGGCAGCGCGCACACCGCGACCGGCGCCTCGAACGGCGTCCCCGCGGGCGTGAGGCCGCCCGAGGCGTGGTCCACGCGGAAGACGCTCACGGACCCCGACTTCTGGTTCGCCGCGAAAAGCAGCGCCTCGTCCGGCGAGAACGCGATCTGGCGCGGGAAGTCGCCGCCGACCGGCACGGTGTCGAGCAGCCGCAGCCGCGCCCCGTCCGCCTCGACCGCGTACCGGGTGAGGCTGTTGTGGCCCCGGTTGGCGAGATACGCGTACCCGCCCTCCCGCGTCACGAGGAACTGCGCCGGGTAACTGGTGCCCGTCCCCGTACCGGTGGACTGCGGCTCGCCCGGGGTGAGCCGGCCGCTGTCCGGGTCGTACGCGCAGACGACCGCCGTGTTGTCGACCTCGTTGGCGAGGTACGCGTACCGGCCGCCGGGGTGGAAGGTGAGATGGCGCGGGCCCGCGCCCGGACGCAGGGCCGCGTACGAGACCTGCGTGAGCGTGCCCGCCGTGGTGTCCAGGCGGTAGGTGTACACGGTGTCGTTGCCGAGGTCGACGGCGAGGACGTGGCCGCCGTCCGGAGCGGTGACGATCTGGTGCGCGTGCGGCCCGTCCTGTCCCGGGCCGGGCGCGGGCACGTCGTGCGCGACCAGCGCGGTGCGCTCGCCGAGCGCGCCGGAGGCGTCGATCGGGTGCACGGCGACACTGCCCGACCCGTAGTTGGCGCTCAGGAGCCAGCGCCCGGACGGGTGCACCGAGAGATGGCAGGGGCCCGCCCCGCCGGTCGAGCGGGTGCCGAGCACGACGCGGTCGGCCGTCCGCACGGCCGTCACCGCACCGTCCTGCCGCTCGTCCACCGCGTACAGGGTCCCGCCGTCCGGCCGCACCGCCAGGTACGAGGGATCGGCCACCCCCTCGACCGTCCCCACCCCGGTGATCGCGCCGCTCCCCGGGTCGTAGGAGGCGATGCCGACGCCGGTGCCGCCGCCCTGCTGCGAGGTGTACGTGCCGAGGAACAGGGGCTGCCCGGCGTCCGCCCGCGGCGCGCCGGTCCCGGCCGGCTCCGGCCGCGGTCCCGCGGTGGCCTTCTGCGCCGGCGACGGGAACAGCGCCAGCGCGCCGACGGCCGCGGCCGCCCCCAGGAATCCCCGGCGTCCCGTGCCGCCGTCTCGCGTACCTGACATCCGGGGAACCTCCTGTGTCGTGGGGGGACCACCCCGGCCGTGGGGACCGAGGGCCTGTCGTGCCTGTCGTCGAACTCCCGTCCGCACACTCCCGTCCGCACGCTCCCGCCTGCCCCGAGGCGCCCGGAGCGGCCGCCCTCCGGGCGACGACGGGAGCGCGGAGACGGGCCCTAGCGCAGCCGGTACGAGACCACGGCCGTCGCCACCAGGCACGGCGACGGCGGCACGATCTCCACGCGCAGGGTGCCACGCGCGCTGTCGTAGTCGATACCCTCGGCCTCGAACGAGCCACCGCAGATGCTGCGCCGCGGGATCGTGAAGGCCGTCGAGACCCGGCCGGCGACCGGACTCCCGTCGAGGGGACGGGCCAGGTCGACCTGGAGGACCTCCTTGGCGGCGTCGTCCGACGCGCACAGCAGACGGGTGTCCGTCACGAAGTCGCAGCCCTGGATGTTCTCCACCGGCCGGTCGAGACTGATCTGCCCGGCCTGCGGCAGGTCCGTGCCGGGCGCGGGCGCGGCGGGGTTCAGGACGGGGGCGGGGAAGACCTGGAGCCGGCTCTCCGTGCCCCACTCGCCGGAGACCAGCCACTGCCCGTCGGGCGACACGGACGCGAACGAGTTGTTCAGCAACTCGCCCTGGTCCAGCCCGTGTTCGTAGGTCGTCCGGGTTCCGTCGGGGGCCGTCACCGCGTACATCTTCCGCGTCGCCGTGTCACCGCCCTGGTAGGCGTCGAAGGTGTAGCCGCGCGCGATGTCCGGGTCGCCGACGTGCGACCAGCCCGCGACGCGCAGCGCGAGCGGCACCGAGGCCGGCCCCCGGTACAGGAGCGTGCCGTCGGCGCGGCTCGCCACGCCCTGGCCGCCGGTCAGCGAGTTCACGTACGACGTGCCGGTCTCGGTCCACGTGGGTTCGGCCGCACCCGCGCTCGCGGCGCCCGCGCAGAAGGTGAGGGCGGCCGTCGCGCAGACCGCGGCCGCGCGGACGGATCGTCGGTGCTGTAAGGGTCTCGACATGCCCGTAGCCTGCACCATTGGCCCGCGCGATCGCAGGCGATCGGACGAGTAGGGTGCGCCGCGTGCGGCGAACCGTGATCGCGGCACCCTCGCAGACGGAGGCAGGCGCAAAGGTGGTTGTGGCATGACTTCTACGAGACTGACGATCCTCGGCGGCGGCGGCTTCCGCGTGCCGCTGGTGTACTCCGCCCTGCTCGGCGACCACGCCGCGGGCCGCGTCACCCACGTCACCCTCCACGACGTCGACCGGGCCCGCCTGGACGCGGTCGTGCGGGTCCTCGCCGACCAGGCCGCGGGCGTCGCCGACGCGCCCGAGGTCACCGCCACCACCGACCTCGACGAGGCACTCGCCGGCGCCGACTTCGTCTTCTCCGCGATCCGTGTCGGCGGCCTCGACGGCCGCGCCGCCGACGAGCGGGTGGCCCTCGCCGAGGGCGTGCTCGGCCAGGAGACGGTCGGCGCCGGCGGCATCGCCTACGGGCTGCGCACCGTGCCGGTCGCCGTCGACATCGCCCGGCGCGTCCGGCGCCTCGCCCCCGACGCCTGGGTCATCAACTTCACCAACCCGGCCGGCCTGGTCACCGAGGCCATGTCCCGCCACCTCGGCGACCGCGTCATCGGCATCTGCGACTCGCCCGTCGGCCTCGGCCGCCGCATCGCCCGGCTGCTCGGCGCCGAACCCGACCGCGCCTGGATCGACTACGTCGGCCTCAACCACCTCGGCTGGGTGCGCGGGCTGAAGGTCGACGGCCGCGACGAACTGCCCCGGCTGCTCGCCGACCCCGCGCTGCTCGGCTCCTTCGAGGAGGGCCGGCTCTTCGGCGCGGACTGGCTCCAGTCGCTCGGCGCGATCCCCAACGAGTACCTGCACTACTACTACTTCAACCGCGAGACGGTCCGCGCCTACCAGCAGGCCGAGCAGACGCGCGGCGCGTTCCTGCGCGACCAGCAGGCCCGGTTCTACGCCGACCTCGCCGACCCCGCCGCCCCGGCCCTCACCACCTGGGACCGCACCCGCGCCGAGCGCGAGGCCACCTACATGGCGGAGAACCGGGAGGCGGCGGGCGCGGGCGAGCGCGCGGCCGAGGACCTGGAGTCCGGCGGCTACGAGCGGGTCGCCCTCGCGCTCATGCGCGCCATCGCCCGCGACGAACGCACCACCCTCATCCTCAACGTCCGCAACGGCCACACCCTCGCGGCGCTCGACGCCGACGCCGTCATCGAGGTGCCCTGCCTGGTCGACGCGGGCGGCGCGCACCCGGTCTCCGTGGACCCGCTGCCGCTGCACGCCACCGGTCTGGTCACCGCGGTCAAGGCCGTCGAGCGGGACGTCCTCGACGCCGCCGAGTCCGGCTCGCGCGCCACCGCCGTCCGCGCCTTCGCGCTGCACCCGCTCGTCGACTCCGTCACCGTCGCGCGCCGCCTCGTCGACGGCTACACCGCGGCCCACCCGGGCCTCGGCTACCTCACCCGGTGACAGGACCCGACAGCATGCGGAAGGTCCTGGGCATTCGCGTGTGGAGGGCCACTTGAGGACGTGTAAAGGCGTGTAAAGGCGGTATTGGGAAGGGGCGGCTCCATAGAGCCGCCCCTTTTTCCTGCCTGACGTAGCGTCATCACTCTGCGTGGCGGAATGAACTCGTCCGCAGGTGTGACGCGTCCTACAGAGAGAATCCGAGATATTCGCCAGGACTGTGACGTCGGAGAGTCACCATGCGCTTGACTTGGTGCACCCCCCAACTAGGAGAGCCCATGCGACCGTTCGCTCTGAACTATGCTCGCCCTGTGAGAGAGGTGGAGGTCAGCGCGTCGTACACATACGACTCCGCACTGCAATTGAACCTGCTGCCCGATGGCGCGGTGGCTGCGCGTGACTACGCAGTGTTGCGAGCGTGCGCGTCGACGACCTCCACGGCCGGATCCAAAACGCATTTCGACGACTGAGCGGCCGCGCGGAAATGACCGTACTGATCCTCACCTGTGAACAGGACGTGACCGCCGACCTCGCCGTCGTCGAATTGAACGCCAATGGAATCCCCGTCCTGCGACTGGATCCGGCCGAACTGCCCGGCGCCGTCGATGTGTCCGGGGAATACGCGCACGGCGCGTTCGACGGCCATCTGTCCGTCGGGGGACGGGTCGTCGCTATGCGGGGTCTGCGCTCCATCTGGGTGCGCAGACCGGGCACCCCCGCGACCCGCTCCGCCGCCGCCTCCACCTGGCTGTCCGAGGAGTCCGGGCAGGCGCTGTACGGGATGCTGCGCTGCACCGGCGCCCGCTGGATGAACCACCCCGACGCCGCCCGGCAGGCCCGGCACAAGCCCTGGCAGCTCTGGCTCGCGCGGGAGTGCGGCCTGCCGGTGCCCCCCACCCTCATCACCACCTTCCCGCGCGTGGCACGCGAGTTCGCCGTACGCCACCCCGACCTCGTCGTGAAGCCGGTCTCCGGAGCCCACCCCGGCGACGACGGGCTCGCCGTGCCGACCACGCGGATCCGCCCCGGCGAGGACTTCCGGGCCGTGGCGCACGGACCGACGCTGCTCCAGCGCCGGATCCGCAAGACCGCCGACATCCGGCTCACCGTGGTCGGCGAGCGGATGTTCGCCGCGCGGGCCGCCGCCGGACCCGACACCGACGACGACGCCGTGGTGGACGTCCGCTTCAGCGCCTCCGGCGTCACCTGGCGTCCGGTGCCCGTCCCGGCCCGCGTCGCCGAGGGCGTCACGGCCTACCTCTCCCGGGCCCGACTCGCCTACGGCGCCTTCGACTTCGCCGAGGACGCGGACGGCATCTGGTGGTTCCTGGAGTGCAACCAGTCGGGCCAGTTCGGCTTCATCGAGATCGAGACCGGACAGCCCATCGGCAGGGCCGTCGCCCAGTGGCTGGCCGCCGACGCGACGGACCCGACCGGTCCGTGATCTTTACGCGGGGGTGTCCGACGGGGTACGAGAGACGGTGGGGCCCGCCGACCGGGCACCCGGTGCGCCCGGCCCGGCCCGGCCCGCCGCCGCACCGCCCGCCCGACCGAGGGAGCCCGCACCGCATGACACCGGTCGTCACCACCGCCCAGGGCGCCCTGCGCGGCCGCACCACCGCCCAGGGCGTCGCCGCCTTCCTCGGCGTGCCCTACGCCGCCCCGCCCTTCGGCCCCCGGCGCTTCCGCGCGCCCGCCCCCGTCGAACCCTGGACCGGCGAACGGGACGCGACCGGCTACGGCCCGACCGCGCCCAAGGCCCCGTACACCCCGCCCTTCGACGCGCTCATCCCCGAGACCACCGTGGCGGGCGAGGACTGCCTGAACCTCAACGTCTGGACCCCGCAGCCGGGCCCCGGCGCCCGGTTGCCCGTCCTGGTGTGGCTGCACGGCGGCGCGTTCTCCAACGGGTCCGCCAACTCCACCGGCTACCGCGGCGACACCTTCGCCCGGGACGGCGTCGTCTTCGTCGGCGTCAACTACCGGCTCGGCACCGACGGCTTCCTGCACCTGCCCGACGCGCCCGACAACCGCGGCCTGCTCGACCAGCTCGCCGCCCTGGAGTGGGTCCGCGACAACATCGCCGCGTTCGGCGGCGACCCCGACCGCGTCACCGTCTTCGGCGAGTCCGCCGGCGGCATGGCCATCGGGCAGCTCCTCGCCCACCCGCGCGCCCGCGGGCTGGTGCGGCGCGCCGTGTTGCAGAGCGGCGCCTGCCACCACTTCGTCCGCCCGGAGTCGGCCCGCCGGATCGGCGCCCGGCTGGCGGACCGGCTCGGCGTCGCCCACACCGCCGAGGCGTTCGCGGCCGTCCCCCTGCCCCGGCTGCTCACCGAGCAGGCCGCGCTGCGGATGGACCTGGCCACCCGGCCCGACCCGGCGGTGTGGGGCGAGGCGGCGCTCAACGCCATGGCCTTCGAACCGGTCGCCGACGGCCTCGCCCTCCCCGGGCCCGACCTCGGCGTGGATCTGCTCGTGGGCTCCAACCGCGAGGAGAACCGACTGTTCATGGTGCCGACCGGCCGGTTCCACGGCATCACCGAGGAGCGGGCGCGGCGCGGCGCGGCGGCGTACGGAGTGGACTACGGCGCCTACCGCGGGCAGCGGCCCGGCGCCGGTCCCGGCGAGCTGCTCGAAGCGATCGGCACCGACTGGTTCTACCGCGTCCCGGCCGTCCGGCTCGCCGAGTCCGTCCCCGGCACCCACGTCTACGAGTTCGCCTGGCGCTCCCCGCGGTTCGACGGGGAACTCGGCGCCTGCCACGCCCTGGAACTCGGCTTCGTCTTCGACCTGCTCGACGACCCGGACTACCGGGCGATGGTGGGGGAGAAGCCGCCGCAGGAGCTGGCCCGCACCATGCACGCCGTGTGGGTGGCGTTCGCCGCGACCGGCGATCCCGGCTGGGCCGCGTACGACCCGGCGGGGGAGCGGACGACCATGGTCTTCGACGCGGACGGCTGCCGCCCCGAGGCGGATCCGCGGGCGGCGGAGCGGGTGCTGTGGGACGGGGTGCGCTGACCTGCGCGCGCGGGCGATTTTCGGACATCCGTCCGACATGCTTCACATGATCGTCACCATCCCTTCCCTTCCGTCTGGTCCCCTAGGAAACTCCCGTTGCCCTGTCCGATGACGTAACAGGAGAGTCCCCCACTCATGACCGAACTCAATCGGCGTCGTTTCCTCCAGATCGCGGGAGCCACCGCGGGCTTCACCGCCCTGTCCGGCTCCATCGACCGGGCCGCGGCCATCCCGGCCGCCCGGCGCAGCGGCACCGTGCAGGACATCGAGCACATCGTCGTGCTCATGCAGGAGAACCGCTCCTTCGACCACTACTTCGGTTCGATGAAGGGGGTGCGCGGGTTCGGCGACCCGCGCCCGGTGACGCTGCCCAGCGGAAAACCCGTGTGGAGCCAGGTGAGCGCGGGCAAGGAGGTCCTGCCCTACCATCCGGACGCGGACGACCTCGGCATGCAGTTCATCGCGGGCCTCGACCACGACTGGGCGGGCGGCCACAGCGCCTTCAACAGCGGCAAGTACGACAACTGGGTCCCGGCCAAGGGGACCGGCACCATGGCGTACCTGACCCGGGACGACATCCCGTTCCACTACGCCCTCGCCGACAAGTTCACCGTCTGCGACGACTACCACTGTTCGTTCATCGGGGCCACCGACCCCAACCGCTACTACATGCTGAGCGGCTGCGTCGGCAACGACGGCACGGGCGGCGGCCCGGTGCTGGGCAACGAGGAGGCGGGGTACGGCTGGACGACGTACGCCGAGCGCCTGGAGAAGGCGGGCGTGTCCTGGAAGGTGTACCAGGACGTCGGCGACGGCCTCGACGCGGCGGGCGGCTGGGGCTGGATCGACGACGCGTACCGCGGCAACTACGGCGACAACTCGCTGCTGTACTTCAACAACTACCGCAACGCCAAGCCCGGTGACGCGCTCTACGAGAAGGCGCGCACCGGCACGAACGCCAAGGCCGGGGACGGGTACTTCGACGTCCTGAAGGCCGACGTGAAGGCGGGGAAGCTGCCGAAGATCTCCTGGATCGCCGCTCCCGAGGCCTTCTCCGAGCACCCCAACTGGCCCGCGAACTACGGCGCCTGGTACATCTCCCAGGTGCTCGACGCGCTCACCTCGAACCCGGAGGTGTGGAGCAGGACGGCGCTGTTCGTCACGTACGACGAGAACGACGGCTACTTCGACCACGTCGTGCCGCCGTACCCGCCGGCCTCCGCCGCCCAGGGCCTGTCCACCGTCGACACCACCCTCGACTACTACCCGGGCGGCAGCCGCGCCGCGGGCCCCTACGGGCTCGGCATCCGCGTCCCGATGGTCGTCGTCTCGCCCTGGTCCACGGGTGGTTACGTCTGCTCGGAGACGTTCGACCACACCTCGATCCTCCAGTTCATGGAGAAGCGGTTCGGCGTCAAGGAGACCAACATCTCCCCGTGGCGGCGCGCCATCTGCGGCGACCTGACCTCGGCCTTCGACTTCTCCCTCACGGTCACCGACCCCGCCGACCTGCCCGACACCGCGGGCTACGCGCCGCCGGACCGCGACCGGCACTCCAGCTATGTGCCCAAGCCGCCCGCGCAGGGCGTGCTGCCCAAGCAGGAGAAGGGCTCCCGGCCCAGCCGTCCGATCGCCTACGCGCCCTACGTCGACGGCGCGGCGGACCTCGCGACGGGCAAGTACAAGCTGACGTTCAGCGGCGGCGACCGCAAGGGCGCCTTCTTCCAGGTCCGCTCGCAGAGCCGCGGCGACGGCCCGTGGACGTACACGGCCGCCCCGGGCAAGCCGGTCTCCGACAGCTGGAACTCGGCGTACTCGGCGGGCAGGTACGACCTCACGGCGCACGGCCCGAACGGCTTCCTGCGCGCCTTCAAGGGCAACAACAAGGTGGCGGAGCCGGAGGTGACCGCCCGCCACGACGACGGCACCGGCCGGCTGAAGCTGACCCTGCGCAACCCCGGCACCGGCGACGCCCGGCTCACCGTCACCAACGCCTACGGCGGCGCACGCCAGACGTACACCGTGCGCGCGGGCGCCACGGTCACGCAGACCGTCGACCTGCGCACCACCAAGCGCTGGTACGACCTGACGGTCGTGGTCGAGGGGAACGCCGGATACCTGCGCCGGCTGGCCGGGCACGTCGAGAACGGCACGGCCGGCGTGAGCGACCCGGGCCTCGCGACCGCCTAGCCCCGCGCCCCGCGCGCCCCCGGCCGACGGGCGCGCGCCGGGGTGCACATCACACCCGCCGGCCTGGTCGCTCTCCCAGGTCGGCGCGGTAGTGTGCCCCGGTGACCTCGCCTTCGAACACCCCTGCGGGTTGGTATCCGGACCCTCACGGAGTGCCTCAGACGCTGCGGTGGTGGGACGGTTCCCAGTGGACCGACCACACGCACGCGGCCCCCGCGGAGCAGCCCGCGCCCGCCGCCCAGGTTCCGCCGCAGCAGCCCCCGGCCCCGCAGCATCCGGACGCCGCCCGTGTGCAGCGCCAGGTGCAGCAGCAGGCCGGGGTCGCCCAGGCCGGACAGGGCGGCGGATCGCTGTTCACCGAGCCGGTCCTGGTGGTGAACCAGAAGGCGAAGCTGATCGAGCTGACCAACGAGTACAGCGTCATGGACCAGCACGGGAACCAGCTCGGCTCCGTCACCGAAATCGGTCAGAGCGGGCTGAAGAAGGCCCTGCGGTTCGTGTCGTCCGTCGACCAGTTCATGACGCACAAGCTGGAGATCCGCGACGCGTACGGGCAGCCGCAGCTGGTGCTGACCCGGCCCGCGAAGTTCATCAAGTCCCGGGTCCTCGTGGAGCGTCCGGACGGTTCGCCGGTCGGCGAGATCGTCCAGCAGAACGCCATCGGGAAGATCAGCTTCGCGATGAACGTGGACGGCCGGCAGGTCGGCGCGATCAAGGCGGAGAACTGGCGGGCCTGGAACTTCGCCATCGTCGACCACGCCGGGCAGGAGGTCGCCCGCATCACCAAGACGTGGGAGGGCCTGGCCAAGACGATGTTCACGACCGCGGACAACTACGTCCTCCAGATCCACTTCCAGCTGCCCGACCCGCTGCTCAGCCTCGTCGTCGCGACCGCGCTCACGGTGGACACCGCCCTCAAGCAGGACTCGCGCGGCCTCGGCTGACCGGGCGGGGCGGACCGCGCGGCGGCCCGCCCCGCCGCGCGGCTCACCGGGACGCCGACTGCCGCTCCGGCTCCGGCTCCGGCGCGGATCCCGGGGTGGTGGCCGACGACGCGACCCGGGTCGGCCCGGCCCGGCGGGCGGCCGGCACGAGCAGCGCGGCCAGCGCCGCCGCCAGGCACAGGAAGGCCAGCAGCGTGAATCCGTGCGTGTAGCCCGACTCGTGGGGCAGCCCCGAGGGCTGGAGGTCCCCGGTGACCAGGCTGGTCATCAGGGCGGCGCCGAGGGATCCGCCGATGGTGCGGATGTTGGCGTTCATGCCGGTGGCGGCGCCGGTGGTGGCGGGCGGCACGTTCTGCACGATCAGGTTCGCCATCGAGGCGAAGGCGAGTCCGATGCCGAGCCCGAACACCCCGGCCGCGACGGCGATCTGCCCCTGCCGGTCGTGCCACAGGGCGAGGATCGCGCAGGACACCGCGCCGAGCGCGGCGCCGGCCGCGAGCAGCGCCTTGGCGCCCACGACGGGCTCCAGCCGGCCGCTGACGACGCCCGCGAGGAACATCGCCACGAGCATCGGCAGCATCAGCAGCCCCGCACCGGTCACGCTCGACCCGAAGCCGTATCCGGCCGAGGAGGGGGTCTGCGCGAAGCCCGGCAGGAACGACCACACGGCGTACATGCCCGCGCCGAAGAGCAGGGCTGCCGTGTTCGTGGTCCACACCGCGCGCAGCCGCATCACCCGCAGGTCGATGAGCGGGCTCGCCGACCGCGCCTCGCCGGCCAGCCACGCCGCGAACAGCACGACGGCGGCGGCCAGCAGGGCTATGACCTTCGCCGAGCCCCAGCCCCACGAGGTGGCCTGGCTGAGGGGGAGCAGCAGGGCGACGAGCCAGGCCGACAGGAGGACGGCCCCCGCCCAGTTCACGCGGCCCGCGCCGCGCTCGGGCGACTCCGGCACGTACCGCAGGGCGATCAGCGCGGTGGCGGCCACCACCGCCGCGGGCAGCCAGAACAGCCACCGGTAGTCGAGTGCGCCGACGATCGGACCGGCCGCGACGATGCCGACGCCGCCGCCCGCCGCGATCACCGCGGACAGGTTGCTGATGCTGGGGCTGACCCGGGCGGCCGGGAACTCGTCGCGGATGATGCCGAACGACAGCGGGAAGAGGGCGCCGCCGATGCCCTGGACGACCCGGGCGACGATGAGGAGGCCGATGCTCGGGGCCAGCGCCGCGAGCAGACAGCCCACGGTGAGGGCGACGAGTGCGGCGACCATGGTCCGCTTCTTGCCGACGAGGTCGCCGACCCGGCCGAGGATCGGGGTGAAGACGGACGCGGACAGCAGGTAGGCGGTCATCACCCAGGTCGAGGTGGCCTGGGAGGTGTCCAGGGCGTGCTGGATCGTGGGCAGCGCGGGCGCGACCAGCGACTGCATCATCGAGAACACGCCGGCGCCGGTGGCGAGGACCGCGAAGGTGAGGCGGTTGGTGCGGGCAGGGGAGGCGTTCCGGTTCAAGACGGCTTCTCTCAGAACAGGAGGGAGTGGCCCGGCGCGGTGCGCGGGCTGAAAAGAGCAAGGGGGAGCACGGGGGTACGGGGGAAAAGGGAGCGCCCCTGCTAAAGTGGAGGCACCCCTCGACTTAATGAATGGTAGCGGAGGGGTACCTCCGGTTCAACCTCGTGTGGAGGCAGCATGACCACGGACAGGGAGCGCGTCGGCGGCGTGGTCGCCGCGCAGCGCCCGCGCCGCGCGGACGCCCGGCGCAACTTCGACGCGCTGCTCGCCGCCGCCCGGGAGGCGTTCGCGGAGAAGGGCGGGGAGGCGTCGCTGGAGGACGTCGCGCGCCGCGCGGGGGTCGGCATCGGCACGCTGTACCGGAACTTCCCCACGCGCCAGGTGCTCTTCGAGACGGTCTACGCGGACGAGGTCGACGCCCTGTGCCGGCTCGCGGAGGAGGTCGCCGGGGCGGCCGATCCCTGGCAGGCGCTCACGACGTGGCTGCACCGCTTCGTGGAGTACACCGTCACCAAGCGCGCCGTCCGCGAGGCGATGAGCGGCGAGTCCGAGATCTTCGTCTCCTGCCGCCGCGCCATGCTCGACGCGGGCGAGCCCCTGCTGCTGCGCGCCCAGCGCTCCGGCGCGGTGCGCCCCGAGGTGACCTTCGACGACCTCCTGCGCATGGTGTCGGGCGTGGCCGGCGCGTCCTACGTGGACGACGCCCAGCGCGACCGGGTCCTGACCTACGCCCTGAACGGCATCCACCGGACCCCGTGAGGACCCCGGGCGCCACCTGCCCCGCCGGGGGGGGCGACTACGGCGCGAACGCCACCGGCCCGTGCTCGTCGACCGGCGCCGGGACCTGCCCGCCCGCGACGACCAGGGAGTCCCGCGCCGCTCCCCGGGTCAGGAGCACCACCCCGCGCGCCGCGAGCACGGCCCCCGCCCCGGCGAGGACGAACCCCGCGACACCGCCCTGGAGCCGCTCGCCCAGCAGCGAGAGCCCGATCACGGCGGCGGCGACCGGATTGGCCAGGGTCACCATCGCCAGCGGGGCGCCGAGCCCGCCCTGGTAGGCGGTCTGCGACAGCAGCAGCCCGCCGGCGGCGAACAGCGCGACCAGCACCGCCACCACCACGACCTGCGCCGTGAACGGGGAGCCGGACCGGTCCGTCGCCGCCACCGTCACCGTCTGGGTGAGCGCGGAGGCGACCCCCGACGCGACCCCGGACGCGGTGGCGTGCCGCAGCCCGGGCCGGGCGCCGCGCCGGGCCAGCACCCCGATGAGCGCCGTCGTCAGGCCGGCGACCGCGAGCGCCTGCGGCAGCGAGAGCGTGTCGTCGGGCTCCGGGCCCGACGCGGTCACCAGCAGCGCGCCCAGGCCGAGCAGGGTCAGCGCGGTGCCCCGCCACTCGCGCACGGTGACCCGCCGCCCGGCGATCCGCGCCCCGAGCGGCACGGCCGCGACCAGCGTCAGCGCGCCGAGCGGCTGGACCAGGGTGAGCGGCCCGTACTTGAGGGCCGCGACGTGCAGCAGCGCCGCTCCGGCGTTGAGCAGCACCGTGAGCCACCACGACCCGGTGGCCAGCAGCCGCAGGGTGCCGCCGCCCGACCGCGAGGCGAGCCGCTCCTGGGCGACGGCCGCGGCGGCGTAGGCCACTGCCGACACCAGGGAGAGCGCGACGGCGAGCAGGGTGGCGCTCATCGCTCGGCCCCGCTCGCCACGGGCCGCGGCGCGGTGGCCGCCGACGTGGAGCCGGGGGTCGGCGACACCCGCACGGGGATCCGGACCGGCATCCGGGCCAGGACGTCGGAGGCGGACAGCGAGCCCGGCGCCGTCCGCGACGCGGGCCGCGGCGACCACGGCACGACGCCGGGCGTGCCCCGGCTCTCGGCGGCGGCCACCGGGCGGGCCGGGACCGGCAGCAGATGCCGGCCGATGCCCCGCCCGTGCACGGTGCGGGGCAGCCGGATCACCGCGAGGGCGATCCCGAGCAGCGCCGTCGCCGCGAGGGCGTCGAGCCAGTAGTGGTTCGCCGTGCCGACGACCACGAGCAGGGTGAGCAGCGGGTGCAGCAGCCACAGCCAGCGCCACTTCGAGCGGGTCGCCGCGATCAGCCCGACGGCGACCATCAGGGCCCAGCCGAAGTGCAGCGAGGGCATGGCCGCGAACTGGTTCGCCATGGTGTCGGTGGCCGGCTCGGCCGCGTAGACGGAGGGCCCGTAGACCTGCGCGGTGTCCACGAGGTGCGCCGCCGCCAGCATCCGCGGCGGCGCCAGCGGGAACGTCAGGTGCAGCACGAGCGCGGCGGCCGTCAGCGCGGCCAGCACCCGCCGCGTCCACACGTAGTGCCGCGGGCGGCGCAGGTACAGGAAGGCCAGGAACGCCAGCGTCGCCGGGAAGTGCACGGTCGCGTAGTAGGTGTTCGCCACCCGGACGAGGGTGTCGCCGTGCAGCAGGGCGCCCTGCACCAGACCCTCGCCGGGCAGGTGCGCGGACCGTTCGAGGTGCCAGACGTCGCCGGCGTTGCGGAACGCCTCGGCGGTGTGGCCATTGGCCAGCTGGCGGCCGAACTTGTAGACGAGGAAGAGTCCTACGACCAGCAGGAGCTCGCGGACCAGGGGTGGTCGGGCGACGGATGCGTCCGGCTCCGGTTCGGCAGGCTCGGTAAGGGAATTCATCCCCCGGCCCCTTTTCGTGACGACTGGGTGGTGCGTGATTCTGCGTGGGTGCGCCGGTGGCGCGGTCGAGCACGACTCGCATCGTGCTTATCGGTACGCCAGTGTACCGAAACGATGGCGTACCGGTACACTGGCGTATCGATAGTGGTTGTGATCTCATCGACACCGGCCACCGAACCGAGGAGCACCGTGATGACGACGCGCGACCAGGGAACCGCGACCGTGCGAACGACCGCGCCGACCGCCTCGCGCCGCTCCAAGATCACCCCCGAGCGCGCCCAGGAGTTCTACGACGCCGTGCTCGACCAGCTCCGCCGGTTCGGGTACGAGGCGCTGACCATGGAGGGCGTCGCCGCGCAGGCCTGTTGCAGCAAGTCGACGCTGTACCGGCAGTGGCGGACGAAGCCGCAGCTGGTGGCCGCCGCGGTGCGCGCCGGCCGCTGCGTGACGTTCCTCGCGGCGGACACGGGTACCCTCGCCGGGGACCTGGTGGCCGCCGCGCGGCACGCGGCGGCGCAGGGGAAGCGGGACACGGCCCTGCTCCAGGCGCTCGGCCACGCGATGCTCCAGGACTCGGAGCTGAAGCGGGCGCTGCGCGAGGCGCTGGTCGAGCCGGAGATCGCGTCGATCGACGCGATGGTGGCGCGGGCCGTGGCGCGCGGCGAGATCGCCGCCGACCATCCGGCCCTGCCCTATGTCGCCGCGCAGCTCTTCGGGGTCCTGCGGAGCAGGCCCGTCCTGGAAGGGCGCGACGCCGACGTCGACTACCTGGTCGGCTTCGTGACGCGCGTCCTGATTCCGGGACTCGGCCTGACCTGGGAAGGTCAGGCCCCCTAAAGACGGGAGACCGCCGGTCGCAGGGATGACCGGCCGGCGGTCTGCCCGCGCCGCACCGTGGGGACGGGGGCGGCGCGCACCCCCGGGCCGGGCGGGTTCCTCCTTGAGCGGAGGGGCACCCGCCCGGCCCGCATGCCGTGGCGGGGCGGCCGGGCGGTCAGACGCCCTGGCCGCTGCCGCCCGAGGCGCCGCTGATGTCGGCCGTCTTGACGCCCTCGACGATCTCGTCCATCGCCGAGTCGTCCGGCCCCGCGGCCTTCTCCTTCGCCGTCCGCGGCTTGTCCACGCCGATCCGGATCACGACCAGCGAGCCGGACGCGGTGGGGGACGGCAGGGCGACCGACTCCACCCAGGCGTCGACCTTCGCCTTGGTCCGCACGCTCCAGCGGACCAGGTAGCCCTTCTTGCCCGCCACCGTGATCTTCTTCGACAGCACCTGCTCGTGCCCGGTGATCCCGCCATAGGTCTTGCCGCCGTAGGACTCCTTCGCGTTCTTGGCGATGTCCTCCTTGGCGGCGGCCTCGGCGCCGGTCGCGGACAGCTTGAGCGTCTTCGACGACGCGCTGGAGGCGCCGCCCCTCACGCACCGCTTGCCCGAGCCGTCGGGGCAGGAGTACGTGCCCGTCTGCACCCCGGCGGACCCGACGCCGTCCGCGCCGGTCCAGCCCTCGGGCACCGGCAGGGCTATCCCGTTGCCGATGTCGGTCGCGAAGCCCTTGTCGAGCGGGGCCCGCGGCGACCCGTCGGGCGCCTGGGGAGAGGGGCTGCCGTCCGGCCCGCCGGTGCCGCCGCTGCCGCCCCGGCCGCCGTCACCGTTCTCCGGGCCGCCGCCGCCCGGCGGCTCGGGCCGCTGCGAGGAGGAGCCGGCCTTGTCGTCCTTGCCGCTGTCGCCCGCGTTCAGCGCGTACACGCCGCCGCCGATCCCGGCGAGCACCACCACCGCGACCACCGCCGCGATGGCGATGCGCGCCGTGCTGCGCGGCTTCGGCGGCAACTGCCCCGGATAGGCCGGATAATTGGGGAATGCCGGATAGGCCCCCATCGGCGGATGTTCCGGGGCGCCCGGTATGGAGGCCGGCTGCGGGGGCAGCGGCGCCGGAGGCTGGGCCGGGGGCCGGTCCGCCCCGGGCACCGCGTCCTGCGGCGGGATCGGCGACGGGGTCGTGGCGGGCCGGACCTGTTCCGTCCAACGGCCGCCGTCCCACCAGCGTTCGGTGCGCGGGCCGCCTGGAACCTGTCCCGGATCGGGGTACCAGCCTGCGGGAGTCTGCGACGTCATGGCCGCCACAGTATGAGGCGCGCCTGAAAGGCGGATGAGAGGGGCGCCCTTCGGCCGCGATGCGGGCGGGATCGTTATCCGCGGGCCCCGCCCCGAAGGCCGGGCCCACCCCGCGGCGCCGACCATTTTCGACCGGCTCCGCAACCCCCCACCACGGCGCCGCGCCGCGCACTACTCTCGTGACCAGTACACCACCCGTACGCGATGGACCGTCGACTCATCGGCGGGCACGACACCTGGAGGGTGCGGCATGACTCAGGGACGGCACTCCGACGCCGCCTCCTGTGGGCCCCAGTTGTGGGAGCGGGAGCCCGAACTGGGCGTCGCCGTGAGAGCACTGGACGACCTCTGCGCGGACGCCGCATCATCGGGCAGCCTCGTCGTCTACCGCGGCGAGGCGGGGATCGGCAAGACCGCCCTGCTCGACCAGGTGCGCCGGCGGGCCCAGGGCCGGGCCACGGTCTGGTCGGCACGGGGCGGCGAGACCGTCACCTCCGTACCGTTCAACGTCGTACGGCAATTGCTCCAGCCCGCGCTGCTCGCGCTCTCCGAGGAGGAGTCCCGCGAGTACTTCGGCGACTGGTACGACATCGCGGGCCCCGCGCTCGGCATAGCCGCGCCCACCGGCCGGCAGGCCGACCCGCAGGGCGTGCGGGACGGACTCGTCGCGGCGGTCTCCCGGCTGGCCCGGCTGCACTGGCCGCTGGTCCTGCTGATCGACGACGCGCACTGGGCCGACCTGGAGACCCTCGAATGGCTCGTCGCGTTCGCGGAGCGGCTGGACGACCTGCCGGTCCTGGTCGTCGTCGCCCAGCGCGACCCGGAGGACCCCCAGGTCGCCAACTGCCTGGACGCGGTCGCGGTCGCCGCCCGGCAGGGCACCTCCCGGCTGCGCCCGCTCAGCCCCGACGCCGCCGCGGGCCTGACCCGCGTCACACTCGGCCCGCACGCCGACGACCCGTTCTGCCGCGAGGTGTGGGCCGTCACCGGCGGAAACCCCTACGAGACCGTCGAGTTGCTGGCCAAGGTGGGGGACGCCGGCATAGCGCCCGAGGAGTCCCACGCCGCCGAACTGCGCGCGCTGAACAAGACGGCCCGCGGCCGCGGCCTCGTCACCCGGCTCGAAGGACTCGGCACCGACGCCACCCGGTTCGCCTGGGCCGCCGCCGTCCTCGGCACCCGCATCGAACCGGGCCTCGCCGCCCTCCTCGCCGGGATGAACCCCGAGCAGGCCGGCCGCTGCGCCGAACGGCTGCGCACCGCCCGCATCCTGACCGACGGCACCTACGGCGACGTCGGCACCCTGGAGTTCGTGCACCCGCTGATCGCCACCGCCGTCTACCAGTCGATCCCGTCGGCCACCCGCACCGCCATGCACGGCCAGGCCGCCTGGGCGGTCACCGCCTCCGGACACGGCCCGGCCGCCGCCTCCCGGCACCTCCTGGAGGTCCACCCGGACGACGATCCCGAACTCGTCGAGCAACTGCGCGCGGCGGCCCGCGAACACCTCGCGGTCGGCGCCCCGGCCGCGGCCCGGCGCTGCCTGGAGCGCGCCCTGAAGGAGCCGCCGCTGCCCGAGCTGTGGCCGCACGTGCAGTACGAGCTGGGCTGCGCCACGCTGCTCACCTCACCGGCCACCACGGTCCGGCACCTGCGCGCCGCCCTCGAAGCCACGCCCGGCCTGTACGGCGAGGAGCGCGTCGACGCGGTGTGCCGGATGGCCCAGGCCCTGGTCCACAACGACCAGCTGGCCGACGCGCTCACACTCATCGACGCCGAGTCCCGCCGCCTCGAACCCGGTCCCGAACGGCTGCGCCTCCAGGCCAGCCGCTTCTTCTGGGAGAGCATCTACAACGGCGAGTCGGACGCGCCGGCCCGCTCCCGCCGGCTCGCCGACCTCGCCGCCCAGGTCACCGGCCGGGACAACGCGGAGCGGGTGCTGCTCATCCTGCGCGCCTTCGACATGATGAACCGCGGTGAGAACGCCGAGGAGGTCGCCGAGCACTGCGACCGGGCCCTCGTCAACGGCCGCCTCGCGCCCGGACTCGGCTGGACCGACACCGAGTGGAGCTTCGAGATCCTGATCGCCCTCGGGTTCTCGTACATCTTCTCCGACCGTCTCGACCGCGCCGAGAGCCTGTTCGCGGAGGGCATCCGGGCCTACGAGAGCGCCGGCTGGAGCGGCGGACACCTCGCCGTCGCCCACGCGTTCGCCGGATACGTGCACCGCAGGCGCGGCCGGCTCACCGAGGCGGAGGGCATGCTGCGCGAGGCGCTGCGGCTGACCGACCGCGTCGGGCGCGGACTGCCCATGCACTGGGACGCCGCGGGCAAGCTCATCGACACGCTGCTCGCCCGGGGCCGGCCCGACGAAGCCCTCAAGATCGCCGAGCGCTACGACTACGCGCCGCCCTACCCGTCGACGATCCTGTTCCCCGAGGCGTACTCCGTGCGCGGCCGCCTGATGCTCGCCGTCGGCCGCACCGCCGAGGGCATCAGCGAACTGGAGGCGGCGGCCAAGGCCGCGCAGGCCCGCGGCGGGCACAACACCATCGTCTCCTCGTGGGCCTGCGACCTGGCCCGCGCCGTCGCCGACACCGACCCCAGGCGCGCCGCCGAACTCGCGGTGCTGGCCCGCGTCCAGGCCGAGCGGCTCGGCACGGACACGGCGATAGGGGAAGCACTGCGCTGCGCCGCCGCCCTGGAGACGGGACAGCGCCAACTGACCCTGTACGCCAAGGCGGTGACCTATCTCGAAGCGTCGCCGTGCGCGTACGAGCACGCCCTGGCCCGCGTCGAGTACGGCATCGCGGCCCGGTCCAGGGACGAGCTCAACCGCGGCCTCCAGCTGGCCCGTTCGTGCGGGGCGGAGGGACTGGCCACGCGGGCGCGGGAGGTGCTGGAGACCGGGCGCGGACTGCACTGACCGCGACCCGTGCGACCCGTGCGACCGGCGCGACCCGTGCGACCGGCCGCCCGGGACCGGTACCCGGCGACCGGCCGCCCGGGACCGGTACCCGGCGGCCGGTCTCAGGCGCCCGGGGAGGCGCCCTCCTCCCCGCCCCTCTCCGCGCCGGCCTCGGCGAGCACCCGCTGAGCCACGGCGAACGCCGCGTTGGCCGCCGGGACGCCCACGTACACCGCGCACTGCTGGAGCACCGCCCCGATCTCCTGCGGGGTGAGGCCGTTGCCGAGGGCCGCCCTGACGTGCATGGCCAGCTCGTCGTGGTGGCCGTGCGCGACCAGCGCCGTCAGCGTGACCATGCTGCGTTCGCGGCGGGTGAGCGTCGGGTCGGTCCAGATCTCGCCCCACGCGTACCGCGCGATGAAGTCCTGGAACCGGGCGGTGAACGGCGTCTGCCGGGCCTGCGCCCGGTCGACGTGCGCGTCGCCGAGGACCTGGCGCCGCACCTCCATGCCGCGCCGTTCACCCGCCCCGAAGTGCGCGCGCAGCGCCCCGAGGACCGCCTCGGGGCGCTCGGCGACGGCCAGGTGCGAGGCGCCGGACAGCTCCACGAGTCCGGCGCCGGGCACCGCGTCGGCGATCTCCCGCAGATGCGCGGGCGGTGTCGCCGGGTCGTCGCGCCCGGCGATCAGCAGCGTGGGCGCGGAGATGTCCCGCAGCCTCTCGCGCAGGTCGAAGGCGGCGAGCGCGTCGCAGCAGGCCGCGTACGCCTCGGGGTCGGCGTCCCGGTTGTCCCGCACCAGGCGCGGCACCGAGAAGCCGGGGGTGAACCAGCGGGCGGGCGCGCTCGCGGCCACCCCGGCCGTGCCCTCCTCGCGGACCAGCGCGGCCCGTTCCCGCCAGGGGCCCGGCCCGCCGAAGTGCGCGGAGGAGCAGAGCACGGCGAGGTCGCCGACCCGCTCCGGGTGGTGCACGGCGAGGTGCAGCCCGACGGCGCCGCCCAACGACACGCCCGCGTACGCGAACCGGTCGATGCCCAGCTCGTCGGCGAGCGCCAGGACGAGGGCGGCGAGGTCGCCGACGGTGGCGCCGGCCGAGATCAGTGAGGCGTCGGACCCGCCGTGCCCGGGCAGGTCCCAGCGCACGACGCGATGGGTGGTGGACAGCTCGGGCGCCACCCGGTCCCACAGCGCGAGGGAGGTGCCGAGGGACGGGCCGAGGAGGAGCGGCGGCGCGCTGGGGGAGCCCTCGGCGCGATGGTGCGGAAGGCGGCTCACGGTGCACTCCGGGCAGGACTCATGGGGGACTCCGGGCAGGTTTCGCGGTGGATTCGGGGCAGGGGCGGGGCGGGGTTTTCAGGTGCGGGTCAGCGCCCGGTCGACCAGGGCTCCCGCCGCCCCCGGGTACCGGGCCGGATCGAGCAGCGCCCCGAGGTCGGCGGCGGCCAGGGCGGGCTCGGCGGCGAGCACCTCCCGCAGCGGACGGCCGCTCTCCCGGGCCGTCGCGGCGGCAGCGGCGAGCAGGTCCCGGGCCCGCGCCCGGCCCACGGCGCCGGCCAGTTCGGCGGCGATCCGCTCGGAGACGATCGCGCCCCCGGTCAGCTCCAGGTGCGCCCGCATCACGTCGCCGCGCACCACCAGCGCGCGGGTCAGCTCGGCGGTGTCCCGCGCCGCCCCGCCGACCAGCCGCAGCAGCTCCCGCAGCGTGGCCCACTCGGCGTGCCAGGCCCCGGCGGCCCGTTCGTCCTCGGCGGCCAGCGAGCCGTAGAGCGTCGCGGCGAGTCCGGGCGCCCGCCGGGCCGCGGCGGCGACCAGCGTGGAGCGCACCGGGTTCGCCTTGTGCGGCATGGCGGAGGACCCGCCGCCCGCACCCTCGGCCAGCTCCCCGATCTCGGTACGGGACAGGGTGAGCACGTCCGCGGCGACCTTGCCGAGCGCGCCCGCCGCGAAGGCGAGCGCCCCCGCCAGGTCGGCGACCGGGGTGCGCAGCACGTGCCACGGCAGCACCGGTGCGGACAGGCCGACCTGCCGCGCGTAGGCGTCCACGAGGGCGAGCGGGTCCGGGGAGCCGTACGCCGCGAAGGCCGCCAGCGTCCCCGCCGCGCCGCCGAGCTGCGCCGGCAGCACGACCGCCCGCAGCCGGTCCCGCGCGTCGAGCACCAGCGACCGCCAGCCGGCCGCCTTCAGTCCGAACGTCGTCGGCACGGCGTGCTGGGTGAGCGTCCGGCCCGGCATGACGGTGTCCCGGTGCGCGACCGTGAGCCGCGCCAACTCCCGCGCCGTGGAAGCGAGTTCCTCGTCCACGAGGTGCAGGGTCCGCGCCGCGACCAGCATCAGCGCGGTGTCGAGCACGTCCTGGCTGGTCGCGCCCCGGTGCACGTACGCACCGCAGTCCGACGGCACCGCCGCCGTCAGGTCGGCGACCAGCGGGATCACCGGGTTGCCGCCGGCGCGGGCCCGGCGCGCGAGGTCCTCCCCGTCGAAGCGGTCGGCCCGGGCCGCCGCCGTCACCGCGTCGGCGGCCGACGCGGGGGCGAGGCCGAGCGCCGCCTGGGCCCGGGTCAGGCCCGCCTCCGCGTCCAACAGGGCCTGGAGGAAGGCCACTTCCGAGGTGGAGTGCTCGGTGGGCGCGCCCTGGCCGCCGGGGTCGAACAGGCTCATGTGAACTCCAGGAAGACCGTCTCGCCCTCGCCCTGGAGGCGTACGTCGAAACGGAACGTGCCGTCCGCCTGCGGGCGGGCGATGAGCGTGTCCCGGCGCTCGCGCGGGAGCCGCGCCAGCAGCGGGTCGGCGGCGAGCACCGTCTCGTCCGACGGGAGGTAGACGCGGGTGAACAGGTGGACGAGGAGGCCGCGCGCGAACACGCACACACTCAGGTACGGGGCGCTGCGGCCGCGCGCGCCGGGCCGCAGGGTCCGCGCGTACCAGTGGCCGTTCGCGTCGGTCTGGACGCGGCCCCAGCCGGTGAACTCCACGCCGTTGCGCCCGAGATAGCCGCCCGTCGCCGGGTCGCGCCGGATCGAGCCGTCGACCCGCGGCAGGTTCCCCTCGGGGTCGGGTCCCCACAGCTCCAGGAGGGCGTCCGGGATGGGGGCGCCCGCGCCGTCGAGGACGTGGCCCTGGAGCGTGATCGTGCCGGGACGGCCGACGGGGGCGATGTCGGGGCCGCCCGGGAACGGCAGCGCGTAGCCGTAGAACGGGCCGACCGTGTGCGAGGGCGTGGGCAGCACCCGGTCCGGTCGGCCGGTGTCGATCCTGGTCATGGTGTCGGCTCAGCGCCCTTCCGCTATCCAGGTGGCCCGCGGGCCGTCGAGCACGATGTCCCAGTGGTAGCCCAGGGAGAACTCCGGGACCGACAGGCTGTGGTCGTAGGTGGCGACCAGACGCTGCCGGGCCGCGTCGTCGGTGACCGACTGGAGAATCGGGTCGTACGGGAACAGCGGGTCGCTCGGGAAGTACATCTGCGTCACGAGCCGCTGGGTGAACGCCGGGCCGAACAACGAGAAGTGGATGTGCGCGGGCCGCCACGCGTTGAGGTGGTTGCGCCACGGATAGGGCCCCGGCTGGATCGTGGTGAAGCGGTAGCGGCCCTGATCGTCCGTCAGCGTCCGTCCCACGCCGGTGAAGTGGGGGTCCAGCGGGGCATCGTGCTGCTCGCGCTGGTGCGCGTACCGGCCCGCCGCGTTGGCCTGCCAGATCTCGACCAGCTGGCCGGGCAGCGGGCGCCCGGCCCGGTCGAGGAGGCGCCCCGAGACGGTGATCCGCTCGCCGATCGGCTCCCCGGCGTGCTGCCGGGTGAGGTCGCTGTCGGTCTCGGTGATGTCGCGCTCGCCGAAGGCGGGGGCGGCCAGCTCCACCAGTTCCGGGTCCTGCGACACGTCGATGCCGACGGGCGGGTGCCCCGGGTGGCGCAGCGCGGACGAGCGGTAGGGCGCGTAGGCGCGGCGCGGATGGTGCTCGACGGGCGCCCCGCCGGCCAGCCGGCGCGCGTACGCGGCCCGCTCGGCCGCAATCTCGGCGTCGATGTCGTGCTGGGTGAGGGTCATGGGCGTGCGTGGCCTTCCTGCTGTTCCCGTACGAGGGCGATGCCCCGGCCGACCGGCCCCGAATAATGCTCAGTGTGCTGAGTAGTTTTCGAACGGGCGCCACGTTGCCACTGGGGGAGAAGGGCGTCAAGGGTCTAGCATTGCTCAGTGCACTCACAAAGATCCGACGCAGACCGGAGGGCCGCGATGGGCGCGGTGGACCTGAGCGGCCATCCCGGACACCTCGCCCGGCGGCTCCAGCAGGCGCACCACCTGCTGTGGACCACGATGGTCTCCGAGGAGGTCACCTCGCCGCAGTTCGCGGTGCTGAACGCGCTGGTGGCCGAGCCGGGCCTGGACCAGCGCACGGTGGGCGAGCGGGTGGGCCTGGACCGCTCCACCATCGCCGAGGTGGTCGGCCGGCTGGCCCGGCGCGAGCTGATCGACCGGGTGCGCGATCCCGGGGACGGCCGCCGCCGGCTGCTCCGCCCGAGCGCCGAGGGGCTGCGCGCGCACAAGAGGCTGACCCTGCGCACGGCGCGGATGAACCAGATCTTCCTGGCACCGCTCGACGCGGCCGAGCAGACGCAGTTCCTCGACCTCATCCAGCGGGTGGCGGACGCGGCGGAGGGGCTCCGGCGCCCGCAGGACCCGGCGGCGGGCGCGGACGGCTGACGGACTCCGGCGGGCGCGGCCACAGGCTGTAGGGCGGTCTACTTCTTCACTTCTTCGCGAACACCACCCACACCTGCCCCGGCGCGAACGGCAGCGGGCCACCGCGGTCCCGCGTGGTGAACGCGGTGCCGCTGCGCGGCGACGGACGGGACCAGCGCGCGTCGAAGACCCGCCCGTCCCGCAGGACCAGCGCCCGCCCCGACCCGACGGTCCGCGACAGCGGCGAGGTGCTGCCGTTCACGTCGTGGAAGCGCGAGGGCAGCACGTCGACGTACTGCACCACGACCGTCGGCGCCGCGAGGCGCGCCCCGTCGGCGTTCGTCGCGGGGCGCCCGTCCATGCCCACCAGCCACCGCCCCCGGCCGGCGGACCAGTCGAAGGCGAACCGGGCGGCGGGGAAGGACACCGTCTGCCGGGAGCGCGGCCGCCCGCCCGCGGGCACCTTCGCGGCGAACCGGAAGCCCGCCGCCGCCCCGGCGCCCGCTCCGGAGACCGTCCGCCCGAGGCGGCCGGGCCGCAGATACAGGTTGTGCGGCGCGGGCCTGCCGCCGCCCCGGACATAGGCGGCGGCCCGCGCGCCCTGCGGCACCGCGCGCAGCGGAGCCGCGTCGATCAGCGGCCGGAGCCCGCCCTGCGCCCCCGAGTAGGCGAGCGTCGGCTCGCGGAACTGGCGCAACAGCTCCAGATCCGTCTCACGGGCGCTGCGCACCGGCCCCACGACGTCGGGCACCCGGCTCCCGAACACCGCCATGAGCCGGCTGAGCCCGCCCTCCACCTGCTCGACGTACACGATGTCGGCGTCCTCGACGCCGGTCTGCGGGCGGGCCGCACCCACGTTGTCGACCTTCACCGCGAGGACGGACGACCGCCCCGCGAGCGACGCGCCGCCCGACGGCGTCCCCGTGGGCCTGCACCCCGGGGCGAGCAGCCCGAGCGCACCGATGACAAAACCCCGCCTGCGCATCTCGTCCACGCCCCCGGCCTACCCGCCGCGGGCCCCCGTCACCCCGGTTCAGCGCAGCACGTCCGCCAGGTCGAAGGTCACCGGTTCCGCCAGCTGCGCGTACGTGCAGCTCTCGGGCTCCCGGTCCGGACGCCAGCGCCGGAAGCGGGCCGTGTGCCGAAAACGCGTCCCGTTCTCCATGTGGTCGTACGCCACCTCGCAGACGCGCTCCGGCCGCAGCGCCACCCACGACATGTCCTTCTTGCCCGACCAGCGGCTCGGCGCCCCCGGCATCCGGCGCGCGTCGTGGGCCGACTCCTCGCCCCAGGCCGCCCACGGGTGCCCGGCGGGGTCGGCCATGCGCAGCGGCTCCAGCTCCGCGATCAGTTCGGTGCGCCGCTTCATGGTGAAGGCCGCGCAGACCCCGACGTGCTGGAGGGCGCCCCGGTCGTCGTGCAGGCCGAGGAGGAGCGAGCCGACGACGGGCCCGCTCTTGTGGTAGCGGTACCCGGCGACCACGCAGTCCGCCGTCCGCTCGTGCTTCACCTTGATCATCAGGCGTTCGTCCTGGCGGTAGCGCAGATCGAGCGGCTTGGCGACGACGCCGTCCAGGCCCGCACCCTCGAACCGCTCGAACCACTGCTCCGCCAGCGCGGCGTCGGTCGTCGCGGGCGCCAGGTGCACCGGGGCGTCGGCGCCGGCCAGGGCCTCCGCCAGGAGCCGTCGGCGCTCGGCCAGCGGAGTGTCCAGCAGCGCGGTGTCGCCGAGCGCCAGGACGTCGAACGCCACGAACGAGGCGGGGGTGCGCTCGGCGAGGGTGCGCACCCGGGACTGCGCCGGGTGGATCCGTTCGCTCAGCGCGTCGAAGTCCAGCCGCCCGTCCCGGGCCACCACGATCTCCCCGTCGAGGACGCAGCGCTGCGGGACCCGCTCGGCCAGCGCCGCCACCAGTTCGGGGAAGTACCTGGTCAGCGACTTGGTGGTGCGGCTGGTCAGCTCGATCTCGGGGCCGTCGCGGAAGACGATCGCCCGGAAGCCGTCCCACTTGGCCTCGTAGTGCATCCCCGCCGGGATCCGGGCGGCGGACTTGGCGAGCATCGGCCGGACCGGCGGCATCACGGGAAGATCCATGCACCGATTCTGTCCCGTGCGGCGGCGTATCGCCCGGTATGCGCGCTTCGTCGGAGCGGCCTAGCGTGGGGCCATGGGCAGCAACGGCACGGCGGTGGAGCTGGCGGCGGGCGGTCGGACGGTGCGACTCTCCAGCCCCGACAAGGTGTACTTCCCCGACGGCGGCGAGTCGGGATACACCAAACGGGACCTCGCCGCCTACTTCCTCGCGGTCGGCGACGGCATCGTGCGCGCCCTGCGCGACCGCCCCACCACGCTGGAGCGCTACCCCGAGGGCCTGGCCGGCGAGTCCTTCTACCAGAAGCGCGCCCCCAAGAACCTGCCCGACTGGATCCCCACCGCCACCATCGCCTTCCCCTCCGGGCGCACCGCCGACGAGATGTGCCCCACCGAGATCGCCGCCGTGGTGTGGGCCGCCCAGTACGGCACCCTCACCTTCCATCCGTGGCCGGTGCGCCGCGGCGACCTCGAACACCCCGACGAACTGCGCATCGACCTGGACCCGCAGCCCGGCACCGACTACGCGGACGCCGTCCGCGCCGCCCGCGAACTGCGCTCCGTGCTCGACGAGTTCGGCGGACTGCGGGGCTGGCCCAAGACCTCCGGCGGGCGCGGCCTGCACGTCTTCGTGCCCATCGAGCCGCGCTGGACCTTCACCCAGGTGCGCCGCTGCGCCATCGCCGTCGGCCGCGAGCTGGAGCGCCGGATGCCGGGGTCCGTCACCACGGCCTGGTGGAAGGAGGAGCGCGGGGAGCGGATCTTCGTCGACTACAACCAGACCGCACGGGACCGCACCATCGCCTCCGCCTACTCGGTCCGCGCCCGCCCGAACGCCCCCGTCTCCGCCCCGCTCGACTGGGACGAGCTGGGCGACGCGGTGCCCCGCGACTTCGACATCGTCACCATGCCCCGGCGGTACGCCGAGCGCGGCGACGTGCACGCGGACATGGACGCCGAGCGGTACTCGCTGGAGGCCCTGCTGGACCTGGCCGCCAAGGACGAGAAGGACCACGGCCTCGGCGACCTGCCGTACCCGCCCGAGTACCCGAAGATGCCGGGCGAGCCGAAGCGGGTGCAGCCGAGCCGGGCCAGACACGAGGACTGACCCGGCCCGGACCGCCGCACCGCCGCGCTAGGGGAGTTCCTTCACGCGGACGTCCCGGTACGAGACGACGTCCGACGTGCTGTGCACCTGCAGCCCCACGTAGCCGGAGGCGTAGCGCCGGCCGTCGGTGCCCGGGTCGTCGCCCCGCGGGGGTTCGAAGACCTGGCCACCGGTGTTGTCGAACTCGTTGATCAGCACGCCGTTGCGGTAGATCGAGAAGTGCTGGTCCACCACCTTCACCTCGTAGTCGTTCCACGTGCCCTTCTGGGTGACACCCGCGCCCGCGAGCCCCACCCGGTCGAAGCCGTAGACCGAACCGGTCTTGTACATGTCGCCGTCGGGCCGGTCGAGCACCTGGATCTCGTGCCCGTACTTGATGGCGACCCACTCCGGGCTCGGCTCCTCGGGGTTGCCGTGCACCCACGGGAAGCGCACGAACACACCGCCGTTGGCGTTGCCCGTGCCCGGCGCGTCGTCACGCCACTGGAGCTTCAGCGAGAAGTTCCCGTACTTGCGCTGCGGGAACCAGAGCATGCCCATGCCGTCGACGTCCGTACGGCTGGTGATCGAACCGTCGGCGTTCAGCGTGAACTTCCCGCCGCCGACCTGCTCCCATTCGGCGAACTGCTCCTGCGTGCCGTCGAGGATCTTCGTGTAGCCCTCGGTCTGGCCGGGTGTGCCGATCGGGGACTGCTTCGCCGCCTTGTTGAGCACGGTGTACTCACGCCGGTCGACGACGCCCGCCTTGAGGAGCCGGTCGGTCACCGTCTTCACGTGCTTCACGAAGAGGGCGTGCGACGTCCACTCCTTCTCGTCCTCGATCAGCTCGCCGATCCGGCACCGGTTGTCGGTGACCCGGTTCGGGATGCCCGTGTCGGCCGCGCCGACGAACACCGTGGAACGCTCGTCGTACTCCGGGCAGTCGGGTGCGGGCACCCCGCCGCCCGAGGCGACCGCGAACACGAAGGTCTGCGCCGCGGCGGTGTTGCCCGCCTTGTCGCTCGCCCGGTACGCGACCGAGTGCGCGCCCACCCGGTCCACCACCACCGGCGCGGTGTACGCGAGATAGGGGCCGCCGTCGAGCGAGTACTCGATCCGGTCGACCCCGGAGTCGTCGTCCGCCGCCGTCACCGTCAGCCTGGCCCGGTTGAGGTAGGCGCCGTCGGAGTTCTTGTCGCCCGCGACCGCGAGGGACACGGTCGGCGCGGTGGTGTCCTGCGCGGGCGGCGCCACGACCGTGAAGCCGACGGACTTGTCGGCGGCCCGGTTGCCCGCCTTGTCCGTGGCCCGGTAGCGCACCGTGTACGCGCCCGGGTCGTGCACCATCACCGGCGCGGTGTACGGCTGCCAGGCGCCGTCCGCGCCGACCGCGTACTCGATGGTGTTGACGCCGGAGCCGGTGTCGGACGCGGTCACGGTGACCGTCGCCATCCCGAGGTAGGCCCCGTCGGCGTCCTTGTCGCCGGTGACCGTCGCGGAGGTCTCCGGCGGTGCCGTGTCGTCCGTCGGCGGCGCCACCACGGTGAACTCCAGCGACTTCTCGGCGGACTGGTTGCCCGCCTTGTCGACCGCCCGGTACTTCAGCGTGTGCGCCCCGACCCGGTCGACGACGACCGCCGCCGCGTACGGCGTGTAGGCGCCGTCGTCGAGGGCGTACTCGATCCGGTCGACGCCCGAACCGGCGTCGGTCGCCGACACGGTCACCGACGCCGACCCGACGAACGCGCCGTCGGCATTGGTCTGGCCTTCGGCCTTGGCGGAGGTCTCCGGCGCGGTGGTGTCGTCACCGCCGCCGCCGTCCGTCACCGTCAGCACGCCCGTCATGCTCGTGTGGCCCGGGATCGTGCAGTGGTAGCGGTACGTGCCGGGCGAGAGGGTGACCTCCACCGAGTGCTTTCCGCCCTGGTCGTCGTTCGGGTTGGCCAGGATGTTCAGCGGCACGTCGTTGTTGTACTCGGGATCCGACACGTCGAACGTCAACGTGTGCGGCATCCCCGTGGTGTTGCCGGTCGCCGCGCTGTTCTCGAAGACGATCGTCGCCTTGCCCGCGACCGCCGTGGCCGGCGCCGACGCGTACTTCGTGATGTCGTCGCCCGCCGTCCACGTCAGCACCTGCTCGGCCGCCGCGCCGGACGGCTCCGGCTGGCTGTACGCGGCCTGGGTGCCGCCGAGCCCGAGGAGCAGCAGCAGCGCCGCGAGCAGCGCGATCACATGTCTGGGTCGTTCTCCTGTCCGCATGGGTCAGCCCTTCCTGGCCAGCTGATCGGCCGCCGGGGTCGGCCCGCCGCCGGTGTACGTGACCTTCCAGAGCGCCGACTTGGAGTCGGAGGTGAAGAAGCCGCGCCCGTAGTCGAGGACGTACAGCGCACCGTCGGGACCGAACTTCCAGTCCATGAGGTTCTTGATGCCGTCGTTCCCGACCGGGACGATCTTCTTCAGCGACTCGGAGTGGACCGGCAGCCCGCCGTCGCCCTGGGTCGACGGATCCATCACCACCGCGTTGCGCGGCTGGTCGGAGTCGTAGAAGTCACCGACGAACCACTTGCCGTCCCAGTAGCCCGGCCACTGGCCGGCGCTGGTGACCGAGGGGTCGTACCGGTAGACCGGCCCGTCCATGGCCGCCTGGCCGCCGCCCTTGAGCCACGGCAGCAGATAGGTGGCCTCGTCCTGCTTGTAGGACGGGACGCCCTTGGCGTCGCGCGGATAGTCCGGGGCGCCGCCCTGCGGCGAGTACCAGATGTTGTTCCCGGTGACCGGCGGCAGATTGACGAGCCCGTCGTTGTTCGGCGACTCGTTCTTCGGGTGGTCGCAGTCGTACCAGCCGAGCGGTTTGCTCGGGTCCGGCAGATTGCGGTCGCGGTAGGGCTGCTTGTTGCCCATGCAGTACGGCCAGCCGCGGTTGGACGCCTTGGTGATGACGGCGAACGTGTCGTACTTCGCCGGCCCCCAGGTCGTCGACGGCTCACCGGCGTCCGGACCGACCCAGCCCGCGTACAGGGTGTCGGTCTTCTTGTCGACGGAGATGCGCGCCGGGTTGCGGACGCCCATCACATAGATCTCGCCGCGCGTCTTGCCGCCGCCCTCGGCCGTCTCCTTGCCGGTGAAGAGGTTGCCCTCCGGCAGGGTGTACGTGCCGTCGGCCTCCGGGTGGATGCGCAGGATCTTGCCGTTGAGGTTGTGGGTGTTGCCCGCGGTGCGGCGCGCGTCGGCGAACGAGACGCCCTTGTAGTTCGGCTGCGGGTTGTTGCCCGAGTAACCGTCGCTGAACTGCGAGGAGTTGTTGTCACCGGTCGCGATGTACAGGTTCCCCCTGGAGTCCCAGGCCATCCCGCCCCCGGCGTGGCAGCAACTGTGCACCTGCACCGGCCACTTGAGCAGCACCTTCTCGCTGCCCAGGTCCAGCTTGTCCGTGGCCGGGTCGAGCGTGAACCGCGACACCCTGCGCTCGGCGAGCTGCTTGTCCCGGTCGAGCTGCGCGTGCGGTGTGTAGTGCAGGTACACCCACCCGTTCCGCTCGAACCCCGGGTCCAGCTCGATGCCGAGCAGCCCTTCCTCGACCTTGACCAGCTCGTCGCCGCCGCCCTTGTTGCCGAAGACGGTCAACTCGCCGGCCAGGGTGACCTTCTTGGTCTTCGGGTCGTAGACGTGGATCTGCCCCTTGCCCTTGCCGACGTCGGGGTCGTTCCAGTCCGTGACGACGGGCTGCGAGGAGTCCGCGCCGCCGCGTCCGATGTACAGGATCCGCCCGTCGGGCGCGCTCACCAGGCCGTGCGGCTCGCCGATCTGGTCGTTCCGCCCGGGCTGATTGGCCTGCGTGAGCCGCTCGGCCTTGTAGTTGCCGTTGATCGTCGCCTTGCAGTCGGCGCGCACCAGACGCGTCGTCCACAGCAGCGCGCCGCGCAGGTGGTCGCGGAAGTCCGCCTCGTCGTAGCTGGCGGCCGTGCCTCCCATGCCGGTGTAGAAGGACCGGCCGCCGTCGTAGTCACGGCACCAGCTCACCGGATGGTCGCCGCCGTTGGCGCCGGCCCCCGGCCGGTACGTCGACTCGCGCACCCGGGCGACGGTGTGCACGTCGCCGGACGGGTTCTCGGCCCAGTTCAGCCACTGGTCGGGCCGCTTCCACTGGACCGGCAGGTCCTTCGTCGCCGGATGCACCCGGTCGCCGACCTCGACGGTGGCCCGCTGGGTGTCCGTCGGCGAGGAGGCGGCGGGCCGGGCGCCCACGAGCCCCGTGAACCAGTCCGAGTACGGCTCGGCGCGCGCCGCGTCGTGGACGCCGACGAAACCGCCGCCGGCCTCCATGTACGCCTCAAGACCGGCCTCCTGGTCCGGGTCGAGGACGTCCCCGCCGCCGGTCAGGAACACCACGGAGTTGAAGCGCCCCATCCGGGTCCCGTTGGTGAAGACGGAGGCGTCGTCGGTCGCGGTGACGGTGAACCGCTGCCCGGCCGGGCCCGTCCGGCCGATCGACTCGATCGCCTCGATGCCCGCGTCGACCACGGGCGACGCGTCGCCGCCCGCCGCCGACCCGTAGAACAGCAGGACCCGGACCGTGGCGCCGCCGGGCGGCGACTTGACGGACATCGTTGTCACGGGCGGTGCGCCGGGATCCGGGTAGGCGCTGGCGTTCGGGATGCTCAGCAGGCCCGCCGCGAGTGCGCCGGCGGCGACACCGCCGGCCAGGACCCGGCGGCGTCTGCGCCTGCTCGCTCTGAACTCTCGTAGGGAAGAAGGCATTTGATGCGGTAAGCGCCGCATGTGTTCACTCACCCCTCGTCGGACACAGCAACAGCGCGGTGAAAGCTAGACCTCTTTTCGCGGCCCGCCAATAGGTATGACCGCAATCGCACGAACTTTGTCCTGAGTGTGGATAAACGAAGATCAGCTGGCTACGGTGATCGGCGCGATGCCCTGTGTGACGTGAATGCCGGTACGAGGCTGGGGAGTTGGCCGTGACGGACCACGAAGAGGCGAACCGAGCGAGCGAGAGCGACCGACGCGCGCTCAGCCGCCGCATGCTCATCGGCGGCGCGGTGGCGGCGACGGCGGGGGTGACATCGTTGTCCATCGGGGCCGCGGCGCCGCCCGCGGCGGGCGCCGACACCCCGCCGCGCACCGCGCCAGCGGGCGGCGAGGTCAGACGGATCACCCTGTTCGCGGAGAAGCTGGCGGACGGGCAGCTCGGGTACGGCTTCGAGAAGGGCAAGGCGTCCGTCCCGGGCCCCCTGATCGAGCTCAATGAGGGGGACACGCTGCACATCGAGTTCCACAACCTCACCGACGTCGACGCCAGCCTGCACGTCCACGGCATGGACTACGAGGTCTCCAGCGACGGCACGCGGATGAACCGCAGCCACGTCGAGCCCGGCGGCACCCGCACCTACACCTGGCGCACCCACGCCCCGGGCCGCCGCAAGGACGGCACCTGGCGGCCCGGCACGGCCGGCTACTGGCACTACCACGACCACGTGGTGGGCACCGACCACGGCACGGGCGGCATCCGCAAGGGCCTGTACGGCCCGGTGGTCGTGCGCCGCAAGGGCGACGTCCTGCCCGACCCCGGCAAGACCTTCACCATCGTCTTCAACGACATGACGATCAACAACAGGGCGGCCCACGAGGCGCCGACCTTCGAGGCCACCGTCGGCGACCGGGTCGAGATCGTGATGATCACGCACGGCGAGTACTACCACACGTTCCACCTGCACGGTCATCGCTGGGCGGACAACCGCACCGGCCTGCTCACCGGCCCCGACGACCCGACGCAGGTCCTCGACAACAAGATCTGCGGCCCGGCCGACTCGTTCGGGTTCCAGATCATCGCGGGGGAGGGGGTGGGCGCCGGGGCGTGGATGTACCACTGCCACGTCCAGAGCCACTCGGACATGGGGATGGCGGGTCTGTTCCTGGTGAAGAAGGCCGACGGGTCGATCCCGGCCTACGACGACCCCCATCACATGTGAATCAGATGTGAGCCCGTCACCGGCGGACCGCCGCGACCAGTCCGCCGGGACCCTCCGTACCGCTCGCCGGGGTGCCGGCCGGGCGGCCGTAGGCGGCACCCCGCTCGCGCAGGGTGTGGCTCTCGGCCTCCCAGCCGTGCCCGGCGAGCCAGCGCACCGGGTCGTCGGGCATCTCCGAGACCCACAGGGACGCCGCCGATCCCGGCGCGGCGTCCGCGCCGAAGCGCTCGACCGTGCCGCGCGAGCCCAGGGTCAGCCCCATCCGGCTGCCCGCCGCCGACCGCGCACCGATCCGGGCGAGCAGCAGCTCCACGGCGTCCTCGGGCAGATAGATCAGCAGCCCCTCGGCGATCCAGACGGTCGGCTCCGCCGGGTCGTGGCCCGCGGCGGCCAGCGCGCCCGGCCAGTCGTCCCGCAGATCCACCGCGACGGTGATCCGCTCGCAGCGCGCGACGGCCCGCTCCTGGCGCAGCACCGACTCCTTGAACTCCAGCGGCGCCGCGGTGTCGACCTCGAACAGCCGGGTGTCCTCGGGCCAGTCCAGCCGGAAGGCCCGGCTGTCCATGCCCGCGCCGAGCAGCACGACCTGCCGGATCCCGGACGCCGACGCCGCACGGAGGAGGTCGTCGAGGAACCGGGTCCGCACGACGATGGAGTACGACACGGCGAGCCGGCGGCGCCGCGCGGCCTCGTCGTCGGGCAGCGGCGCTCCGGAGGGCCACAGGCCGCCGGCGGCGCCGCGCGGCCTCGTCGTCGGGCAGCGGCGCTCCGGAGGGCCACAGGCCGCCGGCGGCGGCGAAGGCCCGGGCCAGCGGGTCGTGGAACAGCGCGTTCGCCCGGCCGGTCTCCAGCGCCCGCACCCGGGCCACCCCGACCGCGGTGGCCCACACGCCCGACGGCGCGGGCCGCTCCCGTTCCCCAGTCACCGGGCCAGCCTAGACCGTCGTTCCTCCCCCGAGCAGGCCGGCCGGGGTGCAGGTGGCCGTCGGCGTGCGGTCGGGGATCGACGTCCGGGACCCGGTGCGAGGGCTTGAACATCCCGTGGGCAGCTGTGTGGGTTTGAAGGCGGAGCGGTGGAGCACTCGCTTAATCAGTTCTTATTTCCCCTGGTTGGAGGCGCCTGATGGGTATCATCGCGTGGATCGTCATTGGACTGCTCGCGGGAGCCATCGCCAAGCTGCTGCTGCCGGGCAAGGACCCGGGCGGCATCATCATCACCATGCTGATCGGCGTCGCCGGCGGACTTCTCGGCGGCTGGCTCGGAAAGGTCATCTTCGGCGTCGACTCGATCGACGGCTTCTTCAACCTCTCCACGTGGGTGGCCGCCATCGTCGGCTCGCTGATCCTGCTGATCCTCTACCGCGTGATCACAGGTAATCGACGTCGCGCCTGAGCCCACGCGCGGATCCACCGGCCGCACCGTACGAACGGCTCCGCCCTCCCGGGAACCCCGGGAGGGCGGAGCCGTTCGTATCGCTTCGGGTGCGGGCTAGTTGATGATCTCGGCGCGGCCGTCCCGCCGCATCGCGGTCAGCCGGTCGTGCCACATCCGGAGGGCCTCGGGCGTCAGCCGCGTCCAGTCGGTGACCTCACCGACGATGCGGAGCGGTTCCCTGCTGCGGTAGGAGCGGGTGGGATTGCCGGGGAACTTCTTGTCGGTGACGTTCGGGTCGTTCTCGAAGTCACCGGTCGGCTCGACGACGAACACGCGCGGAGCCCCGTCCCCGGCCGCGAGTTCGGCGGCGAGCCCCGCGCCGTCGCGCAGCGCGGTGAAGTAGATGTGGTTCATCACGATCTCGGGCCGGTAGTTGGACCGGAAGCCGGCGCTGAGCCGGTCCCCGACCTTCAGGTCGGCCTTCGTCCCGTGGAAGAACGGCCCCTCGTCCAGCACCTCGTCCATCGCGGAAGATTATCAGCCCGGCCCCTCGCCCCGATCGGTCCGGGACGTCGTCACGCGTCCCCGAACCAGGAACCTCCTCCGGCCCAGTGGGCCGCCCATCCCGCGAATCCGGGAGTGCCCGGCATCAGGTCGCTCTCCGGGCGGGTCCCGAAGGGGACCGCGCCGTTCTCGTCGATCAGCCAGACATGGCCGCGCTGCGGGCCCGTGACGACCAGGTGCCAGTACATGCCGCAGCCGTCGGTGCCCAGCAGCAGCGAGCCGTGGTCGTACGCGGCGTCCTGCCGGGCCTCGGACTCCGCGTCCGGTGGCTCCTGCTCGTCGTCGTCCTCCTCCCACAGCCAGGGCGCCGTGAGCGGGAAGGGCTCGGCGAGCACGCGCTCGGGGCGGTCCGCGCCCCAGTCGCCGGGGGCCTCGGCGAAGGGCAGCAGGCCGTAGTACGGCGGTCCCGCGCGCAGTCCGTCGCAGATCTCCGCGACGAACGTGCGGTACGGCTGCGGCAGGACGACGCCGTGCTCCGCCTCGAAGGAGCGCACCGCCGCCCAGCCCGCCGGCGGCGCCGCCCCCGGGCGGCACGCGAGGCTCCGGCGAAGGGCGGCCAGCTCGGCCGGGTCGGGGTTCTCCGTGTTCATGTCGATCATCATGCGGGGGAAGGGGCCCGAAGGACTACACCGGAGGGCGCTCCGCCGGTCCGCCCGCGGGTCAGGCGGGTCAGGCGGACTCGCGGACCACCAGCTCGGTCGAGAGGATCAGCGGCGTCGGGGTGTCCTCGTTGATCGCGCGCAGGAGCATGCGGGTCATCTCGCGGCCCAGCGCCTCGATCGGCTGGCGGACCGTCGTCAGGGCCGGGGTCGTGTGCTGGGCGGTGACGATGTCGTTGAATCCCACGACGGCCACGTCGTCGGGGACCGCGCGGCCCGCGCCGCGCAGCGCCTCCAGGGCGCCCGCCGCCATCGCGTCCGACGCCACGAACACGGCGTCGAGGTCCCCGTGCCGGTCCAGCAGTTGCGTCATCGCGCGGGCGCCGCCCTCCCGGGAGAAGTCGCCGTGGGCCACCCGCCGCCCGTCGAGGCCGGCCCCGTGGGCCGGGATGAGGGTCAACAGGGTGCCGGTCCAGGCAGCGTGCGACGAACAGCCGGCCTCTTCGCGTGATGGAGGCGAACACTATGGCGATATCTCGTGCTGTCGCCGATGCTGAGGATGGGTGTGGAGGGGATATTGGGAGGTGCACGGCGGCAGCGTCCCGGACGCGACGGGTGGGTCACCAGAGGTGACGCCTGCTCGACGGGGCACTGTACGTCAGGGGTGCAGCCCGTGGACCGAAGCGTGGCGGACCTACGGGGGACGAGCATGACGACGACCGAGCCACCGGACCAGAGACGGGATGGTCCGCAGCCGGGCGGTGCTGACGGCGCTCTTGCGGAGCCGGCCCCACAACAGGCCGGGCATAACGGGGACTCGGCCGACGGCCCGCCGGCCGCGGCCTCGCAGCCCCCGCGACAGGGTGACGCCGACGAGGGAAACGGAGCGCGTGAGAGCTTCGCATCGATCGTCGCCGAGACGCTCGGCCTGGCACCCGGCTCCTCTCGGCGGCGACGAGCGGTGACCTTGCTGGTGATGCTGTCGATCGCTCTCATGGCCGTCTTCCGGGACACGCTGACCGGCTACCTCATGATCAAACCCAGTGTGGGCAGGGAGAACGACTCCAACGCGGAGTACGACGCCGACAAGGTGCCGTTCACGGTGTCCGTGCGGCCCGAGGAGGCCGAGCCCGAGACATGGGCCGTGGTTCTCGACCGGGCACTGACTCCCGAAGAGAAGCAGAAACTGGTGGCCGTCGAGAACGACCGCTCGGGCGCCTTCTCGTACCTGAAGAAACTGGGCGGCCGCCCGCTCTCCACCGTGGCCACGCTGGAGAACGCCCCCGAGCGGTACAAGGATCAGCTGGCGTCACCCACCCTCGGAGGGTACGCCGACGTGTTCCAGATGAACGTGATGAGTACCCGGTCCACCGCGGTGACCATCAACGGCTGGCAGGCCATCGACGTCGTCTGCCGGAAGAGCACCGGGCACACCATCGTGCAACTTCCGGAGCAGGGCGGAGCATCCTATGAAGGTCTCCAGCTCCATATTCCGTCCCTCGTCGACGAACCGGTGCTGACCGATGAGGTCGAGGGACAAGGCGAGTCCTACTTCAGCACCCATGTCATCGAGGTCGGAGGCGGCCAGCCCTCGGGCAATTACAAGGTGCACGCGATCGCCCCACGGGGGAAGTCGTGCCAGTGGGGCATCAAGGTCCACTACACCGACTCCTACCAGACCAAGCGGTGGGTCCAGCTGAAGGACGGCAACGGCAAGCCCCTGCGTAAACGCACCGACTCCGTACCCACGGACGCCCGGCAGACGTGGGTTTTCATTGTTCAGCCATGGAGGCTGTGCGATCAGTCGGGGAAATGCATTGTGCATCCAAGGACGTAGTCGACACGGTCGCCCGACACCCCGAACGCGACCACCATCGCCCGGCAGAAGAACCGACGCCTCCAAGATCAACTATTGGCGGCTTCAGGGCTCGCCTCGATGATCCCCCCGATAGTCAGGGCACGCGCCCGCGTTCATCTATCGACCGTTTACCGAGCCCGCGGCGAGGAGTCGCCCTGCGGCCCGGCTCCTCGCCGGAACCGTTCATTTTCCCGTTCATCAACTGCTGGCGTTCAGACCGCCGTCTGAAGACGTTTGGTGAACGGAAGGGCTACCCCGAGGCGCTTGTCGGACTGGTCCGCGTCAGCACCGACAAGCAGAAGACCCTGCGCCAGCACGACGCCCTCGATGCGATCTGCCTCAAGGTCTTCGAGGAGAAGGTCAGCGGCAAGCTTGCCGTGGACGAGCGCCCCGGCCTGACCGCCGCCCTAGACTACCTCCGCGACGGCGACATGCTCACCGTCCAGGAAGTCGACCGCCTGGGCCGCAACCTCCTCGACGGGCTGATCGTCCTCAACGGTGACGCGATGACGCGTACCCCCAGGACCTTCGGCCGGATCGGCGCGGCCGCCGTGGCGGTGACCGCCTGCGCGCTCGCCACTGCGCAACCGGCCGCGGCAGACCCGCTGTCCGACACGAACGGCTTCTACGTCAACACCGCCTCGAACCCCGCCACATGGGTCGCGGCGCACCCCACCGGCGCCCGCGCGGCCGCCATCCGCACCCAGATCGCGGAACAGCCCATCGCCGCCTGGTTCGGCACCGGATCCACCGGGGCACAGGTCGCGAACTACGTGGGGAAGGCGGCCGGTCACGGCCGGCTGCCGGTGCTCGTCGCCTACAACATCCCGGGCCGCGACGCGTGCGGCGGCGAGTCCGGGGGCGGCGCCGGGAGCGTCGCCGCGTACCGGACGTGGATCTCCACGTTCGCGGCGGCCCTCGCGGACCGGCCCGCCGTCGTCGTCATCGAGCCGGACGCGCTCGGCGACTTCGCCTGCATGAGCGACACCCAGATCCAGGACCGCCTGGGCATGCTCACGTACGCGACCCGCATGCTGAAGGCCAAGGCACCCGGCACCTGGGCCTACCTGGACGCGGGCAACGCGGGCTGGACCGACGCCGCGACCATGGCGGGACGGCTCAGGGGCGCGGGCATCGCCGACGTACGCGGCTTCGCGGTCAACGTCTCCAACTACTACTCCACCAGCGCCTCGACGACCTACGCGAACGGGGTGGACGCGGCGCTCGGCGGCGGCTCGCACGTCGTCGTCGACACCAGCCGCAACGGGAACGGGAAGCTCGCCGGTGAATGGTGCAACCCGGCCGGACGCAAGCTCGGCACCCGCCCGCAGGAAGGCGGCGGCGCCGACATGCTGCTCTGGATCAAGACGCCGGGAAACTCGGACGGCCGGTGCGGCACCGCCCCCGGCGTCCCGGCCGGAACCTTCAGCCCCGACCAGGCCACCCGCCTGATCGACGGCACCTGACGGAACGGACCGACGGGTGGGCCCGCAAGACCACCGGGCCCACCCCGACCCGCTGTGTACGGTCGGCCCCGCCGAGGTGTAAACCATCGGTAACACCAGTGCGCCGCACCGCGCACTGCGGTCACCACCGTAGCCAGGGAGCCGAGTTGAGCAAGGACCGCACGTACGACTACGTCATCGTCGGAGCCGGTTCGGCCGGGTGCGTCCTCGCGGGGCGGCTCAGCGAGGACCCGTCCGTCCGGGTCGCCCTCGTCGAGTCGGGGCCCCGCGACCGCAAGACGGAGATCCGGATACCGGCCGCCTTCCCGAAACTGTTCAAGACGCCGTACGACTGGGACCTCGCCACCACCGGGCAGCCCGCCCTGGACGACCGCGAGCTGTACTGGCCGCGCGGCCACACCCTCGGCGGCTCCTCCTCCCTCAACGCGATGATGTGGGTGCGCGGCCACCGCTCCGACTACGACGCCTGGGGCGAGGCCGCGGGGGAGGAGTGGGCCTACGACGCGTTCGCCCCGTACTTCCGGCGCGCCGAACGGTGGGGCGGCGAACGCCCCGCCCGGTCGGTGTACGGCACCGACGGCCCGCTCCACATCTCGCCCCAGCGCGCCCCGAACCCCACCACGGCCGCGTTCCTCGACGCCTGCCGCGCCCAGGGGCTGCGGGAACTGACGGAGGTGAACGAGGCGGACCACACGGGCTTCGGCATGACCCCGGTCAACCAGTACCGGGGCCGCCGCTGGAGCGCCGCCGACGGCTACCTCAAGCCCGCCGCCCGCCGCCCCAACCTCGACATCATCACCGGCGCCCGCGTCACCCGGATCGACTTCGACGGCATCCGCGCCGCCGGGGTCGTCGCCGAAGGCATCCCCGCCGGCACCCTGCGCGCCACCCGCGAGGTCGTCCTCAGCGCCGGCGCCATCGGCTCGCCGCACCTGCTCCAGCAGGCCGGGATCGGCGACCCCGAGGCGCTGACCGCCGCCGGCATCGCCCCCCGCGTCATCGCGCCCGGCGTCGGCCGCCACCTCCAGGACCACCTCTCCTACGCGGTCACCGTCCGCTGCCCGCGGCCCGTCTCGCTCACCGGCGCCGACACCCCCGCCAACCTCGCCCGCTTCCTGCTCGGCGGCCGCGGCCCGCTCACCTCGAACATCGGCGAGGCCGTCGCCTTCCTCGCGTCGCGCCCCGAACTCACCGCGCCGGACGTCGAGTTGCTGTTCGCGCCGGTGCCCTTCGTGAACCACGGGCTCACCCCGCCCACCGAGCACGGACTCACCATCGGCGTCGTCCTGCTCCAACCGCGCAGCGAGGGCCGCATCACCCCGACCGGCCCGGGCTCCGGGCCCGCCATCGACCCGGACTACCTCACCGCCGACGAGGACCTGCGCACGCTGATCGCGGGGGTGCGCCGCGCCGAGGAACTGCTCGCGGATCCCGCCCTGAGCCCGCTGCACGCCTCGCCCCTGGGCGGCTACCCCGGCGTCGTCGACGACGAGGCGCTGGCCCGCGCCGTCCGGGCCGGCGCGGAGACCCTGTACCACCCGGTCGGCACCTGCCGGATGGGCACGGACGCGGACGCGGTCACCGACCCCCGGCTGCGGGTGCGCGGCACCGAGGCGCTGCGCGTCGTCGACGCCTCCGTCATGCCGCACATCACCCGGGGCCACACGCACGCGCCCACGGTCGCCCTCGCGGAGAAGGCGGTGGAACTGATCCGCGAGGACGCCCGCGCGTGACGCGACGGCCCGGCGCGGGCGGGCCTAGGAGCCGACGCTCACCGTGAAACGGCGCGGATTCCCGTCGTTCGCCGCGCCGGAGACGTCCGGCTCGCCGTCGGGGCGCACGTCGTCGTACGGGAACGCGTAGCCGATCGGCGAGTTGGCGTGCACGATGCGCGACCAGTGGTTCGTCGTCGCGTCCCGGTAGTAGTCCCCGGACCCGGCGCCGTTCGGCTGCGAGGGGTGCGTGAGCATGATGCCGCGGTTGAATCCGGCGGCGAGCCGGGCCAGCAGCCCCTTCTTGTCGTCGGAGTCCGCCGGGTTGTTGGCGAACGGACCGTAGTTGCAGGTGAAGATGTCCTTCGCGGTCGGCTTGGTGAAGGTGTGGCCGCCGTTGAAGGTGAGCGTGCCGCCGCTGACCCGGCCGGTGAACACGCCGCGCCCGCCCTGGAGGTCGATGCTCAGGTCGGTGCCCGCGTACTTGGCCCACACCTGGTCGGCGTAGGCGTCGAAGTAGTCGCGGAACGGCATCCGGTCGGGCTGCCCGAAGAACGGCGCCATGAGGTTCTGCGGCGAGATCGCCCGGAGCACCTTCCCGTCGCCGCCCTTGATGACGAGCTGGTCCCAGGGCTGCCCGTCCTCGGCGGCCTGCGCGGCGAGGTCCGCGGCGATCCGGTCGACGGCGCCGTCCGGCAGCGGGGCGACGGTGTGGGTGGTGTCGCCCTCCAGGGTCAGCCCGATGGGCAGCGCGGTGACCAGGTCGACGTAGCTGATGTTCGCGTACAGCTGGTCGGAGTTGAAGGTGAACTCGCAGAACGACCAGGTCTTGCCGTAGTTCGGGTCCGCCTCGGTGGCGAAGGCCGGTTCGACCAGGGAGGGGCCCGGGTTGAGGAAGAAGTCGAGCGTGTCGTTGCGCACGAAGTACACGCGCGCGCCGTACATCTGAGGCAGCGTCACCACCTTCGGCGCGGAGCCCGCCGCGCCCAGCGGGATGGCGCAGTCGACGGGCAGCGGGGTCTGCGGGGCGCTCGGAGAGGCCGGGCGGTAGACGCCGCCGTCGGCCTTCAGGAGCACCCAGTTGCCCGTGGACTGCTCGTGCCCGGTGACGTACGCGTTGACCGTACCGCTCAACGACTTGTTCTCCAGGGCCAGTTCACAGGTGGCGGGCGCGGCGCCCGCGGTCCAGGCCGGCCAGGCCAGGGAGGTGGCCGCCGTTGCGGCGGTGGTGGCGGCGCCGGCGAGGAACAGTCTGCGAGATATCACGATCGAGACTCCCGACATGTGGGGGGTGTGGGGGAGCCCCACTGTGGCGAGAGCGGCAAGAGGCGTCAAGACTTAGGACGGGGAGCGCTCCCAGGAATTGATCGCGTTCAGGTGTTGAAGGCGACCGGGGGGTGGCCGAATGGTCCGTACCTTGCCTGGTCAGGCGTGGTGGGACGGCGATTGTCAGTGGGCGGTGGAAGACTCGGAGGTCCGGAGCACACACGGGACATTCCCTCGACGGAGAGGGCACGACCATGATCACCACAGACTTCGTGAACGGCGGACCGGTCTGGCTGGACCTCGGCACCCCGGACCTGGACGGCGCGGTCTCCTTCTACGGCGGACTCTTCGGCTGGCGGTTCGCGTCGGCCGGTCCCGAGTTCGGCGGGTACGGCACCTTCCGCCTCGGTGACAAGGCGGTGTCCGGCGCCATGACGGTCACCGCCGAGCAGGGCGAGCCGGCCTGGAGCGTCTACTTCGGGACGGGTGACGCCGAAGCCACGGTCAAGACGGCCGAGCAGGCCGGCGGCACCGTCCTCCTCCCGGCGACGGACGTCGGCGACCTGGGCCGCATGGCGATGATCGCCGACCCCGGCGGCGCGTCGTTCGGCATCTGGCAGCCGGGCGTCCACCGGGGCCTGGAGCACGTGACGGAGGACGGCGGGCTGAACTGGCTGGAGCTGTACACCCCCGACCTCGCCGCCGCCCGGACGTTCTACGGCACGGTCTTCGGCTGGGGCGCGTTCGACGTGGAGTTCCCCGGCGGCACGTACACGACGGTGAACCCGGCGGGCACGGACGAGAACGCCATGTTCGGCGGGATCGTCCCCCTGGACCCCGAGCCGGTGCGGGCCGGGGAGGGCGGCTACTGGACGCCGTACTTCCACGTCCCGGACGTGGACGCGACGGCGTCGACGACGCGGCGGCTCGGCGGCGACATCCGCTCGGCCCCGGTCGACGTCCCCGGGGTGGGGCGGATCGCCCAGCTCGCCGACCCGCACGGCGCCGGGTTCGCCGTGCTCAGGGGCGATCCGGACCAGCGGTAGCCGGGGAGGTGCCCCGCCCGGTGCGGCGTTGATCGCGCGTTGATCGAACGTTTTTCGCCGGGCGGGAGGCTCGCCCCATGCACGCGACGACGACCCTTCCGCCTGCCGAACCCACCTGGCAGGACCAGGCCCTGTGCGCCCAGACCGGCGGCGACTTCTTCTTCCCGGAACCGGGCAGCTCGGTCAGAGAGGCTAAGCAGATCTGCCGCCTCTGCGAGATCCGCCCGGCCTGTCTCGACTACGCCCTGGCCAACGACGAACGCTTCGGCGTCTGGGGCGGGCTCTCCGAGAAGGAGCGGCATCAGCTCCGGCGCGGCTGACCCACGGATGCGGGGCGCCGGGGGCACCGGGGCGCGGAGGACCGGCCCTAACCCTCCGGCGCGGCCCGCACCGCCGAGATGTCGAATTGCAGGCGCACCTTCTCGCTGACCATGGTGCCGCCCGCCTCCAGGCGCTTGTTGTAGACCAGCCCCCACTCGGTGCGGTCGATGGTCGTGGTGCCGTCGAACCCGGACCGTTCGAAGCCGAACGGGTCCAGCACCGAGCCCAGATAGTCGAGCTGGAGATCCACCGGGCGGCTCACCCCGCGGATCGTCAGGTCCCCGGCCATGCGGAACGTCCCGCCGCCCTCGTGGACCGTGGAGGTGCTGCGGAACACCATCTCCGGGTGCTGGGCCGCGTCGAAGAAGTCCCGGCCCACGATGTGCGCGTCACGCTGCTCCACGCCCGTGTCCACGCTGGCGACCCGGATCACCAGCTCGGCGCGGGAGCGGGACGGCACCGCGCCGTCGAAGTACAGCGTCGAGTCGTAGTCGGCGAAGGCGCCCCGCACGGTGGTGACCATGGCGTGCCGCACGGAGAAGCCGATCCGGCTGTGCGGCCGGTCGATGGTCCACTGCCCGGACAGCGCCCGCAGCCGGGGATCGAGCGCGACCTCGCCGGTGCTCTCGCCCGGGAACGGGGTGCGAGGGCTGACGACGGCCGGGGCCGGGTCGATGGTCGCGACCGGGTGACGACGGTTGAAGATACCCATGCGGGCGAGCCTCCTTCTGTTCGATCACTCCGTGTTATCACGCCATCGGCGGGACGCGGGCGGCGAGTTGGGCGGTCTCGTCCGAGTTCTGCGGGGTAAGGCGGTCAAAGCTGCACAGGATCGCCATGGATGTGAACGCACGGCCGGACAGACCGATGTCACCCATCGTGATCGGGAGGGTGGCGCGCGTCGCGCGCACGCGAAGGGCCGTGGTCGCGGCCGCCCGGTGAACGAGCGGCCGCGACCACGGCCCGTGCGACCGGTGCGGCCGGACCTACACGGCCGCGGCCCTGGCCGCCATCCGCGCCTTGCGCGCCGCGAGCTTCTCGTCGAACTTGGACGCCTCGGTGTCCAGGCCGTTCATGAACAGACCCAGCTCCTCCTGAGCCTTGACGCCCTCCGGGCCGAGCCCGCCGATCTCCATGACCTTCAGGAACCGCAGCACGGGCTGGATCACGTCGTCGTGGTGGATCCGCAGGTTGTAGACCTCGCCGATCGCCATCTGCGCGGCGGCCCGCTCGAAGCCGGGGATGCCGTGCCCGGGCATCCGGAAGTCGACGACGACGTCGCGCACGGACTGCATCGTCAGGTCGGGCGCCAGCTCGAAGGCGGCCTTCAGCAGGTTCCGGTAGAACACCATGTGCAGGTTCTCGTCGGTCGCGATGCGCGACAGCATGCGGTCGCAGACCGGGTCGCCGGACTGGTGGCCGGTGTTGCGGTGCGAGATCCGGGTCGCCAGCTCCTGGAACGCGACGTACGCGATCGAGTGCAGCATCGAGTGGTTGTTGTCCGACTCGTAGCCCTCGCTCATGTGGGACATGCGGAAGGATTCCAGCTGGTCCGGGTCGACGGCGCGCGACGCGAGGAGGTAGTCGCGCATCACGATGCCGTGCCGGCCCTCCTCGGCGGTCCAGCGGTGCACCCAGGTGCCCCACGCGCCGTTGCGGCCGAAGAGGGTCGCGATCTCGTGGTGGTAGCTGGGGAGGTTGTCCTCGGTCAGCAGATTGACGATCAGCGCGGTGCGGCCGACCTCGGTGACCTTCGACTGGTCCTTCCGCCAGGCCTCGCCGTCCTCGAAGAGGCCGGGGAAGTTCCGGGCGTCGGACCAGGGCACGTACTCGTGCGGCATCCAGTCCTTGGCGACCTTCAGATGGCGGTTCAGCTCCTTCTCGACCACTTCCTCCAGCGCGTACAGAAGGCGGGCGTCGGTCCATGTGGTCGACGAGCCGAGGCGGGGAGAGATGACGGTCACGGGAAGCTCCTGGGGGACGGAGGTACAGCGAGCGGTACGAGCGGTACTACCTACGGTGTCGTAGGTTACGTTGCCGTAGGTTAAGCGCTCGATAAAGAGCTGGGGTTACGCGGAGAGGTCACGGAGCCGCACTGAGAGACACGTCACACATCTTTTACGCTTCTCGAACTCCGGGATGTCAGCCGGAACGGGCTCATGACCGAGGCCCGCCGACCACTCCGCCGACGCGGGCGCGCCGGCCGCCATGAGCAGGCGGGTTCCGCCCTGCGGCGCCACGTGGGCGCCCGCTCCCTCCGGCACGGGCAGGAAGCGCGGGAAGCGCGAGGCGTGCTCCAGCACGCGCGCCCAGCGGCTCGCAGGCGGCGCGCAGTCGCCGTAGCCCTGCCGTGTTCGTGCGTCCGCAGCGTCCCACGTAGAGCGTGTCGCCCCCTTTCAGTACACCGCCGCCGTCCGGCGTGCCGGGTTCCCCCGCCCGGCTGACGGAGCGGCCGACGCGCGTCACGATCCGCGCGACGCCCGGCTCCACCGGGACCGTCTGCCACTCGTGCCCCTCCAGCACCGCCACACACACCCGCCACAGCGCCCGCGCCCTCCCCGGGGCGACGGGAGTGCGCTCGGCGTGCGTGACGAGCCCGTCGGCCGGGCGCGGGCCCGGCCGACGGACGAGGGCCTTCATGCTGGGCACAGGGGGTCTCCACGGGTCACGGCGCCGCGCTGCCGCGGGTGCGGGGCGACGGCTGCGGGCCCATCATGCACAGCGCGGCGGGCACGGCGGAATACCCCGTTACACGGCCGTCACCTCCTTCTCGCGGGGCGGGGTGCCGCGGGCGGTCACCCGGTCCCGCCGCCCAGTTCGAGCCACCGGGTCACCCCGATCGACTCCAGGAACGGCAGGTCGTGGCTCGCCACGATCAGCGCCCCCTCGTACGACTCCAGGGCCGACGTCAGGCGGCGCACGCTCGCCATGTCCAGGTTGTTCGTCGGCTCGTCCAGCAGGAGCAGCTGCGGCGCGGGCTCGGCGAGCATCAGCGCGGCCAGCGTCGCGCGGAAGCGCTCACCGCCCGACAGGGTCGCCGCCCGCTGATCGGCCTTGGCGCCCTTGAACAGGAAGCGGGCCAGCCGGGCCCGGATCCGGTTGACGTCGGCGTCCGGCGCGAACCGGGCGACGTTCTCGGCGACGGTCGCCGTGTCGTCGAGCACGTCGAGCCGCTGCGGCAGGAACCGCCACGGCACGTGCGTGATCACCTCGCCCCCGGCCGGCGCCAGCTCCCCGGCGATGGTCCGCAGCAGCGTCGTCTTGCCCGCCCCGTTGCGCCCGACCAGCGCCACCCGCTCCGGCCCGCGCAGCTCGAACTCGCCGCTCACCCCCGACCCGTAGGGCAGGGCCAGCGAGTGCAGCGTGAGCACCGAACGCCCCGGCGGCACCGCCGTGAACGGCAGCTCGATACGGATCTCGTCGTCGTCGCGCACCGCCTCCACGGCCTCGTCGAGCCGCTCCTTGGCCTCGGCCAGCTTCTCCTCGTGCACGATCCGGTGCTTGCCCGCCGAGACCTGCGCCGATCTGCTGCGCAGCTTCATCACCGCCCGCGGCTCGCGCTTGGTGTCGTACATCTTCTGTGCGTAGCGCCTGCGTCGCGCCAACTTCACGTGCGCGTCGGTCAGTTCGCGCCGCTGCCGCTTCAGGTCCGACTCCGCGACCCGCACCAGCCGTTCCGCCGCCTCCTGTTCGACGGCCAGCGCCTCCTCGTACGCCGAGTAGTTGCCGCCGTACCGGGTGACCTCACCGCCGCGCAGATCGGCGATCTGGTCGACCAGGTCGAGGAGTTCACGGTCGTGGCTGACGACGATCAGCACTCCGGGCCAGCGCTCCACGGCCCCGTACAGCCGCTGTCGCGCGTACCGGTCCAGGTTGTTGGTGGGCTCGTCGAGCAGCAGCACGTCGGGGCGGCGCAGCAGCAGCGCCGCGAGGCGCAGCAGGACCGACTCGCCGCCCGACAGCTCCCCGACCGTGCGGTCCAGATCGATGTGGTCCAGGCCGAGTTGGGCGAGCGTGGCGACGGTGCGCTCCTCCACGTCCCAGTCGTCGCCGACCACGGCGAAGTGCTCATCGGCCACGTCGCCCGACTCGATGGCGTGCAGCGCGGTGCGGACGCCGGCGATCCCGAGGACGTCGTCGACGCGCAGCGCGGTGTCCAGCGTGACGTTCTGCGGCAGGTGACCGACCTCGCCGGCCACCCGCACGGTGCCTTCGGCGGGCCGCAGCTCACCGGCGATCAGCTTCAACAGGGTCGACTTTCCCGAGCCGTTGGTGCCGATCAGTCCGGTGCGGCCGGGGCCGAAGGCGACCTGGAGGCCGTCGAAGACGCCGGTGCCGTCCGGCCAGGCGTAGTCGACTCCGGTGACGGCGACGGAGATCGTGGGGGAACCGGGACTGCTCCGGGGATGTGACATACAGGCCTCGCGGTTGCTCGGTGCGAACGGTGACGTGATGCGACGCGTTCGAGACACCGCGGGACCCGGGCAACGAAAAAAGGGCCTGTACCGAGGGGAGGACGGCTCATGCGCCGAGGTCTCGCACGACACGGATCGCGCAGCACGCAGCGGCTGCGGAACACGCGCGGTGTCTCAAGACCTCAGAGGAGCAACGTCCTTCTCCGTTTCGACGGCAACAGAACCGGCATCCACGCTAGGGAGCTGCCCGGGGGCTGTCAAAGAATTATCGTGGGGACGTGCCCCAAGGCTCCCCGTCGCTCCCCGCCCGCCTGCTCCTCGTCGCGTACGACCCCGGCAAGGACCGGGTGACCGGCGCCCCCGACCTGGCCCTCGCCGTGCGCGCCGGGGCCCTCGCCGAGCTCGCCGCGCGCGGCCTCGTCCGCGAGATCGACGGCGTCGTCACCCCGGTGCCGGACGGCCGCACCGACGACCCCGTCCTCGACCAGCTCCTCGAACTGATCCAGGAGTCGCGGCCACGCTCCTGGCGCCGCCTGATCACCCACCGGGCCCGCCTGACCCGGGACACGGTGCGCCGCGAGCTCGTCGCGGCGGGCTGGCTCGCGGCCGAACGGCGCCGCGTCCTCGGCCTGTTCCCCGGCACCCGGTACACGCTGCTCCGCGCCGGGTACGTGGAGGTGCTGCGCATGGAGGCCAGGAACGCGCTGACCGGGCCCGACGCGCCCGACGCCGTCCACCCCGACCGGGCGGCCCTCCTCGTCCTCGCCGCCGCCGGACACTTCCGGGGCCTGCTCTCAGGCCGCGAGCGCCGCCGGTACGCGGACCGGCTCACCGCTCTCGCCGCCCTCGCCGGACCCGCCGTGCCGGAGATCCGCACGGCACTGGAGGCGGCCGTGAAGTCCGCGGAGGCGGCGCGGGCGTCGGACGGGGGCGGTGGCTGAGACCGCGTCGCCCCGATGGCCCCGGCCGGCTCCCCGCCCGACCGGGGGAGACGGTCAGAGCGCGTCGCGCAGCAGCTCGGCCAGGTACCCGTCCACGTCCATGTGCCGGCCCTCGTCGCCCGTCGGCACCAGCCGCGTCGTGCCCGTCAGGAACTGCCGTACGTCGTCCGAGCGCAGATGGACGACGGCGGTGCCCTCCAGCGCGTGGAACTCCAGGACCGTACGGTCGTATCCGTACGGGCGCACGCGGACGTCCCCCGCGCCGACGGACTCGGTCAGGCCGCCGGTCAGCAGCTCGCGGGCGAACGTCCAGGACACGTCGACGCCCTCCAGGGTCGCCGCCGCCGGGAACGACATGCGGACGGCGAACGGGTCGTGCGTGTCGTAGCGCAGGGTCGCGGGGATGCTCGCCATGCGTGGCGCGGCGGCGACGAGACGGGCCTCGACGGCTTGCTCGATGACGGTGGACAACGCCTGCTCCCTTACGACTGGACGGAGAGCGACGGACGCTCTGAGGGCCTCTCTCGACTAGACGGCGGAACGAGAGAATCCGTGCACCTGATGTCGGACGAAAAACAAGTGACCTCTGTCACCGGTTTCAATCAAGGTCGTTTCGCGGTGCTCTGGACGCGGCCGGGACGGTGGGCTAGCTTCGCGCGCCATGGGGAGACCGCGAACATCGAGACGCCGGAGGATCCCGCGCGTCCTGGGCCCGGTGGTGACGGCGTTGTTGGGCGTCCTCGCCGTCGGCACGAACCCGACGACCGCGTCCGCGTCCGCGCCCGTATCCACACCCGCATCCGTATCCACACCCGTATCCGCATCCGCGTCCGTGCGGCAGCCGTCCTGGCACCCGACGGAGACCTCGCGGACGGACGTGCGGTTCCGCGGCCTCGCGGCCGTCGACCGGTCCGCCGCCTGGCTGGCCGGGACCGGGGGCACCGTCCTGCGCACCACCGACGGCGGCCGGCACTGGCGCGACGTGTCCCCGCCCGGGGCGGCCGGTCTGGAGCTGCGCGACGTCGAGGCGTTCGGCACGCGCCGCGCCGTCGTCCTGGCCATCGGCGAGGGCGACGCCTCCCGGATCTTCCGCACGGACGACGCCGGCGCCACCTGGACGGAGTCGTTCCGCAACACCGACCCGAAGGCGTTCTACGACTGCGTGGCGTTCTTCGACCCCCGGCACGGGCTGGCGATGAGCGATCCGGTCGACGGCCGGTTCCGCCTCCTGTCGACCCGCGACGGCGGCCGGTCCTGGTCGGTGCTGCCGAGCGCCGGGATGCCGCCCGCGCTGCCCGGTGAGGCGGGCTTCGCCGCGTCCGGGCAGTGCCTGGTGACGTCGGGCCCCCGGGACGTCTGGCTGGCGACGGGCGGCGGCGCGGACGCCCGCGTGCTGCACTCCGCCGACCGCGGGCGGACCTGGCGGGCCGGCACCACGACGGTTCCCGCGGGCGACCCGGCGCGCGGCGTCTTCGGCCTCGCCTTCCGCGACCGCGCGCACGGCATCGCCGTCGGCGGCGACTACCGCGCCGACCAGCCCTCGCCGCGCGCCGCCGCCGTCACCGGCGACGCGGGCCGCACCTGGACGGCGGCCACCACCGGACCGCCCGCCTACCGCTCCGGCGTCGCCTGGCTCCCGCACCGCCGCGGCGCCGCCCTCGCGGTCGGCCCGACGGGCACCGACCTCACCACGGACGGCGGCCGCTCCTGGCGCACGGTCGACCCGGGCTCGTACGACACCGTGGACTGCGCCCGCGACGGCGGCTGCTGGGCGGCGGGGGAGCACGGCAGGGCGGCCCGCCTGGTGCGGTAGGCCGCAGGCCGCCCGGGAGGCCCGGGCCTCCCGGCCACGCGCCCGGTGATCCGGTCCGCGCACACGGCGGCCACCCCGTCCAGCCAGGTGCGCCGGGCTCAGCCGGATCCGCCCTGTTCACCGGCGTGTACGGCGCCCGGCCGCCATCCGGAGCGACACCCTCCACAGGTGAGGTCAGACCACAGGTAAGGTCAGGCTAACCTCACATTCGAACACGGGGGTGATGTCCGGCTGGGCGCCACCCGCACGACCTCAGGAGACGGCTTGCCGTACGCCACCGAAACCCGCGAGCCGGCCACCGGCCAGGTGGAGCTGCGCGACCCGGACCAGCTGCGGGAGATCCTCGGCGAGCCGCACCCCATCGTGATCGACAAGGTCCACGACCGGCTCGACCGGCAGGACCGGGACCTCATCGCCCGCTCGCCGTTCTGCCTGCTCGCCACCTCCGACGCGCGGGGCGGCTGCGACGTGTCGCCGCGCGGCGACGGCCCCGGGTTCGCCCACGTCGTCGACGACGGCACGCTCGCCCTGCCGGACCGCCCCGGCAACCGGCGGGGCGACAGCTTCCACAACATCCTCCAGAACCCGCACGCGGGCCTGCTGTTCCTGATACCCGGCGCGACGGACGTCCTGCGGGTCAACGGCCGCGCCCGGATCCTCACCGACGCGCCCTTCTTCGACCTGATGGAGGTCAGGGGGCAGCGCCCGCGGCTCGCCCTGCTGCTGGACATCGACGAGATCTACCTGCACTGCCCGCAGTCGCTGCGCCGCGCGGGCCTCTGGGAGCCGCGAACCCCCACCCGGTCACCGGCGGTCGGGCCCTAGGAAGCGCCCGGCATCACCCGGGACATGCCCACCGACCCGTACGCGGACGTCTCCACGAAGCCGAACTTCTCGTAGAGGAACCTGGCGGGGCCGTCCGCGATCAGGGACACGTACGCGGACGCGGGCGCCCGGCGCTCCAGCTCGTCGGTGAGGGCCGCCATGATCCGCCGGCCGAGGCCCCGGCCCTGGTGGGCGGGGTGCACGCAGATGTCGACGATCTGGAACGCCGTGCCGCCGTCCCCGATGATCCGGCCCATCCCGATCTCCTCGCCGCGGTGCCGCAGCAGGACGCCGAACCAGGTGTTCGGCAGGGCGAGCGCCGCGGCCCGCGGACTCCGGTCGGAGAGCCCCGCGTCCGTCCGCAACCGCCGGAACACCTCGACCGAGGGGACGCCCGGCTCAACGATGTAAGGGTCAGTAATCTGCTTCATGGCTTACATGCTACAGGTCGCGGAGCCGCCGGGAACGGGCGTCTAGGGTGTGCGGCATGGGGACGATCACCGGGATTCCGGCGGGCTGGCCGGCCGACGAGGCGGCGGCACGGGCGGTGCAGGACGCGTTGCGCGACCGCGTCGTCCTCGACGAGACGGGTCCGCCGCCCGGCGCGGGCCCGGTCACCGGGATCGACGTCGCCTACGACGACGCGCGCGACCTCGTCGCCGCCGCCGCGGTGGTCCTGGACCCGGTCACGCTCGACGTCGTCGAGGAGGCGACCGCTGTCGGACGGGTCGCCTTCCCCTACGTCCCGGGCCTGTTGGCGTTCCGGGAACTCCCCGCGGTCCTCGACGCCCTGGCGGCGCTGCGCACCGACCCCGGCCTGGTGGTCTGCGACGGCTACGGCCTCGCGCACCCGCGCCGCTTCGGCCTCGCCAGCCATCTGGGCGTGCTCACCGGGCTCCCCACGATGGGGGTCGCCAAGAACCCGTTCGTCTTCACGGAGGGCGAGTTGCGGCCGGAGCGGGGGAGCGCGGCCCCGCTCCTCGACGGCGCCGAGGAGGTCGGCCGCGCCCTGCGCACCCGCACCGGCGTCAAGCCGGTGTACGTCTCGGTGGGCCACCGCGTGTCCCTGGACACCGCGTGCGCGCACACCCTGTCCCTCACCCCCGCCTACCGCCAGCCGGAGACGACCCGGCGCGCGGACCGCCTGTGCCGGGACGCGCTGGCGGCCCTGTAGCGGCGCGGGTTCAGCGCTCGGCCGCCACCCGGAAGGTGATCCCGGCGCTTCGCAGCCGCCCGGTCAGCGCGTCCCCCATCGCCACCGCCGTGGTGACCTGCCCCGCGGTGTCGGGCAGATCGTCCTGCGCCAGGCACAGCGCCGACTCGGCCAGCATCTTCGCGGTCTCCCCGTAGCCGGGGTCCCCTCCGGACACCTCCGTGAACACCCGCCGTCCGCCGCCCTCGCCCACGAACCGCACCGAGAACCAGCTCTTGGCCCGGCGCTCCGCGTCGGGGCCGTCCCCGGGGACCAGCCGCCCGCCCAGCCAGCGCCGCGCGGGCGCCACCTGCGCCGCCGCGAACAGCGCGCCCGCGGCGGCGACCCCGCCGACCGCGACCGGCAGCGACCGCACCGCCGCGTAGTGCCGGTAGCGGAAGTCCGGGCCGTAGCGCTCCAGGGCGCGCGCGGAGCGCTGCACCACCTGCGGGTCGATCGTCGGCAGCGGCAGCGCCCACGCCCCGACCTCCTTGGCGTAGCGCGGCGCGGACGTCGGCGCGTACGCCGTCCTGCCCACCAGGCGCGGCTGGTGGCGCCGCCGGTCGCGCTGGGCCGCGATCATCTGCCGCCCGCGCGCGAACTGGTTGAGCGCGGACGCGAACGTGCCGCCCGAGAACCGCGCGTTCGACCGCACGAAACCGTCGACCCGCAGCGGCACCCCCTCAGGGAGCTGCCGCACGGTGAAGTAGGCGCCCAGGTCGTGCGGCACCGAGTCGAAACCGCAGGCGTGCACCAGGCGGGCGCCCGTCTCACGCGCGCGGGCGTCGTGCCGCACGTACATCAGGTCGACGAACTCCGGCTCGCCCGTCAGGTCCACGTAGTCCGTGCCCGCGTCGGCGCACGCGGCGACGATCCCCTCCCCGTACTCCAGGTACGGCCCGACGGTGGAGGCCACCACACGCGCGCGGGCGGCCAGTTCGCGCAGGCTCGCCGGATCGGCGACGTCCGCGCGCACCAGCGGCAGCACCGCGCACTCGGGGTCGATCCCGGTGAGCCGCTCGCGCAGCCGCTCCAGCTTGGCGGTGTCCCGGCCCGCGATCGCCCAGCGCAGTCCCTCCGGGGCGTGGGCGGCGAGGTACTCGGCCGTGAGCACGCCCACGAACCCCGTCGCCCCGAAGAGCACCACGTCGTACGCCCTGTCCGTGCCGCCGGGCTTGTCAGACTCGTTCATGACACCCCTCATCGTGCGTCCCGCGCCGTTGTCGGTGGCTGAGGCTAGCGTGAGGAGGAAGCGGGCCCTGCCCGGGGCCCTCCCGATCACCGGAGGCCGCCGTGGCCGAGCGGAGCACACCGTCGCGCAAGACCCTGCGCACCTGGGAGCGGGTGCGGGAGTTCGCCCTCGGACTGCCGGGCGCCACCGAGGAGTTCCCCTGGGGCGAGTCGGCCCTGAAGGTGCACCAGAAGGTGTTCGCCTTCCTGGGCGTCACCGACGGCAGCCACCCGATGGGCATGACGGTCAAGCTCACGGACGAGGAGACGCACGCCCACGCGCTCACCGCCCCCGGCGCCGCGCCCGCCCGGTACGGGCTCGGCCGGTCGGGCTGGGTGCGGATCCCGCTGGAGGAGAAGGGCGTACCGGACACGGGGCTGCTCTGCGACTGGGTCGAGGAGAGCTACCGGGCGATCGCGCCCAAGCGCCGCCTGGCCGAGCTCGACGCGGACCGCGCCGCCGGAGCGCCACCCGAAATTGGCTAAGCGCTTGCTCTTCAGGGGGTTGTGCTGACCCGTCCGCGTTCATAGCATCGTTGGTGTTACATCAGTTGTGTCACAGACGGGCTGGGGGCGTGGCCGGATGGCAGGGACAGGCGCGGGGATGCACGAGGAGCACAGCGGGCCGCTCGCCGGGGTGCGGGTGGTCGAGCTGGCCGGGATCGGTCCCGGACCGTTCGCCGCGATGCTGCTCGCCGACCTCGGCGCCGACGTCGTCCGGGTCGACCGGCCGGGCGGCAGCAGCCTCGGCATCGCCCCCGAGTTCGATGTCACCAACCGCAACAAGCGCTCGGTGCTCGTCGACCTGAAGGCCGAGGGCGGGACCGCGCGCGTGCTCGGACTCGTCGACCGCGCGGACGTGCTGATCGAGGGCTACCGGCCGGGTGTCGCCGAGCGCCTCGGCGTCGGCCCCGCCGACTGCCACGCCCGGAACCCGAAGCTGGTCTACGGACGCATGACCGGCTGGGGCCAGGACGGCCCCCTGGCCCAGCGCGCCGGGCACGACATCGCCTACATCGCCCCGACCGGCACCCTCGGCATGATCGGCAGGCCCGACGAGCCGCCGACCGTCCCGGTGAACCTCGTGGGGGACTACGCGGGCGGCTCCCTCTACCTCGTCGTCGGCATCCTCGCGGCCCTCCACCACGCCCGCGCCACCGGCACCGGCCAGGTCGTCGACGCCGCCATCGTCGACGGCACCGCCCACCTCGCCTCGATGATCCACGGCATGCTCGCTGCGGGCGGCTGGCAGGACCGGCGCGGCGCCAACCTGCTGGACGGCGGCTGCCCCTTCTACGGCACGTACGAGACGGCCGACGGCCAGTACATGGCGGTCGGCGCCCTTGAACAGCAGTTCTACGACGAGTTCAGCGACCTCCTCGGCCTCGCCGACACCGCCCCCGCCCGCTCGGACCTGGCCCGCTGGGGCGAGCTGCGCGAGGCCGTCGCCGCGCGCTTCAAGGAGCGCACGCGGCAGGAGTGGACGGCCGTCTTCGAGGGCTCGGACGCCTGTGTCGCCCCCGTCCTGTCGCTGCGCGAGGCACCCGGGCACCCGCATCTGGCCGCCCGCGGCACCTTCGTCGAGCACGGCGGCATCACCCAGCCCGCCCCCGCCCCCCGCTTCACGCGCACACCCACCGCGGTCCGGCGCCCGCCCGCCCGGCCCGGCGCCGACACCGCGGACGTGGCCCGCGACTGGGACGTACCCGCCCTGACCGGCGACGGACCCACCGACCCCCCGAAGAAAGGCAGTTGATCGCGAGCATGGAACGACGCCTGTTCAGCGCCGAGCACGAGGCGTTCCGCGAGACCGTGCGCACCTTCCTCGCCAAGGAGGTGACCCCGCACTACGAGCAGTGGGAGAAGGACGGCATCGTCGCGCGGGAGGCCTGGCTCGCCGCCGGCCGCCAGGGCCTGCTCGGACTCGCCGTCCCCGAGGAGTACGGGGGCGGCGGCGACCCCGACTTCCGCTACAGCGCGGTGCTGGCCGAGGAGTTCACCCGGGCCGGCGCGGCCGGGCTCGCCGTCGGCCTGCACAACGACATCATCGGCCCGTACCTCACCTCCCTCGGCACCGACGAGCAGAAGCGGCGCTGGCTGCCCGGCTTCTGCGACGGCTCGCTGATCACCGCGATCGCCATGACCGAGCCCGGCGCCGGATCCGACCTCCAGGGCATCCGCACCACCGCCGAGGACAAGGGCGACCACTGGCTGCTCAACGGCTCGAAGACCTTCATCTCGAACGGCATCCTCGCCGACCTCGTGATCGTCGTCGCGAAGACCACCCCCGAGGGCGGCGCGCACGGCCTGTCCCTGCTCGTCGTCGAGCGCGGCGCGGAGGGCTTCGAGCGCGGCCGCAACCTCGACAAGATCGGCCAGAAGGCGCAGGACACGGCCGAGCTGTTCTTCCACGACGTACGGGTGCCCAAGGAGAATCTGCTCGGCGAGCCGAACGGCGCGTTCATCCACCTGATGACGAACCTGGCGCAGGAGCGCATGGGCATCGCCGTCGCCGCCATCGCCGCCGCCGAGCACCTGCTGGAGATCACCACGGCCTACGTCAAGGAGCGCGAGGCCTTCGGGCGCAAGCTCGCCAAGCTCCAGCACATCCGGTTCGAGATCGCCGAGATGGCCACCGAGTGCGCCGTCACCCGGGCCTTCCTCGACCGCTGCATCGAGGACCACGCCGCGGGCACCCTCGACGCCGTGCACGCCTCCATGGCCAAGTGGTGGGCCACCGAACTCCAGAAGCGCGTCGCCGACCGCTGCCTCCAGCTCCACGGCGGCTACGGCTACATGACCGAGTACCGCGTCGCGAAGGCCTTCACCGACGGACGCGTCCAGACCATCTACGGCGGCACGACCGAGATCATGAAGGAGATCATCGGCCGCTCGCTGCTGTCCTGAACACCCCCTGTTGAAAGGCACTTCCGTGACCACAGACGCGTACGTCTACGACGCGATCCGCACCCCTCGTGGCCGGGGCAAGGCCAACGGCTCCCTGCACGGGACCAAGCCGATCGACCTGGTGGTCGGCCTGATCCACGAGATCCAGGCGCGCTTCCCCGGCCTCGACCCCGCCGCCATCGACGACATCGTCCTCGGCGTCGTCGGCCCCGTCGGCGACCAGGGTTCCGACATCGCGCGCGTCGCCGCCATCGCCGCCGGCCTGCCCGACACCGTCGCCGGCGTCCAGGAGAACCGCTTCTGCGCCTCGGGCCTCGAAGCCGTCAACCTGGCCGCGATGAAGGTCCGCTCCGGCTGGGAGGACCTGGTCCTCGCCGGCGGCGTCGAGTCGATGTCACGGGTGCCGATGGCCTCCGACGGCGGCGCCTGGTTCGCCGACCCGATGACCAACTTCGAGACCGGCTTCGTGCCGCAGGGCATCGGCGCCGACCTCATCGCCACCATCGAGGGCTTCTCCCGCCGGGACGTCGACGAGTACGCGGCGCTCTCCCAGGAGCGGGCCGCCGCCGCCGTGAAGGACGGCCGCTTCGAGCGTTCGGTGGTACCGGTGAAGGACCGCAGCGGGCTCACCGTCCTGGACCACGACGAGTTCCTGCGCCCCGGCACCACCGCCGACTCGCTGGCCGGGCTGAAGCCGTCCTTCAAGGACATCGGCGACCTCGGCGGCTTCGACGCCGTCGCCCTCCAGAAGTACCACTGGGTCGAGAAGATCGACCACGTGCACCACGCGGGCAACTCCTCCGGCATCGTCGACGGGGCGTCCCTGGTCGCCATCGGCTCGCGCGAGGTGGGGGAGCGGTACGACCTGACGCCCCGCGCCCGCGTCGTCTCCGTGGCCGTCTCCGGCTCCGAGCCGACCATCATGCTCACCGGCCCGGCGCCCGCCACCCGCAAGGCGCTCGCCAAGGCCGGGCTGACCATCGACGACATCGACCTCGTCGAGATCAACGAGGCCTTCGCCGCGGTGGTGCTGCGCTTCGTCAAGGACATGGGCCTGTCGCTGGACAAGGTGAACGTCAACGGCGGCGCGATCGCCCTCGGGCACCCGCTGGGCGCCACCGGCGCGATGATCCTCGGCACGCTGGTCGACGAACTGGAACGCCGCGACCTGCGGTACGGGCTGGCCACCCTGTGCGTCGGCGGTGGCATGGGCATCGCGACCGTCGTGGAGCGGGTGTAGCACCGCGGGGCCACCGTCCCGTCCCCGGCCGCGCCCGGCGGACGACCGAGCCACCGGCCCGCACGGGCCCGGCGCCGGTGCCGACCCACCGCCCCACCTCGCCTCCCGCCCCCACCCGCCGCACCTGACTTCACCTTCACGGAGACACGCATATGACCGCCAGCACCACCATCCGCTGGGAACAGGACGACACCGGCATCGTCACCCTCGTCCTCGACGACCCGCACCAGTCCGCGAACACCATGAACCAGGCGTTCAAGGACTCCATCGCGGCGATCGCCGACCGCGCCGAGGCCGAGCGGGACGCCATCCGCGGCATCATCTACACCTCCGCCAAGAAGACCTTCTTCGCGGGCGGTGACCTCAAGGACATGATGAAGGCCGGCCCCGAGGACGCTCAGGCCGTCTTCGAGACCGGCCTCGGCATCAAGAACTCCCTGCGCCGCATCGAGACCCTCGGCAAGCCGGTCGTCGCGGCGATCAACGGCGCGGCCCTGGGCGGCGGCTACGAGATCGCCCTGGCCAGCCACCACCGTGTCGCCCTGGACGCGCCGGGCTCGAAGATCGGCCTGCCCGAGGTCACCCTGGGCCTGCTCCCGGCCGGCGGCGGCGTCACCCGCACCGTCCGCCTCATGGGCATCGCCGACGCCCTCCTCAAGGTCCTCCTCCAGGGCACCCAGTACCCGCCGCGGCGCGCGCTCGACAACGGCCTGATCCACGAAGTGGCCGCCACCCGCGAGGAGATGCTGGAGAAGGCCCGCGCCTTCATCGACGCCCACCCCGAGTCGCACCAGCCCTGGGACGAGCCCGGCTACCGCATCCCCGGCGGCACCCCCGCCCACCCGAAGTTCGCCGCGAACCTGCCCGCGTTCCCGGCCAACCTCAAGAAGCAGCTCAACGGCGCCCCCTACCCGGCCCCCCGCAACATCCTCGCGGCCGCCGTCGAGGGCTCCCAGGTGGACTTCGAGACCGCCCTGACCATCGAGGCCCGCTACTTCACCGAGCTGGTCACCGGCCAGACCGCGAAGAACATGATCCAGGCGTTCTTCTTCGACCTCCAGGCGGTCAACTCGGGGGCCAACCGCCCGCAGGGCATCGAGCCCCGCGCGGTCCGCAGGGTCGCCGTCCTCGGCGCGGGCATGATGGGCGCGGGCATCGCCTACTCGTGCGCCCGCGCGGGCATCGAGGTCGTCCTCAAGGACGTGTCGGCCGAGTCCGCCGCGAAGGGCAAGGCGTACTCCGAGAAGCTCTGCGCGAAGGCCGTCTCCCGCGGCCGCACCACCCGGGAGAAGGCGGACGCGCTGCTCGCGCGGATCACCCCCACCGCCGACCCGCAGGACGTCGCCGGCTGCGACACCGTCATCGAGGCCGTCTTCGAGGACCCGTCGCTCAAGCACAAGGTGTTCCAGGAGATCCAGGACGTCGTCGCCCCCGACGCGCTGCTGTGCTCCAACACCTCGACGCTGCCCATCACCGCCCTCGCCGAAGGCGTCCGGCGGCAGACCGATTTCATCGGCCTGCACTTCTTCTCGCCGGTCGACAAGATGCCGCTGGTCGAGATCATCAGGGGCGAGCGCACCGGGGACGAGGCGCTGGCCCGCGCCTTCGACCTCGTCCGGCAGATCAACAAGACGCCGATCGTCGTGAACGACTCGCGCGGGTTCTTCACCTCCCGCGTCATCGGCCACTTCATCAACGAGGGCGTCGCGATGGTCGGCGAGGGCGTCGAGCCCGCGTCGGTCGAACAGGCGGCGGGCCAGGCCGGCTACCCGGCGAAGGTGCTCTCCCTGATGGACGAGCTGACCCTCACCCTGCCCCGCAAGATCCGTAAGGAGACCCGGGCGGCCGTCGAGGAGGCGGGCGGCACCTGGACCGAGCACCCCGCGGAGGCCGTCATCGACCGCATGGTCGACGAGTTCGGCCGCACCGGCCGCAGCGGCGGCGCGGGCTTCTACGAGTACGGGGAGGACGGCAGGCGCGGCGCCCTGTGGCCCGGGCTGCGCGAGCACTTCACCCGGCCGGGCACGGAGATCCCCTTCCGGGACATGCAGGAGCGCATGCTCTTCGCCGAGGCGCTGGACACGGTCCGGCTGCTGGAGGAGGGCGTCCTGACGTCCGTCGCCGACGCCAACATCGGCTCCATCTTCGGGATCGGCTTCCCCGGCTGGACCGGCGGCGTCCTCCAGTACATCAACGGCTACGAGGGCGGCCCCGCCGGATTCGTCGCCCGCGCGCGCGAGCTGGCCGACCGCTACGGCGACCGCTTCCTGCCGCCCGCGCTGCTCGTGGCGAAGGCGGAGAAGGGCGAGACGTTCAGCGACCGCTGAGCCGCACCCCCGCCGGCCGTGCCGGTCCGCCCCGCGACCGGGGCGGACCGGCACGGCCGCCGCTCACCCGGCGGCGCTGCGGAACGCCGCGCGCAGCTCCTCGCGCAGCGACCGCTGGAACGCGGTCACCAGCGCCTGCACCACCAGCGGCTGCATGTGGGCCGACAGCGACCGCATCGCCGCCACGTGCCCGGGGTCCCCGGGCGCCGCCTCACGCTCCCGGTACGGCCCCCACACCTCCTCCTGGAACAGCCGGGACAGCGCCTGCGCCGTCTGCCGGGTGTGCTCCAGCAGGATCGTGCGCGCGGCGAGCAGCGTCTCCAGCGCGATCGGCACGTCCAGCAGCTGCACGCCCAGCCGCAACTGCCCGACGTCCACCCGGAACCCGTCCGCCTCCTCCAGGTACGTGAGCACGCCCATGGCCGACAGGCGGTCCACGTCCGTGCCGGACAGCGCCCGCCCGCAGCGCCGCTCCAGCTCCTCCCGCGCCATGTCCTCCGCCGCGTCCGGCGCCCAGCTCGCCACCACCGCGCGGTGCATGGCCAGGTCGTCGGCGCTCAGGTCCGCCGGCAGCTGCTCCATGTAGCGCTCGATCGCGGACAGGGTCATGCCCTGGTGCTGGAGCTCCTCGATGAGACCGAGGCGGGACAGGTGCGCCTGTCCGTAGTGGCCGACCCGGCGCGGCCCGATCACCGGCGGCGGGAGCAGTCCGCGCGTGCTGTAGAAGCGGATCGTGCGGACCGTGACGGCGGCCCGCGCCGCCAGCTCGTCGACGGTCAGCGTGGGCTCCGGACCGGCCGGTCCCGCCCCGCTGTTCTCGATGTCGGTCGCCATGTCCGCCTCGCGCCTAACCCTCGGTACCGATCGGGTTCAACAGTATTGCTGACACACCGATGTTGTGAAAGTCGCCGACCACGCTCCTTACGCCTGGACGACCGGTCGCGCAAGGGTCCTTCTCGGTATGTGAGAAGGACCGCTATGTGATCTCCACCACCGCATTCACGGTGATCTTTGGGGGAAGGTGCACAGTCGGTCCGCGCGCCGTCAGGTGCGTCGCGGGCCGGAGCAGATCCGGACCCAGGGGACCCCCACGTCCCCGCGCACCACAGAGTGGACACCCCCACGTGAGCAAGGACGCCGTGAACACGGCCGTGGACGCATCCCCCGCGGATGCGCCCCGGACGCCCGCCGACGCGGGCGACGCCGGTTACAGCAAGGCCCTCAAGAGCCGCCACGTCAACATGATCGCCATCGGCGGCGCGATCGGCACCGGACTCTTCCTCGGCGCCGGCGGCCGCCTGCACGACGCGGGCCCCGCGCTCGTCTTCGCCTACCTGGTCTGCGGAGTCTTCGCGTACCTGGTCGTGCGCGCCCTCGGCGAGATGGTCGTCTACCGGCCCTCCTCGGGATCCTTCGTGTCGTACGCGCGCGAGTTCCTCGGCGAGAAGGGCGCCTACATCGCCGGGTGGATGTACTTCCTCAACTGGTCGATGACGGGCATCGCGGACATCACCGCGATCGCGCTCTACACCCAGTACTGGAGCGCGTTCACCAGCGTTCCGCAGTGGGTGCTCGCGCTGATCGCCCTCGCGGTCGTGCTCTCCGTCAACCTCGTGTCGGTGAAGTACTTCGGCGAGATGGAGTTCTGGTTCTCGATCGTCAAGGTGGCGACGCTCGTCGCCTTCCTGCTCGTGGGCATCTTCCTGATCGCCACCCAGCACCCCGTCGACGGCCAGACACCGGGCCTGCACATGATCACCGACCACGGCGGCTGGATGCCCAGCGGCACCATGTCGGTGATCCTCGTGATGCAGGGCGTCGTCTTCGCCTACGCGGCCCTGGAGCTGGTCGGCGTCGCGGCGGGCGAGACCGCCGAGCCGCACAAAATCGTGCCGCGCGCGGTGAACTCGATCATGTGGCGCGTCGGCCTGTTCTACTGCGGCTCGGTGCTGGTGCTGGCCCTGCTGCTGCCGTCGTCGACGTACAAGGCGGGCGAGAGCCCGTTCGTCACCCTGTTCAGCAAGCTCGGCGTCGGCGGCATCGGCGACATCGTCAACCTGGTCGTGCTGACCGCCGCGATGTCGTCGCTCAACTCCGGCCTCTACTCCACGGGACGCATCCTGCGCTCCATGGCGATGTCGGGCTCCGCCCCGAGCTTCACCGCCCGGATGAACCGCAGCCAGGTGCCCTACGGCGGCATCCTGCTGACGGCCGGCGTCGGCGTCCTGGGCGTCGGCCTGAACTACCTGCTGCCCGCCGACGCCTTCGAGATCGTCATCGAGATCTCCTCCATCGGCATCATCGGCACCTGGGTCATGATCATGGTCGCCCACCTGGCGTTCGTCCGCCGGGCCAAGCAGGGGATCGTCGAGCGCCCCGCGTTCCGGCTGCCCGGCTCCCCGGTGACCGAGATCGTCACGATCGTCTTCCTGCTGCTCGTCCTCGGCCTCATGTGGAACGACGCCGAGACCGGCCGCAAGACCCTGAGCCTGATCCCGATCGTGGCCGTGCTCCTCGTCGTCGGCTGGTTCCGCGCCCGCCGGAACATCGCCCGCAAGGCGGCCGCCGAGCCGCTGACCGGCACGACGAAGAACGACTAGCCCCACCCCCCCACGGTGGCGTCACCTCGGAGCGCACAGGCCCGAGGCGGCGCCACCGCGCCGTGCGTGCGGGACGGACCGCCGGGCCGGCCCGCCGGGTGCGTTGGCCGGGTGTGACGGCCGGGTAGGACACAGACATGGCCTCGGTTTCCTGGGACGTTCACCTCAAGGCGGGACAACTGGCGTTCTTCGTGAGCCTGGTGGCGACGGCGGTGGTCACCTCCGTACGGCGGCGACCGCGCCCCGCGACGCCGCAGCCCACCGCGCCGCTCCCGCCCCCGTTCGCCACCTACCGGCCGCCCGTCGTGCCGTCGCACGCCCCGCGCGCCGACCCCGCCCACGGCGCGGCCGTCGCCGACCTGTGCACCTGCGTCGCGGAACTCGCCTCCGACCTGGCGAAGCGCTACGGGGGCGAGCCCTAGATCCGGCCCGCCCGGAGCCGGCCGGCACGTCGCATACTGGGACATGAGCACCGCGGGACCCACCGGCCCCGCGCGTGCCGTCCGTATCCGGCACCGGCACAGGAAGCGGCATGGAACAGCACGACCCCGACCCGCCGCCGCCCCCGCAGGGCGGGATCCTCTGGGACACCGCGGGCGACATCCGCTCCCTGCTGGCGCTGCCCGCCGCGTTCGTCCTCCAGGTCGCGCACCCCGCGGTCGGCGCCGGCGTCGACGCGTACTCGGTGTTCCGCACCGACCCGTGGGGCCGCGGCACCCGCTCGCTGGCCTCGGTGCTGCTCTGGGTGTACGGGGGAGAGGCCGCCGCCGAAGAAGGACGCCGGCTGCGCCGGGTGCACCGCGACATCCGCGGCACCGACGCGCACGGCCGCCGCTACCACGCGCTCGACCCGGCCCCCTACGCCTGGGTGCACGCCACCGGCTTCCCGGTCTCCCGGCGGGCCCGGCGCTATTTCGCGCGCCCGTTCACACCCGAGGAGGACGAGCGGTTCTACGCGGAGTGGCTGCGGGTCGGCCGGATCCTCGGCATCCACGACCGGGACATGCCGCCGACCGTCGCGGAGTTCTGGCCGTACTACGCGAGGACGCTCGCCCGGGAGATCGGGCCGAACGCCGTGGTCGCCGAGCTGACCGACCCCCGCCGCACCCTCCCGCCGCCGCCGGGATCCCGGGCGCTGCGGCTGCTGTGGCCCCTGCTCGGCCCCGTCCTCGCGCGCTCCCTGGGCTTCCTGTCGGTCGGACTGCTGCCGCCCGAGGCGCGCGCGGCGATCGGACTGCCGTGGAGCGCGCGGCAGGAGCGCCGGCTGCGCCGGGTCGCCGTACTGGTCCGCTGGACCGTCCCGCGCCTGCCCGAACGCCTGCGGTACCTGCCGGCGGCCCGCCGCGCCAGAGCGGCGGCCCGGCGGCCGTGACGGGACCCCGCGACCCCGCGCGCCCCGGGCACGGGCCCGGCCCGTACCCGGGGCGCGCGGCGGATCAGCGCGCGTCGTGGATCGTGTTCGTCGCCGCGATCGGCTTCCAGGAGCGCGGCTGCTGCGGCGCCCCGGACGCCCGCAGCGCCGCCGGGGCGGCCGGCCGCTCCGGCTGGAACAGCCACGTGTCGAACAGCTGGGCCAGCGGCTTGCCGGACACCTTCTCGGCGTACGAGACGAAGTCGGAGACGGTGGCGTTGCCGTAGGCGTGCGCCGCCGGCCAGCCCTTCAGGATCTTGAAGAACTTCTTGTCGCCCACCGCGTCCCGCAGCGCCTGGATGGCCATGGCACCCCGGTCGTAGACCGCCGCGTCGAACTGGTTCTCGGCGCCGGGGTCACCCGGCTTCACCGTCCAGAACGCGTCGTCCGCCGGGTGCTGCGCGTACGCGTAGTCGGAGAGCTCCCGGGCCGTGCCCTCGCCCTCCTTCTCCGACCACAGCCACTGGCTGTAGCGGGCGAAGCCCTCGTTGATCCAGATGTCCTTCCAGCCGCGCACGGAGACGCTGTCGCCGTACCACTGGTGCGCCAGCTCGTGCACGACGACGGACACGTTCGCGCCGTTCGCGAACTGCTTGGGGGAGTAGAACGGCCGCGTCTGCGTCTCCAGCGCGAACGACGACGGCACGTTCGGGACGTAGCCGCCCAGCGCCTCGAAGGGGTACTTCCCGTACACCGACTCCAGCCACTCGGCGACCTCGGTGGTGCGCTCCACGCTCGCCTTGGCGGCGCCCTCGTTGGCGCCGAGGTCCTTGCTGTAGGCGTTGACGACGGGCAGCCCGTCGGCGGTGGTGTCGGTGGTGATGTCGAACTTCCCGATGGCCAGCGTCGTCAGATAGGTGGCCTGCGGGTGGCTGGAACGCCAGTTGAAGCGGGTCCAGCCGAGCTTCGAACTCTGCGACTGGAGCGTGCCGTTGGAGATCGCCTGGGTGCCGTCGGGGACGGCCACCGACACGTCGTAGGTGGCCTTGTCGAGCGGGTGGTCGTTCGAGGGGAACCACCAGGCCGCCGACTCCGGCTCGTTGGCGAAGACGGCACCGTCCGGCGTGCGCTGCGGGGAGGTGAACCCCCACAGCTTCACGTCGGACGGCTTGCCCGCGTACTTCACCACGACCGTGAAGGGGGTGCCCTTCGGGAGCCCGGCCGCGGGCGTCACCTCCAGTTCCTGCACACCCGACCTGGCGAACGCCGCCTTCTTCCCGTTCACCCGGACCTCGCTCGCGGTGAGCCCGAAGTCGAGGTCGAAGCGCGACAGGTCCTGGGTGGACGCGGCGACGATGGTCGCCGTGCCCTCCAACAGGTCCGTCTTCGGCTGGTACTTCAGACGCAGGTCGTAGTGGGAGACGTCGTAGCCGCCGTTCCCGTACGTCGGGTAGTAGGGATCGCCGATGCCCGAGGCCCCGGGCGTGAAACCGGCCGCCGATGCCGGGATCGCCAGCAGCAGGGCGGCCGTGAGCGCGCCGGGAGCGATGAGTCTGCGGTACACGGAAAACTCCAAGTCGTAGGAACAGACCGGGGACCGACCCCACACGACCGGAGGGAACCGGCCCCGTGTGATCGTGTTCGCGACCCTATTCAGCACCCGGCGCCCCGGTCATGTCCATGGCCCCTCCTGTCACACGATCGCCATTCGGCCGACATGTGTCTTTACGCCCCACGCGCCTGTCGCGACGCGTGACTGCCCTCTGTCGCACGGGAGTCGACCCGTGTACCTTCCGGCCATGCCGATACCCACCGGACGCATCCACCGCCTCTGGACCCTCCTCGTGGGCGCGGCCGCCGCGGCGCTGCTCGCCGTGCTGGTCGCCCCGGCCGGCGCCGCGGCCCGCCCGGCCCCGCCGACCGAGTCCCGGCCCGTCTACTCGTACGAGAACGCCGTCCGCGAGTCCGTCTGGGTCGACACCCGGCTCGACGGCGACGGCGACGGCAGGACCGACCGGGTCGCCGTCGACGTCGTCCGCCCCCGCGAACCGGCCGCACAGGGCCGGAAAGTACCCGTGATCATGGATGCCAGCCCGTACTACTCCTGCTGCGGACGCGGCAACGAGAGCCAGCTGAAGACGTACGACGCGCAGGGCGACATCGTCGGGATGCCGCTCTACTACGACAACTACTTCGTGCCCCGCGGCTACGCGTTCGTCGGGGTCGACCTCGCCGGCACCAATCGCTCCGACGGCTGCGTCGACGTCGGCGGACGCTCCGACGTGCAGTCCGCCAAGGCCGTCGTCGACTGGCTCAACGGCCGCGCCAAGGGCTACACCTCCCGCACCGGAACCGCCCGCGCGACGGCGGACTGGACCAACGGTCGCACCGGCATGATCGGCAAGAGCTACGACGCCACCATCGCCAACGCCGTCGCCGCGTCCGGCGTCGAGGGCCTGGAGACCATCGTCCCCATCGGCGGCATCTCCTCCTGGTACGACTACTACTTCCAGCAGGGCGCCCCGCTCTACGACTCCGGCCCCGACTGGCTGTCCGACTACGTGGAGAGCCCCGACGCCCGCGCCCGCTGCGCCGCCGTCCAGCAGCGGCTCGTCGACGGGGCCCCGCGCAGCGGCGACCTGACCCCGCTGTGGCAGCAGCGCGACTACGTCCGGGACGCCGCCAAGGTGCGCGCCAGCGTCTTCGTCGTGCACGGCATGCAGGACCTCAACGTCCGCGCCAAGCACTTCGGCCAGTGGTGGGACGCGCTCGCCGAGCACGGCGTCGAGCGCAAGATCTGGCTGTCGCAGACCGGGCACGTCGACCCGTTCGACTACCGCCGCGCCGAGTGGGTCGACACCCTCCACCGCTGGTTCGACCACGAACTCCTCGGCCTGCGCAACGGCATCGACCGCGCCCCCATGGCCGACATCGAACGCACCCCCGACCACTGGACCACCGACCCGGTGTGGCCGCCCCGCCCGACCCGGGCCACCGCCCTGCGCCCCGGCGGCGGCGCCGCGCCCGGCGTCGGCACCCTAGGCCTGCGGGCCGGCTCCGGCACCGAGCGGTTCACCGACGACCCGTCCCTCGGCGAGAGCGACTGGGCCGCCCGGGCCGACACCCCGACACCCGGCAAGGCCGGCTTCATCAGCCGCCCGCTCGCCAAGGACCTGCGGATCTCCGGCTCCTCGACGGTGACCGTCACCGCGACCCCGACGACGTCCACCGCCCACCTGTCCGCCGTCCTGGTCGACCTCGGACCCGCCACCATCCGGGACTACGGCGCGGCCGGCGAGGGCATCACGACGCTCTCCGACCGCAGCTGCTGGGGCCCGAGCACCACCGGCGACAGCTCCTGCTACAAGAACACCAGGACCGACACGGCGGACGTCGGCGCGACCGTCTTCAGCCGGGGCTGGGCCGACCTCGGCACCTACGCCGACCCCGGCCGCGGCCGCCCGCTCACCCCGGGCCGCGCCCACTCCCTCACGATCTCGCTGGCCGCCGCCGACCACGTCGTCCCCGCCGGGCACCGGCTCGCCCTCATCGTCGCGGGCACCGACAAGGACCTCATCGACCCGCCGTCCACCCGGCCGACCCTCACCCTCGACCTGTCCCGCACCGCGGCCCGCGTCCCCGTCGTCGGCGGCGCCCGCGCCTTCGCCGCCGCCACCGCCGGGTCCCGGGCCACCGCGCCGAGCACCCCGTCCACCGACCCCGTACGCCCCCTGCGCCCGCACCACCCCGTCCCCGGCGGCGAGTGACCGATGGCCGGACCCGGACGCACCCTCGCCGCGGCCGTCGCCGCGGCGGCCCTGGCCGCACCCCTGGTGGCGGTGCTCCCGGCGCGGGCCGCCGCCCCGCTCCCCGGCACCGGCTTCGAGCGGACGCACGGCGCCCGCTGGACCACCGGGCCGCAGGAGCGGGCGCTGCTCGCCGCGGTCGACCGGGCCTCCGACCGCGTCGCCGTCTCCCGGATCGGCACCACCGCCCAGGGGCGCCCGCTCCGGCTGGTCCGCGTCGGCGCGCCCCGCGCCGCCCTCACGGTGCTGCTCGTGTGCGGCCAGCACGGCGACGAACCCGCCGGGCGCGAGGCCTGTCTCACCACCGTCCGCGACCTCGCCCGGGCCACCGACCCGGCGACCGGCGCGTTCCTGGCCCGCACGACCCTGCTCGTCGTGCCCACCGCCAACCCCGACGGACGCGCCGCCGACACCCGCGGCAACTCCGACGGCGTCGACGTCAACCGCGACCACCTCGCCCTCAGGACGGCCGAGGCCCGCGCCCTGGCCGCCGTCATCCGCGACCGGCACCCCGACATCGTCTACGACCTGCACGAATACACGGCCGTACCCGGCTCCTACGACAAGGACCTCTTCGACCTCTGGCCGCGCAACCTCAACACCGCGCCCGCCGTGCACGCCGAGGCCGAGACCCTGTCCCGGCGGTACGTCCGCCCGGCCGCCCGGTCCGCCGGGTACTCCACGGGCACGTACGGCATCCGGACCGACCCGGTGACCGGCGACCCGGTGAAGCAGGTCGCGGGCGACGGCCAGGAGCGCATCCTGCGCAACACGGCGGGCCTCAAGCACGCCCTCGGCCTGCTCGTGGAGAGCCGCGCCGACCCCGGCACCCCGGCGGAGGAGGCCGACGCGGCACTGACCGCCCGGCGCCGCCGCGCCGCACAACTCACCGCTCTCCACGGCCTGTTCGCCTTCGCCCGGGAACACGCGGCCCAGATCGTCGCCGCGACGGCGGCCGCGCGCGCCGAGGGCCTGCGGGCCACCGGACCGGTCTATGCCGGCGGCGCCGACAACGACCCGGCGCGCCCCGCCGAGATCATCCGGGACCCGCCCTGCGGATACCGGCTCACCGCCGCGCAATTCGCCGAGTACGGCGACGAACTGGCACTCCACGGCATCCGCGTACGACCGTCCGGCGACGGCGCCCGCGTCCCGCTGCGGCAGTCCGAGCGGGCGCTCGCGGTGCTCCTCCTCGACGCCCGGGCGCCCTACCGGCTGACGGAGGCGGAGCCCGTCACCCACTGCTGACCGAGAGCGGGTACACGCGCTGCCGAGAAGGCCGGGTGCCGAGCGCGCCCGCGCGGCCGCCTCGGCCGGGGCGCGGAGTCATCGCCGCCCCGGCCCGCACCGCACGCGTGGCCGCCCCCGCCGGCAGCCGGGGTGGCCCCGCGTACGGTCCCCGCCCGCCCGATCTCCCTCGGTCGCGAAGCCGCCGCCCTCCACCGGCTCAGCCGCTCTCCTCGACCAGCCGCGCCGCCTCCTCCGCGCAGCCCCAGGCGACCGTCACCCCGGCCCCGCCGTGCCCGTAGTTGTGCACCAGCACGCCCCCCGCCGCGCCGGCCTCGCGCTCGACGCGGACCGCCGGGCGCGCCGGGCGCAGGCCCACCCGGTGCTCGACCACCCGGGCGCCCGCGATCTCCGGGCGCAGCGTCGCGCAGCGCCGCACGATCCCCTCCGCGACCGCGGGGTCCGGCTCCAGGGACCAGTCGTCCTCCTGCGCGGTGCCGCCCAGCAGCAGCCGCCCGCCCGGCTGCGGGAAGAAGTACGTCGTGGCGTCCGAGCCGCCCTCGGCGGACGTGAACCACGTGCGGACGCCGGGGTTCTCCACGACCACCAGCTGGCCGCGCACCGGCCGCACCGACGCGTCCGGCGCCAGCTCCCGCGCTCCGAGCCCGGAACAGTTCACGACCACCCCGGCCACCCCGGCGGCCTCGTCGAGGGAGCGCACCTCGCGCCGCTCCACCTCCACTCCCGCCGCCGCCAATTCGTCGTGCAGCCAGGCCAGATGAACCCGCATGTCGATCAGCGGAAGCCGCGCCGCGAGTCCCTCGGCGGTGTCCCGCAGCCCCGTCACCTCCCCGGCCCACGCGCCGAGGCCGTCGAGCCGGACCCCGTCGTGCACGCCGTCGACCAGCCGCACGCCCGTCGTGTCCGGGCGCCCCGCCCACCGCTCGTACCGCCGCAGCGACCGCAGCGACCACGGGCCGACCCGGTCCTCGGGGGCGATCCGGTACGGCCACCACAGCGCGCCCGCGACGGCCGAGGTGGTCCGCTCGGGGGGCTCCCGCGACCACACCCGCACCCGGCGTCCGGCCCGCGCCAGCACCAGAGCCGTCGACATCCCTATGATCCCGCCGCCCACCACGACCACGTCACCGCTCAGCTCACTGTCCACGCCGGGACGGTAGCCGAACACGCCCCCGCGCGGGTGTCATGCTGTGATCAAATCTGTCGCCCGCGGGACCTCCCGCCCGGACCCGCCCGCCCCGGCCCATTAGGATCGACGCCCTGATGACTGCCACCCTCGTAGCCAAGAACCTCGCCGCGGGCCACGGCGACCGCTCCCTGTTCGCCGGTCTCGATCTCGTCGTCGCGCCCGGCGACGTGATCGGCCTCGTCGGCGCCAACGGAGCCGGGAAGTCCACGCTGCTGCGGCTGCTCGCCGGGCTCGACACCCCGGAGGAGGGCGACCTCGTGCTCTCCCCGCCGACCGCGACCGTCGGCCACCTGCCGCAGGAGCCGGAGCGCCGCCCCGGCGAGACGATCCGGCAGTTCCTCGCCCGCCGCACCGGCGTCGCCGAGGCCCAGCGCGTCATGGACGAGGCCACCCAGGGCCTGGTCGACGGCGCCCCCGGCGCCGACGACGCCTACGCGGTGAGCCTGGAGCGCTGGCTCGCCCTGGGCGGCGCCGACCTCGACGAGCGCGCCGAGGAGGTCGCGGACCAGCTCGGCCTGCGGGTCGGCCTCGACCAGACGATGACCTCGCTCTCCGGCGGCCAGGCCGCCCGCGCGGGCCTCGCCTCCCTCCTGCTGTCCCGCTACGACGTCTTCCTCCTGGACGAGCCGACCAACGACCTCGACCTGGACGGCCTGGAGCACCTGGAGGGCTTCGTCCGCGGCCTGCGGGCCGGCACGGTCGTCGTCAGCCACGACCGCGAGTTCCTCACCCGGACCGTCACCAAGGTCCTCGAACTCGACCTCGCCCAGCAGCAGATCAACCTCTACGGCGGCGGCTACGACGCCTACCTGGAGGAGCGCGACGTCGCCCGCCGCCACGCGCGCGAGGAGTACGACGAGTACGCCGACAAGCGGGCGGCGCTCGAAGGCCGCGCCCAGATGCAGCGCTCCTGGATGGACAAGGGCGTCAAGAACGCCCGGCGCAAGGCGACCGACAACGACAAGCTCGGCCGCAAGTTCCGCAGCGAGTCCAGCGAGAAGCAGGCCGCCAAGGCCCGCCAGACGCAGCGCATGATCGAGCGCCTCGACGTCGTCGACGAACCCCGCAAGGAGTGGGAGCTGCGCATGGAGATCGCGGCGGCCCCGCGCTCCGGCTCGGTGGTGGCCTCGCTCCGGGACGCCGAACTGCGCCGCGGCGACTTCGCGTTCGGCCCGGTCACGCTCCAGCTCGACTGGGCGGACCGCGTCGCGATCACCGGCGCCAACGGCTCGGGCAAGTCCACCCTGCTCGCCGCGCTCCTCGGCCGGCTCCCGCTCGACGCGGGCCACGCGACGCTCGGCTCCGGCGTCGTGGTCGGCGAGGTCGACCAGGCCCGCGCGCTGTTCCACGGCCCGGAGGCGCTGCTCGACGCGTTCGGCGCGGCGGTCCCCGACACCGAACCCGCCGAAGTGCGCACCCTGCTCGCCAAGTTCGGCCTCAAGGCCGAGCACGTGCTGCGCCCCGCCGCGACCCTCTCCCCGGGGGAGCGCACCCGGGCGGCACTCGCCCTGCTCCAGGGCAGGGGGGTCAACCTCCTGGTCCTGGACGAGCCGACGAACCACCTGGACCTGCCGGCGATCGAGCAGCTCGAATCGGCCCTGGAGTCCTACCGGGGCACGCTCCTCCTGGTCACCCACGACCGCCGCATGCTCGACGCGATCACCACGACCCGGCACCTGGCCGTCGACGCGGGCCGGGTGAGCGAGCTGTAGACGCGGACGGGGAACCGCGGACCCGGCCAGGCGCCGGCCCGCGGTTCCCCGTCCGGGGCCTGCCGAGCGGCGCTACGCCAGCCCGGCCTTCTTCAACGCGTCGGCCATCGCGGAATTCGCCGGGGCGGGCGCGGACCGCCCCTTGCCCCCGCCGCCCGAGGCGCTCCCGCCGCCCGCGTTCCCCCGGCCGCCCGGGTTCCCGCCGCCGGAGGACCCCCGGCCGCCGCCCTGCCGATTCGCCTGCCGCGGCGGCTTGCGGTCACCGCCCCGCCCGCCGCGCTCCGGGCCCGCGGCCTTCTCGTCGTCGAGCCGCAGCGTCAGCGAGATCCGCTTGCGCGGCACGTCGACGTCCTGCACCTTCACCTTCACGATGTCGCCGGGCTTCACGACGTCGCGCGGGTCCTTCACGAACGTCCGCGACAGGGCCGACACGTGCGCGAGGCCGTCCTGGTGCACGCCGATGTCGATGAACGCCCCGAACGCGGCGACGTTCGTCACGACGCCCTCCAGGATCATCCCCGGCTCCAGGTCGGAGATCTTCTCCACGCCCTCCTTGAAGGTGGCCGTCCTGAAGGCCGGCCGCGGGTCGCGCCCCGGCTTCTCCAGCTCCTTCAGGATGTCCGTCACGGTCGGCAGCCCGAACGTGTCGTCCACGAAGTCCGCCGCCCGGAGCGAGCGCAGCGTCCCGGTGTCGCCCATCAGCGAACCGACCGCACCCCCGGTCGACTTCGCCATCCGCCGCACCACGGGGTACGCCTCCGGGTGCACGGAGGAGGCGTCCAGCGGGTCGTCGCCGCCCCGGATGCGCAGGAAGCCCGCGCACTGCTCGTACGCCTTCGGGCCGAGCCGGGCGACGTCCTTGAGCCCCTTGCGGTTGCCGAACGGGCCGTGCGCGTCGCGGTGCGCCACGATGTTCTCCGCGAGCCCCGCGCCGATGCCGGACACGCGCGCGAGGAGCGGTGCGGACGCGGTGTTCACGTCCACCCCCACGCCGTTGACACAGTCCTCGACCACCGCGTCCAGCGAGCGCGACAGCTTCACCTCGCTCAGGTCGTGCTGGTACTGGCCGACACCGATCGACTTCGGGTCGATCTTCACCAGCTCGGCCAGCGGGTCCTGGAGACGGCGGGCGATCGACACGGCGCCGCGCAGCGACACGTCCATGTCGGGCAGCTCCTGGGAGGCGAACGCGGACGCCGAGTACACCGAGGCGCCCGCCTCGCTCACCATCACCTTGGTCAGCTTCAGCTCCGGGTGCCTGGTGATCAGTTCACCGGCGAGCTTGTCCGTCTCGCGCGACGCCGTGCCGTTGCCGATCGCGACGAGGTCGACCGCGTGCTCCGCGGCGAGCTTCGCGAGCTTGGCGATGGCCTCGTCCCACCGGTTCGCCGGGACGTGCGGGTGGATGACGTCGGTCGCCACGACCTTGCCCGTCGCGTCGATCACCGCGACCTTCACGCCCGTACGGAAACCGGGGTCGAGGCCCAGCGTCGCGCGGGTGCCCGCGGGGGCGGCGAGCAGCAGGTCCCGCAGGTTCGCCGCGAAGACCCTGACCGCCTCGTCCTCGGCGGCCGTGCGCAGCCGCATCCGCAGGTCGATGCCGAGGTGGACGAGGATACGGGTGCGCCAGGCCCAACGGACCGTGTCCTGGAGCCACTTGTCGCCCGGGCGCCCCTGGTTCCGGATCCCGAACCGGTCGGCCACGAGCGGCTCGTACGAGGAGGCGGGCGCCGCGGTGCCGGAATCGTCGCCGGACGGCTCCTCGGGCTCAAGCACGAGTTCGAGCACGTCCTCCTTCTCGCCGCGCAGCATCGCCAGGACGCGGTGCGAGGGCAGCTCCGTGAACGGCTCGGCGAAGTCGAAGTAGTCGGCGAACTTGGCGCCCGCCTCCTCCTTGCCGGACTTCACCTTCGCCGCGAGCCGGCCGCGCACCCACATGCGCTCGCGCAGCTCGCCGATCAGGTCGGCGTCCTCGGAGAACCGCTCGGCGAGGATCGCGCGGGCGCCGTCGAGCGCGGCCTGCGGGTCGGCGACGCCCTTGTCCGCGTCCACGAACGCCGCGGCGGCGGCCGTCGGCTCCACCGACGGGTCGCCGAGCAGGCCCTCCGCCAGCGGCTCCAGGCCCGCCTCGCGCGCGATCTGCGCCTTCGTGCGCCGCTTCGGCTTGAAGGGCAGATAGATGTCCTCCAGGCGCGCCTTGGTGTCGGCGGCGAGGATCCGCGCTTCCAGCTCCCCGGTCAGCTTGCCCTGCTCGCGCACCGAGTCGAGGACGGCCGTGCGCCGCTCCTCCAGCTCCCGCAGATACCGCAGCCGCTCCTCCAGGGTGCGCAGCTGGGCATCGTCCAGCGACTCCGTCGCCTCCTTGCGGTACCGAGCGATGAAGGGCACCGTCGATCCGCCGTCGAGAAGGTCGACGGCAGCCTTGACCTGCCGCTCCCGTACGCCGATTTCCTCGGCGATCCTGCCTTCGATGGACCCAAGAGTGGGTGTCGCCACGATCCCGTACCGCCTAAGTCGAATGAGGTTGCGCGGCAATTGTGGCAGGTGGCACCGACAACGGGGGATCAGGGCGCCGGCCGGCCGGTCTCGCGCGGCCGGTCGGCGCGCCCCGCGCGGCCCGGCTCAGCCGGCCTTGCCGATGAGGTCGGGCGGGAAGGCGCCGTTGCCGAGCGCGGTGCCGACGAAGCCGGTCGCCAGCTCGGTCAGGCGGGCCACGCCAACCTCGCCGAGGTGCTCGTAGGGGGCCCGGTCCAGCTCGTCGGTGAGCGCCTCGACGCCGGACCGCAGCCGGGCGCCCTCCTCGGTGAGCGTCAGGTCCTCGTCCGCGGTGAGCAGGCCCCGCGCGCGCAGCCGCCCGGCCGCCGCGTCGTACTCCGCGCGGGACCAGCCGCGCGTGGCGAGCAGGAACTTGGGGGCCATGCCCTTGCCGGTGGCGACATGGCTGACCAGCGCCTCGACCGGGTCGAGACCGGCGCCGAGCAGGGCCGCGAGATGGCCGTCGCCGCGGTGCTCGCGCAGCAGCGTGGCGGCGTGCCAGTACGCCATGTGCGGCTCGTCGGGGACCGGCAGATCGGCGTGGGCGGCGTACAGCGGCCGGGCGTGGCGCGTGCCGGCCTCGGCGGCGCGCAGGGCGAGCGCGGCGGCCTCGGCCATCTCCGGCGAGGCGAGCGTCTCCTCGCCGATCAGCCGGCGCAGCGTCGTGTCGACGGCACGCGCGCGTGCGGCGAGCACCTGCGCGGGCGAGGCGGTCCGCCAGACGGCGGGCACGTGCCGGGCGACCAGATCGTGCTTGAAGTTGTAGAAGGCGGCCGTCACGGTCCCGGCACCGACGGCGCCCATGGCCGCCGACCGCGCCGCGAAGTAGGCGCCGTCGCGGTCCGCGACCCCGACGGCGGCCAGTTCCCGGGCCAGATCGGGCGAGAAGTAGTGCGTGGAGTGCAGCGGATTGAGCACGTTGTGGCAGCGGCGGGCTGCGCGCAGGCGCGGGTCAGGAGTCATGCCCGTACGTTACCGACCGGTCGGTACGCGTGGCGAGCGGGGGAGCGGACGCGTACGGGCGCACCGGGACCCTGCTCCGCGGACCGGCTCAGGGTGTCGCGGTCCAGCGGAAGCGGGCCGCCCGGCGCTCCAGGAACGCGCTGACCCCCTCGGCGGTGTCGCCACTGCCGCGCGCCTGTTCCGCCCAGTACCCGTCCCGATCGGTGCGGCCCGCCGCGAACTCCTTGGCGGCTGCCTGCGTCAGCTGTGAGCGGCCCACGAGGATCCGCGTGAACTCGGCCACCCGCGCGTCCAGTTCGTCCTCGGCCGTCACCTCGTCGACCAGGCCCGTGCGCAGCGCCCGCCCGGTGCCGATCAACTCGCCCGAGAACAGCAGGTACTTGGCGGTCGCCGGGCCCACCAGTGACGCGAGCCGGCGGGTCGAGGACGCCGGGTAGACGATGCCCAGCCTGGCCGGGGTCACCCCGAACAGCGAGTTCTCCGCCGCGAAGCGCAGATCGCAGGCGGCCGCGAGCTGGCAGCCGCCGCCCACGCAGTACCCGCGGACCGCCGCGAGCGTCGGTTTGGGGAAGGCGGCCAGCGCCTCCTCGGCGGCGACGGCCAGCTCCTGCGCGGCGCCCGCGTCCCCGCCGAGCGTGGAGATGTCGGCGCCGGCGCAGAAGGTGCCGCCCGCGCCGGTCAGGACGAGGACGCGGACGGCCGGGTCCGCCGCCAGGGTGTCGAGCAGCGGCGGCAGCGCGGCCCACATGGTGTCGGTCATGGCGTTGCGCCGGGCCGGATGGTCGATGACGACGGTGGCGACCGCGTCGGTCACCGAGTGGGCGAGGGACGGTGCGGGGGACATGCGGCGGATGGTATCCAGCCCATCTGCCGGACGATCAGGAAGGGCCCCGCCCGCCCCTGTCGCCCGGTGCCTCTCGTACTTCAAACTGAAGAGCACCCGAAAGAAGAAGAACCGCGACAGGTTCGGTCACACATCTGCCGCGAGCGCACGACAGCGGTCGAATTCCGCCGATACTCGCTGACTTCTGGTCAGTCCGGCGGTCCGGACCAGCGGACTCTCAACACTCGAAGCGTGGTGACAATCGAGCGCAAGGGCGGGGACCGGACGATGAACGACCACGGGAGCGCGCCCCCCGAGCATGCCGCGGGCGGGCCGCTGCCGTACGAGGGGGTGTGGCGGTTCACGGCGCAGGCGGTCGACGCGTCGGTGCCGCAGGCCCGGCGGGCGGTGCGCGACCTGCTGGCCCGGCAGGGCGTGCCCGCCCCGGACGACCTGGTGCACGGACTGCTGGTGATCGTCTCCGAGCTGGTGACCAACGCGGTCAAGCACGCCGCCCTGCTCTCCCCGACGCTGGCCGTCGAGGTCGCCGTCGGCGCGGAGTGGGTGCGGGTCTCCGTGGAGGACGACCACCCCTACCGGCCGACGGCCCTGGAGGCCACCAGTGGTCAGACCGGTGGCCGCGGGCTGCTCCTCGTACGGGAGATCACGGCGGAGGCGGGCGGCGTCTGCGACGTCGAGCACACCGCGAGCGGGGGCAAGGTGATCTGGGCCGCCCTGCCCCTCAAACCCCTGGACGCCTGAGCGTCACCAGCCCGCCGAGGGGCCCGTCAGCTCCCTGACCGCAGGACGCGCGGCGTCGAGCACGGTCATGAACCACGACGAGAACGGGTCCTTCGCGTGCCGCTCGGCGAGCTCCTGCGCGGTCACGAACGCGATCTGCCCGACCTCCTCCGGGTCCGGGGCCGGCGGAGCCTGCACCATCCCCACGAAGAGGTGGTTGAACTCCTGCTCCACCAGACCCGAGTCGGGGTCCGGGTGGTTGTAGCGCACGGTGCCGGCCTCCGCCATCAGCGACGGCGAGACGCCCAGCTCCTCGAAGGTGCGCCGGGCGGCCGCCGCGAACGGGGCCTCGCCCGGGTACGGGTGGCCGCAGCAGGTGTTCGACCACACGCCGGGGGAGTGGTACTTGCCGAGCGCCCGCTGCTGGAGCAGCAGCCGCCCCTGCTCGTCGAAGAGGAAGACCGAGAAGGCTCTGTGCAGTTGCCCCGGCGCCTGGTGCGCGGCGAGCTTCTCCGCGGTGCCGATCGTCCTGCCGTCCTCGTCGACGAGTTCGAGCAAGATCGCTTCTCCGGTGCCGTTCGACGCGTTGTTCGCCGCGGTGGCAGGTGTGGTCGGCATACCCATCCTTCGCTTCGGTCTTCTGGCCCCAAGTCTGCCGTACGCGACGGACCGTCACGCTCCGCGCCGCGTCCCGCATGTCTCGCACATCAGACGCGCGGGTCGCCCGGCGTGATCAATGACACAGCCCGGCCTCGTGCTCCGCGTGGCCGCCGGGCTCCAGCTGGAAGGTGCAGTGCGCGACGTCGAAGTGGTCGCCCAGGCACTCCTGGAGGGCGTGCAGCATCTTCTCGTTGCCGAGCGCGTCGAGCGTCTCCGCGGAGACGACCACGTGCGCGGAGAGCACCGGCATACCCGAGGTGATGGTCCAGGCGTGCAGGTCGTGGACGTCCACCACACCGGGCAGGGCGAGGACGTGCTGCCTGACCAGGGCCATGTCGACCCCCTTGGGCGCGGACTCCAGCAGCACGTCCAGCGTCTCGCGCAGCAGCGCGAGCGTCCGCGGGACGATCATGAGGCCGATGACGAGCGAGGCGATCGGGTCCGCGGCCTGCCAGCCGGTGGTGAGGACGACCGTCGCGGAGACGAGCACCGCGACGGACCCGAGGGCGTCCGCCGCGACCTCCAGGAACGCGCCGCGCACGTTCAGGCTCGCCGCCCGCCCCCTCGCCAGCAGGGAGAGCGAGATCATGTTCGCGGCCAGGCCGACGAGGGCGTAGACGATCGTCGTACCGCCGGCGGTCTCGGCCGGCTCCAGGAACCGCCGGACCGCCTCGACCAGGACGTAGCCGCCCACGCCGAGCAGCAGCAGGCAGTTGGCGAGGGCGGCCAGGATCTCGGCGCGCGCGTACCCGAAGGTGCGCCGCTCGCCGGCCGGACGGTTCGCGAAGTGGATCGCGAGCAGGGCCATGGCGAGCCCCAGCGCGTCCGTGGCCATGTGGGCCGCGTCCGCGATCAGGGCGAGCGAGTCGGCCACGAGCCCGCCGACGATCTCCACCACCATCACGGTCACCGTGATGCCGAGCGCGACCCGCAGCCGGCCCCGGTGGGCGGAGGCGGCCGTCCCCGTCGTGGCACCCGGGCCGCGCCCGTGATCGTGTCCGGCACCCATGGAACCCGCACCGTCCTCCGCGTCGGCCCGCCGAGCCGCCCCGCACCGGGGCGGCGAGCCCAGTCAGCTACGGGTGGGGGGTATCCGCAAACACGGCGACGAACACCGTTTCCACCGCCGTGACCTGCGCGGACGCGATGCCCCGGGGGTCCCGCGGCGCGGGCGGCCTCAGCCGGTGTGCGCCCCGGGGTGCCGCAGCCGCCAGCCCTCCCAGGCCGACGCGACCATCTCGCGCACGCTGTGCGCGGCGGACCAGCCCAGCTCCTTCTCCGCCAGCGCCGACGACCCCACCGCGCGCGCCGCGTCGCCGGGCCGGCGCGGCTCGACCAGCGCGGGCCTGCGGTCGCCCGTCACGTCCGCGATCAGATCCACCAGTTCGCGTACGGAAACGCCCTGGCCGGTGCCGATGTTCAGGGTCAGATCGCCGCTGACGTCCGCCCGGGACAGCCGCCGCACCGCCGCCAGATGCGCCTGCGCGAGGTCGGCGACATGGATGTAGTCGCGCACGCAGGTGCCGTCCGGCGTCGGATAGTCGTCACCGAAGATCCGCGGCGCCTCGCCCCGCGTCAGCCGGTCGAAGACCATCGGGATCACGTTGAACACACCGGTGTCGGCGAGCGCGGGCTCGGCGGCCCCCGCGACGTTGAAGTAGCGCAGGCAGGTCGTCGCCATCCCGTGCGCGTGCCCGGCCGCCCGCACCAGCCACTCGCCCGCGAGCTTCGTCTCGCCGTACGGGTTCACCGGCGCACACGGCGTCGACTCGGTGATCAGCTCCGAGACGGGCACGTCGGGATTGCCGTAGACCGCCGCCGACGAGGAGAACACGAACCGGCGCACGCCCGCCGCGGCGACCGTCTCCAGGAGCGTGGCGAGCCCGCCGACGTTCTCCCGGTAGTACAGCTCCGGCCGCTCGACCGACTCGCCGACCTGCTTCTGCGCGGCCAGGTGCACGACCCCGGCCACCCCGTGCTCGGCGCACACCCGGGCCACCAGCTCCGGGTCCGCCGCCGCACCGCGCACCAGCGGGATTTCCGGCGGCAACCGGTCGGGCACCCCCGACGTCACGTTGTCGAGCACGACGACGGGCTCGCCCGCCGCGGCCATCGCCCGCGCGACGTGTGCCCCGATGTATCCGGCTCCGCCGGTGATCAGCCATGTCATGACGCACCACCCTAAGCCGGTCACGCCCCGGCCCGGGTTTGTGGCCCGGCCCCTTGATCGACAATGATGACCGGGCGGTCTCGGCAACGCGGACCGCGTGGGACAGGGGCTGATCGGACCGTAAACAGGCGGTGAACGCCTGCTTCAGATCATCCGATAGCCTCTGCCGACATGCCGCCCGGCCCAGCCCCGCGAACAGGGGTGCAAGGGTGCGGGGCGCCCCCCTTCGTGCATGAGCCCGGCGCGCTCGCGTCGGCACCCAAGGAGTGAGTTCGTCTGTCGACCGCCATCGTCACCGGTCAGCCGGTCCCCGGGTCGTCCCTGGAGGGCGATCTGCGGGCACTCGGCTTCGACGTGCGGCTCGCCCCGGACGCCACGGACGCCCGGGCGGCGCTCGCGGCGGTCCCCGGCGACCAGCGCGTCGCGGTCGTCGACGCGGGCTTCGTGGGCCATGCCCACGCCCTGCGCCTCGGCCTCACCGACCCCCGCTTCGCCGCCTCCGCCGTGCCCGGCGCGGTCACCGCACAGCCCCGCGCCCGGCAGGCGCTGGACCGGGCCGTCACCGAGAACGGCATCGCCCCCGACGCCGTGGCCAAGAGCCTGGAGGCCGGCGGCACCGCCGTGCACCGCCCCGTCCTCGGCGAACTCGTCGCCGCCGTGCCGCACGATCCGCAGGCCCGCAACGAGGCCCGCCAGCGCGTGGCCGCCGTCGACGACGAGGCGATCCGGCTGCGCACCGCCGTCAAGGCGCGCGACGGGTTCTTCACCACGCACTGCGTCAGCCCCTACTCCCGCTACATCGCGCGCTGGTGCGCCCGCCGCGGCCTCACCCCGAACCAGGTGACCACCGCGTCGCTGCTCACCGCGCTGGTCGCGGCGGGCTGCGCGGCCACCGGCACCCGCCCCGGCTTCGTCGCCGCGGGCCTGCTGCTGCTCTTCTCCTTCGTCCTGGACTGCACCGACGGGCAGCTCGCCCGCTACTCGTTGCAGTACTCGACCCTCGGCGCCTGGCTGGACGCGACCTTCGACCGCGCCAAGGAGTACGCCTACTACGCGGGCCTCGCACTCGGCGCCGCGCACGCGAGCGGCGCCGCCCGGGACGACGTGTGGGCGCTCGCGCTCGGCGCGATGGTCCTCCAGACCTGCCGGCACGTCGTCGACTTCTCCTTCAACGAGGCGAACCACGACGCCAGCGCCAACACCAGCCCCACCGCCGCCCTCTCCGACAAGCTCGACAGCGTCGGCTGGACGGTCTGGCTGCGCCGGATGATAGTGCTGCCGATCGGCGAACGCTGGGCGCTCATCGCGGTCCTCACCGCCCTCACCACCCCGCGCATCACCTTCTACGTGCTGCTCGTGGGCTGCGCGCTCGCCGCCTGCTACACCACCGCGGGCCGTGTCCTGCGCTCCCTGACCCGCCGCGCCCGGCGCACCGACCGCGCCGCCGAGGCCCTCGCCGAGCTGGCCGACTCCGGGCCGCTCGCCCAGGCCGTCGCCCGCGTCGGCAAGGGCGCCGCGGCCCCCGTCGTCGCCGCGCTCGGCGGCGCGGCCGTCGTCGCCACGAGCGCCTTCACCCCGTTCGGCAGCGGCTGGCCGGTGCTGGCCGCCGCCGTGTACTGCGTCACGTCCGGGCTCGCCGTCGCCCGCCCCCTCAAGGGTGCGCTCGACTGGCTCGTACCCCCGGTGTTCCGGGCCTGCGAGTACCTGACCGTCCTGGTCCTCGCGGCCCGCGCGGACGTGAACGGGGCCCTGCCCGCGGCTTTCGGTCTGGTGGCGGCGGTCGCCTACCATCACTACGACACGGTGTATCGCATCCGTGGCGACGCCGGAGCCCCCCCGCACTGGCTGGTGCGGGCGATCGGCGGACACGAGGGCCGCACGCTGGTGGTCACCGCGGTGGCCGCCCTGCTCACGCCCACAGATTTCACCGTCGCGCTCACGGCCCTCGCCGTGCTCGTGGCACTCGTGGTGCTCGCCGAGAGCATCCGCTTCTGGGTCTCTGCTGGAGCACCCGCCGTACACGATGAAGGAGAACCCGCATGATCGGCCTCGTCCTGGCCGCCGGCGCAGGCAGCCGGCTCCGCCCCTACACCGAGACGCTCCCCAAGGCGCTCGTGCCAGTCGTGGGCGAGGGAACCGAGAACGAGCTCTCCGTCCTCGACCTCACCCTGAAGAACTTCGCGGAGATCGGCCTCACCGAGGTCGGCATCATCGTCGGCTACCGCAAGGAAGTCGTCTACGAGCGCAAGGCGGCCCTGGAAGCGAAGTACGGCCTGAAGCTGACGCTGATCGAGAACGACGTCGCCGAGAAGTGGAACAACGCCTACTCGCTGTGGTGCGGCCGTGACGCCATCAAGCACACCGTGATCCTCGCCAACGGCGACACCGTGCACCCGGTCTCCGTCGAGAAGACGCTGCTCGCCGCCCGCGGCGACGGCAAGAAGATCATCCTCGCCCTGGACACCGTGAAGGACCTCGGCGACGAGGAGATGAAGGTCGTCGCCGACCCCGAGGCGGGCGTCCAGAAGATCACGAAGCTAATGGACCCGTCCGAGGCCACCGGCGAGTACATCGGTGTCACCCTCATCGAGGGCGAGGCCGCCGACGAGCTGGCCGACGCCCTGAAGGCCACGTACGAGCGCGACCCGCAGCTCTACTACGAGGACGGCTACCAGGAGCTCGTCAACCGCGGCTTCAAGGTCGACGTCGCGCCCATCGGCGACGTCAGCTGGGTCGAGATCGACAACCACGACGACCTCGCCAAGGCACGGGAGATCGCGTGCCAGTACTGACGAGGCTGATCCCCTCGCCGGTCGTCGTCGACATCCGGCCGGGGGCGCTCGACGACCTGGCCAAGGTCCTCGCCGACCAGAGGATCTCGTCGTCCACGGGACGCCTGGCCATCGCGATCAGCGGTGGCTCGGGCGCGGCGCTGCGCGCCCGCCTGGAGCCCTCGCTGCCCCGCGCCGACTGGTTCGAGGTCGGCGGCGGCACGCTCGACGACGCCGTCAAGCTCGCCGACGAGATCAAGAAGGCGGGCCGCTACGACGCCATCGTCGGGCTCGGCGGCGGCAAGATCATCGACTGCGGCAAGTTCGCCGCGGCGCGGGTGGGCCTGCCGCTGGTCGCCGTCGCGACGAACCTGTCGCACGACGGCCTCTGCTCGCCGGTCGCGACCCTCGACAACGACGCGGGCCGCGGCAGCTACGGCGTGCCGAACCCGATCGCCGTCGTCATCGACCTCGACATCATCCGTGAGGCCCCGGTCCGCTTCGTGCGCTCCGGCATCGGCGACGCCCTGTCCAACATCTCCGCGGTCGCGGACTGGGAGCTGGCCGCCCGCGAGCGCGGCGAGGACATCGACGGCCTGGCCGCCGCCATGGCCCGCCAGGCCGGCGAGGCCGTCATGCGCCACCCCGGCGGCATCGGCGACGACGCGTTCCTCCAGGTGCTCGCCGAGGGCCTGGTCATGACCGGTATCGCCATGTCGGTGTCGGGCGACTCGCGGCCGGCGTCCGGCGCCTGCCACGAGATCAACCACGCCTTCGACCTCCTCTACCCCAAGCGCGCCGCCAGCCACGGCGAGCAGTGCGGTCTGGGCGCGGCCTTCGCCATGCACCTGCGCGGTGCCCACGCGGAGTCCGCGTACATGACCGAGGTGCTCCGCCGCCACGGGCTGCCCGTGCTGCCCGAGGAGATCGGCTTCACCGTGGAGGAGTTCGTCAAGGTCGTGGAGTTCGCTCCGCAGACCCGCCCGGGCCGCTACACGATCCTCGAACATCTCGACCTGTCCACCGACCAGATCAGGGACGCTTACGCCGACTATGCAAAAGCCATCGGTAGCTGAGCTCCGCCCGGTCGTCCACCCCGCCGGGGTGAAGGACCGCCGGAGCGGTGAGCACTGGATGGGCCGGCTCTACATGCGCGAGGTCTCGCTGCGTGTCGACCGCCACCTCGTGAACACCAAGGTCTCGCCCAACCAGCTGACCTACCTGATGACCGTCTGCGGCGTGCTGGCCGCCCCCGCGCTGCTCGTCCCGGGCATCTGGGGCGCGGTCCTCGGCGTGATCGCGGTCCAGCTGTACCTGCTGCTGGACTGCGTCGACGGCGAGATCGCCCGCTGGCGCAAGCAGTACTCGCTGGCGGGTGTCTGGATGGACCGCGTCGGCGCGTACCTCACCGACGCGGCCGTCCTCGTCGGCTTCGGCCTGCGCGCCGCCGACCTGTGGGGCACCGGCCGGATCGACTGGCTGTGGGCCTTCCTCGGCACGCTCGCCGCGCTCGGCGCCATCATGATCAAGGCCGAGACGGACCTCGTCGGCCTGGCCCGCGCGGCCACCGGCAAGGAGCAGGTCAAGGAGTCCGCGTCCGAGATGCGCTCCTCCGGCATGGCGCTGGCCCGCCGCGCCGCCGGCGCGCTCAAGTTCCACCGGCTCATCCTCGGCATCGAGGCGTCGCTGCTCATCCTGGTCCTCGCGATCGTCGACCAGGTCCGCGGCGACCTGTTCTTCACGCGCCTCGGGGTGGCCGTCCTGGCGGGCATCGCGCTCCTCCAGACCCTGCTCCACCTCGTGTCGATCCTCGCGTCGAGCAGGCTGAAGTGAGCACGGGGGTCCAGCGGCCGACGGTCGGCGCGGTGATCATCACCATGGGCAACCGCCCGGCCGAGCTGCGCGCACTCCTCGACTCGGTCGCCAAGCAGGACGGCGACCCGGTCGAGGTGGTCGTGGTCGGCAACGGCTCCCCGGTGCCGGAGGTCCCCGCGGGCGTACGGACCGTGGAGCTGCCCGAGAACCTGGGCATCCCCGGGGGCCGCAACGTGGGCATCGAGGCGTTCGGCCCCTCCGGCGGCGACGTCGACATCCTGATGTTCCTGGACGACGACGGCCTGCTGCCGCTCACCGACACCGCGCAGAAGTGCCGCGAGGCGTTCGCCGCGGACGCCCGGCTCGGCATCGTCAGCTTCCGCATCGCGGACCCCGACACCGGTGAGACCCAGCGCCGGCACGTCCCGCGGCTGCGCGCCGCCGACCCGCTGCGCTCCTCGCGCGTGACGACCTTCCTCGGCGGCGCCAGCGCCTGCCGCACCCGGGTCATCGCCGAGGTCGGCGCGCTGCCCGGCGAGTTCTTCTACGCCCACGAGGAGACCGACCTCGCCTGGCGGGCCCTCGACGCGGGCTGGCAGATCGACTACCGCGCCGACATGGTGCTGCACCACCCGACGACGGCCCCGTCCCGGCACGCGGTCTACCACCGCATGGTGGCCCGCAACCGGGTCTGGCTCGCCCGCCGCAACCTGCCCGCGCCCCTGATCCCGGTCTACCTGGGCGTCTGGCTGCTCCTCACCCTGGCCCGCCGGCCCTCGGGCCCCGCCCTCAGGGCCTGGCTCGGCGGGTTCAAGGAGGGCTGGACCAGTCCCTGCGGTCCGCGGCGCCCCATGAGGTGGCGCACGGTGTGGCGGCTGACCCGACTGGGCCGACCTCCCGTGATCTGACAAGCTCTTTTCTGAGAGCATGCGGGGCGAAACATGTCCTCTGCTTGTGCCGATGCCCGACCAGGCTGCGCTTTTGTAGACGAAAGTTCCCTTCTGTGAGTGAGACAACGCATGACGGCGGTGTCGCGGTGAGCGCGTCCCCGTCACCCGACGACGGGCTCTCCCCTGCCGAGCTCGCCGCCAAGTACGGCTTGTCCGTCAGCGGTGCCCGCCCCGGTCTGAGCGAGTACGTACGCCAGCTGTGGGGCCGACGCCACTTCATCATCGCCTTCTCGCAGGCGAAGCTGACCGCCCAGTACAGCCAGGCCAAGCTCGGCCAGGTCTGGCAGGTGGCGACCCCGCTGCTGAACGCGGCGGTCTACTACCTGATCTTCGGCCTGATCCTCGGCGCCGACCGGGGCATGGGCAAGGAGACGTACATCCCGTTCCTCGTGACGGGTGTCTTCGTCTTCACCTTCACGCAGTCCTCCGTGATGGCGGGCGTGCGGGCGATCTCCGGAAACCTCGGCCTGGTGCGCGCGCTGCACTTCCCGCGCGCCTCGCTGCCCATCTCCTTCGCCCTCCAGCAGCTCCAGCAGCTGCTCTTCTCGATGATCGTGCTGTTCATCGTGGCGTGCGCGTTCGGCAGCTATCCGAGCCTGCGCTGGCTGGTGATCGTCCCGGCGCTGCTGCTCCAGCTGCTCTTCAACGTCGGCCTGGCGCTGATCATGGCGAGGGCCGGTGCCAAGACCCCGGACCTGGCCCAGCTCATGCCGTTCGTGATGCGTACGTGGATGTACGCGTCCGGCGTCATGTTCGCCATCCCGATCATGCTGAAGGACCACTCGCAGTGGATCTCGGACGTCCTTCAGTGGAACCCCGCGGCGATCTACATGGACCTGATGCGCTACGCGCTCGTCGACGGCTACCCCCACGAGTGGCTGCCGCCGCACGTCTGGGCGGTCGCCCTCGGCTGGGCCGTGCTCGTCGCCATCGGTGGCTTCGTCTACTTCTGGAAGTCAGAGGAGAGGTACGGCCGTGGCTGATCTCGACAGGACCGCCGATGCCCCGATCCCCACGGTCATCGCCGACGAACTGCACATCGTCTACCGCGTCAACGGCGCGAAGACGGGCAAGGGCAGTGCCACCTCGGCGCTGAGCCGGATACTCAAGCGCGGCGAGGAGCGCGGGGTGCGCAAGGTGCACGCGGTGCGCGGCGTCTCCTTCACCTCCTACCGCGGCGAGGCGATCGGCCTGATCGGCTCGAACGGCTCGGGCAAGTCGACGCTGCTGCGCGCCATCGCCGGCCTGCTCCCCGCCGAGAAGGGCAAGGTCTACACCGACGGCCAGCCCTCGCTGCTCGGCGTGAACGCGGCGCTGATGAACGACCTGACGGGCGAGCGCAACGTCATCCTCGGCGGCCTCGCCATGGGCATGTCGCGCGAGGAGATCAAGTCGCGCTACCAGGACATCGTCGACTTCTCGGGCATCAACGAGAAGGGCGACTTCATCACCCTGCCCATGCGGACGTACTCGTCCGGCATGGCGGCGCGGCTGCGGTTCTCCATCGCCGCGGCCAAGGACCACGACGTCCTGATGATCGACGAGGCCCTGGCCACGGGTGACCGCAAGTTCCAGAAGCGCTCCGAGGCCCGCATCCGCGAGCTGCGCAAGGAGGCCGGCACGGTCTTCCTGGTCAGCCACAACAACAAGTCCATCCGCGACACCTGCGACCGCGTCCTGTGGCTGGAGCGCGGGGAGCTGCGCATGGACGGCCCGACGGCCGAGGTGCTCAAGGAGTACGAGAAGTTCACGGGCAAGTAGTCCGCGCACCCGCCCCCGGCGACCCAGGCCCCACCGGCTCCTGACGGTGGGGCCTTCGGCGTCGCCGACCGCGCCCGTCCGAGATGGCTGTAATTTGCATGTAATTCCCGATCATGGTCAAGGAGAGGTCAACTTCCTTGCCGCCAGGGAATCTTGGCGCCAATCGGTGTGTTGTTGTGATGTGCAGAACACCCCGCCGTGGCGGCCGTCGTTGTACAACGTAAGCTGTACCGGTGCCGAATCGCGGCAAGTGGGGCGATAATGCACGGCCTCCCGGCTCATCGGGGGGCTGCTCAACCGCGCGGACGGCCGGGCGGCGTGTCCGAAATGGGATGTATTGGGTCCGCAGTGTAGAACGGGAGATGTGACGGCAATGGCTACGGAAACTCTCCAGGTCCACGAGGCTTTCGCCGTCGTTCCGGAAGCGGACCGCACCCGGTGAGCCCATCCTCCCGTGTGCGCCCGGACTCCGCGGCGGACGCCACCCTCGACAAGGCCGCCGACGAGAACTTCCCGGTGGCCCCGGCCTTCCTCCCGCGCGCCTGGCGCGACGACCTGATGGCCGTCTACGGCTACGCGCGCCTGGTCGACGACATCGGCGACGGCGACCTCGCCCCCGGCGGCGCGGACGCCCGCCGGCTCGGCGTGTCACCCGAACAGGCGGACGACCGGCTGGTGATGCTGGACGCCCTGGAGGCCGACCTCCACCAGGTCTTCGACGGCACGCCGAGCCACCCGCTGCTGGCCGCCCTCCAGCCCACCGTGCGCCGCCGCGCACTGACCCCCGAGCCGTTCCTCGGGCTGCTCCGGGCGAACCGCCAGGACCAGCTCGTCACGGGCTACGAGACCTACGACGACCTGCTCGCCTACTGCGAGCTGTCCGCCAACCCCGTGGGCCGCCTCGTCCTCGCCATCACCGGCACCTCGACCCCCGAGCGCATCCGCCGCTCGGACGCGGTCTGCACCGGACTGCAGATCGTCGAACACCTCCAGGACGTGGCCGAGGATCTCGGCCGCGACCGCATCTACCTGCCTGCCGAGGACATGAGACAGTTCCACGTCGCCGAAGCGGATCTCGCCGCACCGACCGCGGGCGCATCGGTGCGCGCGCTGGTCGCGTACGAAGCGGATCGCGCCCTGCGGCTCTTGAATGAAGGCACCCCCCTGGTGGGTAGCGTCCACGGCAGGCTGAAGCTGCTGCTGGCCGGTTTCGTGGCAGGGGGGAAGGCGGCGGTCCACGCGATCACCGCCGAGAAGTACGACGTCCTACCTGGACCACCGAAGCCCACCAAGCTCCGGCTGCTGCGCGAGGTGGGAGCGACGCTGCGAGGAGAGGGGTGAGCAAGGCCGTGGAACCTGAACAGCACGTGTCGGCACCGGTGCTCGCCGCATACAGCTACTGCGAGACCGTCACCGGACACCAGGCGCGCAATTTCGCCTATGGGATCCGGCTGCTGCCGAGCGCGAAGCGACGGGCCATGTCGGCGGTGTACGCGTTCTCGCGCCGCGTCGACGACATCGGCGACGGCACGCTGCCGCCGGACGTCAAGGCGCAGCGGCTCGACGAGACCCGGGCACTGCTCGCCCGGGTCCGGGCCGGCGAGGTCGCCGAGGACGACACCGACCCGGTGGCCGTCGCCCTGGCGCACGCCGCCGACCGGTTCCCGATCCCGCTCGGCGGGCTCGACGAGCTGATCGACGGCGTCCTGATGGACCTGCGCGGCGAGACGTACGAGACCTGGGACGACCTGGAGGTGTACTGCCGGTGCGTCGCCGGCGCCATCGGACGGGTCTCCCTCGGCGTCTTCGGCACCGAGCCGGGGGCCCGCGGCGCCGAGCGCGCGTCCGAGTACGCCGACACCCTGGGGCTCGCGCTCCAGCTGACCAACATCCTGCGCGACGTCCGCGAGGACGCCGCCGACGGGCGCACCTACCTGCCCGCCGAGGACCTCGCCAAATTCGGCTGCTCGGCCGGATTCGACTCCGCGGTGCCGCCCTCGGGCTCGGACTTCGCGGGGCTGGTCCACTTCGAGGTGCGGCGCGCCCGCGCCCTCTTCGCCGAGGGCTACCGGCTGCTGCCGCTGCTCGACCGGCGCTCCGGGGCCTGCGTCGCCGCCATGGCCGGAATCTACCGGCGCCTGCTCGACCGCATCGAGCGCGAGCCGGAGGCCGTGCTGCGCGGCCGCGTCTCGCTGCCCGGGCACGAGAAGGCGTACGTCGCCGTGCGCGGCCTGTCCGGGCTCGACGCGCGGACCGTCTCCCGCGCGTCGTCGCGCGCCGCGCTCAGGAGGCGCGTCTGATGGGCGGCGCGGGGCGCGGCGGTCTCGACGGCGCACAGAGCGCGAAACGGCGGGCAACCCTCCGGGGCGGCGCGGCGTCCCTGCTGGCAACGGCCGGTCATGATGTCGCCACATCCGTCGAAACCGGCCACACGCCGGCCGTACGCACCGTCAGACGCACCGAGGGGGAGAGCGCATGAGCAGCCACGCGCGGACGTCGGACGACGAGGCGCGACAGCCCGTCGCCGTCGTCGTCGGCGGCGGGCTCGCGGGCATCACCGCCGCGCTCGCCCTCGCCGACGGCGGCATGGACGTCACGCTCCTGGAGGGCCGCCCCCGGCTCGGCGGACTCGCCTTCTCCTTCCGGCGCGGCGACCTGACCGTCGACAACGGCCAGCACGTGTACCTGCGCTGCTGCACCGCCTACCGCTGGTTCCTCGACCGCATCGACGCCACCGACCTCGCACCGGTCCAGGACCGTCTCGACGTGCCCGTGCTCGACGCGGACCGCAACCGGCTCGGACGGCTGCGGCGCAGCGCGCTGCCCGTGCCCCTGCACCTGGCCCGGAGCCTGGCCACGTACCCGCACCTGTCCCTGGCCGAACGCGCCAACGTCGCCCGGGCCGCCCTCGCCCTCAAGGGCCTGGACCTCGCCGATCCGGCGCTCGACGAGCGGGACTTCGGATCCTGGCTGGCCGAGCACGGCCAGTCGCGGCGGGCCGTCGACGCGCTGTGGGACCTGGTCGGCGTCGCCACCCTGAACGCCGTGGCGGGCGAGTGCTCGCTCGCGCTGGCCGCCATGGTGTTCAAGACCGGCCTGCTGTCCGACCCCGGCGCCGCCGACATCGGCTGGGCCCGGGTGCCCCTCGGCGACCTGCACGACACGCTCGCCCGCAAGGCGCTCGACGCCGCGGGCGTGACCATCGGGCTCCGGACACGAGTCACCTCCATCTCCCGTACCGACAACGGGCGTTGGACAGTGGAGGTTCCCGAGGGGCCCGACGGGTCCGGCCGGCTCCTCACCGCCGACACCGTCGTCCTCGCCGTGCCCCAGCGCGAGACCCACGACCTGCTGCCGGACGGCGCCCTCGACGCCCCCGAGCGGCTGCTCGACCTCGGCACCGCACCGATCCTGAACCTGCACGTGGTCTACGACCGCCCCGTGCTCAAACGTCCCTTCTTCACCGCGCTGGGCTCCCCGGTGCAATGGGTGTTCGACCGCACCGAGGCGTCCGGGCTCACCGAGGTCCCCGCCCTGGCCGGGGGGCAGTACCTCGCCGTCTCCCAGTCGGCCGCCCAGGACGACATCGACGAGCCCGTCGCCGCCCTGCGCGAGCGCTACCTGCCCGAGCTGGAGCGGCTGCTCCCGGCGGCACGCGGCGCCCGCGTCCACGACTTCTTCGTGACCCGGGAACGCACCGCCACCTTCGCGCCCGCCCCGGGCACCGGCGCCCTGCGGCCGTCGGCGCGCACCCGCGCCCCCGGCCTCTACCTGGCCGGCGCGTGGACCGCCACCGGCTGGCCCGCGACGATGGAGAGCGCGGTGCGCAGCGGGGTCGGCGCCGCGGACGCGGCCCTCGCCGCACAGGGCCGCCCCCGCGGCCATCTGTTCCGGGAGGCGGCGTGAGCCTCGACCTCCCCTCGGTAGAAACGCCCCAGACGGCCGGACCGTCGACGACGGCCGGAACGCCACATCAAGGAGAGACTGTGCCACCTGTGCCCTCGGCCGAAGAGGCTGCCGACGCGGTGGACGTGACCGCGCTTCTCGAGCGCGGCCGAACCCTGACCACGCCCGTGCTGAAAGAGGCCGTGGAGCGGCTCGCGCCGCCCATGGACACCGTCGCCGCCTACCACTTCGGGTGGATCGACGCCGCGGGCAACCCGGCCGACGGCGACGGCGGCAAGGCGGTGCGCCCCGCGCTCGCCGTGCTCTCCGCGCAGGCCGCCGGCGCCGCCCCCGAGGTGGGCGTCCCCGGCGCCGTCGCGGTCGAGCTGGTCCACAACTTCTCGCTGCTGCACGACGACCTGATGGACGGCGACGAGCAGCGCCGGCACCGCGACACCGTGTGGAAGGTGCACGGCCCCGCCCAGGCGATCCTCGTCGGCGACGCGCTGTTCGCCCTCGCCAACGAGCTGCTCCTGGAGATCGCCTCCGTGGACGCCGGCCGCGCCACCCGCCGCCTCACCACCGCCACCCGCGCCCTGATCGACGGCCAGGCGCAGGACATCTCCTACGAGCACCGCGAGCGCGTCAGCGTCGAGGAGTGCCTGGAGATGGAGGGCAACAAGACGGGCGCCCTGCTCGCCTGCGCCTCCTCCATCGGCGCGGTCCTCGGCGGCGCCGACGACGTCACCGCCGACGCCCTGGAGAAGTACGGTTACCACCTGGGCCTGGCCTTCCAGGCCGTCGACGACCTCCTCGGCATCTGGGGCGACCCGGACGCCACGGGCAAGCAGACCTGGAGCGACCTGCGCCAGCGCAAGAAGTCGCTGCCGGTCGTCGCCGCGCTCGCCGCGGGCGGCCCGGCCTCCGAGCAGCTGGGTGAACTCCTGGCCGCCGACGCCAAGAACAACGACTTCGACAACTTCTCCGAGGCGGAGTTCGCCGCCCGCGCCGCCCTCATCGACGAGGCCGGCGGACGCGAGTGGACCGCCGAAGAGGCCCGGCGCCAGCACAAGATCGCCCTCGAAGCCCTGGACACCGTCCAGATGCCCGCCACGGTGCGCGCCCAGTTCGCCGCGCTCGCCGACTTCGTCGTCGTACGAAAGAGATGATCACTATCGGCCGCATATGACTCGCAGTCGCCGGCCGGTGTCCCGCCAGGGCATCGGCCGACGGTTACCCAGCAGAGATGAACCACTGCACGAAGGGATAGCCATGACAGCGACGACCGACGGAAGCACCGGAGCGGCAGCTCCCGAAGCGTCCTCGGCCACCACTGCCCCCCTGACCGACACGACCCCCGAGGCGGCCGGGACACTCCACGCCGCCACCCGAGCCATACAGCGCGCCACGGACTTCCTGCTCGCCCGGCAGGACGCCCAGGGGTGGTGGAAGGGTGACCTCGACACCAACGTGACGATGGACGCCGAGGACCTGCTGCTCCGGCAGTTCCTCGGGATCCGCGACCAGGCCACCACCGATGCCTCCGCGCTCTTCATCCGCGGCGAGCAGCGGGACGACGGCACCTGGGCCACCTTCTACGGCGGGCCCGGCGAACTCTCCACCACCATCGAGGCGTACGTCGCCCTGCGGCTGGCCGGCGACGCCCCGGACGACCCGCACATGGCGAAGGCCGCCGCATGGGTGCGCGAGCGCGGCGGCATCGCCGCGAGCCGCGTCTTCACCCGGATCTGGCTGGCCCTGTTCGGCTGGTGGAAGTGGGACGACCTCCCCGAACTCCCGCCCGAGCTCATCTTCTTCCCGAAGTGGATGCCGCTCAACATCTACGACTTCGGGTGCTGGGCGCGGCAGACCATCGTGCCCCTCACCATCGTGTCCGCGAAGCGCCCGGTGCGGCCCGCGCCGTTCGCGCTGGACGAGCTGCACACCGACAGCCGCGACCCGAACCCGGCCAAGCCCCTTGCCCCCGTGGTGAGTTGGGACGGCGCGTTCCAGCGGCTCGACAAGCTCATGCACGGCTATCAGAAGGTGGCCCTGAAGCGGCTGCGCAAGGCCGCCGTCAACTCGGCCGGGCGCTGGATCATCGAGCGGCAGGAGAACGACGGCTGCTGGGGCGGCATCCAGCCGCCCGCGGTCTACTCGGTCATCGCCCTGCACCTGCTCGGCTACGACCTCGACCACCCCGTCCTGAAGGCCGGCCTCGCCTCCCTCGACCGGTTCGCGGTCTGGCGCGAGGACGGCTCGCGGATGATCGAGGCCTGCCAGTCGCCCGTCTGGGACACCTGTCTGGCCACCATCGCGCTCGCCGACGCCGGACTGCCCGGCGACCACCCGGCGCTCGTCAAGGCCGCCACCTGGATGATCGACGAGCAGATCGAGCGGCCCGGCGACTGGTCGGTGCGCAAGCCCGCGCTGGAGCCCGGCGGCTGGGCCTTCGAGTTCCACAACGACAACTACCCCGACATCGACGACACCGCCGAGGTCGTGCTCGCCCTGCGCCGGGTCGACCACCCGGACAAGGCGCGCCTGGAGCGGGCCATCGAGCGCGGTGTGCGCTGGAACCTCGGGATGCAGTCGAAGAACGGGGCGTGGGGCGCCTTCGACGTCGACAACACCAGCCCGTTCCCCAACCGGCTGCCGTTCTGCGACTTCGGCGAGGTCATCGACCCGCCGTCCGCCGACGTCACCGGGCACGTCGTCGAGATGCTCGCCATCGAGGGCCGCTCGCACGAACCGAGCACCCGCCGCGGCGTCGACTGGCTGCTCGCCGAACAGGAGGACAACGGGGCCTGGTTCGGCCGCTGGGGCGTCAACTACGTCTACGGCACCGGATCCGTGGTGCCCGCGCTCACCGCCGCCGGGCTGCCCGTCACGCACCCCGCGATCCGCCGCGCCGTCGACTGGCTGGAGTCGGTCCAGAACGAGGACGGCGGCTGGGGCGAGGACCTGCGCTCGTACCGCTACGAGGACTGGAAGGGGCACGGCGTCTCCACCGCCTCGCAGACCGCCTGGGCGCTGATGGCGCTGCTGTCGGCCGGCGAGCGGGACACCAAGGCCGTCGAGCGGGGGATCGCCTTCCTCGCCGAGACCCAGACCGAGGACGGCACCTGGGACGAGCCGTACTTCACCGGGACCGGCTTCCCCTGGGACTTCTCGATCAACTACCACCTGTACCGGCAGGTCTTCCCGCTGACCGCGCTCGGCCGGTACGTCCACGGCGAGCCGTTCAAGGACGCCTGATGGGCGACGACCCGGTGGCCGTGCGCCCACCGGACACCGCCGCGCTGCTCGTCGCCTGCGCGCTGGGCATCGAGCAGTTCGCGCTGCGCACCGGCGGCCGGGCCGGTGCGCGCACTCCCGTGACCGTGCTGCGCACGGGCATGGGGCCCAGGGCCGCCGAGCGGGCGACGGCCCGCGCCCTCGGCGACGAGGGGCTGCGCGGGGCCGCGGTGATCGCCACCGGGTTCTGCGCCGGGCTCGCGCCCGGTATGCACCCCGGCGACCTCGTCGTGGCCCAGGAGACCCGCGACGGGCACGGCAGCACCCCGTGCGTGAACACGGAACTGCTCGTCGAGGAACTGGTGAGGGCCGTGCCCGGACGGACCGTGCACACCGGCCCGCTCACCGGCTCCGACCACGTCGTCCGCGGCCACGAGCGCGGCGACCTGCTGGCCACCGGCGCGATCGCGGTCGACATGGAGTCGGCGGCCACGCTGCGCACGGCGGTCGGGGCCGGAGAGCGCCCGGTTGCGGCCGTCCGGGTGGTCGTCGACGCCCCGGAACACGAACTCGTCAGAATCAGCACGGTGCGCGGTGGACTATCTGCTTTCCGCGTCCTTCGTGCCGTCCTTCCCGCTTTTTTCGAATGGCACCGTTCTTTGCTGCTCCCTCGGAGGTGAGCCCAGATGGCCATGCCACTGCGACAGTCCATCAAGGTTGCGACGTATCTCGCTGAACAGAAGATCCGCAAGCGGGACAAGTTCCCGCTCATTGTCGAACTGGAACCGCTCTACGCCTGCAACCTCAAGTGCGAGGGCTGCGGCAAGATCCAGCACCCGGCGGGCGTGCTCAAGCAGCGCATGCCCGTCGCGCAGGCCGTCGGCGCCGTGCTGGAGTCCGGCGCGCCGATGGTGTCGATCGCCGGCGGCGAGCCGCTGATGCACCCTCAGATCGACGAGATCGTGCGGCAGTTGGTGGCCAGGAAGAAGTACGTCTTCCTGTGCACCAACGCGCTGCTGATGCGCAAGAAGATGGACAAGTTCAAGCCGTCGCCGTTCTTCGCCTTCACGGTGCACATCGACGGGATGCGCGAGCGTCACGACGAGTCCGTCGCCAAGGAAGGCGTCTTCGACGAGGCGGTCGAGGCGATCAAGGAGGCCAAGCGGCGCGGCTTCCGGGTCACCACGAACTCGACCTTCTTCAACACGGACACCCCGCAGAACATCATCGAGGTGATGAACTACCTCAACGACGACCTCAAGGTCGACGAGATGATGATCTCGCCCGCCTACGCGTACGAGAAGGCGCCCGACCAGGAGCACTTCCTCGGGGTCACGCAGACCCGGGAGCTGTTCAAGAAGGCGTTCTCCGGTGGCAACCGGCGGCGCTGGCGGCTCAACCACTCGCCGCTCTTCCTGGACTTCCTGGAGGGCAAGGTCGACTTCCCGTGCACGGCGTGGGCGATCCCGAACTACTCGCTCTTCGGCTGGCAGAAGCCCTGCTACCTGATGAGCGACGGGTACGTGCCCTCGTACCGGCAGCTGATCGAGGACACCGACTGGGAGGCGTACGGGCGGGGCAAGGACCCGCGCTGCGCCAACTGCATGGCGCACTGCGGGTACGAGCCGACGGCCGTGCTCGCCACGATGGGGTCGCTGAAGGAGTCCATCCGCGCCATGTCCGAGACCGTCGCCGGGAATCGTGGGTGAGCATGGCATGAACGGAGAGCCCGTCTCACTGGGCCTCCCCGAGGTACCGGTCCGACCCATCGCCGAGCGGCGTGCCAGCCGCCGGATCATGGTCGGACCGGTGGCGGTGGGAGGCGGCGCACCGGTGTCCGTGCAGTCGATGACGACCACACGGACCTCGGACATCGGGGCCACGCTCCAGCAGATCGCGGAACTGACCGCCTCCGGCTGTCAGATCGTGCGGGTGGCGTGCCCCACGCAGGACGACGCCGACGCGCTCGCGACCATCGCGCGCAAGTCGCAGATCCCCGTCGTCGCGGACATCCACTTCCAGCCCAAGTACGTGTTCGCCGCCATCGACGCCGGATGCGCGGCGGTGCGGGTGAACCCCGGCAACATCAAGCAGTTCGACGACCAGGTCAAGCAGATCGCGCGGGCGGCGGCCGACGCCGGCACCCCCATCAGGATCGGGGTCAACGCGGGATCGCTCGACCGCCGCCTGCTCCAGAAGTACGGGAGGGCGACGCCGGAGGCGCTCGTGGAATCGGCGCTGTGGGAGGCGTCGCTCTTCGAGGAGCACGGCTTCCGCGACCTCAAGATCTCCGTCAAGCACAACGACCCCGTGGTGATGGTCAACGCGTACCGGCAGCTCGCCGCCGCGTGCGACTACCCGCTGCACCTCGGGGTGACGGAGGCCGGCCCCGCCTTCCAGGGCACCGTCAAGTCGGCCGTCGCCTTCGGCGCGCTGCTCGCCGAGGGCATCGGCGACACCATCCGGGTCTCGCTGTCCGCGCCGCCGGCCGAGGAGTGCAAGGTCGGCATCCAGATCCTGGAGTCGCTGGGACTGCGGCAGCGGCGCCTGGAGATCGTCTCCTGCCCGTCCTGCGGGCGGGCCCAGGTGGACGTGTACCGGCTCGCCGACGAGGTGACCGCCGGACTCGACGGCATGGAGGTGCCGCTGCGGGTGGCCGTCATGGGCTGTGTCGTGAACGGGCCGGGGGAGGCCCGCGAGGCCGACCTCGGCGTCGCGTCGGGGAACGGCAAGGGGCAGATCTTCGTCAAGGGCGAGGTCGTCAAGACCGTCCCCGAGTCGAAGATCGTGGAGACGCTCATCGAGGAGGCGATGAAGATCGCCGAACAGCTGGAGAAGGACGGCGTCGCGTCGGGCGCGCCCGACGTCACCGTGAGCTGAGTGCAGGGCTGTCGGTTCGACCAGGAAGGGGGCTCGAGCGTGACGATTCTGGAAACCATCCGGGGGCCGCGCGATCTGAAGGCGCTGAGCGAGGAGGAGCTCGAAGAACTCGCCGTGGAGATCAGGGAGTTCCTGATCCACGCGGTGGCGAGAACCGGCGGACACCTCGGGCCCAACCTGGGCGTGGTGGAACTCTCCATCGCGCTCCACCGGGTCTTCGAGTCGCCCGTCGACCGGCTCGTCTGGGACACCGGCCACCAGAGCTACGTGCACAAGATCCTGACCGGGCGTCAGGACTTCAGCAAGCTCCGCGGCAAGGGCGGCCTGTCCGGCTACCCCTCGCGCGAGGAGTCCGAGCACGACATCGTCGAGAACAGCCATGCCTCCACCGCCCTCGGCTGGGCGGACGGACTCGCCAAGGCCCGCCAGGTGCAGGGGGAGCGCGGACACGTCGTCGCCGTCATCGGCGACGGCGCGCTGACCGGCGGCATGGCCTGGGAGGCGCTGAACAACATCGCCGCGGCCCGGGACCGCCCGCTGATCATCGTGGTCAACGACAACGAGCGCTCCTACGCGCCCACCATCGGGGGCCTCGCCAACCACCTGGCCACGCTGCGCACGACCGACGGCTACGAGAAGGTGCTGGCCTGGGGCAAGGACGTGCTGCTGCGCACCCCCGTCGTGGGCCACACCGTCTACGAGTCCCTGCACGGCGCGAAGAAGGGCTTCAAGGACGCGTTCGCCCCGCAGGGCATGTTCGAGGACCTGGGCCTGAAGTACGTGGGGCCCATCGACGGGCACGACATCGGCGCGATGGAGTCCGCGCTGCGCCGCGCCAAGCGCTTCCACGGGCCGGTCCTCGTGCACTGCCTGACCGAGAAGGGCCGCGGCTACGAGCCGGCCCTCGCCGACGAGGCCGACCGCTTCCACACGGTCGGCGTGATGGACCCGCTCACCTGCGAACCGCTCACCCCCGCCGGCGGCCCGTCCTGGACGTCGGTGTTCGGCGACGAGATCGCCGCGATCGGCCGGGAGCGCGCGGACGTCGTCGCCATCACCGCGGCCATGCTGCACCCGGTGGGCCTGACGAAGTTCGCCGCCGAGTTCCCCGACCGGGTCTGGGACGTCGGCATCGCCGAGCAGCACGCCGCCGTGTCCGCCGCCGGGCTGGCCACCGGCGGACTCCATCCCGTCGTCGCCGTCTACGCGACCTTCCTCAACCGCGCCTTCGACCAGCTCCTCATGGACGTGGCGCTGCACAAGAGCGGCGTCACCTTCGTCCTGGACCGGGCCGGGGTCACCGGGGTCGACGGCGCCTCCCACAACGGCATGTGGGACATGTCCGTGCTCCAGGTCGTGCCGGGGCTGCGGATCGCCGCGCCGCGCGACGCCGACCAGCTCCGCGCCCAGCTGCGCGAGGCCGTCGCCGTGGACGACGCGCCGACCGTGCTGCGCTTCCCCAAGGAGTCCGTGGGCGCCGTGCTCCCGGCCGTCGACCGGGTGGGCGGCATCGACGTACTCCACCGGTCCGACCACCCGCGCGTGCTGCTCGTGTCCGTCGGCGTCATGGCCCCGGTCTGCCTCCAGACCGCCGAGCTGCTGGCCGCCCGCGGCATCGACTGCACCGTCGTCGACCCCCGCTGGGTCAAGCCCGTCGACCCGGCCCTCGCGCCGCTGGCCGCCGGGCACGAACTCGTCGCCGTCGTCGAGGACAACAGCAGGGCCGCCGGAGTCGGCTCCGCCGTCGCCCTCGCGCTCGGTGACGCCGATGTCGACGTCCCCGTACGGCGGTTCGGGATCCCCGAGCAGTTCCTCGCGCACGCCAAGCGCGGTGAGGTGCTGGCCGACATCGGGCTGACCCCGGTGGAGATCGCCGGGCGGATCAGCACCTCCCTCAGTTCGAAGTCCGGCAAGGAGAACCACGCATGAGCAAGGAGTTCGACCTCGGCACGCTGCTCGCCGAGCGCGGCGCCGAACGGTACGAGCTGCACGCCAAGTACCTCAACCACCAACTGCCGAAGATGCTGCACACCATCGGCTTCGACAAGGTCTACGAGCGGGCCGAGGGCGCCCACTTCTGGGACGCGGACGGCAACGACTACCTGGACATGCTCGCCGGTTTCGGCGTCATGGGCCTGGGCCGCCACCACCCCGTCGTCCGCAAGGCGCTGCACGACGTCCTCGACGCCTCCCTCGCCGACCTCACCCGGTTCGACTGCCAGCCGCTGCCGGGACTGCTCGCCGAGAAGCTGCTCACCCACAGTCCGCACCTGGACCGGGTGTTCTTCGGCAACAGCGGTACGGAGGCGGTCGAGACGGCGCTGAAGTTCGCCCGCTTCGCCACCGGGAAGCCGCGGGTGCTCTACTGCGCCCACGCCTTCCACGGCCTGACCACCGGCTCGCTGTCGGTCAACGGCGAGGACGGCTTCCGCGACGGGTTCGCCCCGCTGCTGCCCGACACCGCCGTCCCGCTCGGCGACCTCGACGCGCTGGCGCGCGAGCTGGGGAAGGGGGACGTGGCCGCGCTCATCGTCGAGCCCATCCAGGGCAAGGGCGTGCACGAGGCGCCGCCCGGCTACCTGCGCGCCGCGCAGCAACTCCTGCACCAGCACAAGGCGTTGCTCATCGCCGACGAGGTGCAGACCGGCCTCGGCCGCACCGGCGACTTCTACGCCTACCAGAACGACGAGGGCGTCGAGCCGGACCTGGTGTGCGTCGCCAAGGCGCTCTCCGGCGGCTACGTGCCCGTCGGCGCAACGCTCGGCAAGGACTGGATCTTCAAGAAGGTCTACTCGTCCATGGACCGGGTCCTGGTCCACTCGGCGAGCTTCGGCTCCAACGCGCAGGCCATGGCCGCCGGCCTCGCCGTGCTCTCCGTGATGGAGGACGAGGAGACCGTCGCGAACGCGCGGGCCATGGGGGATCTGCTGCGCACCCGCCTCGCGGCGCTCATCGACCGCTACGAGCTGCTGAGCGACGTCCGCGGACGCGGCCTGATGATCGGGATCGAGTTCGGCAGGCCCCGGTCGCTGAAGCTGCGCAGCCGCTGGACGATGTTGCAGGCCGCGCGCAAGGGCCTGTTCGCGCAGATGGTCGTGGTGCCGCTGTTGCAGAAGCACCGGATCCTGACCCAGGTCTCCGGGGACCACCTGGAGGTCATCAAGCTGATCCCGCCGCTCGTGATCGACGAGGCGGACGTCGAGCGGTTCGTCGAGGCGTTCACCGCCGTCATGGACGACGCGCACGGCGGTGGTGGGCTGATGTGGGACTTCGGGAAGACCCTGGTGAAGCAGGCGGTCGCCATCCGCTGACCGGACCGGGGCACGATCGCCGCAGCGGACTTGCCTCTGGGGCAATAAATTTGCCTCGGGGGCAGGGCTCTGGCTGAATCGACGGTATGAGCCCTGCCCTCCCCGAGGAGGCTCCGGAACCCCCGGAGCTGCCCGCCGTCGCGCCCCAGCTGCGCGCCCTGCGCCGCCGCGCCTCGCTCACCCTGGAGTCCGCGGCCCGCACGGCCGGCCTGTCACCGGCCCATCTCTCCCGGCTGGAGACCGGCCAGCGCCAGCCCTCGCTGCCGATGCTGCTCGCACTCGCCCGCACCTACGGTACGACGGTCTCCGAACTCCTCGGCGAGGCCCCCGCCGATCGCGACGCCGTCGTGCGCGCCGGAACCATGGAGGCCACCGAGGCGGGCGGCTGGACCTACGTCCAGGCCGGCGCCTCCGGGCGCGGCATGCAGGCCCTGCGCGTGCACGTCCCGTACGGCGCGCAGGGCGACATCGTGCGCGTCCACCCCGGTGAGGAGTGGCTCTACGTCCTCGAAGGGCGGCTGCGGCTGCGCCTGGGGGACACGACCCACCGGCTCGGTCCTGGGGACAGCGCCCACTTCGACTCGCTCACCCCGCACCGCATCGCGGCCGCGGACAGCGGCGGGTCCGACCTGCTCTTCGTCCACACCCTGCTCCAGAGCCCGACGACCGCACTGTGCCTGGGAGGCATGTCATGAGCGACGCAGAACGGCCGGGCGGCCGCGACATCGAGGACAAGCTGCCGCGCGGCATCTGGGTGCGCGTCCTGATCTACGTCTTCGTGGGACACGCCTTCGCCGCGTTCGTCTACCTGCTGTTCACGCTCGGCGGCAGCCGCTGACGGGGCCCCGCGCCGCCGATCAGTCGACGAGGCGCTCGCGCAGCCGGTCGCGGGCGGCCGCGTCGAGCCGCAGCCCCTCCGTGAAGTAGCGGTCCGTGGTGCCCCACGTCTGCTCGATGGTCTCGAAGGCCGCGTGCAGGTACTCGGCGCGGGCGTCGAAGAGCGGCGCGAGCAGCTCCATCACCTCGGCCGAGTAGGCGTCGTCCGCGCCGGTGCCGTTGCGGCGGACCCGGTAGCGGCGGTGCCGCTCGTTCGACTTCAGGTAGTCCGCCTCGATGGCGTCCCGCTCGACGCCGACGGCGAGCAGCGTCACGGCGATGGACAGGCCCGCACGGTCCTTGCCGGCCGCGCAGTGCATCAGGGCCGGCGTGCTGTCGTCGGCCATCGCGTGCAGCACCCGGCTGTGCTCGGCGGTGCGGTCGCCGATGATGCTCCGATACGAGGTGATCATGCGCTGCGCGCCGCGCCCGTCGGAGAGCAGCCCGCGCAGCTGGTCGGTGTCGCCGTCGCGCACCATCTTCCAGAACTCGGCGCCGTCGGCCGGGTCGGACAGCGGCAGGTTCACGTTGCGCACGCCGGGCAGCTCGACGTCGGCGCCCTCCAGCTTCTGGTCCGCCGCGTTGCGGAAGTCGAAGACGGTGTGCAGCCCGAGGGAGGCCAGGAACGCGGCGTCCTCGGCGGTGGCGTGCGCGAGGTGGCCGCTGCGGAAGAGCACGCCGGGCCGTACGCGGCCGCCGTCCACGGTCGGAAGGCCGCCCACGTCGCGGAAGTTGCGCACGGCGGTCAGTTCGGGCTCGGTGGACGGGGCGTGCTGCGTCACGTGGGGCTCCTCCGCATCGGGCGCGCCGGCGCCGCTCGCCGGTGGGCCTGCACCCGACGATACGACATGGATTCCCCGGGCAACCATCCGTCTGTTTTGCCCCTTTAAGTACCAAGTATCCGTACGTGGGGGAAGATTGTGTACGTGTGCGTGAGCGGGCTCATATCGGTGACGGTGCGTGGTTGATCTCCCGATCGCCGGGGAGCGGAATTCCCGGAGGAATTGGCGCCGGTAAAGGCGCGGCATCGACAGAGGGTCACAGCGGAATCCCGTAAACGATCAACCAGAATCCCGAAAGGCGAATGCGCTGTTTGTCGCGGCCCGTATTCCTGTCCTACGGTCACCCATCACACCGGACGGAACGCCGAATCCTGCCGCCGCCCGGAGTTCCCACCACAACCCGTGACGGCAGGAGCGGGGGACCCACAGGCAGTACGCCGCCGAGGGAATTCCCGACGTGGCTCGGGGTGCAGCCGGACTCCTTCCCGGGATCCGGCCGGACATCTCCCGTCCGAACCCGACAGCTCACCCCGCAGGCGACGGAGAGGAAAAGCGCCATGTCCGCACAGGCGAAGCACCGCCGTCCGAAGACCCGCCGCGCCACCCGCGCCGCCGCCCTCACCACCGTCTCGGGCGCCGCCCTCGCGCTGCCCCTCATCGGTGCCACCGGGGCGCAGGCCGCGGACTCCGCCGGGGCCGCGCCGGCCACGTACACCGTGAAGTCCGGCGACACCCTCGCGAAGATCGCCCAGAACCGGCACGTCGAGGGCGGCTGGAAGCGGCTCTACCAGGACAACAGGAGCGTCATCGGCGCCGACGCGTCCCTGATCAAGGCCGGCACGAAGCTCACCCTCGGCGGCGCGGGCGGCTCGGCCACCCCGGCGAGCGCCACCACCGGCGGCGGTTACGCGATGCCCGTCGAGGGCTCCGCCGGCACGCCGTACCACGCGAACGGCGCCATGTGGTCCAGCGGCTACCACACCGGCACCGACTTCGTCGTGCCCACCGGCACCCCGGTCAAGGCCGTCGCGAACGGCACCGTGGTCTCCGCGGGCGACGGCGGCGCGTACGGCAACCAGATCGTCATCGAGAACGCCGACGGCTACTACTCCCAGTACGCCCACCTGTCCTCGGTCGGCGTCTCCGCGGGGCAGACGGTCACGGCCGGCGCCCGGATCGGCCTGTCCGGCGCGACCGGCAACGTGACCGGACCGCACCTGCACTTCGAGATCCGCACGACCCCGAACTACGGCTCGGACGTCGACCCGGTCGCCTACCTGCGCGGCCACGGCGTCACCGGCTGACCCACGGCACGCCCCGTACGCCCCGTGCGCCACACCCGGCCCCCAGATATTCCCTGGGGGCCGGGTGTGGTTTGTCACCACTCGTCAACCCCTGGTTACGGTCGCGTAGGTCACACGCCGGGGTGAAAGATGTGTGGTCGTGGCAAACGAATCGAGAGCACTCACGGACGCACCGACCCCGGCCCACGCGACGCACGCGCAGGACGGCGGCCTGATCCGTTCCTACGCGGCGATGGGGGACAGCTTCACCGAGGGCGTCGGGGACCCCGGCCCCGGCGGGACCTTCGTCGGCTGGGCCGACCGGCTCGCCGTCCTCCTGGACGACCGTGCGCCCGAGGACACCTTCCGCTACGCGAACCTCGCCGTGCGCGGCAAGCTCCTCGACCAGGTCGTCGAGGACCAGCTCCCGCGCGCCCTCGAACTCGCTCCCGACCTGGTGTCCTTCGTCGCGGGCGGCAACGACATCATCCGTCCCGGCACCGACCCGGACGACGTGGCCGAGCGCTTCGAGAAGGCCGTGGCCCGGCTCTCCGGCGCCGCCGGCACCGTGCTGGTCGCCACCGGCTTCGACACCCGTGACGTCGCCGTCCTCAAGCACCTGCGCGGCAAGATCGCCACCTACAACATGCACGTGCGGGCCATCGCCGACCGGTACGACTGCGTGATGCTCGACCTGTGGTCCCTGCGGTCCATCCAGGACCGCAGGGCCTGGGACGGCGACCGGCTGCACCTCGCCGCGGAGGGGCACACCCGCGTCGCGCTGCGCGCCGCCCAGGCCCTGGGCATCGAGGTGCCCGCCGACCCGGAACAGAGCTGGCCGCTGCTGCCGCCGCGCGGCACGTTCGCGATCCGGCGCGACGACATGCACTGGGCGCGCGAGTTCCTGGTGCCGTGGATCGGGCGCCGGCTGCGCGGCGAGTCCTCCGGCGACCGCGTGCAGGCGAAGGGCGTCCTCGACCCGCACGAGATCAAGCTCCAGTTGCAGTCCGCCTCCTGAACCGGCCCCCGACCGGCCGTTCCTGAGCCGGTGAGGTGACCGGGCGGAGTGGCGTCCGCCGGCGGGCCCGTGCGGGTGCTGGGATGTCGGCTGCCCGCCTCTCGGCGGACCCGACGGAAGGACCCGCCCCCATGCCCGTACGCACCCGTCATCGCGTGGCCGTCGCCGCCGCCCTGCTCGCCGTCGGGACGGCGGCGGTGCCCGCCGCCGCGGCACCCGCGGCGACGCCGGCCACCGTCCGCGCGGCCCGGGCGCCCGAGCGGGCGACGGTGACCGTCACCGGCGAGGGCCGGGCCACCGCCGACCCGGACCTCGCGGTCGTCACCGCGGGCGTCGAGGTCACCCGGCCCACCGGCAAGGAGGCCCTGGCCGCGCAGAGCGCCGCCGCGGACGCGCTCCTCGGCGCCGTGCGCGCGGCGGGCGTCGCCGACCGGGACGTGCGCACCGAGAACCTCTCCCTGACCGCCGTCCGGGCCTCCGGCCCGCAGCCCGGCGACCCCTCCGAGGTGACCGGCTACCAGGCCGCCCAGACCTTCTCCGTGACCGTCCGCGACCTCGCGCGCACCGGCGCCGTGCTCCAGGCAGTGTCCGACGCGACCGGCGACGCCGGCCGCGTCGACGGGGTCGTCTTCGACGTCGCGGACCCGGCCGCCCTGCGCTCCCACGCGCGCGCCGCCGCCCACGCGGACGCGCACCGCAAGGCCGTCCAGTACGCCAAGCTGAGCGGGCGCCGGCTCGGCCGCCTGGTGTCGCTGCGGGAGGACTCCCAGGGCCGCGCGCGGCCCGTCACCCTGCCGATGTCGGCCTTCGGCGACGCCGCCGCGAAGGTGCCCGTGGCCCCCGGCACGATCGAGGACCAGGTCGGTGTCACCGAGGTGTACGAACTGCGGTGACGGCGGGCGAGGTCAGCGGGCGGACGACGTCAACTGGGCCCGCTCCAGGCCCAGTTCGCGGGCCAGCGCGTCGTCCACCCACTCCTGGGTGCGGGCCCGGGACACGGCGCCCCCGTAGGTCGTCATCTGCACGGCGAGACCGTCGAGGAGGGCCGTCAGGCGCAGCGCCGCGGCCATCGGGTCGGGACAGCTGAACTCGCCCGCCGCCACCCCTTCGGCGACGACCTCGGCGAGGGCCGCCTTCCACCGCCGGTCCAGGTCGCCCGTCACCTCGCGCAGCGCCGGTTCGCGCAGGGCCACGGCCCAGCCCTCGATCCACAGCCGCCAGCCCTTGGCCTGGCCGGTGGGCGCGTACCAGCGCACCGCCGCGCGCAGCCGCTTCAGCGCCGTGGTCCGCCGGCCGAGCAGCTTGCGCAGGCGGGCCAGGTCGTCCTCGGCGGCGTGCGTGAACGCGGCCGAGACGAGCTTCTCCTTCGTCGAGAAGTGGTACAGCACCAGCGCGTTGCTCACCCCCAGCGCCGAGGCCACGTCGGAGATGCGCACGGCGGCGACACCGCGTGCCTCGATCTGTTCGATGGCGGCCCGCAGCAGTTCCTCGCGCCGTTCCGCCACGCTCAACCGGACTCTGGTCACCCGGGCCACCCTAGTTGCTCGGGGCGCCCGGCGGGCCGGCTCCCGCGGTACGGCCGAACGCCGGCGGCAGGGGCACCGGGCGCGGTCAGCGGTACCACCCGAAGCGCTCCGCGAGGACGGGCAGCCGGTCGGCGACGAGCGCGTGCGCGGCGGCCCGCGGCGTCGTCCCGTCCCGCTCCGCGCGGGCCAGCGTCCGGTCGACGAGCGTGCGCAGGGCGCGCCGGGTGTGGGCGAACGCCTCGTCCGCGTCGGCGCCGATGTCGCCGAAGAGGGTCCACCACCACCAGGCGTTCGTCCCGGAGTTGACGACCACGTCCGGCAGGACCGTGACGCCGCGCTCCGCCAGCAGGGCCTCCGCGTCCGGCAGGACCGGCATGTTGGCGGCCTCGACGATCCACCGGGCGGTGATCCGCCGCTGGTTCACGGCGTCGATCGCGTACGACACGGCGGCCGGCACCAGGACGTCGGCGTCGGCCGAGAGCCAGGCGTCGCCCGGCAGGTCACGGTCCCCGGCCCGCAGCGCCGAGCGGTCCACCGTGCCGTGCGCGTCCCGGGCCGCGAGCAGCGCCTCCACGTCGAGGCCGTCCGGGTGGGCGACCGTGCCCCCGAGGTCCGCGACCGCGACGACCTTGAGGCCCGCGCGCGCGAGGAAGCGGGCGGTGGCGCCGCCCATCGTGCCCAGCCCCTGGAGCGCGACCCGGGCGCCCGCGTGCGGGACGCCCGCGCGGTCGAGCGCCGCCAGCACCGACTCGGCGACGCCGCAGCCGCCCACCAGTGCGTCGAGGCCGATGCCGTCCACGTCGACCGCGAAGGCGGCGGCGAGCCGCTCGCGCGCGGCCGCCTCGTCGTCGAGCAGCGGGTACACCGCCTGGATCGACGAGACGAGCCCCGCCTCGGCCGCCGCCTCGTCGACCAGGTCCTGGCTGAGCCCGAGGTCCTCGCCCGTCGTCCACACCGACTCGATGTAGGGGCGCATCGCCTTCAGGTACCGCACCAGGACGCCGTACGCGGCCGGGTCGCGCGGGTCGCAGTCGATGCCGCCCTTGGCGCCGCCGAGCGGGATGTAGCGGCTCCGCGGGTCGTAGTGCAGCGCCTCCTTCATCGTCATGCCGCGCGCGAGCCCGGCCACCTCGTCGAGGGTGCAGCCCGGACGCATCCGCAGGCCGCCGCTGGACACCCCGCGCACGAGCCGGTCGACGACCAGATAGCCCTTGCGGCCGCTGACGTGGTCGGTCCAGGTCAGTTCGATCAGCGGACCGGTGGTGGCTGCGGGGGTCGTCATGCGGTCTCCTCGGAGGTGGCGGGCGGGACGGGGACGGGGATCCTCCAGTCGATTAACTGAATGACCAGTCAGTATCCGGGCCAGTATCGGGAGCGGCCGGGAATCCTGTCAACGCGCGTCGACCGGCGCGGGGACAAACCGGGGGCGCCGTGCGTTGTCGGTGAGGCCGCACATAATGGAAACCCTGATCGATCAACCGGGAGGCGCCGTGTCACGTTCACTGAGTTCCGGGCTGCGCTCACTGCAACCCGCCGCCTTCGGCGCCGAGCCCGCCGGCGCGCGCCTGGAGCGCATCCGGAGGTCGCCGAACTTCGCGGACGGCTCCTTCCGGAACCCGGAGGGCGCGCGCACCCGCCCCGACGGCTCCATGATCGAGTTCGCGAAGGTCTACTTCCGCAAGGAGGAGCGGGTCCTGCGGGCGCCCGCCGGGACCGTGCCGGTGCACCCCACGACCCTCGCCGACCTCGCGAAGCCGTCGGCGAGCGGCCTGCGCGTCACCTGGATGGGACACTCCAGCGTGCTCGCCGAGATCGACGGGGCGCGGGTGCTCTTCGACCCGGTCTGGGGCGACCGCTGCTCCCCGTTCGCCTTCGCGGGCCCCAAGCGGCTGCACCCCGCGCCGCTGCCGCTCGCCGCGCTCGGCCCGGTCGACGTGGTGGTCATCTCGCACGACCACTACGACCACCTGGACATGCCCACGATCAAGGCGCTGGCCGACACCGACACCGTCTTCGCGGTGCCGCTCGGCGTCGGCGCGCACCTGGAGCACTGGGGCGTGCCGGCCGACCGCCTGCGTGAGCTGGACTGGCACGAGGAGACGAAGGTCGCCGGGGTCACCCTCACGGCGACCCCCGCGCGGCACTTCTGCGGCCGCGGCGTGCGCAACGCGCAGCACACGCTGTGGGCGTCGTGGGTGGTCGCCGGGCCGGACCACCGGGTCTTCCACAGCGGCGACACCGGCTACTTCCAGGGCTTCAAGGAGATCGGCGCGGAGCACGGCCCGTTCGACCTGACCATGATCCAGATCGGGGCCTACTCCGCGTACTGGCCGGACATCCACATGACACCCGAGGAGGGCATCCGCGCCCACCTCGACCTCCAGGGCTCCGCGGTGTCCGGCCCGATGCTGCCGATCCACTGGGCGACGTTCAATCTGGCGCCGCACCCGTGGACCGAGCCGGGCGAGCACTCCGTCGACGCGGCCCGCCGCGCCGCCGCCCGGGTCGCCCTGCCGCGCCCCGGCGAGCCCTTCGAGCCGTCGGCCGCGTCGCTGCCCGCGAGCCGCTGGTGGCGCGTGGCCGCCGCGTGGCCGTCCGGGCGCCGGCCGCTGACGGACGCGGGGGAGCCGGAGGTGGCGGTCGCGGGGTAGGGGCCCTAGTGCGGGGTTCCCAGGAAGGGGAACTCCGCGCGGAGGTCGGTGTGCGGGCGCAGGCCGTCGTGGGGCACCGCGCCGCCGGTCAGCTGGGCGACCCCCAGATTGATGACGTCGTCGGTCAGGGTGCGGCCGTTGGGGAATCCTTCGGCGCTCGTGCTGTCGTACGTCACCAGATCGGGGAGCAGGCTCTCCGCGAGCGCCGCGGCCCGGTCCCTCGGGTGGCCCGCGAGCTCGAAGACGCGAGTGAACTTGTCGAGGAAGCCCGCGCGGTCCTTCGCCGGCTCCTGCTGGTTCCAGACGCGCTTGTCGTCGTCGTCCTGGTTGAAGTTGTTGTCGATCCCGGGCCGTCCGGCCCGGTCGCCCTGGACCATCCGGCCCTCGTGCGGAACGAGGACCCTGGCCCAGACGCCCACCCGGGGGTTCGGGCCGAGCGCGCTGTTCGGGACGTCCAGCACGATGGCGAACACGTTCTTGTCGGCGAAGAAGTCCTCGCCGGTCCACTCGAACTTGTTGCTCGCGCCGACCGGGTCGGCGAAGAACGGGTCGCTGCGCAGCCCGGCGAAGAACCGGAACCCGCCGGCCTCGGTGATCCGCGGCTCGGCGCCGAAGGTCACCGGCGCGTCCCGGAAGACGGTCTCCCCGGCGTCGAGGTCGGCCGCGTCCCGCCGGCCGGTCGCCCGTCGCAGGCTCGCGGTCTGCCCGTGCTCGCGCACGGGGGAGAAGCGGATGCGGAAGGCGATGTCGGTGACCGCGTCGGCGTCGGTGTCCACGCCCAGTTCGTAGACCGATTCGTGGTCGACGGCGTCGTCGGTGACCGGCGAGGTCGGGTTGATGTCGAGCACCAGGATCGTTCGGCTCGCGTCCTCGGGGCTCCGGAAGACGTAGAGATCGGTGATGTGGCTCCTGGGATCCGTGCTCGTGGGGCTGATCCCCAGGCCGGAGACGTGGTGGGACATTGCGCGACTCCCCTCAGCTGGCGGTGCGGACCGGATGGCGCGGTGGAGCGGCGCGGCCCCGCCGGTCCGTCGTGGGAGGCCGTCGCGGGAGGCGCGGCGCCCGGCGCGGCGCCTCCCGGTCGGCTCGATCGCGGCGCGGTCGAGGAACGCCCAGGGCAACGATCGGCCCGCCGTCCGCGGCTGTACATCCGTCAACCGGCGTATTGGCGGCGACCGCGCGTCCGTTCGGCGCGTTCGGCGCGTTCGGCCCGTTCGGCCGTCAGCCTTGCCCCGGCCGTCAGTCCTGGCGGGGACGCGGCTGCCCGCCGGGTCCCCACGCGCGGCCGAGCAGTGACATCAGCCGGTCCCGGTGCAGCCGGGCGCCGTCCGCGTCGAAGGCCGAGGTGTCCGCCATCGTGAAGCCGTGGGTGGTGCCGGGGTAGATCTCCGCCGACGCGGTGCACCCCGCCGTGGTCAGGGCCGTTTCGAGCCGTGCCAGCGACTCGGGGGTCATGTCGCCCTCGGCCAGGCCGAGATGGACCTCCGCCGTGATCGCGGGGAACCCGAGGTGCGGGCTGTCCGGCGCGTCCGTGACCAGGGGCCCGGGGTGGAACCCGGCGACGGCCGCCACCCGGCCGGGATGCGCCGCCGCGGTGCGCAGCGCCAGCGCGGCGCCCATGCAGTAGCCGACCGTGGCCACCGGGCCGTCGGCCACCTCGGCCTGCTCGGCGAGGAACGCGAGGAAGGCGTCCGCGTCCCGCAGCGCGCGCTCCGCGCCGTGCGCCTCGATCATCGGCCACAGCGTTTCGAACAGCGCGGGCCGGGAGGCCTCGTCGATGTGCTCCGGGAGATCGACCAGCGGCGCCGGGCCGTTGCGGTGGAAGACGTTCGGCACGAGTACGTAGAAGCCGTGGGACGCCAGCTCGCGGGCGTGGCGCTCCAGCTCGGGGCGCGGCCCGAAGGCGTCCATGTACAGGAGCACCGCCGGGTGCCGCGCACCGTCGTCGGGGGAGACGGCGAAGGCGTCGGCCGGGCCGTCGGGAGTCGGGATGAGCAGGGTCTTGGTGAGCAAGTTCTTCCTCTCTGCCAACGAAACCCCCAGGCTAACCCCGGTGCCAGCGCGGCGGATCCGGCGCCCGCACGCCCCCCCTCGCCCGGTGACCGCCAGGCCCCTCTCGCCCGGTGACCGCCAGGCCCCTCTCGCCCGGTGCCCGCCCGGCCTCCCTCTCGCCCGGTGCCGCCCGGCCACCGCTCACCCGGTGTCCGCGCGGGCGCCCCTCACCCCGCGGACCGCGAATCCGCCGCCACGCAGAACTCGTTGCCCTCCGGATCCGTCATCACCACGTGGTGCCCGTCGAAGCGCGCCTCGATGGTGCCGCCCGCGCGCGCCAGCCGCTCCGCCTCCGCCACGATGCGGTCCCAGCGCTGCTCCGGTGAGCCGTGGCCCGGTACCCGTACGTCGATGTGCAGCCGGTTCTTCGCCGTCTTCGGCTCCCGCACCTTCAGGATCGACAGCCGCGGCCCGACGCCGTCGGGATCGCACAGCCACGCGCCGTCGTCCTCCTCGTCCTCCTCGTTGTTCTCCGGCGGCCCGAACGACGCGACCCACTCGGCGCGCGTCGCGAACGGCGCGGGCGGGGGCTCGTCCACGTAACCGAGCGCCGTCTTCCAGAAGGCGGCGAGCACGGTGGCGTCCGCGCAGTCGAGCGTGAGGTCGAATCTCGTGGTCATGGGAACCGACCGTACCCGCGGCCACCGACAATCCGGCGCCGTCGCGCGGTCACTGACAGTCCGTCGCCGTCGCGCGGACCCCGGCCGGGCGGCGGCGCGCGGCGCAACCCCGCCACATATCGCTCTGGCGTGCGACGACTCATACCAGAGCGGGACCTCGACCGCCCGACTTTGCCAACTGCCCATCGCGCCGACGACAGGGCCGACTACCGTGAGTGGCCGCCGAGCGACGCCCGGTCGTCGCCACGTGCCCTCATCAGCCCGGACCGAGACCCCCACACCTGAGAGCCCGAGGACGCCGCATGTCTCAGCTTCGCCCGCCTGCCGCACGCGCGGACCGTCGTGAAGGCGGCCGGCACGGCAAGCCGGCCGGGCGGGCCGCCGCACCGCGACCGGCGGAGACCCACATACGGCCGCAGCTGCTGCGCCTCGCCGTCCTGCCTCCGCTCGCGGTGGCGCTCAGCGCCTGCGCCGCCGTCATCTTCCTCGTACGCACCACCGGGGTGCGGCCCAGCACCGAGCTGTGGGCGGTGCTCACCGGCGCCTGCGTCGTCACCACCGGCGGCGTCCTGATCGCCGCGATCGCCGCCGACCGCACGGCCACCGCCGTCCACGACCGGGTCGTCGGGCTGCGCCGCGCCAGCGCCCGCGGCCAGGCGGAACTGCGCGGTCTGGTCGAGCAGTTGCGCAGGGGGGAGGGGCCGCCGCCGCGCCGGGCCCCCAAGGCGCTGCCGCCGGGCGCCGACGACTTCGACCGGCTCTCCGCCGATCTGGCCCGCGCCCAGGACGTCGCGGTCACCGCCGTCGTCCAGGCCACCCAGCTCTCCAGCCAGGCGGGCAGCCAGCAGAAGGTCGAGGTCTTCGTCAATCTGGCGCGGCGGCTGCAATCCCTGGTGCACCGCGAGATCTCGATCCTCGACGAGCTGGAGAACGACGTCGAGGACCCGGACCTGCTCAAGGGCCTGTTCGACGTCGACCACCTGGCCACCCGCATCCGCCGGCACGCCGAGAACCTCGCCGTCCTCGGCGGCGCCGTCTCCCGGCGCCAGTGGAGCCACCCGGTGTCCATGACCGAGGTGATGCGGTCCGCCATCGCCGAGGTCGAGCAGTACTCCCGGGTCAAGCTGGTCCCGCCCGTCGACGGCACCCTGAGCGGGCACGCCGTCGCCGACTGCATCCACCTGCTCGCCGAACTCGTCGAGAACGCCACGGTGTTCTCCGCCCCGCACACCCAGGTCCTGCTCCGCGCCAACCTGGTGACCTCCGGACTCGCCGTCGAGGTCGAGGACCGGGGCCTCGGCATGCCGGTCGGCGAACAGGACAGGATGAACGCCCTGCTCGCCGACCCCGACCAGGTCAGCGTCGCCAGCCTGCTCCAGGACGGCCGCATCGGCCTGTTCGTCGTGTCCCAGCTCGCGCGCCGGCACGGCATCACCTGCCGCCTCCAGACGAACATCTACGGGGGAGTGCAGGCCGTCCTCGTCCTGCCGCAGGAACTGCTCGGCTCCGAGGAGGGCGAACGGACACCCCCCGTACGCAAGGCGACCGCCGCGGCCACCGCCGACAGCGTCCTGCGACCCCAGCCCGTGGCCACCGCCGACAGCGTGCCGCGCCCCCAGCCCGCGGCCACCACCGCCGCGGCCCCGTCGCCCGCGCCGCAGGCCCCGGCCCCGCCGCCGGAGCGGCGGACCCCGGACGCGGCCCCGGCGCCCGCGCGGCAGGCGCCGCCCGTCCCCGCGCAGCCGCCCGCCGCACCGCGCCGCCCGCCCCGGCCGGAGACCCCCGCCGCCGTGGCCGGCGGGCCCACACCCCTGCCGCAGCGCGTCACGGGCCGCACCCGCCCGACGCCGGCCGAGGCCGTGCCCGGCATCCGGCCCGAGGACCGCCCCGCCGCCGAGCAGAACGGCCGGGCCCCGCTCGCGCCCGTCGCCGGACCGGTGCCCGCCGGCCCGGGGCGGCCCCTGCTGCCGCGGCGCAGGGCCCAGGAACACCTCGCACCCCAGCTACGCGGCGGCCCCGCACCCCGCCGGGACGACGAGACGCCCGCCGGGCACGACCCCGGCCTGATGGCGGCGTTCCAGCGCGGCATCACCCTCGCCGAGGCGGCCGACCCGCGCGAGATCCCGTACCGCGGCCCGGGGGACCAGGGCGGGATCGGCGCATGACGCCCCGCCACGCGCGCGCCCGCCGACGGGAGATACCCGGCGGACCCCCGCGCCCCACCCCCGCGGCGTCCCCCACCCCCGCGGCGTCCCCCACCGCCGCCTCTCCCGTGTCCCCGACCACCAGCACCACACCGAGCAGTCCACCAAGGAGTCGATCCCCCATGGCGAGCGATGTGCCGACGGGTCAAGTGTCCGATCTCGACTGGCTGATGAGCGGCCTCGTCCAGCGCGTACCCCACACCAGCAGCGCCGTGCTCCTCTCCTCCGACGGCCTCGTCAAGTCCGTGCACGGCCTGGACACCGACAGCGCCGACCACATGGCCGCCCTCGCCTCCGGCCTCTACTCGCTGGGCCGCAGCGCCGGCGCCAGATTCGCCGACGGCGGCGACGTGCGCCAGGTCGTCGTGGAGCTGGACTCCGCGCTGCTGTTCGTCTCCACCGCGGGCTCCGGCACCTGTCTCGCCGTCCTCGCCGGACGCGAGGCGGACGCCGCCGTCCTCGGCTACGAGATGGCCATGCTCGTCAAGAGCGTGCGGCCCTACCTGGTGACCGCGCCCCGGCAGAGCCCGGCCGAACCCACGGCGATGAGGACTTGAGGGTGACGGCCCCGCAGGACGGGCCGTGGCTCGACGGCGCGGCAGGCCGCCTCGTACGCCCGTACACCGTCAGCAACGGGCGCACCCGGCCGACCACCTCGCTCGATCTGCTCACCCTCGTCAGGGCGACCGGGACGACCCCGCCCGGCTACCTGGGGCCCGAGCACGGTCAGGCGCTCGACCTGTGCGCGCGGCCCACGTCGGTCGCGGAGATCGCCGGGCACCTCAAGCTCCCCGCCGTCGTCACCAAGGTGCTCCTGTCCGACCTCGTCGACAGCGGGGCGGTCACCGCCAAGCCCCCCACGCTCCACGAAAACCCCACTGACCGGTCCCTACTGGAGGCAGTGCTCGATGGACTACGACGACAGCTCTGACCTGTTCCCCACCGCACTGAAGATCCTGGTCGCGGGCGGGTTCGGGGTCGGCAAGACGACCTTTGTCGGAGCGGTCAGCGAGATCGCCCCGCTCAGCACGGAAGAGCTGCTCACGACGGTCAGCGCCGACACCGACCGTCTCGACGGCATCGAGAACAAGGTGGAGACGACGGTCGCGATGGACTTCGGCCGCATCACCCTGGACCCGGAACACGTCCTCTACCTGTTCGGCACGCCGGGCCAGGAACGTTTCTGGTTCATGTGGGACGAGCTGTCCGAGGGCGCGCTCGGGGCCGTGATCCTGGCCGACACCCGCCGCCTGGAGGACTGCTTCGCCGCCGTCGACTTCTTCGAGGAGCGCGGCATGGGATTCATCGTGGCGGTCAACGAGTTCGACGGCGCCTACCGCTACGAGCCCGAGGAGGTGCGCGCCGCCATCGACCTGGACCCCAGAGTGCCCGTGGTGCGCTGCGACGCGCGGATCTCCAGCTCGGGGATCCAGACCCTGCTCACCCTCGTCCGGCACCTGCTGGCGCACGCGGAGCCCGCCGCCAGCGGCCACGGCGCCCACACCTGACGGACGACCGCGCGGCGGGGCGGCCGTGGCCTGTAGGAAAGCTGCGGCGGCGGTTAAGAAAACCTCGATGGACCGGGGCAGTCCTGGTGAGGAAGAGTCGGGTGCGGCGGCGCAGGACGGCCGCCATCCCCTCTGCTTGCTACGCGGGTGGCCGCGTGCTGCCCGCGTGCGCGACGACAGGAGCCGAACCGTTGAAGGCGCTGGTCAAGGAGAAAGCCGAACCGGGACTGTGGCTGACGGACGTGCCCGAACCGTCCGTCGGCCCCGGTGACGTGTTGATCAAGGTGCTGCGCACCGGGATCTGCGGCACCGACCTGCACATCCGTGCCTGGGACGGCTGGGCCCGGTCGACCATCAGCGCCCCGCTCGTCGTCGGCCACGAGTTCGTCGGCGAGGTCGTCGGGACCGGCCGGGACGTGACCGACATCGCGGTCGGCGACACGGTCAGCGGCGAGGGCCACCTGGTCTGCGGCAAGTGCCGCAACTGCCTCGCCGGGCGCCGCCACCTGTGCCGCGCCACGGTCGGCCTGGGCGTGGGCCGCGACGGCGCGTTCGCCGAGTACGTGGCCCTGCCCGCCTCGAACGTGTGGGTGCACCGGGTCCCCGTGGACCTCGATGTCGCCGCGATCTTCGACCCGTTCGGCAACGCCGTGCACACCGCCCTGTCCTTCCCGCTGGTCGGCGAGGACGTCCTGATCACCGGCGCCGGGCCCATCGGGCTCATGGCCGCCGCCGTCGCCCGGCACGCCGGCGCCCGCAACGTCGTCGTCACCGACGTCAGCGACGAGCGCCTCGACCTCGCCCGCAAGGTCGGCGCCGGCCTCGCCCTGAACGTCTCCCGGACCACCATCGCCGACGGCCAGCGCGAACTCGGCCTGCGCGAGGGCTTCGACATCGGCCTGGAGATGTCCGGCAACCCGGCCGCCCTGCGCGACATGCTCGCCAACATGACCCACGGCGGCAAGATCGCCATGCTCGGCCTGCCCGCGCAGGAGTTCGCCGTCGACTGGGCCCGGATCGTCACCTCGATGATCACCATCAAGGGCATCTACGGCCGCGAGATGTTCGAGACCTGGTACGCGATGTCGGTGCTCCTGGAGGGCGGCCTCGACCTCGCCCCGGTGATCACCGGCCGGTACGCGTACACCGACTTCGGCGCCGCGTTCGACGACGCCGCGAGCGGCCGCGGCGGCAAGGTCATCCTGGACTGGACCGCCTGACCCTCCCGCCGCCCGCGCACCAGACTCCAGCCCGCGCACCAGACTCCAGCCAGCGCACCGGACTGCCCGCGCCCACGGACGTCCGGCTCCCTAGGACCGAAGGACTCCCGGCATGTTCGACAACGTACGCGCAGACCTGCGCACCACCCTCGACGAGATCGTCGCCGCCGGCCTGCACAAGCCCGAGCGGGTCATCGGCACGCCCCAGTCCGCCACCGTCGGCGTGACCGGCGGCGGCCGCCCCGGTGAGGTGCTGAACTTCTGCGCCAACAACTACCTCGGCCTCGCCGACCACCCCGAGGTCGTCGCCGCCGCTCACGCGGCCCTCGACCGCTGGGGCTACGGCATGGCCTCCGTCCGCTTCATCTGCGGCACCCAGGAGGTCCACAAGGAACTGGAGGCGCGGCTGTCCGCCTTCCTGGGCCAGGAGGACACGATCCTCTACTCCTCCTGCTTCGACGCCAACGGCGGCGTCTTCGAGACCCTGCTCGGCGCCGAGGACGCGGTGATCTCCGACGCGCTCAACCACGCCTCGATCATCGACGGCATCCGGCTGTCCAAGGCCAGGCGCTTCCGCTACGCCAACCGCGACATGGCCGACCTGGAGGCCCAGCTGAAGGCGGCCGACGCGGCCGGCGCCCGCCGCAAGCTCGTCGTCACCGACGGCGTCTTCTCCATGGACGGCTATGTCGCCCCCCTCGGCGACATCTGCGACCTCGCCGAGCGGTACGACGCCATGGTCATGGTCGACGACTCGCACGCCGTCGGCTTCGTCGGCCCCGGCGGCCGCGGCACCCCCGAGCTGCACGGCGTCATGGACCGCGTCGACATCATCACCGGCACCCTCGGCAAGGCCCTCGGCGGCGCCTCCGGCGGCTATGTCGCCGCCCGCGCCGAGATCGTCGCACTGCTGCGCCAGCGCTCGCGCCCCTACCTGTTCTCCAACAGCCTCGCCCCGGTCATCGCCGCCGCCTCCCTGAAGGTCCTCGACCTGCTGGAGTCCGCCGGGGACCTGCGCGAGCGGCTGGCGGCGAACACCAAGCTGTTCCGTACGCGGATGACGGCGGAGGGCTTCGACATCCTCCCCGGCGACCACGCCATCGCCCCGGTCATGATCGGGGACGCGGCCGTCGCGGGCCGCATGGCCGAGCTGCTCCTCGAACGCGGCGTGTACGTGATCGGCTTCTCCTACCCGGTGGTCCCGCAGGACCGGGCGCGCATCCGCGTCCAGCTGTCCGCCGCGCACTCCACCGAGGACGTGAACCGCGCCGTGGACGCCTTCGTCGATGCCCGCGCGCAGCTCGGCTGACCGGTTTGGGAGAATAAGGGCATGATCGAAGCGCGGCGGCTGCACATCCTCCGTGCGGTGGCCGACCACCGCACCGTGACGGCGGCTGCCGCCGCGCTCTATCTGACCCCCTCCGCGGTCTCCCAGCAGCTCACGGCCCTGGAGCAGGAGACCGGACACAAGCTGGTCGAGCGCGGGGCGCGCGGGGTGCGGCTCACGCCCGCGGGCGAGATCCTGCTGAAGCACACCAACGCCGTGCTGGCCCAGCTGGAGACGGCCGAGGCCGAGCTGGCCGCGTACAGCACCGGCGCGGCGGGGACGGTCACCGTCGCCTCGTTCGCGACCGGGATCGGCCTCGTCGTCGGCCCCGCCCTGGCCCGCCTCGCCAGGACCGCGCCCGGCATCCGCGTCCGCGTCCAGGACGCCGAGGGCGACGCCAGCCTGCCCATGCTGCTCGACCGCCGGATCGATGTCGCGGTCGCCGTCGAGTACCGGGGCGCGCCCGGCGCGGACGACGACCGGATCACGCGCGTGCCGCTGTACGCCGAGCCCTTCGACGCGGTGCTGCCCGCCACGCACCGGCTCGCGGACGCCGAGTGGGTGCCGGTCGCGGATCTCGACAAGGACACCTGGATCGGCCCCTACCCCGGCAACCCCTGCCACGACGTGGTGGTCCTCGCCTGTGAGCACGCCGGGTTCTCGCCGCGCTTCGAGCACCTCTCCGACGACTTCCGCGCGGTCGTCTCCCTCGCCGCCGCGGGCGGCGGTGTCGCCCTGGTGCCGCGCTCGGCGCTGCGCGGCATGGACCTCACCGAGGCCGTCGTCCGGCCGATCGACGGGGTGGTGCCGACCCGGAAGGTCTTCGCCGCCGTCCGGCACGGCGCCGAGGACCATCCGCTGATCCGCCCGGTGCTCGACGCGCTGGGCGAGGCCGCGGCGGCCTGAACCGGACATCCTCGTAACCTGCCTGTTTCATATGTGGGTTAACGTGCCGAATATGAGACGCGAGAGTGAGCCGCGCGACACCGCCGGCGGCGGCAGCGGCGGCACCGACATAGAGTCCGACCCCGTCGACGCCAGACTCGGCGCCCGCCTGTCCGAACTGCGGGCCGAGCACGGCTGGTCCCTCGGCGAGGTGGCCGAGCGCAGCGGAGTGAGCCGGTCCACCCTGTCCCGCGCCGAGCGGGCCGAGACCAGCCCGACCGCGGCGCTCCTCAACCGGCTGTGCGCCGTGTACGGGCGGACCATGTCGCAGCTCCTCAGCGAGGTCGAGTCCGCCCCGGCCCAGCCGGTCCGCGCCGCCGACCAGCCCGTCTGGCACGACGCCGCCAGCGGCTTCCGGCGCCGCTCGGTGTCGCCGCCGCTCGCCGGACTGCGCGCCGAGGTCGTCGAGGGCAGCCTGGAGCCGTATGCCGACATCGCCTACGACCGGCCGCCCGTCCCCGGCCTCGAACAGCACATCTGGGTCCTCGACGGCGTCCTGGACCTGACGGTGCACAGCGTCACCCACCGCCTCGCCACCGGTGACAGCCTCCGCTTCCGGCTCTGGGGCCCCACCCACTTCCACTGCCCCGGCCCCGAACCCGTCCGCTACGCCCTGGTGGTGGTGCTCCCATGACGTCCCCGGTCCCGCTGCCGCCCGACGCCTACCCGGCGTGGACGGCGCCCCTGGGCGATCTCCTGCTCGACGTCGTCGCGGGCGGCGGCTCCCTCGGCTTCCTCGCCGGGCTGACCCGGGCCGAGGCCGTCGCCTGGTGGGACGGCCTCGCGCCCGCCGTCGCCCGCGGCGACCTCGCCGTCTGGGCCGTGCGCGACACCGACGGCCGCTGCCTCGGCACGGTCACCCTCGCCTTCGGCGGGATGCCCAACGGCCGGCACCGCGCCGAGGTGCGCAAACTCATGGTGCACAGCGCCGCCCGCGGCCGGGGCCTCGGCCGCGTCATGCTGGAGACCGCCGAGCGGGCCGCCGCCGCCCGCGGCATCACCCTGCTCGTCCTCGACACCGAGACCGACAGCCCCGCCGAGGGCTTCTACCGCGCCGCGGGCTGGCAGCGGGTCGGCACCATCCCGGACTACGCGGCCGACACCACCGGCGCGCTGCGCGCCACGACGCTCTACTACAAGCGGCCCGGGCGGCGGCCCGCGACCGCGGCCTGACCGGGGCGGCGGCGCCCCCGCCCCGACCTCTTCCTGTACCTCTGTTCGGGTGCGGCATGAATGGAGAGCTCCGGGACAGGGGAGGTGCAGGCCACCACACCGCCGGGCGTGCACCGAGTCCGCCGGACCGTTCGACAAGGAGCCGCCCATGACCGCCGCCGAACCGACGTACACCACCAGCGCGCTGAGCACCGGCGACGGCGCGGCCGTGGCCACGTACACCTGGCTGCCCGCCGGAGGCAGGCCGCGCGCCTTCGTGCAGATCGCGCACGGCGCCTCCGAACACGGCCTGCGCTACGACCGGTTCGCCCGCCACCTCACCGCCCACGGCTACGGCGTCATCGCCTCCGACCATCGCGGCCACGGCGCCACGGCGGCGACCACCGGCGGCTTCGGCGTCACCGACGACAGCGAGCCCGGCACCGTCGACGCCTGGGTGTCGATGATCGAGGACCTGAAGGCCATCGGCGACCAGGCCAGGGCCCTGCACCCGGACGTCCCCTTCGTCCTCCTGGGCCACAGCCTCGGCTCCCTCCTCGCGCGCGACTACGCCCAGCGGTACGCCGACGACCTGGTGGGCCTGATCCTCTCCGGGACCTTCCGCTCGCTGCCCGGAGCCGACACCGAGCGGGCGATCGCGGACCTGGAGGCGCAGATCGCGCGTGACGGCCGGGCGGCGCCGTGCTCCTTCGTCGGCGACCTGTTCACCTCCTTCAACGACCCCTACGAGCTCCGCACCGGCTTCGAGTGGCTCTCGCGCGACGAGGCCGAGGTCGACGCGTACGTCGCCGACGAACGCTGCGGCTTCCCGTTCGCGACGGGCCTGTCCCTGGACTTCGTCCGCGCGGTCCGCCGCGTCAACGACCCCGCCAACCTCGCCCGCATCCCCACCGACCTGCCGATCCACATCGCGTCCGGCACCGAGGACCCCTGCAACCAGCGCATGACCCTCGTCCACGAACTGCTGGAGGACCTGCGCTACGTGGGCGTGGAGGACCTGACCTGGAAGGGCTACGAGGGCGCCCGCCACGAGATCCTGAACGAGACCAACCGCGACGAGGTGCAGGCCGACCTGACCGCCTGGCTGGACAAACGCGTGCCCTGAGCCCGCCCCGAGGGGCCGTTGTCAGTGGGCTTGGCTACGGTTCCTCCCATGCCGGACGCCGAAGACGTACGCACCATCGCCCTGTCCCTGCCGGACACGACGGAGAAGACCGCCTGGAGCATGCCCACGTTCCGGGTCGCGGGCAAGATGTTCGCCACGCTGCCCGAGGAGGAGACGTCGGTCGCCGTGCGCTGCCCCAAGGTGGAGCGCGACGAGCTGGTGCGGGCCGAGCCGGGCAAGTTCTGGGTCGCCGACCACGAGGCGTTCTCCGCGTGGGTGCGCGTCCGGCTGTCCGCGCTCGACGACACGGAGGAGCTGCGCGACATCCTCGCCGACTCCTGGCGCCAGGCCGCACCGCCCCGGCTTCTCGACTCCCACCCGGAACTGGGCGTGATCGCCGCGGACTGAAATCGGGTGGGGCGGGCGGGGAGCGCGTGACATCATCCCCGCGTCGGGGAGGAGCACGCGCCGCCGCAGCGGGCGGCGCGGCGCGGCGGGAGGAGCCGGGGCGGGGATGAGGGGCACAACAGCGCGGGGCCACGGCCGACGCGGCATCTGGTCACGGGACTTCGGGCTCTTCTTCACCGCGCGCGCCGTCGCCAAGCTGGGCGACACCATGCTGCCCGTCGCGCTCGCCGCCGGACTGCTCCAGTACGGGTACGGAGCGGGCGCCGTCGGCCTCGCCATGGCGGCGTCCGTCGCCTCCTTCGCCGGTCTCGTCATCTTCGGCGGTGTGATCGCGGACCGCTTCGACACCCGCCTCCTCATGATCGGCGCCGACGCCACCCGGCTCGTCACCCAGGCGCTGGCCGCCGTCATGTTCTTCACCGGCCACGTCGTGCTCTGGGAGATCTGCGTGATCGGCGCGGTCAACGGCACGGCGGCCGCGCTGTTCCAGCCCGGCGTCGCGAGCACCGTGCCCCGCCTCGCCGACGACGTCCAGGCGGCGAACGGCGCGATCCGCGTCGCCGAGTCCAGCTCCCAGCTCGCGGGCCCGGCCGTGGCGGGCATGCTCGTCGCGTTCGTCTCCCCGGGCCTGGTCTTCGCCGCCCACGCCGGCACGTACGCGCTGAGCGCGCTGTGCCTGCTGCTCCTCAGGCTCCCGCCGGTGCCCCCGGACGACGACGGCCCCGCCCGCACGGCCACCACCTTCCGCGCCGAACTGGTGCAGGGCTGGCGGGAGTTCCGCTCCCGGACCTGGCTCTGGGCCGTCATCGCCGTCTGGTGCGTGCTCATGATCGGGGCCTTCGGCCCGGCCGTCCCGCTCGTCGCCACCCAGGTCACCCAGGAACACGGCCCGCGCGCCTACGGTCTGGTCAACTCCGCCCTCGGCGCGGGCACGGTCGTCGGCGGCCTGGTCGCGCTGCGACTGCGCCCGCGCCGCATGCTCCGGGCCGGTTCCCTCGCGCTGTTCTCCTTCGCCCTGTTCCCGGCCGTGGTCGGCGCCGGACTGAGTGTCCCCGGGATGATGGCGGGCTGCGTCGTCGCCGGGGCGGGCATGTCCTTCTGGGGCGTGATGTGGGCGACCAGCGTCCAGACGCAGGTCCCGCGCGACGTCCTCAACCGCATCCACGCCTACGACGTCGCCGGGTCCCTCGCCATGCAGCCCGTGGGCCAGGCCCTCGCGGGCCCGGCGGCCGGCGCCTTCGGCACGCACCGCGTCCTGCTGGCGGGCGGCGCCGTCACCCTCGGCTGCGCGGCCGTGCTGCTCCTGCTCCCGGCCGTCCGCGGCCTCGTCCGCGCCGACGCCACGCCCGTCCTCTCCGTGCCCGCACCGGGCACACCGCGACCGGTCCTGCCGGAGCCGCACGAGATCACGCCGCCCGCCCTTCAGGAGCCCGGGCCGCCGGAGCCATCGCCGTCACCGAACCACCGCAACCACCGTGCCGCCGGACACGGCCGACCCTAGGCGGGGATCCGGGGGAGGCCCGCGCCGAGGAAGCCGTCGATCCGGCCGCGCAGCGTCGCCGCGTCGAGCCCGTGCGCGGCGACGTGCTCGTCCACCGAGCCGTACCGCCGCAGCTCGCGCCGCCCCACTCCCAGCCCGAGCACCCGGTGGGGCACGTCGGCGAGCGCCTCGTTCACGGCGGCCGTGGAGGTACCGGCGAGGTAGGGCTCGACGAGCACCACGTCAGGGCTGGCCGCCCCCACGGCCCGCCGCAGCCCCGCGGCGTCGAAGGGCCGCACGGTGGTCGCGTAGAGCACGCTCACGTCGAGCCCCTCGGTGGCGGCGAGCACCTGGTCGAGCAGCGGCCCGACGGCGACGACGACACCCCGCCGCCCTTCGCGCACGGTGAGCAGGTGTCGCCCGTCGACGGGCAGGGCCTCGCGGTTCGCCTGAATCGAGAGCCGTACGTAGACCCGCTCGTCGCCCGCCCCGATCGCCTGTCGCAGCAGCACCTCGGCCTCGTCGGGGTGCCCCGGCACCTGCACGGCCCATCCGTCCAGCGTGTCGAGCAGCGCCACATCGCCGGGCGCCATGTGGGTGAAGCCTCCGCCCGACACGTCGTAGGAGGCGCCGACGCTCACCAGTACCCCGCCGAGCCCCTGGTGCCCGAAATCCAGCTTCACCTGTTCGAACGGCCGCTCGATCAGGAAGCTGGCGAAGGTGTGCAGCACGGGCCGCATCCCGGCGAGCGCCAGCCCGGCGCCGGCCCCGACGAGCAGCTGTTCCCTGATGCCGACGTTGATCACGCGGTCCGGATGGCGCCGCTGGGCCTCCAGGAACGGCGCGAGCCCGATCTCGGCGAGCACGACGGCGACGCGCGGGTCCTCGTCGAGGATCCGGGAGACGACGGGGGCGAAACGGTCACGCATGGTGTCCACGGTGGACGTCCTTTCGGCAGTACTGGTGAGATCGGCTGAGTGGTGGGTGGCTCAGTACGGTGGGGGCTCAGTACTTCGACTCGACCCGCGCGACGACGACGCGGGGCCGCCCGGGATGCGGGGCGGTGAACGCCTCGTACAGGGCGGAGTGGTCACGCCCGTCGACGGTCGCCGCGGACCATCCGGCCACCTCGAACCGGGCGGCGATGCCGCCCTCGGTGCCGTACGTGGCGGAGCCGTTGTCGACCACGACGGTCCGCAGGCGGTCGAGTCCCACCGCGCCGGCGAAGGCGATGGCCTCGTGGTTGCTGCCCTCGTCGAGTTCGGCGTCGCCCACCAGCGTCCACACCGCGGGTTCGACGCGGCCCTGGGCGCGCAGCCCCAGCGCCGTCCCCACGGCGATCGGCAGCCCGTGCCCCAGCGAGCCGCTGCCGATCTCCGCGCCGGGTACCAGCATCCGGTCGGGGTGCTGCCCGAGCGGCGACGCGAACTCCCCGAAGCCGCCGAGCCACTCCACGGGCAGGAAGCCCTTCGCGGCGAGCACCGCGTAGTAGGCCATCGGTCCGTGTCCCTTGGACAGCAGGAAGCGGTCGCGCCCCGGATCGTCGACGGTCCCGGGCGTGACCCGCAGGACCTTGTCGTAGAGCACCCACAGCACGTCGAGGGTGGAGGTGGCGGAGGGGCCGTGCTTCTCGTCGCCGGTCATCAGCCGCATGAGCCGGGGGAGGTCGGTGTACTGGTACGCGATGCGTTCTGTCGTTGTCGCCATACCCGGTAGCCTGCAACCTCAAGTTAACTTGAGGTCAACCCCGGACCCGTGTCCCGCGTCGCAGAGGGATGCGCGATCACGGCCCCGAGTGCGGTATGGTTTCGGTGCGCGTTCGGCCCGGGGAAACCCCAGGTCAGCGAGTATCGGGACGTGGCGCAGCTTGGTAGCGCACTTGACTGGGGGTCAAGGGGTCGCAGGTTCAAATCCTGTCGTCCCGACTTTAGAAGTCGCAGCTCAGGGGCCGTTTCAGAGAAATCTGAAACGGCCCCTGAGTCGTATGTGGGGGGGCGGACGGGGGCGGCGCAGGTGTTCGCGGCCGAGGCGGGTGAGACGTCGTCCCAGTGGGTGGGCGTCACGCAGCACGGCGGCGGCGATGCGTCCGCCGCGCGGCCGGTGAACAGGCGGCCGTCGGGGTCGGGTCCGGCGACGAGGACGCGCTGGGCGACCATGGGGCGGACCTCTTCGATGACGGGCACCTTGCGGGCGCGTTCGCCTCTGGTGTCCGTGTCAACGATCTCGGGTGGGGTCTGGGACGGTGAGGGCCTCGTCGTATGACACCCCGGCGCTTCGGTTGATCGCGACGCGAGTGCGGAGGGGCAAGACGATGAGCAGCGCGACACCGACCAGGAGTCCGCTCGCCCACAGCGGTCCGAGGCCACCGGCCTCGGTACCGAGGGCGGTCGCGGCGACGAGGGGGCCGACGGCGGCGCCGGTGTTCAGTGCCGCGGTCGCATACGAGCCGGCCATCGTGGGGGCTTGTGCCGCCTCGTAGAGGACCTGGGTGATCAGCGTGCTGCCCAGGGCGAACGACAGCGCGCCCTGCACGAACACGAGGGTGCACAGGGCGACCGGCCGATCGGCCAGCACCGCCAGGGCCGGCCAGCCGACGAGCAGCAGTGGACCACTGACCGCGACGACCAGACCGGGGCGCTGGTCCGACAGCCGGCCGGCGATGGTGATGCCGACGAAGGAACCGGCACCGAAGAGCATCAGAACGACGGAGATCCACAGCTCGTCCAGCCCGGCGGTGTCGGTCACGACGGGGGCGAGGAAGGTGAAGCTCGCGAATGTCGCCGCGTTCACGAGCGCGCCGAGCAGCATGACCAGGAGCACTCGCGGCTTGGTGAGCAGGGCGAGTTCCGCCCGCAAGGCCGGCCCGCCCGTCGCCTCGGCCTTCACGCGTCCCCCTGGGATGCCCTTCAGAACACCGAGAGCCGCGGGCAGGCAGAGAGCGGCGACTGCCCAGAATGCGGCCCGCCAGCCGAACACCGTGCCGAGTACCGACCCGCTGGGGACACCGGCGATCGTGGCCACCGTCGTGCCCGACAGCAGCACGGCCAGCGCACGGCCCTTCTTGTCGAGCGGGACCAGCGTGGCGGCAGCCGTCAGAGCGACGGCCAGGAACCCCGCGTTCGCAAGCGCGGCGACGACCCGGGTGGCCAACAGGACCGTGAAACTGGAGGTGACGGCCCCCGCGGCGTGAGCTGCCGCAAAGGTGACGATGAAGGCGAGAAGGCTGGATCGCCCGGGCCAGTCGCGGGCAAGCGCGGCCATAAGAGGCGCCCCGACAACCATGCCGATCGCGAAGGCCGAGGTGAGCACTCCTGCGGTCGCGACCGTGACGTCGAAATCCGAGGCGATGTCCGGCAACAGGCCGGCGAGCATGAACTCCGAGGTGCCCATGGCGAAAACCGCCACAGCGAGCAGGTACAGCGGGAGAGACATCGAAGGCTCCGAGGTGAGGAGAAGCACGAGAGGGTCATCTCGTCACCGCGGCCAGCCCCACGACAAAGTCGTCCCACCACAGGATGCGGCGCAACGACAGGGCTACGAGCTCAGGGCTTCAGGGGGCTGACGGCGTGACCGAAAGCCCCCACCTCGTCTGACTCAGGACTCGACATGGCTCGCACGCTACCCGACCGACGCCGGGCGTGGCACCTGTGTCACCGGCGTCATGTCCCGCACCGACCGGACCGCGGACGTCGAAGAAGCTGAGGCACCCCTCGTACTGCTCGTCCGTGCCCTCGAACTGTCGGTGATACGCGAGTTGAGGAGCACGCTGGCGGAGGAGCCCGGTGCGGGTGGCTGGACGACGGCCGCGGTCGCGCTGGGGGACATGCCCTTGGCGAAGGGGTCGACCTGGCGGGCTGGTCGAGGTGCACGGTGTAGCCCCATCGGCCAAGGTCATCGTCACCTTGGAGGGGCAACGTCGAAGAAGCTCGGTGCCGACCCGGGGGTTCACCCGTGACGGCCTCAAGGGCGATCGCCCCCGGGCGCGGCAGCCGGCTGCTCGTCCACCGTGCGGGTGGCGGGCGCAGGTAGCGATCCCCCACTACGCCGCCCTTTCTGCGCAGTGTCCCGCGGGCACCCGGGAGTGGCTGTCCGCTGCGCCGACATGTCGCGTCCCGTCACACCCGTCACGAACGACCACTCCAGTAAGCGAAAGAGGATATTCCGTTTCCGGCCGAACGGCGTGGAGAAACTGTGGGGGAACAGGGGAGGCGGGGGAGAGGGCGCGGAAAGCGGAATCGATCTTGAAGCGTCTGGAGCTTGCCGACGATAACGCAGTGTGCTGTTTAGCGTGCACCCGGCCTAAATCGCTGGGTTCGGGAACCTACAGGAAAGAATGTGTCGGCCGAACTCCGGGTCGTTGCTCTCTTGACCGAATCCGATACGTCGGGCAGGGTGTCCTTCGGTTCAAGAGCCATCGACTTGTGGCGACCGTGGACCGCACCACTGATTACCGCAGAACTGCTGCTTTGTTGCGCCAATTGACGTCAAGGGAGCTTTGCGTGAGTACAGTGCACGACCGTACCGCTTCGGACCGGAAGCAGTCGCTTGCCAGCATGTTGGCGCGTGCACGTGCCAAGGTCACCGACGGACCGCGGCCCCGGCAGGACCGCAACAACGTTCCGCTTTCGTACTCGCAGAACACCTTGTGGTTCGTTGACCGGCTGCAGAGCGGTACATCCACGTACAACGTCCAGTTCATCTTCCGCCTTGAGGGCACGCTGGACGTCGCGGCGCTGACCGCCGCCTTCGCGAGTATCGTCCAGCGGCACGAGGCCTTGCGGACGTATGTACTCGTGGAGAACGACGAGTACTTCCAGGGGTTCGTGGAAAATCCCGAGGTCGTGGTCGACAAGACGGTCGCCGCGTCCGAGAGCGAAGCCCTAAGAATGATGGAAGAGCTGGCCGCGGAACCGATCGGTCTCACCGTCTTCCCGCTCTGGAACATTTCACTCGTGGAAGTCTCGGAAGACCTCCACTACTTCGGATTCGTCGTCCACCACATCATTTTCGACGGGGTGTCGACATCCATATTCTTCGAGGAACTGGAACAGGAGTACAACGCTCGCCGTTCCGGAACCTTACCGAAGGTGGAATCCCCGGCCGTCCAGTTCGCCGACTTCAGCGAGTGGCAGCGCAAGCGCATGGAGGCCGGCAGCTGGCAGGAGAGTGTCGACTACTGGTCGCAGACGCTGAGCGGCGCCGACGTCATGGACGTCCCCGGCGACCGCCCGCTGCCGCCCGAGGTGACCTCGTCCGGCGCCGCGTGCGTGACCGTCCACCCGGAACTGGCCGCACGGGTACGGAAACTGGCCGCCACCCTGTCCACGACGCCGGTCACCGTCTACGCGACGGCGATGGCCGCCCTCTTCCAGCGGTACTCGGGCTCCCAGAACGTCATATTTGGCATGCCCACAGCAAACCGGGGGGAGGTCGAGTGCGAGCGGACCCTCGGATTCTTCATCAACATGCTGCCGCTGCGCTGCGCGGTCGACCCCACCGAGACCTTCCGCACCTCGTTGCAGGGCGTGCAGCAGCGCTTCCGCGACGGGCAGGCGCACGGCCGGCTGCCGCTGGAGGAGATCATCGCCTGCGCCGGTGTGCAGCGGGACGCCTCGCGCTCCACGCTCTTCCAGTACACGCTGACGATGAACGAGTGGGCGGAGCCGCTGCGGCTCGACGGCATCACCGCGGTCGAGAACGAGCCCGACACCACGGCGGCCAAGTTCTTCCAGTCCTGGACCGTGACACCGCGGGACGGCGACCTGGAGATCCACACGGCGTACAACACGGACATCTTCGACCGGGCGACGATCGCCACCATGCAGCGGGCGTTCGCCGGTTTGCTCGCCCGCGCCGCCGCCGCTCCGGACAGCACCCTGCGGCAGCTGTGGGCCGAGGACGAGGAGTCCCGCGCCGTGCAGGCCGAACGCGGACGCGGCGCCGACGTCTCCGCCCCCACGGGCAACGTCTACGCCCACTTCCGCGCGGTCGCCGCCGCGCATCCGGAGCGCCTCGCCGTCGGCACGCCGCAGGAGAACGTGACCTACGGCGAGTTGCTGCGCCGCGTCAACGCGGTGAGCGCGCACCTGGCGGCCGAGGGCATCGGCCGGGGCGACCGGGTGGGCGTCGCGCTCGAACCCTCCCCTGACTTCCCCGCCACCGTCCTCGCGCTGCTCGGTCTGGGCGCCGTCTACGTGCCGATCGACGCGATGAACCCGCCGGGCCGCATCGAGGCGATCATCGAGGACGCCGAGCTGAGTCGGGTCGTCTGCGACGACACCACGGCCGGTGTCGCCCCGGGACTCGAACACACCCTGCCGGCCACTCTCCCCGACGGCGAGCGCGGGCCCGGGGCGGGGGACGGTGACGGGAGCGCTGTCGCCTATCTCATGTACACCTCCGGCAGCACCGGGACACCCAAGGGCGTGCTCATCGAGCACGACAGCATCCTGGGATTCATCCAGAACGTCAGGACCCTGTTCGAGATCACTCCGCAGGATCGTTTCCTCGGCTTCGCGTCCTGTGGGTTCGACGTCTCCGTCTTCGAGATGTTCGGTGCCCTGCTGTCGGGGGCCTCGCTGCACTACGTACCCTCCGCCATGCGGCTCGACATGGCCGCCGTCCAGCGGTTCCTGGCGGAGCACAGGGTCACGGTGACCGACCTGCCGCCCTCGGTGATGAAGCTGCTCGACCCGGAGCCGCTGAGCGACCTGCGCATCGTGTTCGTCGGGGGAGAGGCCTTCTCCCACGAGCTCGTCCGGGCCTGGGGCGCCGGGCGCCGCATCTTCAACGGGTACGGCGTCACCGAGTGCACCGTCACCAGCGTCGTCGAGGAGCTCACCGAGCCGCTCTCGCCGGCCGCGCTGCCCATCGGCGGCCCGATGGACAACCACCTCGCGTACGTCCTCGACGACCAGAACCTCCCCGTCCCGCAGGGCGTCATCGGCCAACTGGCCATCGGCGGCGTCGGCCTGGCCCGCGGCTACTGGCACCGCGACGAGGACAACCAGCGCCGGTTCATCGAGGACCCGGTCGCCCCCGGACCCGGCGGCCGCCTCTACCTCACCGGCGATCTGGTGCGCCACAACGCCGACGGCCGCCTGGTCTACGCCGGACGCGCCGACAAGCAGGTCAAGATCAACGGCGTGCGGATCGAGATCGGGGAGATCGAGAGCGTCCTGCGCTCCGGGCGCGGCGTGACCAACGTGTTCGTCCGCGTCCAGCAGGACGAGGACCGCAAGAAGGTCGTGGCCTACGTCGCCACGGCCGGCGAGGCGACCGAGACGACCCTGCGCGAGCACTGCCGCCGCCACCTGGTGTCCACCATGATCCCCGCCGCGTTCGTCCTGCTCGACGAGTTGCCGATCAACGCCAGCGGCAAGATCGACGAGAAGGCCCTGCCCCGGGCGGGAGCCGCCCCCGAGGCGCAGGAGGCGCAGAGCTTCAGCAACGTCGAACAACAGATGCTGGAGAAGGCGTTCGGACCGATCCTCGGGCGCACCGACTTCGCCAAGAACGTCAGCTTCTTCGACCTGGGTGGGACGAGCCTCCAGGCCGCCCAGCTCGTCTCCAAGATCAAGAAGATCTTCGCGACCGAGATTCCGCTGGCCGTGTTCTTCGCCGACTCCAGTGTCCAGCGGATGGCCCTGGAGGTCGAACGCTCCCGGCTGGCCGCGCTCGGCCCCGAGGAGCTGGAGCAGGCCATCGAGCAGATGACCGAAGAAGACGTCACCCGACTGCTCGCCGAGTGAGGCCGGACATGACCCCCGAGGCCGAGGAAGCCACCATGCCGGACGACGCGCTGCGGCTCAGCCGCTACCTGCGCACCCGTGCGTCCGAGACCGACCCGTCGGGCCCGCTCACCCTGCACCGCCCCGACACCGACGGCCCCACCGTCTGGTTCACCCACCCGGTCGGCGGGAGCCTGCTGGCCTACCACCCCCTCATCCAGGCGCTCGGCGACCACCACAGCCTGGGCTTCGAGGCGTCGCTGAAGACGCTCGACGAGGGCGGCCGCGTCGCCTCCGTGCAGGAGCTGGCGCGGCGCTACACCGACCGCCTCGACGACCGCGCGCCCCGCGTCGACGTGCTGTGCGGCTGGTCGTTCGGCGGCGCGCTGGCCTGGGAGACCGGCTGCCTGCTCGCCGAGCGGGGGCAGCGGCCCGCCGTCGTGCTCCTCGACTCGACCTGGGCCGAGAGGGACTACACGCACTGGACCGAGACCGAGGCGCTAAATGCCTTCGTCCGCGACGCCCGGCGCACCGGCGGCGACGACGCCGAGCACACCGTCGGGACGGAGGAAGAGGCCGCGGCGGTCCTCGGCATGGACCTCGACACGTTCAGCGAACGCTTCGCGATCTTCGCCCACGGCAGGCGCCTCATCGGCACCTGGACCCCCACCCCCGGGGATCTGGACGTCGTGTCGGTCCGCGCCGCCGCCTCCCTCACCTCCGACTGGCGCACGGTGACGACCGGCAGCGTGCGCGTCGTGGACCTGCCGGGCGACCATTACGGACTACTGCGTCCCGGCGCCAACGTGAACGCGATCGAAGAGGTCGTCAGGAGCGTGAGCACGCCCGCCGCGGGTGCGACGCCTGTCGTCGGCACGGCACCCGCCGCCGGCACGGCACCCGCCATCACGCCACCCGCCACGACCCCACGCCCGGCCGTCACCGCCGATGTGGACACCGCCACCGCCAGCGCCGATGTGGACACCGTCGCCCCGGGCGCCCCCGTCGACGAGAACGACCTCCGCGCCGCGCTCGCCGATGTGGTTTCCGCGCCCGCCTGGCGCGACCTCGTCGTCCGTGCCCGGCGGATGGACGCCGACGCCATCGCCACCGCCTACCGGGAACTGGGCGGTCGCGGTCTGCTCACCCCCGACTGGCCCGTCGAGTTCGGCGGCGCCGGCCTGTCCACGCGCCTGGCCATCGAACTGTTCGAAGGCTTCTGCACCACGGGACTGCCCGACCTCGTGCACGCCCTGAGCGTCCAGATCGTCGGCAACTTCGTCCTCAAGTCCGGCTCGCCCCGCCTGCGGCGCGAGCTGCTGCCCCGCCTGAGCCGGGGCGAGGAGTTCGCCACCGTCCTGTACAGCGAGCCGCGCGCCGGCAGCGACCTCGCGGCTCTGCGCACCCGCGCCGAACGCCGCGGCGACCGTTACGTCCTCAACGGCGTCAAGGTGTTCAGCATCTACAGCGACATCTCCGGCTCCGCGCTGGTCGCCGCCCGCACCGCCCAGGAGGGACACAAGTACGACGGGATCACCCTGTTCGTCATCGACCTGGCCGCCGACGGCGTGAGCGTCGAACTCGTCGACACCGTCCAACGGGAACGCATGTGCCGGGTACGGCTGCGCGACGTGGAGGTCGACAGCTGGCGCATGCTCGGCGAGGAGGGCCAGGGCTGGGCCCTGCTCGACGGGGCCCTGGCCATCGAACGCACCGGTATCGACCACGTCGTACGGGCCCAGCGCTGGCTGCGCGCGCTGCGCGGGGCCGACACCCGCCGCACCGAGGGACTGGAGCGTCTCCAGGGCCAGGTCGAGTGCGCCACCACCCTGGCCCGCGCGGCCACCGAGGTGTTCCTGCGCGCCGACGTGAAGGCCACCGACACGGCCGTCGCCAAGCTGTACACGAGCGAGACGTGCCAGCAGGTCGGACATGAGGTGCTGCGGCGCTGGAGCAGCCTGGAGCACGCGAGCGGGCTCGACGACCTCACCCGCGAGGAGCTGTTCTCCGCCCTGACCGAGTCCCCGGGGCTCACCCTGTCCGCCGGGACCTCGGAGATGATGCTGGCCACCGTCGCCGCCGACCTCAAGGTCGACGCGGGGCGGCGCTGCCTGGACATCCTGCACCGCTTCGGCGACGAACTGGTCGACACCGCCCTGGACGTGCTGGAACCCGAAGGTGCCGCCGTGCGCGCCGCACCGCTGTTCGCCCCGTCCGAGCGCAGGCGGACCGCGCTCGCCGACGTGCTGCGCGACACCGGCCTCGACCTGGCCGAACTCCCCGAGGACGAGGGAGGACTGGGACTCGGCCTGCCCGTCGGCTGCGCCCTCAGCCTGTCCCTCGGCTACCTCGGCTACGAGCACGCCTACCAGCCCTGTCCCACCGCGGCCACGCGGGCCGGTGCGGGCGCGTCCCCGCACTGCTCCTGCCGCCCGTGCCGGATCCGTCGGGCCGGATACGTCCTCGGTCTCGGCATCGGGCTGTTCCGCGTCGCCTGGGAACACGCCTGTGCCCGCGAGCAGTTCGGCCGCCGGCTCGTCGACGTCGACGCGCTGATGTTCCCGCTGATCCGCGGCTACGCGGAGCTGACCGCCCTCGGCGTGCGGCTGCACGAGCTCGCCGACGAGGACGGCACCACCGGGGACACCGCGGACACCGAGGGCCCGCTGCGCCGCTTCGAGCTGGTGGCCGAGGACGCCCTGGTCCGGGTCGTGCGCAGCGCGATGCAGGTGCTCGGCGCCCAGGGCATCACCGAGTGGTCGGTCGCCTCGCGCTACTACCTGCGCTGCGCGGAGCACCTCGGCACGCTCGACCACCGCGGCACGGCCCCCGACGAGTGACCCGCCGGCCTCCGGGCCCCCGCGCCTTCTCCGATTCGAAACGTGTGTCGTACCTTCCACGCAAAGGCAGCCATCCGATGCGCATGTCCCCCACACCCGTCGACGTCCCGGCCCCGACGTCACCCGACCCGTCCGACCTGCCCGACCTGCCCGACCTGTACGACGAGAGCCAGTACGCCGCCCGTGCCATGCACCCGGTGTGGAGCGCCCTGCGCTCCCGCGAGGGGCTGCACCGGCAACAGGCCCCGGACGGGCAGGAGTTCTACGCCGCCACCCGGCACGCGGACGTCCGTGACGTGCTGACCGACCACGGGACGTACTCCTCCGCCTACAGCACCATGCTGACGGTCCGCGGCGACGGCGACACCGCGGCGGGCGCGGCGATCCACCTGACGGACCCGCCCGTGCACGCGGCGGTCAAGAAGCCCTTCGCGCCGCTGATGACGATGCAGGCCTCGCTGCGCCTCCAGCGCGGCATCCGGGCCCGTATGACCGAGCTGTTCGACGCCGTGCGCGACCGGGAGGCGTTCGACTTCTGCGACGCCATGATCACGCTGCCCATGACCATCACCGGTGAACTCATGGGCATCCCGCGGGAGCAGTGGGGCGTCACCGGGCGGGCGACGGTGGCCGCCATGGGGGGAGTGGAGGCGGCCGGATCCGAGTACGAGCGGCGGTTCGCCCTTTTCGAGGCCCACACCACGATCATGACGGTGCTCGGTGACGTCCTGGAGGACGGGGCGCCCGACGACTCGGTGAGCGGCCGCTGCCCCGTCACCGCCCAGGCGGTCGCCGACGACAAGCGGGACGTGGCCCTGCTCAACGCCTACGCGTTCCTGATGGGCGCCAATCCCACCGTGCCGCAGACCGTCCACCAGACTCTCGTCCTCCTCGCGAGCGATCCCGACCTGTGGTCCTGGTTCCGTGGGCAGGAGAGCACCGACCAGCGTTTCGTGGACGAGGCGCTGCGCTGGGCGAGCCCCGTCAACCATGTGCTGCGGCGTACCACGAAGGACACGACGCTCGCCGGCACCGCCGTGCCCGCCGGGTCCCTGGTGACCGCGTGGATCGCCTCGGCCAACCGCGACGAGAGCGTCTTCACCGACCCGTTCGCCTTCCGGCCGGACCGCACGCCCAACCAGCACCTCGCTTTCGGGGTCGGCGTGCACCGCTGCATCGGCCAGCACGTCGCGGCGCTCGGCCTGCGCACGTTCTTCGACCTGTGGCGCGAGCGCGTCCGGTCGTTCTCCCTCGACGGCGAACCGCGCCACCTCGTCTCGAACTTCCTCAACGGAGTCGTGTCGCTGCCCCTTTCCGTGTCCTGGAAGTGACAGGACTGGTGGGGCACGCGCCCGAGACGAGGAAGGCAGAAGGATGAGCGATTTCGTCACGAAGGTCGTCGGACCGCAGGACTGGCCGGTCGTCGGTGAACTCTTCGAGCCCAAGGGGCTGGTGGAGAACTGCTGGTGCACGTATTTCCGGATGACGGCCAAGGAACGCTCCGCGTGCGGCACCGCCGAACGCCGGGACGCCCTGCGCGACCTTGTCGTCGGCGGCGAGCGGGTGGGCGTGCTCGGACTCGTCGACGGCCGGCCCGTCGGCTGGATCGGGGTCGGTCCGCGCCCCGGCTTCGCCCGCCTGGAGCGCTCCCGAGCCGCCAAGCTGCTCAAGGGCGACGACCCCGAGCGCATCTGGTCCGTCGTCTGTCTGTACCTGGCCCGCGACCAGCGGCACCAGGGCAACGTGAGGCTGCTGGTCGACCGGGCCGTGCAGTGGGCCCGCGAGGAGAAGGCCGACCTGATCGAGGCCTATCCCGAAGACGATCGCGCCGACCGCGCCGATCGCGTCGACGGTGGCGCAGTCGAGCGGTCCAGCTTCCACGGCAGGGTCAGCACCTTCGAGTCCTGCGGATTCACCGTCATCGAGCCCCGGCTGCAGCACAGAGCCCTGGTACGGAAGGATCTCCGTTGACCGTTCACACGAGGCTCGCGCTCGAGCCGTACCTCAACAACCAGGCGGCGACGACCCCGGGCAACCTCGCCGACGGGCGCCTGAACGTCTGGCGCAATTCGATGCCGGCGCGCCCCGAGCCGCTGGAGCTCCTCGTCGACGGGGTCCCGCTGCGCACCGCCCCGCTCGACGGCGGCGGCCCCGACAATGTGCTCTGCGCGGGCCAGCGCATCGAGGTCCCGGCCCGGCGGTGGGACTGGCTGTACCTCATAGGCTGTGGAGAGAGACGCGTCAGGGACGTCATCACCTGGCACTTCGCGGACGGGCACGTGGACCGCGACGGCTTCGCGCTGTCCGACCTGTGGGAGGGACGCTCGGACTACGGCGAGGAACTCGCCCTGCGCACCGACACCATCCACTATCCGTTCCACGTGCAGGAGCGCATCGGGATCACCCTGTGGTGCCAGCGCGTGCCCATCACCTCACGGCATCCGCTCGGCGCGCTGACGCTGCCCGAGAACCCGGCCGTGCACCTGTTCGCGCTGACCCTGGCCGGGCCGTCCGAGGCCGTGGGCCCGTCGACGGAACTCCTCACGGCGGGAGGCCGGTCGTGACCCAGCTCCCCACCCCCGGCCCCGTCCTCACCGACGCCGTCGTGTCGAGCCACCCGCGATGGTCGGGCGTCACCGGCACCTACCCCCAGTGGTACGAGGACCCGCTCAGTTGCTTGCAGACGACCCTCGGCAGCGTCCTGCTGGAACACGGCCTGTCACCCGTCGAGGTCATGGGCCTGCCCTGTGAGTTCGCCTTCGCCCCCGGCGACGCGATGTGCGAGGAGTTCTACCGGCCCGCGCAGAGCGAGCGGGGGGTGGCCGCGGACCTGTGCCCGTACCACGACGTCGCGTCGGCGTGGACGTCCGGATCGAGCGCCGAGGACCTGATCGACCTGATCGACCGGCACGCCGGCGTCATCGTGGCGGTCGACAACTACCACCTGCCCTTCCGCCCCGCCTACCGCGACGTGCACGCCGCCCACCTGGTGGTCGTCCCGGCGTGGCGGCGGACGGCGGCGGGGGAGACGGAGTTCTACGTCTCCGACGTCCAACCGCCGCACTTCCAGGGCTGGTTGGCCGCCCACCACCTCGTGGAGAGCTGGACCTCGGGGAACCCCTCCGACGCCCAGGACGTCTTCTTCTCCAGCCGCGAGATCGGCGGCCGGGTCCTGACCGTGACCGTGCGGTCCGCGCCCGAGGAGCTCACCGGGCGGCGCCTCCAGCACGCCCTGGCCGGCAACCTCGACCGCTGGGAGCACGGCACGGCGGCGGACACCGACCGGGTGTGGACCGGCCGGGCGGGCCTGGACCGGTTCGTCGACTGGCTGACCGCACGCGGCACCGACCCGCAGGCGCTGCGCCCCGCGTACACGTTCGGCTGGGCCATGCAGGCGCAGGCCCACCTGCACGGGCGGCTCGCCCAGGAGGCCGGCCGGCGCGCGCCGCGACCGCACCTGGCCCGCATCGCCGCGTCGGCCGACCGGCTCGTCGGCGCCTGGACCAACGTCCGGCTGCTCAGCGCCCATGCCCCGCACCTGCCCGACCTGCCGGAGCTCACGCTGCGCCGCGGCGCGGAGCTGCGGCACGCGTACGAACAACTGGCCGTCGACTGGCGACTCGCCCTGACCCGGGAATGGACGAACGACTGATGCATGGGGGTCTGGCAGGCGAGCTCGCGCTCGCCGGAGGCATACCCGTCCTGGAAGCCCAGCCGCCGGTCAGCTGGCCCAGGACGACCGACGCGGACCGCGCCGCGGTGCAGTCCGTGCTCGACTCGAACCTCTTCGTCTCCGACCGCACCGGCGGGCGCACCGCGGTCGAACAACTGGAGCGGTCCTGGGCCGACCACCTGGGCGTACGGCGCTGCGTCGGTGTCAGCAACGGCACCACCGCCATCGAACTGGCCCTGCTCGCCCACGGGATCCGCCCCGGCGACGAGGTCGTGGTGCCCGCCCTGACCTTCGTCGGCACGGCCATGGCCGTCGTGCACGTCGGCGCCGTCCCCGTCTACGCCGACGTGGACCCGGTGACCTTCGCGCTGTCCGCCGACAGCCTGCGCGAACGGATCACCCCGCGCACCCGGGCCGTCGTACCGGTCCACCTGCACGGCCTCAGCGCCGACATGCCCGTCCTGGACGCCGTCGCGCGCCACCACGGGCTCGTCGTCATCGAGGACGCGGCGCAGGCCCACGGCGCCCGGCACCTGGGCACGCCGTGCGGCGCCACCGGGAACACGGCGACCTTCAGCCTCCAGATGACCAAGAACCTCCCCACCTGCGGGGAGGGCGGACTCGTGGTCACCGACGACGACGCGATCGCCGACCGCATCGTGCAGCTGCGGCAGTTCGGCGAGACGATCCGCCCCGACCGCCCGCGCCGCTACGTCAGCCACCGCCTGGGCTTCAACGCCAAGCTCAACAACATTCAGGCGGCCTACACCAGCAGCCAGTTGGAGCGTTTTCCCGACTACCACAAAGCCCGCCGCGAGAACGTGGCGGCGTTCCTGGACCGCTTAAGCGGCGTGGACGGCCTGACCTGTCCCACGGAGCCGGAGGGGCACGAGCACGCCTGGCACATCCTGCGCTTCGTCGTCGACTTCGACCGGCTGCTGCCCGGCGTGCCGGTCGCCGGGGCGCGCAGCCTCCTGCTGCGCGCGCTGCGGGCCGAGGGCCTGCCCGCGACCCGCTACCAGATGATGCCGCTGCCCGACCAGCCCGCGCTGCGCCCCCTGGTCCGGCAGCCGGACCCGTCCTGCCCCGTCACCCAGGACGTCATCGACCGCAGCTTCACCGTGCAGCAGCGCCATCTGCCACCGGACGCGGGCCCGCTGCTCCAGAGCTTCGCCGACGTGATCGAGAAGGTCTTCTCGCACCGTCGCACCCTGGCCCGTCTCGCGGAAGGCGGCGCCCAGTGACGCAGGCCGACGACAGCACGACGACGGTGCCGCTGGAGGTGCGCGCGCACCGGGTGCGGGAACACATCGTCGAGATGTGCGCGGGCCCCGAAGGCGGCCACCTCGGCGGCTCCCTGTCCTGCGTCGACATCCTCGTGACGCTGTACTTCCACACGATGCGCCACGAGGGCGCCGACGGGTCCGGCGGCGCCGCCGGGCGGGACGTCTTCGTGCTCAGCAAGGGGCACGCCGCACTGGCCCTCTACGCGACCCTCGCCGAGCGGGGTCTGATCGACCGCGACGAGATCACCACCTTCTGCCGGCCCGGGGGCAGACTCGCCACGCACGGCAACGTGGCCGTGCCCGGTGTCGAGTTCGCCACCGGCTCCCTCGGCCACGGACTGGCCCTCGCCACCGGCACCGCCTGGGCGCAGCGCCGGTCGGCGACGCCCGCCGCCACCACGTACGTCCTGCTCGGCGACGGGGAACTCCAGGAAGGCACCGTCTGGGAAGCGGCCCAGGTGGGCCGGGCGATGAACGCCGGCAACCTCGTGGCGGTCGTCGACGTCAACGGTCACCAGCAGACCGGCGCGGTCCGCGACGTGAGCGACGGGTCGCCCGTCGCCGACCGGTGGCGCGGCTTCGGCTGGCACACCGTCGAGGTGGACGGGCACGATCTCCCCGCGCTGCGCGCGGCGTTCGACACCGCCCGCACCACCCCCGACACCCCGACGGCGGTGGTGTGCCGCACGGTCAAGGCGCAGGGCGTCAAAGCCCTCGCCGGCAAGTCCGTGTCGCACTTCGTGCGGCTCGACGCCGACAAACTGCGGCGCGTGCGGGCGGGCCTGCGCCACAGCGCCCCGCAGCCCGCCCCCGGGAACGAGGTCCGCCATGGCTGACGCCCCGGCCCGCCGCAGCACCCGCGCCGCCCTCACCGAGGCGTTGCCCGGCCTCGCCGTCCGCCATGACGTCCTCGTCGTCGACACCGACACCGGCAGCATCAGACCGACACCGGAGATGACCTACCTGAACGTCGGCATCGCCGAGAACACCGCGATGGGCGTCGCCGCGGGCGCGGCGCACTGCGGACACCGGGCGCTGGTGTGCACGTTCGCCGCGTTCGCGGTCAGCAGGGCGTTCGAGTTCATCAAGCTCGACATCGCCTATCCGCGGCGCCGCGTGTGCGTCGTCGGCACGCACGGCGGCGCCAGCGGCGGCTGGCTCGGTCCGACCCACCACGCCACCGAGGACCTCGCGCTGATGAACGCACTGCCCCACATGCGCGTCGTCGTCCCCGCCGACGCGGCCCAGACGGTATCCCTGCTCGACCAGTGCCTCCAGTACGACGGACCCACCTATCTGCGCCTCGGCCGCAAGGACTCGCCGCTCTTCCCCGACCTGCCCGAGCCGGTCCTCGGCCGGCCCCAACAGGTGCGCCCCGGCCGCGAGCTGTGCCTGGTGGCCACGGGCCCGGAGATGCTGGCGGTGGCCATCGACGTCGCCGCCGCGCTCGCCGAGGAGGGGCACGACGCCCAGGTGCTCCACGCGCACACCGTCGACGCCGAGTCCGCCGCCGCGACCGCGCGCGCCGTCTCCGGCACCTGCCGGTGGCTGGTGACCCTGGAGGAGGCGTGGACCTCCGGCGGCATGGGCGCCCAGCTCGCCGCCGCGCTCGGCCCCAGCGGGGTGCGCTGGCTGCCCGTCGGCGTCAGCGGGTTCCTGCCGCCCGCCACCCACGCGTCCCTGCTGGAGGCGAGCGGACTGACCGCCGACTCCGTCCTGCGGCAGGTACTCAAGTTCGTCACCGAACCGCGGTGACGTGCCGTACCCGGCTCCGGCCCGGTCCCGACCCGACCCAGAGAGGACGAACCCGATGGACACCCAGTGCGTCAGCTGCTCCGACACGCTGCACATACCGCAGGACAGCTATCAGGGAGAGATCGTCAACTGCCCCGGCTGCGCCACCGAACTGGAGATCCACTCCACCGACCCGCTCCAGCTGGCCATCGCGCCCGAGCCCGAAGAGGACTGGGGTGAATGACCACGCCCAGGCGCCGGCGCCGGCCCAGCCGGTCGGCCTGCTCCTGTCCACCGTCCGCTACGAGGAGCGGCGGATCCTGTCCGAGCTGGAGCGACGCGAGATCGCCACGGTCCGGATGGATCCCCGCACCATGTCCTTCGCTCCCGAGAACGTCGCCCGGCTGAGCGGCATGACGGTGCTCAACCGGGAGATCTCCAGCCAGCGCGCGGCCCTGACCGCCGAGTCGCTGGAGGCCTTCGGCGCGCACCCGCTCAACGACGCCACGTCGACACGGCTGTGCGGCAACAAGTGGTCGACGTACCTGCGGCTGACCCAGCACGGGGTGCCCACCCCGCTGACCATGCTCGCCCCCTCCCCGGAGACGGGCAAAAAGGCGATCGAGTCGCTCGGCTACCCGGCCGTCGTCAAGCCCCTGAGCGCCTCCTGGGGCAACCGGGTCAGCCTCATCACCGACTCCTACGCCGCCGACGCCGTGCTGGAGCACTGCGCCGCGCTGCCGTCGGCGGTGCTGAGGACGGTCATCGTGCAGGAGGCCGTGCAGCCGGGTAACCCCGACATCCGGGGGATCGTCGTCGACGGCAGGTGCCTGGGCGCGATCGTGCGTTCCAGCAGCGACTGGCGCAACAACGTGGCCAGGGGCGCCTCCGTCGCCCAGCATCCGCCGAGCGAGGAGATCGACCGGCTGTGCGTGCGGGCCGCCTCCGCCGTCGGCGCGCGGATCGCCGGAGTGGACCTCGTCGAGAGCGCCGACGGCGGCCACCTGGTCCTGGAGGTGAACTCCCGCGTGGAGTTCCAGGGCTTCGAGAGCGTGACCGGTGTCGACGTGGCCGCGGCCATCGTCGAGACCTGTGTGTCCGAGACCGCCGACGTGAAGGAACCGGTATGAAGCGTGTGGCAGTGGTGGGCGGCAGGGGATTCGTCGGGGGTGAACTGCTGCGCCTGCTCGTACACCATCCCGACGTGGAGGTCAGCGCGGTCACCTCGGACACCCACGCGGGCCAGGCCGTGGAGAACGCGCATCCCCCCTTGCGCGGCAGCGGCCTGCGCTACCGGACCCGCGCCGAGCTCGACCCCGTCGACCTGGTCTTCCTGGCCGGCGTGCACGGCACGACCGTGGAACTCCTCGACGAGATCGCCGCCCTGGCGCCGAAGATCGTCGACCTGACCGCCGACTTCCGCATCGAGGACGGCGACCTCATGGAGCGCTACTACGGGTGGCGACGCGAGGGGGAACGGGCCGGCGCGTTCGTCCGCGGCCTGCCCGAGCTGCACCGCAAACAGATCATCGACGCCGACCGCGTCGCCGTCCCCGGCTGCATGGCCACCAGCGCCATTCTCAGCCTCGCCCCCCTCGCCTCACGGGGACTGCTCGGCGAGGTACGGGTGGACGCCCGCACCGGCAGCAGCGGCTCGGGCGCGTCCGGAGGCTCCGCGGGCTCGCACGCCCTGCGCAGCGGCGTGATGCGGGTGTTCGCCCCCTTCGGGCACCGCCACGAGGCCGAGATCACCGAGGCGCTCGGGGTGGAGGCGTCCATGACGGTCACCGCCACCCCGCAGGTCCGCGGCGTGCAGACGCTGGCCACCGTCGACACCGGCGAACTCGGCGAACGCGAGCTGATCGCCTTCTACCGCGCCGACTACGGCACCGAGCCGTTCGTGCGGATGGCGAACAGCCCGCGCGGCCTCTACCGCTACCCGGACCCCAAGGTGCTGCTCGGCTCCAATTTCTGCGACCTCGGCATCGCCACCGACGGCCGCGGCCACGCCCTGGTCATGGCGGGCATCGACAACCTGATGAAGGGCGCCGCGGGCGGCGCGGTGCAGTGCATGAACCTCATGCTCGGCCTGCCCGAGACACAAGGGCTGACGTTCCCGGGGCTGCACCCGGTATGACGAAACCGAGAATCGTCGTGAAGTGGGGCGGCAGCCTCCAGAACAACGGGACGTCGATCGCCGACGACATCGCCGCGCTGTGGCGCGAGCACCACATTACCGTCGTGCACGGAGGCTCACGGGACATCGACGACACCATCGGCGAACTGGGCCTGCCCCGGCGCACACTGACCGCCCCCGACGGCATGGTGACCCGCTACACCGACGCGCCGACCCTGACCGCGCTGACGATGGCGCTGCGCGGCCGCACCCAGGCCCGCATCGTCGCGCAGCTCGCCGCCCGCGGTGTCACCGCCGTCGGCCTGTCCGGCATGGACGGCGGGCTGGTGCGCACGCGGCGCAAGGCGGCGATCCGGGCCGTCGTCGGCACCGGTGTGCGCGTGGTGCGCGACAACCTGGCCGGCCGGATCACCGGCGTCGACACCCGCCTGCTCGACGCAATCCACACCGCCGGCATGGTGCCCCTCGTGTGCCCGCCCGGCATCACCGCCGAGGGCGAGCCGACCAACGTCGACGCCGACCGCATGGCCTGCGCCGTCGCGGCCGCCTGGCGGGCCGACCGGCTGCTGCTGCTGACCGACGCGCCCGGTGTCCTCGCCGACCGGGAGGACCCCGCCTCCGTCATCGGCTCCCTCACCCGCGACGACGCCGAGGAACTGCTGCCGCGCCTGGGCGGCGGCATGCGGATGAAGGTGGCGGCGGCCCTGGAGGCCCTCGACAACGGCGCGGCGCGGGTCCAGGTCTGCGACGGCCGTATCGACGAGCCCGTCTCCCGGGCACTCGCCGGCGGCGGCACTCTCATAGGGAAGGAGCTGGGCGCACCGTGACCATCCAGCAGGTCCACGTCCATGAGGGCGAGCTGTCCGAGCAGGAGGCCGTCGCCCTGCTCGCCGAGGTCGTCGCCATCCCCTCCGTCTCCGGCAGCGAGCGCGAACTGGCCGACCGGCTGCGGGACATCGCCCGGGAGCGCGGCGCCGAAAGCCACATCGACGAGGTCGGCAACGTGCACGTCGTGGTCGGGCGGGGCCCCCGTACGGTGATGCTCCTGAGCCACCTGGACACGGTCCCCGGTGTCGTCGCCTTCGAGCACACCGACACCCTCGTGCGCGGCCGCGGCGCGGTGGACGCCAAGGGGCCGCTCACGGCGATGCTCGTCGCCGCCCTCGGCAGCCGCGACCTCGGCGTACGCGTCCACTGGGTGGGCGTGGTCGAGGAGGAGACCCTCCTCTCGCGCGGCGCCGAGTACATCCGCCGAACCGTGCCCGCGCCGGACGCGGTCATCGTCGGCGAACCCAGCGGCGCCGACTCGGTCACCATCGGCTACAAGGGCCTGGCGGAACTGGAGGTGCGGTGCGAGGTGCCCCGCACCCACACCGCGACACCGGGCCCCAAGGCCAGCGAAGTCCTCGTCCGGGGACTCGCACGGCTGCTGGAGCGGTACGCCACCCGGGGCAACGCCAACTTCCGGGACGTCGGCATGGTCATCAGGAACGGCCGCTTCGACGCGTTCTCCAGCGAGTGCTCCCTGGCGTTCCGCACCCCGCCCGGTGTCGCCGCGGACACCCTGGCCGAGGAGGTGGCCGCGGTCCTCGGCGAGCACACCGAGGTGAGCGCGGCCTACGACGTGCCCGCCGTCATCGTGCCGCGCGGCTCCCTGTGCGTCCGGGCCCTCACCCGGGCCATCGCGGCCGAGGGGATGCGCCCCGGCCACAAGCTCAAGACCGGCACCAGCGACATGAACACCCTGAGCCGGAGCTGGCAGGTCCCCATGGCGACCTACGGCCCCGGCGACTGCGCTCAGGATCACACGGACCACGAGCACATCCTTATCGACGAATACCTCCGGGGCGTCCGCATTCTGCGGTCCGCCCTGCGCGAATTGAGCAATTCCCTGGGAGAGGTGGCGCTGTGACGCAGGAACCGATGCTGCTGGCCTTGTGGTGCGTGCCCCGCTCCCGGTCGACCGCATTCGAACGGGCCATGTTCGAGCGGGGCGACCTCCTGGTGCTGCACGAGCCCTTTTCCCGGGTGTGCGACTTCGGCGAGGCCGATGTGGCGGGCCGCCGGTGCACCACCCAGGAGGAGGTGATGGCGGCGCTCACCGACATCGCCTCCCGCGAACCCGTCTTCTTCAAGGACACGACCGACTTCGCGTTCGACGCGGTCACCCCCGACGCGGCGTTCCTGCGTCGCTGCCGGCATGCCGCGATGGTGCGCAACCCGGCCGACACGGTCCGCTCACACCTGCGCATGCAGGCGGACGCGACCTCCGCCGCCATGGGATTCGGGCACCTGTGGGACATCGTCTCGGCGGTGACCGGCGCGGGACTGCCCATGCACCTGGTCGACGGCGATCGGGTGGTCGGCGATCCCGGGACCGAGATGCGGCGCTACTGCGCGGCCATGGACCTCACCTTCCTGCCGGAATCGCTCTCCTTTCGCAAGGAGCCGCCCAAAAGCTGGGGAACGACCGGGAGCTGGCACGCCGGCGCCAGCGATTCCTCCGCCCTCGGCGCCCCTCCGCGCGCGCCTGGAAAGCTGCCGGACGACCTGGAGCGGACCGCGCTCGCCCATGAACAGGACCAGATTTCCCCCTACACGAGGATTCTGGAAGCACTGGGGGGCGAAAATCGGTCAACCCGGGCCGAAACGCCAGCCTTTCCGTCACAGCCGATCGGCTGAACAGGCCCGCAGAATCCTCGGGGTCACTAAATTGTGGCGCGCACCGAATACCGGTACTCGGCGAGAACGACAAAGGGAGCGGACATGAGTTTGGGCCGGGATTTCACCAAGTTGTGGTGGTCTCAGGGACTGTCGAATCTCAGCGACGGCCTGGTGCTGGCCGCCGTACCGCTGCTGGCCGTGACCATGACGCGGGACCCGCTGCTGGTCTCCGGCATGACCGTGGCCCAGTTCCTGCCCTGGCTGCTGTTCACCCTGCCGTCCGGGGCACTCGCCGACCGCATCGACCGGCGTCTGATCATGATGTTCGGCAACTTCATACGCGCCGTCGGGTTCGGCCTGCTCGTCCTCACCCTCGTCGCCGACCTGCGCAGCATCTGGGTGCTGTACGTGGCCGTGTTCCTCGCCGGAACCGCCGAGACCCTCGTCGACAACGCGGCGCTCACCGTGCCGCCGCGCCTGGTGAGCCGCGGCGACCTGGAGCGCGCCAACGGACGCCTGTTCGCGACCCAGTCCGCGATCAACAACTTCGTCGGGCCCACCGCGGGCGCCGCCCTGTTCGCGCTCTCCGCGGTCATGGTGTTCTCCACCAGCGCCGGCCTGTTCGCCCTCGCCGGTCTCGCCGCGGTCACCCTGCCCCGGATGCTGCCCACCGCCGCCGACACCAGCGACGCCAAGCACAGCCCCGCCGAGGTCGTCCGCAGCATCCAGGAGGGCTGGACCTATTTCTGGAACCACCGGCTGCTGCGCCGCGTCGCGTTCATCTCCGGCTCGATCAACATGTTCTCCTCCGCCACCGGCGGCCTGCTGGTCCTGCTGGCCACCGGACCACTCGGGGTGTCGCAGTCCTGGTACGGCTTCTTCATCGCCGTGCCGGCCGTGGGCGCGGTCATCGGCTCCCTGATCGCCGCCCGGGTCGTGCCCGCCATCGGCGGGGGACCGGTGACCTGGCTCGCCGCACTCGTGCCCGCCGCCAGCTGGATCGTCCTCGGCACCAGCCACAGCATCGTGCTCGGCGAGATCTTCATGTTCGTCGCGGCGATCGCCACCGCCCTCAACCAGATCGTGGTGAGCACGCTGCGCCAGGCGGCCGTTCCCGACGAACTCCTCGGCCGGGCCACCGCCGGATACCGGCTGATCGTGCTCGGCGCGGTCCCCGTCGGCGCCCTGCTCGGCGGTGGTCTCGGTCGCTGGCTCGGCCCGTCGTCCACCTTCGTCATATGTGGCATCGGACTGGCCCTGGCCGCCGTCGTCTTCGCCTCCCGTGTCACCACGGCGGCCCTGCGCGACGCGGAGAAGGACCGCGTCAGGACCCCCGCCGAACCGATCGCCTGAACCACCTCTCCACCCACGCAAGGAAAGAGCACCACGGATGACCCTCATGCTGTCCCACACCACCATCGACGCGCACGACCCCTACGCCCAGGCCACCTGGTGGTGCGAGATGGCCGAGTTCACCCCGCAGGAAGGGGTGCGACCCGGATCGGACGAGTGCTACATCGTCACCGAGCACGGCTACACCGTGCTGTTCATCCTCGTCCCCGACGACAAGACGGTGAAGAACCGGATGCACTTCTGCATGCGCCCCGAGGGACGCACGCAGGACGAGGAGGTCGACCGGGCCCTCGCCCTCGGCGCCCGTGTCGTCAGCGACTTCCGCGACACCGGTGACTGGGTGGTGATGGCCGACCCCGAGGGCAACGAGTTCTGTGTCCTGTCGGCGGCATGACCCGAACGGGGCGGCGACCGGACGAGCCCCCCAGTAACCCCGGCACCACCCAGCACCAGCACACGAGACAGACGAACAGGAGTTGCCGTGACCCAGAATCGCGACGCCGTGTGCCAGGCGGCGTACGAAGCGCCGGCGGACGAGTTGGAGAAGGAGGCCGCCGCCGTCATCGCGGAGGTCCTGGGCATCGACCAGGTCGGACGACGGGACAGCTACTACGAACTCGGAGGCGCGTCCCTGACCGCCATCCGGATCTGCGCACGCCTGGAACGCCGGCTCGGCCTGCGCGTCGACCCCGCCTGGCTCCTCGACCACGACGAACTCGCCGACTTCGCCGAGCAGATCCGGCTCGGTGCCCAGTGACCGCCCCCCACGAGGCACCACCCCTGCGCACGGTGCACGCCGCGGTCGCCCGGTGCGCCGACACGGCCCCGCACGACGTGGCCCTGGTGCACGGCGACGAACGCGCCGACTACCGCACCCTGCACACCGCCGCGACGGTGCTGGCCCGCCGGCTCACCGCCCACGGCGTCCGCCCCGGCGACATCGTCCCCCTCCTCCTGCCGCGCGGCGCCCAGCTCATCACCCTGCAACTCGCGGTCCTGATGAGCGGCGCCGCCTACGCCACCCTGGACCCGCGCTGGCCCGTCCGGCGCATCGCCGCCATCCTCGACCAGCTCGACCGCCCCGTCGTCGTCGGCACACCCGGCACCGAACACCTCGGCACCACCTACACCGCGGAACCCGAGCCCCTCGCCGCGCTCGCCGCGAGCGCCGACGCCGAACCCTTCACCCCCGCCACGGTCGACCTCGACGACCTGGCGATGGTGTTCTTCACCTCGGGCAGCACCGGCGTCCCCAAGGGCGTCCTCATCCCGCACCGCGCCGTCACCCGCATGTTCGGCCCCGGCGGCCTCGACGGCTTCGGCCCCGGACACCGCACTCCCCAAGTGGCGCCCGCAGCCTGGGACATGTACGCCTTCGAACTGTGGGGGCAGCTCACCACCGGCGGCACCTGCGTCGTCGTCGAGGAGAGCCACCTGATGCCCAGCAGGCTGCGCGCCCTGGTCACCGACGAGGGCATCGACACCATCTGGCTGACGACGTCCCTGTTCAACCTGATCGTCGACGAGGACCCCGGCGCCTTCGAGGGACTGGGCACCCTCTACGTCGGCGGCGAGAAGCAGTCGCCGCGCCACGTCGAGAAGTTCCTCCAGCACTTCCCCGACCTGCCGCTGTGGAACGGCTTCGGCCCCGCCGAGAACTGCATGCTCACCACCGTCCACCGGATGAGCCCCGCCGACAGCGCCGCACCCGCCGGCATCCCGGCCGGCACCCCGGTCCCCGGCACCACCGTCGTCCTGTTGCGCGAGGACGGCAGCCGCGCCGCCCCCGGCGAACGCGGCGAGATCGTCTCCCTCGGCTCCGGCGTCGCCCTCGGCTACCTCGGGAACGAGCCCCTCACCCGCGAACGTTTCCCCCTCCTCACCATCGACGGCACCGCACGCCCCGCCTACCGCTCCGGAGACATCGGCACGCTCGACGACCACGGCGTCCTCCACTTCCACGGCCGCCGGGACCGGCTGATCAAACTCAGCGGCAACCGCATCGAACTCGGCGACATCGAGGCCGCCGCCTCCACCGTCGAGCAGATACGCACCTGCGCCGCCGTCGCCCGCACCGACGAGGCGGGCACCGTGCAGCACGTCGCTCTCGCCTACACCCTCGCCAAGGACACCGAACTGTCCCCCCGCGACCTGCGCCGACACCTCACCCGGCTGCTCCCCGCCTACGCCGTCCCCGGCCGCCTCGAACAGTGGGACGAACTGCCGCGCCGCGACAACGGCAAGATCGACCTGCCCGCGCTCGAAGGGCGGCGCCAGAGCTGATGCGCACCTTCCCGCAGACCTATGAACAAGAGGCGATCTGGATCGCGGAACAGTTCGCCGGCCGGCCCTCACCGTTCCTGGAGACCTGGGCGCAGCTCATCCGCGGCCCCCTCGACGTGCCGGCCCTGGAACGCGCCTGGGCCGCCCTCGTCGCCCGCCACCCCGTCCTGCGCACCACGTTCCTCCTCGACGACTCCGGTCCGGTGCAGCGCGTGGACCCGGACCTGACGGTGCCCCTGGAGCGGGCCGCCTGGCCCGGCGGACCCCTGCACGACACCCTGCGCGAGGAGGGGCGCCGCCCCCTCGACCTGACCCGTGCACCGGCCCGCCTCACCCTGTACGACCACGGGCCCCGGACGCACGTGCTGCTGCTCCAGATCCACCACGTCGCCGTCGACGACGCGTCCCTGGTCCTGCTCGACCACGACCTCTCCGCGCTCTACACGCAGGAGACCGGCGGCGCACCCGCCGAACTCGCCGCCCCCGCCGTCCTGCTCGGCGAACACGCGGCCCGCACCCGGGCCGCCGGCATCGCCGCCGAGGACCTCGACTTCTGGCACGCCTACCTGGACGGCGCCGCCCCCCTGACCCACCTGCCGCCCCACCCCAGGGAGCTGCCCGCCCGCCGCGGCACGGCCTGCGGCTGCGTGCGCGCCACCCTCACCCCCGAACTCGGCGCCGCCGTCCGCGCCACCGCCCGCACGCTGCGCACCACCCCGCACGTGCTGATGAGCGTGTGCACGGCGGCCCTCGCCGCAGCCCCGCACGGCGGCGACGACATCGTCCTCGGCACCCCCGTCTCCCGGCGCGGCGACCCGGACCTCGACGACGTCTTCGGCTGCCTGACCGACCTGCTGCCCGTGCGCCTGACCGTCCCCGCCGACGCCACCTTCGACGAGGTGTGCTCCGACACCAAACGCGGCCTCCTCCAGGTGCTGCGCCACCGCCAGGTGCCGTACGGCATGCTCGGCGGCGGCGTCTCCCGCACCCGCGGCGTGCTGTCCGGCGCCCACCTCGGCCGCATCTGCCTCGTCCTCGACGAGGCCCCCAGCCGCCTCGACCTCCCGGGCCTGCACTGCGAGCGAGTCCACGTGGGCGGCGCCGCCGCCAAGTTCGACTGGCTCCAGTACGTCGTCGCCGACGGCCAGGGCTGGGAGGTACGCGCCGATTACGCCTGCGACTACTTCACCGCCGAACAGGCGGCGACCGTCCTCGCGCAGTGGACCCGCGCCCTCGAAGCGGTCGCCCAGGACCCCCGCATCCCCGTACGCGCCCTGATCCAGGAACTGTCCGCGGTCTGACCCCGCAGGAATCGGAGAGAGCGACATGCCGGTGAAAACGGAGTGGCAAGCCCCTCACGCAGAACAACGGTGCACCTGCGGCGCGACCGTGTGGCTCACGGGCCTGCCCAGCTCGGGCAAGACGACGATCGCGCACGCCGTCGCCGACCGCCTCCGCCGGGAGGGCCGCAGGGCAGAGGTGCTCGACGGCGACGAACTGCGCACCACGCTCTGCGCGGGACTCGGCTTCGGCCGCGAGGACCGCGACACCAACGTCCGGCGCATCGGCCTCGTCGCCGAGGTCCTCGCCCGCAACGGCATCCTCGCGCTCGTCCCGGTGATCGCCCCCTACGCCGACAGCCGCGCCCACGTACGCGAACGGCACCGCGCCTCCGGCACCACCTACCTGGAGGTCCACGTCAGCACCCCCGTGGACACCTGCGCCGAACGCGACGTGAAGGGCCTGTACGCCCAGCAGCGGGCGGGCCGCATCACCGGCCTGACCGGCGTCGACGACCCCTACGAGCCGCCCGTGGAGCCCGAGTTGACCATCCCCGCAGGTAAACAGTCCGTCGACACGTCCACGGCGCTGCTGTGGGACCTGCTCGCGCAGAGGCGGCTGATATGAGCAGCCGACCCGCCGGCGCCGCCACGGACTACTTCGCCCTGAGCCACCTGGACGCCCTGGAGTCGGAGGCGGTGCACATCTTCCGCGAGGTGGCGGGGGAGTTCGAGCGGCCGGTCATCCTGTTCTCCGGCGGCAAGGACTCCATCGTCATGCTGCACCTGGCGCTGAAGGCGTTCACCCCCGCGCCGCCGCCCTTCCCGCTCCTGCACGTGGACACCGGGCACAACTTCCCCGAGGTCCTCGACTACCGCGATCGCGCCGTCGCCCGGCACGGCCTGCGCCTGCACGTCGCCTCCGTGCAGGACTACATCGACCGCGGGGTGCTGCGCGAACGCCCCGACGGGACCCGCAACCCGCTCCAGACGGTCCCCCTCACCGAGAAGATCCAGAGCGAGCGCTTCGACGCCGTCTTCGGCGGCGGCCGCCGCGACGAGGAGAAGGCCCGCGCCAAGGAACGCGTGTTCTCGCTGCGCGACGAGTTCTCCCAGTGGGACCCGCGCCGCCAGCGCCCCGAGCTGTGGCAGCTCTACAACGGCCGCCACGCCCCCGGCGAGCACGTCCGCGTCTTCCCGCTCTCCAACTGGACCGAGCTGGACGTGTGGCAGTACATCGCCCGCGAGGACATCGAACTCCCCGAGATCTATTACGCCCACCAGCGCGAGGTGTTCAACCGCAACGGGATGTGGCTCACCGCGGGGGAGTGGGGCGGGCCCAAGGACGGCGAGACGGTCGAGAAGCGACAAGTGCGCTACCGCACGGTCGGCGACATGTCCTGCACCGGCGCCGTCGACTCCGACGCCACGACCATCGAGAAGGTCATCGCCGAGATCGCCGCGTCCCGGCTCACCGAGCGGGGTGCCACCCGCGCCGACGACAAGATGTCCGAGGCCGCGATGGAAGACCGCAAACGCGAAGGGTACTTCTAGACATGGCCGACACCCTCAGCCCCGACGCGCCCGCCACCCGCGTCGACACCCTGCGCCTGGCGACCGCCGGATCGGTCGACGACGGAAAATCCACCCTTGTGGGCCGGCTCCTGCACGACTCCAAATCGGTCCTCGCCGACCAGCTGGAGTCGATCTCCCGCACCGGCACCCCCGACCTCGCCCTCCTCACCGACGGACTGCGCGCCGAGCGCGAACAGGGCATCACCATCGACGTCGCCTACCGCTACTTCGCCACGCCCCGCCGCCGCTTCATCCTCGCCGACACCCCCGGCCACGTGCAGTACACCCGCAACATGGTCACCGGCGCGTCCACCGCAGACCTCGCCGTGATCCTCGTCGACGCCCGCAACGGCGTCATCGAGCAGACCCGCCGGCACGCCGCCGTCGCCGCCCTGCTGCGCGTCCCGCACGTCGTCCTCGCCGTCAACAAGATGGACCTCGTCGACTACCGCGAGTCGGCCTTCGCCGCCGTCGCGGAACACTTCGCCGCGACCGCGCGCAGCCTCGGCATCCCCGACGTCACCGCCGTCCCCGTCTCGGCCCTCGTCGGCGACAACATCGTCGAACCGTCCGCCCACATGGACTGGTACGGCGGCCCCACCGTCCTCGAACACCTGGAGACCGTCCCCCTCGACACCGGCACGCCCACCGCGTCCGCCCGACTGCCCGTCCAGGTGGTCATCCGGCACGCCGGACAGCGCCACTACGCGGGACAGCTGCTGACCGGCGCCCTCAGCGTCGGCGACACGGTCACCGTGCAACCCGGCGGGCGGGTCACCACCGTCACCGCGCTGGACGTCCTCGGCCGCCCGGTGGACACCGCCCCGGCCGGCTCGTCCCTGAGCGTGCGCCTGTCCGACGACCTCGACGTCGGCCGCGGCGACATGCTGACCACAGGCCCGCGCACGCCCCGCGTCACGCGCGAGCTGACGGCGACCCTGTGCCACCTGGCCGACAGCCCCCTGGAACCGGGCCGCCGCGTCCTGCTGAAGCACACGACGCGCACCGTCACGGCGGTCGTCACGCACCTCACCTCACGACTCTGTCTGGAGGACCTCTCCGCCCACCCGCACCCGCCCCGGCTCACCGCCAACGACATCGGTGTGGCGACGATCCGCACGGCGGAACCCCTGGCCCTCGACTCCTACGCGGACTCCCGCCGCACCGGCTCGTTCCTCCTGATCGACGCGGCGGACGGTACGACCTTGGCGGCGGGAATGGCGGAGGAACGCTTCACCTGACCGGTGTGACCCCGGCTGCACGAGGTGCTCCACGCCAAGCTGCGCGGCGCGAACGCCCCGGACTGCTCCCGGGCGGCCGTCGCCGGCTCGCACATCGTGATGTTCTCCCACGTCGTCGCGCTTCGGTCTTCGAGGAGCATCGCGCCGTCGAACGCGAGCACCGACTTCGCGTAGTCAGCCATCAGCCGGGCCTCCGTGGCGCCGCTGCTGGTCGCACCGCCGCTGAAGATCACACAGGTCCTCTGCGCATCGTCGGCGGCGACGGATCGGATTCCCGCACGTACTCGCCATCGGTTGATCAAGTGAGCCGGGTCACGGCGACGGTGGCGTGGCGGGTGGTGCCGACCCCGGCGACGAGGCCCGGCCCGACCGTCGCGCACTCCTGCCGGCGAACCCTGGTCCTGCCGCGTCCACGGGCGCTCACGCTCGTTGGGCAGGGCAGTGTCGGAGCAGGTCCTCGGGCCTGGTCCTCTGGTCTCTCGGAGAGGTATCGCTCATGACTACCGTGACGTCCCCACTGGCCGGTCGCGCTGTCGGGCTCGCCAACGTTCCCGATCCCGTGTTCGCCGGTGCGATGGTCGGCCCCGGCACGGCCATCGATCCTGTGCGTGAGACGACCCAGGCCGTGGCCCCCGTGGACGGTGAGGTCGTCTCGCTGCATCCGCATGCCTTCGTCGTGATCAACGAGAACGGCCACGGCGTCCTCACCCACCTCGGCATCGACACCGTGCAACTGAACGGGGAAGGCTTCGAGTTGCTGGTGAACAAGGGTGACAAGGTCAAGCGCGGCCAGGGGATCGTGCAGTGGAACCCGGCCGCGGTCGAAGCCGCCGGCAAGTCGCCCATCTCCCCGATCGTGGCTCTGGAAGCCCAGGCCGACGCGCTGAGCGGCGTGGCCGAGTCCGGCGACGTCGCCCCCGGAGACGCGCTTTTCACCTGGAACTGAGCGGGGCACACCCCGCCCGCCGGGTCAGGGTTCACCAACAGGTGCGGAAGGCCGGGCGGTGTCGCCCGAAGGGCCGATACCACCGTGCCCCTTTCCGGCCGGTGTCGTTGTCGCGGCATGAAGAAGATCATCACTGTGGCCGCCATGGCCCTCGCGGCGACTGCCATGGCCGTCCCCGCCCACGCCGACGACGACGCCGACTTCGACGGCGGGGTGAACGCCGCGAACAACTGGAACTTCACCGCCGGCGCCGTCTGCGAGCAGGAGCTGGCGGTCGTCCCCGTACTGGGCGACTGGACCGGCGACCACGACAGCAACTGCTCCAACGGCAACGTCATCGACCGCTCCGGCCGCTAGCGGGCACCCGGGCGCGCGCCCGGGTGCCCCACAATCACAGATAAGTACGATTAGAAGCCATTTAAAGCGGAAGGCGAGTTTCAGTCATATTCACGAACTAGGTTCGTTATGGGCCGAGTTGAGGAAGGTTCTTGGCGGTCCTCGCTGATCGTCTCCCCGCTCCGGGGTAGCGGCTGCGGGGACGCGGTACGGCGGAGGGGATCGTTCAGTGGCGAACGAGCTCAAGTACGGGGACCGGATCCACTTGCAGAACGGCTACGGCGGTTTCCGGGGCGGCTACCTCGACTCCAACAGCAGCGGGCCGGGGGACGGGTCGAAGTACGGGGTGTCGACCACCGGCACCCCGGCCCGCGCGGCGGGCACCGGCACCTGGGAGATCACCTCCGCGTCCGGCAAGGGGGCCGGGCAGCCCGTCCTCAGCGGTGACCTCATCCACCTGCGCAACCTCTACGGCGGGGACGGCGGCTACCTCGACACCAACAACGGCCCCAAGACCGACCAGCGCGAAGCCGGCGCCAAGCTGGACGTGTCCACCTCGCAGGTCAAGGACCGCAGCGAGGGAACCGGACGCTGGCGAATCTTCGCCCAGACCTCCACCCCCGCGGCCGGCGGAAACGTCCGCATCGGCGACACCGTCCTGCTGTGGAACGTCTTCGACGGCAACGGCGGCTTCCTGGAGACCAACGGCGGCTCCACCGACGAAGGCGCCTCCTACGACGTGTGCACCAACGCCTACTACAACCGCAGCTCCAACGTGGCCGACTGGAAGATCCACCGCGCCCAGAACTGACCCCCGCCCGCACGAGGATCCCGGCGCCCCAGCGGGTGCCGGGGCCCGCCGCAGGAATTCGACAGCGTCCGCGTCGGAGCGTGCGCTCGCCATACATTCAAGGTGGTCCGCCAACTCCGCGACCGCCACCTGGAACTGATCTTGCGTGCCGAACGTCATCTCCGACGTGGCTACGGGAGTAACGAACGAAAGCGGAGAGCCGAGCTGGTGTGAGCTCCTGCTCAACTTCGCCCTCATCGCAGCTGTGCCCACGCTGATAGGTGGAGCGATCATCTGTTCCCTCGTCGGGCTGACGGTATGGGGGAGGGCGGCGATCCGCAGGCGCACGGACGGCGGCGGTTAGTCCAGCACGCGCGTGCGGTGTCGGGTCGGCACGCCATGCGGGCGGTGACGTTCTCGGCGAGCGCGTGGCGTGCGTCGTCGATGCGTCTTCTCCGCCGTGACCTGCGAGAACGCGGTACTTTCGCGTCCGGCTACCGGAAGGGGGCGGCGCCGTACGGCGGGTCCGAACGGCCGCGGACCGACGGGCTGGACGTGGCGATGCTGACGACGAACACTGGACCCGACGGCCGGGACATCTCCGGGGCGACCGTCGAGCCGTGCCCGCGCGAGCAGCGGCCGACACCTCCGCGACACCGGCGGCGGCACCGGCCCCCAGCGCGGCCCGCAGTCGTGCGTGCCTGGCGGTGGGGATGGGTCGAGGGGGTGCGCAGCCAGCGGCGATCGGGGTGGCGCAGGCGGCCCCGGTGGTGTGAGTCGTGCGGGCAGTTTGCCGCAGGGGTGCGGTACCGGGCCGGGCCGACGGGGGCGGACCGGGTCACCGGCGCCACCATCGGCGGCCGGGCCTCCATGAACACCCCTGCCCGGACGGCCCGGACGGCCGGGTCGTCGGCTCCTCGGGGGATGCCCTAAGGGGTCCGGCCCGGCTCGTCGGTCAGAGCGGCCGCCGTCAGGGTGAGGTGCCGGACCAGGACCGCGGCCGCCGTGTCGGCGTCGCGGGCCAACACCGCCGCCTCCAGCTCGCGGTGCTCCTTGGCGCCGTCCCGGTCGGGGTCGCGGTGCGCCGACCAGCGGCGTGCCAGCTCGCTCGCGGTCCACAACCGGTCGAAGGTCTCCAGCAGCGCGCGGTTGCCGCACCCCTCCAACAGGGTCCGGTGAAAGGCCCGGTGCGCCTCGGCCCACGCGGCGGTGTAGTGATCGCCCTCCTCCGGTGCGTACGCCGGAGTACGCACCAGACGGTGGTGCGCGGCGCGCACACGGGCCTCCCAGTCGACGTCGCCGCGCTCGACGGACATGCGCAGAACGACCGGTTCGACGGTCCGGCGGGCCTCCGCGATCTCCTGCCAGCGGCGGTCGGAGAAGGACGGGACCGCGAATCCGCGGTTCGGCAGCCGGTCGGCGAGCCCCTCGCCGACGACCCGCACGAGCGCCTCGCGCACCACGGCCAGGCTCACACCCTGCTCCTTGGCGAGATCCTGCGGCTTGAGCGGAGCGCCGGGGGAGTGGTCCCCGCGCAGGATCGCGTCCCGCAGGTGTGCGTAGACCTGCTCGGAGAGCATCTGCTTCCCCGGCGGGTTCGAGGAGGGCGCCGTCTGAGTCATGCGGCCATCTTAGACGATCCATTGGATAATCGATTATTCGTGCTACGGTCGATTTTGTAAGCGACGGAGCCCCTGCCGTCCGGAAAGGACCACCGCTGTGCCCGACACCGACCCCTTCGCCCGCCTGCCGCGGGCCGCCTCGTTCACCCTCACCAGCACCACCGTCGCCGACGGGGCCGCCTGGCCGCCGGCGCAGCACTCCTCCGGCCGGCCCGGCGGGAAGGACATCTCCCCGCAGCTGTCCTGGAGCGGCGCCCCGGACGGCACCCGGAGCTACGCCGTCACCGTCTACGACCCCGACGCCCCCACCGGATCCGGGTTCTGGCACTGGGCGGTCGCCGACATCCCGGCCACCGTCACCGCACTGCCCGAGGGCGCCGGGGACGACACCGGCTCACAACTGCCCGAGGGCGCCCGCCAGTTGCCGAACGACGCCCGCGTGGCCCGCTACCTCGGCGCCGCCCCGCCGGCCGGACGCGGACCGCACCGCTACTTCGTCGTGGTGCACGCCCTCGACGTACCCGTCACGGGTGTGCCGGACGACGCCACCCCGGCCGTCCTCGGCTTCACCATGGCCGGGCACACCCTCGGGCGCGCCGTGCTGATCGCCACCGCCGAAACCCTCGCCTGACCGTCCGACCACGCCGCACGACTCCCGGAGGCACCACCGTGACGCACCTCGACGCGCTGCCCGACAGCGCTCGCACCGACCCGATACCGCTCGACGCCGTCCGTGCCGTCAGCCGCGCCGTCAGCGCCGCCCACCTGTTCGTCTACCTCGCCCCCGAGAGCGCCGAGGAGGCGGCCGCGCTCGGCGTGACCGACCGCGGGCCCGCCTATCTCGCCTTCCGGTCCGCCGCGCTCGGTCCGGTCCCGTGGCAGGTCACACTCGCCGCCTTCTACAACTTCAGCCCGCGCGCGGTGCGGGCGATGACGGGCGTGTGGGACGCCGCGCCGCCCGAGCGTTGGCAGGCCGCCCGGTTCCGGGCCGTCGGACGGGCCATGCGGCGCGCCGGCGCCCGGCTCCCCGACGACCGCCTCTGCGAGGCCCGTTCGTTGATCGACCCGGTCGTCGCCGGAGCCGACCACGCGGGCAAGGTGCTCGCCGCCGCGAACGCCTCGGTCGCGCTTCCCTCCGACCCGCTGGTCGCGCTGTGGCAGCAGATCACGGTGGTGCGCGAGTGGCGCGGCGACGCCCATCTCGTCGTCCTCGCCGACAACGGCCTCGGGCCGTGCGACTGCCTCGTCCTGCACACCGCGACCGGCGCCCTCCCGACCGCTCTCGTGCGGGCGACCCGCCAGTGGGACGACCGGGAGTGGGGCGCGGCGACGGCGCGTCTGGCCGCGCGCGGCTGGCTCGACGCCGACGGCGCCCTCACCGACGCGGGCGCCGCGGCACGCGAACGCGTCGAACGGGAGACGGACGAGCACTGCGCCGCGCTCTGGACGCCGATCGGCGCCGCGGGTGCCCGTCGGTTCGCCTCGCTCATCGGGCCGATCGCCGACGCCTTCACCCCGGCGGGGACGTTCCGTACCGAGCGGGAACAGGCCGCTCCCGCGTGAACGCACCGTGGGCGGACGGGACCGAGGGCGACCCGCCCGCGCGGCGGGCGGCTCGCCGACTGCCGCCCGGCGGTGGGCCGCCTGCCGCGCCGGCCGGCTCGCCACCGCGCCTCAGGAGCGCGCGTGCGCGGGCAGGGTGAGGATTTCGGCCCCGTCGTCGGTGATGGCGATGGTGTGCTCGGTGTGCGCGGTCCGGCAGCCCGTCGCGCTGCGCAGCGTCCAGCCGTCCGGGTCGGTGACGAGCGTGGCCGTGTCGGCCATGACCCAGGGCTCCAGGGCGAGCAGCAGCCCGGGGCGCAGCGTGTATCCGCGGCCCGGCCGTCCGCTGTTCGCGACGTGGGGGTCCTGGTGCATGGTCGAGCCGATGCCGTGGCCGCCGAACTCGGTGTTGATCGGATAGCCCGCCTCGCCGAGCACCGTCCCGATGGCGTGGGAGAGGTCCCCGACGCGCGCTCCGGGCCTGGCGGCGGCGATACCGGCGGCGAGCGCCCGTTCGGTCGTCTCGATCATCGCCACGCTCTCCGCCGGCCTGGCCCGGCCCACCAGGAAGCTGATCGCGGCGTCCGCCGCCACCCCGCCCCTGGCCACGGCGAGGTCGAGCGTCAGCAGGTCCCCGTCCGCCAGCGCGTAGTCGTGCGGCCGCCCGTGCAGCACGCCGTCGTTGACGGCCGTGCAGATGTAGTGCCCGAACGGGCCGCGCCCGAAGGAGGGCGCGTAGTCGACGTAGCAGGACTGCGCTCCCGCCCCGGTGATCATCTCCTTGGCCCACCGATCGATGTCCAGCAGGTTCGTCCCGACCGTGCTGCGCTGCTTCAGCGCGTGCAGGATGTCTCCGACCAGGGCGCCGGTGTCCCTCGCCCGCTCGACCCGCGCGGAGTTCAGGATCTCGATCATGGGGGACCTCTCGTCCGTAACCAATAACTATACCGGTCAAACTATAACGGTCTAACTATGCCGGTATAGGAATGGGGGGCGCGGCCCCCTCCGGCCGCACCCGGTCGGCACCCCGGACCGGCGGCGGTCAGCGGGGTGCGTCGCCACGCAGCAGCAGGGCGGCCAGGGCGAGGGCGTTGCCCCGCGGGGAGGCGATGTCGAGGCCGGTGAGCTCGGCGATCCGCGCCAGCCGGTTGTCCACGGTGTTGGGGTGCAGACCGAGCCGGTGCGCGGTGCCGCGCCGGTCGTGCCGGAGTTCGATGTGGACGCGCAGGGTCTCCACGAGTTCGGGCCGGTCGCCGATCGGATCGAGCAGGGCGGCGATGCGGTCGCTGCTCTCGTCCTGGCGGGAGAGGTGGTACTCCAGCAGGACGTCCTCCATGCGGTGCAGGCCGGCGGGGTGGCCGCAGGCCCGGGCGACCTGGACGATGCGGGCGGCGGTGCGGGCCGCGGCCGGCACCTCCGGGGCGGTGGCGGCGGTGAGCGCGGCCACCCGGACACCGTCCCCGCAGACCTGCCGGAGCCGCACGGCCAGCTCCTCGCAGGACCGTGCGCCGCCGGGGTCCTCCGTCCCCCGGGGGACGATCACCTGTCCGCCGTCGGCGCCGAGCAGCGACGCGGCCCCCGCCTCGAAGGTGCGGTCCAGGACGGCCTGCACACGGCGCACCCGGCGGCGCTCCGTCACGGCCGACGCCCCGCCGCCCGGCGCGTCCGGCGTGTGCAGGTGGACGACGAGGGTGGGGCCTTCGAGGCCCAGCTCCTCGAAGGCCCGCGCGGGAGGAAGTGAGCCGTCCAGCAACCCCCGTACCAGTGACCGGTGGTGTTCGCGGTGCTCGGCGAGGAGCACGGCCCGCTCGTCGAGGTAGCTCTCGGCCACGGCGCCGATGACGGCCTCCTGCCCGCGCAGCAGGAGGTCGACGAGTTCCAGGAGTGCGCCCTCCTCCCCGGCCCCGGTCTCGTCCCGCAGGGCCTGCCAGAGGACGTGGACGCCCGTGGAGTGGCTGCGCAGCAGGGTGTGCAGCGGCATTCTCTCGTCGGCGCGCTGGGCGGCGCGTTCCCGGAAGAGCCGGTAGTCCCCGGAGCCGTCCCCGCCGTCGCGCACGCGTTGCAGGAACAGGCGCAGCCCGTGCCGGACCGTCGCGGCGACCTCCACGTCCTTCACGTCGGTGGGGAGTTCGCGGTACCCGGGCAGCCGCTCGAACGACTCACGGGCCATGTGGCGGGCGAGTTCGTTGACCCGGCCCTCGCACCGGGCGGCGATGGCCCGCGCCGTCGGCGAGAGCGCGGACCGCCCGCCGTGGGGTGCGGGCGGTGGAGTACTCGGCACCGGTGTTCCTCCCGGGGCAATGTGACGCGTCATAACGCAGAAGGTCGACGACTGTGAAGGCGGCGGATGTCCCCCGCCACGGCCCGGACGCAGACTCTACAGACATCAGAGGGCCGCACGGGGTGCGTGGGCCGTGGCCCAGCGATGACGTACAAGGAGCCGGACGTTATGACGGAACACAGTTCCAGCGGTTACATGGAGTACGCGGACCGGGTCTGGTCCGGGGAGGAGTCCCTGCTCGCCCACTTCACGGGGAAATTCGCCGGCGGCGGACTCGTCCGGGTCGCCGAGCGGACCGGATTCTTCCCGGCCTTCGCGAACGTGTCGGTGTTCGACACCGGCGACGGTCTGGTGCTGGTCGACTCGGGGGACTTCCGCACGGCGGCCCAGCTGCACGAGGCGGTGCGCGGCCGTACCCGGGTCCCGGTGAGCGCCGTGGTGTACACCCACGGTCATGTGGACCACGTCTTCGGTGTGGACCCCTTCGATCGGGAGGCCGCCGACAGCGGCACCACGCGCCCGGAGGTCGTCGCCCACGAAGCGGTCGTGGCCCGCTTCGACCGCTACCGGGACACGGCCGGCTACAACACCTGGATCAACCGCCGCCAGTTCGGCGTGCCCACCCTGAACTGGCCGACGCAATACCGCTATCCCGACACCACCTACCGCGACCGGCTGACCCTGCGCAGGGGAGAGCTGACCTTCGAGCTGGTGCACGCCCGCGGTGAGACGGACGACCACACCTATGTGTGGATCCCGGAGCTGAGGACGCTGTGCACCGGTGACCTGTTCATCTGGAACTCGCCCAACGCCGGAAACCCGCAGAAGGTGCAGCGCTACCCCGTGGAGTGGGCGGCGGCACTGCGGGCCATGCAGGACCTCGGCGCCGAGGTCCTGCTCCCCGGACACGGCGTGCCGATCCTCGGCGCCGACCGCATCCGGCAGGCGCTCGGCGACACGGCGACGCTCCTCGAATCCCTGTGCGACCAGACCCGGGACCTGATGAACGCGGGCGCGCGTCTCGACGAGGTGCTGCACGGGGTGAAGGTCCCGGCCGGACTGCTGGAGAAGCCGTACCTCCACCCCGCCTACGACGAGCCGGAATTCGTCGTCCGCAACCTGTGGCGGCTGTGGGGCGGCTGGTACGACCAGAACCCCGCCCATCTGAAGCCGGCCCCCGAGGCCGCACTGGCCGCCGAACTCGCCGAGGCCGCGGGCGGCGCACGGGCCCTCGCGGACCGGGCCGGGCGGTTGCTCGCCCGCGGCGAGCTGCGGCTGGCGGCGCACCTGGCCGAGACCGCCGCACTGGCCGCGCCGGCCGATCGCGACGTGGCCCGGATCCGGGCCGAGGTCTTCACCCGCCGGGCCGAGCGGGAGACGTCGACGATGGCGCGCGGAGTCTTCCACTGGGCCGCCGCGGAATCCGCCGCCGTCGCCGAGGGCACCGACGTCGCCACCGAGCTGACCCGCAGCGACGAAGGACGTCGACGGGCCGCGGGAGCCATCAGCGTGGGCGTCGTCGACGACGACGGCTGCGGCTGCGGCCAGCCCGACGCCGACGCCGACGCCGACGCCGCCGACGACGCCGCACCGCAGGGCGGGTGACCGTGGGCGCGGTGACCGCGACGACGCGCGGCACAGGTCATACAGCCGCGCCGGCCGGCGGTCGCACGGCATGGGCGACGACCTGGCTCCTGCTGGGCTTCATGCTGGTGAACTTCGCGGACAAGGCCGTCCTCGGGCTGGCCGGCCCGGAGATCATGCGGGAGTTCGGGCTCACCCGCCAGGAGTTCGGCGCGGCCCAGGCCGCGTTCTTCGGGCTCTTCTCGCTCTCCGCGCTGAGCGTGTCGTTCCTGACCCGGCGGGTGCGCACCTCGGTGCTGCTCCTGGTGATGGGCCTGCTGTGGGCCGCCGCCCAGTTGCCGATGCTGTGGGGCGCGGCGGGCTTCGGAACGCTGATCGCCACCCGCGTGCTGCTCGGCCTCGCCGAGGGCCCCTCGGCGCCGGTCTCCGTCCACCACGTCCACGGCTGGTTCGAGCAGCGCGACCGTACGCTGCCGACGGCCGTGCTGATGGTGGGCGCGGCGGCGGGGGTTGCGGTGGCGGCGCCCACCCTGGGCGCGGTGATCTCCCACTTCGGCTGGCGCTGGGCGTTCGGCGCGGCCGGACTCGCGGGCCTGCTGTGGGCGGCGGTGTGGCGGGTCAGGGGCACGGAGGGGCCGCTGGCCCCACCGGTGGGCCGCGACGCGCGTGCCGCGGGGGGTTCGGGGGCGGCGGAGGTACCGCTGCGGGCCGTCTTCCTGTCCGGCACGTTCGTCACCGCGGCCCTGGGCGCGTTCGGCGGCTACTGGGTGATGAGCGCCAAACTCACCTGGCTGCCGGACTATCTGCGGACGGTGGAGGGCTGGAACCTCGACCAGGCGTCCGCCGCGGTCGGCGGGGGCGCCGTCGCCAACGGCGTGGTCCTGCTGACCCACGGACTGCTGGCCCGCAGGAGGGCCCGGCGCGGCGGCGGCGGGCTGCCGGCGGGTGCGGGCGCCGGACTGCTCCTGGTGGCCTCGGCCGGGGCGGTCACCGTGTTCGCCACCGTCGACACGCCGTGGATCAAGATTCCGATGATGTTCGGCCCGATGGCGCTCGCCCTGGTCATGATCACTGCCGCACAGACGGCCATCGCGCGCATCACGCCGCCCGCGCAGCGCGGCATCGTGCTGGGCGCGCTGGTGGCGATCTTCGCGCTCGGTGGCATCGTCTCGCCCCTGGTGCTCGGCCGGATCGTGGACAGCGCGGCGACGGCCACGGCCGGCTACGAGAACGGCTGGCTCTGCACGGCGGCCCTGCTGCTGGTCACCGGCCTGCTGGCGGCCCTGTTCATGCGCCCGGAGCGGGACGCCCGGCGCCTCGGCGTCCCGGAGTCCCCGGGTGCGGCGGCGCCCGTCGTCCACTGACAGGGGCGCCGCCGGGAGTGCGCTCCGGGGACGTGGACGTGGTCCGGGCGGTCGCGCGGGGCGGGGTTCACGCCGGGGCGGTCTCCCGGGTGACGACGGAGAGCGAGTTGTCCCTCACCTGGTGGAAGACGGCGCGGGCGCCGAAGGATGCGCGGTCGGCGTTCGCCGCCTACGCCGACCAGCGACACGCGCTGCGGGAGAGCTGCTTGCAGTGGGAGGAGCTGCGGGCGGTCTGTGCGTCGGGCGGCCCCGCGGGCGTCGACGAACTCGTACGACACCACCAGTGCCAGTTGCGCGCATGGGCCGATGCCCTGGACACGTTCATCACGACCATGGACGGCGGCCCCGGTTCGAGGTCGCCCCAGAAGGTCTCCACCCACTCGGTGGACACGCTCGCGACGAACCACTCAGCAATAGTGATCTTCATGTGAGTGATGTCGTCCTGCCGGGGCGACTGGCGGCTGAGGCCGAGTTCGCCGGGACGGACCGGTCCGGTCTCGTTCGGTTCGGCCATCGGCCACCCCTGCGGTCGTCCGCACTACACGTTTTGAGGCCCGCGGCCCTTATGTGTGATGAGGGCGGAGCACAGGACGCACTGGGCAGCCCGGACGAACAGTTCATGGCGAAAAGGGGCTTGAGATGTACGGCGGAGCTGCCACGATGGTCGGATCCGGTCTGGTGCTGCTCGTAGGGCTGGCGATGAGATTGCCGAGCCGTCGGGGTCACCCCGGCCTGTGGGATGTTCTGCTGGAACTGGCGAAGGGGCGCGCGACCGCGGCGTCGGAGAGGGAGCGCAGGGCGACCGCAGTGGAGGTGCTGGAACGTCTGCCCGACGGCGGGCGCATGCACGAGGTGGATGAGCGTGGCCGCCGCCGCACCTACGAAGTGGCACTGGCGACCAAGGGCCCGGCGGATGTGGACGGCGGCCGGTGACTGCTCTGGACCCGATCCCACTTCATGGCGATCGGCATGCGGACCGAACGGTTGGGCACGGCCCGCCGGGTTTTGAGGAGTTCTTCCGGGAGTACTGGCCAATGGTTCGCCGGTATCTGGTCTGGCTAGAGGCCGAGTTGAGCGTTCTGGACGACGCTGCGCAGATGACCATGGTCAGCGCCTATACCTACTGGGGCCGTGTGAGCCGAATGGACCAACCGCGCGGCTGGCTGTTCAAAGTAGCTGGCCAGAGGCTCCAGGACGCCCGTGCGGCGCGCCGTCGCAACGGCGTGCCCACCGATGCCGAAACACTGCATGCCCAGTTGGGGCTCCCGGATCCGATTGCTGCCAGCGATCAGCGTCTCGACATTCTCGCCGCGATCCGAAAGCTGCCTCGCCGTCAGCAGGAAGCGGTGGCGCTGCGTGAGCAGTTCGGACTTCCCTACAAAGAGATCGCACAGATCATGGGTGCCGCGCCCGCCACCGTCCGCGCACATGTCCACCAGGCCCGTCGGACACTCAAGGAGATGCTCGGAGACGAGACGCAGGAAGGAGCAGACGCATGAGCATCAGCAGGCGTCTGGAGGCAGCAGCCCAGGCGATTGACGAACAGTGGTCCGACCAGGCCGAGGCGGCCGGGCGTTACGAGCAGTTCATGTCGAGCCTGTCGATTCGAAAGCCGGATGACGGGGCCAGTGATTCTTCGGCATCGGACTCCCCCCGCCCGGTGTCCGCGATCGCCGCTATTGCGCCAGATGCCCCGCCGCTCGGTCAGGGCGGCCCGGTGGAGATCCGCAACGGCGACCTGTCGGTGGACGAGGCGACGTACAGCGCCAAGCTCAAGGGCCGCGTCCTCGAGCTCACCTTCAAGGAGTTCGAGCTCCTGAAATACCTCGCGCAGCACCCGGGCCGGGTCTTCACCCGCGCCCAGCTGCTCCAGGAGGTGTGGGGCTACGACTACTTCGGCGGCGCCCGGACCGTCGACGTCCACGTACGCCGGCTGCGCGCCAAGCTCGGCCCCGAGGACGAGTCGCTGATCGGCACCGTACGCAATGCCGGCTACCGGTTCGTCCCGCCGGAGGAGGTCATGACGGTGCAGCGGCACGTGGAGGCGACGGCTACGGCGGAGGCCGACGAGTTGATTCCCGGACCGGCGGCTTGGGCGGAAACCTGACACCCCGGCCCTGAACCGACGAGCAGCCGCCGCGCACCGCCCCGCCGCTTGACCCCGCGTCGCCTGGAGAGCCGGCCGCGCCCGCCAGGGCCGGCTGCCGGGCAGTCGGACAGGTCCAGCTCGGGACCAACGCCCGTCACGGGGTGCACCTACCTCCCGACGCTGTCGGAGTCGGCCACCTGCGCCACGACTTCGAGATCCCCTGCGAGGAGACGGCCTCGCCCGCCGGGTCACCGACCTGATCCCGAACGACACCGGTGCGGAGCCGCTCGGCGCCGGACGCCTGAGTGACGCTCCCGCAGCCCGCGCTGAGGACCAACCGCCCGCGACCGTGTCGAGGCGGGGTATACCGCGTGATCGAGGCGGAGGAAGCGGAGGAATCTGCGGCGGGAAGGAAGCCGAAGCGGAGGCCAGGAAGCGCGGCCTGGTCGGGAGGCGCACGTAGCGTGGCGGGGGCGTGGATCCTGCCTGACCCACGCCGGGTCCGCCCCGACCGGTTGCCGGTGACCCGAGCGACGTCCGCACCGCGAGCGCCGGGGCGCGCAGGATCAGCAGGTCTTGCGGTACGGGATGTCGGGGAGGTACGCCTCCCATTCCGTGGGGGAGAGCCCGGAGCCGATACGGTCACAAACCTGGCGGGCCACGTGTGCTGGAGCGATGCCGTACGCCTGGAACCGGACGTGCGAGCCGGCTGCGTACAGCGTGGTGCCGTCCCGGTCGAAGGCGATAGCGAGGGGCAGATCACCGGGGGTCGGGAAGGCGGAGCCGAGGGGTCGGCTGGAGGCCACGTCCCAGAGCTGGACGGTGCCCCCGCTGCCGGCCACCGCCAGCGTGGCGCCGTCCGGCGAGAAGACGAGTGCGGTGACGGACTCGCCGGGTCCCGTACCGGCCACACCCACGCGATCGCGCACACCGCCGTCCCACACCGTGACGTGTCCCCGAGCGTCGCCCGCCGCGAAGTGCGCCCCGTCCGGGCTGAAGGCCAGTACATCAGCGATGGCGTCGCCGAGTGCGCGGTAACGCGTCGTTCCGGTACGCAGGTCGATCACTTGGTCCTGCCCGGTGACGAGCAGTCGCTGGTCGTCGCGTACGGCCATGCCCTGTGCGGAAATGTCGTCCAGGGTCCGAAGACGTGTCCTGCGCGGTACGTCCCAGACCTCCAGGACCTGCCGTGTCATGGTGCTCCAGGAGACGTACAGCGTGCGGCCGTCGGGGCTCAGTGCCAATCCGTCGACGGCAGCCGGTCCGTCCCGGTCGGGTCGGACAGTGATGGTCGCGTGCCTGCGGTGTGTCGACGCGTCCCACATGGTGATGGGCTGTCCGGAGGGGGCCGGGAGAGCGTCGCTCCGGGCGTACGCGAAGGTGCGGCCGTCGGCACTCATCGCCATCCTGTCGAGGCAGTCCATGCGCACCGACGCCGCTTGCAGGTCCTCGCCGTCGACCCTGCCCGTCTCCTTGTCGGCACGCAGGTCCAGAGGCAGGTCGGCCGCTGCGTCCGGGTCGGCCGCCTCGACGGGACACGGCTTGTCCGGCAGGGTCACAAAGGCCTTGCCGGCCCGGGTGTCCCACAGGTGGACACCCTTGTCGCCTCTGCCGTCCGCCGGGGCGCTCAGGACGGCCGACGTCCGACCGTCCCGCGACAGCAGGGCGTCGTTCACGGTCTGCCGGCGCCAGCCGGGCCCGGTCGCCGGGCCCAGTGCCAGGGACCGGACGGCGGTACCCGAGCCGTCGAGGTAGCGGATCTCGCCCGAGGTGAAGTCCACCGCGTACTGGTCGGCCGTCTCGTTCACCAGGGTGTGGCGGAACACGGGGGCGGCATCGGGTGACGCGAGGCGTGACACAAGGACCTGGCCTTCCTCGTCGATCGCGGTGACGAACTCGCCGTCCCGGCTGAACCTCAGGTCGGCCACCCCCTCCGTGTGCAGCCGGGCGAGGGCACGCCCCGAGGCGACGTCCCGGACAAGGACCTCGGTGGATGACCCGAGCGCGATGGCGGTGCCGTCCCGCGACAGGGCGAGCCCGGGCCGCGAGCAGAACTTCCGGCTGTACCCGGCCGTCCAGGGCAGCGGCAGGGGGGCACGGCGGGAGACGTCCCAGATCCGCAACGGCTGACGGGTGCCGCAGGTCGCCAGCCTGCGCCCGTCCCCGCTGATGACGGCGCTCGACGCCATCTCCCCCTCGTCCCCCGTCGGGACACGCAGCCGCAGCCGGTGCCTCGGTACGTCCCAGACCTGTATTCCGCGCCCGGCCCGGACCATGAGACTGTGTCCGTCCCCGCTGAAGTCGTCGGCCATCTCCGCGCGCAGGTGTCCCGTCGGCCGTCCGGCGCGGATGTCCCACAACGTCACGGCGTTTTCGCCGCCCAGCACCAAGGTCCGGCCGTCCGGGCCGATCAGGTCCTGGTAGGAGCCGGACAACAGACGACCGGGCCCCGGATAGGTGTGGATGAGTCGGTGAGTGCGCAGGTCCCAGACGCGGACGTGGTCGCGGGTGGCCGACACCAGGGTCCGTCCGTCGCCGGTGAGACGGCGGACGGCGAGCCGGTCGTCGCGTTCGGGGACGGTGAAGACGTCCCGTTCATGGCGGTTGAGCGCGGACAGCACGGCCGAGCGGGTCTCCACGGTATGGGCGAGTCGCCAGGACGCGATGCTCAGCCGGGCCGCGGTGACCGGGTCGGCAGCGCGCATGCTGTCGGCCATCGCCGCGATCCGGCGTGCCTCGGACTCCCGGTGGAGACGGTCGCTGGTGCGGGACTGCTGCCAGGCGGTGACGCCCGCCACGAGAGCGAGGGCGACGAGAGTGGCGATGGTGGTCAGCAAGGTATGGCGGCGCCGCAGCTCCCGTCTGCGCGTGGTGCGGCCGGCACTCAGGAAGGCGTGCTCCACGGAGGTGAGCGGCTGGTCGGCGAGGTGTTCGTCCGCCGTGACCAGCCGCGTGCCCCGGTAGAGGGCCCCCGGATCGCGGGCCAGGGCCTCCCAGGCGCCGGCCGCCTCGGTCAGACGGCGATGGGTGCGCAGGCGGTCCCGGCTCTCCTCGACCCAGCCGTTGAGCCGGGGCCAGGACGTGATGAGGGCCTCGTGGGCGAGGTCGACCGTGTTGTCGTCGAGGGTGAGCAGACGCGCCCGGGCCAGACGGTCGAGGACCGCGGTCACCCGCTTCGCCGGGGCGAAGTCCAGCTCCGTACGGTCGACGGGGCGGCGGGTGTCCGGGGAGCCCTCGCCGGGGGTGATCAACCGCAGGAGCACCAGCCGGGCCAGCTCCGCGTCCTCGGCCGACAGTGCCGCATAGACCTCCTCGGCGGTCTTCGCGATGGCGCCGTGGACGCCGCCCGCTGCCTCGTACGCCTCCATCGTCAGCGCACGGCCCCGGCGACGGCGCCAGGTCTCGCGCAGGGCGTGGGACAGCAGCGGTAACCCGCCGGCCTCGCCGTCCACGGCCTCCACGAGGCGGGCGGTCAGTTCACGTTCGACGATCAGCCCCGCCGTCTGCGCCGGTCGGACGATCACCTCGCGCAACTCGGCGCGATTCATCGGCCCCACCAGCAGACTGGCCTCCTGCAACGCGTCGGCGAATTCGCGGTGCTCGGCGCAGCGGCCGTAGAAATCGGCGCGCACAGCGATCACGACGCGCAGCCTGCTGTCCGCCTGGCGGGCGGCGAGCAGGGCCTCGATGAACCCGGTGCGCTCCTGTGTGTCCTGGCACAGCGTGAAGACCTCCTCGAACTGGTCCACCACCAGGACGGTGTCGCCGCCGACATCCTTCGGTCTCAGTGCCTTCCGATGAGTGCGCAGCGGATGCTCCCCCGGGGTGACGACCCGGATCTCGGCCAGTGAGGCGCCCTCAGTGCGCAGCGCGGGGATCAGCCCGGCCCGCAGCAGCGAGGACTTGCCGCTGCCGGACGGGCCGAAAACGGCGACGAAGCTGTGCGTCAGCACCAGTTCGCGTATCTGCTCCACGAGCGTGCCGCGGCCGAAGAACCGTTCGTGGTCTCCGGGTTCGAACCGGGCCAGCCCTTGATACGGCGACTCCTGGCCACTGCCCTCCTCGCGGTCGCGGACCACTGCCTCCTCGGTCGCTTCGCGCCACCGCCCCTCCCACTCCGCCACATCGCCGCCGCAGGCCGCCACATAGGCCAGGGAGACCGCCAGTGACGGCATCTGCTCCCCGGCCGCGGCCTGCGACAGCGAGGTCACCGAGTAATGGGCCCGGCGGGCCATCTCCCGATAGGTCAGCCCGCCCGTCTCGCGCCGCAGCTTGCGCAACTCGTCCGCGAACCGCTGTACCGGCCCCTCGGCCGGATCCAGCGGTGCTTCACGACGTCCCATCGCACCGGCCCCCTCGCGCCCCGCCATCCGTGTCGTGGCCACGTTAGGAAGTCGCCGCGGACACCGGCAAGGGCTTGCCCCGGCCTCCCAACAGGCACTTGGTGTTTGTTCGGTGTGGCGGAGGGGGCCTGCTGAACAACGGTGCGGACGGCTGGACTGGTCGTCGTCGGGCCGATCGCCGGACCGACGTGGCGCTGCACCGCAGTGCCGTCACTTGTCCGACCTGGAAGGAACCTCGACCATGAGTTTCAAGCAGTCCCTCACACTGTCGGCCGTTGCGCTGGTACTCGGCTCCGGCTTGGCCGTGGCGCATCCCGCGACGGCCGCCCCCGGAGCCGGCGTCGCGGCACGAGCCGGCTGGCACACGATCTGGGGCAACTCCTGGGTCCCCGCGCAGAGTGACGGCAACTGGAAGTCCGGGGCCTACAAGTCGCCGAGCAGGGCGACGCGCGCGGTCCTGCGCTGCTACAACACGCGTGCCTCGATGAAGGTACGCATCTTCGAGGATCTGGGCGGCGGCCACCTGCGCAAGGTCGCGGACAGCGGCTGGAAGCGGTGCAATCCCAACGGCCACATCATCGCCAGGGGCACGGTCAACAACACCCGCCACGCGTTGAAGGTCCGCCTCGATGGCCGTCAGGGCTCCTTCGTCCGCGCGGAGAAGTGGTCCTGAGAGCGACGGTCCGGAACCGCCGGACACGCGAGATGACCGGCCCCGGCGACCGCGGCACCGCCGGACACCTGCACGGAGCCGTGCCCGGTACCCGCGTCGCCGTCGCCCGCGTCATCCGGTCACCTGACTGACCCCCGCGTCCAGGGTGTCCGCTCCCGGCCCCGGCGCCGCCCTCCTCTCGTGGGCCGGCGCCGGGGCCGAAGGCGTCTCCGGCCCGGCCGCCGGATCCTCGGTGGCCACGGTTCACAGCGATGTCGCGAGCCTGGGTGCTGTTCGTGGTCGGACTCGGAACCCGTGGACGACCAGGCGGCCTCGACGGGAGCACGCCCACGGTGAGCGCCGCCCCGCCACCACGCCCTACTCGCCCGCGCGCTGAGACGGGTCGTGGGCGGTCGCCTGATGCCAGGTGGCGACGGCCCGGTGGGAGGCGGGTTGTGGGGTGGTTTCGGTGACCTGATCGTGGATGTCGCGGAGGTCTAGCGCTCTGCCGGTGTCCACGGTCGCGTCGCGCAAACCATTCGATATGGCCGGTTCGTTTCGACACTCATGGCGTGATCTGGCATTGCGCGTCCCGGAATCAGGAGACTCGGGAGAGGAGTGGCCAATAATTGCTGCTCTGCCGGATTCTCCGGGTGAGGAGGCAGCGGGGCGGCGTCGTCAGTGGGGTGCGCGGGGTGAGAGTTCTCGGTGATGGTGAACGCTGAGGCATATGCCCTGGCTGTGGCGGTCTTTTCTGGACGTGTGCGGATCTCTGAGTTTCTGTCCGGGATTCCCCGGTGATTCGTTGGAGCAGGGAAATAAGGTCCGGTCCCCTCACTCATTTCCCGTCCACCTTTCGTGTGGGCGGGAATTCCGGCAGAGTAAGGAAGGTTCCGCGTGTCTCGCGAATACATTCATTCCCTCATCCACCGTGCCACCGTCACCGCCTCCGAAAAGACGTTCGTCGACGCGGTCCAGGTCGACTCGGAGGTGCTCGACGCGGCCGACCTACGGGTCGGGGAGCGCGTCGTGCTCACCAATGTGACCGACGGCCGGCAACTGGAGACCTATGTACTGCCCGCACCGGCGGGCTCGGGCGCCGTCGTGGGTCTCGGTGCCGCCGCCCGGCTCGCCTCGCGCGGCGCCGAGATCGTGCTCACCTCCTACATCCGGCTGGGCGAGGAGGAGGCGAGGACCCACACCCCGCACATGGTCATGCTCACCGAGGACAACCACGTACACGGCGCGGGCGGTCCCGTACCCGCCGAAACCGCCGCACTTCCGTCCCTCGTACCCGGTCTGGAAGCCCCATGGGCGCTGCGGGTCTCCGACGCGGGCGCCGCCGACGCCCACACTCTCGCCCAGTGGATGAACTCCCCGCACATCGCCCACGCCTGGGGCCGCGCCTGGCCCACGCAGGTCTGGCGGCAGGAGCTGCGCAGGCAGCTCGCCCTGGGCGTGTCCTGGCCCTGTTTCGTGTCCCACCGGAACAGCACCCTCGGCTACCTGGAGATCTACCGCGTGGCCGACGACCCGCTCTCCCGCCACATCGGGGCACGCCCCGAGGACGTCGGTCTGCACATCGCGCTGGCCAACCCCGAGGCCCGGGGCCACGGGCACGGTCCCGCGCTGCTGGCCGCCGTCTCCGACGCCCTGCTCCGCGAGGGCCCGCCCGAGCGCCGCGTCCTCGCCGAGCCGAACGCCACCAACGCCATGGCTCTGCGTGCCTTCGAGAAGGCCGGGTTCACCCGGCACGCCACCGTCCCGCTGCCACAGAAGACCGCCGCACTCATGGTCAAGGAGACGGCCGGGAACCACTGATCACCCCGGTCACCAACCGCTCCCCGCCCCACCCTCCGGCCCATGCCGGACCGTTCACCGAACGTGCTCCCCGCACGCCCCCCCCCACGCACGACCCGCCCTCAGGAGAGGTCCCATGCCCCCCACCCCCCTGCACGGCCCCGGCACGCCTTCGCCCGCCGGCTACCGTGACCTGCTCGACACGGCGCACGCCCACGCCGTCCGCTACCTCGACGGTCTCCCCGAGCGCCCGGTACACGCCCTCGCGGGCGACGAGGAACTGCACGCGCTGCTCGGCGGCCCGCTCCCTGCCGAGGGGCAACAACCCCACGACGTACTGGAGCAGTTGACGCGAGGCGTCGAACGCGGGCTCGTGCCCAGCGGGAACGGCAGGTACCTCGGCTATGTCGTCGGCGGCACCCTCCCGGTCGCCCTCGCCGCGGACTGGCTCACCTCGGCCTGGGACCAGAACTGCATCGTGCACGACATCTCGCCGGCCACCGCCGTGGTCGAGGACATCTGCCGGGCCTGGCTGGTCGACCTGTTCGGCCTGCCCGCGGCGACCTCCGCCGCGTTCGTACCGGCCTGCACCCACGCGGAACTCCTCTGCCTCGCCGTCGCACGACACACAGTCCTCGCCCGCCACGGCTGGGACGTCGCCGCCAGCGGACTCGACGGAGCGCCGCCCGTGCGCGTACTGATCAATGCCACGGCGCACGCCGCGGTCGTCAGGTCCCTGGAATTCCTCGGCCTGGGCGGCGCCGTCGAGCGCGTCCCGGTCGACGCCGAGGCCCGGATGCTGCCCGCCGCGCTCGACGCCGCCGTCCGCGCCGCCGACGGACACCCGTTGATCGTCTGCGCCCAGGCGGGAGAGATCAACACGGGAGGCATCGACCACCTGCGCACCGTCTGCGAGACCACGCACGCCGCCGACGGCTGGGTGCATCTCGACGGCGCGTTCGGACTGTGGGCAGCGGCCTCGCCCACCCTGCGCAGCAACGTCGCCGACGGCGTCGAACTGTGCGACTCATGGGCCACTGACGCCCACAAATGGCTCAACACCCCCTACGACGGTGCCGTCGCCCTCATCGCCGACCCGACGGCACACCGCGCCGCACTGCCCCTGGACGCCTCCTACCTCCAACTCCAGCCCGACCAGCGCCACCCCGTCGAGTGGGGGCTCGAAGTCTCGCGTCGCTCCCGCGTCTTCCCGCTCTGGGCCGCGCTGCGCACCCTCGGCGCCCAGGGCGTGGCCGAACTCGTCGACCGCTGCTGCGCCCACGCCCGGCTGCTGGCCGCCCGACTACGGGCCGAACCCGGGATCACCGTCGTCAACGACGTCTCACTCAATCAGGTCATCGTCACCTTCGCGCCGTCCGACGCGGACGCGGACGCCGACGCCGTCGACGCCCGCACCCTGCGCGTCGCCCTCGCCCTCCAGGCCGAGGGCGAGACCTGGGCCTCGCCCAGCACCTGGCAGGACCGCACCGTGCTGCGCCTGTGCCTCATCAACTGGGCGACCGACCGGGACGACGTAGAACGGGCCGCCGCCGCACTCCTGCGGGCCCACCGCACCACAGGCTGACGAGGACCCCCACGGCATGAGCACCCCCACCCATCTGAGCATCGCCGTCGTCGGAGCGGGCGCGTCAGGGATCATGACGACCCTGCGGCTCCTGCAACACCACCGCGCCCGCTCCCGCGGCACCCTCACCATCCACCTCATCGACCGCGCGGAACGCCCGGGCCTCGGCGTCGCCTACGGCACACCGCTGCGCGATCACATCCTCAACATGCAGGCCAAGACCATGAGTCTGTACCCCGGGGACCCGGACCACTTCCTGCGCGCCCTTCCCGGCCTGCTCGCCGACGATCCGCCGGCCTCGGCCCCGCCTGCGACCGCGACCGACCATCCGGACGCGGAAGCCCTGGCGGCCAGTTACGTCCCACGCCGCGTCTACGGCGCCTACCTCGCCCGTTGCCTCACCGACGCCCTCACGGCCACCGCCGGCAGCGGAGCGCGGGTCGAGTACCACCGCCGTGAAGCCGTCCGGCTCGCTCCCGCCCCCACCGGCGTCCAGGTCGACACCGAGGGACCGGGCCCGGCAGTCCCCGCCTGCACCCACGCGGTCCTGTGCGTCGGCGACCTGCCCCCCACCTCCTACCGGTATCTGCTGGGCCATCCGCACTACGCCCCGAGCCCCTGGGTCGACGGCTTCCCCGACGCGGTTCCCGAGGACGCCGCCGTCGGAGTCATCGGGACCGGACTGACCGCCGTGGACGCGCTCCTGTCGCTGCGCGCCGCCGGACACCGCGGCCCGCTCTACGCCTTCGCCCGCCGCAGGGGCTGGCCCGCCGTCCAGCCCAGCCGCCTGCGTCCGCACACGCCCTACCTGCTCACGGCGCGCGCCGTGCACGCCCTGGGCGAGGACGTGCCGCTCGCCCGCTTCGCGGGCCTCCTGCGCGACGAACTCACCGACCGGGTGGGCCGGGACGAGGTGCACGATCTGCTCAGCGCCGACCGCGGAGACGTCGTGCCGACCCTGCTGGCCGATCTCGCGCGCGCCCGGCAACCGCGCCCGCACTGGTACGAGGTGCTCGACGCCACCTCACCGCTGGCGCCCGACATCTGGCGCAGGGCCCGGTTCGCCGACAAGGCCCGCTTCCTGCGCGCCCACATGGGCCGGTGGGCCGTGCTGCGGCACCCCATGCCCGTGCCCAACGCCCGTTTCCTGGCCGACCTCCTCAGCAGCGGGCGCCTGCGAACGCTGCGCGGCACCTACGACATCCGGCCGGCGACCGACGGCGGCTTCGACGTGCTGCGCCGCACGCACAGCGGCACCGCCGTGCACCACCCCACGTATCTCGTCAACGCCTCTGGCCCCGGCACCTCCGCCTGGACCCTGGAATCCGACCTGGTCAAGGACTGCCTCCACCAGGGACTGCTGAGCCCGCACCCCCTGGGCGGCATCGATGTCGACCCCACCAGCATGCGGGTACGCGGTGCCGACGGACGGCACAACGACCGCGTGCTGTTCCTCGGCCCCCTGACCAACGGCGTGCACTTCTACACCAACGCCATCGAGACGAACCTGGCGAACGCCGATCTCGCCGCCCGGTGGATCACCCGGTGACCGGCACGGGACACGGCCGTCCGGCGGAGTGCGGCAGCCCGCGGCGGGCGCCGGACCGACGGACGGGCAAAGACGATCTCGGGAGGAGCGGGCGTGCGGATCGGTCACCCCGTCCGAGCAGAGCCGTTCCACGGGCCACCCGGCCACCCGGCCACCGCGGCGGAGGCGCTGTCGTAGACCCGGAGGATCCGTTCGGCCGCGTCCGGTGCCGTGCGTACCTCGTCGCACGGCACCAGCGCCGGCTCTTCACCGGCCGGACCGCTGTCTCCTCAAGCGGGCCGGGGGTATTCCCGTGTACGGCAACCAGCGCCTGGGGGCGAACGGCCCGACCTGGCAGGCATGGCCTGCCGCACCCGGGCGCCGCCCGCCCCCTACGACCCGCCCCCTACGGCCCGCCCCCGCACGCCGCGGGTGTTGCGCCGCGGCACGGGCGATCCCGCCTGCCGGCGGGAGCCGGACGGCACCTGGTGGCGTTCACGGCGACCGGCGCCGATGCCGGCCGCTGTCTCTGTCGTCAGCGCCCTGCGCATCGGCGGAGACCGGCCACGGGGTCACTTGATACGGAAGCTCGCCACGTCCCCGTGGTGCTGGAACCTGCCCTTGGCGCCGCAGGTCTTGGCCGCGATGCGGGTGAAGTAGGTCAGGCGCTCCGCGGTCCTGCCCTTGCCGGCGCCGTCGATGACGGTGCCCCTGCTCTCCTGCTTGATGGCGCGCCCGTTGCGGTAGACCGCGTCGCTGCTGAGCACCCTGTCGAAGGCGATGGTGGACTTCTGGCCGGTGCTCCACTCGTAGGTGATGGTCTCCGTGGCGGTGAGGGGATACGGGGTTGCGCAGGTGGCCGTGACCGCCTCGGTCGCGGTCTTCGCCTCGGCGCCGATGGCCGTTTTGGGGCCGGTGCTGCAACCGCCGATGCTCGCGTAGTGGAAGCGCTGGAGCGTGGTGGGATCCGTTCCGGGGGTGGCGCTCCACACGTACGCCTCCGAGCCCGCGGTGCTGCTTAGGCTGCCCGCGCAGACCACCTGGAAGGGGTCCACGGGGTCGGTGGGCGCCGCCGGCGCGGCGGGTGAGGCCAGGGCGACGGAGGGCAGCGCGGCTGCCACCGCGATTGCCAGTGGCCAGGTGATACGGCGTAGACGCATGGGAGTTCCTCTCGGACGCTGGGGCCGGTCCGGCTGCCGGACGCGCAACCGATCAGCAATCAATGCAGCACATATGACGCATAGTGATCAAAGGTCCGGACGTGTCGCGGCCGGTGGTGTCCCCGAACGGCCCACACCGCACGGGCGCGGCGCACTGACCGCCGATTTGCCGCCGGCGTCGACCGGCGTGACCGGCGTTCGGCTGCACGCCACTGCTTCGGGGCGCCACAGCAGATGCCGCCCCGTCCCGCAGCTGCCGGACCAGGACGTCGACGATCTCGGGGAGCAGCGCGGACACGTGACGAGCGTCGTTCCGCGCCATCCGGCATCCTGCTAGAACAGCGAATGCGGACATTCAGTACTCAAAGGTGCGATGTCCGCCGCTATCGCCCCCCACTACGACTGGATGGTCTCCATGTTCGGAAAAGCCGCTCGTTCCGCCGCCGTTGGCCTGCTGTGCCTGACCGCCGTTCTGGGCGGGCACGCCGCCGCTGCCGCCCCCGCCGCGCCGCAGGAGGGAACGGCCGCATGGGTCAACCTCCCCGACGAGCACCGCATCCGCATCGACGACAAGCAGGCCTTCGCCGTCGAGCTGTGCGCCGACTCCGGCACCCCCCGGGCGTGCCGGACCATCACGGAACGGTGCACCGACCAATTCGCCTCGGTCGGCGCCGGCTGGGTCAAGGCGGTCAACCGGAACAACCTGCGCCGCTGCCCGCAGACCGGCGGCCTGCCCGGCAGCGCCCTGCGCGGCGCCATGACCGACACCGTCTCCTACTGGAACACCCACTGAGGGATTTCGTACGGGCCCGTGGAGCCCGTGGAGCCCGTGGAGCCCGTGGAGGCCGTGGAGTCCGTGGAGGGTGACATCGCGTTCGGCCGCCTGCGCGGATGTGCGGGGTCAGCACGGCGATCCACAGGCTGAACCTCGGCGCGCAGGCGGTCGATCCGCTGGGGCATGCACACCGTTCGCTGCGCGCTGTCGCTATGGGGGACCGGGGTGGCCCGGAGTCACGCCGGTCCCCGGTCGAGCCGCACCGGTACATCGATCCTGCCGTTGAGCATCAGTGACGGAAAACGCTCCAAGGCGTCGTCCGGGACCGCGAGGGAGATGTCGGGGAAGCGGGTGAAGAGGGCGGGGAGCGCGAGGGACGCTTCCAGGCGGGCGAGCGGAGCGCCGAGACACATGTGGGGGCCGTGCCCGAAGCTGGTGTGACCGCCCTGGGGACGGCGGGTGACGTCGAAGGTGTCGGCGTCCGGGCCGTAGCGGTCGGGATCGCGGCCCATGGCGAGGTAGTTGAGCAGCACGGGATCGCCGCGACGCACGGCGGCGTCGCCGATCCGGGCGTCCTCGGTGGCGTAGCGGGCGAAGAAGGTGGCGACGGGAGCGTCGTAGCGCAGAAGTTCCTCGATCGCACCGGGCCACAGCTCGGGCCGCTCGTGCAGCAGCCGGCGTTGGCCGGGGTGGTTCAGCAGGGCCCGCAGGCCGTGGACGAGGACGTGCACGGTGGTCTCGTGGCCGGCCCCGATCATCACCAGCAGCGTGCCGACCATCTCCTCCTCGGTGTACGACTCCTCGCCCTCCTGCGCCAGCAGGGCGCTGACCAGATCGTCCCTGGGTTCGGCGCGCTTGAGGGTAACGAGCTCGGCGATCATCGATCGGATCCCGAGGACCGCGGCGCTCTTGCGGTCGGGCGAGACGGTCTCACTGAAGAAGTCCTCGAACCGGACGCGGAGGAGGTCGTGCCATGCGGTGGGGATGCCGAGCAGGGTGCCGATCACCCTCATCGGGATCGGAAACGCGTAGGCGGTGCGGTAGTCGGCCGTTCCGTCCGCGTCGCCCGCGGCGGCCGCGGCGAGCTGGTCGAGCTGTTCGGCGACGATGGCGGTCACCTGGTCGCGGAGCCCGGCGACCCGGGCCGGGGTCAGGGTCCGGGCGAGCGGTGTGCGCAGCCGGCGGTGCTCGGCGCCGTCCACGGTGATCATGCTGCGCGGCGTGTCGACCACCGACAACAGCGGCCAGTCGTCCGGGACTTCACCTCGCTGCCAGGCACCCCAGACGTTGATGTCCTTCACGAACCGGGCGTCCTTGAGCAGGGAGCGGCCCAGCCGGTCCGAGGTCACCACCCAGGCCGGAATACCGTCGGGAAGTTCCACCGGGACCAACGGACCCACCGCGCGGAGCTGAACGGCCTGGTCGTGCAGGTCCCCGTCAGTGGCACGGATCTTCAGGGCAGGACTCGCGAGCGACAGGTCCATCAGTTCTCCGATCGGGTGCGCTGTGGGCGGGGTCGATGGCGCGCGGTGGTCGGACGGTCAAGGCCGGAGGGTCGCCGTGGCCCGCCGATACGGCGCTCCGGTCCTCAGTCGCCGGGGATCGCGCGGCGCGGGTGCGGGTGAGCGGCTCGTCCAGCACGTGACTGAAGCCTGCGAACACCTCGTCCGCTCGGACCAGCGCCTGCTCGCGTTCGCTGCCCGTGCGGACGATGTCGGCCGTGCGGTCCTCGGCAGCGGCCGGGACGGCGCGGGAGCGCGGCGTACGTCGCGCTCCCGCGCCGGACCGGGTGATTCAGGATCCGGCGCGCAGCCCCGCCAGGAGCTGGTAGACCGTCTCCGTTCCCTGCCGCAGGGCCTCGACGCCGATGTACTCGTCCGTGCCGTGCATCCGCTTGAGCATGTCCCGGTTCACGGTGAACGGGTACATGCCGTAGACCGGCACGTTCTGCTCGCGGAACGGCACCGCGCTGGTCACCGCCTCGAACTGGCAGGCGGTGGCCCGCACCCCGGGATGGGTCCGGCGCACCGCCTGCTGCCAGGCGCGGAAGACGTCCGTGTCGTGGCGGGAGTCCGGGACCGCCAGATAGCCGCGCAGCCGGTCGACCGCCTGCTCCTCGCTCTCGCCGGGATTGCCGACCACCGTCAGCGTGGCCCGGTTGCCGATCAGGGAGCGCAGTTCGGCGACGATCCGCCCGGGGTCGTCGCCACCGGGCAGGAACGCCGCCCGGAACTCCGCCGTCGCCGTGCCCGGCACGATGCTCGGGTAGTAGCCGGCCTTGGCCGAGGTGAACGCCAGGGTGGTGCGGAGCATCGCGTTGTGCAGCTCGGGCGTGTCGCTGAGCCGCACGACCGTATTGCCCGCCCGGTTGCGCCGCGCCTCGGTGCGGGCGTCGAGCATCTCCCGTACGGCGGCGGCCAGGGCCGGGTCCGCGGTCGCCCGGGCGAGCTCGGCGAAGTACAGCCGGGACAGCGCGTTCGGGCGGATGCCGGCCCGCCAGCCGCCGAGCTGTTCCAGCACCTCGCCCAGCCGGATCACGGCCTGCCCGCCGAACGGCTTGGAGGTGTGGGTGGCGTATGAGTCCGCTTCCAGCCGCAACAGCAGGGAGCGCTTGTCGTTGCAGGTGAGCGTGGCGATCATCGGCGTTCTGCCGTCCCGCTGGTCGAGCACCCAGCCGCCCTCGGTGAGGACCGCGCCGGCCTCCACCGTGTCCGGGTGTTCGGTCAGGAGCCAGCGGACGCCGTACGGCCCCTGCTCCTCGTCGCAGTCGGACCAGAAGACGATGTCCCGGTCGAACCGGGTGCCCTGCCGGACATGGCGCAACAGGGCGGCGACGAACGCGGCGTTGACCCCCTTCATGTCGAGGGCGCCCCGGCCGTACAGCCTGCCGTCCACGATCTCCCCGGCGAACGGCTCCCGCGTCCACGCGTCCCCGATCGCGGGGACCACGTCCGAGTGGCCGAGCAGGACCAGGGGCTTCTCGCGCGCGCGGCCGGCGGCGGGGACGCGGGCGAAGAAGTGGACGTTGCCCTCCTTGGGGGTGGGCACGATCTCCGTGGCGACCCCGGCCGCGCGGAAGATCCCTTCCAGCATCCGCGCGTACGGCAGCGTGATCGCGCCGTCCCCGGGGTTGCTCGTGTTCTGCCGGATCATCGCGACGGCGAGCTCCACCGGATCGGTGGGATCGCCGTCGAAGGCGCGGCCTCCGGCGCCGCCGCCCGCCGCCGGTGCCGCCGTCCGCTGGGCGGCAGCGGCCTTCGGGGCGGTGGCCGCCGTCGCCCCGAGGGCGAGCACGGTGCCCGAGACGACCGCCGCACCGCTGCCGAGCACGGCCCGTCTGGACGGACCGGCGGCCCCGGACAGGCCGTCCAGGCAGGCGGACAGGACCGCCGCCGGATTCTCCTGGTGGGCGTAGTGGCCGCCCTCCACGGACAGCACCGTGCAGTCCGCGGTGGTCCACTCGCGCCACCGCCGGACGGCGGCCTCCGGCACGTGCGGATCGTCGACGGCCCACACCGCGCGCAGCGGGACGTGCTGGGGGGCGCTCGCGCGGCCCGCGTAGTGGGCGGCGAGCATCAGATCGGCCTGGACGGGCGGCAGCAGCACCTCCTCGAACTCCGGATCGGCCAGCAGCTCGGGGTCCGTCAGCCCGGTCCCGGTCGCGAAGGCGCGGGCGTCGTCGAGCGTCACCTCACCGCCCGAACCGGCGAAGTCGCCCGGGGACTGCCCGGCCACCACGCACAGCCGCGCCACCGGCACCTCGGCATCCGGCAGCCGACGGCAGACCTCGAACGCCAGCAGCGCGCCGAGACTCACCCCGATCAGGACCAGCCGCCTGCCCGCCGCGACCGCCCGCAGTTCGGCGGCCACCGCGTCCGCGTACCCGGCCATGTCGACGACGGGCTCCTCGTCCACCCGCATGCCCCTGCCGGGCGGTGTGACCAGCACCAGAGCCATGCCGTGCGGCAGCCGCCCGTGCCAGCCCGCGAAGGTCGAACCGTGCGCGCCGGTGGGTGCGAAGCAGACCACCAGCGTGTCGGCCGGGTCGCCGTGCGGGTTCTCGTCGCGGATCCTCAGCCAGGACGTGCTCATCCTCGCTCCTCCTCCTTGGCCTCGCGGCAGAGTGCGGCGATCGCGCCGACGGTGGGCGCGCCGAGGATGCGGCGCAGGGGGACGCGCCGGCCGGCGGTCTTCGCCAGCCGGTTGGCGAGCCGGACGGCGAGCAGCGAGTGCCCTCCGGCGTCGAAGAAGTTCTGGTCGGCCGCGGCGGGCGGAGCGCCCAGCAGTTCCTCCCAGAGGGCCGCGACGGCGGCCTCGGTGGCGTCGGACGGCGTGAAGCCCGTCGTCCGCTCCTGTCCGATGTCGGCCACGAGTGTGCGCAGCCCGGCGCGGTCCAGCTTGCCGTTGGGGCCCAGCGGAAGCCGCGGCAGCTGCTGGATGCGCGTCGGCAGCATGTAGTCGGGGAGCCGGTCGCGCAGATATCCGCGCAGGGCCGCGACGCTCACCTCCTCATCGGCCGTGACGCAGGCGACGATCCGCGGCTCGCCGTCGTCGAGGTCCGCGTACGCCCCGGCCTCGGTGACGCCGGGCGCCTTGCGGAGGGTGGACTCGATCTCCTCCAGCTCCACGCGGTAGCCGCGCACCTTGATCTGGTTGTCGGCGCGGCCGGTGATCTCCAGCGCCCCGTCCGGGAGATGGCGGCCCCGGTCGCCCGTCCGGTAGTGGCGCACCCCCTGGTCGTCGACGGTGAAGCGGTCCTCGCCGTCGCCGCCGACATAGCCGAGGGCCAGCGGCGGCCCGCAGACCCACACCTCACCCGTGACACCGGGCGGCAGCCGGCGGCCGTGCCGGTCGCGGATGGTGATGGACGCGCCCGCCACCGCGCTGCCGACCGGTACGCGTTCGGCGTCCCCGGGCAGGGCGGCGGTGTCGTACGAGGCGACGTTGGAGGCGGTCTCCGTCATGCCGTACAGATTGAGGAGCGTGGCGTCGGGCCAGACCTCCCGGAAGCGGTGCACGGTCCGCACCGGCAGGCTGTCGGCACCGCTGGTCACCAGCACCGGCCGGTGGGAGCCGGGGAGCTTCGCGCTCTCCTCCAGGAGTCCGCCGATCAGCTGCGGGGTGAGGAAGAGATGGGTGATCCGCTCCTCGGCGACGACACCGGCGAACAGCACCGGGTCGAGGAGTTCCTCGGTGCTGAGCGCGACCGACGGGACGCCTTGGAGCAGGCCGCCGAGCAGCTCCCACGGCGAGGCGACGAGCGCGGGCGACTTCTGCACCGCCAGCACCGCGTTCCCGGGGAACGGGTGGTCCTTCCACATCCACTCCAGCCGGCCGCGCACGGAACGGTGGCTGATCCGCACGCCCTTGGGGTTCCCGGTGGTGCCGGAGGTGTAGACGATGTGGAACAACGCGTCGTCGTCCGCCTCCTGTCCGGGCCCCTCGTGCACCGGGCCGTCCGCGACCGGGGCCAGCCGGACGCGGGGCGCTTCCAGGGTGGGGAACTGGTCGAGCCCCGGCTCGGCCAGCACCGCCTGCGGTCCCGTCTCCTCCACCATGCGGCGCTGACGCCGTACGGGTATCGCCGGATCGAGCCCGAGATAGGCCGCCCCGGTCTTCAGCACGGCGAGCACCCCGGCGACCGCGGCGGGACCGCGCTGGGCGGCGAGCGCGACCAGCGAGCCGGAGCGGGTGCCCTTGGCGGCGAGCTGGGCGGCCAGCCGGCCGCTCCACTCGTCGAGTTCGCGGTAGGTGAGCGAGGTGCCGGTGTGGCGCAGGGCGACGGCCTCGGGGCGGGCCGCCACCTGCGCGGCGAAGCGTTCCAGCAGGGTCGGGGTGGTCATGACGGTCCGCCTCCGGGCAGCAGGTCGAGGGATCGGATGGCAGTGTGCGCGGCACGCCGCGGGTCGGTGAGGGCCCGCAGCGCGATCATCGTGGAGTCGAGGACGTTGCGCGCGACCGGTTCGTCGAGCAACTCCTGCTGGTAGGCGTACTGGAGCAGCAGCCGGTCCGGGCCGTGCGGCTGCACGTACAGGGCGCAGTCGTACTTCGTGTATCCGGTTTCCAGTTCGACGAAGCGGAAGCCGACGCCGTCGGCGCTGGTCGCGCGGGCCGGGTACGGCAGCATGTTGAGCATCGTCTGGAAGACGGGGGTCGCCGCCGAGCTCCGGGAGGCGGCCGGCAGCTGACGCAGCGTCCAGCCGAAGGGGTGGTCCGCGGCGGCGTACGCGTCGTACACCGTGTCGCGCACCAGCGTGGTGAACTCGGCGAGTGTCGCGGCCGGGTCGATGCGCAGCCGCAGCGGCAGCATCGCGAGCATGAAGGCCGGCACGTCGGCCGTCTCCGGCCGCTCCCGGCCCGCCATCGGCGCCCCCACGACGACCTCGTCGGCGTCGCCGTAATAGCCGAGCGTCAGCGCGTAGGCGGCCAGCAGCGGTACGAACGGGGTCGCGGACGCGGACAGCGCGGTCTCCCGCAGCCGTTGCGACAGGGCCTCGTCCAGCACCGCCTCGATGATCGCCCCCCGGTAGGTGGGCGCGGCCGGGCGCGGCTTCTGCGCGATCTGGAGCACCGGCAGATCGCCCGCGAGCTGCCGCAGCCAGTACCGGCCCGCCTCGGCCGTCTCCTCGGCGGCCAGCACCCGGTCGAGGTGGTCGAGGTAGCGGTCGTAGCGGGTGCGGCGCTCGGGGTCGGGGGCGGCCGGACGCCGCTCGTACAGCTCGGCCAGCCGTTGGAAGAGGACGGTGGCGCCCCAGCCGTCGAGCAGCAGCTCATGCATGGTGACCAGCAGGCGGTGCTGTCCGTCCGGCAGCCTGAACAGTCCCGCGCGCAGCCCCGGCGCGGCCAGCAGATCGAAGGGGCGGGCGGCTTCCTCGGCCGCCAGCCGTCGGTAGGTGTCCGCCGTGACCTCCCGCGGCCGCTCCGGCAGCGGGACGTCCCAGTGCGGGAAGTGGTGCACCACTTCGTCGCCCTGCGCCTCCTCCGGCTCGGCGAACCGGGCGAGCAGCAGCGGATTCTCGGCCAGCAGCAGCCGCCAGGCGGCCGCCAGCCGGGGGACGTCCAGCGGACCGTCCAGCTCCAGGGAGCCCTGGTAGCTGTACGAGGGGCTGTGCGGATCCAGCCGCCAGTGGAAGTAGACGCCTGCCTGCTGCGGAGTGAGCGGGCGGGTGCGCGGGGCGTCCCCGACCTGATCGGTGGCGGTGGCGGTGGTGGCGGTCTCGGTGTCGGCGCCGGTGGGCGGGGTCCGGTTGCCGAGAGCGGCGAGCGCGGCCGGGCTGCCGTCGCGCAGCACCTCCCGCAGGCTCACCGCCGATCCCGTGTCCCGCAGGCGCGCGACCAGCCGCATGGCCTGGAGCGAGTCGCCGCCCAGCTCCAGGAACGAGTCGTCGCGGCCGACCTGCCCGCTGCCGAGCAGCTCGGCGACCAGCGCGGCGATCGCGGCCTCGGCCCCGGCCCGCGGCGGGCTGAAGGGACGGGTGCCGGGGCGGCGCCGGCGCGGCGGTGCGGGCAGCGCCTTGTAGTCGGTCTTGCCGTTGCGGGTGAGCGGCAGCCGCGGGAGCACCACGAACGTGTGCGGCACCATCGGCGCGGGCAGCCGCCCGGCCAGATGGGCGCGCAGCGCCTCCTCCGTCACCTCCTCGTCGGGGGTCGTGACGTACGCGACCAGCCGCTGGTGGCCCGGCGCCGGAGCGTGGGCGCTCTCGCGGGCCACCAGCGCGCCCTCGTCGCCGTCGGCGCGGACCATGACCGCGCAGGCGGCGACCGAGGGGTGCGCGCCGAGCTCCGCCTCGATCTCGGCGAGCTCCATGCGGACGCCGCCGAGCTTCACCTGCCGGTCGATCCGGCCCAGATACTCCAACTGGCCGTCCGGCAGCACCCGCACCGCGTCACCGGTGCGGTACAGCCGCCCGCCGCCGTCCGTGAACGGGTCGGCGAAGAAGGCGAGCGCCGTCCGCTCCGGATCGCCCAGATAGCCGCGGCCCACGACGAGGCCGCCGACGAACAGCTCGCCGGTCTCCCCGTGGTCGCAGGCGTGCCACCGGCCGTCCTCGGCGCGCAGGACGTACAGCGCGGCGTTGCCGATGGGCGCGCCGATCGGCAGGTGGCGTACGCCGGGGCCGGGCGCGCCGAGGACGGCGTGGGTGACGTCGTCCGAACACTCCGTGGGCCCATAGGCGTTGAGCAGCGCGATGCCGGGAAGGGCCTCGTGCCACCGGCGGGCCAGCGCGGGCGGCAGTTCCTCGCCGGTGGCGATCATCCAGCGCAGCGCCCCGGGCCGGATCCCCGCGCTCTGCTGGGCGTCCAGCAGGAAGCGGATCAGCGTGGGCACGGTCTCCAGGACGGTGGTGCCGCTCCGGCGCACCGCCTCCAGCAGCAGCGCGCCGTCCTGAGCCTCGTCGTCGCCGAAGATCTGGACACGGCCGCCGACGAGCAGGGGTGCCAGCATCTGCCAGATGGAGATGTCGAAGCTCAGCGGCGCGGTCTGCGCCAGCCGGTCGTCGGCGGTCATCCCGAGGTCGTCGACCTTGGCCCACAGGTGGTTCAGCATCCCCTGATGCTCGACGGCGGCGGCCTTGGGGCGGCCGGTCGATCCCGAGGTGTACAGGACGTAGCGCACCTCGTCGGCGGGCGGCGGCGACGACCGGGTGCGGCGGGCGTCCGTGGGCGCAGGGGAGGCGGTGCGCACGCCGGCCGCCTGAGCGCCCTTGACGAGTTCGCCGCTGTCGGCGGGGCCGCCGACGGTGAGGAGGAGCACCGCGCCGCTGTCCCGCAGCAGCGCGTCGACGCGGGCCGCGGGCCAGCTCGCGTCGATGGGCAGATAGACGGCGCCCAGCAGTTCCAGCGCGAGGAAGGCGCAGACGACGTCGGCGCCGCGCCGGCCGCCGACCGCGACGATCTGCCCGTGCGTGACGTCCGCCGCGGCCAGCTGGGCGGCGATGCGCTGCGTCCGGTCGGCCAACTCGCCGTAGCTGAGGGTCTGTTCGCCGTCCTCGATCGCCGTGCGGTCGGGCCGGTCGGCCGCGTGCCGTTCGACGTGGGCGTGGACGCCCTCGCCCAGCGGGTACGGCTCGGTGCGGGTCAGCGCGGCGGCGGCGGCCCGCTCCCGGGCCCCGTCGGCCAGCGGCAGGGAGGGGTGGTGCGTGGGCAGACCGATCACCGGGACCCCTTCTTCTCCGCGACGACGAGCAGGTATTCGACGGGGACTCCGGTTCCCCGCTCGTCCGTGGTGTGGAACTCCTCGGTCATCTCGACCATCTCGGCGCGCAGTTCCTTCCAGCGCGACGGCGGGGAGATCGTGTTCTTCGCGGCGATGCACGGACCGAAGCAGTCCTCGAAGAAGGCGACCAGGTCCTCGGCGGTCGCGAAGGGGTAGAACAGCTCCCTGCGTTCGGCCGTGATGGTGAAGGAGGGGCCGAACAGCTCGGTGAGGTAGTCCGCCGAGCCCCACAGCATCGGCTGACCCTGATGGCCGTTGGGCGACGGGAAGTAGGCCGACAGGATCTCCTGGAAGTGCGCCGTCCAGCTGCGCGCCGTCCAGTTGCACATGCCGATCCGGCCGCCGGGGCGCAGCACCCGGGCCATCTCGCCGGAGGAGGCGGCGTGGTCGGGCGCGAACTGCACGCCGTAGGTGGACGTCACCAGGTCGAACGAGCCGTCGGCGAAGGGGAGTTCCTGGGCGTCGCCGCGGTGCAGTTCCACCTCCACCCCCGCCTCGGCGAAGCGCTCGCGCGCGTCGGGGAAGAACTCGTCCGTCAGGTCGAGGCCGGTCACCGTCGATCCGCGCCGCGCGGACAGCAGCGCCACATTGCCGTTGCCGGTGGCGACGTCGAGGTGACGGAGGCCGGGCTCGGGGGCGAGCCGCTCGATCAGCTCGACCGCGCCGGGGCGCAGCAGATCGGCGACCTGCCGGTACTCCCCGTACGACCACATGGTGCGGTTGATCTCCTGGACATTGAGGTCGATGGCCATGGTGCGTCCCCCTCAGAGCGTGAGCCGGGTGCCGAGACCGGCGGCCTCGGCGCGGGCGTGGATGCGGTCGGCGACGGCGACGTCGAGGATCGACATGCCGAAGGGATTGCTGACGACGGTCTCGTCCTGGTGGCGGCGGCCCGGGTGCCGGCCGGCGAGCACGTCGCCGAGGGTGGCGTCCACCCGGCGGGCGCCGGGCTGCGCGGTCACCCCGTCGCGGGGGGCGCCGTCGGGGCCGAGCAGGGTGCCCGCCCGGTGCATCCGGCCGAGCAGGCGGCGCGGGTCGTCGCGGACCAGGCTCCAGTCGTCGACGATCACCGTGTCGGCGGCGAGCACCGCCCCCTCGGTGAGATCGTCCAGGGAGACGTGGCAGACCAGCGCGCCGGGCCGCAGCCAGTCCGGCTCGATGTACCCCTGCGTCACCGTGGTGACGGGCACGACGAGTTCGGCGTCCCGCACCGCCTCGCGTGCGCTCGCGGCCCGCACGGTCTCGACCTTCGCGCCCTCGGGCAGCGACGCGACGTACGCGGCGAGGGCGTCGGCGCGGTCGGGCGTCACGTCGTAGAGCGCGAGGGTGCGCAGGCTCGGCACGGTGCGCAGCAACAGCGCCGCGTGCGCCTGGGCGAGGGCCCCGCAGCCGACGAGCGCCAGCCGCTGCGGGGACCACACCGCCAGGTGGCGCACGGCCAGCGCGGTCACCGCCGCCGTGCGCATGGCGCTGATGTAGGCCGCCTCCATCAGCGCGACGGGCCGTGCCGTCTCCGGGTCGAGCAGCAGGGTGAAGCCCTGGGAGCGCGGAATGCCGCGTGCCGGATTGCCCAGTGAGGCGTTGATGGTCTTCATGCCGATGACGGGCGGGCTGCCGTCCCGGAGCAGTGCGCCCGGCATGGCCAGGAGCCGGGCGGCGTCGCCCTTCGGGGTCGTCCAGCCGAGGTAGGCCTCCTCGGGGAGGGCCGACTGCCCCGCGCCGTGCAGCGTCAGCGCCTCGGCCACCGTCTGCACGATGTCCACGCCGCGGGCGGCCTCGACGACGTCCGCGCGCGTCAGATGGAGGAAGGGGCTGTCTGGGTATCGCTCGAAGTCCATGGGGAGCGGGGCCTCCTCGGCCGGGATGGGGGATGCTCGGACAGGGGACGGCCCGACAGGCCGGGGGTCAGTGGCGGGTACGCGCCCTTCGTGCGTTCGCGCGCTCCGACGGCCCGGCCGTCCCGGCACGCCGCGTCCGCCGCAGCACCGCGAGGGGGACGACCGCGCCCAGCAGGAGCACACCGGCGAGCGCGATCCAGCCGGCCCTGCCCAGGGCGAGCACCACACCCGTCATCAGGACCGGGCCCGCGACCCGGTTGGCGACGGTACGGCTGGTGTTGAACAGCACCAGGTAGGCGCTGCGCGCCCCCTCGGGGGCCAGGGCGAAGGAGAGCGTCCAGGACGCGCCGACCTGGAGCAGCTCGGCGAAGGTCAGCAGGGCGACCGCGCCGCCCAGCGTCAGCAGGGCGCCGTGCGCCCCGAAACCCGGCGCGGCGGCGAACGCCAGCGCGCCGCAGCTCAACAGCGCCGCGGCGGTCGCGTACGAGATCCAGGCCCGGGTCGTTGTGTTGTAGCAGCGGTTCAGGGGGTACTGGAGGGCGATGCAGAGCACGGTGTTGACGGCGTACAGGATGCCGACGTAGCGCTCCGGCACCTCGGTGGCGGTCACCAGCCACAGCGGGAACGCCACGTTGAGCACCGGCATCCACAACGACACCAGTGCGTTGTACGCGGTGAAGCCCAGCAGCCGCCGGTCCTTGAGCAGGTCCCGTACGCCCGTCGCCCCGACCGGGCCGGGCGTGCCCCCGTCGCGTGCGGTGGCGAACACCACGGCCACGATCACGTAGGCGACCGCGCCGCCGATCAGCAGCGGCCGGAACGCGCCGGGCGAGCCCGACCCCAGGGCGACTCCGGCGATCAGCCCGCCCAGGCTGATGCCCAGATTGACGACGGTGCGCTGGACGGCCATCACCTTCGCGCGCAGGCTCTCCGGCGACCGCGCGCCGACGTACGCCTGGACCAGTGGGGGCGAGGACTGCTCGGTGACGGCGATGAGGGCGACGATCAGCAGGAAGCTCCACCAGCCGTCCACCCACAGGTAGCCGACGGTGGCCAGGGCGCGCAGCAGCATGACGCCGATCAGCACGGACTTGGGGCCGAAGCGTCCGGCCAGCCGGGCGATGGGCAGGGCGGCGAGAACGGCGATCGCGCCGCCGATCGTCAGGCCGATGCCGACGGACGAGGTGCTGAGGTGGGCGACCTTGACGAAGTAGATGGTCGACACGGCGAGGAACAGGCCGGTCCCGGTCCACTCGATCAGGGTGGCGCCCTGGACCAGCGGAAGGAACTGCCGGTAGTCGCGGCCGCCGTCCGGTCGTCCGGGCGTGATGCTCGTACTCATAGGCGCTGGTGCTCCAGGTGGTGCGGTTCCCGCCAGCTGAAGAACAGGCCCTCGCGGCGCAGCTGTTCCGTCGTGGCGGCTATCCCTTCGGCAATACCCTGCTCGTTCGCCCAGTCGTCGGAGTAGAGGGTGTCGCGGTACTTTCCGCCGCCGTCGGCGGCCACACAGACGGAGAGTCCCCGGGGCGCGCGGTCGTTCTCCAAGTCGGCGACCACGGCGCGGACGGCGCAGCCGCTGGACCCGCCGAGCGCGAGCCCCAGGTCCTCGGCGATGATCCGGCAGACGGTGATCGCCTCGACGTCGTCGACCTGCACGAGGCGGTCGTAGCTGTCCGCGCCCTTCAGGAAGGCGGAGGGGCGGCTGGCGCCGATGCCCGGTATCAGCCGGCGTCCCGCGCTGCCGGCGACGGCCAGGGAGCCGCGTACGTCGACGGCGACCGGGGCGACGTCGGGGCGGTGTTCGCGCAGGTGGGAGGCGATGCCGGAGAGGGTGCCGCCGGTGGATACGGGGACGTAGACCGCGTCGAGCTCCGCACCCGCCTCCTCGGTGATCTCGGGGCCCGTGGTGGTGCGGTGCACCTCGGGGGCGGCCCAGTTCTCGTACTGGTTGGGCCAGCGGTAGCCGGGGTTCTGGGCCAGCAGTTCGCGCACGGTGCGCAGCCTGCTCAGCAGATAGCCGCCCTGGCCGTCCGGCTCGTCGACCACCACGATGCGGGCGCCGTCGGCCTCCAGCATGCGGCGGGTGATGAGCGGGGTCTTGAGGTCGACCACCGCGAGGAAGGTGCAGTCGACGTCGCGCAGCAGCCGGGCCAGCGCCAGGCCGAGGTTCCCGGAGGTCGACTCGACGACCACGGTGCCCGGGGTCAGCGGCTGCTCGTCGTGCAGGGCCCGCAACAGTCCGACGGCGCTACGGTCCTTGACCGAACCGCTGGGACCGTGCCCTTCGAGCTTCAGCGCCAGCCACCGCGCACGCCCTCGGTGCGCGACGGTGAGGTGGAGTAACGGAGTCCTGCCGAGTGCCCGGTCCAGGACAGGCCTGACACGCGACATCGCTTCCCCCTGAGCTCGGCGCCGGTGAACCGAATGCAGAAGGACTTTAGGCATCAGCCCCCCGAGGTAATCAACGATATGACCGTTGCACCTGACGCAATCTGGCTGAAATTCCGGGGGGCGGGTATCGGCCATCCGCCGTCCCCACCTCGACGACCTGTGCCGACATATGCCGGACGCGCGTGTCCGTAGCGGGGCGAAGGGTGCGGGGGCCGCGCAGAATGGCCGACTCCGATCGCGGCTCGCACGCCTGGGTCGGGCGGACGGTGGCGGGTGGTGGGGGTGTCTGCCGAAAAGACGCGGGGTGGGCGTGGGGTGGGGGAGGCAGGCGGCGTTCCGGACCCGCCGCGGTCACCGGCCGGCCAGGTCAGCTGTCCAGGTCGGGCCTGGCGCCCGTGGCGAGCCATTGCGTGCGCACGGTGGCGGGCGTGTTGTTGATCGTGACGAGGGCCTGGGCGCAGACGGCGCTCAGGGTGTCGTCCGGTACGCCGTTGGCCTTGAGCGCGTCGATCATGGCGTCCCAGGTGACGGGGTCCAGTTCGCACCTGCCGTTGCTGCTGAGCGGGTCCATGGGGCCTCCGGGGTCTTGGGCGCGCGGCGAGCGGGTCCTCGCCCGTCCTGGGCGCGGGGGAGCGGTCCTCGATCAAAGATCGCGCACGGGTGGGGCAGGCGCCATCCGGCAGGCTTTCCCGCATCCGGCCCGGATGGGGCCCGTCCCTGTCCCGTATCTGCGGCCGCCAGGGTCAGAGGTTGTCGAGGGTCTTCATGATGACGAAGCTGTTGACCGTGCCCACCCCCGGCAGGGCGGCGAGCTGATTGGCGTGGAACTCCTCGTAGGCGGGCAGGTCGGCCACCTCGACGTGGAGCAGGTAGTCGAAGTTGCCCGTGATGTGGTGACAGGCGGTCACCTCGGGCAGCTCCATGACGTCCCGTTCGAAGGCGACCACGTCCGCGCGGGTGTGCCGCATCAGCCGCACCCCCGCGAACACGCGCAGTCCGCGGCCGATCGCCGCCGGATCGATCTGCGCCCGGTAGCCGCGGATGACCCCGGCCTCCTCGAGCTGGCGCACGCGGCGCAGGCACGGTGAGGGAGAAAGGCCGACCCGGGCCGCCAGCTCGTTGTTGCTGATCCGCCCATTGCGTTCGAGTACGGCCAGGATCGACCGGTCCACTTCGTCCATGGCAGCAGAATATTGCTGAATAGACCCGTACGGCACAAACGCATGGCGTGCTGCGACGCAATTTGCTGCCAAAATTGCCGCCGACCGGGGCATTGCCCGATCGCCGCCGCCCATGATGGATACCGACATAACGTCGCATTCGGAAAGGCCGGCCAGTCATGCTGGGCAAGAGCACCGTCACCGTCCACGCCGATCGCGGGATCCACCCCAGCCACGCGGTGGCGCCCCCGATCTACCAGACGGCCGCGTTCTCGGCCGAGGACGCGGCCGGCTTCGCCGCCGGGGCCGTCGAACCGCGCGGCCGGGACTTCTACACCCGCTTCGGCAACCCCAACCACGCGCAGGTGGCTGCCGTCGTCGCGGCACTGGAGGGCACCGAGGCGGCGATGGTCACCGCCTCCGGGATGGCCGCGCTCACCACGGCCGTGCTCGCCCTGGTGTCCGCGGGCGACCACGTCATCGGGCAGCGGTCCACCTACGGGGGCACCGCATCGGTGCTGCTGAACCTGCTGCCGCGCCTCGGCGTGTCCACCACGCTCGTCGACCAGCGGGACCCCGAGGCGTTGGAGAAGGCGCTCACCGCCCGGACCCGGCTGATCCTGCTGGAGACACCGTCCAACCCCCTGCTGCACATCACCGACCTGCGGGCTGTCGCCGAAGTGGCCCGCGCCCACGATGTGCTGACCCTGGCGGACAACACCTTCGCCACCCCGCTGAACCAGCGGCCCGCCGACCTCGGTGTCGACGTGGTCTGGCACAGCGCGACCAAGTACCTCAACGGCCACAGCGACGTCTCCGCGGGAGTGCTGGCCGGCCCGGCGGATCTCCTGAACCGCATCTGGGACACCAGCCTCCTCACCGGCGCCACCCTCGGACCCATCGACGCCTGGCTGCTGTTGCGCGGCATCCGCACCCTGCCCCTGCGCGTACCCCGCCACAACGCCAACGGCCTTGCCCTGGCCGAAGCCCTGAGCCGGCACCCGGCCGTCCGCCACGTGCACTACCCGGGGCTTGCCGCCCACCCCCAGCACCAGCTGGCCGCCGACCAGATGGACGGATTCGGCGGAGTCCTCGGCATCGAATTCGCCGACGGGTACGAGAGCGCCGACGCCTTCCTCGGCCACCTCCGCCATCCGCGCCGCTCGGCCAGCCTGGGCGGCGTGGAGTCCCTCGCCGTGCACCCCGCCTCCATGTGGGCCGGAATGCTCAGCGCCGAGCAGCTCACCGAGGCCGTCCCGCCGGGCCTGGTCCGCCTCGCCGCCGGCACGGAAGACACCGACGACCTGGTCGCCGACGCGCTCGCCGCAGCCGACAGCGTCCGGGCCACGGCCTCCTGAACGGCCCGACCCCACCCGCCTCCCGCGCACCACCCCGAAAGCAAGGAGCGACCCATGAAGACGCTGCTCTCCGGCGGCACCGTGGTCAGCATGGACCCGGCCGTCGGCGACCACGACCGCGCCGACGTCCTCATCGAGAACGGCGTGATCGCCGAGGTCGCCGTCCACATCCACGCCCCGGACGCCGAACTGATCGACGCACGCGACCGGATCGTCATGCCCGGATTCGTCGACAACCACCGCCACACCTGGCAGACCGCCTTCCGCGGCATCGGAGCGGACTGGACCTTCGCCCAGTGGGCGACAGCCATGCACGGCACCGTCAAGGCCCACTACACGCCCGAGGACGTCTACGCGGCCACCCTCCTGGGCCGTCTGGAGGCCCTGCACTGCGGCATCACCACCATGCTGGACTGGTACCACGTCGCCCAGGACCACGCGCACGAGGACGCCGCCATCGCCGCACTGCGCGAGGCACCCGCGCGATCGGTCTTCTGCCTCGGCGCCGGCTGGGCCACCTCCCGCCCCGTCGACGACGACATCCGCCGCGTCCGCGCCGAACTCGACGGGCCCGGACCGGTCACCATGGCCTTCGGCCTGCGCGGCGCCGACGACACCGGCATGGACACCCTGGCCCGGGAGGTGCGGCTCGCCGACGAACTCGGCCTGCGCACCAGCCTGCACACCGGATCCGACGGCACCCGGCGCCCCGTCGCGGACCTGCGCGAGCACGGCCTGCTGCGCGACACCACCACCTTCGTCCACGGCAACGGCGTCAGCGACGAGGAACTACGGATGCTCGCCGATGCCGGCAGCTCCCTCTCCGTCAGCCCCGACGTCGAACTGAAGATGGGGTTCGGCGCGCCGATGACGGGCCGGGCCCTGGCCGCCGGACTGCGCCCCACCCTGTCCATCGACGTCGTCCCCTCCGTCGGCGGTGACATGTTCGCCGCGATGCGCGCCGCCTTCGCCGCCCAGCGCGGCCTGGACGGCAGCCTGCGCGCCCGCGACCTCGTCGGGTTCACCACCATCGACGCCGCGGCCTCCTGCGGACTCGACGCCCGCACCGGCAGCATCACCCCCGGCAAGGAAGCCGACATCGTCCTGCTGCGCAGCGACGACGTGACGATCTTCCCGGTGACGGATCCGGTCGGTTCCCTGGTCAGCGCCGGACACCCCGGACTCGTCGACACCGTCCTGGTCGCCGGCCGCGTGGTCAAGCGCGACGGCGCCCTGGTCGGCGTGGACCTGCCGGCCCTGCGCGCCCGCCTGCTCGCCTCACGCGACCGGATCGCCGCGGCCGCCGGGGTCCCGCTCGACGGCACGTGGACCCCTCAGATGTGACCGAGCCACGGAGCCGGCCGCGTCCACCCCACGCCGGGCGCCCCCGTCACCGACCTGACCGCCGACATCCCCCGACTGCCCTTCGCTCCGGAGCATTTCCATGTCCCCACCCCCTTCCCCGACAGCCTCCGCCGGGCCGGCCCCGGCGGGCACGCGGACGCTTCCCCGTACGCTGTCGCGCCGCTGGATGTGGCTGGCCGCCTGGCCGGTGGTCGCCGCCATGGCGCTGTCGAACGAGCCGGCCCCGCTGTACGTGCTGTGGCAGGAGCGGATCGGCTTCAGCGCGGCCACGCTGACCCTGATCTACGCCGGGTACATCGCGGGACTGGTGCTGACCCTGTCCCTCGCGGGCTCGCTCGCCGACCGGTACGGACGTCGGCCGGTACTGCTGCCCGGCCTGCTGCTCGGCCTGGCGGCGACCGCGCTGTTCATCACCGCGGACTCGGTGGCCGTCCTGGGGGCCGCTCGCGTCCTCAGCGGCGTATCGGTGGGCGCCGTCCTGTCGGCCGGCATGGCTGCCGTCTCCGACCTGGCCCCGGAGGGCGAGAGGAAGCTGGGGGGACTGATCGCCTCGACGTCCATGGTGGCCGGGGCCGCGCTCGGGCCGCTCCTGACCGGGGTGCTCTCGCAGACCTTGCCCCACCCGACCGTCACGGTCTTCGTCCTCCAGCTCGTTCTGCTGCTGATCGCCGTGCTCCTGGTGCTGCGTATGCCGCTGCCCCGCGGAGCGGCGGGTGCCGGCCGCCCGGGGGAGCGGCTGCCGCTCATCCCGTCCGCACCGCGAGCGCACCGCCGCGATCTGCTGGCCGGCCTGGCCGTCTTCGCCCCGGCCATCACCGCAACCGGGTTCGTGCTGAGCCTGGGCCCGTCCCTGCTGGCCCAACTCCTGCGTACGGACAACCGGTTGATCTCCGGCGGACTCGTCTTCGTACTGTTCGCGGCCGCCACCGGCATCCAGTTCGCGGTGCGCCGACAGCAGGTGCCGGTGCAGTTCGCCCTGGGCGCGACGCTGACCGTGGCCGGAATGGCGGCGTTGATCTCGGCGGTGGTGCTCACGTCGGTGGCCTTGCTGCTGGCCGCGGCGGTCCTGGCCGGGTTCGGTCAGGGCGCCGCCCAGTTGGCCGGACTCTCGACGCTGGCCGCATCCGTGCCCGCGGCCCGACTCGGCGAGGCGAACGCGGCACTGACCGCCGGGGGTTACCTCATGGCCGGGACGCTGCCGGTGGCGGACGGCTACCTGAGCGACGCGGCGGGCCTGACCACCGGCACCACTGTGTTCGGCATCGTCGTCGCGGCGCTGGCCGCCGCCGGCGCCCTGACCGTGCTGCCACGCAGCCGGGACCAGGCTTCCTGAGAAGCGCGACCCGACCCCATCCCCTCACCACTGACACGGGAGACCTCATGCGCTACCTCTCGAAGGGCCGGCTCCACGCCGTCTTCGAGTTCGGCGATCTCACCGTCGTCCCGCTGCGTGACGGCTACGTCGACATGCCGCCGACCAGGCTTCGCGACGAGCACGGCGGACCCCTGGCCGAGCTGCCCGGCACCGTCCCGCTGATCGACGGCAATCTGCGCCTGTCGGTCAACGCCTTCTTCGTCTCCGACGGTGCACGGTCGGTCCTCATCGACACCGGTGCCTCCAACGCCTGGCACTCCACCATGGGATCGCTCCTCGACGCCCTGGACGAAGCCGGGATCGGCCGCGCGGACATCACGGACGTGGCGCTCACGCACCACCACGAGGACCACGTGAGCGGCCTCATCGCACCCGATGGCACCGAGGCGTTCCCCTCGCTCCAGCGCGTCTGGACCGGCGCGGACGACACGTCCGTCTTCCGGGGCCGTCTCGCGCCGGTCCGCGACCGCGTGGTCCCTGTCACCGGACGGGTCGCGGTCAACGCCCGTATCACCGCGGTCCCGACCCCCGGGCACACCCCCGGCCACACCGTCTACGACGTCAGGAGCACCACCGGGCGCCTCTTCGTCTGGGGCGACACCGTCCACGTGCCCTCACTGCAATTCGCCCGGCCCCGCACGTCCTGGGAACTCGACAGCGACCAGCCGCAGGCACGCCGGGCCCGCCTCGCCCTTCTGGAACAACTGACCGAGCCACACCACTATGTCGCCGGCGCCCACCTCGACTTCCCCGGCGTCGGTCACGTCACCCGCGACGGCGACGGCTACACCCTGGAATACCTCGCACCACCGACCCCCTGAGACGCGGACGGCCCCGGCCCGGAAAGGACCGGGGGCGTCCGTGCGGAATGCCGCCATGGCCGACGAGGAGCACATCCGGCGGACCGCGCGGTCCTTCCTGTCCTGTGTCACCGAGGTGGTGCGGCTGAGGGAGCTCGGGGACGCGGCCGACGTGCCGGAAGCCCGCCGCGTACGGCACTTGGCCCACGCGGTGCGCAGGTCTACGCCTTCGGGCGCCGCCGGGTCATGTCCGCACTGCTCGGCTGTCCGCGGACCGGCACGGACACGGAGCGGGCGGGCCCCTTCAGGGATCGGCCGGATGAGACGGTGCCCTCGCCCGGGGGCCGTCGCTCACCCGTGGCTCACCAGGTGACGGGTAGGGTGCTGGGGCCCCGGATCAGTCCCTCGCGCTGGAAGTCGACCTCGGCGGCGGGCACGGCGAGACGCAGCTTCGGGAAGCGGTCGAGGAGAGTGGTGATCATGACCTCCGCCTCCATCCGGGCCATGAGCGAGGCGAGGCAGAAGTGGGGTCCGTGGCCGAAGGCGAGGTGTCCGGGGCCCCGGCGGTCGAAGTCCAGCAGGTCCGGATCGGGGTAGACGCCGGGATCGCGGTTGGCGGCGACGTAGGCGTTGTAGACGGCGTCGCCCTTCGGGATGACGTGCCCTCCGACCGCCACGTCCTCGGTCGCGATCCGCGGGATGCCCACGCCGTTGCGGTGGGGGACGTACCGGTAGAGCTCCTCCACCGCCGCGGTCACCACGGCCGGGTCGCGGCGCAGCCGGTCCAGCCGGTCGGGGTGGGTGAGCAGTGCGTACAGCATGGATCCGCTGTTGTTGGCGACCGCGTGCCCACCGCTGACGTAGACGGCCATGGCCAGGGACAGCGCCTCGTCGTCGGTGATCTCGCCCGTCGCGGCGGCCTGCGCGAGGACGCTCGCCAGGTCCTCGCGCGGGTCCTCCCGGCGGCGCCGGAGGAGGTCGGCGACCCGGCCGCGGGTGTCCGCGCGCGCCGCGCGGCCGCGTTCGCTGTCGCCCGCCGTCGACAGCATCGTCCGGGAGTTGTCGGCCCAGGCGACCCAGTCGCCCTCCTCCGCTCCCAGGAAGTAGCAGACGACGGCGATGGGGAACGGCGTGTGCAGGTGCTCCATCAGGTCGGCGGGCGGGCCGGCCTTCTCCATGGTGTCGAGCAGGCTGTGCGCGGTGCGCTCGGCCATGGGGCGCAGCCGTCGCATGCCGCGCGCCGTGAAGGCGCGGGCGACCACCCGGCGCAGGTGGGTGTGCCGGGGCGCGTCGATGTATTGCAGTCCGGCGGTCTGGGACGCCACCGGCGTGGGGGCCATGGTGGTCACCGGGCAGCCGACGACCTTCTCCCGTGAGAACCGGGGGTCGGAGGTGACGAAGCGGACGTCCTCGTAGCGGGTGACGAGCCAGGCGTGACCGTCGCCGTGGCGCAGCCTGATGCGCGTCACGGGCTCCTCGCGGAGCACGTCGTCGAGGAAGGGGTCCGGCTGGAGGCTCGGCAGATCGTCCACCGGCCAGAAACGCACGTCGGGTGCCGGTGCAGCCGAGGGGGACTCGGACGTCATGGGGGGCATCCTCTCCTGCGCCGCGGTGGCGCGTCCTCTCCTGCGCCGCGGTGGCGCGTCCGCGAGCGCACGGGGTCCGCAGGAAGCAGAAGGTGCTGGTCGGGGCCGCGGGTGCCCCGCCAGGGCTTTGCGTCCATCACGTCACCCCCGTTCCGCGACCGGGCCGTGCGACACGACCGTCCCACCGAACGCCACCCGTACAGCCCCGGGGACGACACGGCGCGGGGTCCGGTGCCCGCAGTGGAGGCCGCGAGGGGGCACTCCGTCGCCCGCCCGCTTGCCCTGTCCGGGGGCCGGTCAGGTGGGATCGTGCTTCGCGCTCAGCCGCATCTCCTCCGCGTCCAGCCGGTGCTGGAGTCGCAGCAGGACGCCGTCGTCGATGTGCTGGCCGTCGCGCAGCCGGATGACGGTGTCCCGCTTGTGCGCCACCACCGCGAGGCCGAGGGCGGCGTAGTCGGCCTTGACGCGCAGCGCGGGCCGCAGTTCCGGGCCGGCCGGGTCGGCGGTGAGCACCTCCAGGTGACGGCGCAGCTCGTCGCGCACCCGGCCGGTGGCGCCGGGCTCGGCCCGCACCTGTGCCGCCAGCCCGTCGAGGGCGTCCAGCGCTTCCTGGGCGGCGGTCCTCTCGGCCAGCCGCAGCTCCTCGTGCGCACTGGAGTCCTCGGGAAGATGCGCCCAGCGCACCGTGGCGGGCAGCACCGCGCCCTGCACGACCAGCGTGACCACGATGACGCCGGTGGTGACGAACACGATCGCGGCCCGATCCGGGAACGGCGTCCCGTCCTCGACCGTGGCGGGCACCGAGAGGGCGACCGCCAGGGAGACCGCTCCGCGGAAACCGGACAGGCCGCTGACGATGCGGGCCCGGTGACTGACCCGGCGCAGCCGCTGCTGGGGACGGCGGTCCAGGGCCCGGATGGCGTACGCGGACAGGAACAGGAAGCCGACCCGGACCGCGGCCAGGGTCGCGCAGACCGCCACGACCGTCCACAGCGCCCACACCAGATCGGATCTCCCCAGGTCCCGTACGGCTGTGGGGATCTCCAGGCCGACCAGTACGAACAGGGTCGCGTTCAGGACGAAGGTGGCGACCGCGAAGAACGGGTATCCGAGCATCCGGCCCGCGGCGCCCATCGCGCGAGGAGCGACGCGGCTGCCGATCAGCCCGCACACGACCACGGCCAGGACCCCCGACGCGTCCACGGACTCCGCCAGCAGATACGCGGCGAACGGCGTCAGCAGCGCGAGCACCACGGACAGGACGGGGTCGGACATCCGGCGCAGCAGCATCAGGGAGGGCCAGGCGACCAGGGCGCCGGCCACCGCCCCGCCCGCGTAGGCGACCACGAAGAGCCCGCTCACATGCGCGAATCCCAGGCTCTCGCTGCCGGTCGCGACGCCGACCGCGACCCCGTAGACGACCAGTGCCGTCCCGTCGTTCACGAGGCTCTCGGACTTCAGGACGGTCAGGTTGCGCTCGGGCAGCAGGCCTTCGAGGGCCGCCATGGCCGTGGCGTCCGTGGGCGCCACCGCGGCCCCCAGGACCCAGGCGGCGCCCCAGCCCAGGCCGAGGGCGTGCGCGACCGCGGCGACGGCCGCGGCCGTGAGGATGACCAGGACGGTGGACGACAGCACGATGCCGCGAAGGCTGCGCCGGATGGAGCGCACCGAGGCCGTCAGGCTCTCCCAGTACAGGAGGACCGGCAGGAACAGCAGCAGCACCACGTCCGGCGGCAGCCTGACGCCGCTGAGTGAGGGCAGCAGTCCCGCGAGGACTCCGCAGGCGAGCAGAAGTACGGGTTGGCCCACCCGCAGCCGCGGCGCGATCATCCCGCACAGCAGGACGCACGCGCCGAGCACGACCACGAGCTCCAGACCCGCCACCGTCCAGGTCCCCTTTCCGCTTTCCGCCGCCCTGCGCTTCCGCGAACAGTCTCGGCGGGCCGCGCCCCTTCCGCACTCCCGCCGCAGGCGTCGAGCAGGGGGCCGGTGGGGTCGGTCCGGATGAGGCGGTCGGGGCCCACCGGCGTGGGTGGACAACCCCGACGCGGCAACCCCTTTCGGGGGCTCAGCCGCTGAGGTCAACCACGCCCCACGCGGTGAACGGCTCGGCCTGGACGTAGATCCTGCTTCCTCGGCCGACGGCGCGGCGGCGTCCGGGCAGGTGGCCGTCGGGCAGCGTGAGCAGGCCGACGGCCGTGGGCTCGACGCACGCTTCGGTGAGTTCTCCGCGGGCGAGCCGGTTCGCCTCGTCGCCGTAGCCACCGTAGAAGGCGACCCGCTCGCCGTGGATGGCCACGGCCGTGGCGCCCCGTACCTGGTTCGGCCACACCCTCACGGGCTGGTCGGGGCGTATCTGGACGAGCGGGAAGTCGGTGTACGCGCATGCCCAGGCGGTGGTGCCCGACACGTTCAGGGCGTAGCAGTCGAAGAGGCCGGGGATGCCCGCGCCGTCGGACGTCCACCAAATGTGGCCCGTGGGGCTCCAGCGGCGGATTCCGGCCGGGTTCTCGTCGAAGTGCCCGACCCAGATGTGGCCGGCCTCGTCCACGAGCAGGTGCTCGATGGCGTCCCCGACGGAGAAGGAGGAGACCTCGCGGCCGAGCGCGTCGAAGACCTGGACCTGGTCCGCGTCCTCGTACCGGCTGGCGCGTGACGCCGCGACGATGAACCCGCCGTCAGGCAGGCGGTCCAGGCGCGGCCAGCGGGCCCGCACCGCGCTCAGCTCGGTGAGTTCGACGTCGCCGCCCGGATGGACGGAGACGACCAGCGCGTCGAGGGGCAGGGGATCGCCGCCGGGCTGCGGAGCGCGGTCGGCGAGCAGCCAGTGGGCGGTGCCGAAGACATCGACGGTGCTGGTCAGGACGTGGCGGGCGTGGTGCGCTCGGGGGAGATGGGCGTAGGGGAGGAGGGCGGTCTTCTGCACGGGCGGGCTCTCCGGGGTGGGCGGTCACGGGTTCGGGCGCTGCGGTGAGCGGTGGCGGTGTTCCGCTCGGGCGCGCACCAGGGTATGCGGGACGTGAGGGGAGGGGCTCGATCAGCGGGTGGCGGTTGCCGGGGTGGGCGTCCGGTCGGTGGCCGGGGAGGGCGGGCCGGCCTTCTTGAGCGGGACTTCGACGACGAAGAGCGCGGCGACGAAGGCGAGGGCGCACAGGACCGCCGCCGTGGTGAAGATGTGGCCGGTGCCCTGGGCCACCGCGCCGAGATAGGCGTCCTTGGCGCCCGCGGACATGCCGGTCAGCGCGTTCGCGCCGGTGGACCCGGCGCCGCCGGGCTCGTGGGGCCCGACCGCCCGGGTGAACAGCGAGCCGAAGACGGCGACGCCGAGGGATCCGCCGAGAGTGCGGAAGAGGTTGACCGCACTCATGGCCGCGCCCATGTCCCGCAGGGGGACGCTGTTCTGGGCGATGGTGCCCGCCATCTGGAGGGTGCAGCCGAGACCGATCCCGACGAGCACCATGTACAGGCCGGTCAGCGCGGACGACGTGCCGGTGTCCATGGTGGCGAGCAGTCCCAGACCGGCGGTGAGGAACAGGGTGCCCACGACGGGGAAGACCTTGTACCGGCCGGTGGTGGACATGACCTTGCCGGCGATCGTGGAGACGATCACCACGGGGATCATCATGGGCAGCATCAGCAGGCCGGAGTCGGTGGCCGAAGCGCCCTGGACCGTCTGCTGGAACAGCGGCAGATAGAGGCCGGCGCCGAACATGACCACACCGGCGACGAGGATCATCACCATCGCCAGCGGGTAGTTGCGGTGTCCGGTGAACACGCTCAGGGGCATCAGCGGTTCGCCGGCGCGCCGCTCCACGGCGACGAACAGGGACAGACCCGCGAGCGCGGCGGCGGCCAGGCCGAGGATCTGCCAGGAGCCCCACGCGTAGGTGCCTCCGGCCCAGGTGGCGGCGAGGACGATCGCGGTGATGGAGAAGGTGAGCAGGCCGATGCCCGCCCAGTCGATCCGCGCCTCGACGCGGGTGGCCGGTACGCGCAGCTTCAGCCACAGCCAGACCAGGGCGACCAGGCCGAGGGGCAGGTTGACGTAGAAGGCCCACCGCCAGTCGAAGTGGCCGGTGACGAACCCGCCGAGCAGCGGGCCGCCGATGGTGCCGATCGCCATGACGGAGGCGGTCATGCCCTGGTACCTGCCGCGTTCGCGCGGCGGTACGAGCGCGCCGATCAGCGCGAAGGCGCCCGCGCCGATCCCGCCGGCGCCGATGCCCTGGACCACCCGGAAGGCGATCAGCTCGCCCATCGACCGGGACGCCCCGCAGAGCGCGGACCCGACGATGAACACCGCGATCGCGGCCAGGTACATGGGCTTGCGGCCGAAGAGGTCGCCGAACTTGCCCCAGACGGGTGTTGTCACCGCTGTGACCAGCGTGTACGCGGTGACGACCCAGGAGATGTGCTCCAGGCCGCCCAGGTCGCCGACGATCGTGGGCATCGCGGTGCTGACGACCATGTTGTCGAGCATCGACAGCAGCATCGCGAGCATCACGCCGAGCAGCACCCAGCGCACGTTCCTGGGCGGGGCCGGCGCGTCCGTGGACGGGGACGGGGACGGAGACGGGGTGGAGGAGAGGGACGCGGACATGACGGATCACTCCTTTCGGGGAGCAGGAAGAGAAGAGAAGGGGTCGAGCGGAGAAAAAAGGGGGCGGGAGAGGAAAAGGGGGAGCGAGTCGGGTGGTCGACGCTCCGCAGCCGCCCGCCCAGAAAAGCACACTCGATAAATAAGTGCAACGGTTCACCTTTTGATGCTGTGCAAGGAAGGGGCTAGGGTGGCGGTATGCCGACCACGGACCTGCCGACCTCGGGAACCGACGCCGCGCCCGCGCCGCCGATGGGGCGCCGCGAGCGCAAGAAGGCCGCCACCCGACAGGCCATCGCCGACGCCGCGCTGCGCCTGTTCCTGGAGCGCGGGTACGACGACGTCGGCATCCGCGAGATCGCCGACGCGGCGGACGTCTCCACCACCACCCTGTTCAAGCACTTCCCGGTCAAGGAGGCCCTCGTCTTCGACCAGGACGACGACCAGGAGGCCGACCTGCTCGCCGCCGTCCGCGAGCGCCCCGAGGGGCAGTCGATCCCGGCGGCCCTGTGCGCGCACGCGCTGGAGCACCGGCTCGCCGCCGCCGGCACCGACGCGCGTTTCACCGCGTTCCTCGACCTGATCGACTCCACCCCGGCCCTGCGCGACTACGCCCAGGCCATGTGGTCGCGCCACACGGACGCGCTCGCCCGCGCCATCGGGGAGGAGAGCGGCCTGCCCGAAGGTGATCCCGCCTGCACCGCGCTGGCGCACTTCGCTCTCGCGGCCCCCCGCGCCACCCGCGGCCGGGACGACCCCCGCGAAGCCCTCGTCCGCGCCTTCGATCTGCTCGACAGCGGCTGGAGCGGACTCGCGCCCGGCCGGTGACCCCGGCGCGCGACACCCTCGGCGGGCACCCCGGCCGCACCGGCACCACATGCCGACCGCCCGGCCGCGCCCGATCATCGGTCCATGACGTCCAGCAGCGACACCTCGTCCCCGGACACGGAACCAGCCGCCGGGCACGAGCGGCACGCCGGGTGGAACGAGCTGTTCTTCGACCTGATCGCCGTCGCGGGCGTCGGCCGCCTCGCCCACCTGCTGCACTCCGGCCCGGGCTGGGGCGACCTCGGCCTCTACGCGCTTCTGTACCTGGCGTTCTGGGTGTCCTGGGCCGGTTTCTCCGTCTACGGCGACGTCGCCGCACGGAGCGCCCGCACCAGCACGCTGCTGATCGCCATGCTCGGCATGGCCGTGATGGCCGCCGCGGTCGACGGCATCCACAGCCACGGCTACGGCACCGCGCAGGCCGACGCCTTCGTCATCGCCTACGTCGCCCTGCGCTGGCTCGCCGGGCGCGTCTGGGAGCGCGGCAGCGTCATCACGGACCGGCCCCTCGCCCAGATGGGCGCCGGGGCGCTGCCCTGGCTCGTCTCCCTCTTCGTCGGCGAACCCTGGAAGTACTGGCTGTGGACCCTGGGCCTGGTCGTCGACCTCGTGGTCCTGCTCACCTCCAGCCGGGACCGCGCACTGCGGGCGGCGGAGGAGCAGCAGGCCCGGCGTCCCCGGCACCGGATCCGCGACCCCCGCCGCGGCGACGGAACGCCCCCGCGACTCAGCGAGGCCCGCGTCGACCCCGCCCACCTGGCCGAACGCCTCGGCCTCTACGTCATCGTCGTACTCGGCGAAGGAGTCATCCAGGTCATCGACGCGGCAGCGGAGCACGAGGAGTGGAACCTGCCCCTGGCCGCCGCCGCGCTCGGCTCCTTCGCCCTCCTCGCCGCGATCTGGGCACTCAGCCTGCTCTACGGTGCACGCGGCATCCCCCAACTCCGCGGCAGCGACCTGCCCGCACGCCTGGCGATGCTCCTGCACGCCGCGATCACCGCCGCCATGGCCGCCCTCGCCGCCGCGCTGGGCGTCGCCGTCGCCCACCCCGACACACAGCTGCCCGCGGCCCAGCGCTGGCTCCTCTGCGCCGCCCTGGCCGGCTACTTCACCATCGACCTCGTCGCCGCGCTGACCACGGCTCCGAAAGCGGCATGGGTGGCCGGCTGGGCGGCGCCCTGCATCCTGCTCCCTCTGGCCCTGGGCGCCTTCGGCGCACACCTTCCCACCTGGGCGGTCGTGTGGATCCTCGCGGCCGTCGCCTGCTGGCAGATCCTGTACACCCCCGGCCCGGCCGCCGCCGGACACCCGCGACGGCGACGGACCACCGGCTAGAAGTCCCCCGCCGGGGAGGGCGGTTCGGGGCGACGCGCCGTCGGAGCCGACGGACGGAGCGGGTCCGGGCCCGCCGCCCGGCGTCCCCAACTCGCCCGCAGGAGTACCGTGGAGGGACCAAGGGCATTTCGCACTCCGGCATCCGCGCGGGTCTCGTCCTCGGTGAGCAATGGCATCGGAGGCGGCCACCGCGCCGCTCCCGAAGACGGGTCCGCATCATGACCGCGACCACCACGCCCACACCGGCCACCCGCCCCCCTGCGCCCCCCGCCGCCCGGGTGGCGCTGAAGTCCCCGACGGGAGGGGGCCTGCTGGACGGCGCCTGGTGGCCCCGCTCGCGTGACCTGTCCGCCGAACTCCCCGCGCTGGCCGCCGTGTTGGGGCCGCAGTGGGGGCGGATCACGCGGGTCGCCATCAATCCGATGCTCTGGCCCGTCGTCCCGCGCAAGGTGACCGTGCGCGACCACGTGCTGAAGGTCGGCTGGTTCACCCCCGAACTCGACCCGCACAAGCTGCTGTTGCTCTCCTACCGGTCGGGCCGCTGGGACCTCCTGGTGATCCCGCCCGAGACCGACGACGCGAGCGCCGGCCGGCTGATGGCCGCCGCCTGCGACCCGGAGGGGTCCGCGCTGACCGCCACCGCGCTCATCGCCGCGGAGACGGCGCGCCATGAGGACATCGGCGTCGACGACCGGGCGTGGAGCACGGAGGAGTCGTGGGAGGACGAGGGCGGATCGCACGCCTCCCGCGCTGCCACGGCACCCCCCGCCACTCCCACGGCCACTGCACCCCCCGCCACTCCCACGACTACTGCGCCCCACGCTGCTCCTGCGGCCGACGCACCCCGCGCCGCCGCCGCGACGCCGGGGCGGTGAGGCCGCCGTGGACGCCGCACTCACCGCGGCGGTCTTCCTGCTGCTGATCACCGTGGCCGCGTACGTGATCCACCGCATCAACACCCAGCGCGCCGAGAGGACCGCCTTGCGTACCTACCGCAGCCAACCGTCCGGGCGCCGGGGCCTCGCCGAACCGGGGACGGGGGCCGCGCCGCCGCCCCCGCCCCCGCCGCCGGCCGCCCCCGCCGAACGGCACGACCACCGCGACGGGGGACGCGGCCGCTTCCCGGCCCGCCGCCGCCGCGACCGCACCACGCACAAGCAGGCCCGCTGACCGGGCCGCATCCGCCAGGGCTTTGAGGGGAGTCCGGATGGCCGAGGTGTATCTGCGCAGGCTCACCCGATGGCAGGCCGAGCAGCAGCGTCAGGACGTCGCCGACGTGTACGTCACCGCCTACCGCGGCGCCGCCGGGGCCGAACAGCATGACCGGGGCGGCTTCCTGCGCCGCTTCGAGCGGCACGGGGGACGCGACGGTTTCGACATGACCGTCGCCGACGCGCCGGGGCTGGTCGGCTGCGCCTACGGGTACCGCCTGGACCGCGACGGGGCGTGGTGGAACGACTCCTCCGTCGAGGTGTCGCCGCAGACGGAGGAACTGACGGCGTCCGGGCGGGTGTTCGCGCTCGCCGAGCTGATGGTGCTGCCCGGACACCGCCGCCGGGGTGTCGCGACCCGGCTCGCGGAACTGCTGCTCGCCCGGCACGCGCCCGACCTGGTGGTGGCCGCGGTGGACCCGGACGTGGCCGCGGCCGGGTTCCGGGAGCTGCTGCGCGCCTGGGGCTGGAAGGAACTGCCCGGCACCCGGGCGACGGGCCGGACGGACCGCGACGGCCGCGAGGTGTGGGCGCGCGGCCCCGTGCGCTGAGCGGCCGGGGCCTCCCGGGGGCCGGGCCGGATCGCGCCACCCGTCCGGCGGCGCTGCCGGACGCCCGCGTCCCGCGCCCCCGGGCGGACACGGTGCCGAAGATCCGGCCGGCCCCTGTACGTGGCGCCTCCTCTCGGAGATCCTTCGTAGCTGTGACAGACACGCCTCGCACCGACCCATGGCCCACGGGCATCAGCGCGATCACCCTCTTCGCCGAGGATCTGGACGCCACGAAACGGTTCTACCGGGAGGTCTTCGGACTGCCGGTGGCCTTCGAGGACGACAACTCGGCCGTCTTCGAATTCGGCAACACCCTCATCAACCTGCTGACGTCCGCGGCGGCGCCCGAACTCATCGCACCCGCCCACGCCGCCCGGGCCGACGCCGGGTCCCGCCTGGTGCTCACCCTCCCCGTCGCGGACGTGGACGCGATGTGCGCCGAACTGGCCGCCCGCGGCGTGACGCTGCTCAACGGACCCATGGACCGGCCCTGGGGCATCCGGACCGCCAGTTTCCGCGACCCCGGCGGCCACATCTGGGAGATCGCCAAGTGACCGCCTGACGGCACCCCGGGCGGCCGGACGGCGCGGCACGGAGTTGCGGCGCGGGCACGCACGGCCGAGGGTGAGCGGTGAGTCCCTGGAGGCGCTGTGCTCGAAGTGGAACCCGTGCCGGACGAGGCGGCGGCCGACCTCTACCGCGCGCTGTACGCCGGACTGCCCGGGCCCGTCCCCGACCTCGTGCGGGAGGCGTCCGGGCCGGCTCCGACGGAGGTCGTGGCGGCCCGTGAGGCGGGCGAGCTGGTGGGCTGGGCCGAGCTCTTCCCCGCCCCGGGGGAACCCGGCGCCGCGGTGCTGCAATGGCTGCTGTCCGACCGGGAGCGGCAGCGCATCACCAGCGGCTTCACCACCGCACACCCGGCGAGCCCCGCCGAGATCGACGTGCTGTGCGCCCTGGCGTCGGCAGCGGCGGACCGTGCCCGCGCGGCGGGACACACCGACCTGCGCTGGTGGCCGGCGGAACCCGGGTTCGCGGAGGGCATCGCGGCTGCCCTGGGCGCCGAGCCGGTCGTCGACGCCGAGGGATGGCGCTCGTACCGCCTGCGCCTCTGAGCCGTACCGCCTGCGCCTCTGAGACGTCCCTGCGTCTGCGACCTCCGGGACGCCCCCGCGCCTTCGAGGCGTCGCCCCGGCCCGGGCGGGTACCGCACGCGCAGCACGCGCGCGGCCCCGCCCGGTCCGATCGCCTACGTCACCCTGGGCCTGAGCAGGGTGATCTTCGAGGCGCCCTGTTCGGTCACGTACAGCGTGCCCTTGGCCGTGTCCTCCGTGATGTCCAGCGGCTGCTGGAAACCGGTGAACCCGGTGATGCCCGTCGTGGGCGCGGACAGCCGCCCCTGCGCGTCGACGCCGAACACCTCGATGTCCTGGCCGCTGCTGTACCGGACCACGAGGAGCCTGCCCGTGAGCGCGCCGCCGAAGGCGGTGCCGCGGTACTCGACGGCCCCGTCCGCGGAGGCGTGCAGACCGGCGTCGTACATGCCGGCCGTGTCCAGGTTCCGGTCGGGCTGGGTGCCCACCGGATAGCCGGTGACCTCGAACGGAGTGGTGCCCGATGTGGGGTTGCCGCCGGCCAGCACCCACTCGCAGCGCGACGGGTTCGGATGCCCGTAGTACCGGTTCTTCCTGACGTCGAAGACGTAGTCGGTCTCCGCGACCGGGACGGAGGTGAGCCCCGGGACGGCCGGGCCCGTGTACGCCCCGGCCGTCGCCGCGTCGATCCGGCGGGTGCAGGCGGCGGGCAGCGGGGACGGCGTGGCGGGGGTGTTGCCCCCGGCCGCCGACCCGTTGGTGGGCGTGTAGAGGTGGCCGTTGGTGTGCCACACCAGGTCGTACGCGTTGCGCACGCCCGTCGCGTAGAGGGTCAGCGGCGCACCGGCCGCGTACGGGTCGTACGTCCCCGGGCTCTCGGTCCGCACGTCGACGGCGCCCGACGCCGGGAGCTTGGCCGGGTCGAGCCGCAGCACGGCCGCGTTGAGCAGGTGCTCGGGGCGGTTGCCCCAGGTCGCGTCGGCGGCCCCCATGGCGTTGTTGGCGCCCTGCGTCACGTACAGGGCGCCGTCCGGCCCGAAGGCCAGGGAGTTGGTCTCGTGGTCCTTCACCGAGCGGGGCAGGTGGCTGATCACCTCGGTGTACGTGCCGAGCCCGGGACCGCTCAGCCGGGCGATGCTGCTCGACCAGTCCGGCTCGTTCGGGGTGCCACCGGCGTACATGGTGTTGGAGGTGATCCACAGGACCGGGGCGGCCGCCGTGGAGGACGGGTCGAACGCCATCCCGATGACGGAGCGGTTGGGCGCGCCCGGCAGCCCGCGGGCCGTCGCGTCGGTGCGCACGGTCGAGATCGTCTCCGCGCCGCTCAGGGTGCCGTCGGCGGCGATGGCGTACCGCATGATGTACCCGTCGAGCGTCGACGCGTACAGCTTGCCGTCGGGGCCCTTCAGTACGGAGGCGAAGCTCCGGCCCGTCGCCGACGTGGCCACCTTGTCGAAGGCGACGGTCCCGGTGCCGCCGCCCGCGCCGGTGGTGAACACCGAGCTCCACGGCGTGAACGCCCGGCCGTCCAGGTCCTCGGCGCCGCTGGTGACCGTGAAGCGGTAGCGGGTGTTCGGCTTGAGGCCCGTCGTCGGCGAGAGGTTGATGACGTCGCCGCCGCCGCTGGTCAGCACGTGGGCGGGGACGGCCGCGCCGGTCGCCGACTCCTCCAGCCGGACCGTGTCGGAGGTCAGACTCGCGGCGTCCACGCCGGGACCCACCAGCCGCAGGTCCGCGACGACGCTGCCGGTCGGCGCCGCGCCGGTCGCCGTGTTCGCCGGGGTCACCGTCCTGACCTCGGGGTGGGCCGCGGCGTCGGTGAGCGGGGCGACGCTCACGTACGCGATCTTCGTGTTGGTGCCGCCCAGCGGACTGACCGTCAGCCGGCCGTCCGCCACGGTCACGTGGACGGTGCTCGTCCGGTACCGGCCGCTGGACGTGGGGACGAACCCGTCGACCGCGTTCTGGTTCTCGACCTGGAGCGCGTGGGCGCTGTCCACGCTCGTGGCGTCGCCCACCGCGACCGTCACCGTGTACGTGCCGTCGGGGACGGCCATCTCCCACCGGCCCGGCGTCTTCACACCGGCCGACGAGGCGGGCAGCTGCATGTGCACGAAGGTGGCGAGGAGCCGGTCGGGCTCGGCACTGCCCCGGTCCCGGCCGTTGCCCGTCAGGTCGAGCGGGGTGCTGTTCGTCAGCCCCACCCAGCCGTAGGCGAGCCCGGTGCCCTGGCCCGCGCCGGTCCGGGCGCCGTAGGCCTGCCCGTAGTCGAGGGCGTAGCCGCTCACGGGCACGGTGGTCGCGGTGCCGAAGTCGACCTTCGCCGAGAAGGTGGTGTCCGCCCGTGCCTGCGCGGGAGCCGCGAGGACGACACCGATGAGGGACAGGACGAGCAGGAAGCCCGCCGTCCGGGGCGACGGCCGGCCGGGCACGCGCCCGCGTCTTCGAAGGCGTAATACGGTCACGGTCTTCTCCTGTCGGAAGGGGAACCCGCCCCGACGCGTGCCGACCGGCTCCCGGCCCGCCGGGGCCGCCGGCCGATCCGGGTCCGCCCGTCGCCGCGCCCAGGGCCTTGCCGTGCCCATGACTGCCCCGGGCGCGGTGATCCAAGCGGCGGCCGTGCGGTCGATCGCAGCGGGCACGACACCTGTGTGCGCGGCCCCTACTGAGGAGGTATCAGTCCGTCTGCGCCCGGGCCCGGGCGTGCACTACTGCGCCGGGCCGGGGAGTCCGCCACCGCGTCGCGCCCGGGCGCCGGACTCGGCCGATTGGCGGGAGAACGCCCTTTACACCCTCCCGTCCCATTGGCATGGTCATGCCCTCATCTGCGCGACTGTCGCGCACCTCTGGGGGGACCCCATGCTGACCCGTCTGTTCACGCCCTTCCTGCCCGGCAGACTCAGATCCACCGGCCTCATCGCCCTGGCGCTCGCCGCCGTCGTCGCCGCGCTGCTCCCGCTGACCGGCGGCGGCCCGGCCACCGCGGCCGCCGGCGCCGGTGCCCCCGACCCCCGGCACCCGATGAGAGCGCCGCACGAACTCGTGGTGCCGGCCGACGCCATGGAACCCACCGCCCCCGTCCTGCCGAGGGACGGCTGGACCGTGTCCGCGAGCGACGAGGAGACGGCGGCCGAGAACGGGCGCGCCGCGAACGTGCTCGACGGCAGCACCGCCACCCTCTGGCACAGCAGGTGGAGCGGCACGGCGGCGCCGCTGCCGCACACCCTCACCGTCGACATGCACCGCACGGCCGTCGTGTCCGCGCTCGTCTACCAGCCGCGCACCAACAGCCCCAACGGCAGGGTCGGTTCGTACTCCATCCAGCTGAGCACCGACGGGACGAGCTGGGGATCCGCCGTCGCGTCCGGCACCCTCGGCGACGACGCCACCGCCAAGACCCTGAGCTTCGCCGCGCAGGGCGCACGCTACGTACGGCTCACCGCGACGAGCGAGGCGGGCAACCGCGGCCCCTGGTCGTCCGCCGCCGAGATCAACCTCCTCGGCGACCCCGGCTCGCCCGCCTCCGTGGTCGACCTGCCGCGCACGGGCTGGACCGCGACGGCGAGCGACGAGGAGGTGAGCGCCTCGGCGAACGCCGCCGCCAACGTCCTCGACGGCGACCCCGACACCCTCTGGCACAGCCGCTACTCGGGTACCGCCGCACCCCTGCCGCACAGCATCACCGTCGACATGAAGAGCGCCCGCGACGTGTCCGCCCTGACCTACCAGCCGCGCAGGTCCGGGGCGAACGGCCGGATCGGCGCCTACACGGTCACGACCAGCACGGACGGCACCACGTTCGGCACCCCGGTCGCGAGCGGCACCTGGAAGGACGACGACACCGTCAAGGGAGCCACCTTCTCCCGCACGGTCAGCGCGCGGTACGTACGCCTGACCGCCACCACCGAGGCGGGCGGACGCGGACCGTGGTCCTCGGCGGCGGAGATCCGGCTCAGCGGCCCGGCGAACCCGGCGACCGCCGGCTCCTGGGGCCGGGTCACCGGCTTCCCGCTGGTTCCCGTCGCCACCGCCCTGCTGCCGAACAACAAGCTCCTGGCCTGGTCCGCGTACGGCGTCGACCGCTTCGGCGGCAGCAACGGCTACACCCAGACGGCGATCATGGATCTCGGCACCGGGGCCGTCACCCAGCGGCGCGTCGACAACACCCGGCACGACATGTTCTGCCCCGGCATCGCGGTCCTGAAGGACGGCCGGGTCCTGGTCACCGGCGGCAGCAACGCCGAACGGGCCAGCCTCTACGATCCGGCCACCGACTCCTGGTCGGCCACCGCCGACATGAACATCGCCCGCGGATACCAGGCCATGACGCTGCTCTCCAACGGCGACGCCTTCGTCCTCGGCGGCTCCTGGAGCGGCGGCCAGGGCGGCAAGGACGGCGAGGTCTGGTCGCCGGACACCGGCACCTGGCGCAAGCTGCCGGGCGTCCCGGTGACCACCACCATGACCGCCGACCCGGCCGGCCCCTACCGCGCCGACAACCACCAGTGGCTGCACGCGACGTCGAACGGCCGCGTCCTCCAACTGGGACCCAGCAAGCAGATGAACTGGATCTCCACCCAGGGGGACGGCTCCGTCACCGCCGCCGGGACGCGCGCCGACAGCGCGGACGCCATGAACGGCAACGCCGTCGCGTACGACATCGGCAAACTGCTCACGCTGGGCGGCGCGACCGCCTACGAGAACACGACGGCCACCCGGCGCGCGTACACCGTCGACCTGGGCGGCGGCACACCGGTCGCGACGCGCACCGGCGACATGGACTTCGCCCGGTCCTTCAGCAACAGCGTGGTCATGCCGGACGGCAAGGTCGCCGTGTTCGGCGGGCAGTCCTACCCGGTGCCGTTCAGCGACGCGACCTCCTCCCTCACCCCGGAGATCTGGGATCCGGCGACCGGACGATTCACCCGCATGGCGAGCATGGCCGTGCCGCGCAACTACCACAGCGTGGCCAACCTGCTGCCCGACGGGCGCATCTTCTCCGGCGGCGGCGGCCTGTGCGGCGACTGCGCCACCAACCACGCCGACGGGGCCGTCTTCACCCCGCCCTACCTGCTCAACGCCGACGGCACCGAGCGCACCCGGCCCGCCATCACCGGCACCGTGCCCGCGCACGTGGCCAACGGGGCGACCGTCCCCGTGACCACCGACTCGGCGGTCACCTCCTTCGTCCTGGTGCGGGCCGGGGCGGCCACCCACTCCACGGACAACGACCAGCGCCGCGTACCGCTCACCTTCACCCGGGACAGCGCGACCTCCTACACCCTCAGCGTCCCCTCCGACCCGGGAGTGGCGCTGCCCGGCAGCTACCTGCTGTTCGCGCTCGACGCGGCCGGCGTGCCGAGCAGGGCCCGGATGGTCACCGTGGGCTGACCCGCACCCGGCGCGGCCACCCGCCGCGTCCGCCCGATGTGCCCGGCCGGGAGGAACCGGCCGGGCACATCGCCGCGTCCGGCACCTCCGCCGACGCGCAAAAGCCGTTGTCGCTCGCGGACCCGCCTGAGATGATCACCCGCGGCCGGCCACCCGGGTGGACCGGCCGTCATCCCCCTCCTCCCCTCGAAGGCGACTGCATGACGTTCCCGAGCGGTTCCGCTCCTCGATTCTCCCCGATACCGGGTCCCGGTGCCGCACTGGACCGGGTCCTGGCCCTCCCCTCCACCGAGCCCGTGTGGCGGCTGTCCGCCGACGCGTACCGGGAGGAGGCCGCCCTGCGCCAGTACCGGCCGGAGTGGACCTGGGCCGCCCACGGCGACGACGGCCGGGTCCTGGCCCGCGCGCTGTGGTGGGGGCAGAGCGACAGCGCGTACCCGCTGGCGCTCGACTGCCTGGCGACGGCCGACGAGGTGCCGCCCGACGAACGGGCCGCGCTGGCCGCGGCGCTCCTCGAAGCGGGGCACCGCGCCTTCCGCGGGGCGGGCGCGCGGACGCCGCCGCTGTACAACCTCCTGCGCCTGCCCGGCTCCTGGCGGGACGACCCCGCGCACGCCCGCGCCGTGGCCTGGCGCCAGGATGCCGCCCGGCGCGCGGGACTGGGCGTCGAGGTGGAGCGGTTGCAGTTCGAGTGGACGCCCGACGTGCCGCTGCCCGCCGCGCCCGAGCGGCTGGTGTTCTCCCCGGAGCCGGACGACGAGGTCTTCCTCGCGGCGATGACCCGGGTCGCCGAGGGCACGCTCGACGCCCAGACCGTGGAGAGCGAGGCCGCGAGCGGCCGGGAGGCCGCCGCCCGGGAGAACCTGGCGTTCTACCTCGACCGCCCCGGCGCGCGGGAGTGGTGGCGCCTCGCCCACACCCCCGACGGCGCCCTCGCCGGCCTCGCGATCCCCTCCGCCACCCCGTACCACCGCAACGTCGGCTACCTCGGCGTCGTCCCGGAACTGCGCGGCCGCGGCTACGTGTCGGAGATCCTCGCCGCCATCACCCGGTTCCAGGCCGAGGACGGCGCGGACCGCGTCACCGCCACCACCGACCTCGCCAACCACCCCATGGCGGCGGCCTTCGCCCGCGCCGGGTACCGGAACACGGAGACGCGGATCAACTTCTCCGTCCCGGCGCAGTAGCGGCGACGCGTCCGGCGCGGGGGCATCGGACGTCACTCCTTTGCCACGCGGGCGCCGCCGACGGGGAAAGGCGGTGGGGGCGCCCGGTGCCGCCCCGCGCGGGGGCGCGGTGGCCGGGCGGGCGACGAGCGGCCCGTTACGGAAGTGCCGTCGGGTGGCATACCTGGCAGGGTCTTCCGACTGTCGCCTGGAATGTGGATGTGATGTTGATGCGCGCCTCGAAAACGCTGTTGAGCGCCGCGATGCTGGTGGTGCTGGGACCCGGTGCCGCGGCCGTCGCGGCGAAGCCGGGACCGCCCTCGCCCGACGCGTCGTTCGTCTCGACGCGCACCGCGGTGGTGGTCACGGAGCTGGGCGCGCAGGAGATCACCGTCGACACGGCCTCCACGCTGACGGTCACCGGCCGCCTGGTGGAGGGGGAGACGCTCACCTATCCGCTGGCCCGCCTGGCGCTGGCCGTGGAGGCTTCCGGCCGGTCGGGGACCGGCGCGCACCGCTGCAACACGGTCACCACCGACCAGGGCCGCTTCTCCTGCACCTTCCACACGGCGGCGCACGAAGTATCCGGTGTGGCGGTGCGGTTCGCCGGCAACGCCCTGTTCGCGCCGGCCGAGGCCACCACCAGCATCGCCGCCGCCCCGACGGCGACACCGCCGCGCACCCCGGTGCCGACGCCCACCCCCGCCGCCGCGACGCCCTCGCCGACCCCGGCGGCCGCGACCCCGCCACCCGCACCGGCGGCCGCGACCCCGTCGGCCACCCCGGCTGCTCCCACGCCGTCGTCCAGTGCGTCCCCCGCCGCGGCTCCCGGCCCTTCCGTTCCGCCATCGGAGGGAGCGACGCCGACCGCGTCCGCCCCGGCGCCGGCCCGGACCCCGGCGCCCGCCCCCAGCACCTCATCGGGTGTCCCCGGCGCGCCCACGCCGTGATCCGGCCCTGACGGGGGCAGGGTCGGAGGATGGACAACTCCTCCCGCTCCCCGCGCCGTACCCGAGTGTTCCTGCTGCCTGCCGTGCTCGCGCTGCCCTGCGTGCTCGCCGGGACGGCGCAGGCGGCCACCCCTGCCCAGCCCGACGGTCCCGGCACCGTGACCGCCCGCGAGGCGTCCGCGCCGGCCGGGACCGACGGCCCCTGGTTCCAGCGGACGACGCTCGACCTCGGCGGTGACCAGATCGCCTACTCGCGCACCCTGTCCGGGTTCGACGCGACGGGCGCGTACTTCCGCACCCAAGCCCTGCACCTCGGCGGCGCCGGCGGCCCGCGCTACGAGGAGACCGCCTCGCACTCCTGACGGCATGGCTGTGCCCCGCAACCCGGATGAGGTTGCGGGGCACACACCCGGCCCGACGGGCTCAGCGCCCGTCAGACCGGAATGGACCGCGTCAGGAGTGCGAGCCCGTGGTGTTGCCAGTGGCGCCCGTCGGGCCGGCCTGCTTCGTCGTGGTCTTGAAGTAGGCCTTGCCGTCGGGGGTGAAGCCGCTGACGGTGCTCGAGGTCATGCCACCGCTGGAGTTCGCCGAGTTCTGCGACTTGTTGTACGCGGGGCCGTCGTGCGCGGAGGCCATACCCGCGGCACCGATGACCAGGGGGGTGACAAGAGCACCGACAGCGACGTACTTGGCAATGCTGCGCATCTGATGCGGTCCTTTCAGGGTTTGCCGGCCTGGAGCTCCTCGATGCGATGGACTGCATCGGGATGGCGAAGACGGCCACGCTCCGCCGCAACACACATTGCCCGCACTCGTGACAGCGCGCATCCGCAAGGGTCCCGGAGAGTGACGGACCCCCGGCCGCACCCCGTCCTTGCCCCGGCCCGCGGGCCAGGGATCGCGCGACGCGGAGACAGACGGCACGCTGAACCGGGGCGGCTGCGCCACACCCCGGGCAGGCGCCTCCCGCATGTTCACGCACCCTTCCCAAGGAGACGCTGTGCCCGTTCGCATCCCGCTCGTCGTGCTCGCCGCCGCCGCCCTCGCCACGGGTTCCGCCGTGGCCGCCCACGCCGACGACGGCATCCCGCAGACCACGCAGTACTGCCGGATCGTCAGCCTGACGGCCGACGGCGGACCGCAGGAGACCGTCACCTCCGTGCCCCGGCCGCTGAGCGCCGCCGAGTGCCGCGAACAGGGCGGCAGCGTCACCGACACCCCGCCCGTCGCCTTCGGCAACTCCGATCTGGACACGGACGGTTGGGCCGATCCGACGGACACCGCCTTCCCCACCGCCACGGGCTTCACGATGACGCCCTGACGGTCCGACACGGCGACGGCGGCGGGCCCCCACGTCCTCGTGGGGGCCCGCCGCCGTCACCCGCCCGCTCGGCTCAGCGGCGGCGCTGCCTGCGGGTGACGACGACCGTGCCCGCGCAGATCGCGAGGAGCGCGGCCGCGAACACGGCGAGCGCCGTGGTGCCGCTCTCGGCGAGGCTGCCCCCGCCGCCGTGGCCCGGACGGGGGGCGGGCGGTGCCGGCTCCGTCGGGGGAGCCGGGGCGGGCGCCGAGGCGGACGGTGCGGGGGAGCCGGGCGGGGCCGGCGAGTCGGTGGGGCCGGGGGAGTCGGACGGGGCCGGCGAGTCGGTGGGGCCGGGGGAGTCGGACGGGGCCGGCGAGTCGGTGGGGCCGGGCGAGTCCGTGGGGCTGGGGGAGCCGGTCGGGCCCGGCGAATCCGTCGGGCCCGGTGAGTCCGTCGGGGTGGGCGAGTCGGTGGGGGAGTCGGTGGGTGTCGGGGTGGGGGTGAGGACCGGGACGTCCACCGTGCAGGACTCCGCGGCACGCCGGCGCGGCGGGGCGGGCGCGGAGTCGGCGCAGCCGCCGCCCTCGGTGTCCGTGGCCACCACGTTGCGCAGCGTCCCGTCCCCGCTCACCGGGTCGTGCACGGTGACGCTGTAGATGACCGTGGCGGTGTCCCCCGGGGCGAGGTCCCCGCTCCAGTCGAGCCGGTCGCCGGTGCGGACCACGGTCCCGGTGGAGGCCACCGCGTCGTCGTTGTAGCGGGCGTCGTCGAGCACCCCGCCCAGCTCGTCCGAGAACCGCGCCGGTGCGTACGGGATGTTGCCGGTGTTCATCGCCTTCACCGTGTACGTCACCGTGTCACCGGGGTCCGCGTCCGAAGGGGTGGCCGTCTTGGTGAGGGTCAGGCGCGGGCGCGGGGTGAACACCGGGACCGTCGCGCTCGACGGGTTCGAGGGGACCTCCGCGCCGCCGGGGCTGAGGCCCCGCGCCGTCGCGGTGTTCACGATCGTGCCGCGCGCGGCGTCGTCGTCGGTGACGACGTACGTGCCGGTGCACTCCATCGAGGCGTCGGGGCCGCCGGCCGCGCCCAGCGTGCTCCGCGGGCAGGTGATGTCCCGCACCAGCGGGTCCGTCACCGTGATCGACGAGAGCTCCTCGGCCGAGGTGTTGGTGACCAGGAAGGCGTACGGCACGGTGTCTCCCGCGCGGTACGGCGTGTGCGCCGGGGCGGGCGTGGCGGACACGGTCTTCACCAGGTTGAGGCTGTCGAGGTTCTCCACCGACCGGGCCGTCAGGCCGCGCAGCAGATGGGTGTCGGTCAGCCCGCCGGTGGAGCCCGAGAACCCGAACTTGTAGGTCCTGGGCGCCTCCGTGGGCATCCGGCGGGTCAGCACCGTACGGAAACCGCCGCCGTCCTTGAAGTCCATCTCGACGGTCACCAGCGGCCGCGGCTCGGCGCTGACCGTGACCCGCGCGGTACGCAGCGCCTCCTCCGGCTCGTCCGTCGAGGCGCGCAGCGGGCCGGGCAGGTCGGATGTGTACCCGGCGATGTTCGAGTCGTCCCGCACGAGGGTGCCGGCCAGGTAGCAGTACCCGTCCAGGCCCTGCCCCGGGCCGCGCAGCACCACGGAGTCCGGCACGATGTTGAAGCCGTTGACAGGGGAGGCGTCGGAACCGGTGCAGCCGTTGCCCCGGTTCTCCGCGTCGTTGGCGAAGTTGCCGTACGCGTCGAGCCCGACACCGAGGTAGCCGCCGTCGACGCCGGGCGTCAGATTGCGCTGGGCGTACCCGAGCGAGCCGCCCTCCGCGCCCGTGGAGGTGAGGTCGACCGACCCGTCCACCAGGAAGAACCCGATGCCGTCCGCGCCGTTGCCGCCGTACTGGAACTGGTCGAACGTGACCTGGAGTCCGCCGTTGCCCGGCAGCGGGCGGTTGTAGAGCAGCCCGCCGCGCCGGTAGTTGCCCTGGTCCGTGAGTTGCAGCCAGCCCGGGGTGCGGCCGGCGGGCGGCACCGGCGCCGTCTGCTGGTCCGCGTCCGAGCAGGGGCCCGTGGCCGACCGCCCGGCCGGCGGATCCGTCGCCGCGCCCGTCAGGCACGTCGAGTTCAGCGGGACGAATCCCGGGTCCGCGACGGAGGTCCCGGTGAAGTCCTCCTGGAGCAGGTCGGAACCGGCGACGGGCGCCGCGGCGAGCGAGGCGGACACGGGCAGGGCCAGCGCGGCGGCGGCGAACACGCACCCGGCCACCGCCGCGCCCGCGACGACGCGCGGTCCGACGGGACGCGGTCCGACGGGACGCGGCCCGGCGCGGCGCGTGAGGAATGCTCTTCGGGTCATCGTCGGACGGTATGTCCGCTGACGATCTGTCAGGTGAGCCGCGCGGCATGTCCGGCGGAAGGGCTCCGGTCGCCTCCCCGACCTCACCCGCGTGGACCACCGGGGCTGCCGGTCAGCCGGCGGCGCGGGCGACGGTGCCCGCGACGAGGGTGGTCAGCAGGTCCTGGAGGGCGGGGGCGAAGTCCAGCCGGAACGCCGTGAGGGAGGGGTCCGTCCGGTAGGCCGCGAGCATCGCCTCGGAGGGGCGGGCGTGCGTCCACACGGCCCCGATCGTCATGATCAGGGATGCGGCCAACCGGCCGGACCGGTCGCCGAGTTCGGGGAGATGGCGCTCCAGCAGCGCCGCGATGGCGGTGACGTTCGCCATCGCCGCCCGCTTGTGGCGCGCGGCGACCTCGGCCGAGACGTTGTGCTCCAGCACGCCCGCCTGCGCGCTCATCAGGTCGCACAGGACGCGGCGCTCGGCGAGCGAGCCGGTCACGGCGGCGGCGAGCTGCTCCCCGCGCCGGGCGACGGGCGCGTCCCGGTCGACGCCCGCGTCCAGGGCGGCGGGGAGGTCGGCGATCCACTGCCGCCAGGCGTGGTCGAGGAGCTCCAGCAGGACCGCCTCGCGGGACTCGAAGTAGCGCAGCACGTTGGACTTCGCCAGGCCGACGCGCCGGCTCAGCTCGTTCAGGCTGACGGCGGCCACGGGCATCTCGTCGAGCATGGCGGCGGCCGTGTCCAGGACGGCCCGGCGCCGGATCTCGCGCTGCTCCTCGCTGCGGGCGCGCTGGAAGTTCGTCGTCATGGACCCATATTACAGACTGCCGGTCTTTTGACAGCAGACCGCCGGTCCCTTACGTTGTGAGAGCGCCAACAGACCGCCGGTCTGAAATATCCCGGGTGTCCTGGCCGCACCCCGGGCGGCCTTCGGCCCGCCCCCACCACCCCCCTCCAAAAAAACGAAACGAGGACAGCCATGTCCAGGGTCTGGTTCGTCACCGGAAGCTCCCGCGGCCTGGGCCGCGCCATCGCCGTCGCCGCGCTGGAGGCGGGCGACCGCGTCGTCGCCACCGCCCGCACCCCCGAGCGGCTCGCCGACCTGGTCGCCGCGTACGGCGAGCGCGTCCACCCCGTCGCCCTCGACGTCACCGACGAGGCCGCCGTGCGGCGCGCCGTCCGGGAGGGGCTGGAGACCTACGGCCGCTACGACGTCGTCGTCAACAACGCCGGATACGGGAATCTCGCCTCCGTGGAGGACACCACGACGGAGGCCTTCCGCGCCCAGATCGACACCAACTTCTACGGGGTCGTCCACGTCAGCCGGGCGATGGCGCCGATCCTGCGCGAGCAGGGCGGCGGGCACCTCCTCCAGGTGTCCTCGCTCGGCGGCCGGATCACCTCCCCGGGGCTGTCCGCCTACCAGAGCGCCAAGTGGGCCGTCGGCGGCTTCTCCCTCGCCCTCGCCCAGGAACTGGCCCCCTTCGGTGTCAAGGTCACCGTCCTGGAGCCGGGCGCCATGCGCACCGACTGGGCCGGCTCCTCCATGACCGTGCCGCCCGTGAGCGAGCCCTACCGGCGGACCGTCGGGGCCTTCGCGGACATGATCCGGGACCGGGACCCCGAGGCCGCGGCGGCGCACTCCGCGGACCCCGCCCGGGTGGCGCGCGTCGTCGTCGACCTCGCCGGCCGCGCCGACGCCCCCACCCGGCTGCTCCTCGGCCGCGACGCGGTCCGCTACTGGGAGGACGCTTCGAAGGCGCTCGCCGCGTGCGACGACGCCTGGCGTCCGGTCTCCGAGTCCGCCTGGGCCTGACCGAGGGCGCCCGCTACAGCCGGTAGTCGGCGGCCCGGGGCCCCAGCACGTTCAGCAGGGCGAGCGCCTCCGCGGCGGGCGACCCGGCGGGCGCGCTGTACAGCACGAGGTGCTGGTCGCAGTCGGTGAGGGCGAGGCTGTCGCAGTCCACCGTGACCTCCCCGACGACCGCGTGGTCGAACGTCTTCGTCAGCGTCGGTGCGGCCTGGACGTCGTGCCGGTCCCACAGGCGGGCGAAGTCCGCGCTGCCCGCGCGCAGTTCGGCGACCAGCCGGGTCACGTCGGGGTCGCCGGGGTAGCGGGCCGCGGTGGCGCGCAGCCCCGTCACGACGTGGTGCCGGAACTCGGTGGCGTCCGACACCCCGTACAGGGTGCGGCCGGGATCCCGGGCCCCGAGGAACGCGCGGCGCGCCAGATTGCGGTCCTCGCGGCCGACGGACGCGAAGTCCTCCATGAGGGCGGCGGCGAGGGAGTTCCAGGCGAGCACCTCGAACGTCGCGGACACGACGATGCCCGCCGTCTGCGGCAGCCGCTCCAGGAGTACGAGGATGCTCGGCCGCACCTCCCGCCGGTGCAGCCGGTCCCGGGTCGGCGCGGTGCCCGCCAGGACGTGCAGATGGTCGGCCTCGGCGTCCGTGAGCCGCAGCGCACGCGCGATCCCGGCCAGCACCTCGCCGGACGGCCGGGGCGCGCGGCCCTGCTCCAGCCGCACGTAGTACTCCGTCGAGATGTGCGCGAGGACGGCGGCCTCCTCGCGGCGGAGGCCGGGGGTCCGCCGCCGCGGTCCCGAGGGGAGGCCCACGTCCTGCGGCGCGAGCCGCTCCCGGCGGCTGCGGAGGAACGCGCCCAGCTCCTGTCTGTCCATGACACCAGTGTGCCGGGAGGACGGCGGCGCATCCTGGTACCACCTGTGCCTGTATCCGCCGGGCCGCCGGTCCAAGACTGTGGACATGAAGCACACCAATGAACTCATCACCGCAGGACTGCTCACCGGCAAGGTCGTCCTCATCACCGGGGCCAGCCGCGGCATCGGCGCCGCGGCGGCCGTGCTCTTCGCCCGCGAGGGGGCCGAGGTGGTGCTCGCGGCGCGCGGGACGGCCGCCCTCGAAGAGATCGTCGCCGGCATCCGCGCGCAGGGCGGTGGCGCGCACGCGGTGGCGATGGACCTCGCCGACCGCGGCAGCGTCCGCGCCGCCGTCGACCGGGTCGGGGACCTGTACGGACGGCTGGACGGCGCCTTCAACAACGCCGCGGCCATCCAGCGCCCCGGCCCGCTCGACACCACCACCGACGAGGACATCGACGAGCAGTTCGCCGTCAACTTCCGCGGGCACTGGGCGGCCATGAACGCGCAGGCCGCCCTCATGCGGCGCAGCGGCGGGGGCGCCATCGTCAACACGTCGAGCATCGGCAGCCGCCGCGCCAATCCGGCCCTGCCGGCGTACGGCGCGATGAAGCGGGCGCTCAACAGCCTCACCGAGACCGCGGCGGTGACCTGGGCCCCCGACGGGATCCGCGTCAACGGCATCACCCCGGGCGGCACCGACACCGAGATGATCGAGGCGTGGGAGGCGGCGACGCCCGGCATCAAGGAGCGGCTGACCGCGTCCGTCCCGCTGGGCCGGATGGCGGAGCCGCGCGAGGTCGCGGAGGCGGCGGCGTGGCTGCTCAGCGACCGGTCGGCGATGGTGACCGGCGCGGTGCTCCCGGTGGACGGCGGGGCCGGCGCCTGACGGGCGCGCGCCCCGGCGACGGACGGGCCGGCGCGGTGCGTGGCGCGGCCCGCCCGGCGCGGGCGGAGGACGGTGTCGCGGTGCGGGGTGCGTCAGCGGGCGCGTACCACCTGCGCGGCGAGCAGATGGGAGTCGAGCAGGGTGATGTCGGCGGTGCGGTCGGCGCGGGAGTAGCCGGCCAGCATGCGTTTCGTCATGACCAGGGCTTCCGGCGAGCGTCGGGCGAGGGGCCTGGTCCAGGCGGTGACGGCGCGGTCCAGCGCGTCGGCGGGCGTCACCTTGTGCAGCAGCGAGATGCGGTGCGCGGTGGCGGCGTCGAACGTGTCGCAGGTCAGCATGAGTTCGCGGATCCTGGCGGCCCCGCCCTCGGAGATCAGGCGGCCCATCGCCCCGCCCCAGGCCGGCGGCAGGCCGAGGCCCACCTCCGGCATGCGGAACCGGCAGGTGTCCGCGCCCGCCCGCAGGTCGCAGTACGAGGCGAGCGCGAGACCGGCCCCGACGACCTTGCCGTGGAGCCGGGCGATGGTGACGGCATGGGTGCTCTCCAGCGCCTGGCACAACCGGTGGGCCTTGTCCGCGATGCGGCGCAGGGCCGCTCCGCCCGGATCCTGGTCCATGGCCGCCTGGAACTCGGCGCGGTCGGCGCCCAGGCAGAAGTCCTCGCCCATCGACGAGAGCACCAGGATGCGGATGTCGGGGCGTTCGTGGAGATCGTTCAGCACCGCGATGAGGTCGTCGAGGACGGCGACGCTCAGGGTGGGGTCCTGTCCCTCCGGGTCGAGCCGGACGTGGAGCACCGGACCGTCCTGCTCGACCCGTACGGCCTTGGGGGAGACCGGGGAGAGGAAACGATTCTGTTCAGTCATGCCTGTCATCTCTGTCATGCGAGGGCGACGTCCAGGTTCAGCGGGCGCCGGAAGGCCACCCGGGGCGCCCACGTCGGGGGACGCACCAGGGTGAGGCGGGGCAGGCGCCGGGTCAGGTGGCGGAGCAGCGTCTGGGCCTCCAGCCGGGCCAGCGGAGCGCCGAGGCAGTAGTGGATGCCGCCGCTGAAGGCCAGGTGGGCGGGTTTGCGCAACGGGTCGAAGCGGTCGGGGTCGGCGTGCCGTGCCGGATCGCGGTGGGCCGCCGCCACCAGGAGGTGCGCCATCTCGTCCCGGCGGATCTCGCGCCCTCCCAGCACCGTGTCCCGGGCGGCGACCCGGCTGATGACATGGGTGGGCGGGTCGTAGCGCAGCGTCTCCTCGACGAATGAGGGGACGAGATCCGGGCAGGAGGCGATGAGGTTCCAGCGGTCCGGCTGCTCGACGAGCCGGAGCGCCACCATCGTCAGGAGGGTCGAGGTCGTCTCCAGGGCCGCCAGCACGACGAACAGCGCGAGCAGGTAGACCTGTTCGTCGGCCTCGGCGCGGTCCGGCTCCACGGCGTCCCACGCCCGGATCCACCGGGAGACGGGGTCGGTGCCCGGCCGGTCCCGTCTGCCGTGCACCAGGTCGACGAAATAGGTGCGCAGCGCGGCGGTGGCCGCGTCCGAGCGGGCCAACTGGGTGGCGGAGGGCAGCAGTTCCTGGGTGAAGACCTGCTCGTGCGTCAGGTCGCGCAGCAGCGGCCAGTCCGTGGCGGGCAGGCCGAGCCAGTGGCCGATGGTCGCGACGGGAAGTTCCTCGCTGACCAGGGTGGCGAAGTCGGCCTCGCCGTCGCGGAGCCGGTCGGCCAGGTCGTCGAGCAGCCGGTGGGTGACCTCGTCGAGGGTCCGGCCCATGTCCTGGACGGCCGTGCGGTCGAATCCGCCGGCGGCGCGGCGTACTCGGGTGTGGTCCGGGGGGTTGAGCGCGGGCAGGGTCCTGCCCATCTCCCGGGAGGAGGGGGCGTTCCAGCGCGTGCCGGCCCCCTGCCGTTCTCGCCAGTGCGCGTCCGGTTCGAGCCATTCGCGACTTCTCAGTATCTGGTCGCACAGATCGAATCCGGTGACGAGGGAGCCGCCCCACGGGGCGGGACCGACGGCGCCGCCCCGCTCCGCGAGTTCTGCGTAGAAGGGAAAGGGATCGGCCTGCCCGGCCGCGGTCCTGAGGCGGGAGAACAGTGAGACCGCGGCCCGGCGGTCGTACGGCCGGGCGGAGACAACTCCCATGGCGGAAGCTCCTTTCTGAGCGTCAGCCGCCATGAATACCCACATGATCGTTCAACCATCCAATAACCCACTGTTCTCATTGGGTTACTTGGGTCACTCGCCTCTCGTCCAGGCCACGAAGCGGCTGAACAGGCCGCCCTTGCGCTGCGGTTGCCGCGTGGCGGCGGCCCCGGCCCCGCTCTGGACGCCCTGCGCGCGGTACGCGTCCGCGGGCGCGGCCGCCGCGCCGGCGCCCGACGCCGCCGACGGCTGCCCGGTGTCGCCCAGGGCGTACGGCACGGCCCGCGAGGTGAAGCGGACGGGGAGCGTCACCAGTGAGCGGCTCCACGGCGAGGGCACCCAGGCGAGGGTCGCGAACGGCTGGCGCAGCTCGACGTCCGGCAGCCGCTTGAGCAGGGACTCGACGGCGGTCACCGCGATCATGAACGCCGGGTCCTTGGCGGGGCAGGCGTGCGGCCCGGCGCCGAAGCCCAGGTGGGCCTTGGCGCTGAGCTGTTCGCGGTGCACGTTCAGCTTGGGGTCGGTGTTGGCCGCGGCGAAGGAGATCAGCACCGGGTCGTTGGCGCGGACCACCCGGCCGCCCAGCTCGACGTCGTGCGTCGGGTAGTGGGCGGCGTAGTTGGCGATCGGCGCGTAGTTCCACAGCGTGTGGGAGACGGCGCTCTCGACCGGCAGCCCGGCCTGCCACTCCTCGCCGAGGTACAGGGCGCTGCTGGTGCCGATGGCGGCCGCCAGCGGGGCCGTGCCGCCGGACAGCAGGGTGACGAGCTGGTGGAGGACCTCCTCGTCCGACAGCTGGGCCGGGTGCTGCATCAGACGGGTCGTCAGGTCGAGTCCCGGGCTGCGGTGCTTGAGGGCGATCAGCTCGGCGAGCGCGCCGCCGAGGACCTCGTCGGCCCCGGGCGTGCCCTCGAAGATGCCGCTGATCCCGGCGATCACCCGGTCGCCGAGCTCGGGCGGGCAGCCGAACAGCTGGCTGAAGACCAGCAGCGGCAGCGGCTGCGCGTAGGACGCCATCAGCTCCGCCTGGCCGCTGGGGTCGGCGCTGAAGCGGCCGATCAGGTAGTCGGCGGACTGCTGCGTGAGCCGGACGACCTGGCGCTCGTCGACCGTGGCGAGGCTCTCGGTCACGACCTGGCGCAGCCGGGCGTGCGCGGCGCCGTCGCTGAACAGCGCGTTCGGGCGGTAGCCCATCATCGGCAGGGCCGGGCTGTCGGCCGGGACGCGGCCCTCGTTCAGGGCGTTCCAGCGCCGGGAGTCGCGGACGAAGGACGCCGGGTTCTGGAGGATGTACAGCGCCGCGTCGTAGCTGGTGACCAGCTCGACCTCGACGTCCGGGGCGATGTCCACCGGTGCGCTGGGCCCGGACGCGCGCAGGTGCGCGTAGTGGCCGTCGGGGTCGGATCCGAACGCGGAGCCGTACAGGGGGACGTTCCCGTGCGCGGGGCAGCCCGGCGGTATGTGCGAGGACTCGGTGGGCTGTTGCATTTCCGTGCTCCTAGGGCCTGGCCGGCGGCGCGGGCCGCGCGTGGGTGGTGATCACTGGTCGGTGCGGGTGGGCGGGGGAGGACAGGCCCTAGGCGAGCAGGGTCATCAGGTGCTCCACCAGGGTGATGAGCGCCTGCCCCGCGGACTCCTCGTCGCGGACGTCGCAGCCGACGACCGGGGTGTCCGGGGACAGGTTCAGCGCCTCGTGGACCTCTTCGAGGGGATAGTCGGCGGTGCCGTCGAACCGGTTGACACCGATCGCGTAGGTCAGGCCGAACCGCTCCACGAGGTCGAGGACCGGGAACGACTCCTCCAGGCGCTCGGGGTCCACGAGGACGAGCGCGCCGAGCGCACCGCGGGACAGCTCCTCCCACATCTCCTTGAAGCGCTCCTGTCCGGGCGTGCCGAACAGGTAGAGGACGAGCGAGTCGCTGAGGCTGAGCCGGCCGAAGTCCATGGCCACGGTCGTGGTCGTCTTGTTCGGCACGCCCGAGAGGTCGTCGAAGCCGACGCTGGCCTCGGTGATCTCCTCCTCGGTCCGCAGCGGCTCGATCTCGGAGAGAGCGCCGATGCAGGTGGTCTTCCCGACGCCGAAGTGCCCCACTATGAGGATCTTCACCGCGGTGGAGACGTCTGGATCCAAGTACACGTTACGCTCCGAATCGCTTCTTCCTCAGGCCATCGAGGACGGCGCTGACCAGCTCTCTGTCCACCTTCTCGGCGCTCGGAATGGGTTTCCTGACGAGGACCAGGCCGCTCTCCTCCAGCTGTGCCAGCAGGATGCGGACGATGCCCAGCGGCAGGTGGGTGTGTCCGGCGACCTCGGCGACGGACAGGAAGCCGTTGGCCACCAGGTCGAGGACCGTACGGGCTTCGGGGGACAGCGCGCGCACGGCGGTCTCGGCGTCGCGGGCTGCCGTGACCAGGGCGGTGTGCGCGTACTGGTGCTCGGGCGGCAGCGCACGGCCGTTCGTGATCACGAAGAGCGGGACTAACGGAGCGGTGAGTTCCAGGCCCTCGTCGGGATCGTCAGACACGGCCGGCCCCTCCTCCGTGCACGGACGGCGCGGTCAGCTCGGGCACCGTCTGGTGCAGCCGGGTGGTGAACTCCTCGATGTCGCAGTCGTGTTCGGCGGACGCGGCGAGGAAGGCGCCGTCGCCCGCGGAGATCAGGAAGATCCAGCCGTGCGAGAACTCGATGACCGTCTGCCGCCACGTCGGATGCCCGACGGTGCCCGCGAACTGGGCCGTCACCCGGCTGTAGGCGTGGATGCCGGTCATGGCGGCGGAGATGGTGTCCGCCAGGTCCCGGCTCATCGAGGAGGTGGCCCCGCGCGGCAGTCCGTCCCCGCCCAGCAGGACGGCGTGCCGGGCGCCGGGCACGTCCGCGACCGCCCGGTCGAGTGCGGGCAGCACGAACCCGGAGCCGCCGGTGGCAACGAGCCGGTCCGCGGGGGCGCCGCCGTCCGTGCCGCTCGGGTCCGTCGGGACCCGGGGCGGCGAGGTGAGGTTGTTGCCGAGGCGGGCCACCAGCCGGTGCATGCGGAAGGAGATCTGCTGCATGTCGACATCGGGCTCGGCGGCGGCGGCCAGGTACGCGCCCTGCCCGGCCCCGATCAGGAAGATCCAGCCGTGCTCGAACTCGATGACCGTCTGGCTCCACTCCCCGTCCTTCGCCGGGCCGGCGAAGTGGGCGGTGGCCCGGCTGAGGGACTGCATGCCGGCCATCGCCGCGGAGATGGTGTCGACGTCCTTCGGGTCCAGACCCTCCGTCGAGCCGCGGGGCAGCCCGTCGGCCGACAGCAGGACGGCGTGCCGCGCCAGGGGCACGTTCTGCACGATGTCCTGGAGCATCCAGGACAGGTCCGGTGTCATTCGTCTTCAGACCCTTCGGCGGACGAGGTGTCGATGCGGCGGGCCGAGAGCGTTCCGCGTTGCAGGGCGCCCAGGCTGCGGCCGGAGGTGCGCGGCGCGCCCTCGGAGCCTGCGAGGCCGGACCGGCGGGCCGGCGCGTCGGGCACGCTCGCGACGGGCGACTGGCGCTCCCCCCGCTTCGGCAGGCCGTGCACCGTGCGCTTGGGGGGCTCGGCGCGCGTCTCGGTACGGGCTTCCGCGGGCGCCTCCGCCCGCTCGGCCGGCGGCGCGGCCGGGGCGGCCTGGCGGATGGGGCTGACGGGGGCCTCGGGCCTCGGCGGGGTCTCCTCCATGGTCCACAGCTCCTCGGGCAGCAGCACGACCGCGCGGACACCGCCGTACCGGGACACTCCGGTGACGTCCACCTTGAAGCCGTACTGACGGGCGATCAGACCGATGACGGGGAAGCCGAACTTGGGCTGGGTGCCGAGCTGCGACAGGCGGGGCACGTCGTCGCCGGAGAGCAGCGCGGTCGCGCGCTGGCGGTCCTCGTCGCTCATGCTGACGCCCGCGTCGTCGATGATGATGCACAGATTGTTCTGGATGCGCTGGAAGTTGACCTCGATCGGCGCGTCCTGCTGCGAGAAGCTGGCAGCGTTGTCGAGGAGTTCGGCGACGGCGAGGGCCACCGGGGCGACCGCGGACGCCTTCAGCGCGAGACCGGGCTGCTGCATGATCGCGACCCGGCTGAAGTTGCGGATCTGGCCCTGGGCGCTGCGCACCACGTCGTAGACGCTGGCCGGCCGGCTGCGGCGGCCGAGGGGCGCGCCGCACATCACGGCGATGCCCTGGGCCTTGCGGGCCATCTGGGCGTTGGAGTGGTTCACGTCCAGCAGGTCGCTGAGGACGGCGTGCCCTCCGTACCGCTGCTGCACGCCGTGCAGCAGGGTGGTCTGCTCGGCCGCGAGGCTCTGCAGGAAGCTGGCGGCACCCTTGAGGACCGCCTTCGTGTTCTCCTCGGCGTCTTCCTTCGCGGCCAGGATGGCGCTCTCGCGCTCGGTCCAGATCCGCTGCAACTCAGCTGATGAGCCATGAAGTTGACGTTCCAGGGCGCTCAGCTGCTGACGCAGGTCGGCCTCCGACCGCTGCTTCTTCGCCGCGAGCGCTCTACTGCGGATGGTGAGGGCCACGACGGCGGCGACGGATATCGCCGCAATCGCCAACAGGCACCACACCAGTGCGTCTCGTGTCATGGAAACCTTTCTCGGCGCATGGCGACAGATGCACTTCGTCAGGGCCCGCGACACGGCCCAGAGCGTCACCCGACCGGCGATGCACACACGGGGGCACATCGCAAGGAGGCGCGCGGGACGATGTGGATCAAGATCGCGGATGCCGGGATGCTATCACCGTGATCCCCCCTCAGATTCCGCGCCCACAGCGGCCTTTGGGGGCGGGGGGACGGGCCGCCGGGGCGCGCGCGGAGAGGGTGCCCGGGGCCCGGCCCGACGGCGCCACCAGCCTCAATGCGCCGGTTTTGACAGCGCGTTGACAAAAGTGGGTGGCGAGGGGCGGTGAGAGGGTGGGCTCATACCTCTAGGGGGTATGGGGTGTAGCGGAGCCCGCCCGTCCGCCGTGAAGGGCTCTTTTCGGCCAGCTCGACGGCCGAATTTGGCCGGAAGGGATCCTGGCGGGAGCGGCGGCCGGGGCGGGCCGGGTCCGGAGGCGCCCGGGAGCGCGGCCCGGAGCCGGGTGGTCTTGGCCATGAACGCGACAGAAGGTAATGTCAGGGCGTTATCGACGACGGTCGACGGAAGCCGGTGAGAATCCGGCACGGTCGCGCCACTGTGATACGGACGCCTCGCGCGCCCGCTGAGTCAGACCCGTGACGGTCGTCCATGTGCACCACCGAGACGGGACGCGAACTCCCGAAGGAGGCCCAGCCATGGCGCAGCATGTCGCCCAGCCGACCGCCACCACCCCCGCCATACCGGCCAAGCTGCCGCTGAAGGCCATCGCCCCCTGGGCGGCGTTCTTCGGCGTCCTGATGTTGGTCCTGCTGTACTTCGTCGGCGCCGAACAGGGCGCCACCTCCGTGTTCAGCGGGGCGGGTGTCCACGAATGGGTGCACGACGCCCGTCACCTGCTCGGCTTCCCCTGCCACTGAGAAGGCGGAGGAACGTCGCGCTCCCATGAACTCGACCACCGTACGAAACCTGCTCGTCCGGGGCATGCTCGCCGGCCTCGCCGCCGGCGTGCTCGCCCTGGTCATCTCCTACTGGCTCGGTGAGCCGCTCGTCGACAAGGCGATCGGCTTCGAGGAGGCCCACGCCGGGCACGCGCACGGCGACGAGGTCGAACTCGTCTCCCGCAGCCTGCAATCGACGGCCGGACTCGCCACCGGGGTCCTCGTCTACGGCGTCGCCTTCGGCGGCATCGCCGCACTCGCCTTCTGCTTCGCGCTCGGCCGGGTGGGACGCTTCGGCCCCCGCGCGACCGCCCTGCTGCTGTCGGGCTGTGCGCTGGTCGCCGTCTACCTCGTCCCGTTCCTGAAGTACCCGGCCAATCCGCCCGCCGTCGGCAACCACGACACCATCGGCAAACGGACCACCCTGTACTTCCTCATGATGGTGCTCAGCATCCTCCTCGCGGTCGCGGCGACCATCCTCGGCAAGCGACTCGCGCCGCGCCTGGGCACCTGGTGGGCCACCGTGACCGCCGTCCTCGCCTTCGCCGTCGTCATCGCACTGGCCTTCCAGTTCCTGCCCGCGATCAACGAGGTGCCCGAACACTTCCCGGCCTCGGTGCTCTGGCGCTTCCGGGTCTCCACGCTGGCCATCCAGATCACGCTGTGGACCGGATTCGGGCTGCTCTTCGGCGAGTTGGCCGAACGGCTGCTCAACCCCGGGCCCGCCCCGGTCCGCCGGGCGGTACCCGCGGCGAACTGAACAGGCCGTTCGCGCAGCCGGATCGAACCTGAGCAGAGGGCCCGCGGAACCATCCGCGGGCCCTCTCGCGTCGAACCGGGGCCCCGCGGGTCCGGCGCACGGAGCGAGGAGCCGAAGGAGCGGAGCGCCACGACCGCGGGCACATCGTGCTCGACCACGGGCACATCGTGCTCGACCACGGCACATCGTGCTCGACGGTCGCGAGGCGATCGCCGTCACCGTCGAGGAGTACGGCCGGCTCGTCGCGAGCGGACGGCGGATCGGCGGCCGGAGCGCACGGGTCCGCGTCCTGGCCCGGCAGGCCAAGCGGACCGCGCGCCCGCTGGCGGACCTGGAAGCACTGCGGGCGACTGCATCGGGACCACCTGCGCCATACCCCGGGCGCGGGCCGCCCCCCGATCCCGGCTGCCCGCGGTGCGCCCTCGCCAGGGCGCTGCGCCGCTACCGGGACGACGCCTCCTGGGAGTCCGCGCCGGTGGCGGAGCCGGGCGCCGTCAGCGGCCGTCCGCAGCGCACGTTCCACCGGCCCGCGCGCCCGCTCAGCTCGGTGACCGTCAGCGGCGCCACGTCGCAGCGCCAGTACGCCGACAGCGGCGCGCCCAGGGCGTGCACCACGGCCGCGCGCACCAGCTCGGGCTCCACCACCCCGATCACGAGCCCGGCGTCCGCCCCCGCCGCACTCCCGCCGGGCGCGCCGGGAACCCCGGGTGCGTCGAGCGCGTCCAGCCAGCCGGCCACCCGCGCGCACACGTCCGCCACCGACTCCCCGCCGCCGGCCCGGAACGCGGGATCGCCGAGCCAGCGGCCCACCTCCTCCGGCGACGACCCGCTCACCTCGGCCAGGGTCCGGCCGCGCCAGCTCCCCGTGTCCGGCGCGGCCAGCGCCTCCGGCGTCGACGGCGCGCCGAGCCCCAGCAGCGCGGCCGTCTCCCGGCAGCGCGGGCTCCCGGATGCCACGGCACGCGCGGGCGCGGGCAGTGCGGGCGCCGCCGCGCGGGCGGCCGCCCGGCCGGCGGGATCCAGCGCGGCCCCGTCGTCGAACCGGGCCTGCCGCAGCGAGGCGTTCAGGGCGGGCGGGACGAACCAGACACGGCGGGTCACGACGCGTTCCTTCTTTCCGGGTGAGCCTTCAGGAGAGCCTTCGGGGGAGTGCGGGAGAGCCACCCCGGGAGAGTCCAGGGGAGTCCAAGGGAGTCCAGGGGAGTTCGGCGGAGGAGGTCGGGGAGCCCCCGGCGGGCGCCGGTCCCCGCGGCGTGGCGAACCTAGCACCCGGCCCGTACCGGCCCCCGCCCGCCACGGACCTCCCCGCCACGCCCGACCTGCCCCCACTCAGGGGCCCGCACGGAGACGGCCGCCGGGTACTGCGAGACTGTCGTCATGGGCACGCAGAACACGGGCACGCAGCACGCGCACACGCAGGACGACGCGCACACAGCGGACACGCCGCACACGTCGGACACACTGGAGACGCCGGACGCGTCGGACACACGGCAGCGCACCATCCTCGTCATCGGGATCGGCGCCGGCGACCCCGACCACCTGACCCTCCAGGCCGTGAAGGCCATCCGGCGCGCCGACGTCTTCTTCGTCGTCGGCAAGGGGGCCGACAAGTCCGCGCTCACGGACCTGCGCCACCAGATGCTGGAGGAGCACGCCGAGGCCCCGTACCGCGTGGTGGAGGTCGAGGACCCGAGCCGCAACCGCCGTCCCATGGACCGCTCCGCCTACACGTCCACCATCGAGGACTGGCGCGCCCGGCGCGGCGACCTCTTCGAGCGGCTGATGCTGGACGAGCTGGAGCCCGGCGGGACCGGAGCGTTCCTCGTGTGGGGCGACCCGTCGCTCTACGACAGCACCCTCGGCATCCTCGCCGACATCGGGACCCGCGGCCGGGTCGACGCGGCCGTCGAGGTGATCCCCGGCATCACCAGCGTGTCCACGCTCGCCGCGCGCCACCGCATCCCCCTCAACCAGGTCGGCCGCCCCGTGCACATCACCCCGGCCCGCCGGCTGCCCGAGGTCGACCGGCACGACGACGGGGACGTCGTCGTCATGCTCGACGGCGGCGAGTCGTTCACCCGGGTCGAGGGCGCGGGCCGGTGGATCTACTGGGGCGCCTACCTGGGTACCCCGGACGAACTGCTGATCGCCGGGCCCCTGGACGAGGTCCGCGACCGCATCCGGCAGGTGCGCTCCGAGGCCCGCGCGCGGCACGGCTGGATCATGGACACCTACCTGCTGCGGAACCCGGACGGGCCGGGCGAGCGGCCCGCGCCCGCCACGGACTGACCACCCCTCCACGGACTGACCACCCCGCGGTGGTCAGTCCACCGCCTGGCCGCACTTGGCCCGCAGCTCCGCGATGGCGTTCTCGAAGTCGCTGAGGGACTCGAAGGCGCGGTAGACGGAGGCGAACCGCATGTAGGCCACCGGGTCCAGCTCGCTGAGCGGCTCCAGAACGGCGAGCCCCACGTCATGGGTGCTCAATTGGGCGCTCCCCGCGGCCCGCAGGTTCTCCTCCACCTGCTGGCCGAGCCGGTCGAGCATGTCCTCCGTGATGGGACGCCCCTGGCACGCCTTGCGGACACTGCTGACGATCTTGGTGCGGCTGAACGGCTCGGTCACACCGCTGCGCTTGACCACGAGCAGGGAGTACGTCTCCAGCGTGGTGAAACGGCGCTGGCAGTGCGCGCACTGCCGGCGGCGGCGGATCGATGTGCCGTCATCGGTCGACCGGCTGTCGATGACACGGCTGTCGGGGAGCCTGCAGAAGGGGCAGTACACCGTTCATGTCCTCTCGGATTGCCTCGGACCGTGGGGTGCGTGTCCGGTGTCCGGCCGATCGTGGAGCGACGCTCATGGTAACGCAACTGACCTGCAGTTTTTCTCGAACTCGGCCGATTCTGCCCGCATTCGGCACGCGCGCGGCCGGCCGGGCGGGACCCGGGATGTCCGCTCCGACCTGCGCGTCGTCACCGGGCCGGGACACCGTTCGGGTCCCGGCCCGGTGACACCGGATCAGGCCGGACCGAGCTCCCCGCGCACGGTCCGCGCGGCCGACACCAGGTTCTCCAGGGACGAGCGGGTCTCCGGCCAGCCGCGGGTCTTCAGGCCGCAGTCCGGATTGACCCACAGCCGCTCGGCCGGAATCGCCTCAAGTCCCTTGCGCAGCAGGGCCGCCGCCTCCCGCGCGCTCGGCACGCGCGGCGAGTGGATGTCGTACACCCCGGGACCGGCCTCGCGCGGGTAGCCGTGCGCGGCGAGTTCCGCGGCGACCTGCATGTGCGAGCGCGCCGCCTCCAGGCTGATCACGTCGGCGTCGAGGTCGTCGATCGCCTGCACGATGTCGCCGAACTCGGCGTAGCACATGTGCGTGTGGATCTGGGTGTCCGGCCGCACGCCCGCGGTGGTCAGCCGGAACGCCTCCGTCGCCCAGTCCAGGTAGGCGGCGCGGCCGGCGGCCCGCAGCGGCAGCGTCTCGCGCAGCGCGGGCTCGTCGACCTGGATGACCGGGGTGCCGCTCGCCTCCAGGTCGTGGACCTCGTCGCGCAGCGCGAGCGCGACCTGGCGCGCGGTGTCGCCGAGCGGCTGGTCGTCGCGGACGAAGGACCAGGCGAGCATGGTCACCGGCCCGGTCAGCATGCCCTTGACGGGGCGCTCGGACAGCGACTGCGCGTACGACGTCCAGCGCACCGTCATCGGCTCGGGACGGGAGATGTCACCGGCCAGGACCGGCGGCCGGACGTAACGGGTGCCGTAGGACTGCACCCAGCCGTGCCGCGTCGCCAGAAAGCCGGTGAGCCGCTCCGCGAAGTACTGCACCATGTCGTTCCGTTCGGGCTCACCGTGCACCAGGACGTCGATGCCGGTCTTCTCCTGGAAGGCGACGACCTCGCGGATCTCGTCCCTGACGCGCTCCTCGTAGCCCGCGGTGTCGATCCGTCCCGCACGCACATCGGCGCGCGCCGTGCGCAGTTCGGCGGTCTGCGGGAACGAGCCGATGGTGGTCGTCGGCAGCAGCGGCAGCTTCAGCCGGGCGCGCTGGGCCGCCGCCCGCTCGGGGTACGGCAGCGAGCGCCGGGTGTCCGCGCCGGTGACCGCGGCGGCGCGGGCCCGCACCGCGGGGTCACGGGTGAGGGGCGAGGTGGCACGGGAGGAGAGCGCCGCACGGTTCACCGCCAGCTCCGCGGCGATCGCGTCCGTGCCGCGGGCGATCCCCCTGGCGAGCGTGGCGACCTCCGCCGTCTTCTGGCGGGCGAAGGCGAGCCAGCGCAGGATCTGCGGGTCGATCTCCCGCTCCAGGGCGGTGTCCAGCGGCACGTGCAGCAGCGAGCAGGACGCGGCGACGTCCACCCGGTCGGCGAGCCCCAGCAGGGTGCCGAGCGTGGCGAGGGACTTCTCCAGGTCGTTGACCCAGATGTTGCGGCCGTCGACCACGCCGGCGACCAGCCGCTTGCCCGGCAGCCCGCCGACGGCGGCGAGCGCGTCCAGTTGGCCCGCCGCGGCGCCGGTGAAGTCGAGGGCGAGACCCTCGACGGGCGCCTTCGCCAGCACCGGCAGGGCGTCGCCGAGCCGGTCGAAGTAGGAGGCCACCAGCAGCCGGGGCCGGTCGCTCGCCCCACCCAGCTCGCGGTAGGCCCGTTCCGCGGCGTTCAGTTCGGCCGGCGTGCGGTCCTGCACCAGCGCGGGCTCGTCGAGCTGCACCCAGTCCGCCCCGGCGGCCCGCAGGTCGGCGAGGACCTCGGCGTACACCGGCAGCAGCCGGTCCAGCAGGGTCAGCGGGTCGAACCCGGCGGCGACGCCCGGAGCGGGCTTCGCCAGCAGGAGGTACGTGACGGGGCCGACCAGGACCGGACGGGCGGCGCGGCCCTCGGCGGACGCCTCCCGGAACTCGGCGACCTGCCGGGCGGAGTCGGCGCCGAACACCGTGTCCGGTCCCAACTCGGGCACCAGGTAGTGGTAGTTCGTGTCGAACCACTTGGTCATCTCCAGCGGCGCCACGTCCTGGGTGCCGCGCGCCATCGCGAAGTAGCCGTCCAGGGCGTCGGCCTCGACGGCGGCCCGGTGGCGCTCGGGGATCGCGCCGACCATCACCGTGGTGTCCAGGACGTGGTCGTAGTACGAGAAGTCGCCGGTGGGGATCTCGTCGATGCCGGCGGCCGCCAGCTCCGCGCGGCGGGCGCGGCGCAGCCCGGCGGCGGTGTCCCGCAGGGCGTCGGCGGTGACCCGGCCCTTCCAGTACCCCTCGACGGCCTTCTTCAGTTCACGGTCGCTCCCCTGACGGGGGTAGCCGTACACGGTGGCCCGTGCTGCCGCGGCTGCGGTCCTCGTGGTCACGGAGTTCTCCTTCGAGAGACGTATCCCTGGGATCCCGAGGACCCGAACGCGTGAAGGAGCGACAGAAACGGCGGGGCTCCCCGCGCTGTGCCGCGCGGCCGTCCGCCGGATATGCACGCCGACCCGCCCACGAGGTCACCGGGATGTCCGCGCACGCGTCGTACGCGCACGGGCAGTTGGCAGGTCTTCGGACTCGCGGGCGCGTTCTCCGTACGGTTCGTCCGGACGGAGGACATCTACTGGCCGTCGCTTCCCAGGTCCCGTTCCTCGGGCCCAGTGCGTATGACGGCGGTCGTTCCCACTCACCGCTGCGGGGCAGTCCCGGATTCCCACCGGGTTCCCTCTTGCGACGCATCCCGCCTGGCGGACGGGGCGAACCAGCTGCGGGGCCCACCCTACGGGCCCGCCGTCCGCGATGGCCAGACTGGGGCCCCGGCGCCCGCCGCGCTCCCGGCGAAGAAATCTCTCCGAGCGCGGCAACCCGCGGCGGGCTCGCGCGTCGTGTGGAGGTGAAGGGCGCCCTCCGGCGCCCCGTCCCGACCCTCCCGACCCTCCCGACTCGTCCCCGTCCCCCCGACGGCCCCGACCGTCTGCCCGTCCCGACATGTGGAGTACGACCGTGAACCACCTCGTCCCCGTCCGCAGCGCCCTGATCGCCACCGGCCTGCTGGCCGCCCTGGCCACGACGCCCGCCGCCCACGCCGCCCCGGCCCACGCGTCGGCCGCCCCCACGGCCGCTGCCACGGCCGCCGCCACCGCCACGCCGAGCCCCGTGCCCTCCGCCCCCGGCACCGCCGCTCCGACCCCGGCCGCCAGCGAGCCGCCGTCCGACGCGCCCTCGGCCGCGCCGGCCGCCCCGGGGAAGGCGGGGAGCGAAGCCCCCTCGGCGGCGCCCGGCGGCACCGCGGCGCCCGCGCCCGCCCCCTCCCAGGACGAGCTGGCCCACACCGGCGCCTCGCGGACCGGCACCACCGCCCTGGGCGCCGGGGCCGCCGTCCTCGTCGCCGGCGGGGCGGGTGCCCTCTTCGCCGCACGCCGCCGCTCGCACCGCTGACACCCGCCCCGAGGAACCCCCGTGCACAGCCCCGCAGCCATCGAACCCGCCCACCGGCCCCGGCCGTTCACGCTCCCGCACGGCCGGGGCCGCCCCGGGTGGCGGGAGGTGCTGCGCGGGCTGCTGCGCCACGACCGCGGCACGCTCGAAACGGCGCCGGGACCGGACACGCCGCCGCACACCTCCGCGTACGGCGGCACGCGCCCGTACCCGCCCGCACGGCCCGAGCGGCCGCCCACGATCAGCGAGCTCTACCACGCGCACCGGCTGCGCATGGTCCGGCTCGCGGTGCTGCTCGTGGACGACCTGTCCACCGCCGAGGACGTCGTGCAGGACGCGTTCACCGCGCTCTACCGACGCCACGGCGAGCGGATCACGGAGGTCGACAACGCGCTCGGCTACCTGCGGACGTCGGTCGTCAACACCGCCCGTTCGGTGCTGCGCCGGCGCCGCACGGCCCGCGCCTGGACCCCGCCGCCGGCCGGCGAGACGCCCTCCGCCGAGGAATCCGTCGTCCTCGACGAGGCGCACCGCGAGGTCCTCGCCGCGCTCGCCCGGCTCACCCCGCGCCGCCGCGAGGTCCTCGTGCTGCGCTACTGGGCCGACCTCAGCGAGGCCGAGATCGCCACCACCCTCGGCATCAGCAGGGGCGCGGTGAAGTCGAACGCCAGCCGCGCGCTGGACGCACTCGAAAAGATCCTGGAGGGCCGGATATGACGCCCCGACCGCCCCGCCCCCCATGGCCGGACCCCGCCGGACGGCCCGCCCGGCCGACCGAACGCCGCCTGCACGACGCGCTCGCCGCCCGCGCCGACGCCGTCACCGTCCGGGCGTTGCGCCCGGCCGCCCCGCCCGGACCCCACCCGCGCCGGCCGCCCCTGCTCCACCACGTCCGGCGCCGGATCGCGCTGCCGCTCGCCGGGCTCGCCGCCGCCGCGGCCCTCGTCGCCGGCTGGTCCGCCCTGGCCCCGGACCCGGAGCCGCACCGCGTGCCCGCCCCGCCGGCCGCGCCCGACGGCCGGCCCACACCCCGCCCCACGCCGCCGACACCGTCCGCCTCGCCGCCGCCGTCGACCGCGGTGCCGTCACCGTCGGCCCCGGCCGACGCGGACCGGGGCGCCCCCTCGGCGACGCCGAACACCCCCGGCTGACCCGACACCGGCACACCGGCGCGGTCTTCCGCCCGGGCACACGGCACAGTTGGGGCAGCACCGTGTCGGTGCCGTGCCTGAGGGAGGAACGCGTGCTCGGTCTGGAACTGGTCGTGCTGTTGGGGATCGCCGTACTGGTCGGCTCCGCGCTCGGTGACCGACTGCGCATCGCACCGCCGGTGGTGCTCATGGTCATGGGCGTGCTCATCGGCCTGATCCCCGCGCTGCGGGAGGTGGAACTGCCCTCCGAGGTGGTGCTGCTGCTGTTCCTGCCCGTGCTGCTGGCCTGGGAGAGCCTCAACACCTCCCTGCGCGAGATCCGCCGCCACCTCACCGACGTCGCCCTCGCCGCCACCGTGCTGGTCATCGCCTCGGCCGCGTCGGTGGCCTGCGTCGCGCACGCGCTCGGCATCGGCTGGGGACCCGCCTGGGTGCTGGGCGCGGCCGTCGCCCCCACCGACGCGACGGCCGTCAACGTCGTGGCCCGGCTGCTGCCGCGCCGGGACATCACCCTGCTGCGCGCCGAGAGCCTGCTCAACGACGGCACGGCACTGGTCGTCTACGGCATCGCCGTCGGCGTCACCGTCGGCACCGAGGACGTCACCGTCCCGCACGTCGGCTGGCTGTTCGTCCTCGGCTACGGCGGCGGCGCGCTGATCGGCCTCGCCGCCGGCACGGTCGTGCAGTGGTTCCGCGCCCGCATGGCGCAGGCCGACGCGCTGCGCGGCCAGGTGCTGTTGCTGCTCGCCCCGTTCTCCGGCTACCTCGTCGCCGAGCGGATCGACGCCTCGGGCGTGGTCGCCGTCGTGGTGTGCGGGCTCATGCTCAGCCAGAGCGGTCCGCGCACCGTGCGCGCCGAGGTCCGGGTCCAGGCGCAGAACTTCTGGCAGGTCGCCACCTACCTCCTCAACGGCTCCCTGTTCGTCCTCATCGGCGTCGAGCTCGACTTCTCCCTGCGCACCATGGGCGATGACGAGATCCCGCGCGCGATCGGCACCGGGCTCGCCGTCGCCGGAACCATCGTCGCCGTGCGCTTCGCCTACTACTTCGGGGTCGCCGGCTTCTTCCGGATCGCCCGCCGGGGCACCGCTCGCGCCTCCGGCACCACGTACTCCGGCCGCCGCCTGACGGTGAGCGCCCTGTCCGGGTTCCGCGGGGCGATCTCGCTGGCCGCCGTGCTCGGCGTCCCCGCCCGCCTCGACGACGGATCCGCCTTCCCCTCCCGGCAGCTCATCGTCTTCGTCACCGGCGTCGTCATCGTCGTGACGATGGCGCAGGCGCTCGTCCTGCCGGTGGTGGTGCGCTGGGCGCGCATCCCGAACGACCGCTCCGTCGCCCGCGAGGAATGGCTCGCCGAGTCCGCCGCCCTGGAGTCCGCGCTCGCCGCGCTGCCCGACCTGGCCGGCCGCCTGGAGACGGCGCCCGCCATCCGCGAGGCGATCGAGCGCTCGCACCGGTTGCAGGCCGACACGGTCGCCCAGCGCTGCGCCACCGTCCCCGACGACCCCGAGGAGCGCGCCCTGCACCCGCGCCGCCTCACCGACGACCACACCGCCCTCAGCCTCGCCCTCCTCGCCGAACGCCGGTCCGTCGTCGTCCGGCTGCGGGACACGGGCGACATCGACGACACGGTGCTGCGCCGCATCCAGGGCCGCCTGGACACCGAGGAACTGCACCTGCTCGGGCACGTGCCCGCGGGGGAGTGAACGCCCCGGCGGCGCCCGCCCCTATGGCTCGGAAGGGCTCAGAAGGGCTCAGAAGAAGGTCTTGTCCCAGTCGCCCGCGACCAGCGCGCGGACCGCGTCCTCGAAGCCGGCGCCGACGCGCTGGAACCCGGCGTCGCCGTAGAACAGGACCTCGCCGTTCTCCGCGACCAGGACCGCCTCCTCGGTGGAGAACACGGTGCCGACCAGCAGGACCGGGAAGCCGAGCCGCTTGCCGAGGACCCGCACGGCCCGGGGCGTGGCGTGGGTGGACTCCAGCGTCGGCTCCACCGCCGTCGTCAGGACCTGCTCCCGCTGCCGCCACCGCCAGGTCACGGTGATCTCGCCGTACCGCTCCAGGAAGGCGCGGAGCCCGGGGGTGACCTCGTAGCCGTCCTCGGCGTACCGCGCGCACGCCTCCTCGACGTCCAGCGCGTGCAGGGTGAGGGACGCGGTCCCCGCCAGGTCGTCCCGCAGCTGTCGGAGCGCCGGGTGCTCCCTGGTGTCCGTCATCCCGTCAGCACCTCTCCCGCGAAGTCGGGAACCCAGGTCGAGCAGTTCTCGCACATCTTGAACTTCTTGCCCTTCGTGTTGACGGTCACCAGATCGATGTTCTTGGGATCCGCGCCGTCCTTGATCGCGTTGGTGAACATACGCGGTTCACCGCACACCCCGGGCGGCCGCCCGTCCGCCCGCTGGGACTCGGCGGGCAGGGCCTCGCTCACGGACTGGTGGTGTCCGGTCTCCGGGCCGCTCTCGCCGTAGTAGACCCTACCGGTGGTGCGGTCCTTGCCCACCGAGTAGGCGCCCGGCGGCAGATCGTCGTCGCCGGTCGCCGCCGCGACCTCCTGCGCCCGCTGCTTGCCCTTGGCCATCAGCTCCTTCTTGAGGGCGTCGGACGGGTCCGGCATCAGGCCGAGCGGGTCGCACCAGGTGTGCGGATTGTGCACGTAGGCGTCGGGGTTGGGCCCGGGGCCGAGACCGAGCGGGTCGGGCGTGGTGTAGCGGGCCGTCTCGGGGTCGTAGTACCGGTTGAGGTTGTAGTGGAGCCGGGTCTCCGGGTCGAAGTACTGGCCGGGAAAGCGCAGCGGCGTGTACGTCGTGCCGCCGGCGGCCCACGTGGTGCTGCCCCACAGCGTGCGGACCGCCCGCCAGGCGATGGTGTCGGTGGCCGGGTCGACCAGTTCGGTCGGGGTGCCGACGAGGTCGGTGACGATCGCGAAGAACCGCCGGTCGATCTGCTCCTGCGGGGTGTCGGCGCCCGCCGGGGTGGTGATGGTCTCCGACTGGGCGAGCGGGTGCAGGCCCCGGTGGTCCCAGGTCATCGTGTACGGGCCGGGGAGCGACGGCGCGTGCACGGTCTGCTCGACGAGGGTCGACCCGTCCCAGGTGAAGTCCGTGCGCTCCGCGACGGTGACACCGTCCGCGCCGAGCCGCTCCTTGGCGGTCCGGCGGCCGAACGGGTCGTAGCGGTAGCGCCAGCGGATGCCGTCCGGCGTGGTCACCCCGGTGAGGCGGTCCTCGGCGTCCCAGGTGTAGCGCCACGTGGCGGGCTTCCGCGACAGCCGGGTGATCTGGCGCAGGACCGTGCGGCCCGCGCCGTCGTACTCGTAGCGCACCCGGCCCGCGGCGTCGAGCCGGCCGCCGGTGAGGGTGCGTGCCCCGAGCGCGGCCTCCGCCTCGGGCGCGCCGGCGGCGGGCCAGACGGCGTCCGTGAGGTTGCCGACCGGGTCGTAGGCGTAGCGCTCCGTCCAGTCGGCGTGCACGGCGGTGACCCGGCCCGCGCCGTCGAGATCGAAGGTGCGGGGACCGGCCAGCCGGTCCTCGATCCCGGTCACGGACCCGTCGTCGCGGTAGTGGTAGTCACGGCGTTGCAGCACCGACCCACCGGAGCGCAGGATCTGGCCGGTCAGCCGGTGCTCGGCGTCCCGGGCGCTGGACAGGGTGAGCCGCCCGCCGATGGTGCGCTCGCTCTCGTGGCCCGCCGCGTCGTAGGCGAAGTCGATCCGCCCGCCGGGCGTCGTCAGCGAGGTGCGCCGGCCCGCCGCGTCGTACGTCCACGCGCTGGTGTGGCCGCGCGGGGTCGTCCGCCCGGTGCGCCGGCCGACCGCGTCGAGCGTGTGGCGGAGCGTCTGCCCGTCGACCGTCTCGTCGAGCAGGTTGCCCAGCGCGTCGACGGTGCGCACGAGGTCCGTGTCGGGGCCGGTGGCGCGGACCAGATGGCCGGCCTCGTCGTAGGCGTAGGTGGTCACCGCGCCGTCGGCCGTCTTGGCCGTCAACTGCCCGACGACGTCGTACGTGTACTGGATGCGCTGGCCCAGCGGGTTGGTCCGGGCGACGAGCTGCCCGGCGGCGTCCAGCTGGTAGCCGACGCTGCGGCCGTCGAAGTCGGTCTCGGCGACCAGCTGTCCCGCGGCGTCGTACGTGTACGTCCACGCCCGCCCGAGCGCGTCGGTGACGGAGACCAGCTGCATGTGCGCGTCGTAGGCGAACGTCAGCCGGGTGCCGTCCGGGTCGACGCGCTCGGCGAGCGTCTCGAACGGCGTGTACGCGAACCGCGTGACCTGGCCGATCCGGTCGGTGTGCGCGAGGACGTTGCCCTCGTCGTCGTACGTCCAGCTCTCGGTGGTGCCGTCGGGCGCCGCGTACGACGTCAGCCTGCCCTCGACGGTCCAGGACAGCCGGGTGACGCCGCCCAGCTGGTCGGTGACGGCGACGACCCGGCCGAAGGCGTCGCGCTCGTAACGGCTGGTCGCCCCGGCCCGGTCGGTGAACTCGACGGGCAGCCCGGCCCGGTTGCAGCGGATCCGGGTGGCGTGGCCGAGGGCGTCCGTCACGGCGGCGAGGTGCCCGGCCTCGTCGTAGGCGTAGCGGGTGGTCGCCCCGGTCGGGTCGGTGACCGAGGTGCGCCGCCCCGCCCCGTCGTAGGTCTGGTGCCAGGTCCGCCCGCCCGGCCGGGTCAGCAGCGTCGGACCGCCCGCGTCGCTGAAGTACGCGGCCGTGGACCGCTGTCCGTCGGGCCGGACCACCCCGATCAGCGCCCCCGCGTCGCCGTACTCGTACCGGGTGGTGCGCCCGAGCGGGTCCGTCCGCGACACCAGCCGGTCGTAGGCGTCGCGCTCGAAGCGGGTGGTGTTCCCGAGCGGATCGGTCTGCGCGACGATCTGCGCGTGCTCGTTGACGTGGTAGCGGGTGGTGCGGCCGAGCGCGTCGGTCTCGCTGTGCACCTTCAGGCCGGTGGCCGGATCGGGCTCGCCGTAGTCGAAGCGGAAGGCCAGCGAGCCGTCGGCGCCGCCCTCCGTGACGACCCGGTCCCGCTCGTCGTACACGTACCGGTAGCGGGTGTTGTTGCGGTCGGTCCACGCGACGATCCGGCCCTGCTCGTCGTTGGTGAAGCGCAGCGGGCGCCCCGAGGAGTCGTACACCCCGCTGAGATGGCCGCCCACATAGTCGTAGCTCTTCAGCAGCGCGCTGTCGCCGCCCGCCCCTGCACCGGCCAGCCGCAGCGCGGTGATCCGGCCCGCGTCGGTGTCGACCAGGACGCGATAGCCGCCCGAGTGCGTCATGCTCAGCGGGGCGCCGTCCGCCGCGTAGCCGAAGTCGACCCGGTGACCGGCCCGGTCGCGGATCCCGGTCAGCAGCGCGGTCCCGGCGTCGGGGCCGGCGCCGAACTCCCGGACCAGGCCCGAGACGACGTCGGTCAGGGTGTACTCGCCGTCGTGGTCGCCCGCCCGCAGGTCCAGCCGGGCACCGGCCGACGCCTGCACCGCCTCGTCGCCCTCCGGGTGCGGATACGCCTGCGCGACCCGGTCCGCGCCGAGATGCACGACCCCCTCGGCGTCGGTCTCCAGCCGCTCGTCGAAGGTGCACACCCAGTGCGGGCCCATCCAGCGCCCGGCCCGGTACCCGGACTCGTACGAGCGCGTGAACAGCAGCGCCAGGGAGCCGGGCAGGGACAGGTCCTGCTGCTCGATGAACATGCGGCCCGTCGCCATGTCGACCGGCTCGCCGCCCTGGCACACCGACTCCGGCGGGCGGCCCGCCTCGCGCGGGTCCCGCACCTGCTCGCGGCCCCCGTGACCGCCGCCGGGACCCCGCCCGGCCGCGCCGGGGTGCGGGCCCGGGAGGTCCTCCTTGCCGCCGCCCTTGAGGATCTTCTCCAGCTCGGCGGCGTGCCTGGCGTCGTTCTCGACGTGGTTGTCGGCGACCTTCCGCAGCCGCTTGCCTGTGTCCTGGTAGAAGTCCCTGACGGCCTTCCCGGCGTCCTCGCCGATGGCCTTCGCCATCTTCTGGGCCCCGCTCTCCAGGGCCTTGACGATCTGGTTGCTCACTCGAACGTCACCCCGGCGAGCTTCGTTTGGAACGCCTGCGCGTGCGCGACCACCGTCTCGGCGTGGCCGCGCATCAGCTCGGCGTGCGCGTGCATCTGCTCGGGGTGCACCGAGAAGCCCTCGCCGACCGCACCGCCGCCCCCGGCGGAGACGCCGAGCGCGGACTCGGCCGACTGGAACACCAGCCCGGACACGGCCCGGCCGACCACGTCCACCAGCGGATCCATGGCGGCCTCGATCACCTGCCCGACGATGTACTGCTCCAGCTGCTGTTCGAGGAGGTCCATCAGCTTCTCCGCGGCCTCGACGACCAGCACCTCGGCCGCCTCGGCGAGGCCGAGGGTCGCCACCGCCGCCGCCTGGTCGGCGACGAAGGTGGCGGCCAGCACCACCAGCTCCGCGATCGCCTCGGCCTTCATCGCCACGATCACATCGGCCGCGACGTCGAGCGCCGTCGCGACCGTGTGGCAGGCGCCGACCAGCTCGGACATGTGACTGTTCGACAACTGCGCCCACTTCGCCAGCAGCGCGTCGTAGGACGCCCCCTGGTAGGCCTCGCCGAGCCGCTTGACGGTCGCCGTGGACTCCTGGTGCGTGTCGTCGACGTTCTCCGCGAACTCCCGCACGTGCGCGGCGAACTCACGGACCCTGTCCTCGTCGACGTTCGGCCAGTTCACACCGATGAACTGGAGGAACGACACCACTTCCCCCGGCAGTTCGATCGCCATCCGGCCCCCGTCCGTCATGTCTCGGACAGCTCATCAGGCGGGCCGCACATGACGGGGCAATGGGAAGGCAAACGTCCCAACAAGAGCACGTCATCGACGTGCCAACCAGCAGGAGGTCAGTCGCCCGCCCCGGGCGGCGCCGCCGGACCACCGGTGACCGGACCGTCGGTGAGCAGCGCGGTGATCTCCTCGGCGAGCCGCGGCGAGAGCTCGCCCCAGCCGTCCTGATAGCCGTAGACGCTCGCGAGGGAACGGGCCTCGTAGTCGCCGTTCATGATGTCGATGTCGGCGGGCGTGATCAGGGACGGGTGCGCCACCCCGACCGCCCCCGACACCTTCAGCAACTCCCGCCGCAGGGTGCGCAGATACATCGCGGCCCGGTTGGCCTTCGACGGCGCGTCGACACCGCGCACCAGCCACGGGGCCTGGGTGGCGATCCCGGTGGGGCACTTGTCGGTGTGGCACTTCTGCGCCTGGATGCAGCCGATGGACAGCATCGCCTCGCGCGCCACGTTGATCATGTCGACGCCGAGCGCGAAGGCGACGGCGGCGTTCTCCGGCAGCCCGAGCTTGCCCGACCCGATGAAGGTGACGTCGTCGGTCAGCCCCCGCTCGGCGAACACGCTGTAGACGCGCGAGAACCCCATCCGGAACGGCAGCGACACGGAGTCGCTGAAGATCAGCGGGGCGGCGCCGGTGCCGCCCTCGCCGCCGTCGACGGTCACGAAGTCCACCCCGCGGTCGCCCCGCGCCATCAGGGTGGCCAGCTCCTCCCAGAAACCCATCTCGCCGACCGCGCTCTTGATCCCGACCGGCAGCCCGGTCTCGGCGGCCAGCAGCTCCACGAAGTCGAGCATCGAGTCGACATCGTGGAACGCGGTGTGCCGCGACGGCGACGCGCAGTCCCGGCCGGCCGGGATGCCGCGGATCCCGGCGATCTCCTCGGTCACCTTCGCGCCCGGCAGCATGCCGCCGAGGCCCGGCTTGGCGCCCTGCGACAGCTTGATCTCCAGGGCCCTGACCGGGGCGCTCGCCACGACCGCCTTCAGCCTGTCGAGGCTGAAGGCGCCGTCCTCGTCACGGCAGCCGAAGTACGACGTGCCGATCTGGAGCACGAGATCGCCGCCGTTGCGGTGGTACGGCGACAGCCCGCCCTCACCCGTGTTGTGCATCGTGCCGGCCAGCGCCGCGCCCTTGTTGAGCGCGGTGACGGCCGCGCCGGACAGCGACCCGAAGCTCATCGCCGAGATGTTGACGATGCTCGCCGGACGGAACGCCTTGGCGCGTCCGCGCGGACCGCCCAGCACCTTGGCGGAGGGCAGCGGCGCCTGCGGGTCGTGCACGTCGGGCAGCGGCCCGGCGAACGTGCGCTGCTTCACGTACGCGTGCCCCTGCACGTGCTCGACGTCGTTGTCGGTGCCGAACCCGAAGTAGTTGTTCTCCTCCTTCGCCGACGCGTAGATCCAGCTGCGCTGGTCGCGGCTGAACGGCCGCTCCTCGTCGTTCGACGTCACGACGTACTGGCGCAGTTCGGGGCCGATCGTCTCCAGCAGGTAGCGGGCGTGCCCGACCACCGGGAAGTTTCTCAGCAGGGCGTGCTTCTTCTGCACGAGGTCGCGGGCGGCCACCAGGGCCAGGGCCGTCGCGGCGGCCGCGCCTATGTTCCGAGCACGCATGGGTCGTTCCTCTCCTGGACTGCCCGACATCGACGCCGGAAGACGCCCGAGCAGGGCCGATGGTAGAGGCCGGACACCCGGCCGGGCAGGTCAGGGGGTCGGCCGGGCCGGGGGGTCCGTCCACTAGCCTGCGGATCCGGGGCCCCCGCCCGACCGCACCGAGGAGAAGCACCATGAGCACCACCGCCCGCGCCACCGTGCAGCACGAGGACGCGCGCGTCCGCGTCACCCGCTGGGACTTCGAGCAGGGGCAGAGCACCGGCCGCCACGTCCACGCGTACGACTACGTCGTCGTGCCCGTCACCGACGGGCGGACCGACGTGATCGGCGCCGACGGCACCGTCACCCCCTCGACGCTGCGGGCCGGCGAGTCCTACGCCCGCGCGGCCGGCGCCGAGCACGAGGTCGTCAACGCGGGCGACGCGCCGCTCTCCTTCGTCGAGATCGAGCTGAAGAAGTGAGCCGCTGGCAGGACCTGACCGGCGGGACGTCCGGCGACGCCTACGCCGCCCGCTTCGAGGCGCTCGCCCGCGCCGGTGAGGACATGCACGGCGAGGCCGCGTTCTGTTCGGCGCTGGTGCCCGCGGGCGCCCGCGTCCTCGACGCGGGCTGCGGCACCGGACGGGTCATGATCCGGCTGGCCGAACTCGGCCACGACTGCGTGGGCGTCGACCTCGACGACTCGATGCTGGACGTGGCGCGGGCCCGGGCGCCCCGGCTGCCCTGGTTCCGGACCGATCTCGCCGCGTTCGACCCGGCGCGGCTGGGCATCGCCGCGGACTTCGACCTCGTGGTCGCCGCCGGGAACGTCATGGCGCTGCTCACCCCCGGCACCGAGCCCGTCGTCGTCGAGCGGCTGGCCGGGGCGCTGCGCCCGGGCGGTCTCCTCGTCGCGGGCTTCGGCCTGGACGCGGCGCATCTGCCGGTGCCGCCCAGCCTCACGCTGGAGGAGTACGACGCCTGCTGCGCCGCGGCCGGCCTCGACCTCGTCGACCGGTTCGCCACCTGGGACGCGGCCCCCTTCGACGCGGGCGGCTACGCCGTCAGCGTCCACCGCGCCCGCCCCTGACCCGGCGGGCCGCCGCCCCCGGCCGTCAGCGGGCGTCGTCGCTGCCGGCCGACAGCGGCGCCCAGGTGTACCGGAGCCGCACGCCGTGGTCGCGGAGCCAGACGGTCTCGCGGCGCCGGAGTTCGTGCGCCGACTCCGGCGCGATGGCGCAGGGCCAGCGGACCAGCACCTCGGCGACCCGGCCCCCCTGCACGAGCTGGCGCACCCGGCGCCACCCGGTCCGCAGCACCGGATCCGGTTCGCCGTACGTGTCGGTGACGACCTCGGCGATCGTCAGCCCGCGTTCCTCCGCGAACGCCTGCCCCTCGGTCCGCGCGCACTGCGCGGCCGCCCCCGGCCCGACCGGTGCCCGGTCGGCGCACACGTACAGCACGACGGGCGGCTCGGGTTCGGGGTGTGCGGGCATGAATGCCTCCTGGACGTGGCCGGGCCGCGCGGTACCGGTCGGAACACAGGCCGTCGAGGTCGGGATCGGGGTCGGGGTCAGGGACAGGAGGTCAACTCGGCCCAGACCACCTTGCCCTCGGCCCGCGTCGACCGCGCGGAGCCCCAGCGGTCCGCGATCTGCTGGATGAGGAACAGGCCGCGGCCGTTCTCGTCGCCGGGGCCCGCGGGGCGCTCGGGCGGCAGGACCGGGACGCGGCCGCCGTCGTGCAGTTCGATCCGCAGCAGCCGCTCGTCGCCGGTGAGCGTGAGACCGCAGACGACCTGACCGCTGTCGGTGTGCAGGACCGCGTTCGTCGTCAGTTCGGAGACCAGCAGCACCGCGTCGCAACAGGTGTCGCCCGGCACCTGCCAGGCACGCAGCCGGTCCCGCACGGTGTCGCGGGCGGATCGTGCGCTGGTGCGCAGCGCGGGCAGGCCGAACCAGTACTCCCGGCGGGGCGCGGTCGTCTCCGACACCGGGGTCGGGGCCGGTGTGCTGGGCCGGGACAGAGTCACGAAGGTCGCCTTCCAGGGCGGCCGCCGGGCGGCCGCGGTGTGGGGGTACGAACTGCGGCGCGAGCGGTGCGCGGCAGTGCTGACGTGACCGCTCACGCGACAACTATGCGCGTGACGCACGCACCCTGCAACCGACTCCCTGATAATTTCAGGGGAGTGGTTGTCGACCTGGCGTCATCATCAAGTCACTGCGAGAATGGTGATGTTGATGTCCCCTCAGGAAGGCTGGGCGTGAGCGAAGCCCGTTCCGGCACCAGTGCGCCGACGGTCCTGCGGATGATCCTCGGCCGGCGGCTGCGGGACATGCGCCTGGGCGTCGGCGCCTCACTGGAGGACGCGGCGCGAGCCCTGCGCGTGAAGCCCCTGACGATCCGCCGCCTGGAGAAGGCCGAGGTCGCGCTGAAGCCTCTCTACGTGGAGAAGCTGCTGGAGACCTACGGCGCGGACCGCCAGGAGACGGAGGAGTTCGTCGAGCTGGCCGAGCGGGCCAACGCGCCGGGCTGGTGGCACTCCTACCGCGACGCCGTGCCCGGCTGGTTCACCGCCTACGTGAGCCTGGAGACCGACGCCAAGACCCTGCGCACCTACGAACCCCAGTACGTGACGGGCCTGTTGCAGACCCCCCGGTACGCCCACGCGGTGCTCCGCGCCGGCCTGCCGAACGGCAGCGACGAGGAGGTCGCCCGCCGCGTGGAGCTGCGCCTGCGCCGCCAGAGCCTGCTGGAGCGGGAGGACGCCCCCACGCTGTGGGTGGTCATGGAGGAGGCCGTCCTGCACCGGATGGTGGGCGGCCCCGACGTGATGCGGGAGCAGATCGAGCGGATCCTCGACATGTCCGAACTCCCGCACGTCAGCGTCGACATCGTGCCGTTCGGCGCGGGCGCCCACGCAGGGGCGTGCGCGCCGTTCACGTACTTCCGGTTCGAGGAGCCGGAGCTGCCCGACATCGTCTACAGCGAACTGCTGTCCGCCGCCGTCTACCTGGACCAGCGCGAGGACGTCGTCGCCCATCTGGAGGCCCACTCCCGGATGGCGCTGGCGACCTCCTCGTACGACAGCAGGACGCTCTTGAACCACATGCGCAAGGAGTACTCGTGACGGTCACCGGCGAGGACGTGTACAACGGGATGCCGGCCGGCGATCTCGGCGAACAGGGATGGGAGCGTCCCTGGAGCGGGCCGAACGGCGGGCAGTGCGTCGAGACCAAGCGGCTCGCCGACGGCCGCGTCGCCGTGCGGCAGTCGACCGACCCGGCCGGGCCGGCGCTGATCTACGCGCCGGAGGAGATCGCCGCGTTCGTCCGCGGGGTCAAGGAGGGCCTGGCCGATCATCTGGCCGCCGGCTGACCGGCGGCGCACGGCGGGGACGACAGCGGTCCCCCGTTCCGGGCCCGCGGGCCGACACACACACGCAGGAAAGGGCGAACATGAGCACCAGGCAGGCCGGCCGCGACCTCGACACGAGCAGGCCGCACTCGGCCCGGATGTACGACTACTTCCTGGGCGGCAAGGACCACTTCGAGATCGACGAGAAGGCGGCCCTGGTCGCGGCGGAGGCCCACCCCGGGATCTATCTGACCGCCCGGGAGAACCGGGCGTTCATGCACCGCGCCACCCGGGTCCTGGCCCAGGAGCACGGCATCCGCCAGTGGCTGGACATCGGCACCGGCATCCCGACCGAGCCCAATCTGCACCAGGTCGCCCAGTCCGTCGCGCGCGACGCCCGCGTCGTGTACGCGGACAACGACCCGCTGGTCCTGAAGTACGCCGAGCGCCTGATGCGCAGCACCACCCAGGGCCGCACGGCCTACGTGGAGGCCGACGCCACCGACGCCGACGCGCTGATGAGCGCCGTGGAGGAGGCGGAGGTGCTGGACTTCGGGCAGCCCGTCGCGCTGTCCCTGAACGCGCTGATGCACTTCATCACCGGGCCGAGCGACCCGTACGCGATCGTCCGGCGGCTGCTCGAACCGCTCGCGCCGGGCAGCGCCCTGGCCATGAACCACTGCACGCCCGACTTCGACCCCGTCACCTGGAACAAGGTGGCGGACGTCTACACGCGGGCGGGTTCTCCGGTGGACTTCCGCTCGCACGCCGACGTCCTGCGGTTCTTCGACGGACTCGACCTGATCGAGCCGGGCCTGGTGTGCTGCCACCGCTGGCGCCCCGACGCGCCGGCCGACGGCACCGGGCCCACGGACGCCCAGATCAGCCTGCTGGCGGGCGTCGCCATCAAGCGCTGACCGGGCGGGCCCTAGCCGGCCCGGACCGGGTGCTTGCTGAGGACGGACACGCGGTTGAAGGCGTTGATGGTGATGGCGACCCAGATCACCGCGGAGATCTCCGCGTCCCCGAGGTGCCGGCGGGCCTCCTCGTACGCGGCGCTCTGGAGCCCGGCGTCGGCCGGGGCGGTCGTCGCCTCCGCCAGTCCCAGGGCGGCCCGCTCGCGGCCGGTGAAGACCTCGGTGTCGCGCCAGGCCGCGAGCACCCCGAGCCGCTGCGTCGTCTCGCCCGCGCGCAGGGCCGCGCGGGTGTGCACGTTCAGGCAGTAGGCGCAGCCGTTGAGCTGGGAGACCCGCAGGTTGACGAGCTCGACGAGCCGGCGGTCGAGGCCCGCCTCGGCGGCGGTGGCCCGCACCGCCTCGCCGGCCCGCACGAGCGCCTGGTACGCGTCGGGACTCTGCTTGTCGACGAAGACCCGCTGGTCGGCGCTCAACTCTGACTCCTTCACGGGTGGTCGCGGGGCGTGGTCGGCGCCGCGTGGACGAGGACGTATGATCACACTCAATAGTTGAATCTTAACCTACATGGGGTGGGTGGGTGCCATGAGCAGCGGCGTCGAGGTCCTGACGGCACGGGACGTACCGCTCGGCGGGCCGCGTTCCATGAAGGTGCGCCGCACGCTGCCGCAGCGGGCGCGGACCCTCATCGGCGCCTGGTGCTTCGTCGACCACTACGGCCCCGACGACGTGGGCGTCAGCGGCGGCATGGACGTCGCACCGCACCCGCACACCGGACTACAGACGGTGAGCTGGCTGTTCAGCGGAGAGATCGAGCACCGCGACAGCCTCGGCAGCCACGCCATGGTCCGCCCGGGCGAGCTGAACCTGATGACCGGCGGGTACGGGATCAGCCACACGGAGGTCTCCACGCCGACGACCACCGTGCTGCACGGCGTACAGCTGTGGGTGGCGCTGCCGGACGCGGACCGGCGCACGGGCCGCGACTTCCAGCACTACGCGCCCGCGCCGGTCGCGCTCGACGGCGCGCAGGTCCGCGTCTTCCTGGGCGAACTGGCCGGTTCCGTCTCGCCGGTGCGCACCTTCACCCCGCTCCTCGGGGCCGAACTCGTCCTGGAACCGCGCGCGCACATCACCCTCGCCGTCGACCCCGCCTTCGAGCACGGCCTCCTGGTCGACGCCGGCACGGTCCACCTGGACGGATCGCCGCTCGCACGGACCGAGCTGGGGTACGCGGCGCCCGGGCGCGACACCCTCTCCCTCACCAACGGGACGGACGCCCCCGCCCGCGCGGTCCTGCTGGGCGGTCCGCCGTTCGGCGAGGAGATCGTCATGTGGTGGAACTTCATCGCCCGGTCGACGGAGGAGATCGTCCAGGCCCGGCGGGACTGGACGGAGGGGCGGCGGTTCGGTGTGGTGGAGGGGTACGACGGGGATCCACTTCCGGCGCCGGAGCTGCCGAATGTTCCCTTGAAGCCGCGTGGGAACAGGCGTTGACCTGTGTGAACGGTATTTGCTGGGTGAGCGTGCGGGTGGCACCTAGGGTCAGCCCTGCCTCTGTCTTCGGCGGCGTTCGGCGCGTGGTGGCAGGCTAGCTGGAGGGGTTGCTCAGGGGGGGGGGGCGCTGTTCCAGAGTGTGGCCGTCTGTGGACGGCTTTAGCAGTCCTATTGCTGACCTGATGCTGACTTTATTGATGGTCTGTCAGGTGCCGAGGTTGCGATATCTGCCCGGCCCAGTCGTTCTCCTGTGCACTGCGTTGAATCGGCGACAGTCCGAGGGCTGGCGGCCTTGCAGGAAGTCAGCCGCGTAGCGTCTGGAAGACCGCGGCCTGGGGGTGTAGTTGTGGGAGGTCGACAACAATGAGCGTGCTGAGGTCAGTGTCAACTGCTCGAGCAGCGCCGGAGCCGGACACACGCGGACGTGATTTGATGAACTTCGTCATGAAGTTCACCGCTACGTCGCGCCGACCAGGCGGGTTTCCAGCTAAAGGCGTTCCGGCCTGCGGTTTCGCGTCTTTCCCGGCCTTTCATGTTCGTGTGGTCTTGTACGGTCGAGACTCCCCAGACGCTCCCCGGTGGGCGAGATTCTCCCCAGATTCCCCCCAGGGGGCTGTCTCTTTAGTGGCGGTTGGGCCCGGCTGCACGGGAAGGTGTGCCTGGCTACTCTATGTGTCGATCATGACCGTTTTTACGAGCTCTTCGGGCACCTCCGACAATTGGTCGAACTGGGTGGAACGGCCTCGCGACTGCGGTGAAGACAGGAGATGCGGACTTCCACGATCGGTACGGGCCTAATCACCCCGCGTCGGCGGGGAAGACGTACGCCTCCCAAACTTGGAACGCCCAAAGGGCGGAGCACCCCCGTGTCGGCGGGGAGAACTGGACGACGACGTGCACTCCGACGCCTCGTAACGGAGCACCCCCGCGTCGGCGGGGAGAACGCCGGGCGGCGGCGAAGAGGCCCACAGCGTTCCGGAGCACCCCCGCGTCGGCGGGGAGAACCAGTCCGCGCCGGGGAACGGCTCGTACCGCGGCGGAGCACCCCCGCGTCGGCGGGGAGAACGCCGAGGTCCATGTCCGCACCAAGGGCGGCGGCGGAGCACCTCCGCGTCGGCGGGGAGGACGCCGAGGTCCATGTCCGCACCAAGGGCGGCGACGGAGCCCCCCCCCGCGTCGGCGGGGAGAACAGGAAGGAAGCCCCGAGTCTCCAGGCTCGGGGCGGAGCACCCCCGCGTCGGCGGGGAGAACCGGCTCGAAGGCCTTCTCGCGGGCCGCCTGGACGGAGCACCCCCGCGTCGGCGGGGAGAACCGGCTCGAAGGCCTTCTCGCGGGCCGCCTGGACGGAGCACCCCCGCGTCGGCGGGGAGAACCGGTTCAGCTCCAGGACCAGGGCCTGACCGCCCGGAGCACCCCCGCGTCGGCGGGGAGAACCCTTCCACACTGGCTCACGACGCAGCACCAATCGGAGCACCCCCGCGTCGGCGGGGAGAACGAAGCCCGCGCCATCATCGCCCTCGCCGGAGACGGAGCACCCCCGCGTCGGCGGGGAGAACGCCCTGGAGCTCGCGCGGCTGAACCCGGCGGGCGGAGCACCCCCGCGTCGGCGGGGAGAACTGCCGTTCGAGGAAGAACGCGCGGGCCATCGACGGAGCACCCCCGCGTCGGCGGGGAGAACGCCAGCGTCATCACCGCCGACTGCTCCACAGACGGAGCACCCCCGCGTCGGCGGGGAGAACATGCAGTGGGCCATGTGGGCCGGCTCCGCGGTCGGAGCACCCCCGCGTCGGCGGGGAGAACGAGCGGCGGCGTCTCATAGTCGTGACGATCGACGGAGCACCCCCGCGTCGGCGGGGAGAACGAGTCGTACCAGTGCGGCGACCTCGACTGCCACGGAGCACCCCCGCGTCGGCGGGGAGAACTGCTGCGCCGAAGCCAGCTGCTCCTGTGCCGACGGAGCACCCCCGCGTCGGCGGGGAGAACGACGGGGCAGCCTCGGCGTACAGCCGGCCGAGCGGAGCACCCCCGCGTCGGCGGGGAGAACACTTCCTGACCTGCGCCTCAGCGGGCGGTTTGCGCTTTCTTTGCCGTGAGGGGCGCGCGAGTGCGTCGTAGGCGACCCATGGCGTCAGCCTACCGACACCGTGACGCTTTTCGTGTTGTCAGTCGTGAGTGGTTGCATGCTGTCCCTCGCCCGAAACGAAGGGCGAGGGGACTGGTCTGCACATCGGCGCTGGGGGTTCGGGGTGTTCGAGAGGTGGGGAACGCCGGATGAGTCGGCGTGGGGGAAATCCCGGGGGTTGGCTCCGGATGGGGTGCCGTATCCCTTGGTCCGGCACCTCTTGGACGCTGCCGCGATGGCGTTGCATCTCTGGGACTGCTATCTCTCGGAGAACCAGCGCGTTCGGATCGCCGAGGGGATGGGGCTGGAGGGTGAGCCGGAGCGTGCACGGGCTGTCGTCGGGCTATGCGCTGGGTTGCACGACATTGGCAAGTTGTCGGGGTTCCAGTTCTGTTCCGAGCACGGTAGCCGGTTCCTAGCCCCCGAACTGAGTGCAGACCATGCACAGATGAGAGCAGAGCGATTTGGGCACGACGTGGCCGGCCAGCAAGCCGTAGGGGAGGTACTAAAGGCTCTGGGATTGGCGAGCGACCGTGAGCTGCCTTTCGCGTGGAGGCTGGCCGAGATTGTCGGAGGGCATCACGGACGCTTCCATCGCCACGAGGACGGCGTTGCTCCGACGTTTCTCGGCGGGACCGCTTGGCAGCAGCAACGCGTTGCGCACGCCGGAGCTGTGTACGAGGCACTGGACTCTCCGCAGGCGTCTGGAACCTTCAAGGCGCCTGCGGCGGTGCTGGTGACAGGGCTCGTCATTCTTGCGGACTGGTTGGTCAGCCAGGAAGCCTATGTACGGGGACGACTTGGGACGCTGGAGTCCTCGTTGGTCGATCACTTCGAGCGGTCGCAGGAAGGCGCTCCCGGTCTGCTGGCTGAGGCGGGGCTAGCCCGCGGCCGGCTGCAGCGCAAGGAGTTCGCGCAGGCGTATGGCATCCAGGGGGAGCCAAACCCGCTCCAGCAGTCGGTGATGGACGAACTGCGCAAGGCCGTGGGCGCCGGGCGCCGCGGCGGCGTCTTTCTCGTCACTGCGGCTCCAGGGGATGGCAAGAGCGAGACGGCCCTGGAGGCGGAACGTGTCCTGTCAGAGGTCTTCGGTACGCGGGGATATGTGTTCCTGCTGCCGACCATGGCCACCTGTGACCAGATGTACGGGCGTGTGGTGAAGACGTTGCTTCGGCAGTCCGGTGAGGGCTCCGGGCTGACTCTGGTGCACAGCATGGCTTGGTTGAACAGTGCCTACGCCGATGAGGATCTCGGTGCGACGAACGTGCTGACCTGTGATGGCGACGAGGCGGAGCGGGGTCGGCGGGAGGACATTGACATGCGGCCGCAGCGGTGGCTGCGCGGTTCGAAGCGGCCGTTGCTCGCGCAGTTCGCGGTGGGCACGATCGATCAGGCGCTGATGGCGGTGCTGCCGGTGCGTCACAATGCGCTGCGCCTGCTGGCGCTGTCGGGGAAGACCCTCATCGTGGATGAGGCCCATGCCTACGACCCGTACATGCAGGTGCTTTTGGGCCGGCTGCTCAATTGGCTGGGCACGTACGGTGTTCCGGTCGTCCTGCTCTCCGCGACCTTGCCGTCGTCGATCAGTGATCGGCTGATCAAGGAGTATCTCAAGGGCGCCGGCCATAAGTCGAGCGCACTGCGGCAATGCTCGTTCCCGGCTCCGTATCCCGGGTGGCTGTATGTGGACGGGGAGAGCGGCCGGGCAACGGAGATGTCCAAGGGGCGCCGCCGTGAGCAGGCACGGGTGCGGCAGCAGCGGCTGAACGTCGTCGTGAAACCGGTGGTTCACGGCGCCGACAGCAGCGCCCGCAACCGTGGGTTGGTGATCGAACGGCTTGTGGAGCCGCTGTTCGCGACGGAGGGCGGCACGGCCCTTGTGGTGTGCAACACCGTCGCGGACGCACAGGAGACCTACCTGAGGCTCCGTGAGCGCTTCGATGCACGCTCCCATGAGCAGGGCGGCAGTGTGCAGTTGCTGCACGCACGTTTCCCCGGGGATGTCCGGGAGGCGCGTACGGGGGAGGTCACCGAGGGACTGGGGCGCGGTGGTCCGCGTCCGTCGCGCCGGATCGTGGTCGCCACGCAGGTGGTCGAGCAGTCGCTCGATCTTGATGCGGATCTCGTCATCAGCGATCTGGCTCCCTTGTCCCTGCTGCTGCAGCGGGCGGGGCGGTGCTGGCGGCACGAGAATCATTGGCGAGGGCACGGCTATCCCGGCGGACAAGAGAGGCCGTCGTGGGCGAAAGGGCCGTCCTTGGTGGTCCTCGATCCGCTTACGCAGGGTGGGAAAATACCGGCGCAGTGGGGAGAGGTGTACTCCGAGCATCTCCTCGCGGTGACTTCCCGGATGCTCGCCCGTCTGGAGGGCGGGGTCATCTCCCTGCCGGGTGATGTGCAGGGCCTTGTCGAGTCCGTGCACGGGGACAGCGAGGAGTTCGACTGGAATGCCCCAGGGGGCAGCGAGGCAGCAGCCTTGACCGTGCATCAGGGCAAGGAGATGGCGGAACGCAGCATGGCCGGTCTTCTGGCGGTGCCGCGGGCCCGGCAGGTTCGTGAGCTGCACGATCTGCATCACCTGCCGGGCGAAGAGGACGAGTGGGAGTTGTCCACCCGGCTCGGGGCGGACTCCGTTCGCATCCTGTGCGCCTACCTGCAGGAGAGCGGGGAGGTGACGTTGGACCTGGAGGGGGAGCGACCGCTCCCTGAAGCTGCGGAGGACGGCAGAATGCCGGTGACCTCCGTCCGGGCAGTGATGCGCAGCACCCTTGCGGTCCGGGCTGAGTGGTTCAAAAAGGCGGATCCTGACAGCATCGCGCCACCACCGTCGTGGGCGACGCATCCCATGCTCGGCGACTTGCGAGTGCTTCGCCAGCCCGTGCGCTCACGCAGGGCAGAGGCCGTCGTGGTCGGAGGTAAATCCCTGCGTCTGGACGACGACCTCGGCCTTGTCCGCACGTGAGCGAAGCAGGGGCGACCCCCGCGTCGGCGGGGAAGGTGCGGCCTCGGCGGTACGCCCATGCCTCTCAACCGGTCCACCCCCCGCTGCGGCGAGGACGAGGGCTCCCTCCAGCAGGCGGGCGGAGCAACGAGTCTGCGGATATTCCCGAGTTGAACGATTTGGCGTGAGCTTTCGGTGTTTCCTTCCTGTCCGTCGTACCGCTCCCGATGGCATCCGGCAAGGAACGAAGCGGTTCGGCCATGCCCTTCAACCTTCATGCTGCGAGAGGGCCCACGTGAGGGCATGGCAGGTGCTGCACTGGCGGTAGTCGCTGAGGGGAGCCGCTGTCAGTGGCGGCTGCTTCAATGCTGATGCGTTGATGTCAGAGCGGAGCTCCGGGGGGAGTGGCCATGAGGGGTGGGGGTTTTGACCTGCGGGTCGAACCATGGATTCCGGTACGTCTGCGAGCCGGGGAATCAGAGCACCTCGGGTTATGCGAGGTGTTCAAGCGGGCGCATGAGATCGAGGATCTGGAGCTGCCGGTGCCGCCGGCGGCGGCCGGTCTGATGCGCATCCTCGCGTGCTTGGCCGCACGGATCGCGCACGACAGCGACGTCAGTCTGGACGACGCGGACGTCGCCGAGGAGATCGACGACTGGTTCGAGCTGCGCGAGCGGATCCTGAAAGCCGGTCGGTTCCAGCCGGATGCTGTGGATGCGTATTTCGGCCGGCCGGAACTGGAGGGCAGGTTCGACCTGTTCGACCCGGAGCGGCCGTTTCTGCAGGATCCACGTCTGCGCGTGGAGTGCGTCGACAGCAAGGGGGCGCCGAACCCGTCCGGGGTCAACAAGCTCGTGATGGGGCGCCCCACGGGGGTCAACGGGGCAGTTCTGTTTGGGCACTTCACCGACACGGCACCGGTACCGGTGCCATCCGCCGACGCAGCCTGGCACCTGATCGCACAGCTGTACTACGGGCCGTCCGGGCAGTGCACGCCTCGACGTATCACGAACGAGCGTACGGGCAGCGGCGATGCCGCCCCGCTGCGGAAGTCCGTCTCCTACTTCCCCTGGGGACCTGACCTGTTCACCACGCTGGTGCTGGCCGTGGCCAGCCCGCAGACCGAGGCGGACTGGGACGCGACGGATTTCTGCCCATGGGAGGAGGAGCTCAACGCGCCGTTAGGACCGCTGCCGGCGGTGACATGGCCGGGCCGGATGCTGACCGGCCGATTCCGACACGCCGCGCTGCTCATCCCCTCAGACGACGGTCGCACGGTGACCGATGCCTACCTCACCTGGGCGACCCACGAACCGCCCCGCCAGGTGCGAGATCCCTACCAGATCCTCGACCGGCGCAAGGACGGCAATTTCCAGCCCCGGGAGGCCGACGGGGCGCGGGCGCTGTGGCGAGACCTCGACTCGCTACTGCTTAAAGACGGCCGCCTGGACTCCCGGCGACCGCCGGCCCTTGAACACCTGCCACGGCAGCTGCTGCCGCAACTGCGGGTGCGGGCCTACGGCTTCGACCAGGACGGCCAGCAGAAGGACAGTGTGTGGTTCCAGGCCACGACGCCGCATGTCCTGCACTGGCAGGAGGAGAACGACACGACGATGGCGCATCACATCAAGCGCTGTCACACGACCGCTGAGCAGGTCGCAGACCGGCTCGACCTTGCCGCACGGATCGCCTGGAAACTCGCCACCGACACCAACGCCGACCCTTCACCGAAAGCCAAGATCAAACTGGATGCCCGGAAACCAGGCCCGTGGGCCTCGATCGCGCTGACCCGCTACTGGCCGTCCGCCGAGGCAAAGTTCTGGCAGCTCACCCGCGCCGGACATACAGCCGACCCGGTGGAGAAGCCATTCATCGCCGCGGCCCTCGCCGTGCTGGATGAGGCCATCGGCCAGGCCAACAGAGCCGACATCCGGGTGGCGCGAGCCCGGCACCGCGCTCGCGGCCTTCTGCTCGCGCTGCTGCGGCCGCACACCTCTGGCTGACTCCGCCCGACCGCACACCTGCTGCCAGCCCCACCAGCTCCGAACCCCTTCCCTCGCGCGATTGGCGGACACCCCTATGACCGATGCGCCGTCGGCGGCGCCCGCCCCGCCGAACCAGCCCCCTGCCCGCCCTGCCGATGCGTTTGTCGCCTACGTGCACCGCCTGTGCGAGTCGACACAGACACGTGCCGCACTGCGCCGGGGCCTCGGCCTCCCGGTGGAGCGCTGCAACCCCATGCACCGCTACCTGGTGCCATGGCTGCGCGACAACGACGATCAGGACTACGCCGACGTGCGACGGGCCTACTACGCCGTGGCCTCCCTGATGGCGGCGCGCCCGCGATCCGCACGCGACGCAGTACCGAACGACACACAGTCCCTCTCCTGGTACGCGCGTCCCAATCTGGGCGCCTGCCTGGGCAAAGCCGTCGCCCAGGGCGTCCTGAAGGAGAACTCGGCCGAAAGCACCCTGCACCTGATGGCCCGGCAGAGCAGCGACTCCATCCACCCGGGGCTCCCCGCCCTCATCCGGCAACTGCTGAACGGCGGCATCGCGCTGGACTGGGCCGTCCTTCTCAACGATCTCGCCTGGTGGAACCGCAGCCAGGACCGCATCGCCACCCGCTGGCTCGAGAGCTACTACCGCACCGCCACGACGGCCGACCCCGACTCCACCGACCCCGCCGACTCCGGCCATGCAGAGGAGAACAACCGATGACGCTCTACCTGGACCTCAGCGCCCTGCAGTCGGTGCCCGCCGCCAATCTGAACCGGGACGACCTGGGCTCCCCCAAGCAGGTGCGATACGGCAACGCCCCGCGCATCCGGGTATCCAGCCAGTCCTGGAAGCGGGCGATCCGGCTCGCCGTGGAGCAGGACCTCGGCGAGCGCGCCGCCCGCACCCGCCTCGTGCCCAGCAAGGTACAACGAGCTCTCGAAAAGGCAGGCTGGCCCGCCGAGTTGGCTACATTCGCCGGAAATCAGGTCGCCGTCAGCGCCGGGAAGAAGGGTATCGGCACGGAAACCGCTGGCCACACCTCGGTCCTGCTGTTCCTGCCGGAGGCCGCCATCGACGAGCTGGTCACTGTGTGCACCGAGCATCGCGAAGATCTGGAGGCCGCCCAGCCCAAGAAGAAGCCCGGCCAAGTGCTGCCACCCCAGGGCATCGAGACGATCCTCAAGCGGCGCACCGCCTCCATCAGCCTGCTCGGTCGCATGCTCGCCGAGCTCCCGGACGCCAACGTGGACGGGGCCGCCCAGGTCGCCCACGCCTTCACCACCCATGCCGCCGAGCCGCAGCGCGACTACTTCACCGCCGTCGACGACTGGCTCGGCGAGGCTGAGACCGGCAGCGGCCATCTGGACACCGCCGAATTCAGTGCCGGCGTCTTCTACCGGTACGCGACCGTCAACGTCGCCGACTTGCTCAAGAACCTGGAAGGCGACACCAAGGCCGCCCGAACCGTGCTCAGTTCCTTCGCGCAGCACTTCCTGCTCTCCCTGCCGCAGGCAAAGAAGAACAGCACCGCCCCACACACCGTCCCCGACCTGGCCTACCTCGCCGTACGCGAACACCGGCCGCTGTCCCTGGCCGCCGCTTTCGAAACCCCCGTCACCGGCGACCGGCAAGGCGGCTTCTCCCGACCTTCCCGCACGGTCCTCGCCACCTACGCCGACAACCTCAACCGTCTCACCGGCAACCGAAACCGCCGCTTCCACGGCCACACCGTCATCGACCCCCAGGAACAGCACGCCAGCCTCGGCGCCGCCCACGACTCCTACGACGAACTCATCGACGCAGCTGTCGAAGCCGCCGTACCCGGGGCCGGGGACCAGGAATGAGCGGCCTCCTGCTGCGCCTGGCCGGACCCCTGCAGTTCTGGGGCGAACGGTCCGCATTCGCCCCCGTGCGCGATTCCGCCCGCTTCCCGACCCGCTCGGCACTGATCGGGATGTTCGCCGCGGCCGAAGGTATCGGACGCGAGGACCTGGATACCGCCCGCTACCAGGACCTCCACCTCACCGTACGTGTAGACCGCCCTGGAGTCCTGCTTGCCGATTACCACACCGTCGGCGGTGGCTACCTCAAGGAACACACCGCTGCCACCAGCGCGGGCAGTAACAAAGGCGCCGCCGTCATCACCCGCCGCCACTACCTCTCCGACGCGGTGTTCGTCGTCGCCGTCACCGCCCCGGACGAGACCGTAGAACGCCTTGCGGCCGCCTTGAACCGGCCGCACTGGGCGCCCTACCTGGGCCGCCGCTCGTGCGCCCCCGACGAGCCGTTCCTCCTGCGCCACCACGTCGAGGACCCCGACGAAGAACTCCACATGCGAGTACCGCTCAGCCAACCCACCACACACGACACGAGCGGTGACGAGAAAGACGACACGATCGCTGTGGAGTTCCTCCGCGAACAGCAGCCACCACCGGGCAGCAGTCTGAGCGCGCCTACACCCGTCGACGTCATCGATGTGAACGACGTACCGGTCAGCTTCTCTCAGCACGGCCGCCGCTACACCACTCGGCGCCTCCATCGGAGCCTGGAGCCTGTGGCCCGCTCACTCGCAGGGCCCCAAAACGCCCTCATGCAGCGCCTGTTCGCCTACACACACCACGAGGAAGGCGCATGAACGTCCACCCGGATATCGCACGCATCCGCCTCAACCCCCACAGCCGTGACGTGCAGCGAGACCTTCGCGACGCCACCCAGATGCACCGCACCGTCATGCGCCTGGTCCCGGACGACCTCGGTGACGCCCCGCGTCAGAAAACCGGAATGCTCTATCGCCTTGAAGAGAGCGACACCTCCAGCACCCTGCTCGTCCAGGCCGCCAGCCTCGACCCGGCCAGGCTGCCCCGGGGATACGGCAACGCTGAAGTCAAGAGTCTCGCCCCCATGTTCACCGCCCTCAGGAAGGGCCTCGGCGTGCGGTACCGCATCGACGTCAACCCCTGCAAACGCGAGCGCCTCCCCCTCCAGCAGAAGGGGCAGCGAGGACGCGTCATCCCACTCGCCGGCCCGGACGCCGACCAGTGGTGGACCCGTCGGGCCGCCGAAGCCGGCCTGGACCTACACGTACTCACCCCCACCAGTCTCGAACCCGTCCGGTCACGCGGCCCTAACGCCTCCCAAATGCGGCACACTCTGCTCCGCTACGACGGCACCGCCACCGTCACCGACCCCGATGCCCTGTGCGAGGCCGTCACCAACGGCATCGGCCGCGGCAAGCCCTACGGTGCGGGACTCCTCACTCTTGCGCCGGCGCGCACCGCGTGAGCGCGCCCCGACGGGGTGGTGATGCGCGCAGACGCCTTGCCGTCCCCACTCTGGCCATGCTGCCCCGCGTCGCGGACTCCCTGTCCTTCCTCTACCTGGACATGGTCCGCGTCGTGCAGGACGACACCGGAGTGTGCGCACAGATCCAGGTCGACGCACACCGCTCCGACCTCGTCTACATCCCCACCGCTGCCCTGTCCTGCCTGCTTCTCGGGCCGGGCGTCTCCATCACCACGCCGGCCCTGACCACTCTCGCGCGCCACGGCACCAGCGTCGTCTGCGTCGGAGCTGGCGGCGTGCGCGCGTGCGCCGCCATCCTGCCCGACTCCCTCACCACCCACTGGCTGGAACAACAGGTCACCAGCTGGGCCGACCCGGACCGCCGCCTCGATATCGCCGTTCGCATGTACAAGCTACGCTTCCAGGACGCCGAACTACCGGCCACCGTCACCCTGGACCAACTGCGCGGTATGGAAGGCCAGCGCATGAAGTCCTTTTACAAGATCCTCGCCCAGCAGCACGGCATCGGACGCTTCCGCCGCAACTACCGGCCGGACCAGTGGGATTCCCAGGACCCCGTCAACCTCGCGTTGTCTGCCGCGAACACCTGCCTCTACGGCATCGTCCACGCCTCGCTTCTCGCCCTCGGCCTGTCACCCGCCCTCGGCTTTGTCCATGTCGGCACCCAGCACGCCTTCGTCTATGACATCGCCGACCTCTACAAGGCCGAGACCACACTGCCGCTCGCCTTCGCCCTCAACGACTCCACCAACCCCGAACAAGAAGCACGCCGCCGCTTCCGCGACGACCTGCGCCTGCTGCGCCTCCTGCCCCGTATCGTCCGCGACGTACAGAACCTGCTCACACCGGAAGCCACTGACAAGTCAGCCGACATCGGCGGAGCAGAGGACACGGACGAGGCTCATTCCGAGCGACGCGACGTTCGGATGGTCCACCTCTGGGATCCCAAACAAGGCGTGATTACCGCGGGCGTCAACTATGCCGCCAGGGACGACTGATGCCGTCCATGGTGGTACTCGCCACCACTGCGGTCCCCGACCATCTGCGCGGGGCCCTCAGCCGATGGACCAGTGAAGTCGTCCCCGGCATCTTCGTCGGCAGCGTCTCCGCCCGCGTCCGCGACGAACTCTGGCGAGCGGTCACCGACACCGTAGGAGATGGCGCCGCCGTACTCGTCCACCCGGCCGACACGGAACAGGGTTATGCCATTCGTACGGCTGGCACTCGGCGCCGCGTCCCGGCTGACTTCGACGGCCTAACGCTGATCCGAATGACCGGCTTAGCAACGGCAAAAGAAGTGCAAAGCCCTTCTTGAGAGGCAGGTCAGGAAGGGCCCTCCCCGCCGACGCGGGGGTGTTCCGCGACGCCGCCGCCCCGAGCCAACTCCTGGGCGGCCCTCCCCGCCGACGCGGGGGTGTTCCGGCCGCCACCCGCATCGGCACGCCCTACTCCTAGCCCTCCCCGCCGACGCGGGGGTGTTCCGTTGTCGTACTTGACCGCGCCGACGGACTCGGAGCCCTCCCCGCCGACGCGGGGGTGTTCCGTTCGACAAGGCGCTGTCGAACGTGCGGGCCGTGCCCTCCCCGCCGACGCGGGGGTGTTCCGCACCGTCGTGCGGCGCATGGCGCTGGGGCTGAGCCCTCCCCGCCGACGCGGGGGTGTTCCGGTGAGCTGGAGGCGGCCGGGTGCACCAACATCGCCCTCCCCGCCGACGCGGGGGGGTTCCGGTGCACGAGGTGCTGAACTCGATGCTCCGGGCGCCCTCCCCGCCGACGCGGGGGTGTTCCGCTCTGTACGCCCACGTAACCGGCGATCTTGGGGTCCTCCCCGCCGACGCGTGGGTGCTCCGAACTGGCTGAGCGCCTTGGCGTCCCGGCCCGCGTCCTCCCTGCCGACGCGGTCGCATTCGGCGGTCAGCAGGACGCGGCACAGTTATGGTCTGGCTAATCGCCGGTTTGGCTAACCGGCAGTCTTCGGCTATGTTGCCCGCCCGCCCGCCTCATGCCGCGATGCTTGCCCTTCACCAGCGGCAGGCTCCGCAGCGAGTTTCTGAGGCATCCCCCGGCGATGCGCGGCGTCGGCCACCTCCGATACCCCGGATCCGGGTGATCAACGGGCGGCGGCAGAATCCTGGGACCCCATCGCGCCTCAGGTGGCTGTCCGTTGCCCGGTCGTCTGGCCGCGTGGTGGCAACTTCGGCAATTGTGGACCCTGGTCGAGGGCATGACCGTCCTGCCTCGCGCAGTGAACCCCAACTTGCCCACCCATACCCCGCTGGTCGACCGGCATTGTGGTGTACGGGTACGGGCATACTGCCCGCCAGGGTCGCGGATGCCCGCGCTCCCTGAAGGACGACCCCATCTCACGAACCAACGATCGGGAACTCACGGCGACCTACTCCTGCACGACCGATGCTGACACTTTGCTGACCGTCAGGGCATCCATGTGCCGTTGACCTGGTAAAATATCCCGGGCGCTCAGCATGTGGTGGAACTTCATCGCGTGGTCGACGGAGGAGATCGTCCAGGCCCGGCGGGACTGGACGGAGGGGCGGCGGTTCGGTGTGGTGGAGGGGTACAGCGGGGACCCGCTGCCCGCCCCGGAGTTGCCGAACGTGCCCCTGAAGCCGCGGGGGAACCGTCCTGACGGGATGTCACGGGCCCGACCCCATGGTCTTGATCAAGGGTGACGGACCCCTATACAAGTATTGATTCATGGGAACGGTGGGAGTTTTTCTCGGCGGACTTGCCGTGCTGGCAGTGCTCTTGATCGTCAAACTGTCGCGGCGGAATCACAGCCGGACGGAGAACGCGGAGGGCCTGCGCATCGAGCAGGACGCGCGCCACGGGGCGGTCCAGGACCGCGCTTCCTTCAATTCGATCTCCATGCACAACACTCAACCGACGCTGAGTGACAGCCTCCACCGAAGAAACCGCTAAGACGGCGTCTCACGTGGTGCCGTCGTCGGCCGTCAGCCCCGGGTCCACGCGCGGTGCGGATCGTCACCAGCGCCAGCCACGGTGCCGTCTCCTAGCTGGTCGCCGCGCAGGACGACGAGATCCCGCGTCGCGGCGGCGGCGTCGGTCGGTTCCGGTCCGACCGGCGCCGCCGGACGGCTCAGCTGTCGTGCAGCGCCTTGTGCAGGGCGTCGATGGCGAGGTGGCGGGCGACGTTGGCGGCGCGGGTGTTACGCAGGCTGTCCAGGAGCAGGAAGTCATGGACCATGCCCGCGACCCGGACCGATGTGACGTCGACGCCGGCCTCGCGGAGCTTGTTGGCGTACATCTCGCCCTCGTCGCGCAGGACGTCGGCCTCGTCGGTGATGACCAGCGTGGTCGGCAGCCCCTTGAGCTGGTCGAGGCTGGATCGGAGCGGGGAGGCGTAGTGCTGCTTCCGCTCGTCCGGGTCGGTGGTGTAGGCGTCCCAGAACCACTTCATGCCGTCGCGGGTGAGGTAGTAGCCCTCGGCGAACTGGAGGTAGGACGGCGTGTCGAAGTCGGCGTTCGTCACCGGGTACAGCAGGACCTGTGCCTTCAGGTCGATGCCGTTGTCGCGCTCCTTGTTCATCAGCGCGAACACCGCCGACATGCAGCCGCCGACGGACTCGCCCGTCACCGCGACCCGGGAGGTGTCCAGGCCGTGGTCGGCGCCGTTCTTCAGGACCCACTGGCCCACGGCGTAGTTCTGCTCGACCTGCGTGGGGTACTTGGCCTCGGGCGCCCGGTCGTACACCGGGAAGACCCCGGCCGCGCCCGCTCCGACGACCAGTTCCCGGAAGAGGCGGTCGTGGGTCTTGTCGTCACCGAACACCCAGCCGGCGCCGTGGATGTACACGACGACGGGCAGCGGTCCCGTCGCGCCCTTCGGCTTGATGATGCGGGTACGGACCGTGCCCCATTCACCGGCATCGACGTCCACCCACTCCTCGTCCACCTCGGGGCGGTCCACGCCCTCGCCGCTCTGTAGGCCCGCGAGGATGTCGCGGCCCTGCTCCGGCGGAACCTCGTAGATCCGCGGGTGGGGGTCGGTCGCCTCGGCCAGCTCACGGGCGGCGGGCTCGAGGTAGGGGGTGACGGGATCGGGCAGAGTCGACATCTCACACGCCTCCGGATCAAGGATGGGGAAGCGGACCGCAGAGCATGGTCCGTGTGCGTCACGCGGCGAAAGGTGTGCCACCGTTCGCGCAACTCTTCCATCGTCGCCAACCGTTGCCCTACCGCAAGTTTTACGTACATTGCGTGATTTCGACGGTGTTCGGCATGCGGCGACCTCGCGATCACGCTGACCGAGATCGCGCCGAAATACCGCGCCGGGACGGTCGGAACAGAGGATGCGTGGTCGCGAGCGGCGGTGCCCGAATCGCTCATGGCGTGAGCCGTGAGGGGGGGCGACGGCGCGATCGCCCGCCTCGGCCGTCGCCGCCCCCGCAAGGTCGTCGCGTCGCCAAGCCGCCCGGTTCTCTCCCCGCACCCCATTTGCATCACGGAGAGTAAATATCCATCACTCTGTGTCTACCCTTTGTTGCATGAGGACAAGAATCCTGGCCTCGGTCTGCTCGGCCGTCGCCCTCGCTCTGCTGATGCAGATCGCGCCGTCGTCCGCGACGACACCCGCCGACCACCCACGGACCGCGCACGCGTACGAGCCACCGGCCGACAACCTGGCCGCCCAGCAGCTCGGGATCTGGGACGACCTGCCGGTCGAGGTGTGGCACCAGGCCCTGGAAGAGCACTGCATCGAGAAGAAGTCCGATGCGGCGGCCTGCACGATGACCGAAGACGACGTCGACGACCTCCTCCCCGACGTCGAGAAGCTCACCGCGGACCTCGGCCGCACCGTCAAGGACCACCCGGACCTGGTGGAAGGTGTCAACGGAACCGGCAACGACCGGTCCGTGCGCGCGCCGGGCACCCTGGTCGGCGCCACCGTCAAGGTGGCCAAGGCGAGCAAGAACAAGGCGGTCCGGGCCCTCGCGAACCAGCGGTACGCGGATCGGATCTCCGACTTCACCGACGAGGTCGGCAAGATCAGTACCGCCCACGACGGACTCACCTCCAGCACCGTCGAGGACTTCGGCAAGGTGGTGGTCGGCTCGATGCCGCTGCTCGGCGACGCCTTCTCGCTCGCCAGCGCCGTCGGCGACGGAGACGTGGAGGCAGGCATCGTCGCCGTGATCTCCCTGGCCGGCACCATGATCGCTACCGTGTGCGCCCCCGCGGGCGTCGCCATCGCCGCCTCTCTCCTCGTCTACGAACTGGGCAAGAAGATCTTCGGCTGGCTCTGCTCCGGCTCCCGCGACTGGCGCCTGGAGCCGCCCGGCAATCCCGCCGAGCTCTTCGCCAAGGGGGCGAGCATCGGCTGGGAGTCCCACGCGGGCACGAGCGACACCGGGGACAGGGCCGAGAAGAAGAGGTACGCGGTCCAGCTCACCCAGTTCACCAAGACGAAGTACACCAAGGAGGACCACCTCTGGGCCCACGCCAAACTGGTCCTCGACTCGCGCTGGTCCAAGGCGATGGACGAGGGAAAGAACCCCGTGGACTACACGGTGACCGACATCGACCTGCACGGTCTCCAGGGCCTCGTGAACAGCGTCACCTTCAAGTCCTGGCAGGACGGCGTCGAGCGCAACGCCGACTGCCGCATGCGGGACGCCACCAACTACGCCAACGGCCAGTCCATCACCTGTCACCTGCGCGACAACGAACGCCTCACCATCGGGAAGAACAAGCCCGCCATCGTCAAGATCGACTACAACTACCTCCTGAACGACGACTTCAAGAGGAAGCCCGACACCGCCTACGACCGCCCCTGGTACTGCGACCCCGACTCCGGCCCGTGCGTGCCCGCCAAGACCGACATGTACAAGAGCGAGATCCGGATCGAGACGCCGGACACCAAGAAGTGGTACCGCGTACCCGTCCCGTTCGGCTACGGGTTCGTCTCGGACCTTCCCGGTGCCACGGTCGAGCATCTGAAGTAGCCGCCGCTCGCCGTGTATCCCGACCCCGTGTATCCCGGTCCCGGGGCGGCGGCCACCGATCCCGCGTTCGAAAGCGAGAGGGTCATTCTCCAGCCGGCCGTGACGCCTGCCTCGCCCGCCACCGGCCGAGAGCGCCGCCGCGTCCGGTCGGCGGGCGAGCGACTGCGGCGGCATGTGCGCCGAGGTCCGGCAGCGGGCCACGTCCGGCCTGGGCGCTCGGGCGTTGCGCGTGCATCGGGCCGCCTCGGGCGGCTGGTGGTGCCGTGCCTGTCCCCGCGCACGCGGGGAGCAGGCGGCCCGACAGGGCGCCGAATCGGGTTGTGCGGGACCCCCCGCGCACGCGGGGAGCAGGCTGCGTGAACTGCGGGTTCACGAACCGCTGACCTGATATTCCCTCACTTTCGCCAACTCGGGCAAGGGGCCCACAACGTACTTAACCCCTACCTCGAGCGTCGTCGGCGCGTGCGCGTACCCCGCGAGTGCGAGAGGCAGCCCGATGAGTGCTCCGCGCGTCTCCTCACTGCAAGGTCTCCCTGCGTGAGCGAGGGGAATGGGACCAAGAGGACGGCGCCGCCGGGGGCCAGCGTCACCGTCTCCGCCGGGTAAGGAGCTGGGCAAGGTCGTCACCGAGCGGGCTCCGCGCCGCGTCCGGTCGCCGTGCCCGTTCCGGTCAGCGTCGAGCAGGAGCAGGTGCTTGTCCTTGAGAGCATCCGGCCTGGCCGAGCGGCAAGGTCAGGCGCTCCTCGTCGGCGACACGGCGCACGGGTAGGTCGTAGTGGCGTTCCCAGCGGGTGGTGCGGCGGACGCAGGTCAGGTCACCGGCCGACAGCAGGGACTCGATGCCCTGTTTCACCGGTCCCCAGTTCCAACCGTGCGGCGTTCGTAGAACTGGCCGGCGGCGGCCTGGTGGTACGTCGCTCATGTGCCGGCATGTGCCGGCTTGCGCGTACGGCGCGGGGGTGTCCTGTCGTCCTTGGTGGCAGGTGTGATCCCGCGGACGTGTCGTCTACGCACAACCGCTGCCGGGCGCGCAGGCGAGTCGGTCGGTCCCAGCCGTACCGGGACTGTCGTAGAGGACCAAAGCCCTTTGCGTGGACCCCGAGATTCCCTTTACCCTTTCTGAGTTGTCGATCATTCCCGACCGAGGTGACTCCGATCCGCCAGGCCCAGTAGCCGCTCGTCCAGAGGCTCTCTTCCAGCCGTCCGCCAGCCGCGGACCGCTGCCGCATGCCTCGACGGCGGCGCCCTCACGGCCTGGGCCCGTTGCATCGATCACCGTTTCCTCCTGTCGCGCCGCGCGCGGACAGTGGCCTGCCCGGGCCCGTCCCCGACCGCCGCACGCGAACAGGAAGCACACCATGTTCACCCGCACCCCCCGCCCGGCCGTCCGTGGCCGCAGCAGCACGATCATCCTGGCCGTGGTGCTGATCGCCGAGCTGATGAACGCGCTCGACGCCTCCATCGTCTACACCGCGCTCCCTCTGATCCAGCAGGACACCGGCGCCTCCAGCGCCGCGATGCAGTGGATCCCGGCCGGCTACGCGCTCGCCTTCGCCCTCGGCCTGATCACCGGCGGACGCCTCGGCGACCTGTTCGGCCGTAAACGCGTCTTCCTCACCGGCACCGCCGTCTTCACCCTGGCGTCCCTGCTGTGCGGGATCGCCACCGGCCCGGGCCTGCTGGTGGCGGCGCGCGTCGTGCAGGGTGCCGGCGCGGCGGTGATGGTGCCGCAGGTCCTCGCCACCCTCGCCGTCACCTTCGACGGCCCGTCGCGGGCCCGGGCGTTCGGCCTGTACGGGGTCGTCATGTCGCTGGGCGGAATCCTCGGCCCCGCGCTCGGGGCCCTGCTCACCGCCGCCGACATCGGCGGCCTCGGCTGGCAGATGATCTTCCTGATCAACCTGCCCATCGGCCTGGCCACCCTGGTACTCGGCCGCCGGTTCCTCCCGGAGTCCCACGCACCGCGGGCTCAGCGCCTCGACCTGGTCGGCGTCGTACTCTCGGCTGCCGCGATGCTGCTGATCACCTACCCGCTCACCGTGGGCGGCGAGCAGCACTGGCCCGTCTGGAGTCTGCTCATGGCGGCCGCGGGAGCGCTGCTCCTGGGCGTCTTCGTGGTGCACCAGCGCGCGAAGTCCGCTCGCGGCGGTTCGGCGCTCGTCGCTCTCTCGCTGTTCAGGAACCGGGCGTTCACCGGTGGGCTGGCGGCGCAACTGGTCTTCGGGCTGATGCTCGGCCTGTTCCTGCTGACCTGGGTCCTGTTCATGCAGGACGGCCTCGGCCTCACCCCGTGGCAGTTCGCACCGGCCAACATCGCCATCTCCGTCGGCGGCGTGGCCGGCGCCATGCTCGCCTCCAGGTGGGCCGTCCGTCATCAGCGACGCGTCCCCCAGGCCGGTGCCGTCCTGATCGCCCTCACCCTGGGCGGCTACCAGCTGCTGATCACCCGCCAGGGCGCCGAGCTGCCCTTCGCGGCCGCCGCCGCGCCGATGCTCCTCGTCGGGGTCGGCCTGGGCGCGATCGGCGCCCAGCTGTCCGGGCTCACCCTCGGCCAGGTCCGCGACGACGACGCCGGATCCGCCGCCGGACTGTTCAACACCGCCATGCAACTGGGCACCACACTCGGCCTCGCCGCCGCGTCGTTCGTCTTCTTCGACCACGCCCCCGCAGGCAGCCACGGCGCCACCGTGGCCGACGCCTTCGCCGGAAGCATCTGGTACGTCATCGCCGCCCTGACCGCGATGTGGGGCCTCATGTTCACCCTGCCCAAACCGTCCAGGAACACCTGACCACCAGGCCGGCCCGCCCCGTCCCCGCACCGCCGGAGACGGGGACGGGATGGGGATGGGGATGGGGCCGATGCTGGCACGTTGCTGACAGCAGGGCATCGATACGCCGTTGAGCTTCCCAGCGCCCCAAGTGCCTGGCGTGTGGTGGAGATTCGTCCTCCGGGCGGGTGGAGGAGATCGGCGACGTCCGGCGGGACTGAGGGGGAAGGGGCGGACGTGATAGCGCGCAACCGTGCGGCCCCGCGCGCCGACAGCCCCACCGAGAGCACCGGGTCTAGGCGTGGGCGACGGGCAGGTCGTGCCGGCTGACAGCCACGTAGGTCTCCGGCGTCGCCGCTTCGAGGAGGCTCTCGTCTCTCCGCAGGTCGAGGCGCGGCTCCTGGGGGCGGCGGAGGAGGTCGCTCCAATCGCTCGACGCGGCACGCTCGTAGGCGTGGCGGAGCAGAGGGCGCAGCCGCGGGCGCGCCTCCTCCTGCTGTTCGCGGAAGATGCGCCGATAGGTGAGTCGCTGCTCCTCCTGCGCCTCGTCGCTGAGTTCCAGATCGACGGGCGGCTGGTCCTCGGCGCGCAGTCCCGGGGTGCGTCGGGCGATGGCGAGGTCCTCTTCATGAAGGCGCTCGCAGGCGGCGAACAGCTTCCGGGACATGCCGAGGTGCACCTCCGTACCGGGGATGCGGCAGCTGAGGAAGTCGTCGAGCCCCATGGCGCGGATGCCGGCCCGCACGGTGTGCTGGTCGGCGTCGGACGCCGCTCCGCGGGCGTCGGCCCGCAGCGCGAGGGTGAGGTCGTCGTCCTCCAGCGGGCTGGTCAGCCCCGAGCGCCGGCGGCGGGAGGCACGGTCGGCGGCGACGGGGACCGTGCGCAGCCGCCCTGCGGGTGCCGAGCGCAGAGCCAGATAGGCCAGCATCTGAGCGCGTGCCGCGGCGATGAGCGCGTCGTCGCTGTCGCCGAGACGGTCCTCAGGACTGCCCGGGCCCACTGCCTCGTCGTCCGTACCGGACCCCGCCGGGGCGAGCGGCGGCCTGCCCGGGTGCAGGGCGTGGTCGATCGTGAGGAACAGGTCGTCCTCGAACCGCACCGATGCCCCGACCAGGACGGTGCGGTGCGCGTACGCACCGAGGACCTTGCTGCCGGCCGCGAGCTGCTCCCAGCCCTCGCGGAGCTTCCTGAGCCCCACGTCGCCGCCCTTGGCCTCGATCAGCCAATACAACTGCTCCGTGCCGTGGTGCCCCCACAGGTCGGGCAGCTTCTTCTTCGGGTCCTTGAACGCAGGGAACAGGGCGGGGACGGGACCACCGAGTTCGAGGTGCTCGGTCTGGCCGAGGCCCAGCAGGGAGCGGCAGGCCCACTCGGTCATCGTCATGCCCAGCCGGTACCCGGCGGCGACCTTGGCGCTGCGCTCGGTGCCGTGCGCGTAGACCGGGTTCCAGGTCAGGCGCCGGCCCTGCGCGCCGTCCACGGGATATCGGGGCGTCACGGAGTGCGCGCCGAGGTAGGCGTACAGGGGGGAGACCCGGGCGACGAGTTCCCCGTGGGCGTAGCGCGGCTGGTTCTGAAGGTGCGGGGTGACGTCGCGGCCGACTTCGGTGGCCGCCTTGATGATCTCCCGCCATGTGGTGGTCGGCGCGTACCAGCCGTCGGCCGCGGGGAATCCGTCCGATCCGGTCCACGCCGTGTGCTGCGCCGTCCGCCACTGCCTCCGGGGCTTCTTCGCGGGCCCGCCACGGAACAGGACCGGTACGTCGAAGCTGTCGGCGTACGTCAGCGGAGGCGCGTCGGGGATGTGTGCGGGGATCATGCGGAGCACTCTGGCACGGCACCGGAACCCGCCCGGTGTCGGGTACTGAGCCGTGGGTCGGGTACTGAGCCGTGAGGGGGCTCGGCAGGGCGTGTCGGCTGGCGGTCCGCCATCGGAATGCTGTTGTGGCGAGCCTCCCTCGCGCCGCCGAGCGGCCCGCGCGGGCCGGGATGGTGTCACGCCGTCGAACCGGTCGAACCGGTTGGAGCGGTCGCCTTCGGTGACCGTGCCCCAGCCGGTGCGCCGGGCCCGCGGGTCCGGCCGGGCCCCGCACCGGAAGGGCGCTCGTCAGAGCTGGTGCTCAGCGTCGTGGCAGGTGAAGCAGGTGAGGCGACGGGCCGGTTGCTTGAGGGTGGCCAGGCCCATGCCTTCGTGCCGGTGGATCTCCTGGGCGGTGACCTTGACGTGATCGGGGCAGAGTCCAACGCCGCAGTTGCGGCAGGAGGCGACGGCCGGGGTGATCGTGCCCTGTTGATGACAGTCGTAACAGTTCATGCTTCCTTCTGTCCTCCGGGTCGTTGGCGGATACGGCGCGGTGCACCGGTACGGCGGGTGGAGCCGTTTCTCGCGCCGGCGGCGTGCTCCAGGGGTGCGGGGGGCCGGTGTCCGGGAGCTGGGCCGCGACCACCGCGTGCGTCGGCTCTCCGGCGGTCCGTTCGGGCTCCTTCGGCGGGAACAACCAGTCTTCCCACCAGGAAAGACCGACCATCGTGCCGAGCAGGGCCAGTGGGAGCACTGCCGGAAGCAGGAACACGTACATGGGCGCCGCCCGGACTTCGGTGTCTCGCGCAGGAGTTGAGGCCACAGAGCGTGCCTCGGGTGACGCACCGGAGGGACCAGGGACACCCTGCAAGGAACCGCGAGAAGCGCCTCGCGGTTCCTTGCAGGGTGTCCGCCGTGCTGCGGTGCGACGTCGCGGTGGAAGCGGTACAGCCGGGGGCCGGGGCGGTACTGTCGACATTATCCCCGGCTCGGTGCTTTGCCCAGGGCTGTCAGAACCGGACATCGACAGGGAGTCCAGTTCAGGACCGGCCGGTGAGGTGACCGTCGACCCGTCGACCCGTCGTGCGGTGGCGGGCCATTCCGCTCCGCGCGCAGAGGCACCCGCTCTTCGTCCACCCACAGAGCCGGGACGTGCCGTTCGCGACCCGGTGAGCCCACGGCGACGACGCGTCCAGGGGGCAGGGGTGCCCCGGCGCCGCGGCGCGGGGACGTGCTCGTCCGGACCCGGCGCGGGGTCATGGCCCCGGGTCCCACGGCTCCGGGCGTCACGGACCCGAGCGGCGCAGGCCCTCCGCGAGCAGGGTCATGATCTCGGTCAGCACGTTCCGCTGGGCCGACGAGAGCGGGCCGAGCAGGGCCTGGTGGACGGCCTCGGAGAGGACGGGGGCGGCCTGGCCGAGAACGCGCCCTCCGGCCTCGGTCAGCACCGCGACCTGGCCGCGGCGGTCCTCCGCTGAGTCCTCCCGCCGGACCCAGCCGGCCGCCTCCAGGCGGTTGACGGTCTGGGAGATGCGGGAGGCGCTGACGTGCGCGCCGCGCGCCAGCTCGTTCATCCGTAATCGTGCGTCGGGCGCCTGGGCGAGCAGACTGAGCACGTCGTAGTGGACCGGGCGCATCCGCGCGTCGTGCTGGAGCCGTCGCTCCAGATGGTCCTGCAACAGCCTGGTGGCCTGCCGGTACACCTCCCAGCAGCGCTGCTCCTGCTCAGTGAGCGTGCTCAGGGGGAGCGTCACGTCCTTCTCCAATGGCTGGGCCCGTGCGTACGGGCGGTGGGCTGGGAGTGCGGTGCCGTGCCGAGTGCTGGGCCACGGCCCTCGCCAGGCAGGCGAGCAGCGCGCAGGCGAGGGCGCCCGCCGCGAAGACGGTCCCGTGCAGTCCGCGGCGCAGCAGCTGCGTGCCGACGAGCACGGCCAGGGAGGCGGCGAGCATGGAGGACGCCGCGAACAGCGCCGCCGCCCGCGCCCGGGAGGGCGGCGGCAGCAGGGGCGGCAGCCAGGTCTGGAGTCCGGTGTGCAGCCAGCCCCAGGCGAGTCCGAGGAGCACGGCGCAGCCCAGCACGGCGGACGTGCCCGGCACCAGGGCGATGCCGACGGCGCCCGCCGCGCCGGCGACCCCGCCCGGCCCGGACAGCTGCCGCGGCCTGCGGCGCACGGCCGCGCTGCCGAGCACCCCCGTGGCGTACACCGTCTGCGCCAGGGCTGTCGCCGTGGGGTCGCCGGTCAGGGTGAGGGACGTGCTCAGCAGGGTGGGCAGGGCCAGCAGGCCGACCCCCTCGACCACCCCGACGCCGATGACCACGGCGAAGGCGGTGCCGCGCCCCGGGCCCCCCGACGGGGCGACGGGGAGCGGCGGATGGCGGGCGCCGCTGGTCCGGTCGCGGCTCCCGGCCCCGCCCGTCCGGCCGCCGGTCGCGGCGCCGCGCGTGCCGAGCGCCGCCAGGGCGCAGGAGGCGGCGACCGTCAGATAGGCGAACCGCCACGCGCCGGCCCCCGACGCCAGCGCGCCGAGCAGGGGAGCCGCGATCGCCGCGGCGGCCGTGGCGGCCGTGAGCGCGGCGAAGGCCCGGTGGCGCTCACCGGCCGACGGCGCCGCGTCGCAGATCAGAGCCGTGCAGGGGGGCACCGCGGCGAACGCCGCCCCGGCCGCCGCGCGCAGGACGACCCACCAGCCGGGGCCGGGGCACAACGCGGTGGCGGTGGACGCGCCGGCCGCCAGGAGCAGTCCGGCGCGCAGACCGTGCCGCGGCCCCCACCGGTCCGCCACGGCCCCCCAGACAGGCAGGGCGCAGCCGAAGCCGAGCGAGTAGGCGGCGATGCCGACGGTCACCGTCGACACGTCCGTCCGCCACGCGGCGGCCACGGCTGTGACCAGCGGGCCGGTCAGGCACCAGTCGGCGTTGCCGACGACCGCCGCCCACCGGAACACGGTCTGCCGCTCGGTCATGAGTGACTCGCGTCATTTCTGTTCATCGCCCTGACAAACACCATGTGTGAAGCGTTGGTTGCATGTGGCCAATTTCAGCCATATGTTCGACGGGGAAGTGCTATTGTTTTATGTGGTTGTAAAGTTCTTTGCGCGACCTGATGGAGGTGTTTCATGTTCGGAGATCACGGTCAGAAGCTGGAGATCCGAGTCCTGGGTCATCTCGTGGCTTCCTCCGCCGGACGGCATATGCGGGTGGATCTTGCGCCGAAGCCGAGAACCGTTCTCGCGTTGCTGTGCGGGAATCCGGGAGCCATGATCGCGAACGGGGCGCTGGAGCGCGAGGTGTGGGGAGAGGCCCCGCCGCGGAGCGCCGCACGCAACCTACACACCTATGTGATGCAGGTCAGGAGGATGCTGGAGGGGTTCTGCAGGCTCCCGCGGCAGGTCGTCGCCGACGAGGTCCTGCTGACTTTGCCGGGTGGATATGCAATTGACGACACCTTGGTCGTATCTGATCACACGGCTTTTATTGAACTTGCGGTTAAAGGTCGGTCCCTTTTGCGTGATGGTGAACTCGCGGCGGGTATGGATAAACTTCTGCGCGCCCTGGAGATCTGGCGGGGTCCGGCCTTTTCCGATGTTGCTACGGGCCCCGCTCTCGAAGCCCAGCGCCGCCGACTGAATGAAGCGCGGCTCGGCGTGATCGAAACCCTTTCGGAAGCCCGGGTTTCGGCCGGCCAATATCACGAGGCCATCGCGGACCTGGCCCTGTGCGTACCGGACAACCCCTTTCACGAGGGGCTGCACTTCCAGTACATGCGCGCCCTGGCCCTGTGCGGCGAGCGGGCCCGCGCGCTCAAGGTCTTCAACGCGCTGCGCATCCGGCTCGTCGCCGACCTGGGGATCGAGCCGGGCCCCACCGTGCAGAACCTCCAGCGCCGCATATTGAACTCCGCGGACCTCGACCAGGACCCGTCCCGCCTCACCGCAGGTGTGCCTGCCAGCCACCGGCGGTGAGGACCCGGCCCGCGGTGCGGGCCGCCAGCAGCACGCTCTCCGCGCGCTCGGGCACCCCCACGCGCTCCCGCAGCGGATCGATCCGCCCCCGGATGCGCAGGCCGCCGTTGTCCGGGTCGAACGCGGCGAGGTCCCCGGTGCGCAGCCAGCCCGCCGGACCGGCCGCCTCCGGCAGGAAGGCCGCCGACGAGGCACCGGCGTCCACGTACGGGTTGCGTTCCAGGCGCACCTGCAACTCGCCGTCGACGAGCCGCACCTGACGCCCGGGGGCGATCATGCCGACCGTGTCGGGGCCGAACCAGCCGGTCGGGTCCGCCGCGATGATGCCGGTCTCCGTCGTCCCGTACGCCTGCCCGATCCGCACGCCGTGCCGCTCGGCGAACGCCGTGTGCACCTGCGGCGCGAGCGGAGCGCCGCCGGCCAGCGCCCTGCGGAGCGTGTGGATGCGCAACGCCCTGCCTCCGCGCGCCAGCTGGGCGACCTGCTCCGCGGTGCCGAGGACCGTGTCGACGCCGGAACGCAGGGACGCGCGCAGCAGCGAAGGCAGCGACATGCTCCCCGCGAAGACGGTCGTCGCCCCCACGTCCATGTTGTGCAGCAGCCCGCCGATCAGGTTGAACGAGTGCGCCATCGGGCCGACGACCAGGACCCGGTCCGCCGCCTGGGGCATCCCGCCGGTCCGCCGGAAGGCGTCGAGCTCCGCCCGCAGCGACCGGCCGGTGCGGCCCACCGCCTTGACGCGACCCGTGCTGCCCGACGTCAGCTGGACCAGGACGTGATCGGTGGCGGCCGGCCGGCCCGCGCGCAGCCGCTTGACGAGGATCTCGCACTCGTCGCGGAACTGCCCGCGCCGCGGCGGCGGTGAGCCGAAGGCGATGAAGAACTGCGGGCGGCACCCGTCGAGGAGTCCCACCAGCTCGTCCCCGCGGATCTCCGGGTCGATCAGCAGGACCTGGGCGCCCAGCGACCACAGGGCGAGGATCGACCACAGCTGGGAGAAACTCTGCATGCCGCGCAGCGCGACCGTGCTGCCCGGCCGGATGCCGTGCGCGGCGAACAGCCCTCTCAGCCCGGTCACTTGCAGCCGCAGCTGACCATAGGTGACCACCCGGCCACTGACGGCCCAGGCGGCGGGTGCGGGCTGCCGGGCGACCAGCTCCTCACCCCACCAGCTGACGTCCTCGGCGGTCCTGCGCACGGTACCCACGCGTCCCTCGCTTCGCTGTCGGGAAGGTGCTCCGCCCGTAGAACACCGGGGAGCGGCGAACGGTTGCGACACGCAGATGCGGGGCCGCCCCGGCCGGGGCGGCCCCGCACATCGAAGGAACCGGGGGTCCGGGGGATGTGGCCCCCGGTTCCCGTCCGAAGGCCTCGTCAGAGGCGGTGGGACGCTTCGAGTCGGAGCAGGAACTCCTTGGCCGTGCTCCCTCCGGCATAGCCGCCGATCCGGCCGGACGCCGGCAGGATGCGGTGGCAGGGCTCGATCACGCACAGGGGGTTGGCGCCCAGCGCGGTCCCCACCGCGCGGGCGGCCCCGGCCCGGTCGATGCGGGCGGCCAGCTCCCCGTAGGTGCGGGTCTGCCCGTACCCGGTGAGTTCGGCGAGCGCGGTGACCGTGCGGCGCACGAAGTCGGAGGCGAGACCCAGGTCGACCGGCAGCGAGAAGGCGAACAGCCGGCCGTCGAGATAGGCGTCCAGCTGCCCGCGGGCCTCCTTCAGGAGCGCTCCGCCCGTCTCGCCCGCCCCGTCCGCCCCGTCTGAGCCGTCGGCCCCGGCGCCCAGGCGGCGCCGCACCTCCTCGGGGCTCGCGAACCCGCAGTAGTACACGGCTTCGTCCGAGGCGGCGAGGGTGAGGTCGCCCAGCGGGGTGGGGTGGGTGACGACAGCCGTCTGCTCTGCGATGGGCACGGTGGGTCTCCTGGCGGGGTGTCGAACGTCGGCGGGCGGCATGGGGTCAGACGGTGACGGGACGACAGACGCGACAGGCGCGGTATCCCGCCGCGTTCGCCTCCGACGCGGTGTGGAACGGGCGCTGGTGCGCCACGGTGATGCGGCGGGCGTGGGCACAGGTGGGATGACAGAAGATGCGGGTGGTGTCGCTGCCCAGCAGCAGCGTCCCGCGCCTGCGGTACTCCGCAAGCCGCTCCATGTCGATGCCCTCGGCGTCCCGCATCGCCCGGCCGGCGGACGGCAGATAGGCGGCGTCGAACGGCTCGCCGTTCTCGTCCGTCACGCGGTGGCAGGGGATCAGCAGGACCACGGGATTGTCGCGCAGCGCCTCCGCCACCGCCGCCGGGTCCCGCGCGCCGGCCTCGCGGGCGATCCAGCTGGCGGGACGCAGCTGCCCCCGGGGCACCGTGCGCACCGCCCGCAGGACGGCCTGCCGGTCGGCGGGCAGCGGCCCGAGGTCGATGTCGAGGTTCTTGGCCCGCCCGGTGCGCAGGGCGGTGCGCAGCCCGGGAGCGGGAGCGCTCGCCCGGATCGCGGTGCGCCCGGTCCGGTTCTGGTGCAGTTCCTCGAACATCTCGGTGCTGACGACCATGCTGTCGAGCATCGCGCCGGTGATGACCGCCTGCGGCCGGAAGGCGACGTAGAGTCCGCCGGCGTCCGTGTCCAGGTGGACGTAGCGGTCGTAGCGGTCCTCGGGGATGCCCACCCGTTGCAGGACACGCAGTCCGAAGTCCAGCGGCGCGGGAGATGTGAGGTCGGCCAGCGCTCTCTCCACTTCGGTCTTGGGATGCGGCTGGTTCTGGTTGTCCGTACTCACCTCAACACCTCCTTCGGGGGCGGATCCTCGACTTCGAGCAATGAACGCAGGCTACCGATGCCACGCGACACCTGGGCCTTCACCGTTCCCACCGGGCACCCCTGGACCTCGGCGATCTCGCCATAACTCATTCCGACGACGTGGCGCAGAACGACTGCCACGCGCGGGCTCTCCGGTAATTGGGTGAGGGCCGAGACGAGTCGTCCGCGGTCCTCGGTCGTCGCGGCCCGTTCCTCCGGCCCCGGGCTTCCGTCGGGCCACGCCTGGCAGGCGTCCTCGACGGCCGTCACGGAGACCGGCCTGCGCACACTGGTGCGCACGTGATTGCGCCACACGTTGGCGGCGATGGTCATGAGCCAGGGCCGCGGACGCAGGGCCCGTCGCCGCTCCGGAGCGTAACCGCGCAGTGCGGTGTACGCCCGCAGAAACGTGTCCTGCGCCAGGTCGTCCGCCTCGGCGGCGGAGCCGCAGACGCGGAACAGGAAGGCGCGCACCGCCGAGGCGTGGAGCCGGACGAGTTCGGTGAAGCCGTCGTCCAGGTCCATCGCCAGGCGCTCGGTCAGCTGCTCGGCCATTTCGTCCATCACAGTTCAGAACCCCGTCGTCGTCAAAAGGGTTGCACGGCCCCGGCGGGGAACGTCAGCGGCCGGGGAGCCGGACGGACTGTCGGTGGTGGAAGACGTCCGTCGGGTCCCAGTGCCCCTTCACCCGCTGAAGCCGCGGATAGTTCTCGCCGTAGTAGAGGTCGTGCCAGGGCACCGACGAGGTGTTCCACCGGGAATCCCCCAGGTCGGCGTCGGGATAGTTGACGTAGGCGCCGTCGGCCGCGTCGGTCGGCGCGGGCACGCCCCCGGTCGCGGCGAAGACGTCGCCGTAGGCCGCCCTGATCCAGGACAGGCTCGCCGCCTCCTGCGCCGGGGAGTCCCAGAAGACGCCCCACAGCGCCTTGAACGCCGAGTCCCGGTGCACCGAGGCGGTGGCGTCGCGCGGGACGGCGTTGACCCGGCCGCCGTAGGAGCTGAGCGTGAGGGAGGCCGTCGCGGTGCCGACGTCGGTGCCGGAGAACTGGTCGTACAGGGTGTCCGCCTGCGCGGCGGTGAAGGGGCGCCGCAGGTAGGCGGACTTGAAGTCGCCGTACAGGCTCGGATCGTTCACCAGCGCGTTGGTCGTGCCGAGCAGCCGGGTCGCCCGCATCCACGGCATGCGGCGGGCGGTGTGCAGCCCGGGCAGCGCCGGGTGCTTCCCCACGGCGCGGTCGGCCGCGCCGGTGCGGGCGCGCACCCCGCGGGTCAGCTCCCGCAGGAAGGCGTCGAGGCGGGCCTCGGCGTCCGGCTCCGTGGCGTCCGACTGCACCGTGAGGGAGACCGTCCCCGTCGAGCGGTGGCCGAGCACCAGGTAGCTGCACAGGGAGTCGTAGGGGCCGCCGGGATCGCGGTGCGCCACCTGGAAGCGGGCCCAGTTGTCGAGCAGCCGGGTCACGTCCGCCCGGTCGAGGTCCTCCCACGACCACGACAGGGCGCAGAGCAGCACCTCGCGCGGCGGCGCCGGCAGCAGGTCCGACGGCTCCCCGGCGGCGCCGGGGCTGCGGAAGAGGTAACGGGTCACGAGTCCGAAGTTGCCGCCGCCCCCGCCGGTGTGCGCCCACCACAGGTCCCGCAGCGGACCCTCGTCCTCGCGGGTCGCGGTGACCAGGCGGGCGGTGCCGGAGGCGTCGACCACCACGGCCTCGACACCGAACAGATGGTCCACCACCAGCCCGTCACGGCGGCACAGCATGCCCCAGCCGCCGCCGCAGACGTGCCCGCCCGCCCCGACCGAGAAGCAGATGCCGGCCGGCACGGTCACCCCCCAGCGCAGGTACAGCTCCTCGTACACGTCGAGCAGCCGGGCGCCGGGCTGCACGCCGAACGCGCGATGCGCCGGGTCGTAGGAGACGCCGTTCATCCGGGAGAGGTCGACGACGAGCCGGGCGTCCGGATGGAAGACGAAGTCCTCGTAGCAGTGGCCGCCGCTGCGCACGGACAGCCGCTGCCCGCGGCGCACGGCCCGCTGCACCGCCGCCCGCGCCTGAGCCGCGGTGCCGACCAGGTGCACGGCGTCCGGGGTGGCGGTCCAGCGCTGGTTCCAGCCGCTGACCACCTCGCCGTAGCGCGGGTCGTCGGGGACGACGACCTCGGCCGGCGGCGCGCCGGCCGCGCGGTCCGCGGCGGGGCCCGGCGCGGCGGCGGCCCGCCCGGGGGCGAGCACCGCGGCCGCGCCGGTGCCGAGCGACGCCGCGAGGAGACCGCGCCGCCCGGGTCCCTCGCCCCTCTCCTTCGGTACGCGCATCGGTCGTCTCCCCCTCCCGGCCGTGACCGTCACGGCCGGCATGGACGCTAGCCCTCGGCGGGCGCGCCGGGCACTCGGCATCTTGCGGTCGAATTCGGCTTCGGCGCGGTGGCATGCAACCGCCGCGGCGGCAGCGGTGTTCCACCGGCGTAAGGCAACCGACCGAAGGGGACGTGATGTCCGACTTGGAGGAAATGACCAGCGCCGGGACGGCTGCTCCCGCCGCGCCGGTCCGCATGACGGGGCAGCAGAAGCTCGCCCTGGCGGTGCTGCTGGGCGCTCAATTCATGCTCGCCGCCGATTTCTCCATCTTGACCGTCTCCCTGCCGGTCATCGGTGACTCGCTCGGCTTCTCGCTGGACAGGTTGCAGTGGATCACCACCGGGTTCGCCCTCCCCGCGGCGGGGTTCACCCTGCTGTTCGGCAGGGTCGCCGACCTGTTCGGCCGCCGCAAGGTGTTCCTCTGCGGGATCGCCCTGCTGGCCGCGGCGTCGCTGGTGGGCGGTGTCGCCCAGTCGCCCGGCATGCTGCTGGGGGCCCGGGTGGCGCAGGGACTGGCGACCGCCATCTCCGTACCGTCGGCGCTGGCGCTGCTGACCACCACCTTCCCCGAGGGGCCGCTGCGTCAGCGGGCCCTGGGGCTGAACGGCGCCCTGCTGGGCGGCGGGTTCAGCGCGGGCGCGCTGCTGGGCGGCGCGCTGACCGAGCTGTTCAGCTGGCGCTGGTCCTTCCTGATCAACGTGCCGGTGGCGCTCCTGGTCCTCGTGGGCACCCTCGCGGTGATCCCGGAGGGACGGGCGGCGGTGCGCAGCAGGCTCGACGTGCCGGGCGCCGTCACCGTGACCGCGGGGCTGCTCGCCCTCGTCTTCGGCATCACCACCGCCGGGGAGAAGGGCTGGGGGAGCGTGCAGGCCTACATCTGGCTGGCCGCGGCCGTCGTGCTGCTGGTGGCGTTCTGGTTCGTGGAGCTGCGCAGCCCCAGTCCGCTGGTGCCGGTGCGGGTCCTGAAGCGGCGCACCGTGCGGTGGGGCAACTTCGGTGGCTTCGCGTCGATCGCCATGACCACCGCGACCTCGTTCTCCACCACGCTGTACATGCAGAAGGTCCTGGACTTCCCGGCCTTCACGACGGGTGTGGTGATCGGCCTGCCCGGCCTGCTGACGGTGCTGGGCGGCACGATCGCCCCGCGCCTGCTGGCCCGGATCGGCGCGCCGGCCGTGCTGGCGCTCTCCCTGGTGGTCCAGTGCGTCGGCTACGGGGTGCTGGTCCTGCTGGGTGAGAAGTCGTCCACCGGTGTGCTGCTGGTCCTGCTGGCCCTGTCGGTCGGCTTCTTCGGCCACGCCTACAGCCTCGTGTCCTACATGGTGAGCGCCACCTCCGGGCTCCCCGACGACGAGCAGGGCCTGGCCACCGGACTGACCACGATGAGCATGCAGATCGCGATCACCCTCGGCATCCCGGTGATCAGCGCGGTGATCTCCGCGCGCACCTCCTCGCTCTCCTCGCAGGGCACGGCCACCGACGCGATCCTCGGCGGCCTGCACGCCGGTGTCGTGGTGCTCGCCGCGTTCCTGCTGTTCTCCGCCCTCGTCGTCTGGCTCTTCCTGGGCCGCGGGCGCGCTGCCGCGGAGGCCGATGCCCGATGAGCGGACAGCTGGCAGGGAAGACCGCGGTGGTGACCGGCGCCAGCCGGGGCATCGGCCGGGCGACCGCGATCCGGCTCGCCACGCAGGGCGCGGTCGTCGCCGTGCACTACGCCTCGGACGGGGCCGCCGCGCACGACGTCGTGGACACCGTCCGCGCGCAGGGCGGTACCGCGTTCGCCGTGCAGGCCGACTTCGGCGCCGTCGACGGCCCGGACCGGCTCTGGGCCGGCTACGACGAGAGAATCAAAGAATTCTCCGCCGACGGCCATGTGGACATTCTGGTGAACAATGCGGCGACCTCGGTGCGCGCCACGCTCGAAGAAACCAAGATCGAAGATTACGAGCGTATGTTTGCCGTCAATGTAAGGGCACCCTTTTTCCTCATACAGAAAGGGCTGGACCGATTGCGGGAAGGCTCCGCAATCGTTAATGTTGCGTCCGCCGTGACACGAATGGCGTTCCCGGAGGTCGTGGCGTACGGGCTGACAAAGGGAGCGCTGAACACCTTGACGCTCACTTTGGCCCAGGAGCTGGGCCCGCGCGGAATCAGAGTGAACGCGGTTTCCCCGGGCACGGTCGACACGGACGTCAACGCGAGCTGGCTCCGGCACGACCCCCAGGCGCAGGAGTTCGTCTCCCAGGAGACGGCGCTGCGCCGGGTCGGCCGGCCGGACGACATCGCGAAGGTGATCGCCTACCTGGCGTCCGACCAGGCCGAATGGGTCACCGGACAGGTGGTCGAGGCGAGTGGTGGTGCACGGCTCTGACTGACGGAGGGCGAGACGCTCGCCCCGACGATGAGGAGTACCGGCATGACAGTCGGCCGAGGAGAGGTCTACGAGAACCCGAGGTGCCGCGAGCGGGTGGTGATCAGGACACCCGCGGCGGAGACCGGCGGGCGGCGCACCATCATGGACGTCTACGTGGAACCGGGCGGCGCCGTCTCGGGGGCGCACGTCCACCCCATGAGCGAGGAGCGGTTCACCCTGATCCGCGGCCGGGTCGCCTTCGACGTCGACGGGCGCCGCACGGTCCTCGACCAGGAGGGGGAGAGCATCCTGATACCCCCGGGGGCCAAGCACCGCTGGTGGAACGAGGGCGACGAGCAGTCCCGGCACATCTGTGAGCTGAACGGCCGCGCCGACCGGTTCGAGAAACTCGTGCTGCGTCAGCTGTTCGGTCTCGCGCAGGACGGGAAGACGACCCCCGAGGGCATGCCGCACCTGCTCCAGCAGGCCGTCACCACCCTGGAGTTCCAGGACGTGCTGCGGTTCACCACGCCGGCCTGGCCCGTGCAGCGCCTGCTGTTCGGCGTGCTGGCGCCGGTGGCGCGGCTGATGGGCTACCAGGGGTGCAACCCCGAGTACCTGCACCGCCGGCCCAGCGAGATCGCGGAGCTGGAGCCCCTGCCCGACGAAGTAGCGAAATGGCACTACTCCGAAAACCGAATCTGAAGTTTTTTTCGTAATTCACGGAGCGGCATTCCAGGCTTTCCAGAGCCCTGGAATGCCGCTTCTCGTGTGCCCGGACTTCCGCCCTCCGCTCCTCTGTACCGCTTCTGGTGGGCTTCTATTGAGGGCGGTGGCAGTCTCTTTTCCATGAGGCCGAAACTCGTATCCGAGGCACTGTTCAGCTACATAGTCGAAAACAGTAGTCCGATCGACGAATTTCAGCGGAACCTGATCGAGCGGACTTCTTCCGTCGGCGACCGGTCGCGTATGCAGATCGGCACCCCGCAAGGCACGCTCTTCACCTTCCTCACGCAGATGCTGGCGGCCCGGTCCGTCATCGAGGTGGGCACCTTCACCGGCTACTCGGCCCTGGCGTTCGCCAAGGGGCTGCCGGCGGACGGCCGGATCCTGACGTGCGACGTCAACGAGGAGTGGGCCGCCATCGCGCAGGAGGCGTGGAAGGAGGCCGGCGTGTCGGACCGCATCGAGCTCCGGCTCGGCCCCGCCCTGGACACCCTGCGGGAGCTGCCGCGCACGCCCGAGTGGGACCTGGCGTTCATCGACGCCGACAAGGACAACTACACGGCGTACTACGAGGAGCTGGTGCCCCGCATCCGCCCCGGCGGCGTGATCCTCGTCGACAACGTCCTCTGGTTCTCCACCGTCGTGGACGATCCCGACGGGGAGGGCGCCCCCATGCGCCGGTTCAACGCCCATGTCGCCGCCGACCCGCGGGTGGAGTCGGTGATCCTGCCGATCGGCGACGGCGTCTCACTCGTCCGCAAGAAGGCGGGGGACCGGACTCCATGACCTGGGGACCGGCCGGCCGAGCCTTCCTCGTCCGTCACGCGCCCTCACAAGGGAGTACCTGATGACCACCACCCAACTCACGGGGAAATCACTGCGTCTGGCCAGGCTGTGCGGCCACGGCGACGGACGGTTCCTGTTCGTCCCGCTCGACCACTCGGTGTCGGACGGCCCCATCACCACCGTCCGCGGCTTCGGGACACTGGTCGACGACGTCGTCGCCGGCGGCGCCGACGGCATCGTCCTGCACAAGGGACGGGCCAGGAGCCTCGCCCCCGAACGGCTCGGCGGCTGCTCCTTGCTGGTGCACCTGAGCGCCAGCACCGCCCACGGCCCCGACGTCAACGCCAAGGTGCTGGTCGGCGACGTCGAGGACGCCATCCGGGTGGGCGCCGACGCGGTGAGCGTGCACGTCAACATCGGCGCCGACACCGAGTCCGCGCAACTGGCCGACCTCGGCGCCGTCGCGGCCGCCTGCGACCGCTGGGGCATGCCGCTGCTCGCCATGATCTACCCGCGGGGCCCCCGGGTCACCGACCCGCACGCCCCCGAACTGGTGTCCCACGTGGTCACCATCGCCGCCGACCTGGGCGTGGACATCGTCAAGACGGTGTTCGCGGCGCCCGTGGAGCGCATGGCGGAGGTGGTCGAGAACTCGCCGCTGCCCGTCATCGTGGCCGGCGGCGCCGGCACCACCAGCCTGGCCGACTTCACCGTGGCGGCCCTCGCCGCCGGGTGCAGCGGACTCGCCGTGGGCCGCCGCGTGTTCACCTCCCCCCACCCCCGCGCCACCGTCCTCGAACTCGCCGAGCTGATCCACGGCGTCGGCGTACCCCCCACCCCCTCCACCCCCTCGCGAATGGCAGGTGTGCTGTGAAGCTCAGCTGGATCGACGTGCGTACCATCGGGTCGGCCAAGGAAGCCGTCATCGAAGAGGCCGTGCACGCACGCGTCAGCGGCATCGTCGCCGCGGACCAGGCCGACCTGGAAGGTCTGCCGCCCACCGTGCGCAAGGTCCTCTTCCCCCAGGGAGGCCCGCTGCCCGACGACTTCCCCTCGGCCGACATCGTGATCGTCGAGCCGGACAAGCACGGCGACCCCGCCGAGCTGGCGCTGCGCCACCCGGACGTGGAGTTCGGCCGCTACGTCGAGATCGTCGACGCGGAGACCCTCGAGGACGCCTGCCGTTCCGCACGGACGGACAAGTGGAGCCTGCTCGACTTCCGCGACCCGACCAAGATCCCCCTGGAGATCGTCATCGCGGCGGCCGCCAAGGCCGAGGGCAGCCTGATCACGGTGGCCAAGGACATCGAGGAGGCCGAGATCATCTTCGGCGTGCTCGAACTCGGCTCCGACGGGGTGCTGATGGCGCCCGCCGCGGTCGGCGACGCCACCGGGCTGCGCCGGGCCGCCGAGACGGACGTGCCCGACCTGGAGCTGGTCGAGCTGGAGGTAACCGCCAGCGCCCACGTGGGCATGGGCGACCGGGCGTGCGTGGACACGGCCACCTACTTCCGCGAGGACGAGGGCATCCTCGTCGGCTCGCACTCCAAGGGCATGATCCTCTGCGTCAGCGAGACGCACCCGCTGCCGTACATGCCCACCCGGCCCTTCCGCGTCAACGCCGGGGCGATCCACTCCTACACCCTGGGCCAGGACGAGCGCACCAACTACCTCAGCGAGCTGAAGGCCGGGAGCAAGGTCACCGCCGTCGACATCCACGGCCACACCCGCCTGGTCACCGTCGGCCGCGTCAAGATCGAGAGCCGTCCGCTCATCTCGATCGACGCGGTGGCCCCGGACGGACGCACGGCCAACCTGATCCTCCAGGACGACTGGCACGTCCGGGTGCTCGGCCCCGGCGGGACGGTCCTCAACAGCACGGAGCTCAGGCCGGGTGACAAGGTGCTCGGCTACCTGCCGGTGGCCGACCGGCACGTCGGATACCCGATCAACGAGTTCTGCCTGGAGAAGTGAGCCGGCCGAGCCCGCCGGCCCCCGCGTCCGCCGTCGCCGCCCCGTGGGACCCGCGGGGCGACGCCCTCGACGAGGAGGCCCGGTGGCAGGCGGTCACCCTCAGGGACCGGCGGGCCGACGGAGCCTTCTGCTACGGGGTGCGCACGACGGGGACCTACAGCAGGCCCTCGTGCACCGCACGCAGGCCGCGGCGGGCCAACACCGTCTTCTTCGCCGACGAACGCCAGGCGCTGGCGGCCGGGTTCCGCCCGTGCCGGCGGTGCCGCCCCGAGGCCGGCACCCCGGCCGCGCGCGGCGTCAGGGCGGCGGTCCGCGCCTGCCGGCGCATGGAGGAGCCGCGTCCGCTGCCGGGCCTCGAGGACCTGGCGCGGGCGGTCGGCTTCAGCAGCTTCCACTTCCACCGGCTGTTCACCCGGACCATCGGCGTCACGCCCATGACGTACGTCCAGGCCTGCCGCGCGGACCGCCTCCACCACACCCTGCGCTCCGCACCGACCGTCACCGAAGCCATCTACCGATGCGGGTTCAACTCCACGGGCAACTTCTACGCCCACGCCGACGCACTGCTCGGCATGACCCCCACCGCGTTCCGGAACCAGGGCGAGGGCATGGCCATCCGGTACGCCCTGACCCCCCACGACCGCGGGCACCTGCTCGCCGCCGCCACCTCGAGCGGGGTGTGCGCCGTGCTCTGCGGCCGGGACCGCGCCGCGCTCCTCGCCCAGGTCCGGCACCGCTACCCGGCAGCCCTCGTGCTCACCCCCGACGCCGGCCTGGGCGACCGGCTGGCACGGATCCTGCACCGCCGCCCGCCCGTGGCGAGCGGTGTCCCCGCCGACGTCCGGGAGCGGGCGCTGCACGGCAGGGTCCGCAAGCTCCTCGGCCCGCATGGCCCCACACCGTAGCCGACGTAGGAGAGGCACACGTATGAACATCCGCGGCACCCACCGTTCCGTCGCGCAGCGCTTGCGGCTGACGGCCGACCGGCGGCTCGGCGCAGGCAACTTCTTCTGGCACGCGTGGAAGGTGGCCGACGACCGTGACCGTCCGCTCCTCTTCCACCCCGACACCACGTCCGAGCACTGGGACCGGGGCGAGCTGACCGGGCTGTCCCTCGACGACATGCGGCGCACGGTGATCCGTTACGCCCACTGGTACCGCAGCCACGGAGTCCTGCCGCACACCCACGTGGGAGTGCACACCCGCAACGGGCTGTTCGGCCTCCTGCACCACATCGCCCTGACGAGCCTGGGCGCGGTGGCGGTGCACTGCAACCCCCGCATGGAGGCGCGCACCGCCGCCGAGTACTTCACCCGCACCCGGATCACGGTGCTGGCCGCCGACGCCGACCTGCTGGCGGCCACCCTCGCCGCCTGGCAGGAGGACGGCGGCGCCACGGGCAAGTCGGTGGTCACCGAGGACATCCGCCTGCTGGACGAGACGGCGCCCCGGCCCAGCGGCCCGCTGCCGGGCTTCCCCTACCGGCACCGCGCCGACGACCTCGTGATGATCTCCCACTCGTCGGGGACCACCGGCCGCCCCAAGGCGCCGATGTTCACCCACGGGTCGTTCTTCGACGGCAAGCGCTCGCGGCTGTGGACCTTCCCCTCGCAGCGCGAGGACCGCATGCTGACCGCCCTGCCGCACAGCCACTCCGCGGGCATCAGCTACCTCACCATGGCGCTCCTGCTCGGCATCCCCACCCTCGTCCTGGACGGCGCGGACGGGGCCTCGCTGACCCGCGCGGTCAACCGCTTCCGCCCGACCTTCGTCCTCGGCTTCCCGCTCACCCTGGCGGAGGTCGACGTGACCCGCGTGGCGCCGTACGCGGCCCAGCGCATCCACTCCTGGAACGGGATGGGGGACGCCTCGCACGAGCGCCACATCCGCCCGCTCACCGCACTGGGCGCCCGCCGCGAGGGGCGCAGGCGGCTGCCCGGCTCGTGCTACATCGACGGGCTCGGCTCCAGCGAGATGGGCATGGTGCTCTTCCGCACGGTCCACACCCCGCACAGCGACAGCTACGGCCGGCTGATCGGCCGCCCCATCAAGGCCGTCCAGGACGCCGCGGTGCTGGACGCGGACGGCAACCGACTGCCCGACGGCGAAGCCGGCCTGCTCGGCGTGCGCACCCCCAGCGTCACGCCCGGCTACTGGGACGACCCGCAGCTCAGCCAGGAGTCCCTGAGCGGCGGCTACTTCCTGACCGGCGACGTGGTGCGGCGCGAACCGGACGGCAACTGGTACCACCTGGACCGCACCCCGGACGTGATCCACACCGCTGACGGGCCGGTGTACAGCCTGCCCCTGGAAGAAGTGGTGCTCCTGACGACGCAGGCGCTGGACGCGGCCGTCATCGCCGTCGACGACCCCGACCGTCCGGGCTTCTCGCTGCCGGCGGCCGTGGTGCTCTTCCGCGACGCCGTCGACCGCTCGCCCGAGCAGCTCCTCGACGTCTGCAACACGGCGCTGCGCAAGAAGGGGCTGCGCCCGCTGGGCGCCCTCGTCGTCGCGCCGGACCGCGACGCGCTGCCGGTGGGCCCCACCGGAAAGATCCTCAAGCGGCGCCTGCGGGAGACGCACGCCGCGCTGCTGAGCGGCGACCCCGTGCCGGCGGCCGCCGCCACCGCCCACGGCGCGCCGGGCCTCACCCCGGCCCGCTCCGAATGAACCAGCCACGACAGTGAAAGGCCGACTCATGGTCGACGCGCACCCCGCGCGACGCGTGGTGGACATCCTCACCGGCGCCTGGCAGGCCCAGGCCCTCCACGCCGCCGCCACGCTCCGCATCCCGGACCACCTGCACGCCGGACACACGACGACCGCGGCGCTCGCCGACGCCACGGGCTGCGACAAGGACGCCGTCGAACGCCTGATGCGGCTCCTGACCGCCATGGAGCTGTTCGACGGCTCGGGCGACGCCGGATACCGGCTCACCGAGGCCGGCGACCTGCTGCGCTCGGACCACGAACGCTCCATGCGCGACATGGCCGTGGTCTACGGCCAGGAGTTCCACCGGGCGTGGGGCTCCGTCGTGGACGCCGTACGCACCGGCACCTCCGGCTTCGAGCACGCCTTCGGCACCCCGCTGCGCGCCCACCTCGCGGCCGACCCCGAGGCCGCGTCCCGGTTCCAGCGGGCGATGAACGCCGGCAACGTCTTCTTCCAGGACGTGGCGGCCGCCCACGACTTCTCGGGCGCCCGCACCGTGGTGGACGTGGCGGGCGGCGCCGGATCCCTGCTGTCCGCCGTACTGACGGTGCACCCCCAGCTGCACGGCGTCCTGTTCGACCTCCCGCACGTCGTGCCGGTCGCCGAGGCCGCCCTCGGCCGCGCCCTGGGGGCGGACCGGTACGAGATCGTCGCCGGTGACGTCTTCGAGACCGTGCCCGGCGGAGCGGACGTCTACCTCCTGTCCCGGGTCCTCCAGGACTGGGACGACGCGCACTGCCTGCGGATGCTGTCGGTGCTGCGCGCGGCGATGCCGCCCTCGGGACGGCTGCTCATCGTGGAACGGGTCATCCCCGATCCCGACGAGCAGGACGCGCCCCTGCTCCCGCTGCTGTGGGACCTGCACCTGCTGATGGCGGCGGGCGGGCGCGAGCGCACCCTGGCCGGCTACCGCGCCCTGTTCAGCGGCGCGGGCCTGCGCCTGAGCACGGTGCACCACCTCGCGCTGGAGACGGACCTGCTGGTCGTCGAGACGGCGGAGGTGGCGCGGTGACCACCGTCGACGCCTCCGGGGCGACCGAGCGAAGGGTGTCCGTCCTCATCGTGGGCGGCGGCGGGTCCGGGCTGACGGCCTCGATCGCGCTGTCCGACCTCGGGATCGACTCGCTCCTGGTGGAGCGCCACCCCTCGACGTCGTTGCAGCCCAAGGCGCACATCCTGAACGCCCGCACGATGGAGGTCTTCGCGCACCACGGTGTCGCCGAGGACATCTACCGCGAGGGGGCGCCCGCCGAGAACTGCGGCGCCATGGTCTGGCTGTCCAGCCTGGGCGGCGACGAGCCCTACGACCGCAAGGTGCTGTACCGCACCGCCGCGTACGGCGGCGGCGAGCTGGCCGAGCGGTACGCGGCGGCCTCCGCCCAGCCGCACGCCAACCTGGGACAGCGCTGGCTCGAACCGCTGCTGCGCCGGCACGCCGAGCGACGGGCCCCCGGCTCGCTGCTCTTCCACCACGAGCTGCTGGAGCTCCACGAGGACGCGGAGGGCGTCACCGCCCTGGTGCGCGACCGCGCGAACGGGGACAGGCTGCTGCGGGTCCGCGCCTCCTACGTCGTCGCCGCCGACGGCGGCAAGACGGTGGGGCGGCTGCGCGGGATCCCGATGGAGGGCACCCCGACGTTCCTGGAGTGGATCAACCTGCACGTCCGGTCCGACTTCTCCCCGTTCATCCCGTACGACGACGCCGTCGTCAACCGGGTCTCCAGCCTCTCCGACGACGGGACGCTGGAGCACTGCGGGGTCGTCCCGATGGGCCCCGACCAGTGGGGACGCCACTCGCCGGAGTGGACCCTCATGTTCTCCCGGCCGCCGGGGTCCGAGGACCAGGACGACGAGACCACCGTCAAGATGGTGCGCCGCACCCTCAAACTCCCCGACGACCACGCCATGGAGGTGCGGAGCATCAGCCGGTGGCCGGTCGAGGGGACCGTGGCCCGCGACTTCCGTTCGGGCCGCGTCTTCCTGGTCGGCGACGCCGCCCACCGCCACCCGCCGTCCGGCGCCCTCGGCCTGAACACCGGCATCCAGGACGCCCACAACCTGGCGTGGAAGCTGGCGGCGGTGCTCGGCGGCACCGCGGGCGACGACCTGCTCGACAGCTACGGGCGCGAGCGCAGGCCGGTCGCGCTGCGCGTGGTGGAGCGGGCCGTGTACTCGCTGTTCAACCAGATCGCCTTCACCGCGGCGACGGGCGTGGTGCACGGCGCGCGCCCGGAGTGGAACCGGGCCCAGATGACCGCCCTGTTCGCGGACGGCCCCGACGGCGAGACCCGGCGCACCGTGCTGCGCGAGTACTTCGACACCAACCGGATCACCACCGCGCACCTCGGCCTGGAGATGGGCTACGCGTACGCGGACGGCGGCTGCGTGACCCCCGACGGCACGGTGCTTCCGCCGGCCGACCCGCTGGGCCTCGAGTACCGCCAGACGGCCCGGCCCGGCTCCCGGCTGCCGCACGCCTGGCTGCGCCACGGCGGGCAGCGGGTGTCGACCCACCAGCTGCACCGCACCGCCGGATCGTTCCTGCTCCTCGCGGGCGCCCGGTCCGCCGACTGGCTGGAGGCGGCGCGCGGCCTCGCGAACGTCTCCGGCGTGCGCATCGACGCGTACGGCGTGGGCGAGGGCGGCGAACTGCGCGACGAGGACGGCGTCTGGACCCGGCTGCGCGGCCACGACGACGACGGTGTGGTGCTGGTCCGCCCGGACGGCTTCGTCGCCGCCCGGACCCTGACCCGCTGCGCCGACCCCGCGGCGACGCTGCGCGACACACTGCGCACCGCTCTGGGCCTCGGCCCGGACCCGACGAGCGCGGAGGGCCGCTAGATGCGCCAGACCCAGCACACCGCCGTGGCCGTCGTGGGCGGCGGCCCCGTCGGCCTCCTGCTCGCCCTCTTCCTCGACCGCTACGGCGTGCCGAGCGTGGTGTTCGACGCGGGCGAGCGCCCGTACGAGAGCCCGCGGGGCAACACGCACAACGCCCGCACCATGGAGCACTACCGCCGCCTCGGCATCTCCACGGTGGTCCGGGGCCTCGGCCTGCCCGCCGACCACCCGGCCGACATCGCCTTCTTCACCCGGTACGCGGGCACCGAGCTGGCCCGGCTGAACCTGGCCTCGCGCAGCCGGCGCAGCCGCCAGACGTCGGTGGCGCCCGCCACCGACCAGATACCCGAGCCGGTGCACCGCGCCAACCAGATGTACGTCGAGCGGTTCCTGTACGAGCACGCCAGGACCCGGCCCAACATCACCCTGCGTCTGGGGCGCCGCGTCACCGCCCTGGAGCAGGACGCCACGCACGCCGAGGTGCTCGCCGAGCCCGCGGACGGGCCCGCCGAGAAGTGGACGGCCCGCTACGTGGTCGGCTGCGACGGCGGCCGGAGCCTGGTGCGCCGGGCCCTCGGCGTCCGGTACGCGGGCGCCGGGGCCCTGGACCAGGACGTGCTGGGGCGCCGCGCCACCGCCGCGCACCTGCGGCTGCCGACCTTCTACCGGGAGGTCATGACCGGCCGCCGGGCCTGGAGCCACTGGGCGCTCACCGGCGACATGGTCATGAACCTGATCTCGCTGAACGGGGAGGACGAGTTCTTCCTGCTCAGCAGCTCCATCGACCCGGACACCGCCGAGGACGGGCGGATCGCCGCCGCCGTCGAGCGCGCGGCGGGCCGGCGGCTGCCCGTCGAGGTGCTGAGCCGGCGGCCCTGGACGCCCGGGGTCGCGCTGGTGGCCGAGCGGTTCACCGTGGGCCGGATCCTGCTGGCCGGCGACGCCGCCCACCTCTTCACCCCCAACGGCGGGTTCGGCATGAACACCGGGGTCGACGACGCCGCCAACCTGGCGTGGAAGCTCGCCGGCGTGCTGGCCGGCTGGGGCGGCCGGAACCTGCTCGCCAGCTACGAGGCGGAGCGCCTGCCCGTCGCCGTGCGCAACACCACGGCGGCGCGCGAACTGAACGCCGGCCTCGGCTCGGTGGAGCGGCCGCCCGAGCTGGAGGAGGACAGCCCGCTCGGCGCGGAGACCCGGGCCCGGGTCGGCGGACAACTGCGCTGCTACGGCGAGCGCACCCACTCGCTGGGCGTCCAACTGGGCGCCCGCTACGACGAGTCGCCGATCGTCGTCCCGGACGGGTCGCCGCCCGCCGACTCCTGGGGCACCTACACCCCCTCCAGCGTGCCCGGCGGACGCACTCCGCACCTGTGGCTCGACACCTGGCACGGCGCGGGCAGCTCGCTGTTCGACCGGCTCGGCCAGGGCTTCACCCTGCTGCGCCTGAGCGGCGCCGCCCCCGACGTCAAACCGTTGCAGGCCGCGGCGCAGGCCCACGGCATGCCGCTGTCGGTGCTGGACGTCGAGGTGGACACGGCCCGCGACCTGTACGAGCGGGACCTGGTCCTGGTCCGCCCCGACCAGCACGTCGCCTGGCGCGGCAACCACCTCCCCGAGGACCCCGACGGCCTCGTCGCCCGGGTGACCGGATCCGAGGAGGCGCGGTGAGCGGCTCCGCCTTCACCGTCTGCGTCGTCGGCGCGGGCCCGCGCGGCCTGTCGGTGCTGGAGCGCATCCTCGCCAACGAACGCGACCGGCCCCGGCACCCCAGGCTGACCGTCCACATGGTGGACCCCTACCCGCCCGGCGCGGGACGGGTGTGGCGCACCGGCCAGTCCCGCCTGCTGCTGATGAACACGGTGGCGTCCCAGGTGACGGTGTTCACCGACGACACCGTGGAGATGGACGGCCCCGTGGTGACCGGCCCCAACCTCTACGACTGGGCGCGCACCGTCGTCCTGCCCGCAGGTCCCGGCCGGTTCGAGGAGGCGACCCGCACCGAGGCCCGCACCCTGCACCCGGACGCCTACCCCACCCGGGCGTTCTACGGCCGCTACCTGGAGGACGCCTACCGGCGCGTGCGGGAGGGCGCCCCGGCCCACTGCCGCGTCATCGAACACCGCACCCGGGCCGTCGCCCTGCACGACCGGCCGGGCGCCCCGGGCTCCGCGCAGACGCTCACGCTGGCCGACGGCACCCGGCTGTGCGACCTCGACGCCGTGGTGCTCGCCCTCGGGCACCTGCCCGAACTGCCCAGCGCCACCGAGGCCGCGTGGGCCCGGGCCGCGGCCCTGCGCGGGCTGACCTACGTGCGGCCCGCCAACCCGGCGGACCTGGACCTGTCCAGCGTCAGGCCCGGCCAGAACGTGCTGATCCGCGGGCTCGGCCTGAACTTCTTCGACCAGATGGCGCTGCTCACCCGCGGCCGCGGCGGCACGTTCGTGCGGCAGGGGGCGCGACTGGTCTACCTCGCCTCCGGACGGGAGCCGCGCCTGTACGCGGGCTCCCGGCGCGGCATCCCGTACCACGCGCGCGGCGACAACGAGAAGGGGGCGCACGGCCGCCACGAACCCCGGCTGCTGACCCCCCAGGTCGTCGACGCCCTGCGCCGGCGCGGCCGGGCCGGCGAGCACGTCCACTTCACCGGCGACCTGTGGCCCCTGATCGCCAAGGAGGTGGAGAGCGTCTACTACGAGACCCTGCTGCGCGGCCAGGGACCCGCCGCCCGGGCCGTCGAACTGGCCGGGCGCTACGTGGCGACCACCACCGCCCAGGAGGCCGGCGCGCTGCTCGACGCCTACGGGGTCGGCGCCGACGAGCGCTGGGACTGGCAGGCGATCGAACGGCCCACCGGCGGGCGCCGCTTCGCGTCCCGCGCCGACTTCCACGACTGGCTGACCGGCTACCTGGCCGACGACGTGCGCCACGCCCGCCTGGGCAATGTCAGCGGCCCCGTCAAGGCCGCCCTCGACGTGCTGCGGGACCTGCGCAACGAGATCCGGCTCGTCGTCGACCACGGCGGCCTGGACGGGAGCTCCTACCGCGACGACCTCAAGGGCTGGTACACCCCGCTCAACGCCTTCCTGTCGATCGGGCCGCCCGCCTCGCGCATCGAGGAGCTGGTCGCCCTGATCGAGGCGGGCGTGGTCCACCTGCTCGGCCCGCGGGCCCGGTTCACGCTCGCCGCGGACGGCGGCCGGGACGCGTTCGTCGCGGTCTCGCCGGACGTGGACGAGGAGCCCGTGCGCGCCTCCGTGCTCATCGAGGCCCGGCTGCCCGAGCCCGACGTGCGGTACACGGCCGACCCGCTGCTGCGGCACCTCCTGGACACCGGGCAGGTGAAGCCCTACCGGCTCCAGGGCGCCCGCGGCACCAGTGTCGAGTCCGGCGGCGTGGCGGTGTCGGCCCGCCCGTACCACACGGTGGACGCCGACGGCCGGATCCATCCGCGCCGCTTCGCCTACGGGGTGCCCACCGAGTCGGTCCACTGGGTGACCGCGGCCGGCATCCGGCCGGGCGTCAACTCCGTGACCCTCGGCGACTCCGACGCCATGGCACGGGCCGTCCTGGACCTGCCGCCCGCCGACGCGACCGCCCCGCACCCCGCCGACGTACTGGAGATGAGCACATGACGCACGCCGCCGGGCCCCACGACCCGGGGCCGGACGCCGGACTGCTGTCACCGGTCAGGGCCGGCGCCCCGGCCGAGCGGGAGACGACCGAGAAGGCATGGCTCCAGGCGATGCTGGACGCGGAGTCCGCCCTGGCCCGCGCCCAGGCCCGGCTGGGCACGGTGCCGGCCCGGGCGGCCGAGGCCATCACCCGGGCGGCGCGGGCCGACCGCTTCGACCCGCGCGCCCTGGCCGTCCGGGCCAGGGAGAGCGCCAACCCGGTCGTCGCCCTGGTCGCGGAGCTGACCCGGGCCGTGGCCGCCGAGGACGCGGCGGCCGCCGAGTACGTGCACCGCGGCTCGACCAGCCAGGACATCCTGGACACCGGCACGATGCTGATGTGCCGGCGTGCCGTGGCGCCCGTCCTGGCCGACGCGGACCGGATCGTCACCGCGCTCGGCCGGCTCGCCGGCCGGCACCGCGACACCGCGATGGCCGGCCGCACCCTCGCGCTGCACGCGGTGCCCACCACCTTCGGCCTCAAGGCGGCCGGCTGGCGGGAGCTGGTGGCCGACGCCCGCGACCGGCTGGCCCGCGCGCACGCCGGGCTGCCGGTCTCCCTGGGCGGCGCCGCCGGCACGCTCGCCGGATACCTGGAGCACGCCCGGGCCGGGGCCGGCGAGGACCTGCCCGACGACTACGCGGCCCTCCTCGCGGCGGCGTTCGCCGAGGAGACCGGGCTGGCCGGGCAGCGGCTGCCCTGGCACAGCCTGCGCACCCCCGTCGCGGACCTCGCCGCCGCGCTGGCCTTCACCGCGGCCGCCCTCGGCAAGTTCGCCGTCGACGTGCAGGTCCTGGTCCGCACCGAGATCGCCGAAGCCGGCGAACCGGCCGTGGCCGGCCGCGGCAGCTCGTCCGCGATGCCGCACAAGCGCAACCCGGTCCTGTCCACCCTGGTGCGCAGCGCGGCCCTCCAGGTGCCCGCCCTGACCGCGGGGCTGACCCAGTGTCTGATCACCGAGGACGAACGGTCGGCGGGGGTGTGGCACGCCGAGTGGCTGCTGCTGCGCGAAGCCGTGCGGCTGACCGGCGGCGCGGTGTGGACGGCCGCCGAGCTCGCCGAGGGCCTGACGCCGGACCCGGAACGGATGCGCGCGAACCTCGCGCTGACCGCGAGCGCCGTCGTCACCGAGCGGCTGGCCGCCGTGCTCACCCCCCACCTCGGCCGGGCCCGCGCCCGGGAGCTGCTGAGCGAGGCGGCGCGCACGGCCGACGCGAAGGGTCTCGACCTGGGCCGGGTGCTCGGCGCCGAACCCGACGTGCGCGCGCACCTGACCGCCCGCCGGCTGACCTCACTGCTCGACCCGACCGCCTACACCGGAGCCGCCGACGCCCTCGTGAACCGTTCGCTCACGGTGCCCGCACCGCCCGCCTCTCCCCAGGAGTGATGATGTCCCGCCGCCTGTTCACCTCGGAATCCGTCACCGAAGGCCACCCCGACAAGATCGCCGACCAGATCAGCGACAGCGTCCTCGACGCCCTGCTGCACGAGGACCCGACGGCCCGCGTCGCCGTCGAGACCCTGATCACGACCGGTCAGGTGCACGTGGCCGGGGAAGTGACGACCACCGCCTACGTGCCCATCGCCCAACTGGTGCGCGACACCGTCCTGTCCATCGGGTACGACTCCTCGGCCAAGGGCTTCGACGGCGCCTCCTGCGGCGTCTCGGTCTCCCTGGGCAGCCAGTCGCCCGACATCGCCCAGGGCGTCTCCCGGGCGTCCGAGACGCGCACCGCGGACGGCCACGACTCCCTGGACCTCCAGGGCGCCGGCGACCAGGGCCTGATGTTCGGCTACGCCACCGACGAGACGCCGACCCTCATGCCGCTGCCGATCGACCTCGCGCACCGGCTGGCCCGCCGCCTGGCGGCCGCCCGCCGCGACGGCTCCGTGCCCTACCTGCGCCCCGACGGGAAGACCCAGGTGACCATCGAGTACCAGGGCAGCCGCCCGGTCCGCCTCGACTCGGTCGTCGTCTCCTCCCAGCACGCCGCCGACATCGATCTCGACAAACTGCTGACGCCCGACATCCGGCACCACGTCGTCGACCACGTCCTGGCCCAGCTGGCCGACGACGGCATCAAGCTGGAGAGCGACGACTTCCGGCTGCTGGTCAACCCCACCGGCCGCTTCGAGGTCGGCGGCCCGATGGGCGACGCCGGACTGACGGGACGCAAGATCATCATCGACACGTACGGGGGCATGGCCCGCCACGGCGGCGGCGCCTTCTCCGGCAAGGACCCCTCCAAGGTCGACCGCTCGGCGGCGTACGCCATGCGCTGGGTCGCCAAGAACGTGGTCGCCGCCGGACTCGCCGCGCGCTGCGAGGTGCAGGTCGCGTACGCCATCGGCACGGCCCGGCCGGTCGGCCTCTTCATCGAGACCTTCGGCACCGCCACCGTGGCCCAGAGCCGCCTCGAACGAGCCGTCGAGGAGGTCTTCGACCTGCGCCCCGCCGCGATCATCCGCGACCTCGACCTGCTGCGCCCCATCTACGCCCAGACGGCCGCCTACGGCCACTTCGGCCGCGAACTGCCGGACTTCACCTGGGAGCGCACCGACCGCGCCGCCGCACTGCGCACGGCCGCGGGGGTGTGACATGCGGCTCGCCGTCACCGGATCCGTCGCCACCGACCACCTCGCGGTCTTCCCCGGCCGCTTCACCGACCACCTGCTGGCCGATCAGCTCGACCGGATCTCCCTGTCCTTCCTCGCCGACGCGCTGGAGGTGCGCCGGGGCGGCGTCGCCGCCAACATCACGGTCGGCCTGGGCCGTCTCGGGCTGCGCCCGCTGCTGGTCGGCGCCGTCGGCCACGACTTCGCCGACTACGACTCCTGGCTGGTCAACAACGGCGTCGACACCCGTGCCGTCCACGTGAGCGAGACCCTGCACACCGCCCGCTTCATGTGCACCACGGACCAGGACCACAACCAGATCGCCACCTTCTACGCCGGCGCCATGGCCGAGGCCAGGACCATCTCGCTGTCCGACCTCCACGACCGCCTCGGCCCCCTCGGCCTGGTGCTGATCGCCCCCGACGACCCCGAGGCGATGCTGCGCCACACCCGCGAGAGCCGCGCCATCGGCGTCCCGTTCGCCGCCGACCCCTCCCAGCAGCTGGCCCGCCTCGACGGCCCGCAGGCCCGGGAGCTGATCGACGGCGCGCGCTACCTGTTCACCAACGAGTACGAGGCCTCGCTGCTCGTGGAGCGCACCGGTCTCGACCGGGCGGAGATCCTGGCGCGGGTCGGCACCTGGGTGTGCACCCAGGGCGCCGAGGGGGCCGACATCCTGGAGCGCGCCCGGCCGGTCCTGCACGTGCCGGCCGTGCCGACCGGCGCGGCCGTCGACCCCACGGGCGTCGGGGACGCGCTGCGGGCCGGCTTCCTGGCGGCCGTGGCCCGCGGCCTCCCGACGGAGCGGGGTGTGCAGCTGGGCTGCGCGCTCGCCACGGAGGTGCTGGAGTCGGTGGGCACGCAGGAGTACAAGATCGACCCGTCCCGGCTGCTGAGCCGGATCCACGCCGCCTACGGGTCCGTGGCCGCCGGGGACGTCGCGCCGCTGATCGAGGACCTGCCGTGAGCGCGCCGCCCGGCACGGCGCCGCGCACCGAGCGGGCGCCGACGCCCGTCGGGCAGCCCGCCTCGCTGCGGGAGCGGCTGGCCGCCGGGGCGCCGGTGTTCTCCTTCGAGTTCTTCCCGCCGCGCGCCGAGGCCGGCGCGCGGGCCCTGTGGGCGGCCGTGCGCAGGGTGGAGGCCCTGTCCCCGGCGTTCGTCTCGATCACCTACGGCGCGGGGGGATCCTCCCGGGAGCGGACCGTCGACCTCACCCGCCGGATCGCGGCCGAGACGACGCTGCGGCCGGTGGCGCACCTGACGGCGGTCGGCCACTCGGTGGCGGAGCTGCGCAGGATCGTGGGCCAGTACGCCGACGCCGGGGTGCGCGACGTCCTCGTCCTGCGCGGGGACCCGCCGGGCGATCCGCGGGGCCCCTGGACACCGCACCCGGAAGGCGTCACGCACGCCTACCAGCTCGTCGAACTGGTGCGGTCCCTGGGCGGGTTCACCATCGGCGTCGCCGCCTTCCCGGAACGGCATCCGCGCTCGCCCGACTGGGACAGCGAGATCCGGCACTTCGTCGCCAAGTGCCGGGCGGGCGCCGACTTCGCCGTCACCCAGATGTTCTTCGACGTCGAGGACTACCTGCGGCTGCGCGACCGGGTGGAGCGGGCGGGCTGCGACATCCCCATCGTGCCGGAGATCATGCCCGCCACCGACGTCCGCCAGATCCGCCGGTTCGCCGAACTGTCCGACGCCACCTTCCCCGAAGCGCTCGTCCACCGGCTGGAGGCGGCCCGCGACCGCCCCGAGGAGGGGCGCCGCATCGGGGTCGAGCACGCGACGGCGATGGCCGCGCGGCTGCTGGCGGAGGGCGCGCCGGGGCTGCACTACATCACCCTCAACAAATACGACACCGTGCTCGAAATCCACCAGAACGTCCGCCCCGATCCGCAGTAACCCGGCGTCAGCGCCTCTCGTTGGCTCCTACGGCGGCCACACCCCGGCCGACCGTAGGAGACCGGAGAGGGAGCATGACGACAACGGAGACCAGCACGCGGGACACCCTGGAGCGGTTCTTCGCCGCCGAGGCCGCGTACGTCGAGGCCGGCGGCCCCGGGCGGGCGAGCTTCGAGGAGATCGCCGACTGCCTGGACCCGGAGGTGACCCTGCACCAGGCGCCCGGCCTGCCCTACGCGGGCACCTGGCGCGGCCCGTCGGGGATCGAGCGGTTCCTCTCCGTCATGGGGGACGCCTGGCAGGTCATGGAGTTCCTCGACCAGCACTGCTTCGTGAACGGCCCCGACGTGGTCGTCACGAACCGGGTCAGGTTCGTGGCCCGCACGACGGGCCGCGAACTGGACACGCGGATCGTGCAGGAGATGACCGTCCGCGACGGCCGTCTCGTGGAGATCCGTCCGTTCTACTGGGATCCCGCCGCGGTGGCCGACGCGCTGACCTGAGCGCCGTGCACGCCGGAGGCCCCGCGCCGGTGACAGCCCGCCAGGTGGGTGTCCAGCATGCCGACCGCCTCCATCAGGGCGTACACGCTGGTGGGGCCGAGGTGGACGAACCCGACGGACCGCAGCTCCTTGGCGAGCGCCGCGGATCCGGCGTCCTTCGTCGGGACCTGCGCCGCGGTGCGGGGCGCGGGGGTGCGGGCGGGGCGCCGGTCCCACAGGAACCGGTCGAGGCCGCCGCGCTCCCGCAGGGCCAGCGTGGCCCGGGCGTTGGTGCGGGCCGCCTCGATCTTGCGGCGGTTGCGCACGATCCCCGGATCGGCCAGCAGCCGCTCCACGTCGGCGTCGCCGTACTCCGCGACGACCTCCGGGTCGAAGCCGTGGAAGGCCGTGCGGAAGGCGTCCCGCTTGGCGAGCACGGTGAACCAGCTGAGCCCGCCCTGGAAGGCCTCCAGGGTGACGCGCTCGAACAGGGCCTGCTCGCCGTGCACGGGCATGCCCCACTCGGTGTCGTGGTAGGCGCGGACCAGGGGGTGCTCCATCGCCCAGGCGCACCGCTCGACGCCGTCGTCGCCGACGACGGCGGGGGAGGCACGGTCCACCCGGACCCGGGCGCCCGGGGTGCTCGTGCCGGGCGTGCTGCCGCCGGGGGTCCTGATGCCGTCGTCCGTCACGTGCGCTCTCTCTTCCGAGGGGTGTCCTGTGCCGCGGGCTCTCCGAGTCCCGCGGGGCCTGCCTGTGCTGCCGGTTGGGCCTGTTCTGCCGGTTGGGTCGGGCCTGCCGGGCCTGCCGGGCCTGCCGGGCTTGTGGGTCCTGTCGGTCCTGCCGGGTCTGTGGGTCCCGGGCCCGGCGGTCGCGGCGGTCGCGGTGGCGGACCGTCGTGCACCCGCCCGTCGTCCTCGACCCACCAGACGCCACCGTCGGCCCGCGCTCCCCGCAGCCCCTCCAGGACGTCGGCACCGGTGAGCTCCGGCAGCCGGGAATCGCCCAGCGCGCCGAAGGCGACGGAGCGTGCCGGGTCCCAGTGGCCCTCGTGCCGCAGGCGTCGGGCCAGCTGGGCGAAGCCGGGCAGCGCGCCGCAGAAGACCCACGCGTCGGGGGCGGACTCGGTGAGCCTGCGGGCGGCCCGCAGCCACGAGGCGGCCTCCTCCGGCCAGTCGACGACCGCCACGACGGTGCCGCCGAGGTCCCGCCAGGCGCGGACGAAGGCGTCGGTGGCGGCGAGCGAGGCGCCGTCCCGGCCGTGCCCCACCGCCACGCAGTGGACGGGCGGCCGGGTCGCGCGGAGCAGCCCGACGACGGTGTCCAGCTCCGCCCGCGTGTGCGCGGCGGGCACCGGAACCGGGCCCACGGACCCCAGCGCCGCCGGGGACACGAGCGGCGAGCGCGCGGCCGGCCGCCGGTACGGGGCGCTCACGAGGCGTCCTGCCCGCGCCGCGCCCGCCAGTGGCGGTACGCGTCCGGCAGGCACACCGCGCACGGCCGGTACCCGGCGCGCACGGCGGTGGCCCGGTCGCGGAAGAAGACCCGGTACGCGGCGTAATGGCCGCGTGCCAGCGCCCGCAGCGCCGACGGGCAGTCCAGGCACCCGTACAGCTTCAGGCGGCGGTGACCGCCCCACCGCCCGGGCTCCGGGCTCCGGTAGGGCCGGTCGTCACCGTCGCGCAGCAGGTACCCGGCACCCTGCGGAGCGGCTGTCTCTCGTCGTTCTCGCACGGGACCAGCCTCCCGGAGGACCGGCGCGCGGGCTGGCGGATTCCGGACGTCGCGTTCCCGCTGGACGCGCCGGCCCGACCGGGAGCGCCGCACCCCGCAGAGCGACGTCCGAATTCCGCCAGCACACCACCGGTCCGGCCCGCACAGTGGACGGACGCACCCCTACGTAAGGACCTCCCGCCATGGCAAAGCACCTCAGTCTCGCGGACCGGGTCGCAGCGTGCGACTGGGCGGCCCTGACCGACGACCTCGACGCGTACGGCAGCGCCCTCACCGGTCAGCTCCTCACCCCGGCCGAGTGCCGCGCGGTCACCGCCCTCTACGACCAGCCGGAGCGCTTCCGTACGACGGTCGACATGGCCCGGCACCGCTTCGGCTCCGGCGAGTACCGCTACTTCACCCACGATCTGCCCGACGAGGTAAGGGAGTTGCGGGAGGCGTTCTACCCGCGGCTGCTGCCCGTCGCCCGGGACTGGGCGGCCAGGCTCGGCAAGCCCGCGCCGTGGCCGGACGAGCTGGAGCAGTGGCTCAAGCTGTGCCACGAAGCGGGCCAGAGCAGGTCGGCGCAGATCCTGCTGCGCTACGGTCCCGGCGACTGGAACGCCCTGCACCGCGACGTGTTCGGCGACATGCTCTTCCCGCTCCAGGTCGTCGTCGGGCTCGACGCCCCCGGGACCGACTTCACCGGCGGGGAGTTCCTCATGACGCAGCAGCGGCCGCGCGCCCAGACGCGCGGCTTCGCCACCGTCGTGCCCCAGGGCCACGGCCTCGTCTTCACGACCCGCGACCGCCCGGTGCGCAGCAGCCGGGGCTGGTCCAACGGCCCGATGCGGCACGGCGTGAACACGGTCCGCTCCGGTCGCCGCCACACCCTGGGCCTGGTCTTCCACGACGCCGCGTGAGGGAATCCGGGGCGCCTGCGTGACACCGGCCCGGGTCCGTCGCCCCCTGCCGCTCCCGTCAGCCCAGGAAATCCAGCAGCCGGTCGTTCAACCGCTCCGGATCGGCGAGGGGCAGGGAGTGGTGGGTGGCGCCGGGCAGCAGTGCCACCTCGCCGTGCGGGAGCGTCCGGCGGGCCCGGGCGGCGACCTCGGCGGCGTCGTGCGCGCGGCTGTGCTCCGCGAGCAGGACGAGGACCGGCCCGCGCAGACCGGCGGCCCGGGGGCGGCGCCCGGTGACGATCCTGCGGCCGGGAACGGTGGTGGCCAGCGCGTAGAGGCGCTGCCAGGCATCGTCGAGGGGGACCCCGGCCGTCTCCCAGGCCAGGAAGGCGCGGGCCCGGGCCTCGCTCGGCCGGATCAGGGCGGGCAGCGCGCGCAGCAGGTAGCCCGGGCGGAACCCGGCGAAGACCTGGGTGGGATCGACGAGGGCGAGGCGGTCGACGCGCCGCGGTGCGTGCAGTGCATACCTGACGGCCAGCCAGGCGCCGTACGAGTGGCCGCACATGTGCGTATGCGTGAGGCCGAGCCCGTCGAGCACGGCGTCCAGCCAGGCGATCAGGTCGTCGGCGCTCCTCAACGGCGTGCCGCGCCTCTCGGTGCGTCCCGCGTCGCCCAGCAGATCGACCGCGTGGACCCGGTATCGCGCACCGAGCGCCGGTGCGTTGGCGAACCAGACCAGCCCGGTGGCCGAGCCGCCGGGCAGCAGCACCAGCGGCTCGCCGTCCTCGGGTCCGTACACATGGACCCGGGTGCGCCCGTAGGGCGTGGCGACATCGCGCTCCTCGGTGGAGCCGGGCCAGCGGGCGCGGAACTCGTCGTAGACGAGGTCGAAAGCAGAGGGAGCCACAGCACGTTCCTCTCGCTCAGCGATAATCTCGTTCAGCGAGATATTACGGCGTGGGCGGCGGGAAGCGGAGGCATGGGCGTGGACGATCGGAGCCCGGCGATGGGACTGGTGCATCTGCTGCGCGCGGTGACCGTCGAATTCGACCTGTTGGGCGCCGAGTTCGCCGCCCGTGAGGGACTGCACCCCACCGATGTGCGCGCACTGATCCACCTGTTGGACGCGGCGCGCACCGGCACCCGCGCCACGCCCGGGTGGCTCGGCCGCCACCTGCGCCTCAACTCGGCGGGGACCACCGCCCTGGTGGACCGGCTGGAGCGGCTCGGGCTGGTCCGCCGCCGCAGGGACACGGCCGACCGGCGGCGCGTCCTGCTGGAAGTGCAGGAGAGGGCAACGGACCTCGGCTGGACGTTCTTCGGGCCGGTGATCGGCGAAGTGGTGGCGGCCGCCGAGGGGTTGGAGGAGGGCGAGCTGGAGACGGTGCGCCGCTTCCTGGCCTCGGCACTGGAGTCCGCGGAGCGGGCGCGTTCCGTCCACGGCGACGCGGGCTGACGGCCGTCGTCCCCGCCGCGGAGTCTCCACGTGCGGCGACGCTCCGACCGTTGCGCGCCGGGAGGTGTCCTCCCCGTTCCGCTCGGCGGTGGGGCCGCCCGCCACCGTGCACGGCGCACTCGCACGGGTGAGGGGTCGCGCACCTGCCCGACGCGGCCCGGCAGGTGGACGCGTGGCGCCCGGGGTAGGGGTCCTGCGTCCCCTACCGCTCGTTGCGAGGTGCGCTGTGCCCGTCCTGCCCGTCGCTGATCAGGGAACGGACGCTCCGGGATCGCCGACCGGATGCTCCGGGGAGCACGGCCCGGGGGCGGCCCGGAGCCGCTATCGGGACCGGGAGGGGCCGCGGCCTGCGCGGCCGGTCGCCGGACGGAACCGGACGGGCGGTGCCCCCGCGGGCGCTGTCCTCGGTGTGCGGCGAGGGGGCGGCGCGGGCCCGGTCGGGGGAGCGGCGCCGCTGCGGGGCGGAGTGCGCGCCCGGCGGCGCGGTTCCGACCCTTTGTCAGGGGGCCCGGGTGCCGAGCCAGGCGCCGCGCGCCCCCGCCCCCGGGGCGCCGGGACCGGACTGATGCGGTTCCCGTACGGGGGTCTGCCCGTCCGGGGCCCCTGAGGGCCGGACGCCGCCGTCCGGCCTCGGCACCGGCCCCGATCCGGAGTGCCCGCGCGGCGCGAGGTCCCGCCGGACGACGCCACCGGGTCCTCGGCCCTCCGGACGCCGGTCGCACCGGCGGCCCGCCGGATGGGACGGCCCCCGCGACCGACGCGGGAGGCGGCCCCCGGCCGCCCACCCGGCCCGGCCGTCGCCCTCCCGCGCGCCGCCCGCCCGGCTGTCGTCGGCCTCCGCGGGGTGTCGGCGTGGTGGTGCGCGTCCTCCACCGCCCCCGGATCTGCCGCGAACGGGCGCATCCGCGCGGCGGGAGGCTCACGAAAGGGACTGCGCGCAGAGAGCGGGGCCGCTGCCCGCGGACCTGCTGGACGTGCGGGCGGCGGCGGGCTGGTGCGAGGAGCGGAATGGCTGCACGCGAGCGGAACGAGCTGCTGGCCGGACACCTGCGGGAGGCCGGCCTTTCGTACGCGGCACTGGCCCGGAAGGTCGACGTCGTGGGGGCGCAGGCGGGACACCTCTGGAGCTACGACCGCAGCAGCGTGGCCCGTTGGGTGAGCGGAGTCGTGCCGAGCCGGCTCGTCGGCGATGTGGTGGCGCAGGTCCTCTCGGAACGCCTGGGCCGCCTCCTGACGGCGGGGGACATCGGGCTGGCCGCCGCCGAGGTCCCGCCCTCGCCGACCCGGCCCGTCGAGGAGGGACTCGTGTGGCTCGGCCGCGCGGAGGGCGACCCCGCGCGGCGCGACCTACTGCTGGGGCAGCCCTACTGGCCGCAACGTCCCCTTGAGGGGCCCGTGCCTCCGCCTGCCGCCCGCCTGGAGCGGCGGGCCACCGCCGGGGACCTGACGGCCGTCCGGGCACAACGGCAGCACTTCTACGAGCTGTTCGAGCGGCAGGGCAGCGGGCCGGTGCGCTCGGCCCTGCGCACCTTCATCATGGACGACGTGCTGCGCTACCTCCTGTCGCGGGCGAGCGACGACTGGTCGCGCCGGATGCGCGCGGAGGCCGCCCAGGTCGTGCATCTGCTGGGGCTGGCCACGTTCGACGCCGGCCACAGCGGGCTGGCGAACCGCTACTACGAGAGCGCCCTGCTGCTGGCGCGCCAGGGCGGGGCGCCGCTCGCCGAATCGATCGTGCTGCGGACCCTGGGCAATCACGCCCGCCAGGTCGGTCAGCTGCCCGCGGCGGAACGCTTCTTCGCGCGTGCGTCCACCTGTGCCCCCGGGCACGCGGTGCGCGGGTTCGTGCTGACCGGCCGGGCCGCCGTGTACGCGGCGGACGGCGACGGGGCGCGGGCCGCCCGGTGCCTGGAACAGGCGGAGACCTGCCTGGCCGACGCGGCGCAGGCCACCGACCCCTACGAGCGGTACGACCTCGCGGCGGTGCAGTACCAACGGGCGGTCGTCCTGCACCTGTTGGGGCGTAACGCCGAGGCGGTGGAGGCGGCGCGGGTCTCCGTACGGCTGCGCGAGAAGGAGCACCGGCGCCCGCTCGCCCTGTCCCTGGTCATGCTCACCGACCTCCAGATGCGCATCGGTCACCTGGACGCGGCGACCGACAGCTGGCGGCGCGCGGTCGCGGCGGCCGACCACGTGGACTCGCCGCGCCTGCGCGAACTCCTGCGGGACACCGCGCGCCGCATGGCCGCGCACACCCGCCACTCCGGGATGCGAGGAGCCGTCGAGCTGTTCAACCGCTCGTGAGGCCGCGGCGGGCCGTGTTCACGAACGAACAAGCGCGCAGCACGTGCAACGCCCCGACGCCCCGGGAGGCCCCATGCCGTGCTCGGCCAAGGGCACTTGGTGGTGAGAGGTACTCAATGATGCGGATTGCGGCACCCGCGGCGGCTGGGCCGTCCCGGACCGCGTCCCGTCGGCCAAGCGACTGCGCTGTGGAGGAGCCCGCATGACTCCTGACCGCCTTGCCCACCCCCGGGTGACCGTTGTAGGTGCCACCGGGGCCGTGGGACGCACCTTCCTCGCCCTGATGAGAGACCGCGGGTTCCCGGCCCGGGACGTCGAGCTGGTGGCGTCCGCGCGCTCCGCGGGCGGCACGGTGCGGGTGGGGGCCGACCCGCTGCCGGTCCACGATCTCGCGGAGTACGACTTCACCGGGCGCGACATGGCGTTCTTCTCGGCCGGCACCGAGGTCAGCGCCACCCACGCGCCGCGGGCCGTGGCCGCCGGATGCCTGGTGATCGACAACAGCAACGCCTTCCGGATGCGCCCGGACGCCCACCTGGTCGTACCGCAGGTCAACGGGGGAGTGCTGGAGCGGCTGCCGGCGAGCGGCATCGTCGCCAACCCGAACTGCTCCACCATCCCCCTGGTACGGCTCCTCCAGCCCCTGCACGAGCACCACGGGCTCACCCGGGTCACCGTCAGCACCTACCAGGCGGCCTCGGGACGCGGCCGGGCCGGGACGCGCGAACTCCTCGAAGGGGCACGGCACGCCCTGCGGGACCCCGACGCCGAGGCGGTGGCCGACGTGTTCGATCCGCCGCTCGCCTTCAACGTCGTCCCGCTGATCGACGAACTCCTCGACGACGGAGGGACGCTGGAGGAGCGCAAGATGCGCCAGGAGGCCAGGCGGATCCTGGCGCTGCCCGACCTGGATCTGACCGCGACCTGCGTGCGCGTTCCCGTCGTCGACGGCCACGCCGAGTCCGTGGTGGTCGACTGCGCCCGCACCGTCCCGGCCGACGAGGTGGCCAAGCTGCTGGCCGCCGCCCCGGAGGTGCGGGTCTGGAGCGACGGACCGCCGACCCCGCGGTGCAACCCGCGACCCGACCTGGTGCACGTCGGCAGGATCCGTACGGACCCGGAGCACGGGCGGCGGATCCTGTTCTGGCTCGTGGCGGACAACCTGCGCATCGGGGCGGCCCTGAACGCCCTCCAGATCGCCGAGTCGGTGGCCCGGCGGGCGGTCCGCCGTGGCTGACCCGCACGTGCTGAAGTTCGGCGGATCGAGTTTCCCGGACGCGGCCGGCTTCCGCCGGGTCGCCCGCCACCTCGCCGAGCGGGTGCGCGCCGGGCAGCGCCTGGTCGTGGTCGTCAGCGGCATGCCCGGCAGCACGGAACAGCTGCGCGAGCTGGTCACGGAAGCCGCCCCCGACGCGGGGGCACCCGTCGCGGGAGGCGCCATCACGCTCGCGGACTCCCAGGGCGCCGCGCTGCTCCGCGCCGCGGCCGTCGACGCGGGCCTGCGCGCGGGGGCCCTGTTCGGTGGCGCCATCGGGCTGCGCCAGACCACGACCGCGGTCGACAGCATCCACGTGGACCCCCGCGGACTGGAGGAGACGTTGCGCAACCACGACCTGGTCGTGGTGCCCGGCGGGCAGGGCGCGGGCGCCGGGGAGGATCCGCGCTACCTGGGGAAGAACACCTCGGACCTCAGCGCGGTTCTCCTCGCGGCGGCGCTGCGGAGGGACGAGTGCGAGATCTACTCGGACGTGGAGGGCGTCTACTCCGCCGATCCGCGTCTCGTCGACGACGCCCGGCTGCTGGAACGGGTCAGCTGGGAGCGTGCGCTGCTGTGCGCGGAGCACGGGGCCAAGGTGCTGCACCCGCAGGCGGTCCGCGCCGCCCGGCACAGCGGCACGACCCTGGTGTGCCGGCTCAACCGGGACGACTTCCGCGTCGGCTCCCGCATCGGACGGGACGGCAGCCCGCCGCTCGTCGTGCTGGACCACCGCTCGACGGTGATCGAACTGCCCGGCGCGTACGACGTGCACACCGTGCGCTCCCACCTCGCGTCCCAGGGCCTGAACCTCGTCGTCCCCCGGGTCCGCGACCGCCCTCTCGTGGTGGTGACGGGAGGCTACTTCGACGTCCCGCGCTTCCTCGAAGGGCGCGGCCTGCCCGGGCGGATCACCGGCGAGCGCCTGGTGACCCTCGTGGACGACGAGGTGCGGCACCTGCTGGCCCGCGACGAGCGGCAGGCCCTGGAGTGGGCGCGCGAAGCCCACGCGGACCTCATCCTCGCGAGGACGCCGCCCGGCCCGCCCGCCCCTCCTGGGCCAGCCGCCCCAACGACCGCGTGAGATCCGTGAGGAACGCCTCCCGGGTCCCGTCGGGAAGAGCGAGCAGCGAAAGGTAGGGATTGTGGTCCTCCAGCTCCATCAACAGCAGTTCCCCACCGGCGGTGCGGCACGCGTCGACGCGCTGCACGCCGTGGGGGAGTCCGCTCCATTCGATGAAGTGCCGGGCGAACCGCAGGTCCTGCGGGGACGGCTCGTACACCTCGAGTTCCCAGCGCCGCTCGGGATCGGGGGCGTAGAGCGCGTAGTGGAAGGTGTCGTCGACGAAGACGAACGACACCTCGTAGCGGAAGTCCACCACCGGCTGGACGATCATGCCGGTCAGATCGGCCGACTCCAGGTCGGCGGCGGACACCCGCCGCAGCCCCTGCGAGTCGGCGCCGTCGACGGGCTTGAGGATGCAGTCGCCCCCGTCGGCGAGCAGGCGGGCCGCGTCCAGGTGGTCGGCCGTGGGCACCACCGCGGCCCCGGCCTTGGTGAGGTCGACCAGATACCCCTTGCCCGCCATGTCCGCGCGGGCGTCGAGGGGGTTGTAGACCGGGACGCCGGTCTCGGCCACGCGCCGGCGGAACGCCTGGTACTCGCGGCGGTAGCCGGTCACCGGGCCGCTGTTGCGCACGAGGACGGCGTCGAACCGGTCCACCAGCCGGGCCGCCTGCCGGGGACTGGTCAGGGCGACCTCCCATGAGGTGCGCAGCGACTCCGCCAGGGCGATGTCCTCATCGCAGTAGCGGCGCCCGGCGGCCTCGTAGGTCAGATCGGTCACCAGCAGCAGGGCGGGCATAGCCCCTCCTCTCCGTCGGAACACAAGGCGACGAATGTATCAACTGACCACGAAAGTCACTATTCGGTAAGTAAGTTGACAGGAGTTCTGATATGGATCGGGTCCCACTCGCCGTCGGCGGCCCCGACGTCGGCCGCATCGGCCTCGGCTGCATGGGCATGACGCACGCCTACGACCCCCGCGGCCGCGACGAGGACGGTGCCCTCGACGTCCTGCGCCGGGCCCAGGGCCTGGGCGTCACCCTGCTCGACACCGCCGACGTCTACGGGCCGTACACCAACGAAGAGCTCGTGGGGCGCGCCCTGAAGTCCATGGACCGCGCCGAGGTCACGGTCGCCACCAAGGTGGGCCTGGTCCTCGACGACGACACCGACGGCAGACCCACCTACTCGCACGACGCGAAGCCCGAGCACATCCGCGCCTCCGTCGACGCCAGCCTGCGCCGGCTCGGCGTCGACCACATCGACCTCTACCAACTCCACCGCGTCGACCCCGACGTGCCCCTGGAGGAGACCTGGGGGGCGCTCGCGGAAACCGTCCGGCAGGGGAAGGTGCGGCACCTCGGCCTGTCCGAGGTGACGCCCGGGCAGATCGCGGCCGCGGCGGCCGTCCATCCCGTCACCAGCGTCCAGTCCGAACTCTCGCTCTGGACCCGCGACGCCCTGCCCGAGGTGCTGCCGTACTGCCGGGCGCACGACATCGCCTTCCTCGCCTACGCGCCGCTCGGCCGCGGCTTCCTGACCGGGCGCTTCACCCGCCCCGACGACATCCCGGAGCAGGACCAGCGCCGCCACATGCCGCGTTTCCAGAAGGAGCGGTTCGCGGCGAACCTCGCGCTCGTCGACACCGTCACCGCCCTCGCCCGGCGCTACGGGCGCACCCCCGCCGAGATCGCCCTCGCCTGGATCACCGCCCAAGGACCGCGCGTCGTCCCGATCCCCGGCACCCGGAGCCTGCGCAACCTGCGCACCAACGCGCGCGCCGGCGACCTCCACCTCGACGCCGACGACCTCAGGACACTCGACGGCCTGCCGGCCGCCCAGGGCGCCCGCGCCTGACCCCCGGACGCCCGCGCCTCCCCCTCAGCGAAGGAACCCCATGAGCACCCCGCACATCATCATCGGCACCGTCGCCTCCGACAGCCACATGTGGAACCTGGTCTACCTCGATCTCGCGCTGCGCGAACTGGGCTGCACCACGCAGGTGCTGCCCGTGTGCACCCAGGCCGCCCACTACCTCGACGCGGCCCGCGCCCAGGCTCCCGACCTCGTGCTGGTCAGCACGGTCAACGGCCACGGCGTCTCCGACGCCGTGCGCCTCGCCGACCGGCTGCGCACGGCGCCGGAACTCGCGTCCGTCCCCTTCGCCGTCGGCGGCAAGCTCACCACCTCCGGCCGGCTCCCCGACGACGACCAGGCCCGGCTCGACGACGCCGGATACGCCTTCGTCGAGCAGGCCGACGAGACCAGCGACACCCCCGCGGAACTGCGGCGCATCGTGCGGGAGATCGCGCGCACGGCGGACGAACGGGAGCACCCCCATGCGCGCAGCAGCCGCTGACCCGGCCCGCCCGTCCTTCACCCGCTACGTCCGCACCGCCGACGCGCGGCGGCACCTCACCGTCCAGCCACGCATGGGATTCGGCGACCCCCGGCTGATGCGCGAAGGTCTCGCCGCCGTCCGCGACGCCGACGACTGGACGGTGGGGACCCTCACCGTCGACGCCTACACACGCACCGGGGCCTACGGGTCCGCGCGCGCCGCGGTGCGCCACGGGGAGTCCCTCAACGGCTACCCCGTCGTGACGGCCGACCGGGCGCAGACGCGCGCCGTACTGGAGGGCATCCAGGACGCGCACTTCCCCGTGCAGATCCGCCACGGGTCCGCCGAACCCCAGGACATCGTCCGGGCCGGACTCGACGTCGGCATCGCCCTCACCGAGGGCGGCCCGGTCTCCTACTGCCTGCCCTACAGCTCGCTGCCCCTGCGCGACGCGGTCACCGCCTGGGCCGAGGCCTGCGACATCCTCGCGGCGTCCCGCGACACGGTGTTCAGGCCGCACATCGAGTCCTTCGGCGGCTGCATGCTCGGCCAGCTGTGCCCACCCGAACTCCTGCTGGCCATCACCGTGCTGGAGGGCCTTTTCTTCCGCACCCACGGAATCCGCGACATCTCCCTGAGCTACGCCCAGCAGACCCACCACGGCCAGGACACCCGCGCCCTGCGCGCCCTGCGCGCGCTCGCCGGTCGCTACCTGCCGGACTGCGACTGGCACATCGTCCTCTACACCTTCATGGGCCTCTTCCCCGAGTCCGCCGAGGGCGCCACCGCGCTCAACGAGAAGGCGGCGGCCCTGGCCGTCGCCGGGGGAGCCGAGCGGCTCATCGTGAAGACCTCCGCCGAGGCCGACCGCATCCCCACCATCGAGGAGAACGCCGTCGCCCTGCGGCGCGCGGCCACGATCGCGCGACAGGAACGGCGCCGCGGCGCACCCCCCGACTCCGACCACCGGTCCCTGACCGGGGCGGCCGCCGCGCTCATCGAATCGGCGCTGGCCTGCGGCGCGCACATCGACGACGCGCTCGTCGCCGCGTTCCGGCGCGGAGTCCTCGACGTGCCCTACTGCATCCATCCCGACAACCGGAACGCCGCCCGCAGCTCGGTCGCCGCCGACGGCCGCCTGATCTGGACCGACACCGGGGCCATGGCCATCGACCCCGAGCCGGGGGACCGGTCGCGGGACCAGCGCCCCGACAGCGAGGAACTCCTCGTCGACCTCGGCTACAACCAGCGCACGTACGACGAGCGCGGCTGAGCGCCCTCCACCGTCCCGGGCGCGGGGACGGGCGCCGGGGCATCCGTCCGGCAGGCCGCCGGCCCGCACGCCGATCCGCCGTGCGGCTCGCCGTCGCACGCCGCCGCGCGGGTGAGGATCTCGGCCGTGGTGAAGGGGTCGTTCATGGTGGTCTCGCATTCGGCACGGGGTCTGGGTGCTCCGACTGCGACTGTGGGCCCCCGCGGGGGTGTCTGCCACCGAGCGCGGCCACGCGGCGGCGGCCCGGCGGGGCGCCGGAGGTGACCGGGGGCGCCTCCGGTCCCGCTCAGCCCCCGACCGGCACCGGCCCCTGACGGACGACCCGTACCAGGGGCGCCAGGTCGGGCTCCGCCGCTGCCGCGTCCAGCGCCTCGCGCAGCGCCCGGTCGTTCGTCGGGCGGGCCGCTGCCAGGAGTCGCAGGCCGTCCTCGGAGACGTCGGTGTAGATGCCGCGCCGGTCGGTGGGGCACAGGTAGCGCTGGAGCAGGCCCCGGTCCTCCAGGCGGGTGACGAGCCGGGTCGTCGCGCTCTGGCTGAGGACGACGGCGTCGGCGACCTGCTTCATCTGGAGGTGTCCGCCGTCGCCGTCGTGCTGTCGGCTCAGGACGTCGAGCAGGGAGTACTCGCGCACGCTCAGGCCGTGTCCGGCCTGGAGGGCCCGCTCGATGTGCGTCTCGATCCGCCCGTGCAGCAGGGACAGCGCGCACCAGCCCTGGGCGAGAGCGGTGAGCGCGGGGTCGGTGGCAGTCATGGTCACGCGTCCTTCCGTGGTCCTCGGGCTTTTCCGGGCCCCGGGGGCGCCCGGTGCGGCCCCGCACGCCTGATGAGGCATACGCCACTATACCGCGCTTGCAATTAACCAGCGCATGCAATTATTGTGATCGCTCGTAAGGCGCTATCGCAACGTCCCCCGGGAAGGCTACTCCCATGCCCCTCGCGCTCCTGGCCCTCGCCATCGGGGCCTTCGGCATCGGCACCACCGAATTCGTCATCATGGGGCTGCTGCCCGACGTGGCCGCCGACTTCGGCGTCTCGGTGCCCACCGCCGGATTCCTCGTCACCGGATACGCCCTGGGCGTCATGTTCGGCGCCCCGCTGATGACGGTCGTCGGCACCAAGATCTCCCGCAAGAACATGCTGATGCTGCTCATGGGCCTGTTCATCGTGGGCAACGTGATCTCGGCGGTCGCCCCCGTCTTCGCCGTCATGATCGTCGGCCGGGTCGTCGCCTCGCTGGCCCACGGCGCCTTCTTCGGCATCGGCTCCGTCGTCGCGGCCGAGCTGGTCGCCCCCGAGAAGAAGGCCGGCGCCATCTCCATGATGTTCACCGGCCTGACCGTCGCCAACGTCGTCGGCGTGCCCCTCGGCACCTTCGTCGGGCAGAGCGCCGGCTGGCGCGTGACCTTCTTCATCGTCGCCGCGCTCGGTGTCCTCGGCCTCGCCGGGATCGCCAGGCTCGTCCCCGACCTGCCCAAGGCCGAAGGCGTCCACCTGCGCCACGAGCTGGCCGCCTTCAAGAACGTCCAGGTGCTGCTCGCCATGGCGATGACCGTGCTCGGCTTCGGCGGCGTCTTCGCGGCCATCACCTACATCGCGCCGATGATGACCGACGTCGCCGGTTACGCGGAGTCCTCCGTGACCTGGCTGCTCGTCCTGTTCGGCCTCGGCATGGTGGCCGGCAACCTGACCGGCGGAAAGTTCGCCGACCGGCGGCTGATGCCGATGCTCTTCACCGCGCTGGGCGGCCTGGCCGTGGTGCTGGCCCTGTTCACCGCGGGCGCCCACAACAAGATCACGGCCGCCGTCGCCGTGTTCCTCATCGGCGCCCTGGGCTTCGCGACCGTGCCGCCGCTCCAGAAGCGCGTACTGGACTTCGCGCACGGCGCGCCGACCCTCGCCTCCGCCGTCAACATCGGCGCCTTCAACCTGGGCAACGCGCTCTCCGCCTGGCTCGGCGGCATCGTCATCGCCGCCGGGTTCGGCTACACCTCGCCCAACTGGGTCGGCGCCGTCCTGGCCGCCGCCGCCCTGGTGCTCGCCGTCGTCTCCGCCGCCCTGGAGCGCCGCGCCCCCGAACGGCACGCACCCGCCGTCGCGCCCGCCCCGGCCGCGGCCGAGCGGCCCGCCGTCGCCGCGCACCACTGAACGCCCACGGACCAACAGCCCCACAGGCCACCGACTTATCGACCTATCGACCTACCGATCTAACGACCGATCAGACCCGTCAGATCCGCACCGCCCCCGTACGGGTTCGCGCACCAAGGAGAACAGCATGACCTCCATCCCCACCGTCACCCTCAACAACGGCGTCACCATGCCGCAGCTCGGCTTCGGCGTCTTCCAGGTCCCCGACGAGGAGACCACCGCCGCCGTCGCCAGCGCCCTGAAGGCCGGTTACCGCAGCATCGACACCGCCGCGATCTACGGCAACGAGCGCGGCGTCGGCCGGGCCATCGCCGAGTCCGGCATCGCCCGCGACGAACTGTTCGTCACCACCAAGCTGTGGAACGCCGACCAGGGCCACGACGCCACGCTCGCCGCCTTCGACGCCTCGCTCGACAAGCTCGGCCTCGACCACGTCGACCTGTACCTGATCCACTGGCCGACCCCGGCCCGCGACCTGTACCTCGACACCTGGCGCGCGCTGGAGAAGCTGTACGCCGACGGGCGCACCCGCGCCATCGGCGTCTCCAACTTCCAGCCCGCGCACCTGGAGCGCCTGATCGCCGCCTCCTCCGTCGTCCCGGCCGTCAACCAGATCGAGCTGCACCCCGGCCTCCAGCAGGCCGCGCTGCGCGAGGTCCACGCCCGCCACGGCATCGTCACCGAGGCGTGGAGCCCGCTCGCCCAGGGCGCCGTCCTCCAGGACGACGCGGTCACCGCGATCGCCGCCCGCCACGGCAAGAGCCCCGCCCAGGTCGTCCTGCGCTGGCACCTCCAGACCGGCAACGTGGTCATCCCCAAGTCGGTCACCGACAGCCGCATCCGGGAGAACCTCGACGTCTTCGACTTCGAGCTCGGCGCCCAGGAGCTCGACGCGCTCACCGCGCTCGACCGCGGCATGCGCACGGGCCCGGACCCCGACACCCTCAACTGACCGGCACCCCACACCCCACACCCCACCCCCACGCAGTACACGGATCGAGGCACCACCCATGAGCATCCGCTCACTCCTGCCGGGCCGCATCGGCTTCGGCACCGCCCCCCTCGGCAACATGTTCCGCGCCATCCCCGACGACGAGGCCGCCGCCACCGTGCAGGCCGCCTGGGACCAGGGCATCCGCTACTTCGACACCGCGCCGCTGTACGGCGCCGGCCTCGCGGAGATCCGGCTCGGCGACGTCCTCGCCGACAAGCCGCGCGACGAATACGTGCTGTCCACCAAGGTCGGCCGGGTCATCCTGGACGAGGTCGAGGACCCCGCGAGCCGGGAACTCGGCGAGAAGGGCGCCCTGTTCGAGCACGGCCGCCCCAACAAGATCATCAACGACTACAGCGCGGACGCGACGCTGCGCTCCGTCGAGGACAGCCTCAAGCGCCTGAAGACCGACCGCCTCGACATCGTCTGGGTGCACGACATCGCCCAGGACTTCTACGGCGACGAGTGGATCGCCCGCTTCGAGAGCGCCCGCACCGGCGCCTTCCGGGCCCTGACCCGGCTGCGCGACGAGGGCGTCATCAAGGCCTGGGGCCTCGGCGTCAACAAGGTGGAGCCGCTGGAGACCACCCTCGACCTGGAGGAGCCGCAGCCCGACGCGTTCCTGCTCGCCGGCCGGTACACCCTCCTCGACCACTCCCGCGCCCTCCAGCGCCTGCTGCCCGCCGCGGCCGAGCGCGGCGTCGACATCGTCGTCGGCGGCCCGTACAGCTCCGGCATCCTCGCGGGCGGCAACCACTTCGAGTACGCCGAGGCGCCCGCCCACATCGTCGACAAGGTCGGCCGGATCAAGGGCCTGGCCCAGGAGCACGGCATCGGCATCAAGTCGGCCGCCCTCCAGTTCGTCCTGGCCCACCCGGCCGTCGCGGCGGCCATCCCCGGCGCGACCCGCCCCGGCCGCATCGCCGAGGACCTCGCCGCCCTGACCCAGGACGTCCCGTACGCGTTCTGGAAGGCGCTGCGCGAGCAGCGGATCATCGCGCACGACGCGCCCGTCCCGGCCGAGGACGCCGCGTGAGCGCCGCCCGCGCCGCCCTCGACGTGCCGCAGGCCGCCGACCGGGTCTGGCAGCTCATCGGCGGCTTCGACGCCCTGCCCGACTGGCTTCCGTACATCACCCGGAGCGTGCCGGGCCGGGGCGGCCGGCTGCGCACCCTGACCAACGCCGAGGGCGGGGTCATCGTCGAACGCCTCGAAGCCTTCGACGCCGACGCCCGCAGCTACACCTACGCGATCGAGCGGGCGCCCTTTCCCGTCACGGGCTACCGCTCCACGCTGCGGGTCGTCGACCTCGGCCCGGCCGGGTCCCGGGTCGAGTGGTCGGGGACGTTCACGCCGGACGGCGTGAGCGACGCCGAGGCGAGCGCCCTCTTCGAGGGCATCTACCGGGACGGCCTGACCGCCCTGGCGAAGACGCTCGCCGCCTGACCCGACGGTGACGGCCCGCGGGACCCGGGCCCTCGCGCCCCGGGCCCCGCGGGCCGTCGCGTCCGGGGGTGTTCAGCCGGCGATGCCGCGCAGCGGCGCATCGGCCGGCAGGACCCTGACGAGCTTGCGGTTCACGAACTCGCGCATGCCGAGCGCGGACAGCTCGCGCCCGTAGCCCGAGCGCTTGATCCCGCCGAACGGCAGGTCGGGCTGGGTCGACGTCGGGTGGTTCACCCAGACCATGCCGGTCTCGACGCGTTCGGCGACCCGGCGCCCGCGCTCCGGGTCGGAGCAGAAGACGGAACCGCCGAGGCCGTACGCGCTGTCGTTGGCGAGGGCGATCGCCTCGTCCTCGTCGGCCACGCGGTAGACCACCGCGGCCGGGCCGAAGAGTTCCTCGGCGTAGGCGCGCATGCCGGGCGTGACGCCGGTGAGGATCGTCGGCTCGACGAAGGCCCCCGGGCGGTCGACACGGTGCCCGCCGGTCACCAGCTGTGCGCCCTGCTCGACCGTCTCGCGGATCTGGTCGGCCAGGTCGGCGGCCGCCTGCTCGGAGGAGAGCGGGCCCAGGGTGGTCGACTCGTCGGCGGGGTCGCCGGGCTCCAGCGCCTCGAACGCGCGGCGCATCCCGGCCACGAAGTCGTCGTAGACGTCGTCCAGCACGATGAAGCGCTTGGAGGCCACGCAGCTCTGGCCGGTATTGGCCATGCGGCCCGCGACCGCGGCGCCGACCGTGCGGTCGAGGTTGTCCCCGTCGAGGACGATGAAGACGTCGCTGCCGCCGAGTTCGAGCAGGCTGGGCTTCATGTTGCGGCCGGCCCGCTCGGCGACCTTCGCCCCCGCGCCCTCGCTGCCGGTCAGCGACACACCGCGCACGACGGGGCTGTCGATGATGCGCTCGATCTCGTCGTGGCCGACGAAGAGATTCACATAGACGCCCTCGGGGGCTCCGGCGTCCCGGAAGAGCCGCTCCAGGGCCAGGGCGGACTGCGGACAGATGCCGGCGTGCTTCACCAGCGCCGTGTTGCCGAGCACCAGATTGGGGCCGGCGAAGCGCACCACCTGGTACAGCGGGAAGTTCCAGGGCATGACGCCCAGCAGCACCCCCAGGGGCTCACTGAGCAGGTACGCCTCGCCCTCGCCCACGTCGAGGGGCTCGGGGGCGGCGAAACCGGGGCCGTGCTCCGCGTAGTAGTCGAGGATCGACGCCGCGAGGTCGACCTCGCCGCGCGCCTCGGAGATGAGCTTGCCCATCTCCAGGGTGATGGTCCGGGCGAGCTCCTCCTTCCGCTCCCGCATCAGCGCGGCGGCCCGCCCGACCACGGCGGCCCGCTCCGCGATCGGCGTCGAACCCCACGCCTTCGCAGCCCGTCCGGCGGCCTCGACCGCGGCGTCGACCTCCTCGCCCTCGATGACGGGGAACTCCTTCACGGTTTCCCCGCTGTACGGATTGACGGTCGCGAACCGGCTCTTGCGCTGCTCCGACATGAGAACTCCAGAACAAAGACGTCGACTTCGGGGAAGGGGGGCCCGGGGCGTGCGGGGTGTCCGGGGCCCCGGGGGCCCCTGTTGTCCGGTGTGCCCCGCACCGGCGCGGCATATCGGGACCTTGGTCCTCTTTCGCGTCCACGCGAAGGGGGTCAGTTCGTCACCGGCCGCCACTCGAACATCAGGATCGTGGCGTCGTCGCGCAGGCGGTGTTCCTGCGCGTCGAGCAGCGAGTGGATGAGGCGGCGCAGCGTCTCCGGCGCCAGCTCCCCGCTGCCCGCCGTGCGGATGACGTACTCGGCGAAGCGGTCGAGCCCGAGCTGGCTGCCGTCGGCGGTGCGCGCCTCGGTGACGCCGTCGGTGTACATGAGGACGCGGTCGCCCGGCTTCAGGGCGAACTCGTGGGCGGTCCGCGGCCCGGCGACGAACCGGGACGGATAGCCCATCGGGAGCTGCGCGGGGCGGTCCAGCGCCCCGGCGATGACGTTCTCGTCGCGGATCAGCAGCGGCGGCGGATGCCCGCAGTTGACCCAGCGCATCACGCCGGTGGACAGGTCGACCCGGGCGAGCACGGCGGTGCAGAACTGCTTCGGCAGCCACTGGATCAGCGCGTCGTCGACGGCCGCCACCAGGTCGGGAAGGTCGGCGCCGGTCCGGCGCGCGTTGCGGCACGCGGCCAGCGACACCACGGCCGTCAGCCCCGAGGAGAGGTTGTGGCCGACGGCGTCCACGACCCCCGCGTGCAGGGTGTTCTCGGACAGGGCGTGGTCGTAGGCGTCACCGCCGACCTGGTACGCCGGTTCGAGCACGGCCGTGGACACGGTGTGCGCGGTGCCGATCGTGCGCGGCGGCAGATAGGCGCGCAGCAGTTCGGCGGGCAGTTCCATGGGCGCCGTACGGGACCGGCGCACGAAGTTGTCCTTGTACGTGCGTTTCGACGTGACCATCATCGCCAGCAGCGCGGCCAGCGTCCGCCCGCGCCGCAGCACCCCGGCGTCGAGCGTCGGCGCGCGGACCGCGAGGACGCCGAGCCGCTCGGAGCCGTCGATCAGCGGCAGCCACGCGGTGAGCACGGTGCCGTCCTCCTCGACACGCAGGGACTGGGTGCGATAGCTCCAGCCGGCGAGGGTGCCGTCGATCAGCAGGGGCGCCGCCGTCGAGTTCAGCGGTGTCAGGCGGCGCTGCTGGATGTCGGCGATGTAGATCACGGCGTCGCGCAGCCCGAGGGCCCGGGAGGCGCGCGCCGCCGAGGTCACCAGGTCGAGGGGCAGGTTGCGCGGATCGGCGAGGAAATCACCCAGCGGGCCTTCGGCCGATTCAGGGACCGTCATCGCGCCTCTCCTGCTCGTTGCGGAGACCGCCGGGCGGTCCCGGGCGCTCGCCCCACCGGCCGTGCCGGACCGGTCCGGCCGCGCCTGTGGTCACCCGATGGGCCCTGGATATCAGCGCTCCCGGCGGGCCGCACGCGGAAGGACCGGCGCTGCCCGCCCCCGTGGCGGGTCAGCTCTGCCAGTGGTGGACCGGGGTGTTGGCCACCTCGTCCGCGCAGTCGGCGTGCCGTTGCCGGGCCCGGCGGTCCCGCGTCCAGTCGAACGTGGCCAGGGCCAGCGAGGCCAGCATCGCGGTGAGCGCGGCCACCAGCGCCACGAACAGGGCGCGGCGGTAGTCGTCGGCGCGGCCCAGGACCAGGTAGAACAGGCCCGGCAGCGCCGCGGTGCCCACGGCGGCGCCGAGCCGCTGGCCCGTCTGGAGCGCGCCCCCGGCGGCGCCCGCCATACGCACGGGCACGTCCCGCAGGGTCATGGTGATGTTGGGCGAGACGACGAAGCCGCCGCCGATGCCGCCGAGGAAGAGCGCCGGGGCGGCGATCCAGGGCGCCGCGTCCACCGGCCCGTAGCGCAGCAGCAGCGCCGTGCCGCCCAGGCCGGCGATGGCGGCGGCCAGGCCCCAGACGGTCAGCCGCCGCCCGAACCGGTCGACGAGCCGCCCGGCGACCACCGCCGCGCTCGCGGACCCCACGGCGAACGGCGTGACGGCGAGACCGGAGCGCAGCGGGGAGAAGCCGAGACCGTGCTGGTAGTAGAGCGCGAAGACCAGCCAGACCCCGCTGAACCCGATGAAGTACAGGGTGCCGACACCGGCGCCGACGGCGTAGCCGCGCACGGTCGTGAACAGCCGAGGGTCGAGCAGCGGCTGCCCGTCCCGGGCGACGAGACGCCGCTGCCACCAGACGAAGGCGGCCAGGAGCCCGGCGCCGACGGGCCACAGCCACCACAGGCGTCCGATGCCGCCGGAGTCGGCCTGCACCAGCGGGTACATGACGGCCAGGACACCCGCGCCCAGCAGCAGGACACCGGGCAGGTCGACCGAGCCCCTGCCGGTGCGCCGCACCCGGGGGAGCAGCCGGCGGCCGAGCAGGACGGCGACGACACCGATCGGCACGTTGACGTAGAAGATCCACCGCCAGCCCTGCGGGCCGGAGGCCAGCGCGAGGATGGCGCCGCCGGTGATCGGGCCGACGGCGGACGAGATGCCGACGACCGACCCGAACAGGCCGAACGCCCGGCCGCGCTCGGCGCCCCGGAACATCTGCTGGATGAGCGCCGAGTTCTGCGGCGCCATGCAGCCGGCGGCCAGCCCCTGGGCGAGCCGGGCCACCACCAGCGAGGTGACGTCGGGCGCGGCGCCGCACGCCGCGCTGCACAGCACGAACGCCCCGAGGGCCAGCAGGAAGATGCGCCGTCGGTCCAGGGCGTCCCCGAGACGTCCCGCCGTGACCAGCGCGAGGGCGAAGGTGAGGGCGTACCCGGACACCACCCACTGCACCTGCGCGGCCGAGGCGTGCAGGTCACGCTGGACGGTCGGCAGCGCCACCGCGACGATCGTGACGTCGAGCAGGCTCATGAAACCCGCCACGAGCGTGACCCACAGCGCCTTCCAGCGCCGCGGATCCGGTACGTACGCGTCCGGCCCGGAGCCGGGGCCCGAGGCCCCCTCGGCAGCAGACATCATGCTCCACAGTCGAACAAAGATCGCACAGCGGCGCATGCCGGGGCCGGTCGGTCAGGCCGCATGCGACCCGCTGCCGTGCGAGCCGTACCCCGTGCCCCCGGTGCGGCGCCGCACCGCACCGCCCCGTGGCGTGCAGAGGCGCCGGTGGGCGCGCGCGTGCCGGGGGCCCTCCCGCGAGAGCCAGTCCTCGATCAGGTCTCCGACCAGCAGCAGCGCCCCCAGCACGGGGAGCGCCACGATCGCCACGACGATCACGGCGAGCTTCCTTTCCTCGGCACGGCCGCCGACGGGTACCCGTCTCGCGCCGTTCACACCCGCGACGTCCCGAGCGGGGGGCGGGCGCCGGGCGCGGCACCCCTACGCCGGGTCCGGTCCCGGGTCCGCGGCCCCGTCCGGGGCGGGGCCGGCGCCGTCCGTCCGGGCGTGCGCGGCCAGCAGGGCGAGCGCCGCCGCGCGGGTGCCGGCCACGTGGGCCCGCGCCAGGGCCCGGGCCGCCTCCTCGTCCCCCGCGCCGATCGCCTCGTGCAGCCGCTCGTGCTCGCCGCACATCGGCCCGGCGTCGTCCGGCACCGAGGTCAGGTGGAACAGCCGGCGCAGCCGGGAGTCCAGCGGCGCCATCAGGTCGATGAGGACCGGGTTGCCCGACGCCTCGGCGACGGCCCGGTGGAAGTCCGCATTGAGGTTCACCACGTCGCGCAGCCGGCCCGCCGCGGACGCCCTGCGGGTGCGCCCCAGCAGCTGGGCCAGGGTGCGCAGGCCCGCCGGGTCACGGCGGCGCGCGGCCAGCCCGGCGGCCAGCTCCTCCAGGTTCTCCCGCACGTCGAAGAGGTGCTCCGCGTCGGCGGGCCCGAAATCGGCGACCACGGCGCCGCGCCGCGCCTGCACCGTGAGGAACCGCTCCGCCTCCAAGCGCTGCATCGCCTCGCGCACGGGCACGCGCGAGACCCCCAGCTCCTCGGCGAGTTCGCGTTCCACCAGGCGCAGGCCCGCGGGATACCGGCCCTCGATGATCCGCTCGCGCAGCTCCACGTAGACCCGGTCGCGCAGGGACAGCTGGGTGTCCCCGATGGCGGAGGTGCGGGGCCCGGTGGGGCGCGAGGTCGGCACGGTCGGCACAGGGGGCTCCGGGCGGGGTCGGGGGCGGGCGGTGCGGGCGGTCGGGCGGTGCGGCGGACTGCCGCCGTCGGCATCCTCGCAGATCCAGGCGCGGCCGAAAAATCTTCCCCGAGGCCATTGCCTGGTATTTGGTATACCAGTTAGCTTGGCGCGGCACCCCGCTGAACAGGGCACTCACCGACACCGCCCGCCGCGGGTTCCCGCAGCGCCGCACGCGCAACGGGTGCACAGCGCCCCCGCACGAAGGAGCACCATGTCCCCATCCCCCGCCCCCCGCACCCCGGCCGTCCTCGTCGACGCCGTGCTGCCCGACGGCCGGGCCGCCGATGTCGAACTGCGGGACGGGCGCGTGCACGCCATCCGTGAGCGCCGGGGCGACGCCCCGGCCGCGCCGCTCCCGGCCGGCGCCGTGGACCTCGGCGGGGCGCTGCTGATGCCCGCCCTCGTGGACGGCCACGCCCACCTCGACAAGACGCTCATCGGCGGCCCCTGGGTGCCCCACCGGGCCACGGCCGACCTGCGCGAACAGATCGCGAGCGAACGCGCCGCCCGCCACGGGCCCACCGTCCCGGTCGGCGAACGGGCCGCGGCCCTCGCCCACCGCATGGTCGCGCTCGGCACCGGCCACGTCCGCTCCCACGTCGACATCGACCCTGACGTCGGGCTCGACGGACTGCACGAGCTCCTCGCCGTGCGCGAGCGGTTCGCGGACCGGCTCGGCATCCAGCTCGTGGCCTTCCCGCAGAGCGGCGTGGTCACCGCGCCCGGCGTCGCCGACCTCCTGGACGCCGCCCTCGCCGAGGGCGCCGACCTGATCGGCGGCCTCGACCCGGCGGGCTTCGACGGCGACGTCGACGGCCAGCTCGACGTCGTCTTCCGGCTCGCCGAACGGCACGGCGCGGGCGTCGACATCCACCTCCACGACGGCGGCACCGCCGGCACGGCCCAGGTGCGCGCGATCGCCGACCGCACCGCCGCGCTCGGCCTGTCCGGCAAGGTCGCCATCAGCCACGCGTACTGTCTCGGCGACGTCGACGACGGCGAACTCGACCGCACCGCCGCCGCGTTGAGCGCCGCGGGCGTCGCCATCATGACGAACGGACCGCGCCACTCGATCCCGCCCGTGCTGCGCCTGCGCGCACACGGCGTGCGGGTCTTCGCGGGCTCGGACAACATCCGCGACACCTGGTGGCCGTTCGGCACCGCCGACATGCTGGAGCGCGCCACGATCATCGCCCTCCAGAGCGGCTTCGCCACCGACGAGGAACTGCGCGCCGCCGCCTCCCTGGTCACCGACGAGGCCGCCGCCGCGCTCGGCCTGGACGGCCACGGCCTGCGCGAAGGCGCCCGCGCGGACCTGGTGGCCGTCGCGGCGGGCGGCGTCCCCGAGGCCGTCGCCGCCCATCCGCGCCGCGTCCTCGTCCTGCACGGGGGCCGGGTCGTCGGCCCCACCGACGTGGACGCGGCCTACCCGTCCTTCGCCCCGCAGCCCCCCGGGCACTGAGGCACCGCCGCCCCGCGGCGGCCCGCACGACGGGCCGGGCGTCACCGACGCCCGGCCCCGGTCCGCCCTGCCCGCACGCGCCTCTCGCCCTCCCCGAACCGCCCGTCCCCGAACCGCCCGTCCCCGCCCGTCACCCGCCCAACGGAGTGCATCCATGACGACCCTCGACCCCACCACACCGCCGAGCGGTGGCGGTGCCGTCCCCGCCGCGCCGCGGTCCGCCGCAGGCCGGCTCGCCGCCGGCCGGATCGGCACCTCCGACCTGGTCTTCTTCGTCGTCGCGGCCGCCGCGCCGCTGACCGTGCTCGCCGGTGTCGCCCCGTTCGCGATCGGCCTCGGCGGCGCGGGCGCCCCGCTCGCCTACCTCGTCTCCGGCGTCCTGCTCGTCCTGTTCGCCGCCGGGTTCACCGCGATGAGCCTCTATGTGCGCAACGCGGGCGCCTTCTACGCCTACGTGGCCCACGGCCTGGGCCGGGTCCTCGGCGTCGGCACCGCCTATGTCGCCGTCGTCTCCTACAACCTGATCACCCCCGGAGTCGCCGCCGCCTTCGGCTACTTCGCGGCCGACTCCATACACGACGCCACCGGCGCCGACCTGCCGTGGTGGGTCCTGTCCGGCGTGTGCGTGGCCGCCGTCGGGGTCCTCGGCTGGCTGAAGGTCACGCTCAGCGCCAAGGTGCTCGGCGCCGCCCTCGTCCTCGAAGTGCTCTCCCTGCTCGTCATGGACGCGGGCATCCTCGGCGACCGCGGCACCGCCGCCCTCGACCCGGCCTCCTTCGACCCCTCCACCCTCGCGACCGGCGGCGTCGCCGGCATGTTCGTCCTCGTCATCGGCGCCTTCACCGGATTCGAGGCGACGGCGATCTACGCCGAGGAGGCCCGCGACCCGCGCCGCACGGTCTCCCGCGCCACGTTCATCGCCATCGGCTTCCTCGCCGTGTTCTACGCGGTGGGCTGCTGGCTGATCATGGGCGCCTTCGGCACCGAGCGGGCCGTCGGCCTCGCGGGCGCCGCCGCGGGACCCGACCTGACGTTCAGCGCCGCCGAACTCCACGTCGGGGCCTGGCTCGCCGACGCCATGCACGGCCTGATCATCGTCAGCGCGTTCGCCGCGACCCTCGCCTTCCACAACGCCGCCGCCCGCTACCTCTACGCGCTCGGCCGCGAGGGCCTGCTGCCGCGCCGCCTCGGCCGGGTCAGCGGACGGCACGGTTCACCGGGCGGCGCCGTCGTCGCCCAGAGCGGCTTCAACCTGCTGCTCATCGCCGTCGGCGCGCTGCTCGCAGCCGACCCGTACGGCGAGGTCTTCCTGTGGACCAACGGCATCGGCGTGCTCGGCATCATGGCCATGCAGGCGCTCGCCGCGCTCGCCGTCTGGGCCTACTTCCGCCGGGACCGGCGCGGGATGAGCGCGGCCCGCGTCGTCTGGTCGCCGCTGCTCGCCTGCGCGGGGCTCGCCGTCCTCACCGTCCTCGCCGTCGTCCACTTCGACCTGCTGACCGGGCGCACCGGCGCCGTGAACGCCGTCCTCCTGGTGCCCCTGCCGCTGGTGCTGGTCGCCGGGTTCGCGGTGGCCCTGCGGATCCGGCGCCGCGACCCCGGGCGGTACGCGTCGCTGACCACCGTCGACGTGGAGCGGGACGGGTGACGCACGTCCGGCCCGCACGGACCGTGAAGTAACCTCGGCCCGGCGAAACTTCGCCCGTCGACCGCCTCCGGAGGACCCGCCATGACCCAGCCCGCCGCCACCCCCGTGGTCCGCCGCGTCGACGAGCGCCACCGCTACACGATCGAGGTGGACGGCGCCACCGCCGGGTTCACCGCCTACCGGGACCGCGACGACCGGCGCGTGTTCTTCCACACCGAGATCGACGACGCGTACGCCGGCCAGGGGCTGGCCTCGACGCTCGTCCGCGAGGCGCTCGACGACGTGCGCCGCGCGGGCGGGCGGATCGTGCCCGTCTGCCCGTACGTCGCCAAGTTCCTGAAGAAGCACGAGGAGTACGCCGACCTGACGGACCCCGTCACCCCCGAGATCCTGGAGTGGCTGGACGGCGTCCTCAAGCGCTGACACACCCCCCGCTCGCAACCGAGTTCGAGCCGGGCGCGTCCTCCGGGCCCTTTCGTCGTTGAACACGTGACCATGATCAACGCGTTCGAGGAGGCGACGGATGAGTAACACCACCAAGAAGAAGGGCCGCAGGCATCGCACGGTCAACCGCACCCCGCGGCCCGTGGGCACGGTGACGGCGCCCCGCGCGGAATCCACGGCCCCGGTGACGCTGCCGGGCCAGAAGGTCGAGCCCGACCTGGACCGGGTGCTGCGCAACCTCGGCTACGGGCGGCTGCGCGTCCCCGCCCCCGCCGGTGCGGCCGAGCGGCGCCCCGCCCCGCGCGAGACGGCACCCCGGCCGCCCCGGACCCCCCAGCCGACCGGGGAGACCGCGGCGCCGCTTCACAAGAACGCCCGGCTCACGCTGGAGGCCCTGGCGCGAACGGCCGGCGGCAGCACGCTCGACCAGGTGTGCGCGGCGGTGGGCTGGACGCCGCGCACGGTGGCGCGGCACCTGAAGACGCTGGCCGACGCCGGTCTCGCCGCGCAGGCCGAGGACGGGCTGTGGTCGGCGACCGGGTCCCGATGAACTGATCCCCGTACCGGGGCGGCCGTCCGCCGGACACGAGGGACGGCCGCCCCGGGACCCGCACGCGGCACGGCGAAGGGGCGGCCCCACGGGGCCGCCCCTTCGCCGATGAGCCGGACGATCAGTGCTTGCCGATGTCCTTGGTCTTCTCCTTGGCCTGGCGGGCGTCGCCCTTCATCTGCTGGGCCTTGCCCTCGGCGGTGAGACGCTCGTTGCCCACGGCCTCGCCGGCCGTCTTCTTCGCGGCGCCCACGGCCTGGTCGCTCTTCGCCTTGGCCTTCTCGTTGGCGGTCATGTCCGCTCACGCTCCCTTGGCATCGACATCATGTGCTCACCCTCCGACTGGCCGCGCGCGGCGCGGCTAAACATCAGGAACCGAACCGCGGGTTTGCCCGATCCGTGCCGGGCGGATTATTCATGACGGTAAACTCGACGTCCGCCCACGTCACTCTCCCGCAGAGAGGGTGCAGGAATGCCCCGACACCTCCCTCCCCGCCACCCCGAACAGGTGGCGCACGCCGCCAGCCGCGCGGCCGAGCTGCTCGAGGTGCTCTGGGGCCGGGGCCTGGAGACCGCGCCGCCCGGACCGCTCCCGCCGTCGCAGCTGCGGGCCCTGAAGGTGATAGAGGAACAGCGCAGCGTCAACCAGCGCACGCTGGGGGCTGCGCTGGGCACCGGCCCGTCCTCCGTCAGCCGCCTGTGCGACCGGCTGGAGGCCGCCGGACTGCTGGAGCGGATCCCCAGCGCGACGAGCCGGCGCGAGGTCGAGCTGACCCTGAGCCCGCAGGGCGCGAGGGTCCTCGACGAGCTGCGCCTGGCGCGCATGCGGGAGTTCGAGGAGGTCCTGCGGACGATGGCGCCGGCCGACCTCGGCGTCCTGTCCGAGGGACTGGAGAAACTGCGGGAGGCGGCGGCGGACCGCATCGGCCTCGACCGCGCGCAGGACGGGAACTCCTCGGCGATCGCCTGAGGGCCCGGCGGCCGAGCGCCGCGCACCCGTCATGAACCCTTCACGGGGACACGTGTGTCCCGGCCCGCCCGTGCCGGGCGCCCGGCCCCGCGGCGCCGGAGGCCCACACCCGCTGAACGCCGTGGCCCCGAGAGATACACTCAATCGTTGCCGCCCGACAATATTTGTCGTGTGGCAATGGTTCCGTTCGGCCGTTCGGCCTCATCTCCCGACCACCGCTGAGCTGTGCTCGCACCACCGACGAAGGCTGCCGTGACTAACTTCCTGGCCGTGGAACGCGCGCTGCGCACCGCCGCGCCGTACGACCTCCTTCCGGCGGCGCGGGCCGCGCTGGCCGAGCACTACGGGGCGGTGCACGTCGACCTTCTGCTCGCCGACTACAGCACCACGGTGCTGCGGTCCGTCGCGGACGGCCCGGCCGAGGCCCTCCAGGTGCCGATCGCCGGCAGCCGGCAGGGGCGGGCCTTCGACAGCCGCGAGCGCGTCCAGCTGGACGTGCACGACGACTGCGTCGACCTCCACGTGCCGGTCACCGCGCACGGCGACCGGCTCGGCATCCTCACCGTGCGGCTGCCCGTGCGACTGTCCGAGGAGAAGGTCGCGCCGCAGGTGCTCGACGAGATCACGGCCGTCGCCGACATCGTGGGGCACGAGATCCTCGTCGCCGAACGCGACACGGACGTCTACCTCCAGGCCCGCCGCGCCAGCCGGCTCACCCTCGCCGCCGAGGTGCAGTGGCACCTGCTGCCCGGCCGTGCCTGCGCCCGCAAGGAGTACGAGATCGGGGCCCAGCTGGAGCCCGCGTACGCCATCTACGGCGACAACTTCGACTGGGCGGAGACCTCCAGCACCCTCACGCTCAGCATCACCAACGGCATGGGCCAGGGCATCCAGGCGGCGCTGCTGACCAGTCTGGCCGTCAACGCGCTGCGCAACGCGCGGCGCGCGGGCATCGGCATCGCGGACCAGGCCGCCCTGGCCGACCAGGCGCTGTTCGCCCAGTACCGGGGCGAGGAGTACGTCGCGACGCTGCTGCTCGCCTTCGACCTGGACACCGGCCGCGTCCAGGTCGTCGACGGCGGCTCGCCCCAGCTGTGGCGCCAGCGGGACCGGACGGTGGAGCACATCGACTTCGACGCGCAGATGCCGCTGGGCATGTTCGAGGAGACCGACTACGTCACCCAGGACTTCGAGGTGCGGCCGGGGGACCGGCTGATCTTCGTCAGCGACGGGGTGTTCGCCGCGCTCTCCGGCAAGGGCGAGCCCTTCGGCGAGAAGGCGCTGGCCCGGGCGATCCAGGCGGCCCGCCTGCTGCCGGCCGCCGTGGTGCCCCGCGCGATCCTGCACGAACTGTCCGCGTACCTGGACAGGGGGGCGGGCCCCGACGTCGCCGACGACGCGCTCGTGCTCTGCCTGGACTGGTTCGGCCGCGGCCCCCGGGCCTGACCCGGACGCACCCGCCGCCCCGCCCCGCTCCTCACCGGTGGTGCGGCTCGCCGCGCTCCGCCGCGTACGACGCCGTGGCGAAGGCCCGCAGCCCGCTCAGCAACTGCGCGCGCGTGTCGGCCGGCATGCGGTCGAGCACCTCCCTGAGCAGGCGCTCCCGCCGGGCCGACACGGCGTCCAGCGCGTCCTGCCCGCGCCGGGTGAGGATCAGGCCGATCCTGCGCCGGTTGGTCGGCGGGGGCTCGCGGCGGATCATGCCCGCCGCTTCGAGCCGGTCGCACAGCCGGCTGGCGGCCGAGGGCGCGGTGCCGATCGTTCCGGCCAGCGCGCCCAGATTGAGCCCCGGGCGCGTCCGCACGGCGTGCAGGGCGTGCAGTTGCAGGGCGGACAGCTGGGGAGTGCCCGTCGTCCTGGCGGTACGGGTCCACAGCGCCACGAGGAGGTCGACCGCCGCCGCCGTGTCCGCCGCCAGAGAAGGGCGCGGGTCTTCCAGTGGACCGATGAGATCAGCGCGGTCGTCACTGTCTTTCATGAGACGGGGTACACCTCTCGCGGGGTGAGGCTGTCGGGGGCGCGTTATCCACGTCTTCCCGATTCACACGAAGTATCCGCCCGCAGAAGTGATCATCTCGATGCATTTGTGAAGATCTGAGAGAGATCACTCTGGTGAACGAGGGCAGTGTGCTGCGCGCGTCGTTGCGCAAGAGAAGGCCCGGAGCCGGATTCCGGGCCGCGACCGGCCCTGTCGGCGGGGGGTGGTTGCCCCGAGGGTGTTGATCGTGCGACTGTTGCCCTATGGCAACTATGACGGATCGTAAGAACGACGGTGCGGCCTAGGCCGACCTCCCCACGTCGTTGTCTGCTCCAGGAACCCCAGCGAAGGGGGGTGGGGGGCCGCGCTCTGCGGGGCCCCGCGCGATGAAAACCCCAACGGAGTCGAAGAGCTCCCGAAGTACCCGCGCCTCCACGGGCCGCCGCGGCCCGTACCCGTCGGTCACGGTGGACGGGCGCGGCCGCGTGCTGTCCTGCAACGACCGGGCCGGCGCCCTCCTCGACAGGGTGCGGGCCGGCGCGCTGCTCTCGGACGTGGCGCCTTCCTGGCTGGCCGAGGCGCACGCCGACGCCCTGCGGCCCGCCGCCGGCGACGGCCGGGACCCGGTCGCGGTGGCCCGGGGCCGGATCGGCGAGGCGACGGTCGACGCGTTCCCCAGCCGTACGGCCGACGGCGCCGTGGCCTGGTGGCTGGTCGACGACAGCGATCTGCGGAACGTACGCGACGAGCTGGACGTCGAGCGGAACCGCTCGCGGGTCCTCCAGGAGATCTCCGGCGAACTGCTGGCCTCCCTGAACGTGGACCGATGCATGGAGGTGACCGCCCGGATGGCCGCGCAGCATCTCGCGGACGCGGCGGTCATCGTCGGCGTCAAGGCCGGACGCCTGTACCCGGTGACCCGGTGCGTCACCGGCGGCCCGGTGGAGCAGGAACGGATCGCGGTGGACCCGGACAGCATGCCGGGCCTGCCGGAGGCCCTGGCGGGCTTCCCGCCGGTGCCCTCGCGCTGGATCGACCCGGCGCTCGTCCCGGAGTGGGCGGTCCCGCGGCAGTTCACGCAGGACGGCGCCCGGATCGGCTCCGTCGTCGTGGTGCCGCTGCCCGGGCACGGCGTGCCCGCCGGTGCCATCGTCCTGCTGCGGCAGTCCGAGGAAGCGGCGTTCACCCAGGCCGAGGAGGCCTTCGCCCGGCTCTTCGCCGCCCGCGCCGGAGTGGCCCTGTCCGCGGCGCGGATCTACGCCGAGCAGTCGCACATCACCGACGTGCTGATGCGGGAACTGCTGCCGCCGGTGCTCAAGAGCGTGCACGGCATCGACTTCTCCGGCCGCTACCGGGCGGCCACCGCGTCCGAGCGGATCGGCGGCGACTTCTACGACGTCCACCCCGCCGCGGGCGAGGACGGGGAGACCTTCGCCGTCCTCGGCGACGTCTGCGGCAAGGGCCTGGAGGCGGCGGTCCTGACCGGCAAGATCCGCAACACCATCGAGGCGCTGCTGCCGTTCGCCGCCGACCACCTCAAACTGCTCACCCTGCTGAACAACGCGCTGCTGTCCTCGCACCACACGCGCTTCGCGACCCTCGCCCTGGCCTCCGTGCGCCGCGAGGGCAACCGGCTGCGGCTGCGGGTGTCCAGCGCGGGCCACCCCACCCCGCTGATCCTGCGCGCCGACGGACGGGTCGAGGCGGCGCGGACCAAGGGCGTGCTGATCGGCGCGCTCCCCACCGACCGGCTCAAGGTCACCACGGCCGCCGTCGAGCTCGCGCCGGGGGAGACCTGCCTGTTCTACTCCGACGGCATCACCGAGGCGCGCGGCGGACCGCTCGGCGACACCCTGTTCGGCGAGGAGCGGCTGCGCCAGACCCTGTCCGAGTGCGCCGGACTGCCGGCCGAAGCGGTCACCGAGCGGGTGCAGATGGTCGCCACCCAGTGGGCGGACGGCCGGCCGCACGACGATCTGGCCCTGCTGTCCATCACCGCACCCCGTCGGAACCATCTCGCGGCCGTGGACGGGCACACCCGGGGCAGGTTCACCTCATGAGCACACAGAGCGGCACCTTCACCGACGGGCCGGGCCCCGGCCCGGACGACCTGCGCGAGCAGCTGTGGCAGGCGGCGGTCGACTGCGACGAGACGCGGGCCGTCGACCTGGTGCGGCGCGCCACGGGCCCCGCCGGCGCGCCGGGACTGCGGGCCGCGGCGGAGCGGATCCTGCTGAGACTGATCGCGCCGGTGCAGGAGCGCGTCGGCGTCGAATGGGCGGCCAACTCCATCACGGTCGCGCAGGAGCACGCGGCGACCGCCATCAACGAGCGGTGCGTCTCCGCCGTCGCCGACCTGGCGGCGTCCGCCCCCGACCCCGGGCACGCCGGGCCGCGGGGCCGGGTGACCGTCGCCTGCGTCGACGGCGAATGGCACGCCCTGCCCGCCCGGCTGGTCACCGAGGTGCTGCGGCTGCGCGGCTGGCACGTGGACTACCTGGGCGCACAGGTGCCGACCGAGCACCTGATCGCCCATCTCCACCAGCGGCCCGCGGACGCCGTCCTGCTGTCCTCGTCGATCCCCGCGCACCTGCCCACCGCGCACACCGCGATCAGCGCCTGCCAGGCGGCCGGCGTCCCGGTCATCGCCGGCGGCGCCGCGTTCGGCCCCGAGGGCCGCTACGCCCGCCGGATGCAGGCGGCCTGGGCCCCGGACGCCGTCGGCGCGCACACCCTGCTGACCCGGGGACTCGACCGGCCCACCGCCGACGCCGCCCGGCTGCCCGACCTCGACCTGCCGCACCTCAACGACCAGGAGTACACCCTGGTCAGACAGTCGAAGCGGCAACTGGTCAAACAGACGCTCACCGACCTGGAGGACGCCTTCGCGCCGATGCGCGCCTACAGCGCGTTCCAGCGCGAGCGCACCGCCGAGGACATCGACCACATCGTCACCCACCTCGCGACCGCCGTGTACGTCGACGACGCCGAGCTGTTCACCACCTTCATCACCTGGACCGCCGGCATCCTCCAGGCCCGCCGCGTCCCGCCGCGGAGCCTGCTGCCCGCGCTCGACTCCCTGCGACAGCAGCTGAAGGACTTCCCGCGCGCCGACCGCATCCTCGCCGCGGCGCGCGGCGCCCTGACCGTTCCGGCCCCGGGGCGGTCCGCATGACGGCCGCCTACACGTCCTTCGCCCTCGCCGTCTCCGGCCTGCGCGACGGCGTCCTCACGCTCGCGCCGGCCGGCGCGCTGGACTACGACACCAGCGACTCCTTCCTGGCGCAGGCGGGCCGCTTCCTCGACGACCACCCCGCGGCGCGGGTGCTCGAACTGGACTGCGCGGGCCTGCTCGGCATCGACTCGATGGGCCTGTCGGCCCTCCTGTCCCTGCGCCGCCGGCTCGACGCGGCCGGCATGGTCCTGCGGCTCGGCGCGCGCCCCCGGAACCTGGAGCGGCTGCTGACCATCACCGGGACCCGCGACTACCTCATCGGTGAACCGGCGTCACCCGAGACCGAACAGGAGCAGGCCGGCGCCGATTCCCGGCCCGCTCCTCTGGAGGGTGCGCCACCTCACCGCAGCAGATGACCACGACGACCGGCGCGGAGCGTTCCGCGCCCGCAGGACACCAGAGAGCATCGTTCACAGAGGCGGACACATGATCAGCGTGACCGGACAGGAACATACCGACAGCACGGCCCCCACGGGCGGCGAGAGCCTGGTGGCCCGTGCCTACGCGGATCCGTCCTCGATAGCGCCCAAGGACGCCCGGGGCGTCGTACGACACTTCTTCGACCGCCTCGCCGGGCTCGAGGAGGGCACGGCCGAGTACAGCTACGTGCGCAGCGTCCTCATCGAGGTCAACCTCTCCCTCGTCAAGTACGTGGCGACCCGCTTCCGGCACCGCGGCGCCCAGCAGATGGACGACATCACCCAGGTCGGCACGATCGGTCTGATCAAGGCGATCGACCGCTTCGAGCTGACCCGGGAGGTCGAGTTCACCTCCTTCGCCATCCCCTACATCACCGGCGAGATCAAGCGGTTCTTCCGTGACACCTCGTGGGCGGTGCACGTGCCGCGCCGGCTTCAGGAGGCCCGGCTCGAACTGTCCCGCGCCACCGAGGAGTTGCGCACCCGGCTGGGCCGGCTGCCGACGACGGCCGAGCTGGCGGAGCTGATGCAGCTCGACCCGGCCGAGGTCGCCGAGGCGCAGAAGGCGGCCAACGGCTACAACGCCGTCTCGCTCGACGCCACCGTCAGCGGGCCCGACGACCAGACGGACACCCTGCTGGCCGACTTCGTCGGGGTCGACGAGGAGCGGTTCGAACTCGTCGAGAACTTCCACTCCCTGGCGCCGCTCATCGCCGAACTCGGCGACCGTGACCGGCAGTTGATCCACCTGCGCTTCGTCGAGGAGCGGACGCAGCGGGAGATCGCCGAGGCCATCGGCTGCTCCCAGATGCATGTGTCCCGGCTGATCGCCCAGGTGATAGGGCGTCTGCGGGCCGGTCTGATGACGACCCAGTAGATCCCGGCAGGTCCCCCGCACGCCCCGGTGTTCACCGCCCGCGGCGAAACGCCCGGTGAAGCGGCCGGCGTAGAAACCGCGGGCGGGGGCAACCGGGGCAGGTGGAGTGGGAAGAGCGAGCCAGCTGCTGCGCGGTGGATTCCGACGAGATGTTCCTCGACGGCGCCGCGCAGTCGCACGCCAAGAGCATCTGCAAGCCGTGCCCGGTGCGCACCGAGTGCCTGGCCCATGCCCTGGACCAGCGGATCCAGCACGGCATGTGGGGCGGCATGACGGACCGCGAGCGCCGCGCCCTGCTGCGCCGCAGGCCCGACGTCCGGTCCTGGGCCGAACTGCTGGAGAACGCGCGGCGCCAGCACGAGCGGACCGCCGCGCCCGCCTGACCCGCGGCCCCCGCCGCCACCCCGACGGTCACCTCCCCTGGGTCAGCCCTTGCTCCATCTATCGAATCTCGATAGATTCCTATCGTTGTGCGGTGGGTCGACAGGGCTGGACAGGGGTGGGTCATGGGACGACTGACGGTACGAGCGCTGCGCGCCGTCCTCGTGGCGGTGTTCGCCGGGACCGTGTTCGTGCAGGTGTCGATGGTGTGGGCGCTGGCCACCGACCCGGAGGACGGCTCGCTCCCGCTCACCCCGCTGCGCCTCGTCACCGTCGCCGGCATGCTCGCGGCGCAGGTCGCCCTGGTCTGCGTCTGGCGGCTGGTGGCGATGGTCCGCCGCGGCACCGTGTTCTCGCCCGCCGCCTTCCGGTACGTGAACGGCATGATCGGCGCGATCGTCGCGGCCGCCCTCCTGTGGTTCACGGTCACCGCCCTCAACGCACCCGGCCAGCGCGAGGATCCGGGCGTCACGCTCATCATGGGCGGGGTCGGAGTGGCCATCCTCGGCGTCGCGCTCATCGTCCTCCTGCTGCGCATGCTGCTCGCCCAGGCCGTCGCGCGCGACGGCGAGGCGGCGCGGCTGCGGACGGAGCTGGACGGGGTGATCTGATGCCCATCGTCGTCGACATCGACGTGATGCTGGCCCGCCGCAAGATGTCCGTCGGCGACCTCGCGGAACGCGTCGGCATCACCCCGGCCAACCTGGCGGTGCTCAAGAACGGCCGGGCCAGGGCGGTCCGCTTCGCGACCCTCGCCGCGCTCTGCGAGGCGCTCGACTGCCAGCCGGGCGACCTGCTGCGCTGGGAGCCGGACACCGTCGGCCCCGAGGCGGCGCGGGCCCGCGCGTCCCAGGGGTGAGCACGGGCGGATCCACATGATGGACGCGGCTTGTTGCGGGTGCCCGGTCCGGGTCATCATGCGGCCATGAACCCCGCCCTGGTCTCCCGCCGCCACGTGGATCTGCTGCGTGTCTCCGGGATGCTCTGTCGGGCCGACGCGCCCTGGGGCGCGCTCTGTTGCTGACCGCTCCGTCGAGCCGTAGCAACCCCTCCCGCCGCTGACCGCAGCTCTCTTCCCACCCGCCGGGCGTGACCCACGCCGCCGCGCGGGCTGTCGGCCGGTGGCCTCCCCGTCCTCAGCTCCCGGACCCCGACGAGGTGCGCCCGCATGTCCACCCCTGGCCCCGTACTGCACTGGTTCCTGCCCACCGGCGGTGACGGCCGCGACCCCGGCGGCGTCACCGCCGTCCAGGGCCGCACCTCCGCCGCCACCCGCCGCGCGGCCGACCTCGGCTATCTCGCCCAGGTCGCCCGCGCCGCCGAGCGCGCGGGGTTCGCCAAGGTGCTCACCCCGGTGGGGCTCGGCTGCGTGGATCCCTGGGTGCTCACCCCGGCCGTCGCCGCCGTCACCGAACGCATCGGGTTCCTCGTCGCCTTCCGCGCCGGGCTCGCCCAGCCGACCCTCGTCGCCCAACAGGCCGACTCCTTCCGCCGGTTGTTCGGCGACCGCATCGCCCTCAACGTCGTCACCGGCGGCGACCCGGTGGAGCAGCGGGCGTACGGCGACCCGCTCCCCAAGGAGCAGCGGTACGAAAGGACCGGCGAACTCATGCACGTCGTACGGGAGTTGCTGGACGGCAAGCCCGTCGACTTCGCGGGTCGCCACGTGCGCGTGGAGGGCGCCCGGCTGGCCGACCCGGCCACCGCCTCCCGCGTCCCCCTCTACTTCGGCGGCGCGTCCGCCGCGGCCGAGGACGTCGCCGCCCGCCACGCCGAGGTCCAGCTGCTGTGGGGCGAGCCGCCCGCGGCGATCGCCGAACGCATCGCCCGCGTACGGCAGAAGGCGCAGGAGCGGGGCCGCCGGCTGCGGTTCGGGATCCGGCTGCACGTCATCACCCGGGACACCGCGGCCGAGGCCTGGGCGGAGGCCGACCGCATCCTCGCCGGGCTCGACCCGGCGGCCGTGCGCGCCTCCCAGGAACGCTTCGCCTTGATGGACTCCATCGGACAGGCCCGGATGGCCGCCCTGCACGGCGGCTCCGCCGAGAACCTGACCGTGGCCCCCAACCTGTGGGCCGGCATCGGCCTCGTGCGCGAGGGCGCCGGGACCGCGCTGGTCGGCTCGCACGACGAGGTCGCCGCGCGCCTCTTCGAGTACCACCGGCTGGGCGTCGACGAGTTCATCCTGTCCGGGTATCCGCACCTCGAAGAGGCGTACCGGGTCGGCGAAGAGGTCGCGCCCCGCCTGCGGGCCCGCACCGAGGCGGCCGCGTGAGCCTGCTGGAGAGGACCGGCGCGGCGCGGGACGTCCGCCGCGCCCCGGACGACGCCCGCCCCGCGCGCGACCGCCGCGCGTGGGCGGCCGCCACCGCCCTGCGCTGGACCGCCCTGCGCCTCCTCGCCCTCGTCGTGCTCATCGCGGGCTGGCAGGCCGTGGTCGCCGCGGGCGTCTGGCCGCGCGTCCTCGTCCCGTCCCCCGCGGACGTCGGGCACGCCTTCGTCGAGGCGTCGACCGTCCACGACGGAGTACGCGGATTCAGCGGCCACCTGCTCATCGAGCACCTCGGGGTCTCCCTGCGGCGCATCGGCATCGGCACCGGGTACGCGACCCTGGCCGGGGTGCCGCTCGGCCTGCTGATCGGTGTCGTCAAACCGGTCGCCGTCGTCCTGGAACCCGCCGTCACCTTCCTGCGCACCCTGCCGCCCCTGGCCTACCTCTCGCTGCTCGTCATCTGGTTCGGCATCGACGAGTCCCCGAAGATCTGGCTCCTCGTCATCGCCGCCCTGCCGCCCATCGCGGCCGCCACCGCCGCCGCCGTCCGCCAGGTGCCGGGCGACCTGGTGGAGGCCGCGCGGGCCCTGGGCGCCGGACCCGTGTCCCTGCTGCTGTCCGTCCGGCTGCCCGCCGCCCTGCCGGAGATCCTCACCGGGGTGCGGATCGCGGTCGGCATCGCGTACACCTCCGTCGTCGCCGCCGAGACCATCAACGGCGTACCGGGCATCGGCGGCATGATCCGCGACGCCCAGCGCTACAACCAGACCGACGTCGTCATCGCCGGGATCATCGCCATCGGCGTCTCCGGGATCCTCCTCGACGCGCTGTTCAAGGGCGTGGAGCGGCTGGCCGTCCCGTGGCGCGGCCGATCCTGACCCCCGCACCCGCACCACCCGTCCCCACTCCCCGTACGAAGGAACCGTCATGTCCGCCGCCCCGCCCCGCACCGCCCTCCTCGCCGCCGCCGTCGCCCTGGTCGCGCTCACCGCGTCCGCCTGCGGCGACGGCGCCGACGCCGCCGAGAGCGGCGGGAAGACCCAGGTGCGCATCGCCTACCAGGCGATACCCAACGCCGATCTGGTGGTGAAGAACCAGCGGCTGCTGGAGAAGGCGCTCCCGGACGTCGACGTGAAGTGGGTGAAGTTCGACTCCGGCGGCGACGTGAACACGGCGGTGATCGCCGGAGCCGTCGACCTCGGACTCGCCGGTTCCAGCCCGGTCACCAAGGGGCTCTCCGCGCCGCTGAACATCCCGTACAAGGTGGTGTGGATCCACGACGTGATCGGCGAGAACGAGGCCCTCGTCGCCAAGAAGGGCATCGGGTCGGTCAAGGCCCTCAAGGGCAGGAAGATCGCCACGCCGTTCGGCTCCACCTCCCACTACTCGCTGCTCGCCGCCCTGGAGGAGGCCGGGCTGCGCGCCTCCGACGTGCACCTCGTCGACCTCCAGCCGCAGGACGCGCTGGCCGCCTGGCAGCGCGGCGACATCGACGCCGCCTACGTGTGGACGCCCGCGCTCACCGAACTGGAGAAGGACGGCAAGGTCCTCGTCACCAGCCGGGAGATCGCGGCGAAGGGCAAGCCGACCGCGGACCTCGGCGTGGTCACCACCGCCTTCGCCGCCAAGCACCCGAAGATCGTCGACGCCTGGCTCGGCGCGGAGGACCGGGCCGTCAAGCTCGCCAAGAGCGACCCCGCGAAGGCCGCCACCTCCATCGGCGCCGAACTCGGCCTCAGCCCGGCGCAGGCCAGGAAGCAGCTCGCCCAGCTGGTCCTGCTCACCGCGAAGGAGCAGCAGGGGCCCGACCACCTCGGCAGGCCCGGCGCCCCCGGCGCGCTCGCCCGCAACCTGCACGACGCGGCCGTCTTCCTCAAGGGTCAGAAGGCCGTCGACGCGGTGCCGGACCAGTCCGTCTTCGACAAGGCCCTCGCCGTCGAGGAGCTGTCCCGTGCCGCGCGCTGAGGAGGCCGCGCCCGGCGCCGCCGTGCCCGGCGCCGGACAGGCCGGGACCGGGTCCCCGCAGGCCCCCGGGGCCGGTCCGCAGGATGTCGAGCTGGCGGGGGTCGACGTCCGCTACGGCACGGCCAAGGCCCCCGTGACGGCCGTCGCCGACGTCTCCCTGACGGTCGGTCCCGGCGAGTTCGTGGTGCTCGTCGGCCCCTCCGGATGCGGCAAGACGACGCTGCTGCGCCTGATCGCCGGGTTCGAGCGGCCCGCCGCCGGGTCGGTGGAGGTGCGGCGCAGGGTCGGCGTGGTCTTCCAGCAGCCGCGCCTCTTCCCCTGGCGCACGGTGGGCGGCAACCTGTCCTTCGCGCTGGCCCGGCACGGCGTGGCCCGTGCCGAACGGGCGGCGCGGGCCGAGGAGTTGCTGTCCGCCGTCGGTCTGTCCGGGATGGCCGGGCGGCGCACCTGGGAGTTGTCCGGCGGGCAGCAGCAGCGCGTCGCCATCGCGCGGGCCCTGGCCGCCGAACCGCAGATCCTGCTGATGGACGAGCCGTTCGCGGCGCTGGACGCGCTCACCCGGGAGCGCCTCCAGGAGGAGGTCAGGACGCTGACGGCGGTCACGGGGGCGACGGTGGTGTTCGTGACGCACTCCGCGGAGGAGGCCGTCCTGCTCGGCTCCCGGGTCGTGGTGATGGCGGCGGGCCCGGGACGGGTCGTCGGCGAGATGTCCGTCCCGCTGCCGCGGGCCGCGACGACCGACGTGGCGGCCCTGCGCGGCGACGCCCGGTTCGCCGCGCTGCGCGCCGAACTGGCCGCCGCCACCCGGGAGGCGGCCGCCGCCTGAGCGCGCCCGCTCTACGCGCCGGGGCTGGTGGGGCTGGCGGGGCCGGTGGGGCCGGTGGGGGAGGACGGTGCGGAGCCGTCCGGTCCCTTCCCCAGCACGTACAGCTCCGGGAGGTTCACCACGATCGCCTCCTGGGTGCTGCGGGCGATCACCACGACGGCCTCCTCGTCGGGGCTCGGGTTCTCCTCCCGGTGCGGGACGAACGGCGGGACGAAGATGTAGTCGCCGGGAGCCGTGCGGATGCGGACCTCCTGCGGCGTGCCCGAGGAGTCGTCGAGGAAGACGAACTCCGGGTGGCCCTTCACCACGTGGATCGCCGTCTCGGAGGCCCCGTGGTGGTGGTTCGACGACGCGGTGACGGGCGCGACGTGGGTCTGCCCCATCCACAGCCGCTCGGAGCCGACGCTGTCCCCGCTGATCGCGGCGAACCGGCGCATCCCGCCGGTCTGGGCGGTGTCGCCGTCGAGCCCGTCGGCGCGGACGTGGTGCAGCCGCGCGCTCAGCGGGAGTTCGCCCGACCCGGTCAGGTGCGGGTGGAAGGCGTCGGGTCCGGGGTGCGAAGTCATGGGAGAACGTCCTGCTCGTCGAAGGGCGCAACGCAAGATCCTGGGGCCGACCGTAGAGACCCGGAGAAAAGGATGTCAAGATGTGTCCATTGCGTGCGGTCCGGCTCCGGCGCGCTCGGAGCGGGGTGGACCGGGCCGCCGGACCAGACGCTCGGGAAGACGGTGACATGCAGATTTCCGCCAGGGTCGACTACGCGGTACGGGCGCTCGCCGAACTGGCGGCCGACAGCGCACGGCCGTTGACGTGCGAATCCATCGCCTCGGCGCAGGAGATTCCGTTCCGCTTCCTCAAGTCGGTCTTCCGCGACCTGCGTTCGGCCGGGCTCGTGCGCAGCCAGCGCGGCTGCGAGGGCGGGTACTGGCTCGGCCGGGACGCGGCCGAGATCTCCGTCGCGCAGGTGATGACCGCCGTCGACGGCGCGTTCCTCACCGTGCGCGGCCAGCGCCCCGAGACGCTGGGGTACCCCGGCGCGGCGGCCGGCCTGCCCGGGCTGTGGCACGGGGTCGAGACGGCCGCCGAGACCCTGCTCGCCCGCACCACCATCGCGGACCTGGCCCGGCGGGGAGCGGACGGCAAGGCAGTGCGCGCATGAGGACGGGGGAGCCGGCCGGCACCGGCGCCGAACCCCTGGTCCTCGTCACCGAGTTCACGGATCCCGCCTGCCCCTGGGCGTGGGGCTCCGAGCCGGTCCTCCGGCTGCTGCGGCACGGGCTGGCGCCCCGGCTGCGCTGGCGCCGGGTGTTCGGCATCCTCTTCGACGAGGACGACGACCCCGCCCCGGACCCCGACGCCGAGGCGCGCTGGTACGAGGGGTTCATCGAGGGCGTCGCGGCCCACACCCGCGCCCCGTACGCCGGCCGGCTGCACTGGCTGACCCGGACCAGCTGGCCCGCGTCCGTCGTGGCCAGGTCCGCCGAGGCGCAGGGCCGGCAGGTCGCCGACCGGGTCCTGCGCAGGCTCCGTGAGACGACCTTCGTCCTGGGCCGGCCCGCCGACACCCTGGCCGCCGCCGCGCAGGCCGTCCGCGGGGTGCCGGGGCTCGACCCGGACCGGCTCCTCGACGACCGGGCGCTGTCGGCCGCCCGGGAGTCCGTGCGCGCGGACCGGGCGGAGGCCCGGCGCCCCCTGCCCGAGGTGTTCGGCCTGCGCGCGCCCGGACCCCATCCGGGCCGCGCCAAGGAGCTGGCCGACGGCCACCGCTACGCCCTGCCCACGCTCGTCTTCGAGGGGCCGGGAGGCCGGATCTGCGTGCCGGGCTGGCGCCCGCTGCGCGCGTACCTCGACGCCGCGTCCACCGCCGCGGGGACGCCGCTGCACCTGCCCGGCCCGCTCGGCGCCGACGCGGCGGTCCGGCTGTGGCGCAGCCTCACCGGGCCCGAACTCCTGCTGCTCACCGGCGCGTCGGAGCCGCCGGCCGACGCCGTGCGGGTCGCGACGGGGAACGGCCCGCTGTGGCTCCATCCCGACGAGGCGGCCCGCCATCCGGCGACGAACCCGCAGGCAGAAGGGGTCTCGGACAATGAGACACCTAAAGGTGTCCATTGACAGTGCGGCGGGCGGCCGTGAGGATATGGGCATGCCTTCGACGCATCCCGGCGTGGTCTGCCGCTACGTGGACTACCGGCGCACCTCCAGCGCACTCTGTCGCTGACCCCCGCGGCGCCCGCCCGCCCCTCCCGGCGGCGCGGTTCCGGCCGACGCCGTCCCGCACCGCCTCCCGCGCCGACCTGCCGTGCCGGGTTCCCGTGACGGATCTCCGCACCGGCCTGTCGTGATCCGGCCCGTCGTGGCGGGCCCGCGCCACGCGGCGTCGCGAGGACCCGCTCCGGCGAACCGGCGCCGACCGCGCCGCGTCACGACCGCTCGTTCCACGACCGCCCGCGGTGGTGCGGCCCCGTGCCGCGCCCCCGTTCCCCGGCCCTCCACCCCCGGTGCCCGCGCCCCGCCGTCCGGGCGTCCCACGACCTGCCCGCGCCCGCGTCCGGCGACGCGCGGTCAGAAAGGTGTGCTCCCATGCCTGCGTTCCATCCGCCCGTCGTCCCCCGGCAGCCCTCGACGCCACCGTCCGCCCGCCCGCTCGCCCGCCGTTCCTTCCTCGGCGTCTCCCTCGCCGCCGGGGCCTCCCTCGCCCTGACCGCCTGCGGCGGACAGTCCACCTCGACGGCCAGGAGCGGCGGCGGAACCCTCAAGTGGGGCTGGGACCTGCCCACTTCGTGGGACCCCGTCACCTCCTCGGCCGGCTGGGACGTGCACTCCCTCTCCCTCGTCTACGCGGGCCTGACCCAGCTCGACCCGAAGGGCGACGCCGTCCCCGCGCTCGCCACGTCGTGGAAGTACGACGACGCCGGCACGGCGGTCACCTTCACGCTCCGCCCCGGCGCGACGTTCTCCGACGGCAGCCCGGTCGACGCGACGGCCGTCAAGAAGAGCCTCGAACGCGGGCGCGACGACGCGAAGTCCCTGGTCGCCTCCCAGCTGACCGGCGTCGAGAAGATCAGCGCCCTGGACGCGCACACCGTCGAACTCCGCCTGGCCGCACCCGACTTCCAGATCCCCGCGCTCCTCGCGGGCAAGACCGGGATGATCGTCAACCCGAAGGTCTTCGAGAAGGACCCCACGAGCCTGGCCACGAAGCCGGCCGGCGCCGGACCGTACACGCTCGTCTCCTACGTGGAGAACTCCAAGGCCGTCCTCGCACGCAACCGCACCTACTGGGACGCGAAGCGGATCAGGACGGAGAACTTCGAGCTGTACCCGCTCCCGGAGCCCTCCACCGTCGTCGCCGCGCTCAGGTCCGGCCAGTACAACGTCGCCCAGATCCCCGGCAGCCAGGTCAAGGCCGCCCGCGCGGCCGGACTGAAGGTGCAGGTCATCCCGTCCATGGTGGTGGCCGTCCTCGACGTGCACAACGGCCGCGAGCCGTTCACCGACCCCGACGTCGTCCTCGCCCTGAAGTACGCGATCGACCGCGAGGAACTGCTGAGGACCGCCTCCTTCGGCTACGGCGAGACCACCCGCCAGCCCTTCCCCCAGGGCTACGCGGGCCACGACGACGCCCTCGACAAGCTGTTCCCGTACGACCCGAAGAAGGCCAGGGAACTCCTCGCCGGGGCCGGCCACGCGGACGGCCTGAAGCTCACCCTCACCACGCAGAAGGCCGAAGGCGTACCGGAGTTGATCCAGGCCCAGCTGAAGAAGGTCGGCATCACCGCCACCATCGAGACCATCCCCGCCGACCAGGCCACCCAGATCGTCTACATCCAGCGGGCCAAGGCGCTCGTCGTCGACCAGTTCGCCGGCCGCGACTCCGCCGCCCAGGCCTTCCAGGTGCTCTTCGGCAAGGAGGGCCTGATGAACCCCGGGCGCACCACCTCGCCCGACCTGGAGAAGGCCCTCGACGCCGTCCGCCGCACCCCCCTGGACGCGCCCGACTATCCCGAGGTGCTGCGCAGGGCGACCGGCATCGCGGTGCGGGACATGCCGAACGTGTTCCTGTACACCGTCCCGCGCATCCTCGCCCGCAGCCCGGAGGTCTCCGAGATCCCCGCCTACACCGTCGTCCAGCGCTTCGACGGGGTGACCGTCGGATGAGCGCACCCGCCCTCGGCGGCCGGCGCGCCCGGCCGCTCGCCCGCCTCGCCGCGGCGCCCCGCCCGCTCGGCCGGGCCGCCGCCACCACCGCCACCGTCTTCCTCCTCGCCTCCCTGCTGACCTTCGCCCTCGGCGCGCTCTCCCGGGCCAACCCGGCCGCCGCCGTCCTCGGCGACCTCGCCACCCCGGCCGACATCGCCCGCATGGAGGCCCAGTTCGGCCTCGACCGGCCGCTGCCCGCGCAGTACGCGAGCTGGCTCGGGCACGCCCTCGGCGGCGACCTCGGCACCTCGTGGTTCACCGGAGTGCCGGTGGCCGACAGCATCGCCCAGGCCCTCCCCGTCGATCTGTCCATCGCCGGACTCGCCCTGCTGCTCGCCGTGGTCGTCGGCGGCGGCGCGGGGATCGCCGCCGCCCTGCACGCCGGGGGCCGCGTCGACCGGGCCGTCACCCTCGTCTGCTCGGTGCTCGCCACCCTGCCGCCGTTCCTCATCGGCATCGTCCTGATCGTCGTCTTCGCCGTCCAGTTCGGCGCCCTGCCCACCGGCGGCTACGCACCGCTGGACGCGGGCGCCGGCCCCTGGCTGCGCTACGCGATCCTGCCCGCCCTCGCGCTGAGCCTGGACGCCGCCGCCTCCCTCGCCCGGCAACTGCGCACCTCCCTGGTCGGGGCGCTGCGCGAGAACTACGTCGTCGGCGCCGAGATGCGCGGATACTCCGCCCGCCGGGTGCTGTTCGGACACGTGCTGCGCAACGCGGCGGGACCCGCCCTCACCGTCCTCGGGATGAGTGTCCCGGTCATCCTCGGCGGCGCCGTCGTCACCGAGAAGATCTTCAACCTGCCCGGCATCGCGCAACTCTCCCTCCAGGCCGCCGAACGGCACGACATCCCCGTCGTGCAGGGCACCCTCCTGGTCACCGTCGCCGTCGTCCTGGTCGCGAACATCGCGGTCGACACGGCCCTCGGCGCCCTCGACCCGGCGGCCCGCCGCGACGGGCGCACCGCGCGCAAGGAGGGAGCGGCATGAGGGTGCTCCGGATCACCTGGCGGCAGCGCTCGGCCAGGATCGCCCTCGCCGTGCTCGCCGCGGTGGCGGTGCTCGCCGTCGCGGGCGGCACCCTCGCCCCCGGCGACCCGCTGGCGCAGCACCCCGCCGACATGCTCCAGGGGCCCAGCGCCGCCCACCTGCTCGGCACCGACTACCTCGGCCGGGACGTCCTGAGCCGCGTCGTGTCCGGTACGGGCCTGTCGATCGGCGGCGCCCTGGAGGCCGTCGGCGCCGCCCTGCTGATCGGCGTACTGCCGGGACTCGCCTCCGTCTGGCTGGGCCCCGCCGTGGAATGGAGCACGCAGCGGGCCGCCGACACGCTGATGATCATGCCGTTCACGGTCTTCGCGATCGCCGTCGTCGGCGCCCTCGGCAACGGCGTCCACCAGGCCATGCTCGCCCTCGGCGCCCTCTTCGCCCCGCTGTACTTCCGCGTCACCCGGGCGGCCGCGCTCGGCCTGAAGCGGGCGCAGTACGTGGAGGCCGCCGAGCTGATGGGCGCCTCCCGCCGCTGGATCCTGCGCACCCACGTCTGGGGCAGGATCCTGCCGACGATCGCGGTGACCACCGCACAGGTGGCGGGCCAGGCCCTGCTGGTCGTCTCCTCGCTCACCTTCCTCGGCCTCGGCGTCAAGGCACCCGCGCCGACCTGGGGCGGGATGCTCGCCTCCGACCTCGGCTACCTCGCCCAGCAGCCGTGGGCGCCGCTCGTCCCCGGCGCCGCCATCATGATCACCGTCGGTGCGCTCAACCTGCTCGCGGACGCGATCCGCGACGGCGGCGCGGCGCCCGTGACCCGCACCCACGCCCCGCCCCGCGCCACGGCCGGCCCACCGCCCGGCCGGCCCGCTCCCGGGACCGGGACACCCGTCGGGACGTCCACCCCGTCCGAGGAGGCCGAGCGCCGTGTCACCACTGGCTGAAGCGGGGGCCGCGGCGCCCGTGCTCACCGTCGAGGGCCTCGACGTCACGGTCGGCCGGTCCGTCGCCGCCGTCCGCGACGTCTCCTTCACCCTCGCCCGCGGCGAAGCGGTCGGCCTGGTGGGGGAGTCGGGCAGCGGCAAGAGCCTGACCTGCCGGTCCGTGCTCGGTGTGCTCCCGCGGGGCTGCGAGGTCGCCGCCGGACGGGTCGCGCTCGCCACGGACGGCACCGACACCACCGAACTGACCTCCCTCACCCGCCGGGAGTGGAACACGGTGCGCGGCCGCCGCGTCGCAGCCGTCTTCCAGGACCCCGCCTCCTACCTCAACCCCTCGCTCACCGTGGGCCGCCAGCTCGCCGAGCAGCTGCGGGTGGGGCGGGGCCTGGGCCGGACCGCCGCACGACGGCGCGCCGTCGAACTGTTCGCCGCGGTGGGCCTGCACCGGCCCGACGAGCTGTTCCACCAGTACCCGCACGAACTGTCCGGCGGCATGCTCCAGCGGGTCCTCATCGCGATCGCCGTCTCCTGCGAACCGGAACTCCTCATCGCCGACGAGGCGACCACCGCCCTGGACGTCGTCATCCAGGCCGAGATCCTGGAACTGCTGCGCACCCTGCGCGCCGCACACGGCCTCACGCTGCTCCTCGTCACCCACGACCTCGCCGTCGTCGCCGAGTCCTGCGACCGCGTGATCGTCATGTACGCGGGCGAGATCGTCGAGGACGGCCCGACCGCGGAGGTGTTGGCCGCGCCCGCGCACCCGTACACCGAGGCGCTGCTGCGCGTGGCGTCCCTCGGCGACTGGGGCCGCAGGGAGCTCGACACCATCCCCGGCCTCCCGCCCGAGACCGGCGCCGACCTGCCGGGCTGCCGGTTCGCCGACCGCTGCGCCCACGCGGCCCGCGAGTGCGTCGACGGACCGGTCGCCCTGCGCACCCTGGACGGCGGCCGGCGCACCCGCTGCCTGCGCCCCGCGAGCACCGCCACCCCCGAAGGAGCCGCCCGGTGACCACCACCCCCGACACCCTCCTGGAGATCGGCGGCCTCGGAGTCTCCTACGGCCGCCGGGGCGCCCTGCGCGGCGCCGCGCACCGCACCCGGGTGCTCAGCGGCATCGAACTCGACGTGCGCGCCGGGGAGATCGTCGGCGTCATCGGCGAGACCGGCTCCGGCAAGACCACCCTCGCCCGGGCCGCCGTCGGCCTGGTGCGGCCCGACGCGGGCGCCGTGCGCTTCGGCGGACGCGAGCTGACCGGACTCGACCGGCGCGCCCTGCGCGCGTTCCGCCGCTCGGGACAGGTCCAGTACATGTTCCAGGACCCGCTGCGCTCCCAGGACCCGGACCTGACGGTCCGCCAGATCGTCGCCGAACCCCTCACGGTGGCGGGGGTCCTCACCCGGCGGGAGCGGGCCGCGCGCGCCGACGAGACGCTGGCGCTCGTGGGCCTCGACGCCGACCGGATCGGTGACCGCGTCCCCGGGCAGCTCTCCGGCGGACAGCGGCAGCGCGTCTCGCTCGCCCGCGCCCTCGTCACCCGGCCCCGGCTGCTGTGCAGCGACGAACCCGTCAGCGCCCTCGACGCCTCCAACCGCAACCTCGTCCTCGCCCTCCTCGACCGGCTGCGCCGCGAACTCGGCCTCGCCGTCGTCGTGATCTCCCACGACCTGTCCTCCCTCGCCGGCATCGCCGACCGGGTGGCCGTCCTCTACCGGGGGCGCCTCGTCGAGCAGGGCCCCGTCGGCGACGTCCTGCGGCGCCCCCGCCACCCGTACACGGCCCTGCTCACCGCCTCCGCCCCCAGCGTCCGCACCGAACACCGCCTGCTCCCGGCCCAGTTGAGGCCGGACGCCGGGCGGGCACCCTGGCCGGACGCCCTCGGCTGCGTGTTCGCCCCGCGCTGCCGGTTCGCCGACGACACCTGCCGGACCGAGCCCGGCACGACCGGGACCGCCGGGCGGACCGTCGCCTGCCACCACGCCGGGACCTGGCGCGACCGCGTCCGCTGACCCCGCCCGCGCCCCGCCTCCCCGACCGCCCCGCGCCCCTCCTCGACCCCAAGGAGTCACCTCGTCATGTCCGCCCCCGCCCGTTCCGTCGAATTCATCGGCTTCGCCGCCACCCACGAGTCCAGCGAGAGCGGCCCGCGCGCCGACGGCCCCGTCGTCCAGCCCGCATATGTGCGGGAGGTCGCCCGGGTGCACGAGGCCTCCGGCTTCGACCGCGTCCTGATCGCCCACTCCTCGGCGAGCCCCGACGGCTTCACCGTCGCCGACCAGGTCCTCCAGCACACCGACCGGCTGGGCGTCCTCCTCGCGCACCGGCCCGGCTTCGTCGCCCCGACCCTCGCGGCCCGCGCCCTCGCCACCCTGGACGCCTTCCATCCGGGCCGGGTCGCGCTGCACGTCATCACCGGCGGCGACGACGCCGACCAGGCGCGCGACGGCGACTTCACCGACAAGCCGACCCGCTACCGCCGCACCGACGACTTCCTCGACGTGGTCCGCAAGGAGTGGACGGCCACCGAACCCTTCGACCACGAAGGCGAGTTCTACCGGGTCAGGGGCGGCCTCTCCGCCGTGCGCCCGGCCGCGCCGATCCCCGTCTACTTCGGCGGCGCCTTGGCCGACGCCGTCCGCACCGGCAGCAGGCACGCCGACGTCTACGCCTTCTGGGGCGAACCGCTCGCCGGCATCGCCGAGCGCATCCGCGAGGTGCGGGCCGCCGCCGCGCCGCACGGCCGCGACCCGCGGTTCAGCGTGAGCCTGCGCCCGATCACCGCCGCCACCGAGACCGAGGCCTGGGAGCGCGCCCGGGAGATCCTGCGGCTGACCAAAGAGCGCTTCGGCGAGCTGCGCAGGTCCTTCCCCCTCGACCACTCCGCACAGCGCGGCGCCCAGCGCCTGCTGGAGTACGCGGCCCAGGGCGAGGTCCACGACAAGCGGCTGTGGACCGAGATCGCCCGCACGACCGGCGCCGCCGGCAACTCCACGGCCCTGGTCGGCAGTCACGAGCAGGTCGCCGACGCCCTGCTCGACTACGTGGCGCTGGGCGTCTCCACGCTCCTCATCCGCGGCTTCTCCCCGCTCGCCGACGCACGGGACTACGCCGCCCTCATCGACCTGGTGCGCTCCGCCCCCGCGGCGACGGCCGCGGCCGACCCCGCCGCGGTGCCCGCGTGAGCGCGCCCCGCCCGGGTGGCCACCGCCCCCCACGGCACGCCGGCCACCTCTTCGCCCCCGACCGCCGACCGGAGACCCCGTGACCCGCCGCGACCCCGCCGCCGTCGAGACGCCCGCCCTCCCCGCCCCGCGGCTCGACCGGCTCGCCGACGTCACCCGCGCGCTCGCCGCCCGCGCCGACGCCCACGACCGTGCGGGCTCCTTCCCCGCCGACGGCCTCGCCCTCGTCCACGCGTCGGGACTGCTCACCGCGACCGTCGCCACCCGCCACGGCGGGCCAGGAGCCGGGCTCGCGGACACGGTGCGGATCCTGCGCGCCCTCGGCACGGGCGATCCGTCCGTCGCCCTGATCAGCGCGATGACCCTGTTCGTGCACGCGGCCGAGGCCCGGACCCCGAGCTGGCCGGCCGCCGCGTACGCCGACTTCCTCGACGCGGCGGCCACCCGCCCCGCCCTGGTGAACACGCTGCGCGTCGAACCCGAACTGGGCAGCCCGGTCCGCGGCGGCCTGCCCGCGACCACCGCCCGCCGCGCGGGCGACCACTGGGAACTGACGGGCCGCAAGATCTACTCGACCGGCGCCGTCGGACTCGACCGCATGCTCGTCCACGCGCGCACCGACGAGGACCCGGTCCGCGTCGGCTCGTTCCTGGTCCGCCGGAACAGCCCGGGGCTGACCGTCGACCCCACCTGGGACCACGTCGGACTGCGGGCCAGCCGCAGCGACGACGTGCTCCTCGACGGCGTACGCGTCCCCGTGGACGAGGTCGTGGCGCTCGGCGCCCCCGGCCCCGCCACGCCGGACGCGGTGGGCGGCGCCTGGGGCGCGCTCGGACTGACCGCCCTGTACCTGGGCGTCGCCGAGGCGGCCCGCGACTGGCTCGTCGGCTTCCTCCACGAACGCGTCCCCACGGGACTCGGCGCCCCGCTGGCGACGCTGCCCCGCTTCCAGAGCGCCGTCGGCGAGATCGAGACCGCGCTGACCGGCGCCGCGGTCCTGGTCGACGCGCTCGCGGCCCGCGTCGACGCGGGCGACCCGGACGCCCCCCGACAGGCGGGCGCCGCCAAACTCCTCGGCACCCGCGCCGCCATCGGCGCCGTCGAACAGGCCCTCCAGCTCACCGGCAACCACGGCCTGACCCGCGCCAACCCGCTCCAGCGGCACTACCGCGACGTGCTGTGCAGCCGCATCCACACCCCGCAGGACGACTTCCTCCTCACCGCCGCCGGCCGCGCGGCCCTCGACCGGCACCCCCTCGCAGCGAAGGACACCCCATGACCACGACCCCGCCCCCGGCCACGTCCGTCGAGTTCATCGGCATGATCGGCACCCAGGACGGCTCCGAGAGCCGGCCGGCCCACGGCCCGGTGATCGACGCGGCCTACACCGCCCGCTTCGCCCGCGCCCACGAGGACGCCGGCTTCGACCGCATCCTCATCGGCTACAGCTCCACCCGGCCCGACGGCCCCCAGGTCGCCGCGTACGTCGCCGCCCGCACCGAACGCCTCGGCCTGCTCATCGCCCACCGGCCCGGCGTCATCGCCCCGACGCTCGCCGCGCGCGCCTTCGCCACCCTCGACCACTTCACCGAGGGGCGGGTCGCCGTCCACACCATCACCGGCGGCCACGACGTCGAACAGCGGCGCGACGGCGACTACCTGGACAAGGACGAGCGCTACGACCGCACCGACGAGTATCTGGGCATCCTGCGGCGTTCCTGGTCCGCCGACGCGCCGTTCGGCCACGAGGGCCGCCACTACCGCTTCGAGGACTACGCGCCCGGCGTGCTGCCGTACCGGGAATCGGGCATCCCGCTCTACTTCGGCGGCTCGTCCGAGGCCGCGTACCGGGTCGGCGGCAAGCACGCCGACACCTTCGCGCTGTGGGGCGAGCCGCTGGCCGAGACCGCCCAGCAGATCGCCGCCGTCCGCGCCGCCGCCGAGGCCGCGGGCCGCACCGAGGCCCCGGGCATCAGCGTCTCCTTCCGCCCGATCCTCGCCGCGACCGAGGAGCTCGCCTGGGAACGCGCCCACCGCATCCTCGACACGATCAAGGCCGGACCGGGCCGCGCGTTCTTCACCGACGGGAAGGCCGCGCCGCAGAACACCGGCTCGCGGCGCCTGCTCGCCGCGGCCGCCAAGGCCGACCTGCACGACCGCTGCCTGTGGACGCCGACCGCCGCCGCGACCGGCGCGGGCGGCAACACCACCGCCCTCGTCGGCACCCCCGAGACGGTGGCGCGGGCCCTGCTCGACTACGTCGACATCGGCGCCACCACCCTCCTCATCCGCGGCTACGACCCGCTGGACGACGCCATCGACTACGGGCGCCACCTGCTGCCCCTCGTCCGCCAGGAACTCGCCCACCGCGCCGCCCTCACCCCCGCGGGAAGCACCCGATGACCCACGCCGCCCCGGCCGCCACCGCCCACACCTGGCGGCCCCCCGCCCCCGTCGCCCCGCGCGGCACCCTCGTGGTCCTCCCCGGACGCGGCGAACACGGCCCGGTCTACGAGCGGTTCGGCCGCCGGCTGTCCGCCGACGGGTACGTCGTGCACGCCCTGGACACCACACCCCGGCAGGACGCCGCCGACGTGCTCCTCGCGGTGACCGGCGTCCTCGGCGCCGCCCCCGCCGCACCGGTCGTCCTCGTCGGCAGCGACACGGGCGCCCTCCAGGCCCTGGGCGCGGCGGCCCGGGCCGGGGGAGAGGTGCCGCTCGCCGGACTGGTCCTCGCCGGGACCGCGCTCGGCGCGGGCGCGCCGGACCTCGACTGGGAGGCGGAGCTGGCCGCCCGGACCTCGTGCCCGACGCACCGTCACACGCTGTCGCGGGACGCGGAGTTCGGCCGCGGCCTGCTGACCGGCCCGATCCCCGCACACCTCCTGCCCGGGGACGTCCTCCCGGCCGTCCCCGCGCTCCTCCTGCACGGCGCCGCCGATCCACTGACGCCGCTCGGCCAGGTCCGCGCGCTGGCCCGGCGCCTGCCGGGCGCCGCCCTCGCGGTCGTGCACGACGGCGTGCACGACGTCCTCAACGACGCCTCCCACCGCACGACCGCCGCAGCCGTCGTGCAGTGGCTGGAACGGCTGCGGGCCGACCCGGGCCTGCGCCCGATCCTCAGCGTCGAACCCCTCGCACAGCACCGACCGCGACCGACCGAAAGGCGAGCGCCATGACCACCACCTCTCTGCCGACCCCTCAGCGGGCCGCGGTCCCCGACGACCGCGAGGACGCCGGCGAGGTCCTCCGCCGGACCCTGCGCCGGCACGCCTCCGGCATCACCGTGATCACCGTCCCCGGCCCGGCGGGGTTCACCGCGACGTCGTTCACGTCCGTCTCCCTCGACCCGGCCCTCGTCTCCTTCTGCCTCGGGGCCACCGCGTCGACCGCCGCCGCCGTGCAGCGCGCCGAGCGGTTCGCCGTGCACCTGCTGGGGGCGGAGAACACCGGCCTGGCACGGCAGTTCGCGCGCAGCGGCGTCGACCGCTTCGAGGGCGTCCGGCACCGTCGGGAGAGCGACGGGCTGCCGGTCCTGGCCGACGCCCCGGCCTGGCTCACCGCCCGGGTCGTCTCCCGGCAACGCCTCGGCGACCACTACCTCGTGGTCGGCCAGATCGACGCGGGCGACGTGCGGCGCGAGGCCCCGGCGCTGGTGCACCACGCGGGGGAGTTCGCGGCGGTGTCCGGCGGGGCCTGAACCGGGCGCGGCCCGGACCGGCCCCCGGCGGTCAGGCGGCGTGCGGCTCGTCGGTCGCGGCGGCCGTCGGCGCGGCGGCCGCCGGGGCGAGCGAGTGGTACGCGGCGCGGGCGTGGGCCACCCGCGCCGCCGTCGTGCCGACGAGGGTCGCGCCCAGCAGGCAGGTGAGCCAGAGGCTGTCGCGGTCCGGGGTCCAGGTGAGCGTGCCCGCGGGCGGGATCCCGAAGCCGTTCAGGAACAGCCAGCACAGCACGGCGGTGCCGGGCGCCGCCGTGAAGCGGGCGAAGAAGCCCAGCAGGGTGGCGAGCACGGACAGCACGGTGAGCGCGAGCAGCGGCCGGGTCTGCCCCGCGAGCGTGTTGAGCAGGACCACGAACAGCAGCGCGGTGGCGCAGGCGGCCGACCACACCAGCGGCGTCGCCACGGGCCGGGGGACGGGGCGCTGCCCGGCCCTCAGGAACACCCACTTGATCACGTTCGTGCTTCCTTCCGGCTGCGGCGACGGACGGGCAGGCCGACGCACACCGCCGATGCGGCCAGGGCCGTACGGGCTGCCAGGACGGACATTGTCCCACCCGCGCCGCACGGCACTCCACGCCGCCGTCGGCCCCTTCGGGCCCGGCGCCGTGCCCGGCGGCCCGTCCCGTGTGACACGCTGCGTGCGTGCGACTGACACTGAGTGAGCGGGGAAGCGCCGACGCGGACACGGTGTGGCGGCGGTACGCCCACCCCGACCGCTGGCCCGACTGGGCCCCGCAGATCCGGTCGGTGGAGGCGGAGGGCGCCCTGCGCCCCGGAATGCGGGGGCGGGTGCGCCCCGTCGTCGGACCGGCCGTCCGCTTCGTCGTCACCGCCGTCGACCACGACGCCCGGACCTGGAGCTGGCGCGTCCGGACGGGACCGGTCCGCCTCCTCCTGGAACACGCCGTCGATCCGTGGGGGAGCTCGGGCGCGCGGACCCGGCTGACCCTCACCGGCGCCGCACCCGTCGTCCTCGCCTACGCGCCCCTCGCCCGGTGGGCGCTGCGCCGCCTGGTCCGCCCCTGAACCGCGGGCGTCCGCCCCCGGGTGCGCACGCCCGCCATGAGGAGGACCGTGGAGACATGACCACCTCACACGTGCCGCCGTCGGAGACCCCGCCGGCGGAGGGCTCCATCGCCGAAGCGCACCAGGAACGCGCCGACGGCGGGATCTGGGAACACCCCTACTGGTGGGTGCTGCTCATCCTCGTCGGCTCGGTCCTGGTGGCGGGCTTCTTCGTCGCACGGATCTGGGGCCTGTGACCCCGCGCGGGCGCCCGGCGGCTCAGTAGGGCAGCTCGGTGCGGGTGCGCAGGGCCCAGCGGCGCTCCGCGTAGGCGAGGTCGTCGCGCCACAGGCGTCCGGCCGCCGCGCGCATCAGCGGGCGCAGCGCGAAGGAGGCGAGCCGCGCCACGGCGAACCCCGGCCGCTCGGACGTCGCGATCACCGCCTCCACCACCGCGGTCCGCGGCGCCGGATGCCCCGCCGGGGTCAGCGGCGTCGCGTGCGTCTCCACGACCGAGTCGCGCCCCTCGCCGTCCGTGATGTGCATGACCACCGTGCGCGGCTCCGGCGCGGTGAAGACCGCGCGCACCGGCACGACGAGCCGCTCGGTGAGCCGGAAGGACACCTCCACCGCGAACCCGTCGTCCGCCGCCTCCACGCCGTCACCGGACGGCGCGTCCGTCACCCGCAGGTCGACGAACGAGTACGGGTGGAACCACGCGCCGTGCCACGGATCGAGCCGGTTGGCGACGACGTCCTCCGGCTCGCAGCGCCCGAAACCGGTGTAGACGGCGGCGACGGACCGCCCCGGGTCCGGGCGGGCCGGGATCACGGGCCGCTCCAGCGGCTGTTCGCGGTCCGCGCCGTCGAGCCGGACCCAGACCAGCACACCGTCGTCGTGCACGGGCAGGGTCCGCCACGCCGCCGTGCCCTGCGCACCGAGCGCGAGCCCGTGCCAGTGGCACACCAGCGTCCCGCACGTGACGGGGCTGTCCTTGAGCGGCGCGCCCAGATGCGGGCAGGCACCGGGCCCGGCGGCGACCTCGCCGTCCGCGTCCCGCCACAGGACCAGCTCGCGCCCGGCCACGGTGCGGCCCAGGGGCGCGTCGGACGGGACGTCGGCGGCGGCGCCGACGACGTACCAGTTGCCCGAGGGCCGGGCCTGGGCCCGCTTCAGGGCGCTCTCGATGACGGCGGGCCGCGCCTGCCGCCAGGTGGGCTCCTGCCGCTCCCACGCGACGGGCTCCCTGCGGAAGGTCAGCGGGATCCGCGCCGACCACGGCCGCCTGCTCATACCGCCTCCCGGTCCGCGAGCCGGGCCCGTCCGGTCCGCACCGGCCCGTGCGGGCCCGGCCGGTGGGGCGGGACCGCCGACGGGGCGGAGCGGTGCCGCAGCCGGGCGTGCGCGATGCGGACCAGACCGTCCAGGGCGACCACCGCGCGCCGCCGCCTGGGCACCACGGCCCGCCGGTGCAGCACGCTGTACCGGTCGTCGGCGACGGCGTCGAGAATGCCCGCGTACAGCACGAAGGCGCTGCGGATGCAGGGCCGCGACACCGGGTCGAGCAGCGCGATGCCGGGCACCGCCTCCCGGTAGACGTCCCGGGTGAGCGCCTCGAACGCTTGCAGCGCCCGCGTGATCCGGCGGTCCCGGCCGCCCGTGTCCCGGCTCCACCGCAGCAGGTCACGGTCGACGCCGTGCGCGGCCAGCAGATCGGCGGGCAGGTAGACGCGCCCCCGGTCGAGGTCCTCGCCCACGTCCCGCAGGAAGTTGGTGAGCTGGAACGCCACCCCGAGCGCGGCGGCGTGCGGCTCCGCCTGCGCGCGGGGCACCGTCGTCCCGAGCACGGGAAGCATCTGCAACCCGATCACCGCCGCCGAACCGTGCATGTAGCGGCGCAGATCGGCGTACCCGGGATAGTCCGTCACCGTCAGGTCGTCGCGCATCGCCGTCATGAAGTCCTGGAAGTGCGCGGGGTCGATCGCGTACCGGTGCGCGGTGTCGGCGAGGGCGCGCACCACGGGCTCGTCGCCGTGCCCCGTGGCGAGCCCGTGCCGCAGCTGCGCCGCCAGCCGCTCCAGCGCCGCGGCGCGCTCCGCAACGGTGGTGTCCGCGCCGTGGCAGTCGACGATGTCGTCGGCCCAGCGGGCGAATCCGTACAGGGCGTGCACGGCGGGTCTGCGGTGGGCGGGCAGCAGCCGCGTGGCCAGGAAGTACGTCTTCCCGTGGCGGGCGTTGAGCTCCCGGCACCGCGCGTAGGCGCTGCGCAGGCCGGGGTCGGTGATGCCCGCGGCATCGAGTTCTCGCGCGGTCACAGGGGTGCCCCTCCAAGGGTGTCGTGCCGGGAGCGGGAGCGGGCCGGCGCGCTGCCGCGCAAGCCCGTGATCCTGGCGGCGGCGAGCTTTCCGGACAGCAGCACCGTGGGAACCCCGACACCGGGTGTCGTCCCGCACCCGGCCAGCACCGCGTTCCGCGTGCCGCGCACGAGATTGCGGGGCCGGAACGGCCCGGTCTGCGCGAAGGTGTGCGCGGCCGAGAACGGGGTGCCGGCCGCGTGCTCCTGGGCGTGCCAGTCGGCGGGGGTGACGAAGCACTCCTCGTCGATGGCGTCGCTGATGCCGTCCAGGCCGCGCCGCTCCAGCTCGGCCAGCAGCTCGGCGCGGTAGCGCGGCGCGAGATCCCCCCACTGGGCGGGACTCGGCCCGATGTCGGTGTTCGGGCAGGGCGCCAGGATGTAGTGCAGATGCCGGCCGGGCGGCGCCAGCGTCGGGTCGGTCGCGGTGGGCCGGGTGATGAGCAGCGACGGATCGCTCATCAGCCGGCCGCGCCGGGTCAGCTCGTCGAACGTGTCGTGCCAGGCGGCGCCGAACGAGATGGTGTGGTGCGCCAGCTGGGGCCACGTGCGGTCGGTCCCGGCGTGCAGGATCACCGCCGACGGGGCGTGCCGCAGCGCGACCGGCCGGCGCGGGGCGCGGCCCAGCAGCCGGTGCACGATCGGCAGATCGGGGGTCAGGACGACGGCGTCGCACGGGATCCGCTCGCTGTCCGTCACCACGGCGGTGATCCGGTCGCCCGAGCGCTCCAGGCTGCGCACCGTCCGGCCGAACCGCAGGTCGGCCCCCGCCGCGCGGGCGGCGTCCGCCATCGCCCGCGGCAGCGCGTGCATGCCGCCGCGCGGGAAGTAGACGCCCGCGACGGTGTCCATGTAGGCGATGACGGCATACGCCGCCAGGGCGCGGGCCGGCGGCACACCCGCGTACAGCGACTGGAAGGAGAAGACGCGGCGCAGCCGCTCGTCCTCGATGAACCGGCCGATCCGGGCGTCCATGCGGCCGAAGCCGCCGAGCGCGGCGAGCCGGGCCAGGTCGGGGGTGAGCAGTTGCAGCGGCGAGTCGAAGTTGGTGTCGATGAAGTGCTTCATCTGCGCCCGGTACAGACGCTCCAGCCAGCGCCGCAGCCGCACATAGCCGGCCGCCGCCGCGGGCCCGGCGAACTCCTCGACGGCGCTCTCCATGGCGTGCCCGTCGGTGTGCACGTCGATCGAGCTGCCGTCGGCGAACGACGCGCGGTAGGCGGGGTGCAGGGCGACCAGGTCCACCCGGTCGCGGAGGCGTTCCCCGACGGCGGCGAACGCCTCGTCGGCCAGGTGGGGCATGGTCAGCACGGTCGGGCCGGTGTCGATCCGATAGCCCTGCCGGGCCAGCAGACCCGCCCGGCCACCGGGCTCGTCGTCCCGCTCGACGAGCGTGACCTGCCGCCCCGCGCCCAGCAGATGGAGGGCGGCGGCCAGGCCGGACAGGCCCGCGCCCACCACGACCACATGATCCGTCCTGCCGCGTACGGTCCTCACCGGGCGGCTCCCTCGGTCGCGGCGGCGGCCGGGCACGGCGCCGTGGGCGTGCCCGCCACCTGCCGCAGCAGCAGACGCAGCCGCTCGTGGGCCACGGGGTCGAGCGGCACGGACTCCAGATCGCGGGCGCTGCGGGCGATCAGGGCACGGATCCGGTCCTCCACGAGCTGCCGGGCGCCGGTGCGTTCGAGCACGTACCGCAGGTCGTCGAGGTCGGCGTCGTCCAGGACCTGCCGCCCCGACCGGCCCAGGATCGCCAGGGCGCGGTGGTCGCCGTCCCGCTCGGCGCGGGCGTGGGCCAGCGCCATCAGGTACGTGGGCTTGCCGGTCCGCAGGTCACCGGCGGCCGGCTTGTCCCGGCGGACCGGATCGCCGAACGCGTCGTCGAGGTCGTCGCGCAGCTGGAAGGCGAGCCCCGCGCCACGGCCCGCCGCGCACAGCGCCCGCAGCGTGGCGTCGTCCGCGCGGCCGAGGATCGCCCCCAGCTGGAGCGGGCGCTCCACCGTGTACAGCGCCGTCTTCAGGCAGGCCGCGTCGAGGGCCTGGCGCGGCGACCGGTTCCGGGTGTGCTCGCCCTGGACGTCCAGGTACTGCCCGGCGACCATCTCGAGACGCATCTGCGACCACGTCTCGCGCAGCCGACGGGCCCGCGGGCCCGTCAGTTCGAGGGCGGCCGCCTCGTCGTCGGCCCAGGCCAGCGCGAGATCACCGGCGAGCACCGCCGCGGACTCACCGAACCGGGTGGCGTCCGACGAGCCCTGCGGCCCGTACCGCGCGGCCAGGTCGACGTGCAGGGCGGGCCGCCCGCGACGGGTCGTCGCCCGGTCCATGACGTCGTCGTGCACGAGCGCACAGGTCTGGATCAGCTCCAGCGCCGCGCTCAGCCGCAACGCCGCCTCGACCTGCTCGTCGTCGGGCGGACCACAGGCGCGCAGCCCCCACCACAGGAACTGCGGACGCAGGCGCCGCCCGCCGCCGAGCGTGAACCGCGCGACGCGCTCGGCGACGTCACGGCCGAACGTCGCGTCCACCGCGACGGCCCGGGCGACACGCCGGGACAGCAGCCCGGTCAGCCGCTCGTGCACCGTACGGGGAAGATCGGCATCGATCCGGCGCACCTGCACGGACCGGGACGGCACGGCGGCACGCGCGGGGCCCGCGGCGCGCCCACCGGGCGGTCCGCCGTGGGACGCCACCGCCGTGGCGACGCCCAGGGCCTGATCGGGGGGCATGTCAGCTCCTTGGGGATGCCGGTGAACGGGGAGAGTATGTAGGGCATTCCCCGCCGCGCGGGTGATCGGATGCGGTGGATTGCGGCAACCGGAGCAACGTCGTTCAGGCGAAAGGCGCCCGGATCCGCGCATCCGTGGCCGGGTCACCGGACGAAGGGGTGACCGGAGCAAAAGGTGGGGCGACAGTGGGGCGACACAGGAGGCGGGCGTGCGGTCGGACGTGGTGATCATCGGCGCCGGAGCCGCCGGGCTCTCGCTGGCGGAACGGGTGTGCGCGGCACCCGCGGGGACGGCGCCGACCGTCCGCCTCGTCGACGCGCCCGCGGGACCCCTGCGGCCCCCGGCGCGCACCTGGTGCTTCTGGGAGCACGGCCCCGGCCGCTACGACGACGCCGTCACCGCCTCCTGGAACCGGCTCCGGGTCCGCGGCACCGACGGCCGGCTCGTCGACGCCCGCACCGGAGCGCTGCGCTACAAGATGATCCGCTCCACCGACCTCGAGGCCGTGCTCGCGCCCCGGCTCGCCGCCCACGACGCGCTGACCCGCACCGAGGGCACCGTCGAGACCGTCGAGGAGGACGCCGACGGCGCGCACGTGGTCGTCCGCACCGCCGACGGCCGGCGCGAAGGCATCCCGGCCCGCTGGGTGTTCGACTCCCGCCCGCTCGGCAGCCTGCCCCCGGCCCGCACCACCCTGCTCCAGCACTTCCGCGGCTGGTTCGTCCGCACCGACCGGCCCGTCTTCGACCCCGGCGCCGTCGACCTCATGGACTTCCGCACCCCCCAGCCCGGCCGCGGGCTTGCCTTCACCTATGTGCTGCCGACCGGCGAGCGGACCGCGCTCGTGGAGTACACCCAGTTCTCGCGGGCCGTCCTGCCCGCCGAGCGCTACAACGCCGCCCTCCAGGACTACCTCCATGACGTGCTCGGCGTCCGCGACGTCCACATCGAGGCACGCGAGGAAGGGGTCATCCCCATGACCGACGCCCGCTTCGCCCGCCGGACCGGCCGCAGCACCTTCCGCATCGGCGCGGCCGGCGGCGCCACCCGCCCGGCGACCGGCTACACCTTCGCCGCCATCCAGCGCCAGAGCACCGCCATCGCCGCGGCGCTGCTCGCCGGACGCGACCCGGCGCCGCCGCCCCCGCACCCGAGGCGCTCGATGGCCATGGACGCGGTCCTGCTGCACGGCCTGGACAGCGGCCGCATCGACGGAGCGGCCTTCTTCACCCGCCTGTTCTCCCGGGTCCCCATGGAACGCCTGCTGCGCTTCCTCGACGGTGCCACCGCCCTCCACGAAGACCTGTCGATCGGACTCCACAGCCCGATCGGCCCCCTGCTGCGCAGCGCGGTGGAACTGCCCACCCGCCCGCTGCGTCCCGCCCCCACCCCCTGACCCGTCCGGGCCCCGAGGAGAACCATGCCCACGCTGCGCGATGCCGCGCTCGCCTCAGCCTTCGACCACGCCGCGCGCACCTACGACACGCTGGTGAACGCCAACCCCGGCTACCACGCCCACCTGCGGCGCTCGGCCCGCCGCCTGGGCCTGCCCGGGCAGGGGCGCGGGCTGCGCGTCCTCGACCTGGGCTGCGGCACCGGCGCGTCGACCGCCGCGCTGCTGTCCGTGCTGCCCGAGGCGGAGATCACCGCCGTGGACGCCTCCGCGGGCATGCTGGAGCGGGCCGCGGCGAAACCCTGGCCGTCGAGCGTCACCTTCGCCCACACCCCGGCCGAGCACCTCGCGGACGCCGGGATCGACGGCGGCTTCGACGCGGTGTTCGCCGCCTACCTGTTCCGCAACACCGCCGACCCCGACCGCGTCCTGGCCTCCGTGCGCGACGGGCTCGCCCCCGGCGGCCGGGTCGCCGTGCACGAGTACACCCTCAGCGGCAAGCACCGCCACCGCGCCGTCTGGTCGGCGGTCTGCGCCGGACTGCTGCCCGTCACCACGGCGCTCGGCGACGGCGCCCTCTACCGGCATCTGTGGCGCAGCGTCCTCGAGTTCGACACCGCGGCGCACTTCGCCCGCCGGCTGACCGCCGCGGGCTTCGAACGGGTCACGGTCCTGCCGCTGCCCGGCTGGCAGACCGGCATCACCCACACCGTCGTCGGCCGGGTGCCGCACGAGAGGAGCCGAGGATGAGCCGCGCCGCGCAGACGCCGCCGCAGGCACGGGACCGCCGGGCGGCACACATTCCGGCCGGGCCCGGCGCGTCCCGGGTCACGGACCCCGCCCCCACCACGGCCGTCGTCGGCGGCGGGATCGCCGGACTGGCCGCCGCCGTCGCCCTCGCCGAACGCGGCGTGCGCGTCACCCTGTTCGAACGGGAGGCGACGCTCGGCGGACGGCTCGCCGGCTGGACCACCGGCCTGGCCGACGGCTCGACGGCCACGATGAGCCGCGGCTTCCACGCCTTCTTCCGCCAGTACTACAACCTGCGGGCCCTGCTGCGCCGCACCGATCCGCACCTGGAACGGCTGACCGCGCTGCCCGACTACCCGCTCTGGCACGCCGACGGCCCCCGGGACAGCTTCCGGCACGTCCCGCGCACCCCGCCCTGGAGCGCCCTCGGCTTCGCCCTGCGCAGCCCCACCTTCACCCTGCGCGACATGCCCCGCATCGACGCGCGGGCCGCCCTCCCGCTGATGGACGTCCGCGTGCCGGAGGTCTACGACCGGCTGGACGGCGTCAGCGCGCACGACTTCCTGCGGTCGATCCGCTTCCCCGAGGCCGCCCACCACCTGGCGTTCGAGGTGTTCTCCCGGAGCTTCTTCGCCGACCCGCGCCGGCTGTCGGCCGCCGAGATGGTGCTGATGTTCCACATCTACTTCCTGGGCTCCGCCGAGGGGCTGCTCTTCGACGTGCCCGACGAGCCGTTCCCGACCGCCCTGTGGGACCCGCTGGCCCGCTACCTCGAAGAACGCGGCGCCGACCTGCGCCCGGCCCAGCCGGTCGACCGGCTCGCCCCCGCCCCGGGCGGCGGCTTCACCCTCACCGCCGGGGCGCACACCGGCCGCTACGACGCCTGCGTCCTCGCCCTCGACACCGGCGGCCTGCGCCAACTGGCGGGGGACAGCCCGGACATCGCCGACGCCGCCTGGCACGCCCGGACCGCCCGGCTGCGCACGGCTCCCGCGTTCCTCGTCTCCCGGCTGTGGCTCGACCGGCCGGTGGCCGCCGCGCGGGCCGGGTTCCTCGGGACCAGCGGCTACGGAACGCTGGACAACGTCAGCGTCCTGGACCGCTGGGAGGGCGAGGCGCACCGCTGGGCCCGGCGCACGGGCGGCTCGGTGGTGGAGCTCCACGCCTACGCCCTCGACGGGCCCGTCGACCGGGCCACCGAGGAGAAGCGCCTCGTCGACCAGCTGCACCAGGTGTATCCGGAGACCCGCGCGGCCCGTGTCGTCGACGTCCGGCACGAGTGGCGCGACGACTGCCCGATGTTCGCCGTGTCGGGGTACGGGGACCGGCCGACGGTCCGCACCAGCGACCCCCGGCTCGTGATCGCCGGCGATCTGGTCGCCACCGGCCTGCCGGTGGCGCTGATGGAACGTGCCGCGACCAGCGGCATGCTCGCCGCCAACGCGCTGCTCGGGCACTGGGGGGTGCGGGGCCACGACCTGTGGACCGTGCCCCGGCGCGGCCGCGATCCGCTGCTGCGGCACGCGGCACGCTGGAGCGCGGGCCCGCCGCGCCGCGGGCCCGCGCGAGCGGGGAGGTGAGCCGCACCCTGATCGAGCGGGTCCGCGAACCCCACCTCCACAGCCGGGACTTCGTGACCGACGACCTGATCCCCGTCCTCACGACACCCCCGTGCCGCACCGGCGGCGGTCGCGCCCGCCGGGCCGGGCGGCGCGGCGCGTCAGCGCACCGGGAAGCCGAAGGAGTAGCCCTTCTCCTTCAGTTCGGGCAGCACCCGGCGCAGCGCTTCCACCGTCTGGCCGCGGTCGCCGCCCGCGTCGTGGAAGAGGAGCGTCGGCCCGTTGGGCAGCTCCTCCTCCACGGTGGCGACGATGGCGGCCGTACCCGGGCGCTCGAAGTCCTTGGTGTCGACGTTCCAGCCCAGCGGACGCATCCCGCGGGACGCGGCGAGGGTGCGGCTGTACGGGGTGAACGCCCCGCCGGGCGCGCGGTAGTACATCGGCCGCACCCCGCCGGACGCCTCGGTGATCATGCGTTCGGCGTCGAGGATCTGCCGCGACTGGTACGCCCGGGGCCGCTTGTCCATCGCGGTGTTGTGCGACACCGTGTGGTCGCACAGCCGGTGCCCCGCCGCGACGACCTTCTTGACGAGCTCCGGGTGGGCCCGCGCCTGGGTGCCCACCATGCAGAAGGTCGCCTTCACCCCGTACCGCGCGAGCACGGCGAGGACCTGCGGCGTCCACTCGGGGTCGGGGCCGTCGTCGACGGTGATGTTCACGCCGCGGCTCCCCGCGTCGGAGGCGTGCGCGATGCTCACCCCGACCGCCTGCACGGCCCTGGGCGCGGCGGCGCCCGCGCGCGGCGCCGGCCCGGTCGCCTCGCCCGCCTGCGCGGTCCACACCGAGACGCCCCCGGCCAGCACGGTCACCGCCAGCGCGGCCCCCAACACGCTGCTGTTCCAGCCCGGCCCGCGGCCCCGTCGTCCCATGTCCGTTCCTCCCGCGCCGTGCTGCACCGATGCCCTTCGACCCTGCGGTCACTAGGCAGGACGACGCGGAGACGCCCGCGGCTCCCTCCGTTACGGATCACGGACAATCCGGCAGGCGTTCGGGGACGAACGGCCGCCGGAGCGCGGTGCGCGGGACGGCTAGGGTCGGGGGCATGGATCACGAACCGATGCGGTGCGTCGCCGAGTTCCGTGCGGCCTTCGACGGCCGGGCCGACGCGGAGCGTCCCGAACTGAGCGAGCTGCGGCGTGCGTTGCTGACCGAGGAGGCGGCGGAGGCGGCCGAGGCGCTGACCGCTCTCGCCGCGGCCCTGCGCGCCGGCGCCGACCCGGCCGGGGCGCACCGGGCGCTCGCCAAGGAACTCGCCGACGTCCTCTACGTCACCTACGGCGCCGCCGACGCGCTGGGCATCGACCTGCCGGCCGTCTTCGCCGAGGTCCACCGGTCCAACATGAGCAAGCGGGACGCGGACGGGCGGGTGCTGCGCCGGGCCGACGGCAAGGTCCTCAAGGGGCCCGGCTACCGGCCGCCGGACCTGGACGGGGTCGTCGCGTGGCCGCCCGCACCGGCCGGCTCCGACGCTCACGCGGGGTGCGGCCCCATGTCGTAACGCTCCTTGACCAGTTCGAGGTGGAGCCAGCTCTCCACCTCCCGCACCCGCGGCAGTTCCCTGATCTCCTCCAGCGTGCCGCGTACGGCGGCGAACGACTCGGCGGTGAGGGTGCCGACCACCTCGGCGCCGCCCAGGCACGTCGACAGGAACGTCACCCGGGGGAGCGCGGCCACCCGCTCGGCGGTCTCGGCCGCCGCTCCCGCCACCCGCACGGCGAACCCGCACAGATAGCCCATCCCGAGGACCTCGGGCCGCACCAGCGCGACCACCTGGGCGACACCGCCGTCGAGCAGCCGCAGCGTGCGGGAGCGGGTCGCACCCGGCGACAGCCCGATCCGCGCCGCCAGTTCGGCGAACGGCAGCCGTCCGTCCCGCTCCAGTTCCGCGAGGATCCGCTCGTCCGTCTCGTCCTGCGGGGCGACGGTCGGCTCCCCGGCCGGCAGGTAGGGGTCCTTCACGTGCCGGGTCGCGATCAGCGGGTCCACGCTGTGCACGCCGTCGAGCCCCCGGATGTGCTCGATCGTCCGCTCCAGCTCCCCGAACCCCGCCGTCCGCAGCTCCGTCATGATCGACCGGCGCCCGCTGGTCAGCGTCACGAACGGGGCGGCGGACAGCCCGGCGATCGCGCGGGCCACCGGGGCGGCGGCGCCCCGCGTGCCGATGGCCAGGTGCGCCGACGCGGTCAGCCGCCGTACGGCCGGGTGCGTGATGGCCACGACGCGCACCGCGCCCGACTCCTGGAGCCGCCGCACCCGCGTCCGCGTCGCCGGACGGGACAGGCCCACCCGCCGGGCCAGCGTCTCGTAGGGCAGCCGTCCGTCCTCGCGCAGCTCGCGCACCAGCGCCAGGTCGGTCTCGTCGAGTTCCACGGTCGGTCCCCTCGGTCAGCGGTGCGGCCCGGCGGGTGCGTCCGTGCCATCGACGGTAGACAGGATAGACAGCTGAAACGTAAGTTTCCGTTCCATGTTGCGATCGAATCATTCTTCGGCTTCCGCCCCGGCCCCCGTTCCGTCCCCCGCCCCGGTCGGCGGGACCGGCTCCGACGCCGCGGAGGAGCTGCGGCTGCGCCGGGAACTCGCCGCCGTCTACCGGCTCGTCGCGCACTTCCGCATGACCGACCTGATCTTCACGCACATCTCCCAGCGGCTGCCGGGCCCCGACCACCACTTCCTCATCAACCCCTACGGGCTGCTCTTCGAGGAGATCACCGCCTCGAACCTGGTCAGGATCGACCTCGACGGCAACCCCGTACGGCCGACGCCGCACCCGGTCAACCCGGCCGGATTCGTCATCCACAGCGCGATCCACAGGGCCCGCGCCGACGCCCACTGCGTCCTGCACACGCACACCAGGGCGGGCTGCGCCGTCGCCGCGCAGCAGGGCGGCCTGCTGCCCGTCAACCAGATGTCGATGGAGTTCCACCGCCGCGTCGGCTACCACGACTACGAGGGCGTCGCCCTCAACCTCGACGAGCAGGAGCGGCTCGTCGCCGACCTCGGCGGCCACCCCGCGCTCATCCTGCGCAACCACGGACTGCTGACCGTCGGCGACAGCGCCAAGCAGGCGTTCCTGCGCATGTACTACCTGGAGAAGGCCTGCGAGATCCAGGTCACCGCCCAGGCGGGCGGCGCCCCGCTGGTCCTCCCCTCCGACCGGGTCGCCGAGCACACCGCCCGCCAGCTCACCGGCGAGGGCGACGCGGAATCCGACTTCGAGGACCACGACGCCCAGGACCTGGCCTGGGCCGCGCTGCTGCGGCTCGTCGAGCGGGTCGCGCCGGACTACAAGGACTGAGCCCCGCCCGGTCCGCCGTGGGCGCTCCGCCAGGCCGCCATCGAGGCGTCCCACGCGTCGCCGGACAGCGCCGTCAGGGAGGCCGGGAACAGCCCGTCCTCCTCCTTGGCGATGTGCCGCCGCAGTTCGCGCACCGCATCGGTGAACACGGCGACGTCGGCGGGCGCCGTGAGGTCGAGCGCCGGGAGCAGCGCCGCGAGGTCCCGGTGCTCGGCCTCCAGGGCCGCGACGTACCCGGCGTACTCGGGGTCCTGCGCCATCACGCGGAACAGGCCGTCCTCCTCGCCCCGCCAGTGCGCGGCCAGTTCCCCGGCCATCCGGTCCACCAGGGCGCGGGCGGTCGCCGGATCGCCGCGGTCGAGGGCGCGCAGCGCGTCCCCGGCGGTGTCGGTGACCCGCTCGTGCTCCGCGATGAACTCCTTGATGAGCGGGATGTCCCGGCAGCCGCAGTAGTGGCACATGCGCTCAGTCCGCCCAGCCGTGGCCGCCGGTGCCGGCATGGCCGCGCCGCAGCGCCAGCAGGCACGAGTCGTCCTCCTGCGGCGCGGGCAGCAGCTCCGCGCTGACCGTGTCCACCAGCAGCTGGGGCGACAGCCCGGCGTGCCGCTCCACCGCGCCCAGCAGCGCCGCCAGTCCCTCGGTGATGTCCTGGTCCCGGCGTTCCACCAGCCCGTCCGTGCACATCAGGACCGTGTCGCCGTCGCGCAGGAACAGCTCGGCCGCCCGGTACGTCACCTCCGGCAGCACCCCGAGCAGCAGCCCGGTCGTCCCGTCCAGGAGGGTGGCCTTCCCGTCGCGCAGCAGCACCGGCGGCGGGTGCCCCGCGCACACCCAGCGCAGCAGCTCGCGGTCGGGGTGGTAGCGGCAGACGATCGCGGTGGCCGTGCCGTCCGTCCCGGTGTCGAACGTGATGCGGTTCAGCCAGGCGGTCAGCGCCTCCACCGGCTGCCCGGTGTGGGCGAGTCCGGCGAGGCCGCCGCGCAGGGCCGCCATCCGGGCCACCGCGTCGAGCCCGTGGCCCGCCGCGTCGCCGAGCGCGTACAGGACCCGCCCGTCGGGCAGCGCCTGCACGTTGTACCAGTCGCCGCCGATCGACGAGCGGGTCTCGGCGGGCCGGTAGGCGACCGCCGAGGTCACCCCCTGCACGGTGATCTCGGGCGGATGGGAGGGCAGCACCGCCTCGCGCAGCCGGGCCGCGACCCGCGCCTCCGCGTCCGCCCGCTGCCGTCGCCGCTCCGCCGCCCGCACCGCCGCGTCGAGCTGCACCCGGCTGCGGTACGACTTCGACACGTCCCGTACGAGGGCCTGGAGCCCCCACACCGGACCGCTCGCCGCCCGCAGCGGCTCCAGGGTGAAGCGGATGTGGCGGGTGTGGTCGGTGAGGTGCAGCCGCAGGTCGAGCTCGACGGGCAGCCCCGACACGACGTGCTCCAGGGCGACCCGGAACGCGGTGCGGTCCTCCGGCACCAGCCGCCGGGCCAGCTCGCCCAGCGTGAGCGGCACCGAGCCCTGCGGCCTGTCGAAGATCACGTACAGGCCGGGCGACCAGTCGCTGTGCCCCGAGCCCAGCTCCCACTCGCCCCAGCCGATGAGGCCCTGCTCCTGCACCCGGCCGCTGATCAGCTCGTGCCGGCGGGCCGTGCCGTCGAAGGTCACCACCACATGGCCGTGGTGGCGCGTCGCCGTGATCCGCACCCGCCGGTGCAGCGGCTCGCCGCCGACCATCAGCGTCGCGTCCCAGTCCCGGCCGATCACCGGCTCCCCGGTGGCCAGGACCCGCAGCATCGCCGCGAACAGCCCGGACGTCTGCGACGACGGCTGGGACACGGTCAGCAGCTGCCCGTGCCGGGGCCGGGCGCGGTCCGCCAGGCTCTGGCCCGCGGCGTTCACGGCCACGTCCACGAAGTCCACGACCTGCCCCGCCGCGTCCGTGACCGGCGCGAAGACCACCGTGGGCTCGGCCGTCGCGCCCGCCACCGCCCGCGCCCACTCCGGGGGGTCGACCGGCAGCTCCGGCGCGCCGAGCGCGGCGTCGCGCACGTCCTCCCCGCCCAGGAGCCGGAAGGAGTGCCGCAGCGCCTCGCGGGCCTGCCGCGCCAGCAGCGCGTCGATCGCGGTCAGCTCCGGCGGGGCGGGCGGGTCCGGTGGACCGGGTGCCGCCTGGGCCATGGTGGTTCCTCCGGGGATCCGGTGGGGCGCGTACGGGCGCGTACCTTCAGTTGACCTTGCTCCGCCGCCGCGCGCACACCGGCGGAGTCCGCGGGTGGCGCAGTGCGGGAAAACGGCGTGATTCCCCGACGGGCCGGACGGTAGCCTCGCCCGCCCGACCACCGCCCAGGGAAAGGCGTCCATGACGACCCCGCGCAGGATGCACGACGACGAGCCCGACATCGACCGCGCGCTCGTCGCGGGACTGCTCGCCGACCAGTTCCCGCGGTGGGCGGCGCTGCCCCTGCGGTACGTGGCGTCGGACGGCACCTCGAACCTGCTGCTGAGGCTCGGCGACGACCTCGCCGTCCGCATGCCGCGCACCCCGGGCGCGGCCGCGGACGTGCCGGGGGAGCGGGCCGCACTGCGCCGCCTCGCCCCGGGGCTGCCCTGCGCGGTACCGGAGCCGGTCGGCGCGGGCGTCCCCGGGCGCGGCTATCCGTGGCCGTGGTCGGTCCACCGCTGGATCGACGGCGTGCTGCCGGAGGCGGGCGCGGACCGGCAGCCCGCGCAGCTCGCGCGGGACGTGGCGGACTTCGTCCGCGCCCTGGGGCGCGCGGACACCACCGGCGCCCCGGCGGCCGAGCGCGGCGGGCCGCTGGCCCCGCGCGACGCCGAGACCCGGGCCGCCCTGGCACGGCTCGACGGCGCCGTCGACACCGCGGCCGCGCTCGCCCTGTGGGAGAGCGCGCTCGCGGCGCCCCGCCGGGACGGCCCCGCCGTCTGGGTGCACGGCGACCTGGAGCCGGGAAACCTGCTGGTCGACGCGGACAGCGGCCGCCTCGCCGCCGTCATCGACTTCGGCTGTACGGGCGTCGGGGACCCGGCGGTCGACCTGATCGTCGCCTGGTACGTCCTCGACGACGGCCTGCGCGACACCTTCCGCGCCGCCGTCGGCTGCGACGACGCCGCCTGGACGCGCGGCCGCGGCTGGGCGCTGAGCATCGCCGCGCTCGAACTGTCCTACTACCGCGGCCGCAACGCCTTCATGGCCGACAACGCGGCACGGGTCCTGGGCCGGCTCCTCGGCCGGCCCGTGCCGCGCGGGCTCACCCGATCCTGACGTCCGCGCCCGCCGACGCGTCGCGCTGCTGCGGAATCATGATCGACGGGCTGCCCTGCGCGAGGGCCACCTGCCGCACCGGTGACGGGATCCGGATGCCCTCGGCCCGGAAGCGCTGGTGCAGGCGCTTGATGAACTCGTGCTTGATCCGGTACTGGTCGCTGAACTCGCCGACGCCCAGGATCACGTTGAAGCCGATCCGGGAGTCGCCGAAGGTGTGGAAGCGCACCAGCGGCTCGTGCTCGGGGACCGCGCCCTCGACGTCCTTCATGACCTCGGCGACGACCTCCACCGTGACCCGCTCGACGTGCTCCAGGTCGCTGTCGTAGCCGACGCCCGCGAGCACGGTGAGGGTCATCTCCTGTTCCGGGCGGCTGAAGTTGGTCATGTTCGTGCCCGACAGCTGGGTGTTCGGGATGATCACGAGGTTGTTGGAGAGCTGCCGCACCACCGTGTTGCGCCAGTTGATGTCGACGACATAGCCCTCCTCGCCGCTGCTGAGCCGGATGTAGTCACCGGGCTGCACGGTCTTCGAGGCGAGGATGTGCACCCCGGCGAAGAGGTTGGCCAGGGTGTCCTGGAGCGCCAGGGCCACCGCGAGGCCGCCGACGCCGAGGGCCGTGAGCAGCGGCGCGATGGAGATGCCCAGGGTCTGGAGCACGACGAGGAAGCCCATCGCCAGCACCACGACCCGGGTGATGTTCACGAAGATCGTCGCCGATCCCGCGACCGCCGAGCGGGACTGGGTCACCGTGCGGACCAGGCCCGTGACGACCCGGGCCGCCGTGAGGGTGGCCGCCACGATCACGAACGCCGTCAGCACCATGTTCACCGTGCGGCCGGTGCGGGCGGTCAGGGGGAGCACCTCGGCCGCCACCGCCGCGCCCGCGGCCACCGCCGCCCAGGGTACGAGGGTGCGCAGGGCGTCCACGATCACGTCGTCGCCGCCCCAGCGGGTGCGGCCGGCGCGGACGCCGAGCCAGCGCAGCAGCATGCGCAGCAGCAGGCCCGCCAGCAGTCCGCCGCTCAGCGCCGCCCCGGCGACGATCAGGTCGTGGAGGTCGGCGGCGCGGGTCATCCCTCACCCCCGGTGCGGGAGAACTCGGCGCCGGGAGCGGCTCTGTGATGTTTCGTCAAGTGACACCTGCTCGTTCGGGGTACGGGGTTCGTCGGCGAACCGGCCTCATCCTGCCCCACCCGCCCGACCGCCCCCGCCACGGGGTGGAGGGGGCGGCCCGCGTCGTGGCGGGGGACCGCGCGAGAAGCCCCACCGGTGCGCGGGGCTCAGGGGAGCCGGACCGTGCGCCCGGTCCCGGCCGACGCGTACGCCGCCGAGACGACCCGCAGCGCCCGCACCCCCGCCCCACCGTCCGTCACCCCGACGTCCCCCTCCCCGAACAGGAACGCCCGCATCATCAGCTCGTCCAGACCGACCCCGTACGGGATCTCCACCCCACGGCGGCCCCGCTCGTCGAACCCGAACACCTTCTGGTCGAACGCGTCCATCTCCAGCACCGCCCGCTCGCCGACCACCCGCATCGACAGCCCGCCCCACGCCGGATGGTGCCGGGGCTGGCTCCAGCTGAAGTCCAGGGTGAGGACGGCCCCGTTCGCGTACGTGAGGGTGAGCAGCCCCGCCGTCTCCACGGGGACATCGCCCCGGGCCCCGTACAGCACGTTGTTGGTCTGCGCGTACACCGACGTCACCGGGCAGCCCTCGAAGAGGTCGTCGAGGAGGTCCACGACGTGCACGGTGTGGTCGATGAGGGCGCCGCCGCCGGCGAGGAGCGGCTCGACGAACCAGCGGCGCCGCCCCGCGGGCAGGTAGCCGTTGTTGGCGGCGGCCACCGCGAGCACCTCCCCGGCCGTGCCCGCCCGCACGGCGTCCCGCACGGCCAGGTACGCGGGGCTGAACCGCACCGGGTGCGCGACGGCCAGCCGCACCCCGGCCGCCCGGCACGCCTCGACCATGGCGACCCCGTCCTCCGGCGTCGTGGCGAGCGGTTTCTCGCAGAGGACGTCCACGCCGTGCGCGGCGGCCCGTTCGACCAGCGGCCGGTGCCGCGCGTTCTCCGCGCAGACCACGACCTTGTCCGGCCCCCAGGCGAACAGCTCCTCGTACGTGTCCGCGTACGGGACGCCGAGGCGCGCGGCGAACTCCGCGCCGCGCACCTCGCCGGGCGCGGCGGGATCCGGGTCCGGGTCCGCGGCCCGCACCTCCACACCGTCCATGCCGGCGAGCAGCCGCGCGAACCCGCCTGCGTGGACGTGCGCGAAGGACAGCACGCCCACCTTCACCACCGGCGTCCCCGTCACGACCCGGCCGCCGGATCCGTCGTCGGCCGCCGCGGTCCGCCGAGCTCCACGGGGTCCCCGGTGCGGGCCGACTCGGCCGCCGCCACCGCGATCCGCACCGCCTCGACGCCGTCGCGGGCGGACACCCGCGGCGCGGGGCCGCCCGTGACGGCGGCGGCGAACTCGCGCAGCTCGGTGAGGTAGGGGCTCTCCGTCATCGGGCTGCCGGGGATGCCCTCGCCGACGGGGCGCCGCCCCTGCGCGAGGACCCGGAAACCGGTGGGGGTCGCCGAGTCGTGTTCGAGGATCCCGTCGGGCCCGGCGACCCTGAACGTCGTACGGAAGGGAAGGTCCGGCGGCCCCCACACGCCGAGGACGTGACTGAGCGCGCCGGACGCGTGGGTGAGGACGGCGGTGCCGGTGGTCACCGCCCCCTCCGGCGGGTCCGCCGCCTGCCGGCCGCGGACCTGGGCGTGCACCCGGACGACGTCGCCCGCGAGGAGCCGCGCGAGATCGAGGTCGTGAATCATCTGGTCGACGAGGATGCCGCCGGACAGCGCCGGGTCGGCGAACCAGGGCGCCCACACCGGGAAGCGGCCGGAGCGGGTGAGCCGCAGCACGGCGGGAGCGCCGACGCGGCCCGCCGCCACGGCCGAGGCGAGCGCCGTGTACGCGGGGAAGTAGCGGACGACGTGCGCGGGGAGGAGCAGCACCCCGGCCGCCTCGGCGGCGTCCGCCATCGCGCGCGCCCCGGCGACGGACAGCGCGAGCGGCTTCTCGCACACCACGTGCCGGCCCGCGGCGATCGCGGCGAGGGCGAGTTCCTGATGGGTGAACGTGGGGGTGCACAGGTCGACGACCGTGCTGCGGTCCAGGAGTTCGGGAAGCGAGTCCACGGCCGTCACGCCGGACTCGCGGTACCGGTCGGCCAGGGGGCGCGCGTTGCCGTCGGTGGACAGGATCGTGACGCGCGCGCCGAGCGCGGTCCAGGCGGGCAGGTGCGTGCGGGCGATGCCGCCCGCGCCGATCAGTCCCACGTCGAGGTCTGCCATGAACGTCCTTTCGGGGAGGCCGGATTCAGACGTCGTGCCGTCGGGGGAGGCGTGCCTCGGCGGCGTCGAGGGCGCGTCGCACGGCGCCCAGGGCCACGCCCTCGCGGCCCAGCGCGCCGACCGCCAGGTGCGGCACGTGGAGGGTGAGGGGGCGCAGATGTGCGGAGAGGAGCGGGGGCAGGAGGTCGCCGACCGACGCCAGCGCGCCGGTCACGACGAGGAGTTCGGGATCGACCGCGAGGGTCAGCGCGGCGACGGCCGGGGCGACCCCGGCCAGGAACCGGTCCAGGACGTCGAGCGCGCCCGGCTCCCCGGAGCGCACGGCCCGGGCCAGGGCGGCCGTCACCGATTCGCCCGGCAGCCGCTCGCCGGGCCACACGAAGCCCTGCCGGACGCGGTCGAGGCCGAGATGGGGGAGGTGGCCCAGCTCGCCCGCGCCGCCGCGGCGGCCCCGGTGCAGCCGGCCGTCGATCATCAGGCCGCAGGAGATGCGCGGCCCGAGCAGCACGCAGGCGACGTCGTCGGCGAGCCGGGCGGCGCCGCGCCAGTGCTCGGCGAGCACCGCGAGGTTCACGTCGTTCTCGACGAGGACGCGGTCCGGGCCGGGGAAGTCGTCGGCGAGCCGGCGCGCCAGGTCCAGGTCGGTCCAGTCGGGCACGATCACCGACCGGATCCGGCCGGTCCCGCCGACCATGCCCGGCACCCCGATCCCCAGGCACCACACGTCGTGCGGGCCGAGGCCCTGCCCGGCGACGAAGCGCCGCAGCCGCGCGCGCAGCAGCTCCACCCGCTCCGCGCCCGTCGCCCCCGGGGCGACGGCGTGCCGGGCGCGGGCCACGATCTCGCCGTCGAGCCGCGCCAGCAGCAGCACGATCTCCCGCACGCCGACGTCGACGCCGACCACGTGCCCGGCCTCGGCGCGGAAGCGGAAGCGGCGCGCGGGCCGCCCCGGCGCCCGCCCCGCCACCAAGACGTCGGCCTCGGCGATCCAGCCCTGCGCGGTGAGCTGTTCGACCAGCGCCTCGACGGTCGGCCGGGACAGGCCCGTGGCGCCCGCGAGCCCGCTCACCGTGCGCGGGCTCTCGCTCCGCAACTCCCGCAGCACCACGGTCGTGTTGAGATCGCGCAGCGCCGCGAGGTCGTGTCCTCGCGACCGGTCGTGCACCGCCACGGATTCTCCCTCCGCAGGATGGAGCGCGCGTGTCCGGATGCGCAGGACTGTTGCATAACCGTCCCCGCCCGGGAACCCCACCGGCACGGAAATTGCGCAGGACTCCTGCGCTTCCCGGTGGCCCGCGCGACGGGGGCGCACGCGCCGCGGCGCCACCCGCGGCCCATTGACGCCTCTTCGGCCCGGAGCCGACGCTGGAGGCATGACCCAACTGTCCGAGCATGTGCGTCAGGCCACTCCCGTCGTCGCCGAGCGGGGGGAGGGCGTCCATCTGTACGGGATCGACGGCCGCCGGTATCTGGACTTCACGGCGGGGATCGGGGTGACGAGCACGGGGCACTGCCATCCACGGGTGGTGGCGGCCGCGCAGGAGCAGGTGGCCACCCTCATCCACGGCCAGTACACGACGGTGATGCACCAGCCGTTGCAGCGGCTGGTGGAGAAGCTCGGCGGGGTGCTGCCCGACGGCCTGGACAGCCTGTTCTTCGTCAACTCGGGCAGCGAGGCGGTGGAGGCGGCGCTGCGGCTCGCCCGGCAGGCGACGGGCCGGCCCAACATCGTCGTCGCGCACGGCGGTTTCCACGGCAGGACCGTCGCGGCGGCCTCCCTGACGACGTCCGGCACGAAGATCCGGACCGGGTTCGGGCCGCTGATGGCGGGGGTCGCCATCACGCCGTTCCCGAACGCCTTCCACTACGGATGGGACGAGGAGACCGCGACCCGGTTCGCGCTGCGCGAGCTGGACCACCTCCTGGCCACCGTCTCGGACCCGGACGACACCGCGGCGATCCTGGTCGAGCCGGTGCTGGGGGAGGGCGGGTACGTACCCGCCAACTCGGCGTTCCTGCACGGGCTGCGGGAGCGGGCCGACCGGTACGGGATCCTGCTCGTCCTGGACGAGATCCAGACCGGCGTCGGGCGCACCGGGCGCTTCTGGGGCCACGACCACTTCGACGTGCGCCCCGATGTGCTCATCACCGCCAAGGGCCTCGCGTCCGGGTTCCCACTGTCCGGGATCGCCGCGTCCCGGGAGCTGATGGGCAGGGCGCGGCCCGGGTCGCAGGGCGGCACGTACGGGGGCAACGCCGTCGCCTGCGCGGCGGCCTGCGCCACGCTCGACGTCATCGAGGAGGAGTCGCTGGTCGCCAACGCGGCGGCGATGGGGGCGCGGTTGCGGGCCGGGCTGGAGGAGGTCGCCGCCAAGACGCCCGGGATCGGCGACGTACGGGGGCTGGGGCTGATGCTGGCCAGCGAGTTCACCACGCCGGACGGTGAGCCCGACCCCGCGACGGCGCTGCACGTCCAGCAGGCCGCCGCCGACGCCGGTCTGCTCCTGCTGACCTGCGGCCCCTGGGGCAACGTCGTCCGCATGATCCCGGCCCTCGTCGTCTCGGAACCCCAGGTCGACGAGGCGCTGTCGCTGTGGAGCGCGGCGGTGTCGTCCGCCACGTGAGCGCGCCGCGCCGTTCCCCCCGGTCGTCCGCGCCCCTCGTCGTGGCGTGAACCCGAAGGACGACCTCAGCCGACCCCACCCTCCGGGAGCCTCCACCATGACCACGCCCCCCGTCATCGCGGCCGTACCGAAGGACCTCCACATCGACGGTGCCTGGCACCCCGCGGCGGCGCACCGCACGATGCCCGTGGACAACCCCGCCACCGGCGCCACCCTGTGCCACGTGGCGGACGCCGGCCCCGCCGACGGCGCCCGCGCCCTGGCGGCGGCGACGCGGGCCCAGCGGGCCTGGGCCGCGACCGCCCCGAGGGAGCGCGCCGAGATCCTGCGCCGGGCCCACGAGATCCTGATCGCCCGCACCGACGACCTCGCCCTGCTGATGACCCTGGAGATGGGCAAGCCGCTCGCCGAGGCGCGCGGCGAAGTCGCGTACGCGGCCGAGTTCTTCCGCTGGTTCGCCGAGGAGGCGGTCCGCGTGGACGGCGGCTACGCGACCAGCCCCGACGGCCGCAACCGCCACCTGGTGCTGCGCCAGCCCGTCGGCCCCTGCCTGCTCATCACCCCCTGGAACTTCCCCCTCGCCATGGGCACCCGCAAGATCGGCCCCGCCGTCGCCGCGGGCTGCACGATGATCCTCAAGCCGGCCCCGCAGACCCCGCTGTCCACGCTCGCCCTGACCGCCGTCCTCACCGAGGCGGGACTGCCCCCGGGCGTCCTGAACGTGCTGACCACCTCCGACGCGGCGGGCGTGGTCGAACCCCTGCTGCGCGGCGGCGGCATCCGCAAGCTGTCCTTCACGGGCTCCACCCGGGTGGGCCGCGTCCTGCTCGCCCAGTGCGCCGACACCGTGGTGCGCACCTCGCTCGAACTCGGCGGCAACGCGCCGCTGATCGTGTTCGAGGACGCCGACCTGGACGCGGCCGTGGACGGCGCGATGGTCGCCAAGATGCGGAACATGGGCGAGGCCTGCACCGCCGCCAACCGCCTCTATGTGCACAGCGCCGTCGCCGAGGAGTTCGCCGGCCGCCTCGCCGCCCGGATGGGGGCGCTGACCGTCGGCGACGGCACCGACCCCGGCACCGACGTCGGCCCCCTCATCGACGGCGCGGGCCGCGACAAGGTCGTGCGGCTGGTGCGGGACGCGGTCGAGCGCGGCGCCAAGGTCCTCACCGGCGGCGAAGTCCCGGCGGGGGAGGGGAACTTCTACCCGCCGACGGTGCTCACCGAGGTGTCCCGCGACGCCGAGCTCGCCACCACGGAGATCTTCGGCCCGGTCGCCGCGCTGTTCACCTTCGACGACGAGGACGACGTCGTACGCGTCGCCAACGACACCGAGTGGGGGCTCGTCGGGTACGTCTTCACCCGTGATCTGGACCGGGCGCTGCGCGTCGGGGAGCTTCTGGAGACCGGCATGGTCGGCATCAACACCGGCCTCGTCTCCAATCCGGCCGCCCCCTTCGGCGGCGTCAAGCAGTCCGGTCTGGGCCGCGAGGGCGGGCGCGTCGGCATCGAGGAGTTCCTGGAGTACAAATACCTCGCGATCCCCACGGGCGCCCGGGAGCGCTGACCGGCGCGGCGCTCACAGCCGCACCACCGCCCGGAAACCGGCCAGGCGCGCCAGCAGCGAGCGCGCGGGCGGCGCCAGCTCACCCACCAGGACCGTCTCCCCGGCGTTCAACAGGCCGATCACGGCGGACAGTTCGGGAGCCGACAGCTCGGTCTCCAGGACGTGTCCGCAGGCCGCCACGAGCCGGTGGCCGCCGACCTTGGACCACAGGACGCGTTCGGTGGCCCGCACCGCGTCGTCGTCGGTGAAGTAGCCGGGGCGCGCGGGCGGCGGCGCCGGGTCGAGGCCGCCGTTGGTGGCGTGCGAGAGCGCCGCGCGGGCCACCCGGCGCTCCAGGGCCGCGGGCCGCGCCGCCCGGCGGAAGTGGTCGAGCGCCGCCGCGAGCACCGGCGGCAGCTCGGCGGGCAGCTCGTCCGGCGGGTCCGGGTCCGGGACGTGGATGCCGTCGCCGCCCCAGCCCGCCCGCGGGGCGAGGGGGTCCGGGCCGGCCGCGAGCAGCGGCAGCGGTCCGGTGCCGGGACGGGCCGCATCGCGCGGGATGCCGATGTGCACGGTCGTCGTGGGCGCGGCGCCGGCCGGCGCGGGATCCGTCGTGTGCCGGTGGCCCGCGGGCCGGTACACGAGGTCGCCGGGCGCCGCCTCGGCCGCCACCCACCGCCCGTCGCGGCCGAGCCGCAGGCGCCGGGCGCCCCGGGCCGCGTACAGGAAACCGGCGCCGTGCCGGACGGGCGAGGGGCCGGGCGGGCAGCGTCCGTGGAAGAGGGTCGTCGTCGCACCGGCGACCGGCTGTCCCACGTGGTGCCACAGGCCGGACAGGAAGTCGCGTTCCCGCGCCCACAGCGGGTGGTGCGCGGAGTGCAGGCCCAGGACGGTGAGGGAGAACGAGGCGCCGGCGAGCCGGTCCGTCAACCGCCGGTCGTAGGCGTCGAAGGAGGCGTCCTCGGGCCGGGGCAGCAGGTCGCCGGGGTCCACGAGGGTCCGCTGCCCGGTGCTGAACCGGACGCGGTGCCCGGCGCCGGGCCGCTGCGCCGCGATGACGGTGCTCTCGAAGAGCTCGTTCGGGTCGAACGGGGCCCGCGGCAGTCCCGCGCCGCGGATGAGGACGGGGCGCCGGTCCCAGTACTCCGCGGCGAAGCGGGGCCAGTCCAGCGCGTCGATGACGTCCATGGGCGCCGGTGCGGTCATGCGTGGTGCTCCGGGGCCGCCGTCACGGCGCGGGCCCGGTACAGCTCGCCCAGCAGGGTCAGCAGCTCCGGGTCGTCGGGGGCGGTGCGGGCCGCGCGGGCCAGCTCCGCGACGGCGACGGCGTGCCGCGCGGTGCGCAGCCGGGCGAGGACGGCGTCGGCGCCGGCCGGCCGGGCCGTCCAGGCGTGACCGTTCGCCGCCCACACCGCGGGGCCGCCGTCGCGGGGGAGCCGGACGATCTCGGCGCAGCGCCGTAATCGGTGCCGGGGCGTCAGCCGGATGCCCGGCCGCCGCGGCGGCGCCGGTTCGAGCCCGGCCGCGGACCGCAGCGCCGCCCAGCGGGTCAGCAGCGCCCGCTCCGGCGCGGTCCCGGCCAGGGTGTCCGTGAGCAGGCCCGCCGGTGCGAGGAGCTGGGGCGGTGCGGTGAGCCGGCCGTCGGGCGCCGACGGCAGCGGGTGTGGCAGGGCGGGCGGGGCGCCGGACCGGCCGGCGCGCTCCCGCACGAGGTCGGTGAGGGTGCCCGCCACGAACGGCAGCGCCGAGGTGGTGCGCGCCGGGACGCTCAGCCGCAGCGTCGTGCACCGGCCGGGCCGGTGGTCGAGGTGGGTGCCCCCGGCCGGCCAGTGGACCAGATCGCCCGTACGCGCGTGCAGGACGTACTCGGTGCCGGTGTGCTCCGGACGCACCCGCACCGTCAGCTCCCCGTCGAGCACCCAGGTCAGCGCGGCCGTGTCGGTCGGGGCCGCGGTGTCCTCCACCGAGTGGTGCCGGTCGCCGACGGCCAGCTCCGCGGTGACCGGCAGCGGGGCCTGGCCGACGTGGCGCCACAGGCCCGCGAGCACGTCCCGCACCCGTGACCACAGCGTGAAGTCGTGGCGGAGCGGGTCGGCGACCGTGAGCAGCCAGCCGTCGCCGGCGAGCCGGGGTTCCCGGGCCAGGCGCCCGGCGTAGCCGGCCGCGTCCGGGTCGGCGGGGCCGGGCAGCAGCGCGCCCGGGTCCCGCAGCCGGCCGTCCGCCGTCGCCAGGCGCACCTGCCGGGGTGCGGCCGCCGCGATCGCGTCCCGCACCAGCGCATGGGTCCCGGCCGGGTCGAGACCCAGCGGCCGGCCGCCCGGGACCACCACCGGCTCCCGCGCCCAGTGGTCCTGCGCGAAGCGGCGCCAGTCCGGACCGGGGGCGGGGCCGGAGGGGCCGGAGGAGTCGTGGTCGGGAGCGTGTGCGGCGCTGGCGTTCATCGGGTCCGGGGGCTCCTGAGTCCCTCATCACGGGGGGTTCGGCGGGCCCCGCGACCTTGTCAGAGCGTTTCCCGCGGCGTCAACGCCTTACGGAGAAGCTGTGAACATCTGGCGCAGAACGAACGGCGAGCCGCATGCCTCCCACGGCTCCCGGGCAGCTCAAGGACCACAGGGGTCCGGGGGCCGGGCGTCCTGCTGCCGGACCGGCGCCGCGCGAAGCCGCAGGGGCTGGTTGGCCAGGGAGGGGCCCCTGTGATTTGGTGGTGGGGCACATTGCACCGATCACCCCAGAGGAGGCCCTTATGTCCTCGAAGCGCCGTCGCAAGAAGAAGGCCCGTCGCAAGAACGCGGCGAACCACGGAAGCCGTCCGCAGTCCTGACGGAACGCGGTGGATGGGGCGGCCGGTCAGGCCTTCTGCGTGACACCTTCACCGGTCGCGGCCGCCCACTCCGTCACCAGCGCCTCGTACTCGGCCCGGTCGTCCGCGGTCAACTGTCCGCCGGTGCGCGCCCAAAGGCCACGAATCTGCTCATTGACCACATGGGCGGGACGTGTCGAACGCGGGGCAGGGGTGGAGGACATGTGAACGAGACTAGGGGATCGGCGCGCCTCTACGCTCCGGTAGGTGACGTGGGTATCGCCATGTGTGATGTTCGCCATGATGGTGAACCCCGGGGAACCGCTGCAATCGGTTGATGGCTCAACCACCGTGGTCCGCCCTGAGCTTGGCGGCCCGCTCGCGCGGGTCGTAGCCGGGGCCGACGCCCTCGATGAGCAGGACGTCCCCCTCGATGTGCGCCGTCCGCAGCCGCAGAATGTCCTGATAGGCGGCGGAGGCGTACCAGGCGCGCGCCGTGTCCAGGTCGGCGAACGCGATGAGCACCATGCTGCCCGGCCAGGCGCCCTCCACCACCTCCGCCGGCGGGCCGTGCACCACGAACCGCCCGCCGAAGGGATCGAGGGTGCCCTGGACGCGCTCCAGGTACTCCAGGATGTCGGGGTGCGGGCGACGGCTGCGCAGGTGCGCGAACCCGTAGGCGGTCATGGCGTCTCCTCGTGGCGTGACGACGTGCCGGGGCGGGGCGCGGCGCCGGGCCCCGGGCTCCGCACGCTGTCACCGACGCCGGGGCGCGTCGATTACCCGTGAGGTAGTCGATTACCCGTGAGGTAGGCGCGGCCGTCAGGGCCCCTCCCCGAACGCCCCGTGCCGGCCCTCCCCGCCCGCGAACCGCCCCGCCCCCGCGACCGCCTCCCGCAACACGCCCGTCCCGTGGCCGAGTTCGCCGCGCAGCGCCGCCGCCTCGTCGAGCCCGTGCTGCTCGCGCACCGAGGCGCGGTCGCTGCGCAGGCACGCCTGCGGGAACCCGGCGATCCGGGCGGCCAGTTCCTCCGCCGCCGCCCGGGACCGGCCCGGCGACACCAGCCGGTTGGCCAGGCCCATCGCGTGTGCCTCCGGCGCCGCGACGGGCCGCCCGGTCAGGATCAGGTCCATGGCCCGGCTCTCCCCGATCAGCCGGGGCAGCCGGACCGTGCCGCCGTCGATCAGCGGCACGCCCCAGCGCCGGCAGAACACCCCGAACACGGCGTCCTCCTCGGCGACCCGCAGATCGCACCAGAGGGCCAGTTCGAGACCGCCCGCCACCGCGTGGCCGCTCACCGCCGCGATCACCGGCTTGGACAGCCGCAGCCGGGTCGGGCCCATCGGCCCGTCGCCGTCCGCCGCCACCCGGTTGCCGTGCGCGGTGCCGACGGCCTTCAGGTCCGCACCCGCGCAGAACGTGCCGCCCTCGCCCCACAGCACCGCCACCCGCGCCGCGTCGTCCGCCTCGAACGCCCGGAAGGCGGCGGCCAGTTGCGCGGCCGTGGCGCCGTCGACGGCGTTGCGGACCTCGGGACGGGAGAGGATCACCGTGGTGACGTGGGCGGTGCGTTCGACGCGGACGGACGGCATGCGGCTGCTCCCGGGAGAACTAGGTGACATCGAGGGTGAGTTCGGCGTCGGCCGTCGAACTCGTCCCGACGTACAGCTTGAACGTCCCCTCCTCGACGCGGAACGTCCCGGCCGGATCGTTCGTCCAGAATCCCAGGTCCGCCGCGGCGAGCGGGAACCGCACCGTCGTCGCCGCGCCCGCGTCGAGCGTGACCCGCCGGAAACCCCGCAGCGCGCGCACCGGCCGGACGACGCTCGCGGCCACGTCCCGCACGTACAGCTGCACCACCTCGTCCCCCGGCCGCGATCCGCTGTTGCGCACGGACACCGACACCTCCACCGTGTCCCCCCGCCGCAGCGCCCGCGCGGACACCCGCGTCCGGCTCAGCCGCGGGGCGCCGAGGGCGAAGGTCGTGTAGCTGAGGCCGTGCCCGAAGGGGAAGCGCGGGGTCGGCGGCAGATCCAGGTACGTCGACGTGAACGGGTTGTCCGCGGCGTAGGGGCGGCCCGTCGACTCGTGGTTGTAGTGGACCGGGAGCTGGCCGACCGTCCGCGGGAACGACATCGGCAGCTTCCCGCCCGGGTTCACCGCGCCGAACAGCACGTCCGCGACGGCCGGTCCCCCCTCGATGCCCGGGTGCCAGGCCTCCAGCACGGCGGGCGCCCTCTCCAGCCACGGACCGAGCGTCAGCGGGCGGCCGTTGACCAGCACCACCGCGAACGGCCTGCCCGTCGCCGCGATCGCCGAGATCAGCTCCTCCTGCGCGCCCGGCAGGCCGATGTCGGCGCGCGCCGCCGCCTCCCCGCTCAGCGCCGCGGGCTCGCCCACGACGACGACCGTCAGGTCCGCGGCCCGCGCCGCCGCGACCGCCGCCGCGATCCCCGCCGGGTCCCCGCCCTCGGGGGCGACGCCCCGGGCGTACGTCACCTTCGTGCCCGGCGCGGCCCTCCGGACGGCGTCCAGGATCTTCGACGCCGGGAACCGTTCGGCCGCCGCGGGCACCGCCCACGTACCCAGCAGATCCGCCGAGTCGGCGAACGGGCCCACCAGGGCGAGGGAGCCGAGGCTCCGGCTCAGCGGCAGGACCCCGCCGTCGTTCTTCAGCAGCACCATGGAGCGCGCCGCCGCCGTGCGGGCCGCCCGGCGGGTGTGCGCCGAGGGCCCGGTGAGCGCCGCGCCCTCGTCGGCGTACGGGTCGTCGAAGAGCCCGAGCGTGTACTTCAGGCGCAGCACCCGGGAGACCGCGTCGTCGATCCGCCGCCGCGAGATCCGTCCCTCGCGCAGCAGCCGGCGGCCGTGGGTGCCGAGGTCGGTGCTGGTCATCTCCACGTCGACGCCCGCGTCCAGGGCGAGCCGGGCCGCGTCCGCGCCGTCCTCGGCGAAGCCGTGCGGGATCAGCTCCCGCACGCCCGACCAGTCGCTGACCACCACTCCGCCGAACCCCCACTCCTTCTTGAGGATGTCGGTGAGGGTGTGCCGATTGGCGTGCCCGGGGACGCCGCTGACCGTGTTGAACGACGCCATCACGGTGGCCGCGCCCGCGTCCAGCGCCGCCTTGAACGGCGGGAGGTACAGGTTGCGCAGCCGGGACTCCGACACGTCGACCGTGTTGTAGTCGCGGCCGCCCTCGGCGCCGCCGTACGCGACGAGGTGCTTGGCGCAGGCCGCGAGGGTCGTCCTCGACGGGCCGCCCGGCCCCTGATATCCCGTCACCTTCGCCGCCGCGTACCGCGCGGTCAGGAAGGGGTCCTCGCCGTTGCCCTCGGCGACCCGGCCCCAGCGCGGCTCCCGCGTGACGTCCATCATCGGCGCGAACGTCCAGTGCACGCCGTTGGAGCGGGCCTCGCGCGCCGACACCTCGGCGTCCGTGCGCGCCACCTCCGGGTCGAACGCGGCGGCCTGCGCGAGCGGGATCGGGAACGTCGTCCAGAAGCCGTGGATCACGTCCAGGCCGAACAGCAGCGGGATGCCCAGCCGGGACTCCTCGACGGCGAGCCGCTGCAAGGCGTTGGCCGCCCGCGCGCCGAGGACGCCGAGCACCGAACCGAGCCGGCCCGACCGCGCCGCGTCCTCGACCGCCCGTGTCGACCCCGAGCCCGGATTGAGATCGAAGGCCCACGGCAGCTGCTGCAACTGCCCGAGCTTCTCCGCCGGGGTCATCCGGGCGAGCAGCGCCCGCACCCGCGCCTCGTCCGGGCCCGGCCGCGGGCCGTCCGCCGTCCGCGCGGCGGCCCGTGCCGGGGCGGGTGCGCCCGTCGCGGCGCCGACGCCGATCGCGGACAACAACGTACGTCTTCCCAACTCCGGCACGTCCTGGCTCCTCGTGTCCCCTCGGTTGACCTCAACAATGGTTGAGGTCCTACTGTCGTCCGCATGAGCATGGAGACCACAGCCTGGACGCAGCTGCACAGCGTCATGAACGCCCAGAACGGCGGATCCCACCACCGCCCCTTCGCCCGCGCGACCCTGCGCCGCATCGCCGCGTTCGCGCGGCCGCACCGGCGGCGCATCGTCCGGTTCGTGCTGCTGAGCATCCTCACCGCGCTGCTCGCCGTCGCGACCCCGCTGCTCGCGGGCGACGTCGTCAACGCCATCGTCGGCGGTCACGACCAGGCACGCGTGGTGCGACTCGCCGTCCTCATCGCGGTGATCGCGCTCGCCGAGGCCGGTATCGGACTGCTCGCCCGCTGGCTCTCCGCCAACCTCGGCGAGGGCCTGATCCTCGATCTGCGCACCGCCGTCTTCGACCACGTGCAGAAGATGCCCGTCGCCTTCTTCACCCGGACCAGGACCGGCGCCCTCGTCAGCCGCCTCAACAACGATGTGATCGGCGCCCAGCGGGCGTTCAGCAACACCCTGTCGGGCGTCGTCGGCAACGTGGTGACCCTGGTCCTCACCCTGGCCGTCATGCTCACCCTGTCCTGGCAGATCACCCTGCTCGCGCTGGTCCTGCTGCCGGTCTTCGTGGTCCCGGCCCGCCGCACGGGCTCCCGGATGGCCCGGCTCCAGCGCGAGGCCGCGGCGCACAACGCGGCGATGGGCACCCGCATGACCGAGCGGTTCTCCGCGCCGGGGGCCACGCTCATCAAGCTCTTCGGGCGGCCCGAGGAGGAGTCACGCGAGTTCGCCGCGCGCGCCCGGCGGGTGCGGGACATCGGGGTGCGCACGGCGATGGCGCAGTCCGCGTTCATCACCGCGCTCACCCTCGTCTCCGCCCTCGCGCTGGCCCTCGTCTACGGCCTCGGCGGCTACTTCGCGCTCGACGGCAGGCTCGAAGCGGGCACCGTCGTCTCCCTCGCGCTGCTCCTCACTCGGCTGTACGCGCCGCTGACCTCCCTCGCGGGCGCCCGCGTCGAGGTCATGAGCGCCCTGGTCAGCTTCGAGCGGGTCTTCGAGGTGCTCGACCTGAAGCCGCTGATCGACGAGAAACCGGACGCCCGCGAGGTGCCCGAGGGGCCGGTCGCCGTCGAGTTCGACGAGGTCCGCTTCGGCTACCCGTCCGCCGACAAGGTCTCCCTGGCCTCCCTGGAGGAGGTCGCCTCGCTCGACAGCCGGGGCGGCGCCGAGGTCCTGCACGGGATCTCCTTCCGCGCCGAACCCGGCCAGACCGTCGCCCTCGTCGGCTCCTCGGGGGCCGGCAAGTCGACCGTCGCGCAACTGCTGCCGCGGCTCTACGACACCGACGCGGGCGCGGTGCGCATCGGCGGAGTCGACGTACGGGACCTGAGCGCCACCTCGATCCGCGGCGCCCTCGGCATGGTCACCCAGGACGGACACCTCTTCCACGACAGCGTCCGCGCCAACCTGCTGCTCGCCCGGCCGGGCGCGAGCGAGGACGACCTGTGGGACGTGCTGCGCCGGGCCCGGCTCGACACCCTGGTCCGTGACCTGCCCGACGGCCTCGACACGGTGGTCGGCGAGCGCGGCTACCGGCTGTCCGGCGGCGAGCGCCAGCGCATGACGATCGCCCGGCTGCTCCTCGCCCGCCAGCGCGTCGTCATCCTCGACGAGGCCACCGCCCACCTCGACAACACGTCCGAGGCCGCGGTCCAGGAGGCCCTGGCGGAGGCGCTCGACGGACGCACCGCCATCGTCATCGCGCACCGGCTCTCCACGATCCGCTCCGCCGACCAGATCCTGGTGGTCGAGGACGGCCGGATCGTCGAACGCGGCACGCACGACGAACTCGTCGCCGTCGAGGGGCGGTACGCGCAGCTGTACCGGACCCAGTTCGCCCACGGCGAGCGGGCGGCGGCCGAGGCGGTGTGAGCGGCGCGGCCGCCGGTCGCGGCGGCGCGTCAGGCCGCGTCCCGCGCCACCTTGCGCGCCCACAGCACCAGCGGGACCTGGAGCGGCACCCGCGCCCGCGCCGCCTTCCGCAGCGGGGCGGGCCGCTCGTCCCAGTCGGCGGCCATCTGGATGTTCGCGGGCAGCACGGCGACGAAGAACGCGGCGGCGGCGGTGGCCGCGCGGGCCCGGGTGCGGGGGAGCGCGACCCCCGCCGCCAGGGCCAGTTCCACGGCGCCGCTGGCATAGGTCCAGGCGCGCGGCGGGCCGGGCAGGACGCGCGGCACCATCGCGTCGAACGGGCCCGGCAGCAGGAGATGGGAGACGCCCGCCCCGGCGAGCAGGCCGGCGAGGAGCTGGTGGGAAGGTGCGCGGCGCAAGGGGTCCTCCGGAGACGTCGGCGACGGACGAACGATCTTACTTACCAGTAAGTAAGAAAGTCGAGCCCCGAGGACTCCGGCCGCCGACCGCCGTCACCCCGCGTCAGGGAACCGGTCGGGTGTACACCGCGTCGAGCGCGAGATGGGCCCCGCCGCGCGCCGCCGCCGTGAACCCCAGGGCGGACAGGCGCACTTCGCAGCCGGCCGCGCGCGGCGCCATCACGCGCGTGCGGAGCATGACGTGCAGCCGGTCGAGGAACAGATCGCCGATGTACGTGAAGTAGCCGCCGAGGACGACCAGTCGGGGGTTGAGGACGTCGGCCAGCAGGGCCAGGCCGAGGCCCAGGTCGTGGGCGACCCGGTCCAGCGCCTCCAGGGCGCGCGGCTCGCCCGCCTCGGCGCGGCCGCGCAGGTCCGCGAGCCGGGTCTCCAGGGCCACGTCCGGATCGTGCAGCGGATCGCTGCCGCGCGCCGCGAGCCGCAGGATGGCGTCGAGGCCGACCATCGTCTCCCAGCAGCCGTGCCGGCCGCAGACGCACGGGTCGCGGGCGGGATCGAGCGGCATGTGGCCGACCTCGCCCGCGAATCCGTCGGCGCCGCGCAGCAGCCGCCCGTCGTTGACGATGCCGGCGCCGATGCCCCGCTCCCCGGTCAGGGAGAGCATGTCGCGCACCCCGGAGCCGCGGACCTGCGCGTACTCGGCCAGCGCGGCCAGCTTCGCGTCGTTGTCCAGCGCGATCGGCGGCAGCGTCCGGTGGCCGGCCCGGTCGAGGCGGGCCCGCAGCTCCTCGGCCACGGCCACGTCGCGCCAGCCGATGCCCGGGGCGAAGGTCACGGTCGCCGACGCCCGGTCCACGACGCCCGGCACCGCGAGCGTGAGCCCGACCGGGCGCCGCCCCGCACGCTCCAGCGCGGAGCGGCAGTCGCCGACAAGACGGGCCGTCAAGTCCAGTACGGCGTCCGGGCCCCGGTCCCTCACCGCGAGCGGCACCCGGTGCGCGTGGACCTCGGTGCCGTCCAGTGCCAGGGCCAGCACATGGACGTAACTCGTGCTGATCTCCACGCCGATCCCGCACAGACCGCCGCCGTCCAGGTGCACCAGCGTGCCCGGCCGGCCCACCGCCCCCTCGCGCCGCGTGGGCCCCTCACGGACCAGGCCGAGCCCGACGAGTTCGGCGACGAGGCTGGTCACCGTCGGCTTCGGCAGCGCGGTGTCGGTGGCGATCTGGGCGCGCGAGCGCGGGCCGTTGTCGCGCAGCAGCCCCAGCACCGCGCCGAGGTTCGTGCGCCGGATCGAGGCGCGGCCCCGGGTGCCGGGGGCCTCGGCGACCGCCGTACCGAGATCGGTCACTTCGTGCTCACCCATGCCCTTTCGTCCACGGTGGCCGGTGCGCGGTGCGCCGCCCCGTGGTCGCTCCATAGTGACAACTCCGCCGCCGGGCAGCCCGATCGAGGTGCCACCGGGGCGGAGCGGCGGATCGCTTGACAGCCCCCGTATTAGTTCGGATCCTAGTCGAACTAAATCACGCCCCGTGGTCTCGCTCTCCTGAACGGCCCCGCCCCCACGGCCCGTTCAGGCAGGAGAGGAGCAGTTGTGCCCGTTCGTCCCAGAATCAGGGCCGTCTTGGCGTCGGCCGCCGTGAGCGCGGTGCTGCTCGCCGGGCCCGCCACCGTCCCGGCGTCCGCCGCCGACCCCGCCTACACGGTCTCCGTCGGGGCCAGGGGCGCCTGGAGCCACCCGGACGACAGCCCCGCCACGCCGTACATCGACAAGGACGGCAGCTTCCACTTCCAGTCCGCGCACGCCCTGTACGGCGCCGACGACCCCCGGGAGTGGACCTTCTACCGCGGTGCCGACTTCGACACGGCGACCCGCGACGCCGCGCTGAGCGACGCCGTGAACCCGGCGAACCCCGACGACCGCAACGACGACACCACCTGGCGCTGCGACAACGGCCCCACCGGCCGTCAGGCGACACCCGCCCCCGACACGTCCAGCTACGCGCGCAGGAACTACTGCGACCTGATGGGCGTCTGGATCGATCCCGACTCGGGCGACTGGTACGGCCTGGTGCACAACGAGTTCACCCCGAGCCCGTTCGGCGACGGGCTGCACTACGACGCGATCGACTACGCCGTCTCGACCGACCGGGGCAGGACCTGGGACATCAAGAACCATGTCCTGACCTCGCCCTACAGCACCCGGCGCGGCGACGACACCGCGTTCCCGCACGAGACCTACTCCTACGGCGACGGCGACCCGCGCCTGTTCGTGGACACCGCCTCCGGCTACTTCTACGTCTTCTACAACTCCCGCGTGATCCCGAAGGGCGGCGTCCCCGGGGGCTGGACCGACGGCAGCCTGGCGCACGTGGCCCGCGCCCCGATGTCCGCGAAGATGGCGCCCGGCTCCTGGCGCAAGTGGTACGACGGCGCCTGGTCGCAGCCCGGACTCGGCGGCCGGGAGAGCACCATGGAACCCGTCGACGCCGCCCACCCCACCGGGTACGTCGCCCCCGAGCACGACTACGACCCGGACAACGCGGGAACCGTCGCCGAGCAGCAGGCGGCCGGTGAACTCCCCTCGAAGTCGGACCTGTTGACGATGAACATCGCCTACGACGCCCACCTGGGCCGGTACATCGGCCAGCCCGAGGCCGTCGTCCAGGACTCCAGCGAACCGCAGCGCCTCTACGTCACCGACGACCTCGCCACCCAGAAGTGGCGGCTGCTCGGCGACACCGGCGACTACCGCACCGGCTCCTGGTACCGCTGGATGCTCGACTCCGTGAACCGGACCGGCTCCGCCGTCGTCGGCAGGACGTTCCGCAGCTACTGCTCGTTCCAGTGCTCGAACGGCGTGTCCGGCGAGTACTACGAGACGACCGTCGACACGGACACCCCGGCCGCCCCCGTCGCCTCGGGCGCCGCCTACACCGTCGCCAGCGGTGCCGGCCGCCGCCTCACCCAGGTCTCCGGCAGCACGCGGACCACCTCCACGGCGGGCGGCGCGAGCACGGCGCGGGGCCGCTGGGTCTTCACCTCCCGGGGCGACGGCTCCTACCGCATCGCCAACGCGGCCACCGGTCAGCTCCTCGGCGTCGACGCGACCCGCGACGCCGGACGCGCCTGGGGCGCGGCCCCCACCGCGACCGACGCCCCGGCCGGCGGCCCCACCGTCGGACAGCAATGGTTCGTCATCCCCTCCACCCGCCCCGACGGCACGCCGACCGGCACCTTCCGCCTGTTCAACCGCTACAGCGGACTCGTCGTCGGCCTCTCCGGCCACCCGGACCGGACCGCCGAGACCACCCCCGTACGGGCCTGGACGGACACCGCGGCGAGGAGGACCGGCGACGGCCGCACCGCCGCCGAACAGACCCTCACCCTCACCGCCGCGCCCGCGGCGCACCGGCGCTGACCCGCGGACCCGCCGCGAGGCCCGACAGGGGGATCAACGGCCCTGCGCGGGCCGTGCCACCGGCGGTGCCTCGTGGCGGACCCCGGCCGCCAGCGACTGCGCGAGCACCTCGGGATCGGTGAGCCGGTCGGCGCGCACGACGACGTCGGCCCCGGCCGGTGTCACCAGGGATCGGCTGAAGACGATGACCGCCCAGGCGTCGTCGGCGCCGATCTCGCGCACCTCCCACTCGCTCGACAGGAGGGCGAGCGGCCCGCGCCCCCGCCAGCGGTACACCGTCCCCGGGCGGGCGGTGAGCCGGGTGTCGACGCCGCGGATGCGGCGCCGCCGCCCGCCGCCGGTGCGGTAGCCGACGTCGTCGGCCAGCCGCGGCGGGCCGGCGCCGCCCCGCTCCAGCGGGGTGTAGGTGAAGGTCGCGTCGGTGCGCCGGCCGCCCTGCCACATCGGGAACGACGAGCACACGATGTGCCAGGTGCCGGCCAGCCGGTCCTCGGCGATGTCGGGAAGATCCATGGGGCGGACCCTACGGCGTACCGCCGCGGGCCCGCCCTCGCGCTCCGTGTTCACCCGGGTGGCGGGAGTGACGGGCCGGTCATAGCCTGGCGGATGTGGCAGCGCCCGGCACGAAGCTGTCGCCGACGCGCGGGGGCGTCGAACCAGGCCGGGACCCGAGGTGACAACGATGGACGCCCTGCATCTGCCCGTGATCCTCATCCTGATCGTCGCGGTGTTCTTCCTGCTGCGAAAAGGCGGGGGCAAGCTCTCCCACATCGCCGTGGGCGCGGCCTTCGGCTTCTACCTGGCGGGTACGTCGGCGGCGTCCGCCGTGTCCTCGACGCTCGACTCCGCCGTCACGGCCATCAGCTCGCTGATGTGAGCGTCCCGGTCAGCGCAGACCGGCGAAGAGGTCGTTCTCCGGGACGGCCGCGCCGGTGGTGTCCCGGACCCGGACGAACGTCTCCACGCCCATGAAGTCGGCGAACCGCTCCTTGCCCATCTTCAGGAAGAAGATGTTCTCGCCCTGACTGGCGTGGGCGGCGAGCGAGTCGAACTTCTGGCCGCTGTACGGCGTGGTGTCGACCCAGGTGGTGATCTCGTCGTCCGGGAGGCCGATCTCGGCCATCGCGGCGGCCTCGGCGGGATCCGGCTCCGGCATGTCCGGGTGGAACTCGCGGATGATCTCCCCGAACCGCTGCATGCCCGAGCGGGGCATCGTGGTCCAGTACACCTTCGGGGTCAGCGACGTCAGGCCGAGCGCCGCCATCGTGATGCGGTGGGCCTGGATGTGGTCCGGGTGGCCGTAGAAGCCGTTCTCGTCGTAGGTGACGACGACGTCCGGCCGGTAGTGCTCCATCAGCTCCGCGAGCCGGGCCGCGCCCTTCTCCACGGGGGTCTGCCAGAAGGCGCCGGGGGCGTCGTTGCTCGGCCAGCCCATCATGCCGGAGTCGCCGTAGTCGAGCGTCTCCAGATCGCTGATCCCCAACACCTCGCGGCTCGCCTCCAGCTCCTGGCGGCGCATCCGGGCGACGGCCGCCGGGTCGTGGCCGGGATCACCCGGTTTGACCCCGCCCGGCCCGTCCCCGCAGGCGCCGTCGGTACACGTCACCAGAACCGTGCGCATGCCCTCCGCCGCGTACCGCGCGAGGACCCCTCCGGTGCTGGTGGCCTCGTCGTCGGGGTGGGCGTGCACCGCCATGAGCGTCAAAGGTCGGTCGGTCATGAGACAAGTCCTTCGTCAGAAGCCACGTAAGGGTCCAGTGTGCGGCAGGCGCACCGCGATCGTGGCTCCTGCCCGCCCCGGGCCGGGGCGGGGGCGGCTCCCGGGGCGTGCGCGGGCGCCGGACCGGGCGGTCCGGCGCCCGCGGGGCCCCTTGCCGTCAGGGGGCCCAGGGCGCCTCCACGGCCCAGGTGGTGTCCTCGGTGAACAGCTGCGGGCTGTCCGCGGCCCGCGATCCGCCGGGTACGGCCAGATGGACCTCGGCGTTGTAGTGCCGCAGATACTGGCCCGGATAGTTCTGCGCCATCAGCCGGACGCCGCCCTGCCCGGGGACCGCGCAGAACGTGGCGTCCGCCCGGAACAGCGCCGAACCGTCCCCCGCCTCCCGGTGGACCCGGAAGTCGCGGTGGCGCAGGTACTCGCCCGGGTAGTTGCGCGACTCGAACGAGTAGCACGAGCCGTCGGACAGGCCCGGCACGATCCGCCAGGTGGCGTCGTTCTTCAGCAGGCCGTCACTGGCCGACGTGACGACGTCCGTGTAGGCGAGGCCGTCCCGGTGCCGCAGGTAGCGGTCGGTGTAGCCGGGGGTGGTGACCCGCAGCGACCTCGGGCCGGTGGGCAGCGTCGTCGGCCCGCCCGGATTCGCGGAGGCCGCGATCAGCGCCTGGTTGGCGGCCCTGACCCGGGCCTCGTCGACCTTGACCACCTGGCGGTCGTAGGTCAGGAGCCCGTTGACCTCGTTCTCGACGTCGGTGATCTCCGTATATACGGAGGCCGAGAGCCCGGCCGGCATCTGTTGCAGCCGCAGCGCGTCGAGCAGTCCGACGAACCGGTTGTTCAGATGCGCGGCGTCGGCCTGGTCCTCGTACGAGAAGCCGTTGCCCGGCGACCACTCGTGCCCGGACACCCGCCGGCCGAGCCCGCCGTACTCACCGAGCACGGCCGCCCGGGTGGCGGACGGCGAGGTGACGCCCGGACCGACGTACACGTGGTGGTCGACCACGTCGCCGTTGCCGCCGTCGACCGCGCCGCAGCAGTTGACGCCGCTCATGTTGTCGACGAGCCGGGAGGGGTCGGCCGCCTTCACCTTGTCGGCGATGCGGGCCTGGTCGTACTGGCCCCAGCCCTCGTTCTCGTCGACCCACATCACCAGCGACGGCGAACTGCGGTGCTCGTCGACGATCTGGTCGAACTCCGCCTCCCACTGGGTGCGGGCGGCCGTGTCCGGGGTGCGGGTGTCCATCGCGGGCATGTCCTGCCACACCAGCAGGCCCAGCCTGTCGGCCCAGTAGAACCAGCGCTGCGGCTCCACCTTGATGTGCTTGCGGACCATGTTGAAGCCGAGGTCCTTGTGCTTCTGGAGGTCGTACTTCAGGGCGTCGTCGGTCGGCGCGGTGTAGATGCCGTCCGGCCAGTAGCCCTGGTCCAGGGTGCCGGTCTGGAAGACGAACCTGCCGTTGAGCAGCAGCCGCTGCTTGCCGCCCACCGAGGCCCGCGCGATCGACCGCATCCCCGTGTACGAGCCGACGGAGTCGACGACCGTGGACCCGGAGACGAGTTCGGCCCGCACGTCGTACAGGAACGGGTCGTCCGGCGACCACAGGTGCGGGTTGGTGATCCGCACCGTCAGCTCCGCGCCGACCGCGCCGGTCGCCGTGCCGACCGTCGTGCCCGCGGAGGAGACCGTGACCCGGGCGCTCTGGCCGCTGACGCCCGCCCCCTGGACCGTCACCCGCAGGGTCGAATCGGACAGCCGGGGCACCATGTCGAGCCGGGTGACGTGCGCGGCGGCGGTCGGCTCCAGCCACACGGTCTGCCAGATGCCGGACGCGGCCGTGTAGAAGATGCCGCCCCCGGGGTGCGGTGTCACGTCGTTGATGCGCTGCTTGCCGACGGCCTGGCCGCCGGTCTGGGTGGGGTCGAAGACCGAGACGACGAGGGTGTTGGTGCCGCCGTTCAGCAGCGGCGTGATGTCGTAGCCGAACGCGTCGTAGCCGCCGCTGTGGACGGCTCCGGCCTGCTGGCCGTTCACCCACACCGTCGTACGCCAGTCGCTCGCACCGAAGTTGAGCTGGACCCGGCGGCCGTTCCAGCCGGCCGGGACGGTGAAGGTGCGCTTGTACCAGAGCTTGTCGTTCTCGGTGATCTTGCGCTGGATGCCGGAGAGGGCGGACTCCGCGACGAACGGCACCCGGATCTGGTCGGTGAAGGACGCGGGCTGCCCGGCGTCCCTCCCGGTGACGGCGAAGTCCCAGATCCCGTTGAGATTGGCCCAGTCGGGCCGGGTCAGCTGCGGCCTCGGATACTCCGGCAGCGGGTTGTCCCGGGAGACCTGGGCGGTCCACGGGGTCGTCATGGGCGCGGGCTTGGGCGTCCAGGCGGCCGGCGCCGCCGCGGCCGCCGGGGCGAGCGTCGTGACACCGCCCAGGAAGAGGGCGAGAACGGCCAGCAGGATACCGGCGGGTCTCAACCCGGCGGGTCTTAACCCGGTGGGGCGCAAGGGCATGGGGGTGCTCCTTCGTCGGATTCCGCGGAGTGGCGGTCGGGTCCGGACTGCTTGGGTGCTGCCTGCCTTTTACAACGCTGTAAGTCCGCTGTACAGACTCCGCGTCAGAACTTCTCCTCCGGCCCCACCGGGCCCACTCGATCGGCGAATCGGGTTGTTTGTGGGGATTTTTGACGAGGCGTCAGGCGGGCGGGTCGCGATCTGCGTACATCGATGGAACCCCTCGACCGGCAAGAATGGTGTGGTCACCGCGGGGCCGCGCCCGGCCCGGCCGTCTGCATGCCGGCCGGGAGCGCGGTCGGCGACGATCTCGACCGGGCGGCGCCCGTCGTCCGGATCGCGCCGGGCCGGGATCGCTTCCAGACTGGTCCGACAGACATCCGTCCGGGAGGCCCCATGACCGACATCGTGATCGACGACGACCGCGCCGCCGGGTTCCTGCGTGCCCGCGTCGGCGGCGCGGAAGGTGAACTCGCCGGACACCTCCAGTACTTCGTGCTGGAGGAGCCGCGGCGCGCCCTCGTCGCGGTGCACACCGTCGTGCCGCCCGCGCACGAGGGGAAGGGCGTCGGCGGTTCCCTCGCCCGCGCGCTGTACGCGACCGCCGCCCGGGAGGCGATCGCGGTCGTACCGCTGTGCTCGTTCGTCGTCCGGTGGGCGGCCCGGCATCCCGGTGAGGCGCCGCAGGCCCCCGGCGCCCTCGTCGACGCCGCGCGGGCGGCCGTCGCCGACCGCCCGGAGCTGTGGTGACCCGCGCGGCCGGCGCCGCGTGCGCTGCGTAGGGTGCCGGGCATGAAGTTGGCGCTGCTGCACACCTCGCCCGTCCACGTCCCCGTCTTCGACGGCCTGCGCGACGCCGCCCACCCCGGCCTCGCGCTGCGGCACCTCGTCCGCGAGGAACTCCTGGAGCGGGCCCGCGCCGCGGGCCCGGGCTCCGTCGCCGACGACGTCCGTACGCTCCTGGAGGCCGCCGCCGCCGACGGGGCCGACGCCGTCCTGTGCACCTGCTCCAGCATCGGCGCCGTCGCCGAGGGGCAGGCCGCGGCGGCCGGCGTGCCCGTGCTCCGGGTCGACCGGCCGATGGCGGCGCGCGCGGTCGCCGCGGGACCCCGGGTCGTCGTCGTCGCCACCACCCGCAGCACCCTGGCCCCGACCACCGCCCTCCTCGCGGAGGAGGCCGCCCGCGCCGGACGGCCCGTCGACCCGCGGACCCTGCTGGTCCAGGACGCCTGGGAGCTGTTCCTCGCCGGTGAGCACGACGCCTACCTCGACCGGGTCGCCGCCGCCCTCGACACCGTCACCGAGGCGGACGCCGACGTGGTCGTCCTCGCCCAGGCGTCCCTGGCCGGCGCCGCCGGACGCACCCGCACCACCGTCCCCGTCCTCTCCAGCCCGGGCCCCGGACTCGCGGCCGCGGCGGCGGAATGCGCGCGGGCCGCGCGTGCTTGAGTGGAGGGTAGTTGTCCGCATCGCAGCCGAGTGACGAGGAACCGCCCATGACCGACGTCGTCGTCAGCCCCACCGGATGGGTCGCCGAGCAGGCCCGCGTCTACGAGGAGTCCGGCGGCACCGAGGGCCTCACGGTCCAGGGCGCCCCCTGTCTGCTCCTCGACTACCGGGGCCGCAGGTCCGGGCAGTGGCGCCGCACCGTCCTCATCTACGGACGGGACGGCGACGACCTGCTGATCGTCGCCTCGTACGGCGGCTCGGACCAGCACCCCCTGTGGTACCTGAACCTCGTGGAGAACCCGGAGGTGCGGCTGCGCGTCGAGACCGAGCGGTTCACCGCGCGCGCCGAGACCCTCTCGCCCGAGGACAAGGCCCGCGTCTGGGACTCGCTCGTCGCGTTGTTCCCGCCCTACGCCGAGTACCAGCGCAAGACCGCACGCGACATCCCGGTCGTGCGACTGGTGCGCGACGACGGCTGACGCCTCCGGGGCGGCTGACGCGGACGGCCCTGTGCGCGGTGCTCGTGGCCGCCCCGCCTGCCGTCCGACGCACGCGAACGGCCCAAAGGACGCGTGGACCCGGCGGGCGTGGGAACGCGCCCCGGGAGACAGTGGAGATCCACCGCCGTACCGGGCGGTGGGCCTCACCCCTCCGAAACGCTGGAGGCATCGCCATGACCCAGCCGTTCCCCGACCCCGTCCCGCCCGGTCCCACACCGGGCCCCGGCCCGAGTCCGGGCCCCGGACCGGACGTCCCGGACCCGGGGCCGCTGCCCGACCCGCTGCCGACGCCGATGCCGCGGCCCGTGCCGCAGCCGCCGCCCGCGCCGGCCCCGCCGGGGCCCACTCCGGACCCCGACCCGACCCCGCCGGACCCCGAGCCCTCCCCTCTCTAGGGCGAACGTGGCCCGGTCGCATCGAGCGACCGGGCCGCGCCGCGTTCCGGGCCTGTGCCCGCGCGGTCGGAGCGCCCGCGCCCGCCGGTCCGCTCGACGATCGCTCCGGCCGTGATCGACCCCCGGTGGAGCCGACCCCCTGAGACGGCGCCCCGCGGTCGCTCCCGGGGACGGAGAAGGCGGGCGAGCCCGGACATAAGCTGATCACCCGCCCCGTTCTCACGCACAGTAACGCCTTGACCACTCTCATCATTTCTTCATCTACTGACCCAACACATTTGCAGGAAGCGTGAAGTTGGGTGGGGGAAGTGCGAAGACGCAGGTGGCGCACATCGACGGGAAACGGGCGGCGCGGACGGGGAGGAGTGGCCGGGGTCACGGCGCTCGCGCTCTTCGCGTCACTACCGGTCATCGGGGTGACGGCCGCGGCCGCCCAGGCGGGACCGCGGTCCGCCGCGGGACCGGCCATGACGCACGAGGCGGCGACGGCGCGCGCGGCCGCGACGGGCGAGCCGGTGGAGGTGGTCGGCGAACGCACCGAGTACTCCACGACCTTGGCCAACCCGGACGGTACGTACAACTTCACGCAGTCCGCCGTGCCGCAGCGTGTGCGGGCGGACGACGGAAGCTGGCACGCCGTGGACGCCACACTGGAGAAGCGGCCTGACGGCACGGTCGGGCCCAGGTCGGCCGTGGTGGACCTGGCCTTCTCCGGAGGCGGCGACGGCGCGAAGCTGATCGAGATCGGCAGCGGCCAGGGCAGCCTGCGGCTCGGCTGGGCGGACCGGCTGCCCGCACCCCGCCTAGACGGCGCGAAGGCCGTCTACGCGGACGTGTTCGACGGCGTCGACCTGGAGCTGACCGCGACCGCGGAGGGATACCGCGAGGTGCTCGTGGTCAAGTCCGCCGAGGCCGCGGCCGAGCAGGCGCTCGAGAAGGTGGAGCTCACCGCCCACTCGGACGGCCTGGAGATCGTGCCGGGCGCCGGGGGCGGACTGCGCGCCGTGGACCAGAACGGCAACACCGTCTTCAAGGGTCCCGCCGGACAGATGTGGGACTCCGCGAGCGAGGCCGAGGGACCGTCCGGCACGACGTCGGCACGCACCGCCGCGGCCACCCCCGCGACGGCGGAGCCCGACCCCGTCGAGGAGGGCACCCAGCCCCGCGCCGGTGACGCGAGCGCCGTGATGCCGGTCCACGTGAACGGCGACACGGTGTCCGTGAAGCCCGACCTCGGCCTGCTGCGGGGCGAGGACACCGTCTATCCGGTACGGATCGACCCCTCGATCGGCCTGGGCGTCTCCGAGCGCACCGTGCTGTCCTCCGACGGCGACAAGTTCTGGCAGTTCAACGGCGACTACGGCGTCGGCAAGTGCAGCGTGTCCGGGCCCTATTACTGCGGCAGCAACTACACGAACCGCATGTACTTCGAGTTCTCCCCGTCGAAGCTCGCCGGCAAGTACATCCTCGACGCCACCTTCCGGGCCTACGAGACCTGGTCCTTCTCGTGCGACGCCAAGTGGGTCGACCTGGAGCGCACCAACAACATCTCCGAGGGAACCCGCTGGCCGGGACCGGCGCAGCTGGACCAGATGGGCGACCGGTACGTCTCCAACGGCCGCGGCAGCCAGTGCAGCCCCGATCAGCCGGACGCCTGGGTCGAGTTCAACGACAACCCGGAGGAGAGCGACGAGAACCTCGCCTCCACGGTGCGCAAGTTCGCCGACGGGAGCATCTCGCGCCTGACGCTGATGCTGCGGGCCAAGGACGAGGGCGACCCGGAGGCCTGGAAGAGGTTCGACGACAACGCCGAGTTGAAGGTCAACTACGCGTACAAGCCCGGCGTGCCCACCAGCGTCGGCGTGATCCCGGGGGACGGCACCACCGCGTACTGCAACAAGTCGTCCTCCGACCCGCTGACCGTCACGCGGGTCGACCCGATGGTGCAGTCCGCCGTGCAGACGCTCGTCGAGCACCACGCCGGGGACGAAGAGGGTTCGCTCCAGGCCGAGTTCGTCGTCGAGCGCGGTGACGACGCCGCCTGGCACCAGGTGTGGTCCGACTACCGGCCCAAACCCGGCTGGTCCCCGGACGGCACTCTGGAGAAGGTGCGCACCTCGAACCGGGCCGACGGCGGCCTCTACCGGCTCAGATCGCGCACCCAGTCCCACTGGTCCTACGGCGGCAAGTCGGGCGACCTGTTCTCCTCGTACTCCTCCTGGTGCTACTTCAAGATCGACTCCACGGCGCCCAAGGCTCCGGTCATCACCGCCGGTTCCCCGTACACCTCCTGCACGGCCAACCTCTGCGAGGGCCGGGGCGGTCCGGGCGTCCGCGGCAGCTTCACCTTCAAGCCGAACGCCGCCGACAAGGACATCGCCGGATACCGCTGGCGGCTGCTGACGACCTCCGCCAAGGAGACCAGGACGGTCACCGGCTCCACGGTCACGGTCCCCGACGTCACCCCGTCGCTCTCCGGCACCCAGGTGCTGTCCGTGGAGGCGAGGGACGTGCGCAACCGCTGGGGCACCCCGGCGGAGTTCACCTTCAAGGTCTCCCCGGCGGCGGGTCCGGTCGGCCGATGGCACTTCGACGACGGCGCGCCCGGGTCCGGGGTGACGGTCGCGAAGGACACGGCGACGGAGGGCACCCGGCACGACGCCGTCCTCCAGACGGCCCGAGCGGGCTGGTCGACCCTCGCACGACGGGGTGACACCGACTACTCGCTCTACCTCAACGACTCCGCCAGTGCCGACAGTCCGCGCGACGGCTACGCGGCCACCGCGGCGCCGGCGGTCAATACCAAGGACTCCTTCTCCATCTCGGCGTGGGCCTTCCTGACCGACACCTCGTCCACCAAGGTGGTGCTCGCGGCGCCCGGCACGAACGCCTCGGCGTTCACGCTGTACTACTCGGCGTCGTACAAGAAGTGGGTGTTCAACCGCACGGCGACCGACACCGGCAGCAACGCGGTGTACCTGCGCTCGCTGTCCGAGAGCGGCGAGCCGCCGCTGCGGGTGTGGACGCACCTCACGGGAGTCTTCGACACCAAGGGCGACACCGACAAGACGAACGACACCATCCAGCTGTTCGTCAACGGACGCCCCCAGGGCAAGCCGGTCGTGCTCGACGCGGTGTCGACCGCGTACACCCCGTGGGTGTCCTCGGGCGGCCTGCAGTTCGGCCGCTCCTTCGTCGGCGGGGTCTGGGGCGAGAACTACCGGGGCCGGCTCGACGAGGTCTCCGTCTGGCAGCGCGCGCTGACCGGGGACGAGGTCGCCCAGGAGGCCCAGCTGCTGGAGGACAGCGTCCCGGCCAACGAGTTGGTGGCGCACTGGGACGCGGCGGGCTCGACCGGCACCGAGCTCAGCGAGCTGACCGCGTACCCCGTTCCGGCGCTGAAGCTGTCGGCCACGGGCGCGACGCTGGACGACCAGAGCGGTCTCGTCCTCGACGGCACCGCTGGCCACGCGTCGGCCACCGGCCCGGTGACGGACGAATCCGGCTCCTTCACGGCGACGGCCAGGGTCCAGCTGGACTCGGTGAAACTCGCGGCCAAGCCGGTGGGCTACGAAGCACAGGTCGCGGGCCAGCAGGCCTCGGCGGGGGAGTCCTCCTGGGCCCTGTCGGTGGTCAAGCCGGCGGCCGGCGTCTACCAGTGGAAGTTCACCCGCACGGCGGTGGGCACCGACGGCAAGGTCACGCAGAGCGCCCAGGTGCCCGGCGGGGACATCGCCGAGACCGACACCTGGGTCCAGGTCACCGGCGTCTTCGACGCGCAGGAGGCCTGGGAGTGGACCGATCCCGCGGACGCCGCCACGTCGGAGACCCGCTACGGCAGGCTCCACCTGTACGTGGGCCAGTTCGACCAACCCGCTGAGACCGACTCCGGGTTCACCGCGGCCCAGCAGGGCGCCGGTGCGATCGCGGTGGGCCGCGGCTCCAAGAGCGGCACCACGGGTCGCTATCTGCCCGGCGCCCTGGAAGAACTGCGGATCTGGACCGGGGCGATGAGCGCCGACCAGGTCGCCTCGCAGGTCATCGGTCTCCTGGCGCGCTGACCGGTCCGCCGCGGTCGGGCCGGGCCACGAACGCCCCCGGCCCGGCCCGACCGCAGCGCTTCCCGCACCCCGCGTCCGCGCCGGCGAGGCCGGCATTCCCTCCACCAGCCCGATCGGCGCCGCCCGCGCGGCGCGGTCGCAGCGCGCCCCCCGAAGGCCGGGGCGCAGAAGGAACACGACATGAATCCGCTTGGGAAATACCGGCTGCCGAGAAGCAGCCGTCCTGACACGACCACCGGCGGCCGCTGGCTACGACGCGGCGCCCTCGGCATCGGCCTGGCCATGCTGCCGGGCCTGCTGTCGCCCACCGCCATGGCCGCGGGCAAGGACCCCCTGGGCCGCCCGGAGCTCTCCGCGCCGCGATCCCAGCAGGTGTCGCCCTTCACCGCGAGGGCCGACAGGAAGAACGCCGCCGCCGTGAAGAAGGCGGCCACCGCGGATCGCGACGCCGCGCGACGGGCGCGTACCGACGCGGCGAGGAACACCACCTGGCCCGGCGAGGGTTCGGCCCGCTTCGACCTGTCCGGCGGGGCGAAGGCGTCGGCCGCTCCGGGATCCCTGCCGCTGGACCTGAAGGCACTGCCGAGGACCGGCGGGGACAAGAGCGCCCGCCGGAGCGCGCCCACCGCCGGTTCCGTCACGGTCAAGGTCCTCGGGCGCAAGGCCACCGCGAAGCTCGGGGTCAAGGGTCTCGCGCTCGAAGTGCAGGGCCCGACGAACGGCGGTGCGGCCCGACTCACCCTCGACTACACCAAGTTCGCGGCAGCCTACGGCGGCGACTGGGCCGGCCGGCTCCAAGTGGTCGAGCTGCCCCCCTGCGCCGCGACGGACCCGCGGGCGGCCAAGTGCCGCACGCCCGAGCCGATCGGCTCGCACAACGACCGGGCGACGAACACGCTCACGGCGGACCTCGACCTCGGCGCGGCCACGGCCGGGTCCGCGCCCACCACCCTCGCCGTCATGGCCGGTACCGCGTCCGCCTCGGGCGACTACAAGGCCACCCCGCTCTCTCCCTCCTCCACCTGGGAGGCCGGGGGCAGTTCAGGCTCCTTCACCTGGTCGTACCCGCTCAAGCCGCCGGCCGCCGCCGCGGGAGCCGCCCCCGAGCTGGGCATCTCCTACGACTCGGGAAGCGTCGACGGCCGCACCGCGAACACGAACAACCAGGGCACCCTGCTCGGCGAGGGCTTCGACCTCACCTCGTCCTACGTCGAGCGCAAGTACGGCTCGTGCCGTGAGGACGGCCACGACGACAAGGGCGACCTCTGCTGGAAGTACGAGAACGCCTCGCTCGTCCTCAACGGCAAGGCCACCGAGCTGGTCAAGGACGACACGAGCGGTCAGTGGCGGCTGAAGAACGACGACGCCTCCAAGGTCACCCGCTCCACGGGCGCGGAGAACGGCGACGACGACGGTGAGTACTGGACCGTCGTCACGGGGGACGGGACGAAGTTCGTCTTCGGTCTGAACAAGCTGGCCGGCGCGGGCGCCGACACGCGCACCAAGTCCGTCTGGACGGTGCCGGTGTTCGGCGACGACGAGGGCGAGCCGGGCTACTCGGCGGGCAGCGCCTTCGCCGACCGCGACAAGAAGCAGGCCTGGCGCTGGAACCTCGACTACGTCGAGGACCTGCACGGCAACGCCATGTCGTACTGGTACGAGGACGAGACCAACAACTACGACAAGCTCGGCGACGAGAACACCGGGACGCAGTACATCCGCGGCGGCTACCTCAAGGAGATCCGGTACGGCCAGCGCGCCGGTGCCCTCTTCAGCGCGACGCCCGCCGCCTCGAACAAGATCGTCCTCTCCTACGCCGAGCGCTGCCTCGCCTCCGGCACCGGCTGCGACGCCCTCACCGACGACACCCGCGACAACTGGCCCGACGTGCCGTTCGACCAGGTGTGCAAGGACGGGGAGAAGTGCCCGTACAACACGAGTCCGGCGTTCTTCACCCGCAAGCGCCTCACCTCGGTCAGCACCTACGCCTGGGACGCCGGCGCGTCGCCCCCGGCCTTCTCGCCGGTGGACACCTGGGACTTCAAGCACCTCTACCTCGACCCCGGCGACACCGGTGACTCCACCGACCAGTCGCTCTGGCTCGACGAGATCAAGCACACCGGGAAGCGCGGCAGCGACCTCGCCCTGGACCCGGTCAGGTTCGGCCACGTCTTCCTGCCCAACCGGGTGGACGGCCCCAGCGACGACATCCTGTCCTTCGAGCGCCCCCGCCTGCGGACCGTGGTGTCGGAGACCGGCGCCCAGACGATCGTCGACTACCTGGCGGCGGACTGCGTGGCCGGCCAGACGATGCCGAAGGCGGACGAGAACACCCGGCGCTGCTACCCCGTGTACTGGTCGCCCAACGGCGAGAAGGACCCGATCCTCGACTGGTTCCACAAGTACCCGGTCAGCGGGGTCCGCACGACCGATCCACTGGGCGGCTCCGAGGCCGTGCAGCACACCTACGCGTACGCGGGCGGCGGCGCCTGGCACTACAACGACGACCCGCTGACGCCCGCCAAGGAGCGCACCTGGTCGATCTGGCGCGGATACGGGAAGGTCACCCACCTCACCGGTGTCCCCGGCGCCACCCAGTCCAAGGTCGTCTCCGTGTACCTGCGGGGGATGAACGCCGACCGGGTGCTCGGGGACGACGGGAAGACCCCGGACCCGGACCGGCGCAAGAGCGTCAAGGTCACGGGGATGAAGGCGCCGGAGATCACCGACTCCGAGCAGTACGCCGGATTCCAGCGCGAGACGGCGTCCTACGACGGCGCGACGGAGGTCTCCGCCACGGTCAACGACCCGTGGTCGAAACTCACGGCGACGCAGCACAAGTCGTACGCGGACACCGAGGCCTACTACGTCCGGGTGGGCGAGTCCCACGCCCGGACCAACGTGACCAGCAGAGGCACCCCGTTCGACCGCGTCCGCACGACCAGGACGACGTACGACGGCTTCGGCCTGGCGTCCACGGTCGAGGACCGCGGCGACGACGCCGTGACCGGCGACGAGAAGTGCACCCGCACCTGGTACGCGCGCAACGAGGACATCGGCCTGGTCACCCCGGTGTCGCGCACGCGGGTCGTCGGCAAGGCGTGTGCCGTCGCGGACGGCTCCCTCGACCTGCCGGCGGACTCCTCGCGTCCGGGTGACGTGGTCTCCGACGAGGCGACCGCGTACGACACGGTCACGTGGTCGGCCACCCAGAAGCCCACCAAGGGCGACGCCCGCTGGAAGGGGCGGGCCAAGGCGTACGGCGCGGACGACCAGCCCCAGTGGCAGCAGGTCTCCCTCACCGAGTACGACGGCCTGGGCCGTCCCACCCTGCTGAAGAACGCGGAGTCCGCGGTCACGTCGCGGACCGGGTACACGCCGGCCGCGGCGGGCCCGCTCACGCAGACCGTGGTCGAGAACGCCAAGGGCTACCGGACCACCACGGCCAAGGACTTCGGTCTCGGTGTCGACCTCAAGGTCACGGACGCCAACGCGAAGATCACCGAATCCACGTACGACAGCCTGGGCCGGGTCACCGCCGTGTGGCTCCCCAACCGCTCGCGCGCTCTCGGCAAGACGGCGAACTACGTCTACGGGTACAGCGTCAGGTCGGGCGCCCTGCCCTGGGTCTCCAGCGGCACGCTCAAGGGCGACGGATCCGGCTACAACACCACCTACGAGATCTTCGACTCGCTGCTGCGCACCCGCCAGGTGCAGGCTCCCTCGGGCGTGGGGGGACGGCTCATCGCCCAGACCCTGTACGACAGCCGCGGCCTCGCGGTCACCGCGCAGGCCGACATCTGGGACGAGAAGTCCGGCCCGTCCGGCACGCTGGTCCAGATCGACGGCGGGCAGGCGCCCAAGCAGACGGACACCGTCTACGACGGCATGGGACGCGGCGCGAAGGCCGTCACGAAGGCCTACGGCGCGGTCAAGTGGTCCGTCGACACGACCTACCAGGGCGACACCGTGCTGACCAGCGCCCCGGCCGGCGGATCGGCCAACGCCGTGGTCACCAACGCCCTCGGCCAGACCGTGGCGCGCCGCGACTACGCCGGCCCGAAGCCCACCGGGTCCGACTTCACCACCACGAAGTACACCTTCGACGCCGCGGACCACCAGGAGTCCGTGACCGCCCCCGACACGTCCAAGTGGACGTACACCTACGACCTGTTCGGCCGCCAGTCCACCGTCGACGACCCCGACAAGGGCCGGACCACCACCTACCACAACACCCTCGACCAGGCGGTCCGGTCCGTGGACAGCCGGGGCAGGGAACTGCTCTTCGAGTACGACGTCCTCGGCCGCAAGACCGACATGTGGCAGACCGCCAAGACGGAGGCCGACAAGCTGGCGCACTGGACCTTCGACACGCTCGCCAAGGGGCAGCAGGACACGGCGGTGCGCTACGAGGGCGGCACCGCCGGCAGGGCCTACACGCAGAAGGTCACCGGCTACGACGCCCTCTACAAGGTCACCAACAACGAGATGACCCTGCCCGCGGACGACCCGATGGTGAAGGCGGGCGTGCCCAGCACCCTGTCGTTCTCGACCGGGTACAACCTCGACGGCACGGTGAAGCAGACGGCCGCGCCCGCGGTGGCGGGCCTGCCCGCCGAGACGGTGTCGTACACCCACGACACGCTCGGCCAGGTCCTGACGGCCAAGGGAGCCACCGGCTACCTCCAGGGCGTCGCCTACTCCCCGCTGGGCGACGTGCGCCAGATGACGCTGGCCACCGACCCGACGGCCGCGAAGAAGATGTACGTCAACAACGACTACGAGGCCGGCACCCGCCGCGTCACCCGCTCGTACGTCACCGACGACGTGCACGGCTACATGCTCCAGGAGCTGAGGTTCACCCAGGACGACGCCGGAAACGTCACCGCGGTGCACGACGACACCACCCTGGGCGGGTCCGGGAAGCCGGACTACCAGTGCTTCACCTATGACGGCCACCGCCGTCTGAGCGAGGCGTGGACGCCGACGACCGCCGACTGCGCGGCCTCCGGGCGCACTCGGGGCAACCTCGGGGGCGCCGCCCCGTACTGGACGAGCTACACCTACAACGACGCCGGACTGCGCAGGACCGGGACCGAGCACGCCGGGTCCGCGGACACGACAACCAGATACGACTACGGCACGGACAAGGGCCAGCCGCACGCCCTGTCCTCGACGGAGACCGGAGGGAAGACGACCGCCTACGCCTACGACGCCACCGGCAACACCACGACCCGTCCCGGCACCCAGGCGCCCCAGACGCTGACCTGGAACGCCGAGGGCAAGCTGGAGAGCGCGAGCGAGCCGGCCGCGGGCGGCAAGCCCGGGACCGGGACCGGCTACCTCTACGACGCGAGCGGTGAACTGCTGATCCGCCGTGCCACGACCACGGACGGGGAGAGCGTGCTCTACCTCGGCGCGACCGAGGTCCGGCTCAAGGTGAGCGGCAACGGCGCGACCAAGTCGCTGTCCGGAGCGCGTTCCTACCGCGCCGGGGAGCAGACGATCGCCGTGCGGACGTCGGCCGCCGGGGAGACGGGCACCAGGCTCGCGTTCCTCGCGGGCGACCTGCACGGCACGTCCGGCCTGGCCGTGAACGCGGACACGCTGGCGTACAGCAAGAGGTACACGACGCCGTTCGGAGCGCCGCGCGGGCCGCAGAGCCCGGCCTGGCCGGACGACAAGGGGTTCCTGGGCAAGCCCGCCGACAGGACCACCGGTCTGACGCACCTGGGAGCCCGCGAGTACGACCCGGCGACCGGCGCGTTCCTGAGCGTCGACCCGCTGCTCGAACCCGAGAAGCCGCAGTCGCTCAACGGCTATGCCTACGCCGGCAACAGCCCGGTGACCAACGCCGACCCGACCGGCATGTCGGACGGTCTCGGCAGCCTGCTCGGCATCATCGGAGCGGTGGTCGGCGGCGCCGTCGGCGCCCTCATCACCGCCGTGGGAGTCGGACTGGACGCGATCGGCTCGCTCAGCGGCGGCAGCGGCGGGGGCACCGCGCCCACCGGCCCCTGGGGCAACACCGCGGCGCCCGCGGGCGGCTGGCAGCCCGGCGCGACCTGGAACTTCATCACCAAGTCGTGGGACCTCCCGTTCCAGCCCAAGGGGAGCATGAAGGACTTCCTCGCCCAGTTCCCCGACTGGGGCATCGTGTCCGACGCGAAGGCGGCCAACCGCTGGGAGTCCTCACGGTCGATGTTCTTCGGCTGGCTGTGGGGCGGCGGATATCCGATGCGGGAGCACCAGGACTTCCGGGGCGGGGACGCCTTCACGCAGATGCTCGCCAGCGACGACACGATGGAGAAGTGGCGCATCACGCTCATCGGCCAGGCCCGTGACAAGGGAATGAAGGCGCCGTTCGCGAAGGAGGCGGCCGAGTTCGCCTACCAGGACAAGGGCCCGGACCCGGGCAGCCCCTGGTACAAGGCCAACTCACTGCGCGGCGCGGCGAACGACATCCTCGGCGTGCTGACCAACGGCGGCCTCGGCACGGACAACCAGGCGGACGCGCTGCTCGGCAGCTACTCGGCCACGGGCCGCATCAAATCGATCAACAAGAAGGACGACACCGTCACCCTGAAGTTCACTGCGACGAACATCTCGGACTGGCGTTCGGCGACGCACGTCATCCCGCGATCGTGGAACCCCGCCTTCGAGGACACCTTCGGTGCGGCCGTCACAGAGGACTTCTCCTGGGAGGAGAAATGGCCCGTGAACCAATGCGTGAACTACTCGGACTGGCTCGACTGATGGCCGTACAGCTGATGGCCGTACAGCTGATGGCCGCACAGCGGTGACGCTCTCGCGTCGCAGGCAGGTCCGGGGCCCGTCCGACGGGCCCCGGACCCGCCTCTACCATGAGCGCATGTCTCGCACCCCGCCCGGCGGAACCCGTGCCCTCGCCCTCGTGGCGGCGGCTCTGCTCCTCCTCTCGGCCTGCTCCGAGGGCGATGAGAAGACGACGGTCACGCGCGAGCGCGTCGTGGGCGACTGGACAGCGCCCGGCGGGGAGAAGCTGGCACTCGGCGCGGACCGCTCCTTCACCGCGACCGGACTCGACGCCGGTCCGCTCGCCGGGAAGCGCTGCCCGGGCGGGAAGGTGAGCGGACGCTGGAAGTTCTTCGCCGACCTCGGCGACGGAATGTACGGCACGTCCGAGCGGGCCACCTCGGGTGACAGGATCGGGCTCTCCTTCCGCGGTCTCGCCCAGGAGGACTGCGCGGTGGATCTCGCGGTGGTGGACCGGGGGAGGACCCTGTGCGCGACCGACGACCCCGACGTCGCCTGCGGCCTCGACGTGCGATTCACCCGGCGGACGTGAGAGCGCGCTCCGGGACGGGCCGCCGTCGGCCCCGGGGGTGTCCACACCCCCGGGGCCGACGGTTCAGGCCGTCACCTCGGACCGGTCACCGCCCCAGAGGGTGTGGAACGAGCCCTCGCGGTCGGTGCGCCGGTAGGTGTGCGCGCCGAAGAAGTCCCGCTGGCCCTGGGTGAGCGCGGCCGGCAGCCGTTCGGCGCGCAGCGCGTCGTAGTACGCGAGCGCCGCGGCGAAGCCCGGTGTGGGGACGCCCTGGACGGTCGCCGCGACCAGGACGGCCCGCCAGTCGTCCTGGGCCGCCGCGATCTCGTCGGCGAACTCCTTGTCGGAGAGCAGGCTCACCAGGCCGGGGTCGGCCTCGTAGGCCGCCGTGATCCGGTCGAGGAAGGCCGCCCGGATGATGCAGCCGCCGCGCCAGATCCGGGCCACCGCGCCCTGGTCGATGTCCCAGTCGTAGGTCTCGCTGCCCGCGGCGATCTCGTGGAAGCCCTGCGTGTACGACACGATCTTCGACGCGTACAGCGCCTGCTCGACCCGGTCGGCGAACGCCGCGGCCTCGGCCTCCGGCAGCGGCGCCACCGCGGGACCGGCCAGGTGCCGGGAGGCCGCGCGCAGGTCGGCGTGGCCGGACAGCGAGCGGGCGAACACCGCCTCCGCGATGCCCGAGACCGGGACGCCCAGGTCGAGGGCGATCTGCACGGTCCAGCGCCCGGTGCCCTTCTGCTCGGCCTGGTCCTGGACGACGTCCACGAACGGCTCGCCGGTCGCCGCGTCGACGTGCGAGAGGACTTCCGCCGTGATCTCGATGAGGTACGAGTCCAGCCGGCCCTCGTTCCAGGAACGGAAGATGTCCGCGATCCGCGCGGGGGAGTACCCGGCGACGTCGCGCAGCAACTGGTACGCCTCGCCGATGAGCTGCATGTCCGCGTACTCGATGCCGTTGTGCACCATCTTCACGAAGTGCCCGGCGCCGTCCGGGCCGACGTGCGTGACGCAGGGGGCGCCGTCCTTGGCCTTCGCGGAGATCTTCTCCAGCATCGGCCCGAGCGAGGCGTAGGACTCGACGCTGCCGCCGGGCATGATGCTCGGCCCGTGCAGGGCCCCCTCCTCACCGCCGGAGATCCCCGTGCCGACGAAGTGGATGCCCTGTTCCCGCAGCTCCTTCTCGCGGCGGCGGGTGTCCGCGAAGTGCGCGTTGCCGCCGTCGATGATCATGTCGCCGGACTCCAGGAGCGGGGCGAACTCCTGGATCACGGCGTCGGTGGCCTCGCCCGCCTTCACCATGATCACCAGGCGGCGGGGCCGCTCCAGGGCCGCCACGAACTCCTCGGCGGTCTCGGCCGGGACGAAGATGCCCTCCTCGCCGAACTCCTCGACCAGCTGGTGCGTGCGGGACGCGGTGCGGTTGTGGAGGGCGACGGTGTATCCGTTCCGGGCGAAGTTCCGGGCGAGGTTGCGTCCCATCACCGCGAGACCCGTGACACCGATCTGGGCTGTAGTACTCATGCCTGACGCTCCTGGATTGGGAAAATGAAAGATCTTGTTCAGTTCTGACCGTAAGGCGTAGCGTGACTGCTCGTCCCCCCACGAGACCGTCCACCCGCCGTGCCCGTCTGCACTCTTTACGATCCTGGAGCCGTGCGTGCCTCATTTCGACCTGCCGCTCGACGAACTGCGGAGCTACGAGCCCGCGCTGACGGCCCCCGACGACTTCGACGCCTTCTGGGGGAAGACGCTCGCCGAGGCCGGGGAGCACGCGCTCGACGCGCGGTTCGAGCCCGTCGACGTGCCGTACACGGCGGTCGACGTCTTCGACGTTACGTTCGCGGGCTTCGGCGGGCACCCCGTGAAGGGCTGGCTGATCCTTCCCGCGGGCACCGAGCGGCCGATTCCGGCCGTCGTGCAGTACATCGGCTACAACGGCGGACGGGGCCTCGCCCACACCCACCTCCAGTGGGCCGCCGCCGGATTCGCGCACTTCGTGATGGACACCCGCGGCCAGGGCAGCGGCGGCTCCGTCGGGGACACCCCGGACCCGGTCGGCAGCGCGCCGGCGGTCGCCGGATTCCTGACCCGGGGCGTCCAGGACCCGCACGACCACTTCTACCGCCGCGTCTACACGGACGCGGTGCGCGCCGTCGAGGCCGCCCGCGCGCACCCCCTGGTCGACGCCTCCCGGGTCGCCGTGGTGGGCGGCAGCCAGGGCGGCGGGATCTCCCTCGCCGTCGCCGGCCTGGTCCCCGACCTGCGGGCCGTCGCGGCCGACGTGCCGTTCCTCTGCCACTTCCGCCGCGCGGCCACGCTCACCGACCGGCACCCCTACCGCGAGATCGCGCTCTACCTCAAGGCGCACATCGGCGAGGACGAGCGCGTCTTCCGGACGCTCTCCTACTTCGACGGCATGAACTTCGCCGCACGCGCCACGGCCCCCGGTCTCTTCTCGGTCGCCCTGGAGGACCTGACCTGCCCGCCGTCGACCGTGTTCGCGGCGTACAACCACTGGGCGGGTGCGGAGCGCTCGATGGAGGTATATGCCTTCAACGACCACGAGGGCGGCGGCGCCTTCCAGCAGGCGGTCCAACTCCGTTGGATTCCGGGCCACTTGAAGGGCTGATTACGGCCACGGTGGCCGACGGCGCCCTTGTCAGCAGCGCGTAGGAGCGGCTAATTTGCCGCTCCTACGTGTGCCCGTGGGATTTCAGGGCAGCCAAGGGGGCGTTCATGGCATTACGCGGCCGGCACCGCCGGTATCAGCCCAGCCGGGTCAACCGGGCCTCGCTCACCGTGACCGTGGGCGGCGCCGGCATGGCGATCCCGCTGATCGGCGCGGGCGGCGCACAGGCCGCGGACATCGGCACCTGGAACAAGGTCGCCGCCTGCGAGTCCAGCGGCAACTGGAGCATCAACACGGGCAACGGGTTCTACGGCGGCCTGCAATTCACCGCCTCCACCTGGTCCGCGTACGGCGGCCGGGCCTACGCCCCGCGCGCCGACCTCGCGAGCAAGGACCAGCAGATCGCCGTCGCCGAGAAGGTCCTGGCGGGCCAGGGGCCCGGCGCCTGGCCCGTCTGCTCGCAGCGGGCCGGCCTGTCCCGCGGGGCGCCCGGTCCCGCCCAGGCCGCGGCGCGGACCACGAAGGACGTCGGGTCCGCCAAGGTCGTCAAGGACGTCCGCGACGTCAAGCCCGAGGTCATCCCGCAGTCGACGGCGAGCAGGGGCCGCTCCGAGATGTACACCGTCGTCCACGGCGACACCCTCTCCGGGATCGCCGAGACCCGGAAGGTGAGCGGCGGCTGGACCCGCCTGTACGCCGCCAACCGCACGGTCGTCGGCGGCGACCCGGACCTCATCGTCCCCGGCCAGCGGCTGACGGTCCCCGACCACGGCAAGAACGTGCCGCTGCGGCCCGACGCCCACCAGGCGGCCCCGCAGAAGCCGGACGCGAAGAAGCCCGACGCGAAGAAGCCCGGCACCGACAAGCACGCGACCAAGAAGCACGAGCCCAGGGAACACGCGACCAAGAAGCCCGAGGCGAAGAAGGCCAGTACCGGGCAGAAGGCGTCGGGCGGCGTCGTCGCCCCGGTCTCCGCGTCCATCGGCACGCCGTACCACGCGGCCGGTTCCTCCTGGTCGAAGGGCTATCACACGGGCGTCGACTTCGAGGTGCCCACCGGCACCTCGGTGAAGGCGATCGAGGCCGGCACGGTCGTCTCGGCCGGCTGGGGCGGCTCGTACGGCTACGAGGTCGTGCTGCGGCACGCCGACGGCAAGTACAGCCAGTACGGGCACCTGTCGGCCCTGAGCGTCAAGACCGGGCAGCGCGTGGTCACCGGCCAGCGCATCGCCCGCTCCGGGTCCACGGGCAACAGCACGGGCCCGCATCTGCACTTCGAGGTGCGGACCGGGCCCGGCTTCGGCAGCGACGTGGACCCGCTCGCCTATCTGCGGGCCCACGGCGTCAGAATCTGAAGGACCGGCCGCCCCCGCAGGCACTGCCCAGCCCGTCGCGCCGGTCCGGGGACTGGCGCGGCAGGCTGTCCAGCGCCGCGGGACTGTCCGGGACCGTTGGGCTGTCCCGCGCCTGCGGGCCGCCGGGATCCGCCGGCCCGTCCGGTGCCGCGTCCGAGACCGCAGGGGCGTCGGGAACCGCCCTCCTGTCCGGGACGCGCACCGCCGGCCGGGCGTCACTCTCCGTGGTGTGCTCCGGCTCCCGGGACACGGGCCGCGCCGGCTGCCCGTGCCCGATGCGCTCCGTCGTCAGCAGGATCAGGCCACCCGCCGCGACGACACCGCAGCCCAGCGCCAGGACCGTACCGATCGTGCCGTGCCGGAACGTCTCGCCGAACAGCGTGATGCCGACGGCCGCCGCCACCACCGGGTTCACCACCGTCGCCGTCGCCAGCGGCACGGCGAGGCCCGCGTCCCGGTACGAGGCCTGCGAGACCAGCATGCCGGTGCCGGCGAGGCCCGCTATCGCCAGCAGCGTCGTGAGCTGCGCCAGCGGCTCGCCCGACCAGTCGACGGCCACCGACTTCGTGAACACCGACGCCATGCCGAACGCGCCGCCCGCCGCCACGGCCAGCAGGACCGAGCGCACCACCGGATGCCGGTGCACGGCCCGCGCCGACGTCAGCAGGACCAGCACGCCCCCGGCCGTGATCAGGCCGACCAGCAGCCGCTCCGGGCCGCCCAGGGACTGCTCGGAGGCGCCCCCGGTGAGCGCCAGCAGCCCCGCGAGACCGGCCGTCGCCATGATCGCACCGCGCCAGGCCGTGGCCCCCGCCCGACGCCCCACGAGCAGGGCGGCCATCGGCAGCGCCAGGACGATCGTCAGCGCGCCCAGCGGCTGCACCAGGCTCAGCGGGCCGAGGGCGAGCGCCACGACGTGCAGGAGGGCGCCCAGGCCGTTCAGGCCGCCCGCACCCCACCACGCGGGCCTGCGCAGCGGCGCGTACGCCGTCTCCGGAGAGGTCTCCGCCACCCGCTCCTGCACGATCGCCCCGCCCGCGTAGGCCACCGCGGACACGAGGGACAGCAGCACGGACAGCGCCAGGGCGCTCATGGGGCGCTCCCGGGGGTCCGGTGCGGCCGACGGTCGGTTGTCATACCTCTACGATCTCTCGTTCCGGCCATTCGTGTCGTCCGACCTGAGCAGGCAATGGGTCCTACTCCCGATGGAGTACGCCGGAGACGGAGTCATCCCCTGGGCGGGTGGCCGGGGGACCACGGAACGTGTCGGCACTCTTCCGCGAAAGACGTTCATGGGTGACCATGGGACGCGCCCGGCGAACAGCGGTTCGCAGGACAGCGGAGCGAGGGCGGTCGCGACCTGACAGCGGTGGTGCCCGACCGATGACGGGGGTCGCGCGTGCGAGTGGGACTGCTCAGCCGGGAATACCCGCCGGATGTCTACGGCGGCGCGGGAGTGCACGTCGAGTTCCTGGCGCGCGAGCTCAGGCCGCTCGTCGACCTGGACGTGCACACCTGGGGCGAGGGCGCGGGCGACGGAGTGCGCCGGCATCGCGCCTGGCCGGCCCTGGACGGGGCGAACGACGCGCTGCGCACGCTCTCCGTGGACCTCTCCATGGCCGCCGCCCTCGAAGGCCGCCAGCTCGTCCACTCCCACACCTGGTACACGAACCTCGCCGGCCACCTCGCGGCCCTCCACCTCGGCATCCCGCACGTGCTGACCGCCCACTCCCTCGAACCGCTGCGCCCCTGGAAGGCCGAGCAGCTCGGCGGCGGCTACGCGCTGTCGGCCTGGGCGGAGCGCACGGCCATCGAGGCCGCGGACGGGGTCATCGCGGTGTCCCGGGCGATGCGCGACGACATCCTCGCCTGCTACCCCGCGCTGGAGCCCAAGCGGGTCCGCGTCGTCCACAACGGCATCGACGTCTCGCTCTACCGGGCCGACCCCGGCACCGACGTGCTGCGCCGCTTCGGCGTCGACCCGGCCCGCCCCTACGTCCTGTTCGTCGGCCGCATCACCCGGCAGAAGGGCGTCCCCCATCTGCTGCGCGCCGCCCACGAGTTGACCAAGGGCGTCCAGCTCGTGCTCTGCGCGGGCGCCCCGGACACCCCCGAGATCGGCCGCGAGTTCCGGGAGCTGGTGGAGGAGCTGAAGCGGACGCGGGACGGGGTGCACTGGATCCCGTCCATGCTGCCCCGCTCCGAGGTCGTCCAACTCCTCGGCCACGCCACCGCGTTCGTCTGCCCGTCGGTCTACGAACCGCTCGGCATCGTCAACCTGGAGGCGATGGCCTGCGGCACCGCGGTCGTCGCCTCCGCGGTCGGCGGCATCCCCGAGGTGGTGGCCCACGGCGAGACGGGCCTGCTCGTCCCGTACGCGGAGCAGGACCCGGAGGGCTTCGAGCGCGGCCTGGCCGACGCGCTGAACACGGTGGTCGCCGACCCCGCCGAGGCCCGCGGGCTCGGCGCGGCGGGCCGCGAGCGGGCGGCCGCGGAATTCGGCTGGGACGCGATAGCCAGGCGCACGGTCGGGGTATACGAGGAGATCCTTGACGGCGCCTGAAACATGGGGGGTTGGGCATGCGCGGTGGGCCTTCGGTGCTCGGGATCGTACTGGCGGGAGGAGAGGGCAAGCGGCTGATGCCGCTCACCGCGGACCGGGCGAAGCCCGCGGTGACGTTCGGCGGCATGTACCGCCTCGTCGACTTCGTGCTCTCCAACCTCGTCAACGCCGACATCCTGCGGATCTGCGTCCTGACGCAGTACAAGTCGCACTCGCTCGACCGGCACGTGACGACGACCTGGCGGATGTCGAGCCTGCTCGGCAACTACGTCACGCCGGTCCCCGCCCAGCAGCGGCTCGGCCCGCGCTGGTACTCGGGCAGCGCCGACGCCATCCTCCAGTCGCTGAACCTGGTCCATGACGAACAGCCCGACTTCATCGCGGTGTTCGGCGCCGACCACGTCTACCGGATGGACCCGCGCCAGATGCTCACCCAGCACATCGAGTCCGGTGCGGGCGTCACCGTCGCCGGGATCCGGGTGCCGCGTTCCCAGGCGTCCGCGTTCGGCGTCATCACCCCCGCGGGCGACGGCACGCGCGTCGAGGCGTTCCTGGAGAAGCCCACCGACCCGCCGCCGCTGGCCGGCTCGCCGGACGAGGTGTTCGCCTCCATGGGCAACTACCTCTTCACCACCAAGACGCTCGTCGACGCCCTCCTCCAGGACGCCGAGGACGACGACTCCGCGCACGACATGGGCGGCTCGATCCTGCCGCTGCTCACCGAGCGCGGGGTCGCCCAGGTCTACGACTTCGACGCCAACCACGTCCCGGGCGAGACCGAACGCGACCACGGCTACTGGCGTGACGTCGGCACGCTCGACACGTACTACGACGCCCACATGGACCTGGTCTCCGACCGGCCCGCCTTCAACCTGGACAACCGGCTCTGGCCGATCTACACCCACGCCGGGCAGCTGCCGCCCGCACGGTTCTGCGCGGCCGGCATCGCCAGCGAGTCGATCGTCAGCCCCGGCTGCGTGATCCGCGGACAGGTCACCCGGTCCGTGCTGTCGCCCGGCGTGAGTGTCGAGGACGGCGCGGTCGTCCAGGGCTCGGTGCTGCACGACAACGTCCGCGTCGGGCGCGGGGCCGTGGTGCGCGGCGCGGTCCTCGACAAGAACGTGGAGGTCCCGGCCGGCGCCACCATCGGCGTCAACCCGGGCCGGGACGCCGAGCTGTACACCGTCTCCCAAGGCGGGGTGATCGCGCTCGGCAAGGCCCAGTCCGTGCGCTGAGGCTCAGCCGCCCACGGCCCGCACGTCGATCGGCACCGCGCCGGTGCGGTAGCCGCGCTCGTCCAGCAGGTTCCCGTTCAGCTTCATCGGCCACAGGGCCACCGCCCGGTCGACGACGGTGAGCGCGGGCACCCGCTCGGCGAGCCGGACCTCGAAGCGCTGGGCGTCGTCGAGCGAGCGGACCCAGGCGACCAGCTTGAGGTTGTGCCGGCCGATCACGCCCGCGCACAGCCGCACCTCGCGCGCGCCCGTGACCTGCTCGGCCACCGCGCGCAGCTCGGCGGGGGCGGCCCGGCCCCACAGGATCAGCGAGACCGGCCACTCCGACAGCGGCCGCGCCACCTCGCAGCGGAACTGCGCCATGTTGGACGCCAGCAGCCGGTTCAGCCGGCGCCGGACCGTGTCCGGGCCGGTCCCGCACCGCTCGGCCAGCGCCCGGTGGCTCGCCCGGCCGTCCACGGACAGCTCGGCGAGCAGCGCGTGATCGAGATCGGTCAGCGCGAAGGCGGCCCCGTCCGCGCGGGGCGCCGCGTCCTCGGCGAGCCGGGCGATCTGCTCACCGCCCAGGGCGCGCAGCCGCCATCGGCTGCCCTCCGTGTACACGGTGCTCGCCAGATGGGTGCGGGTGCCGACGATGCCCTCCAGCGCGCCGAGCCGGTGCGTCACCCACCGGGTGAGCGCCGACAGCCGGGGCGCGAGGACCGTCAGCAGCAGGTCACGGCCGCCGCTGACGTGCTCGACGGTGATCACGTGGGCCTCCGCCACGAGCGCCCGGGCGACCTCGGTCAGCCGCCCGTTCGCGCAGTCGACCTCGACGAACGCCAGGCAGCCCTGCCCGGACTCGGCGGCGGCGGGCCCCGGATGGCAGCCGATCCACGCGGACCCGTCGCGGGTCAGCCGCTGCCAGCGCCGGGCCACCGTCACCGGGTCCGCCCCCACCACCGCGCCGATCCGCGCCCACCCGGCCCGGGGCGCGATCTGGAGGGCGTGCACCAGCGCCTGGTCCAGCCCGTCCAGGGCCTGCCTGCCGAAATCCTGCGTCACCGCTGCATCCTCGCGTTTTCCCTGCGTTTTCCGGTCCGGTCCTGCGGCAGGGCGGCACCCTGACGCCATTCCGCGCACGCTCCACCGCGATCAGCCGGACCGTACCAGGAGGTTCACCCCCGCATGTCGCTCACCGCACGCGCCCAGGAACTCCAGCCCGACCTCGTCCGGCTGCGCCGCGCCCTGCACCAGGAACCCGAACTCGGCCTCCGGCTGCCCCGCACCCAGGAGAAGGTCCTCGCCGCCCTGGCGGACCTGCCCCTGGAGATCACCACCGGCACGGGCCTCAGCTCCGTCACCGCGGTGCTGCGCGGCGGGCGGCCCGGCGGCGCCGTCCTGCTGCGCGCCGACATGGACGCCCTGCCCGTCACCGAGGGCAGCGGGGTCGACTACGCCTCCCGGGTCCCCGGCGCCATGCACGCCTGCGGCCACGACCTGCACACCGCGGGCCTGGTCGGCGCCGCGACCCTGCTCGCCGAGCGCCGCGCGGACCTGCACGGCGACGTCGTCCTCATGTTCCAGCCGGGGGAGGAGGGCCACAACGGCGCCGGCCTGATGATCGAGGAGGGGGTGCTCGACGCGGCGGGCAGGCCCCTCGACGCCGCCTACGCGCTGCACGTCGCCTCGAACACCCTGCCCGGCGGCTGGATCGCCACCCGCCCCGGCACCGTCACCTCCGCCTCCGACCGGCTGAGCGTGACCGTACGCGGCAGAGGCGGCCACGGCTCGACGCCGTACAGCGCCAAGGACCCGATCCCGGTCGCCTGCGAGATCGTCACCGCGATCCAGACCTGGGTGACCCGCCGCTTCGACCTGTTCGACCCCGCCGTCGTCACCGTCGGCACCTTCCACGCCGGTACCCAGCAGAACGTCATCCCCGACACCGCGACCTTCGGAGCGACGGTCCGCAGCTACTCCGAGCCCGCCCACGAACGCCTCGTCGAGGGCCTGCCCCGCCTGGTGCGCGGGATCGCCGAGGCACACGGCGTCGAGGCCGACGTGACGTACGAGGTGAGCTACCCGGTCACCGTGAACGCGCCCGACGAGACCGCCTTCGCGCTGGAGACCGCCCGCGACCTGTTCGACGCGGGCGAGGTCTGGCAGGCCCCCAACCCCTCCAACGGCTCCGAGGACTTCGCGTTCGTCCTCCAGCGCGTCCCCGGCGCGATGCTCATGGTCGGCGCCGCGCCCGCGGGCACCGATGTCGCGAACGCCCCGATGAACCACTCCCCGCTCGCCGTCTTCGACGACACGGTCCTCGCCCGGCAGGCCGCCCTGCTGGCCGCGCTCGCCGAGCGCCGCCTGGCCCGCGGAGCCACCGCGTGAGCGCCCGGGGGAGCGCCGCCCCGGACACCGGACCGCCGAAGGTCCGGGCGGTCGTCGGGCTGCTCGTCGCCTTCGAGCTGGTCAGCGGATTCCTCCAGGGCGCGGCCGTGCCGCTGGTCCCCGAGATCCAGCACGGACAGGGCGTCAGCACCGGTACCGCCCAGTGGTTCACCTCGGTCCAGCTGCTCGCCGCCGCCGTCGCCGTCCCGGCCCTCGGCCGCCTCGGCGACCTGTACGGACACCGGCGGATGCTCCGGCTGTCCCTCGCCGTCGTCGCGGCGGGCACCGTCCTCGTCGCCTGCGCCCCGAACCTCGGCGTGCTGCTGCTGGGCCGCGCCCTGATGGGCCCGCTCGCCGCGCTGCTGCCCCTGGAGATCGGCCTCGTACGGGACCGGCTCAGCGTCGACGGCGGCCGCCGCGCCGTCGGCCTGCTGGTCGGCGCCCTCACCCTCGGCACCGTCCTCGGGCACGGACTCGTCGGACCGCTGCTCAGCCTCCTCGGCGCCCTGCGCCCCACCCTCGCCGTGCTCGCCGTCGCCGCCGTCGGCTGCCTCGCCCTGTCCTTCACCGCGATCCCGGAGTCCCGCACCCGCGGCCGGGGCCGCATGGACTGGTCCGGCGCCGCCCTCCTCGCCCTCGCCCTGGTCACGCTGCTCGGCACGGTGGCGCGCGGCTCCTCCCGGGGCTGGACCTCCGCGCCCGTCCTCGGCGGACTGCTGCTGGCCGCCGCGCTGTTCGCCGCGTGGACCAGGACGCAACTCGGCCGGCCGGACGCCCTGGTGGACGTCCGCGCGGTGGCCCGCCGGCAGAGCGCCCCCTTCTACGCGTCCGGGTTCGTGCTCGGCGCCGTGATGCTCGGCGGACAGCCCGTCGCCGTCAGCTTCATGGCCGCGTCCCCCGACGCGACCGGGTACGGATTCGGCCTCGCCGCCTGGCAGATCAGCCTCTACGGCGTCATCCCCAACATCATGGCCTTCGCCGGCTCCGCCCTGTGCGCGGCGCTCGCCACCAGGATCGGCTACCGCACCCTGCTGCTCGGCGCGTTCGCCCTGCTCACCGTCGGACACACCGCACTGCTCGCGGTGCACTCGGGACTCGCCCCGTTCGCGGTGGCCAACGCGCTCGTCGGGGTCGGCTGCGGCCTCGCGCTCGGCGGACTGCCCACCGTCGTCGTGGAGGGCAGCGCCGCCGACCGCACCGCGAGCGCCACCGCCGTCTACAACAACCTCAAGACCCTCGGCGGCAGCGTCGGCGGCGCCGTCTTCTCCGTCGCGCTCGGCTCCCTCGTCATCGGCGCGACCGACACCCCGTCCCTGACCGCCTACCTGACCGTCTGGGCCGGCGGCGCGGCGGCCTGCGCGCTCGCGGTCCTGGTCCAACTCGGCGCGGGCCCACGGCGATCCGCGGCCCCTGTCCCGGCTGTCCCGGCTGTCCCGGCCGTTCCCGCCCCGGCGGGGCCGGTCTGCGACCGCCCTGGTTAACCTGCACGCGTGACCTGTGACCTGACCCTCCTGCCGCGCGTCGCCTGGCGCGGACAGGAGATCACCGCGCCCCGGCTGCGCGGACTGCTCGCCCTGCTCGCCGGTGACCCGCGCACCGGCTGCGGCACCGAGCGGCTCGTCGCCGGCCTGTGGCCGGACGCCCTGCCCGAACGGCCGGGAAAAGCGGTGCAGGTCCTGGTCTCCCGCGCCCGGGCGCAGTTGGGCGCCGACGTCATCGAGAGCACCCCGGCCGGCTACCGGCTCGCCCTCGCCGACGACCGGATCGACAGCTCCGCCCTGCTCCTGCACGCCGCCGCGAGCGCCGACCGGGCCCGCGCGGGCGACCACGCGGGCTCCCTGGCCGCCGCAGAGGCCGGCCTCGCCCTGTGGGAGGGCACCCCGGACGACGGCGGAGCCGACCCCGTCGCGGCGCTGCGCGCCGAACGCGCCCCCGTCCGCGCCGCGCTCGCCCGCGCCCGGGCGCTCGCCCTGGCCCGGCTCGGCCGGCACGCGGAGGCCGCGGGACCGCTCGCCGAGACCGCCGCCCGGCAGCCGCACGACGAAGAGGTCCTCGCCGAACTGCTGCGCGGCGAGGCGGCCACCGCGGGCCCCTCCGCCGCACTGGCCCGCTACGAGACCCACCGCCGCGCACTGCGCGACGCCCTCGGCACCGACCCCGGACCCCGGCTCAGGGCCGTCCAGCAGGAGCTGCTGGGCGGCGAGGCACCCCCCGTCCGGCACGGCGTCCCCCACGAGCCGAACCGGCTGCTCGGCCGCGACGACGACATCGCGGCGGTGCGGACCCTCCTGACCACCTCCCGCGCCGTCACCGTCGTCGGCCCCGGCGGCCTCGGCAAGACCCGCCTCGCACACGCCGTCAGCCGCCGGGCCGCCCAGCGCGTGGTCCACTTCGTGCCGCTGGCCGGCGTCACCGCCGACCAGGACGTGGCCGCGGAAGTGGCCTCCGCGCTCGGCGCGGGCGGCGCCCCGGACACCCCGAGCCCCCCGGACACCCCGAACGCGCCGGACGCGCCGTCGCGTTCCGTCCCCCGCATCCTCGCCGCGCTCGGCCCCGGCCCCGCCCTGCTGGTCCTCGACAACTGCGAACAGGTCGTGCGGGGCGCCGCCGACCTCGTCCGGGCCCTCGTCGCGTCGTCGCAGGACCTGCGGATCCTCACCACCAGCCGGGCCCCGCTCGGCCTGACCTCCGAGGCCGTGTACGCGCTGCCCGAGCTGCGACTGGCCACCTCCGTCGAGCTGTTCACCCAGCGCGCCCGCGCCGCCCGGCCCGGCGTGGAGCTGCCGCCGGACGACGTCGCCGCGCTCTGCCGCCACCTCGACGGGCTGCCGCTCGCCGTGGAGCTGGCCGCCGCCCGGGTCCGCGCCCTGTCCGTGCCGGAGCTGGCCCGCCGCCTCGGCGACCGCTTCGCCCTCCTGCGCGGCGGCGCCCGGGACGCCCCGGAGCGGCACCGCACCCTGCACGCCGTCGTCGACTGGAGCTGGAACCTCCTCGACGAGGACGCCCGGGCCGCGCTGCGGACCCTGTCCGTCTTCCCCGGCGGCTTCCTCGGCGCGGCGGCGGAGCGGATCCTGGGCGCCGACGCGCTGTTCCTCCTGGAGGAGCTGGCCGGCCAGTCCCTGGTCACCGCCACCGACACGCCGGCCGGGGTGCGGTTCCGGATGCTGGAGACCGTACGGGAGTTCAGCGCGGCCCGGCGCGCCGAGGCGGGCGAGGACGAGCACGCCGTGCTCCGACTGCTTGAGTGGGCACGGGAGTTCGGGGAGGCGCACCACGACGTCATATTCGGCTCGGAGCCGCTGCCCGGCTGGGAGCGGATCAAGGCCGAGCAGGACAACCTCGTCCTGGCCCTGCGGCACGCCCTCGCCCGCGAGGACGGCCCCACCGTCGCCGCCCTGACCGCCGTCCTCGCCACCCTGTGGTCCAACGACGCCCACTACTCCCGCCTCGCCACCCTCGCCGCCGACACCGGCCCCCTGCTCTCCCACTACCGGCCCGCCCCCGGCCAGGCCGAAGTCGCCCGCGCCGCGGCCGTGCTCTGCGTCGCCGCCCTGCTCATGGGCTCGGGCGTCAGCGCCGTCCGCCAGCTCGTCGCCCTGCGCCGACTGCCCGCCGCCCCGCCGGACACCCTGCTGCGCGCCACCGCCGTCGTACTGAGCGCCGTCCCCGACATGCGGCCCCCCGACCACGCCGTGCTGCGCCGCCTCTGCGCCGACGCACAGCCCCTGGTCGCCGGGATCGCCGAGAGCATCGCCACGTACGTCTGGGAGTACGCGCACGACCTGGACCGCGCGATCGCCTCGGCCCAGCGCACGCTCACCGAACTGGCCCCGGCCGACAACCCGTCCGTCCAGCTCATGGGCCACTCCCGGCTCTCCGAGCTGTACTTGCGCACCGGACGCGGCGACGAGGCGTACGCACACCTCCGCACGGTCCTCGCGGTGGTGCCGCGGCTCAACGACGGGCACGACTACATCTTCATCCGCCGCCACCTGGTCCTCGCCTGCCTGCAACGCGGCGACCCCGACGAGGCCGAGTACTGGCTGCGCCGCACCGAGCAGGACACCGCGCCCGCGCAGGACGCCGCCTACCGCCCGGACCTCGCCGGGCGCGCCGAGATCGCCCTGGCCCGCGGGCTCACCGAGGTCGGTCTCGGACTGTGGCGCGGCGCCGTCGAGCGGACCATCGCCGCCGGGCCCGGCCCGGCACCGCCGCCGCGCTCGAACCGTGGGCACTGATCATGCAGTCGGTGTCGGTGACCGCGCACGCCCACGCCGGGCGGCTCGACGCGGTCGCGGCGACGGTCGGCCGGCTGCGGCAGTGGCTGCGCACTACGCTCGCCGGCCCCACCCGCGCACCGGCGGACCTGTACGTCCTCGGCCCGGTGCTGCACGCGCTCGGCCTGGCCGACATCGGGACCGACGCCGCCCGCGCCGTACGGATGATCGCGCTGGCCGAACGGCTGGGGGTGGGGCGGGAGTTCCAGCCGACGATGTCCGCGTCCCGGGCCCGGAGCGCGGCCGAGGCCGCCGACCGGGCGGCGTACCACGACGCGGTGTCGGAGTACGCCGCCCTGGACCGGGACGCACTGGGGGCCGCGGCCCGCGCCCTCACTTCGGGTCGCGGTTGAAGGACGCCGTCGCCCAGCGCCCGCCGAGCGCGGTCAGCGCCACGCACCACAGCAGCGCGATCCACCAGTTGTGGCCGATCCCGGTGCCCAGGAGCAGGCCGCGCAGCGTCTCGATGGCCGGGGTGAAGGGCTGGTATTCGGCGATCGGCCGGAACCAGCCCGGCATCGTGTCCGCCGGGATGAAGGCGCTGGAGATCAGCGGCAGCAGGATCAGCGGCTGCGCGCTGTTGGCCGCGCCCTCCGGGGTGGGGCTGGCGAGCCCCATGCCGACCGCGATCCAGGTCAGCGCCAGGGCGAAGAGGACGAGCAGCCCGAACGCGGCCAGCCACTCCAGGACCGTCGCGTCGTGCGACCGGAAACCGATGGCCACCGCCACGGCGCCGACGAGCACCACGCTCGCCACGCACTGGAGCACACAGCCGACGACGTGCCCGATGAGCACCGAACCGCGGAAGACGGCCATGGTGCGGAAGCGGGCGATGATGCCCTCGGTCATGTCGGTCGCGACGGACACCGCGGCCCCGATCACCGTGCCGCCGATCGTCATCATCAGGATGCCGGGGACGAGGTAGGCGATGTAGTCGGAGCGGTCGTCGCCACCGATGCCCGCGCTCATCACGTCGCCGAAGATGTAGACGAAGAGCAGCAGCAGCATGATCGGGGTGAGCAGCAGGTTCAGGGTCATCGACGGGTAGCGGCGGGCGTGCAGCAGATTGCGGCGCAGCATGGTCCGCGTGTCGCGGACGGCGAGGCCCAGGGCGCTCATCGGACGGTCTCCTTCGACGGGTCGGTGCTGGTCAGGGCGAAGAACACGTCGTCCAGGTCCGGCGTGTGGACGGTCAGCGCGTCGGCCTCGACGCCGGCCGCGTCGAGCCAGTCGAGAATGGCGCGGAGCTCGCGCTGGCTGCCGTCGCTGGGGATCTGGAGGGTCAGTGCCTCGTCGTCGCGGGTGGCCTCGCGCAGGGCGTCGGCGGCCGACCGGTGGGCGTCGGGGTCGGTAAAGCGCAGCCGCACATGCCCGCCGGGGACGATCCGCTTGAGTTCCTCGGCGGTGCCCTCGGCGGCGATCCTGCCGTCGTGCAGCACGGCGATCCGGTCGGCGAGCTCGTCGGCCTCCTCCAGGTACTGGGTGGTGAGGAAGACGCTCACGCCGTCGCGGACCAGCTCGCGGATGATGCCCCACATCGTGTGGCGGGAGCGCGGGTCGAGGCCGGTCGTCGGCTCGTCGAGGAAGATGACGCGCGGCCCGCCGACGAGGGTCATGGCGAGGTCGAGGCGGCGCTTCATGCCGCCCGAGTAGGTGGAGGCGGGCTTCTTCGCGGCCTCCACCAGGTCGAACCGCTCCAGGAGTTCGGCGGTGACCCGGCGTCCCTCGCCCCTGGAGAGGTGGTGCAGGTCGGCCATGAGGAGCATGTTCTCCTCGCCGGTGATCAGTCCGTCGACGGCGGAGAACTGCCCGGTCACGCCGATCAGGGCGCGGACCGCCCGGGGGTCGGTGGCGAGGTCGTGCCCGCCGACCCGCAGGGCGCCGGCGTCGGCGGTGACGAGGGTGGAGAGGATCTTCACGGCGGTGGTCTTGCCCGCGCCGTTCGGTCCGAGCAGCGCGAAGACCGTCCCCTCCGGCACCGTCAGGTCGATGCCGTCGAGGACCACCTTGTCGCCGAAGCACTTGCGCAGCCCGTGCGCCGCCACCGCGAGCGGGGGTTTGGTCGTTGTCGTCATGCCGCAGAGCGTGCGGCACGCCGCTCTCAGCGCGGCCTCAGCCCGGTTTCAGCCGCGGCGAAACCGGTGAAACCCCGGGCTCACAGCACCCGGCGGCGCCTCCCGAGCCAGGTCTGGGCGATCACCACGACCGCCAGGAACGCCCCGCTGACCACCTGCTGGTACGCGGAGTCGAGCGAGCCGATCTGGTTGATGACGTTCTGGATGACCTTCAGCAGCAGCACGCCCACGAGCGAGCCGCTGATGAACCCGAAGCCGCCCGTCAGGAGCGTGCCGCCGATGACGACCGCCGAGATCGCCTCCAGCTCCATGCCGGAGCCGAGGATGGTCACCCCGGACACCAGCCACGCCGCGTTCAGCGCCCCGGCGAGCCCCGCGCACAGCCCCGACACGGTGTAGACGCCGATCTTCGTGCGGGCCACCGGCGCGCCCATCAGCGCCGCCGCGTCCTCGTTGCCGCCGACCGCGTACACGTACTGGCCGAAGCGGGACCGCCGAAGCACGACCGCGCCGCCGACGAACAGCGCCAGGGTGATCCACACCGGGACGCCGATCCCGAGCAGCCGGCCCTGGCCGAGCGTGGCGAAGAACGTGGACTTGTCGACGAGATACGTGGTCGACCCCTCGTCGGTGATCGCGAGGAGCAGCCCGCGCGCGCCGAGCATCGCCGCGAGCGTCACGATGAACGGGGCGAGCCGGGAGCGCGCGATGAGCAGCCCGTTCACCAGCCCGATCAGCCCGCACACCGCCAGCGGCAGCAGCAGCGCCACCACCGTCCCGTACCGCGAACCCCACGCGGCGAGCACCCCGCCGAGCGCGAACAGCGAGCCCACCGACAGGTCGATGCCACCGGTGACGATCACGAAGGTCATGCCGAGCGCCACGACGGCGAGGAACGCCGACGACAGCGCCATGTTCTCCAGGTTGTCCCCGGTCAGGAACGTGTCGAAGGAGAGCGACGCGGCGATCACCGCGATCACCAGCGTGACCAGCGCGCCGTGCTGCTGCGCGAGCGCGCTCAGCCGCTCCGCGCGCGTCGCGCCCGGCGGTTCCTCGTCGACCGTCCTGGCCGGCCCGGTCGTCCCGGGCGCTGTGGAGTCCGTCATCGTCATCGCTTCCCCCGCTCCCTGGCCGCGTAGACGGCGAGCACGATCACCACGGCCTGCGCGATCTGTGTCCACGACGGCGGCAGGTCGTGCTTGATGAGCGTGGCCGTGAGCAGCTGGATCAGCACCGCGCCCGCGACCGTGCCGCCGATCCGCACCCGGCCGCCGGTCAGCGGCGTGCCGCCGACCACCACCGCGGTGATCGCGGAGAGTTCCATCAGATTGCCGAGCGACGTCGGGTCGCTCGCGGTGAGCCGCGCCGTCGCCAGCACCCCGGCGATCGCCGCCAGGACACCCGACGCGACGTAGACGAGGACGAGCACCCGCCGCACCGGGAGTCCCGCGAGCCGCGCGGCCGGGCGGCTGTCGCCGATGGCCAGCAGCTGCCGGCCGAACGTGGTGCGGCGCACCACGAAGGCGACCAGCAGGGCCAGCGCCGCCGCGATCAGCACCAGATAGGGGATGCCGAGCACGTCGCCGGTGCCGAGCGAGCGCAGCCCCGGATCCCGCACGTCCTTCAGCTGCGGCAGCAGCACCAGGGCGAGCCCGCGCCCGGCGACCATCAGCGCCAGCGTGGCGACGATGGGCTGGACGCCGATGAACGCCACCAGCGCGCCGTTCGCGACCCCCACCAGCGCCCCGCCGACCAGCGCCGCCACGACGGCGACCACCACGCCGTAGCCCAGATAGAGGGAGATGACGGAGGTGGCGAGCGCCATCACGGAGCCGACCGACAGGTCCACGCCCTCGCTGCCGATCGCCAGCGCCATGCCGAGCGCCACGATCAGCACCGGCGCCACCTGCACGGCCTGGGTGCGGAAGTTCTCCGCCGACAGGAAGTGCGGGGTGAACGCGATGTTCGCCAGGAGCAGCACCGCGACACCGGCGTACACGCCGTAGTCCTGGAGGAGGCGCAGCAGCCGGTCGCGGTCGACACCGGCCCTGCCCAGGGTCAGATCACTCAACGTGCTTCCCTTCAAAGGGAGTCGCGGCGATCGCGCGCATCAGACGATCCTCCGTCACCGCGTCTCCGGCGAGCTCCGCGACCACCGCGCCGTCCTTCAGGACGACGACCCGGTCCGAGCCCTCGATCAGCTCCTCCGGGTCGGAGGAGATCAGCAGCACCCCGAGGCCGTCGTCCGCCAGCTCGTCGATGAGCTTCTGGACCTCGGCCTTGGCGCCGACGTCGATACCGCGCGTCGGCTCGTCCAGCAGCAGCACCTTCGGGTTCATCGCCAGCCAGCGGGCGAGCAGCACCTTCTGCTGGTTGCCGCCCGACAGCTCGCCGACCTTCTGGTGCGGGCCCGCCGTCTTGATCCGCAGCCGCGCCACGAAGGTGTCGACGATCCGGTCGATCCGCGCCTCGTCGACCAGCCCGAACCGGGACAGCCCCGGCAGCGCCGCGAGCGCGATGTTCTCCCGCACCGAGAGGCCCGGCACGATGCCCTCCGCCTTGCGGTCCTCCGGCAGCAGGCTGATGCCCGCCCGGATCGCCGCGGGCGTGGATCCCGAGCGGACCGGCGAGCCGGCCACGAGCACCCGGCCGCTGTCCGTGGGCAGCGCGCCCGCGATGGCCTTCGCGGTCTCGCTGCGGCCGGAGCCGAGCAGCCCGCCGAGCCCGACGACCTCGCCGGGCCGCACCTCCAGCGACACCCCGTGCAGCTGATGGCGGACCGTCAGTTCCTGCGCGCGCAAGATGGGTTCGGCGGCGGCGTCGTGCTCGCCGGAGAACTTCGTGAGCCCCTCGTCCCGCACGTCGCCGATCGCGCGGCCGAGCATCAGCGACACCAGGGCCAGCCGGTCCAGGTCGGCGAGGTTCCCCGTGTGCACGACCTTGCCGTCGCGCAGCACGGTGACCGTGTCACAGACCTCGTACAGCTCGTCGAGCCGGTGGCTGACGTAGACGACCGCGATGCCCCGCTCGCGCAGCATCCGGATCACGCCGAACAGCGTCCGCACCTCGCGCGGCTCCAGCGACGACGTCGGCTCGTCCATGATGACGACCTTCGCGTCCACCGAGACGGCGCGGGCCAGGGCCACCATCTGCTGGGCGCCGACGCCGAGTTCGCGCAGCGGCCGCTGGACGTCCACCCGCACGCCCAGCTCGCGCAGCGCCGCGTCCGCCTCCCGGTTCATGCGCCGGAAGTCGATCAGGCCGAGCCGGCCGCGCGGCTCGCGGCCGAGGAAGAGATTGCGCGCCACGCTCATCAGGGGGACGAGATTGACCTCCTGGTAGATCGTGGAGATGCCCGCGTGCTGCGCGTCGAGCGGGGTGGCGAAGGCGACCGGCTCGCCGTCGTAGCTGAGTTCACCCGCGTCCGGGTCCGGCCGGTACACGCCGGTGAGGACCTTGATGAGCGTGGACTTGCCCGCCCCGTTCTCCCCGATGAGCGCGTGCACCTCCCCGGCGCGCGCGGTGAAGTCGACACCGTCGAGGGCGCGCACGCCGGGGAACGTCTTGCTGAGACCTGTCACCGACAACATGTCAGAACGCCTTGTCGAGGTCCGTCTTGGCGTTGTCCTCCGTGTAGGCGCTGTCCTTGATGACGATGTCCTGGCCGACCTTGTCGCCCTTGGTGAAGGAGTCCAGGGTCTGGAAGGCCAGCGGGCCGAAGCGCGGGTTCGACTCGATGACGCCGGAGATCCAGCCGTCGACGATGCCCTGGACCGCGTTGCGCGTGCCGTCCACCGTCACGATCTTCACGGCGCCGGCCTTCTTGCCCGCGCCCTTCAGGGCGTTGACGGCGCCGAGGCCCATCTCGTCGTTCTCGGCGTAGATCCCGGTGATGTCCGGCTTGGACTGGATGAGCTGCTCGGTGACCTGCTGGCCCTTCTCCCGGGCGAACTCGCCGGTCTGCTTGAAGACGACCTTCAGGCCCGGCGCCTTCGCCTTGAGCTGGTCCTCGAAGCCCTTGGTGCGCTCGGTGGTGACGTTGTTGCCCGCCGCGCCGAGCAGGATCGCGACGGTGCCCTTGCCGCCGGTCGCCTCGATCATCCGGTCGGCCGCCCGCTTGCCCTGCTCGACGAAGTCCGAGCCGATGAACGACACGTAGTCCTTGCAGGCCGTCGCGTTGATCTTGCGGTCGACCGTGACGATCGGGATGTGCTTGGCGCCCGCCGCACGCAGCACCGGCTCCCAGCCGTCCGAGTTCAGCGGCGCGATGACCAGCAGGTCCGCGCCCTTGGCGATCAGGTCCTGGACATCGCTGATCTGCTTGGAGAACTGCGACTGGGCGTTCGCCGTGAGCAGTTTGATGCCGCGCTTGCTTGCCTCGGCCTTGAGCGAGGCCGTCTCCGCGATCCGGAACGGGTTGGCCTCCTTCTCGGACTGCGAGAAGCCGACGGTGGCGTTCTTCAGGTCGAGCTTCTTGCCGCCGAACGTGGCGATGTCACAGGTCTCGCCGGTGCCGGGGGAGGCGACCTCCTGCCCGGCGTTGTCGCTCCCGGCGCTGGAACTCGCCTTGTCGGAGCCGGAATCGTCGTCCTCCGACTTGGCGCAGCCGGTGGCGAGCGCGAGGCTCGCGACCAGGCCGGCGGCGAACAGGGCCCGGGTGGAGGTACGTCGGCGACGGTGGAGCACGGTCTGCGTCATGATCAGGTCCCCAAAACGGCACGGCCCGGCGCGGATACGCGGCTACGGGGTGGGTCGAGTGGTGCGATGGCTGGAGGTTCGACCTGTCGGATCGAAAGATGCATCGGCGGTACAGGGGAGGTTTTTACATCGTTGGAAGGACGCTGTAAAGGGGTCGCGCAACGCCGGTGCGGGCGCGGGCGCCGATCCGGTCTCAGCGCCGCCCCAGGGTGCTCTCCCGTTCCACCAGCCGGAATTCCGCCGTGAGTTCGCGCCCCGCCTGCTCCACCGGGCGGTCGAGCCGCCCCAGCAGCGACTGCACCGCGAGCCGGGCGATGGCCTGCTTGTCCGGCGAGATGGTGGTCAGCGTGACCGCCCCGAACCGCCCCTCCGCGATGTCGTCGAACCCGATCACCGCGACGTCCCACGGAACGCGCAGGCCCCGCTCGTGCAGCACCCGCATCGCCCCGATCGCCACCAGGTCGTTGTACGCGAACACCGCGTCGGGCCGGACCCCGCAGTCCAGCATCCGGGCCATCGCCTCGGCCCCGTCCCCGCGGTCCCAGCCGCCCGTCGCGCCCACCAGCGTCTCCGGCGCGGGCAGCCCCGCGCCGGTCAACTCCGCGCGCCAGCCCGCAAGTCGCAGCCGGGCCGGCTGGTTCGCCGAATCGGTGCGTTCGCCCAGGTAGGCGATCCGGGTGCGGCCCCGGCCGATCAGATGGCGCACCGCGGTGCGGGCCGCGGCCACGTTGTCGATGGCGATGTGGTCGTAGGGCAGGCCGTACTCGCGCTCGCCCAGCAGCACCAGGGGCACCTCGTCGCCGTCCCGGCCGCGCAGATCGTCCGCCTCAAGCTCCAGCGGGCTCAGGATCAGCCCGTCGATCACCCGCGCCCGGAACCCCTGGCTGACCAGGAGCTCCTGCTCGCGCTCGCCCCGGGTGTGGTCGAGCAGCACCGTCACGTCGTGCTCGGCGGCGGCGTCGATCACCGCGCCGGCCAGCTCGGCGAAGTACGGGTTGCCCAGCTCGGGCAGGGCCAGGGCGATGATGCCCGTACGGCCTTTGCGCAGGTTGCGGGCGGTCAGGTTGGGCCGGTAGCCCAGCTCGTCGATGGCCTCCTGGACCCGGGCCCGCATGGCGGGCGTGACGTGCTGGTAGTTGTTCACGACGTTCGAAACGGTCTTGATCGAGACGCCCGCGCGCTCCGCGACATCCTTCAGGCTCACCCGCACGGAATCTCCTTCGGCTCACCGCGCCCGCTCTTCGGACGCGCTTGTCATGACCCTGGACAGCGCGCCGGGACGCGTGCTGTCATGCCAACTGCCGTTCTTTCCAACGATGTACAAACGAGTTGTACCGACTAGAGCGGCGAGCCGCCACCCTTCCTCGACGCCTCACCGCGTTCCACACCAGGAGGATCCGTGCGCATCAGTAGCTTCAGACACCAGGGCCGACCGCTGGCCCTGCTGCTCACCGCGGCACTCGGACTCACCGCGCTCTCCGTGGCACCGCACGCCACGGCCGGCACGGCGAAGGCCGCGCACCCCACCGCCGACGAACCCGTGGTCCCGCACGGGCTCAAGGGGGAGTACTACACCCAATCCGCCCCCGGCGCCTTCGACTTCGACACGCTGAAGGCCACCGGGTTCGACCCGCAGATCGACTTCGGCAGCCTGGACTCCCGGCTCCAGTCCGCCACCGGCAGCGCCGACGACGCGACCGTGCGCTGGACCGGGCAACTGGTCCCGGAGAAGTCCGGCTCGACAACGTTTTCCCTCATCGGGGACAACGGTTTCCGGCTCTGGGTCGACGACCGGCTCGTCGTCGACCACTGGGTCGACGACTGGGACAAGGAGCAGGCCTCGGCCCCCGTCGACCTGACCGCCGGCAAGGCGGTCGACATCAAGGTCGAGTACTTCGAGCACTTCGGCGGATCCAATCTGCACCTGCGCTGGACCGAGCCGGGCGGGACGAAGGAGGCCATCCCGTCCTCCGCGTTCCGGCTGCCCGCCGACTGGAAGTACGACGGCGCCATCGGCACCACCGTCCTGGGCGACGGCCGCAGCCTCAAGCTCGACTTCGCGCAGAAGCTCGGCAAGGTGCCCGGCGGCGTCGGCACCCATCTGTCCGCCGTCATCGGCGGCGCGACATGGCCGCTGGGCAGGGTCAAGGCCGACCCGAACGACCCGAGGGCCCTGCTCGTGGGCCTGAAGGAGCCGGTCGTCGGCAACAAGAAGGGCGACGCCGACGGCCTCGCCGACGTCACCTACGACGGCAAGGGCGGCCTCACCGCCGGGGACGGCACGGCCGTCGGCTCCTTCTGGTCCAGCGGCCCCAACCACTCCACGTACGAGCTGAGCACCAAGTGGGGCGACGACGTCACGCCGGGCAACGCCCACCGCGAGTACCCGCGCCCCCAGCTCACCCGCGACGACTGGCAGAACCTCAACGGCACCTGGGAGTTCGCGGGCGCCGACAAGGGCGACGCGGTCCCCGTCGGCAAGAAGCTCGGCGAGAAGATCCTGGTGCCCTACCCGGTGGAGTCCCAGCTCTCCGGGATCGAGCGGCACGAGGACCGCATGTGGTACCGGCGCACCTTCACCGTGCCGGCCGGCTGGAAGATCGGCGGCGGCAAGCGCCTCCAGCTGAACTTCGGCGCCGTCGACTGGCAGTCCGAGGTCTACGTCAACGGCAGAAAGGTCGCGGACCACAAGGGCGGCTACGACAAGTTCAGCGCGGACATCACCGACGCGCTGAAGCCGGGCCGCACCCAGGAGCTGATCGTCGGCGTCTACGACCCGACGGACGCCGCCGACGGCGAGAACCCGCCGATGGGCAAGCAGCGCCTGGACCCCAGCGGCATCTGGTACACCCCCTCGTCCGGCATCTGGCAGACGGTGTGGATGGAGCCGGTCGCCGCCGACCACGTCAGCGACGTGCGGCTGACGCCGGCCCTCGCCGAGGACGGCAGCGGCCGGCTCACCGTCGGGGCGAGCGGCGTGCGTGACGGGCTGCCGGTGACCGCCACCGCCTACGCGGGCAAGCGCAAGGTCGCCACCGCCACCGGCACCTCCGGCACGGACCTCACCCTGAAGATCGACGACCCGCGCCTGTGGACCCCCGACGACCCGTACCTCTACGACCTCAAGGTCAGCGTGGGCGGCGACCGGGTCGGCAGCTACTTCGGGATGCGGACCGTCGAGGTCCAGAACGTGAACGGCACCCCGCGCACCGTCCTCAACGGCAGGCCCACCTTCATGATGGCCACCCTCGACCAGGGATTCTGGCCCGACGGCCTGCACACCGCACCCAGTGACGAGGCCCTCGCCTCCGACCTGAGGATGCACAAGCGGATGGGCTTCAACTCCGTGCGCAAGCACATCAAGGTCGAACCCGACCGCTGGTTCTACTGGGCCGACAGGCTGGGCCTGCTCGTCTGGCAGGACATGCCGGCGATGGAGGCCGGGACCAACCCGTCCACGGCCGCCCGCGCCGAGTTCGAGCGCGAGATGAAGACGATGATCGACCAGCACTACAACCACCCGTCGGTCATGATGTGGGTCACCCTCAACGAGGGCTGGGGCCAGTACGACGAGGCCCGCCTCGCCGACCAGGCCAAGTCCTGGGACCCCACCCGCCTGGTCAACTCGATGTCCGGCATCAACCTCGGCCGGGACGGCGGCACCGGCGACATCATCGACGAGCACGGCTACCCGAGCCCCGCCCTGCCACCCCACCCCGACGGCAGGAGGGCCCTGGTCTCCGGCGAGTACGGCGGCCTCGGACTGGCCGTGCCCGGACACGCGTGGGCGGTCCAGCAGAGTTACGTGGACGTGGACCCGTCGACGTACACGGACGACTACATCGAGAAGCTCGGTGAGGTCCACAAGCTGGCCTGCCAGGGCTCCAACGGCGCCGTCTACACCCAGATATCCGACGTGGAGGGCGAGCTGAACGGCCTGCTCACCTACGACCGCAGGGTCGTCAAGCCGGACGTGAAGCGCCTGCACGACGCCCAGCGGCAGCTGATCGACGACGCCTCCCGGCCGACCGTGGCGAACTGCGCCTGACCCGTACGTCCCCCGGGGCGGGCCCGCACCGCCGGGCCCGCCCCCCTCTCACTCGTGGGAGCACACTCATGACCGTGACACGACGCGGCGTGCTGCGAGCCGCGACGGTGGCCTCCGCCGCCACCGCGCTCGGCGCCCTGCCCACCGCGGCGGCCCGGGCGGCCGGCGCCGCCCCCGCCGCGGACGCCCTCACCCGTCTGCCCGTCGGCAGCATCACCGCACGCGGCTGGCTCGCCGGGCAACTGGGGCTCCAGCTCGCCGGGTTGTGCGGTCGCTACGCCGAGACGTCCCACTTCCTCGTCATGGACACCAGCGGCTGGGTCCACCCCGAACTCGACGGCTGGGAAGAACTCCCGTACTGGCTGCGGGGATTCGTCCCCCTCGCGATCGCCACCCGGGACGCCGGTGCGCTCGCCACCTGCGGGCGCTGGATCGACGCGATCCTCGCCACCCAGCAGCCCGACGGTTTCTTCGGCCCGCGCGCCCTGCGCACCTCGCTGAACGGCGGGCCCGACTTCTGGCCGTTCCTGCCGCTGCTGATGGCCCTGCGCACCTACCAGGAGTACACCCGCGACGCGCGCATCGTGCCGTTCCTGACCCGCTTCCTGAGGTTCATGGAGGCGCAGGGCGAGGGCGCCTTCGACTCCAGCTGGGTCTCCGTGCGCTGGGGCGACGGCATCGACACCGCGCGCTGGCTGCACGCGCGTACGGGCGACGCGTTCCTGGCGGGCCTCGTCGGCAAGATGCACCGCTACGGGGCCGACTGGACGGGCGACCTGCCCACCCCGCACAACGTGAACATCGCCCAGGGCTTCCGGGAACCCGCCCAGTACGCCCAGTGGGCGGACAGCGGCGCCGACGCCCTGGTGCGGGCCACGTACCGCACGTACGACCGGGTGCTGCACGACCACGGGCAGTTCCCGGGCGGCGGCATCGCCGGCGACGAGAACGTCAGGCCCGGCTTCGGCGACCCCCGGCAGGGCTTCGAGACGTGCGGCATCGTCGAGTTCATGGCCAGCCACGAACTGCTGACCCGCATCACCGGCGATCCCGTCTGGGCCGACCGCTGCGAGGACCTCGCGTTCAACATGCTGCCCGCCGCCCTCGACCCGCAGGGTAAGGGCGTCCACTACGTCACCAGTGCCAACGGCGTCGACCTCGACAACACCCGCAAGACGGACGGGCAGTTCCAGAACGGCTTCGCCATGCAGGCGTTCCGGCCCGGCATCGACCAGTACCGGTGCTGCCCGCACAACTACGGAATGGGCTGGCCCTACTTCACCGAGGAGCTGTGGCTGGCGACGCCGGACGGCGGACTCGCCGCCGCGCTCTACGCCCCGAGCGAGGTCACGACCCGGATCGGCGACGCGACCGTGACCGTGCGCGAGGAGACGGACTACCCGTTCGGCGAGACCGTCACCCTGACCGTGAGCGTGGACCGGCCCGTCGCGTTCCCGCTCCGGCTGCGCGTCCCCGGCTGGTGCGAGGCACCCCGCCTCACCGTCGCCGGACGGACCGTCGGCGCCGGTCCCGGCCCCCGCTTCACCGAGGTCCGCCGCACCTGGCGGAGCGGCGACCGGGTCACGCTGCGGCTGCCCCAGCGCACCACCCTGCGCACCTGGAGCGGCAACCACGACAGCGTCAGCGTCGACCACGGCCCGCTCACCTACTCGCTGAGGATCACCGAGAAGTACGTCCGCACCGGCGGCACCGACGCCTTCCCCGAGTACGACGTGCACGCCGCCTCGCCCTGGAACTACGGTCTCGTACCCGGCGGTTCACCCCGGCTGCGCCGCCGGTCCGGGCCGCCGGCCGACAACCCCTTCACCCTGGAGGGCACCCCGCTCACCCTGACGGCGCAGGCGCGGAGACTGCCCGAGTGGATCGCGGACGACGAGCACGTCGTCGCGCCGTTGCAGGCCAGTCCGGCGCGCAGCCGGGCGGGCGTCGAGACGGTGACGCTGGTCCCGATGGGCGCGGCCCGGCTGCGGATCACCGCCTTCCCGACGGCGGCCCCCGACGGCCACCCGTGGACCCCCGAACCGCCCTACCGGCGCATCCAGAACAAGCACAGCGGGAAGGTCCTCGCCGTCGACTCCATGTCCACCGCCGACGACGCCCGGGTCGTGCAGTTCGACAACTCCGGTACGGGCGACCACGCGTGGCAACTGCTCGACGCGGGCGACGGCCGGTGGCGCGTCCGCAACGGCCAGAGCGGCAGGTTCCTCGCCGTGGAGGCGGGCTCGACCGCCGACAGCGCCCGGGTGGTGCAGCACGCGGACGACGGCCGCCCCGACCTGCTGTGGACCCGTGTCGAGCGGGGCGACGGCTGGTTCCTGCTGCGCAATGAGCACAGCGGAAAGGTGCTCGGCGTCAATGGGATGTCCACCGACAACAGCGCCCAGGTGGTGCAGTTCGCCGACAACGGGACGGAGGACCACCTGTGGCGTCTGACGTCTTGACGGGCCGTCGGCTCCGACGAAGAATGACCGCGCTTGCTGACAACGTTGTCGAGAGGGCCCGCATGAGAACCCGTACGACGAGAACACGCCCGAGGGGCACGCGCGTCCGCCGCGCCCTGGGAGCCCTCGGCGCGGCCGTGCTGCTGGGGACCGGGCTGGCGGCCCCGGCGGCCCAGGCCGTCACCGGCGGAGCCGGCCGGCTGACCGACCTGGTCAACCCGTTCATCGGGACCGAGAACGAGGGCAACACCTACCCCGGCGCCGCCGTGCCGTTCGGCATGGTGCAGTTGTCGCCGGACACCGGGCACAACACCGGGTACGACTACTCCGAGAACCACATCCGCGGGTTCTCCGCCGTCCACCTCTCGGGCGTCGGCTGCGGTCTCGGCGGCGACCTGCCCGTGCTGCCCACGACCGGCGACATCACCTCGACCGACTACGCCTCCTACGCCGCCGAGTTCAGCCACGACGACGAGACGGCGTCCCCCGGCTTCTACAAGGTGGGGCTGAAGACCGGCATCGAGGCCGAGCTGAGCGCCACCCGGCGCACCGGTGTCCAGCGGTACACGTTCCCCGCCACCGACAAGGCCAACGTCCTCATCAACGCCGGGCAGTCGCTGCACCGGACGGTGCACACCGAGGTCGAGATCCTCGACAGCCGCACCGTGCGCACCGCCATCACCGGCAGCGGCTTCTGCCAGGACACCAAGCCGTACACCGTGTACACCATCACCCGCTTCGACCGGCCGTTCACGGCGTCCGGCACCTGGCGGGGCGACACCGTCACCGCGGGCGCGACGACCGCCGAGGCGGACGCCGACCGCACCGGCGCCTACGTCCGCTTCGACACCGGCAGGGACCGCACCGTCGAGGCGACCACCGCCATCTCCTACGTCGACGCCGAGGGAGCCGCGCTCAACCTCCGCACGGAGGGCGGCCGTTCCTTCGACAAGGTGCGCGACGCGGCGCGGGACGCCTGGGAGGACCGGCTCGGCGACGTGCGCGCCCAGGGCGGCGACGACACCCGGCGCCGCACCTTCTACTCGTCCCTCTACCGGTCCTTCCTCGCACCGAACGTCGGCAGCGACGCCGACGGCCGCTACACCGGCTGGGACCAGCGGATCCACCGCGCCAAGGGGTTCACCTACTACCAGAACTGGTCCCTGTGGGACACCTACCGCACCCAGGCGCAGCTCCTGTCGCTGCTCGCGCCGCGGGAGTCGCGGGACATGGCGCTGTCCGTCATCCGGATCGACAAGGACAGCGGCTGGCTGCCCAAGTGGGGCTACGGGACCGTCGAGACGAACATCATGACCGGCGACCCGGTCACCCCCTTCCTCACCAACGCCTATGAGCAGGGCCTGCTCGCGGGCCACGAGGAGGAGGCGTACCGGGCGCTGAAGAAGAACGCCGACGGGGTGCCGCCGGCCGACTCCGCGCCCGTGGGCCGCGAGGCCAACAAGGAGTACCTCGCCGACGGGTTCGCCCCGTACCTGAAGGACCGCGCGCACGCGAAGCCCGGCGACTCCGACTACGACCACGGGGCCTCGGCCACCCTGGAGTACGCCCTCGCCGACGCGATGCTCGGCCGGATGGCCAGGGAACTCGGCCACACCGCCGACGCGCGCCGGTACACCGAGCGGGCCCAGAACTACCGCAAGATCTACGACAGTTCGACCGGCTTCTTCCGGGCCCGCGACGCCGCAGGGAACTTCACCGGCCCCGCCGACCCCGCCCGGAGCGAGGGCTTCCACGAGGGCACCAGCTGGCAGTACCAGTGGCTCGTCCCGCAGGACCTGCCCGGCATGGTCGCGCTGATCGGCGGCGAGGACGCGGCCAACCGGCGGCTCGACTCCTTCTTCGCCTACGACCAGCTGGTCGCCGACCCGGCGAGGACCGCCCGCGAGGTGTGGGTCAACGGACCGTACGACTACTACAACGCCGACAAGTACAACCCGCAGAACGAGCCCGACCTGATCGCGCCCTACACGTACCTGTCGACCGGGCAGCCGTGGAAGACGACCGACGTCGTGCACGGCGCCCTCACCCTGTTCACCGACCTGCCGACCGGGATGACCGGCAACGACGACCTCGGCACCATGTCCGCGTGGAACGTGCTCTCCTCCATCGGGATCTTCCCGGTGCAGCCGGGCACGGACACCTGGGGACTGTCGACGCCCGTCTTCGAGCGGGTCGACCTCACGCTCGACCGGCGCTACTACCCGAGGGGCCGGCTGACCGTGCGGGCGCCCGGCACCTCGGACACCGACCGCTACATCCAGGCGGCGCGGGTCGGCGGCGCGGCCTACGGCAGGACGTACCTGACCACCGCGGACCTGCGCCGCACCAGCGAGCTGTCGTTCACCGTCGGCGCCCGGCCCTCGGCCTGGGGCACCGGCGCCGGTGCGGCGCCCCCGGTGGTGAAGTGACGCACTAGACCCGACCCGGACGCGGCACACCCGTCGCACGAGACCCGCCACGCGCACAGAACGCGCGCGTGGCGGGTCTTAACCTGTTGTTAACTGAGCGTGCCGGGATCGTACTTGACCGTAATCGACCGTGGGCTGTTGACTGCGACTCCCCGTTCCCTGCTCACCGGCCCCCGGCCCCCGGCCCCTGTTCACCGTTCCCCGATCGTCGACGCGAGAGCACTCCATGACTGCGAAGAGCCCGGATCTGCTCGCCCCCCTCGACCTGGCGTTCTGGAACATCGAGACCGCCGAACACCCCATGCACCTGGGCGCGTTGGGAGTGTTCGAGGCCGACGCCCCCGACGCCGCCCGGCACGCCGCGGAACTGCTCGCCGTCCGCGCGCCCGCCGTGCCCGGCCTGCGCATGCGGATCGCCGGGGTGCTCGTCCCGGTCGGCGGCGCCGCCCGGATCCCCGTCACCGACCTCGACCCGCTGGACCACGTGCGGATCGCCGAGCCGGTCACCGACTTCCACGCCGCCGCGGGCGCCCTCATGGAACGCCCCCTCGACCGCGGCAGACCACCGTGGGAGGCGCACGTCCTGCCCGCCGCGGACGGCCGCTCCTTCGCCGTGCTGTTCAAGTTCCACCACGCCCTCGCCGACGGGCTGCGCGCCCTCGCCCTGGCCGCCGCCCTCCTCGACCCCGCCGACCTGCCCGCCGCCCGCGCCCCGAAGCCGCTGCCCGCCCCGCGCGGCGGCCTGCGCCTGCCGCTCCCCGGCCTGCGCGCCCTCAGCCTCGGCGACCTCGACCCGCGCCGCTACCCCGAGCACGTGCGCGCGGTCGCCGGCGCCGCCACCCAGGCCGTCTCCATCGGCGCCTCCGTGGCCCGCGCCACCCTCGACGTGCGCACCTCGCCCGCCCTCGCCGCGGGCGCCACCGGCACCCGGCGCACCGCCGGCGTCGTCCTCGACCTCGACGACGTCCACCGGATCCGCAAGAGCGCGGGCGGCACCGTCAACGACGTCCTGATCGCGGTCGTCGCCGGAGCCGTCCGGCGCTGGCTCGACGAGCGCGGCGACGGCAGCGCGGGCGTCGAGCCGCGCGCCCTCGTCCCCGTCTCCCGCCGCCGCCCGCGCACCGCCCACCCGCAGGGCAACCGGCTCTCCGGCTACCTGCTGCGACTGCCCGTCGCCGAACGTGACCCCGTCGAGCGGCTGCGGGCCGTGCGCACCGCGATGGACCGGCACAAGGACCGCGGCCCGCACCGCGGCGCCGGGGCCGTGGCCCTGCTCGCCGACCACGTGCCGCCCCTCGGCCACCGGCTCGGCGGCGCGCTCGTCGGCCGCAACGCGCGGCTGCTCTTCGACCTCCTGGTCACCAGCGTCCCGTTGCCCGGCATCGGCCTGCGGCTCGGCGGCTGCCCGCTCACCGAGGTCTTCCCGCTGGCCCCGCTCGCCCAGGGCCAGTCCTTGGCCGTCGCCGTCTCCACCTACCGGGGCAGGGTGCAGTACGGGCTCGTCGCCGACGCGGAGGCCGTGCCCGACCTCGACCGGCTGGCCCGCGCGATCACCGCCGAGGTCGCGGCCCTGACGGCGGCCTGCGCACCCGTTCCGGGAACGGGTTTGGAGACACCCGGCACCGCTACGTAAAATTCCGCTTTCGGCAGCGTGCGCGGTTCGCGCGGCACGCGGACTCCAGGAAGCAGCGGCGATGACGGTGACAGAGAACCATGAGGCCCCGGGGGCCGGCGACGAGATCGCGTACGGTCCCGGCATCGACCCCGAGCGCCTCGCCGTCTGCCTCTCGGTCCTGGCGGAGCTCGACGGGATCGACGTCGACCACCCGCACGCGATCGAGGTCCGGCGCGCCACCGCGGGCGTCTACCGGACCGTGAAGCAGCGCCGCCGCCAGGAGCGCCGCGCCGCCAAGACCGCCCACGACAAGGCCGTCACCGAGGCGACCGCGACCGGCTCCGCGCAGCGCATCGACGACGAGACCGAGGGCCTGCTCCCGTCGTCCGTCACCGAGGCGGGCCGGATCGCGGGGATACTCCAGCGCCCGCGCTCCTGCTACACCTGCAAGACCCGCTACGTCGAGGTCGACTACTTCTACCACCAGCTCTGCGCCGACTGCGCCCGGCTGAACCGGGACAAGCGCGACGTCCGCGCCGACCTGACCGGCAAGCGCGCCCTGCTCACCGGCGGCCGCGCCAAGATCGGCATGTACATCGCGCTGCGGCTGCTGCGCGACGGCGCCCACACCACCGTCACGACCCGCTTCCCCAAGGACGCCATCCGCCGCTTCACGGCGATGGAGGACTCCGCCGACTGGATCCACCGCCTGGAGGTCGTCGGCATCGACCTGCGCGACCCCGCGCAGGCCGTCTCGCTGGCCGACCGGGTCGCCGCGGCCGGCCCGCTCGACATCCTGATCAACAACGCCACGCAGACCGTGCGGCGGCTGCCGTCCGCGTACGCCGCCCTCGTCGACGGCGAGAGCGCCCCGCTGCCCGCCGGGGAACTGCCCCCGTACTCCGTCATCGGCGCGTTCAACTCGGGCGCCGTCGACGGCATCGCCGCGCTGCCCATCGGCACCGGCGGCATGGACCCGCAGCGGGTCGCCGACCTGGCGCTCGTCGCGGGCAACGCCAGCGTGGAGCGGCACCTCGACGGCACCGCCATCGACGCGGGCGGCCTGGTGCCGGACGTCGTCGACAGCAACACCTGGGTGCAGAGCATCGAGCAGATCTCCCCGGTGGAGCTGCTGGAGACGCAGCTGTGCAACTACACCGCGCCGTTCATCCTCATCAGCAAGCTGCGCTCCGCCATGGCCGAGGCCGCGAAGAACGCCAGGAGCGGACGCGCCTACGTCGTCAACGTCTCGGCGATGGAGGGCGTCTTCGGCCGCGGCTACAAGGGCGCGGGCCACCCGAACACCAACGCGGCCAAGGCCGCGATGAACATGGTGACGCGCACCAGCGCCCAGGAGATGTTCCAGACCGACGGCATCCTGATGACCTCCGTCGACACCGGCTGGATCACCGACGAGCGCCCGCACTACGACAAGCTGCGCCTCGCCGAGGAGGGCTTCCACGCCCCGCTCGACCTGATCGACGGCGCCGCCCGCGTCTACGACCCGGTGGTGCGCGGCGAGGCGGGCGACGACGTGTACGGCGTCTTCCTGAAGGACTACGCGCCCGGGAAGTGGTGACGCAGCCTCCGCTGCACGGCGTGCGCGTCCCCGGTCGTCGAGGCGGCCCGGACGCGCGTGCCGCCGTCCACCACCAGGTCGGCGCCGGTGATCCACGCCGCCTCGTCGGAGACCAGCCAGCGCACCGCGCGGGCCACGTCCGGCGGCTCCCCGATCCGGCCGGCCGGCAGGCCCGCCGCGACGGCCTCCTCGGCGCCCTCCCACACGAAGCGGGCCAGTTCGGTGCGGACCAGACCGGGGGAGACGGAGTTGACCCGCACCGCCGGTCCCAGCTCGCCCGCCAGCTGCGCCGTCAGGTGGCGCAGCGCGGCCTTGCTCGTGCCGTAGGCGCCCACGTTCGGGCCGACGTGCGCGGCGCCCTCGGTGCACACGTTCACCACAGTGCCGCCGTGCTCGCCCATCCAGGCCCGCCACGCGCACTGCACCAGGCGCAGCGGCGCCTCGACGTTGACCGCGAAGGCGGCGCGCCAGGCGTCCGGGTCGGCGTCCATGAGCGGGCCGTAGGGCTGGTTCGTCGCCGCGTTGTTCACCACGATGTCGACGCGGCCGAAGGCGTCCAGGGTCCGCTCCGTCACCTCCCACAGATGCGCGGGGTCGGCGACCGTGCCCGCCGCGCCGACGGCGTCCACCCCCTGGGCGCGCAGCGCCGCGACGGCGTCCCGCACGCCGTCGGGGTCGCGCGCGGTGACGCACAACCGGGCGCCCGCACGGCCGAGTTCCTCGGCGACGGCCCGGCCGATGCCGCGCGAGGCGCCGGTCACGACGGCGGCCCGGCCTGTCAGGGAGCGCTGCGACGTCATGCGCGTACGGTCTCACGGCCGGCGCCCGTGTGACGATCAGTCAGCGGTGTGGTGACCGTGGGGGGTCGGTGGGGGTTCTGTGGGATGCGCGCGACCCCCGCCCGTCCCTTCAGCGGGCCCGCAGCGGCACGGGCCGCCGGTGCTGCTCCGCGACCAGGGTGAGCAGCGGACGCCAGTCCTCCAGCAGGCCCGCGTCCAGGCCGACGACCTTGCCCGCGTCGTCCGCCTGACGCAGCTCCACCGCGGCCGCCCCGTGCGGGTCCGCCTCGTACGCGGCCACCTCGGCGGGCGTCATCGGGCCGCCCTGCGCGGCCAGTGTCAGCGCGCTCTGCGGCGACAGGGCGCGGGACGGCTCCACCGCGGCCAGGTACCGCTTGGCCGGGACGTGCAGGCGGATCAGGTGCGCGACCCGGTCGCCCAGCAGCCCGCGCACCGCGTCGGCCGCGGTCCGCGCGTGCCCGGCGTCGTCGCCGGGGCGCAGCAGGTGCCCCAGGTCGTGGACGAGGCCCGCCACCTGCAACTCCTTGTCGCTGGGGTGGGAGCGGCGCAGCAGCGCCGCCGTCTGGAGCGCGTGGTCGTGCAGATCGACGGGGTCGCCGCTGCGGTCCGGGGTGTCCCACGCGCCCCGGCAGGCGTGCAGCGCGGCCATCAACGCGTCGACGGTGCGCAGGGTGATCCGGTCCATGGACGACTCCTCCCGAGGATCTTCCGAGGCTCGTCCGGCAGCAGACCATGCGCAGCTGACCGACCGGTCAACGGCACGTGAACGCCCGTGCACGGTCCGGCCCGCCCGCGCGGGGGAGTGCGGGGCGGCGGGCTCCCCCGAGGGAGCGGACAGCGGCCCCCGACCCCTGTGAAACCCCGTGAACCCCGCAGGGCACTGAACACCGGGCCCGTCCCGTGCGTATCTTCCCGTGTCACCACCGGCCCGCCGTCCGGGCGGCCGGACTCGGTCTCCGGGAGGACCGCTTGCGTCGCGTCAACGGCACCGCCCTCATCCTCGCCGCGCTGCTCGCCACCGTCGGTGCCCTGGCGTTCCCGATCTGGTCGTATGCCAGCCGCTCGGGCACCGGCCAGGCGAACCTGCAGGCGGGCACCGTGGCGACCCGGTGGGGCCCGCTGTCGGCGAGCGACCGGGACTTCGTCGTGCGGGTCAGGCTCGCCGGGCTGTGGGAGATCCCGGCCGGTCAGCAGGCCATGGAGCGCGCGCCGACCCGGGCGATCAGGGACGCGGGCGACCACCTCGTCGTCGGGCACACCGACCTCGACCAGCGGGTGCGTTCGGTGGCCGCGAAGCTCGGCGTGGAACTCCCCAACCAGCCCAACGCGCAGCAGCAGGGCTGGCTGGACGAGCTGACGGCCGCGCGCGGCAAGGACTACGAGCGGAAGTTCGCCAATCTGCTGCGGGACGCGCACGGCAAGGTCTTCGCGCTGCTGGCCCAGATCCGCCACACCACCCGCAACGCGCTGGTGCGGGAACTGGCCACCGACGCCAACCAGACCGTCCTCGACCACATCACGATGCTGGAGAACACGGGTGACGTGGACTTCGACGCGATCGCCGACGAGGCGGCGAACGGTGCCACCGCCAGCCCGACCGGCCCGCCCCCGCCGAACGGGCAGGCCCCGGACCCGCCGGACCCCGCCCGGCCCACCGGCGATCCGGCCGTGACCTCGCAGCCGTCGGCGGAGCCGACCCAGGACGACGGCCGCACCATCAACACCGACCGCCCCGCCCCCACCTCCTGACCCGCGCGCCCCGGACCGGAGCCCGGCCGGAGGCAAATCCGGTCGCGCCGGAACGGAACGGCATGGCTGAATGAACACCCGGCGACCCGCGAGAGGACGCCGGAAAGCAGCGCCATCGAGCGGACCCCCGCTCATTTGGTTACTCTGTAGCCGGACGGTTACCGCACGTGGGTTCCACCCGTACCCATGGTTCCGTCCGGGGAGAGGCCGGTCACCACGGCCGATCCCACCAGCGCAACCGGCGCCACCGCGCCCGAACTGGCCTTCTACTCACACCTGATCGGGCGTCCGGTGCCCCGCACGATGCTGGGCCCGTCACGCCGGAGCGGGTTACCCGACACACGAGGAGTGCGCGGTGACACCAGAAACGACGAATCTCGAACAACGCCCGAAGGACCGCATGGAGCGCGCCGGCCGCGGGCCGGAGAAGCTCGGCAGCCTGGACGTCTGGGCCAGGTCCGCGCCCATCCGGCTGGCCGGCTACGAGGACGACCTCGCCGAGCCGCACATCCTGCCCAGCGTCGACTGACCTCCGGGGCGACGCCGCCCCGGGACGCACGCCCACGCCCGCACCCCCCGACGACGAGGGGCGCGGGCGCGCGTCTTGCCGGGCCCCGCCGGCGCCCGGCCCGCACCTCAGCCGAAGACCCGCCGGCCCCCTACGAAGGTCTGCTCCACCCTCGTCGCGCCGATCTCCTCGGGCGGCCCCGCGAACGGATCGCGGTCGAGCACCACCAGATCCGCCAGGAACCCCTCGGCGACCGTGCCCGTCTCGTGGTCGAGGTGGTTCACGTACGCGCTGCCCGCCGTGTACGCGGTGAGCGCGTCCAGCAGGCCGATCCGCTCCCCGGGCAGGAAGACCGGCGTCCCGGCGGGCGCGTCCGGCGCCACCCGGTTCACCGCCACATGGATGCCCTGGAGCGGGTCCGGGCTGCTCACCGGCCAGTCGCTGCCCGCCGCGAGCGTCGCCCCCGACCGCAGCAGCGCCCCGAACGGGTACTGCCACCCGGCCCGCTCCGCGCCCAGGAACGGGATGGTCAGGTCGTCCATCTGCGGCTCGTGCGCCGCCCACAGCGGCTGGATGTTCGCCGTCGCGCCCAGCGCCCGGAACCGGCCGACGTCGTCCGGGTGCACCACCTGGAGATGGGCGAGGTGCGGCCGGGTGCCGGTCCACCCGTTGGCCCGCCGGGCCGCCTCCACCGCGTCCAGCGCCTCGCGCACGGCGCGGTCGCCCAGCGCGTGGAAGTGCACCTGGAAGCCGTGGGCGTCGAGCTCGGTGACGTACTTCTTCAGGTCCTCCGGCGGGACGAAGCTGATCCCGCTGTTGTCGGACACGCACCCGCAGCCGTCCAGGTACGGGCCGAGCAGCGCGGCCGTGCCGTTCTCGGCGACCCCGTCCTGCATGATCTTCACGGTCGTCGAGCGGAGCCGCCCCCGGGTGCCCGCGACGCGCCGGGCCAGCAGCTCCTCGATCTGCTCGGTGCCACGCGCCCGGTCCCACCACAGGGCGCCGACGACCCGCGCGGTCAGGGTGCCGTCGTCGGCGCACGCCAGATACGCGTCCGTGGGGTCGCTGAGGTTGGCGTGCTCGCCGAGGAGGGCGTCCTGCCAGGCGGTGACGCCCAGCGAGTGCAGGAGCGCCTGGGCGCGCAGCAGCCCGGCGACCCGCTCCTCCCGGGTGACGGCCGGCACCAGCCGGCCGACCAGGTTCGCGGCCCCCTCCTGGAGCATGCCCGTCGGGCTGCCGTCGGGATGCCGCTCGATCCGGCCGTCGACGGGATCGGGGGTACGGGCGTCGAGGCCGGCCCGCTCCAGGGCCCGGGAATTGACCCAGGCGCCGTGGTGGTCCCGGTTCACCAGGTAGACCGGCCGGTCGGGGACGAGGGCGTCCAGCTCGGCGGCGGTCGGCAGGCCGCCCGGGAACGCCTCCATCGCCCAGCCGCCCCCGGTGATCCACTCGGCGTCGCCGTGCGCACGGGCGTATGCGGTGATCGTCTCCCGGTACTCGGGCAGGGTCGTCGCCCCGCTCAGGTCGCACTGCCCCATCTCCAGGCCGCCCCCGACGGGGTGCGCGTGCGCGTCCTGGAAGCCCGGGACCAGCAGCTTGCCGGCCAGCTCGACGACCTCGGTGCGCGGGCCGATCAGCTCGCGCACCTCGTCGTGCCCGACGGCCACGACGCGCTCGCCGCGCACGGCCACGGAGGTCGCCCGGGACCGGGCGGGCGCGCCCGTGTGGACCGGGCCGCCGGTGAGAACGAGATCGGCGGTGGTGGTGGGGTCGGGCATGTGCGGCAACTCCTTGCTTCGGTACGGGTTCCAGGGGTCTCGCGCGTCGCGGGTGCCACGCGGGTGCTACGGGGTCTCGGTCGCGGCCAGCGGGACGGCGTCGGCGTCGGTGCCCCGGCCGGTGACGAAGTAGGGCGAGCGGCGGTGGTACTTGGCGACGGCCGCCATCGCGAGCCCCGACAGCAGGATCGCCGCGGGCACCGACAGCATGAACCAGCCGTTGTCCGGGCTGAGCGCGAAGTGGTCGCTCATCGTCGCGTAGTCGCGCCCGAGATAGAGGCCGATGCCCAGCAGCGCGATCCCGCTCAGGCCGGGCGCGACGACCGCCCGCAGCGCCTCGCGCGGCGCCGTGCCCAGCATCCCGCGGAACCGCACCGCACACGCGAGGGCGGTGAGCCCGTAGCACAGGGCGACCACGAGACCGATGGAGTTCACGGCCGCGAGGATCATCTCGTTCAGCTTCGGGATGGCCAGCGCCAGCAGGGCCACGGCCGCCGAGACCGCCGTGACGAGGACCGTGCCGATCGCGGGGGAGCCGTAGCGCGGGCTGATCCTCGTCCACACCTGCCCCATCGTGCGGTCCCGGCCCATCGCCAGCAGGCCCCGGGCCGTCGGGATGACGCTGGACTGCAACGACGCCACCGCCGAGAACAGCAGCGCCAGCAGCGGCAGGCCGGCCCACGGCTCGTCCGCGAGCTTCGCGCCGAGATAGGTGAGCGCCTGCGGGCCCTGCTCCATCAGCTCGGGCAGCGACATCTCGCGCTGGAAGGCCACGGACCCGTACAGGAACAGCGCCAGCATCGTGAACAGGGCGATGAAGCCGCCGCGCCCCGCGTCCCGTACGTCCGTGGTCTCCTCGGTGACGCTGAACGCCGCGTCCCAGCCCCAGAAGAAGAACACCGCGAGGACCAGCCCCTGGGCGAACCCGGTGCCGTCGTGCACGGCGAACGGGTTCAGCCACGCCCACGAGAAGCCGTGCGAGCCGGTGACCAGCGCCCAGCCGCAGAAGCCCAGCAGCACCGCGTACTCGAAGACGAGCAGCCACGCCTGGAGCCGCGTCGCCTTGCGCACCCCGGTGACCGCCGTGACCGTCACCGCCGTCAGGACGACCAGGCCGACGACGGTGGACAGCGCCGTCGAATTCGGGTCGAGCCGCAGGCCGCCCACCGCGTCCAGGTGGGCCTTGTTCGCGAACTGGAGGAACACCGAGCCGGTCACCGCGCTCGTGTACGCCATGAAGATCAGGGTGCCGACCAGCGTGACCCAGCCGGTGAGGAACCCCAGCCAGGGACCGAGCGAGCGGCCGACCCACACATAGCCGCTGCCCATGTTCCGCTCGACCCGGTTCAGCCGGGCGTACGCGGTGGCGATGCCGAGGATCGGCACGAACGCGACGAGCAGGATCGCCGGCGCCTGGAGACCCACGGTCGCGGCGAGCGAGCCCATGCCGATGCCGATGCTCGTGGTGGCCGCGGTGCTGGAGGCCGCGATGGCGACACCGTCGACGACACCGAGGGAACGACGCAGGCCTGGCGGTTCACTTCTCATGGACAGACTCCTGGGACCGGAGAACGGGAGGTGTGGGAGGAGGCTGCGATCAAACCGGCCTTGTCAACGTTGCGTCAATGGTGTTGACATAAGGCCGGCGGGGCCGGGAGCGGGACCGGGAGGAAGGGGCGCACACCATGGCTGACGGGCGGATTCCCACGGAACGACGCCGACGCAGACCGACCAGGTCGGGCGTGCTGCTGTCCGAGGAGGTGATCGTCGACTGCGCGCTCCGGCTCGTCGGGCAGCACGGGCCCGACGCGCTGAGCGTGCGGCGCCTCGGCGCCGCTCTGGGCTGCGACCCGAGCGCGCTGTACCGGTACTTCCACAACACCGACGATCTGCTGCTGGCCGTCGCCGACCGGATCATCGGCGACGCGATGGCCGGGTTCGAGCCCGACGCCCTGCCGTGGCGGGACGCGCTGCGCGAGATGGCGCTGCGGATCCACCGGGGATACCGGGAACAGCCCCGGGTCGCCGCGCTCGCCGCGTACCGGGTGACCCGGCGGGCGCACGAGTTCCGGGCCGTGGACGCCGGGATCGGGCTGCTGCGGCGAGCCGGGTTCGCGGGCGCCGACGCCGTCCGGCACTACGCGGCGTTCGTGGACACGGTGCTGGGGCACGCCGCGCTGGACGCCGCGCACCTGGCCCTGCCGGTGGAGCGGCGGGAGGCCGACGACCGGGCGTGGGCCGGGGTGTACACGGAGCTGTCCGCCGCCGGGCATCCGCATCTCGCCGCCGTGCGCGCGGAGTTGCCGTCGATGGCGGGGAGTTCGTTCGAGACCGCGCTGGACCTGATGCTGGCCGCGCTGGCCGCGGCGGCGCCGGGGGAGGATCGGGGCTAGGGCGCGTCGCCGGGATCAGCCCAGTCGACCCCGCAACCAGGCCTCCACCTCGCCCACGTGCGCCGCGGCGGCGGCCCGCGCCGCCTCGGGGTCGCGCGCCACCAGTGCCCGGTGGATCCGGGAGTGCTCCCGCCGGGTCCGCTCGAACGCGCCCTCCTCCTGGTAGCCCCGCCACACCCGCGCCCGGAACGTCCGTGACGACAGCCCCTCCAGGATCGCCGCCATCGTCCCGTTCCCGGCCGCCGCCACGATGGCCCGGTGGAAGGCCAGGTCGTGGGAGAGGATCTCCTCGGGGTCGTCGGTGGCCTCCATCGCCGCCAGGTGTTCCTCCACCTCGGCGAGCTGGGACGCGGTGATGCGGGCGGCGGCGAGCGCGGTGGCCGTCGACTCCAGGACCCGCCGCACCTCCAGGAGTTCGACGAGCTGCGGCCCGCGCGACAGGTCGGCGACGACCCCGAAGGTCTCCAGCAGGTCGCCGGCCTCCAGCTGGGTGACGTAGATGCCGGAGCCGTGCCGCGCCTCCAGGACGCCGAGCACGGTCAGCGCCCGGATCGCCTCCCGCATCGACGAGCGCGAGATGCCCAGCCGCGTCGCCAGATCGCGCTCCGTGGGCAGCCGCTGGCCCGGCTCCAGGCGGCCGCCGCCGATCATCGCCTTGATCTGCTCGATGGCCCGGTCGGTGACAGTGCCCCGCTGGGGTGCGGTCCGCTCCACGATGACGTCGTCCTCCCACGCAGGGTCCGCTGCCGGATGCCGCGCAGTCTAACCAGCCCAGTGGTACGACCACTACCGAGGTGGTCCGACCTTTCCGCGACTCTGGGGGGCGGAAAGCCGAGAAAAATGCCGCCGGAGGGTGTTGGGGGAGCGAAGTGGTCTGATAAATCTCTGGGCGCGGCCGGTGTCTGGACGGGCAGGAACCGGCCGGTCCCCCCTGACCTCCGGAGCCGAGGAGCGGTCCGATGACTGGCACCACGAAAGGCACGAAGAGTTCGAGAGCCGCCCGCGGACCGAGCGGGCGGACCCTGCGCGCGGCGGCCGTCGCGGGCTGCGTCGCCCTCGCCCTGAGCGCCTGCGGCAGCACGAAGGACGACGCGGCGGGCTCCGGCGGGGCGGGCGGCGACGGCACGGGCCGGGTCGGCGTGATCCTGCCGCTCCTGACCTCGCCGTTCTGGCAGTCGTACAACGACTACGTGCCGAAGATGGCGAAGGCCGAGAAGGTCGACGCGCTCAAGACGGTGAACTCCAACAGCGACCCCTCGCAGCAGATCACCGACATCGGCAACCAGCTCAACCAGGGCGTCAAGGGGCTCGTCGTCGCCCCGCTGGACAGCGCCGCCATCGCCGCCGGACTCGACCAGGCCGAGCGCAAGGGCGTCCCCGTCGTCGCCGTGGACGTCGCGCCAGAGAAGGGCAAGGTCGCCATGGTCGTGCGCGCCGACAACGTCGCGTACGGCGACAAGGCCTGCGACTACCTCGGCGGACAGGTCACCTCCGGCAAGGTCGTGCAGATCATGGGGGACCTGGCGTCGGTCAACGGCCGCGACCGGTCCAAGGCGTTCCGCGACTGCGTCAGGAAGAAGTACCCGAAGCTGAAGGTCCTGGAGATCCCCGCCAAGTGGGAGTCGGACACCGCCGCCTCCAAGCTCGACACCCTCCTCAACGCCAACCCCGACATCAAGGGCATCTACCTCCAGGCGGGCGGCGTCTACCTCGCGCCCACCCTTCAGACACTCAAGTCCAAGGGCCTGCTGAAGAAGGCGGGCACGGACGGGCACATCGCGATCGTGTCCAACGACGGCATCCCGCAGGAGTTCGACGCCATCCGCAAGGGCCAGATCGACGCCACCGTCTCCCAGCCCGCCGACGCCTACGCCAAGTACGGCATGTACTACATCAGGGCGGCGATGCGCGGGAAGACGTTCCGGCCCGGGCCGACCGATCACGGCTCCACGATCGTCGAACTGCCGAACGGCACCCTGGAGGACCAGCTGCCCGCCCCGCTGGTCACCAAGAAGAACGTCGACGACCCCGAGCTGTGGGGGAACACGGTCACATGACGGCTTCCACCGCGCCGCTGGTCGAGGCGAGCGGCATCACCAAACGGTACGGGCCCACGGTCGCCCTCGCCGACGGCCGGCTGACCGTGCGCGCCGGCGAGTCCCACGCGCTGGTCGGCCGCAACGGCGCCGGAAAGTCCACCCTCGTCACCGTCCTGACGGGCCTTCAGGCACCGGACGCGGGAACCCTGTTGTTCGACGGCGAGCCCGCGCCCCCGCTCGCGGACCGCACGGCCTGGCGGGCCAAGGTGGCCTGCGTCTACCAGAAGCCCACCGTCGTCCCCGAACTGACCGTCGCCGAGAACCTGTTCATCAACCGGCAGCCCGAGTCCCGGCACGGCTTCTTCAGCTGGAAGCGGCTGCGGACCGAGGCCGAACGGCTGCTGCGGACCTGGGACATCCCCGTCGACCCCGACGCGCGCACCGCCGACCTCAGGGTCGAGGACCGGCAGATGGTCGAGATCGCCCGGGCATTGAGCGGCGGCGCCCGGTTCATCGTCCTCGACGAGCCCACCGCACAGCTCGACAACAGGGAGATCGAGCGGCTCTTCGCCCGCATGCGCGCCCTCCAGGACTCCGGCGTCACCTTCCTGTTCATCTCCCACCACCTGCAAGAGGTCTACGAGGTGTGCCAGACGGTCACCGTGCTGCGCGACGCCCGCTGGATCACCACCGCACCCGTCGCCGAACTGCCGCGCCCCGCCCTGGTGGAGGCCATGGCCGGGGAGACGGTCGCCGAGCAGGCGGCCGCCGCCGCGGAGGCCGTCGTCGAACAGGACGGCGTGGACGCCCCGGTGGTCCTCTCCGTCGAGGGGCTCACCTCGGACACGTACACCGGCGTCGACCTGACCGTGCGCCGCGGCGAGGTCGTCGGCCTCGCCGGATCCAGCGGCAGCGGCAAGATAGCGCTCGCCGAGTCCCTGGCCGGACTGCACACCCCGACCGCGGGCACCGCCCGGCTCGACGGCGCCGAGCTGCCGTTCGGCGACGTCCCGGCCGCCCTCGCCGCCGGAGTGGGCTGCGTCCCCCGCGACCGGCACGGCCAGGGCCTCGTCACCGGCATGACCGTCGGGGACAACGCCACCCTGTCCGTCCTCGGCCGCCTGGGCCGGGGCGGATTCATCGGCACCGACCGCCGGCGCGGCGTCGCCCGCGACCTGATCGACCGCCTCGACATCCACACCGAAGGCCCCGACCAGCCCGTCTCCGACCTGTCCGGCGGCAACGCCCAGAAGGTCGTCATGGCCCGCGCCCTCGCCTCCGACCCGCACCTCCTCGTCCTCATCAACCCCACCGCCGGCGTCGACGTGAAGTCCAAGGAGTCGCTGCTGCGCCGCGTCGACAGCGCCCGCGACGACGGCACCGCCGTCCTCGTGGTCTCCGACGAACTCGACGACCTGCGCCGCTGCGACCGGGTGCTCGTGCTCTTCCACGGCCGCGTCGTCGCCGAGCACGCGGCCGGCTGGTCCGACCACGCACTCATCGCCTCCATCGAAGGGGTGGGCCGTGACTGACCTCGGACCCCGGGGCGCCGCCCCGGCCCCCGCCCCACGCCCCGCAGGGAAGGAACCCGCCGTGGCCGACACCCACGCCCCGACGGCCCCGGCCGGCCGGGGCCGCTCCGCGAGCCCGGGCGGCACGCCGCGCACCGCGCTGCTGCGCCGGGCCCGCGAACTCGCCCTGGTCCCCGCCCTGATCCTGATGCTCGTCCTGGGCTCGGTCCTGAACGACGCCTTCTTCACCGAGGCGAACCTCATCTCCATCCTCAGCGCGTCGGCCGCCATGTCGATGGTGGTGCTCGCCGAGTCCCTCGTCCTGATCAGCGGAAAGTTCGACCTCTCCCTCGAATCCGTCGTCGGCATCGCCCCCGCGGTCGGCGCCCTGCTGCTCCTGCCCGCGGCGCGGTCCGGCTTCGGCACCGAGTTCCCCGCCTGGCTGGCGATCCCCGCGATCCTCGTCGTCGGCGCGGCCATCGGCGCCGTCAACGGCGTCCTGGTGGTGAAGCTCCGGCTCAACGCCTTCATCGTCACCCTCGCCATGCTCATCATCCTGCGCGGCCTGCTCGTCGGCGCCACCAAGGGCAAGACCCTCTTCGGCCTGCCCGACCCGTTCTTCACCCTGGCCACCACCACGTTCCTGAGGATCCCGCTGTCCGTCTGGGTGGCCGGCGCCTGCTACCTCGTGGCCGGACTGCTGCTCAAGTACCACCGCTGGGGCCGCTCCCTGTACGCGATCGGCGGCAACCGGGAGGCGGCCCGCGCCGCCGGGATCCGCGTCGACCGCGTCATGCTCGGCGTCTTCGTGCTGGCCGGCGCGCTCGCCGCCGTCGGCGGCATCATGCAGACCGGCTACGTGGGAGCCATCGGCGCCAACCAGGGCAACAACTGGATCTTCACCGTCTTCGCCGCGGCCGTCATCGGCGGCATCAGCCTCGACGGCGGCAAGGGATCCCTGCTCGGCGCCCTCACCGGCATCCTGCTGCTCGGTGTCGTCAAGAACATGCTGACCATGGCGCAGGTGCAGTCCTTCTGGATCGACGCCATCTACGGCGGAATCATCCTGCTCGCGCTGATCATCGCCCGTCTCACGTCCGGCCGGGCCCAGGACTGATCCCCGCCCCCGCACCCCGAAAGGCCCTCCGTGCCACCGACCACCGCCCGCGTCCCCACGGTCACCGCCGTCGACACCTTCGACATCCGCTTCCCGACCTCCCGGGAACTCGACGGCTCCGACGCCATGAACCCCGACCCCGACTACTCCGCCGCCTACGTCGTGCTGCGCACCGACGCCGCCGACGGCCACGAGGGGCACGGCTTCACCTTCACCATCGGCCGCGGCAACGACGTCCAGGTCGCCGCCATCCGCAGCCTGCGCCACCACGTCGTCGGCCGCCCGGTCGACGAGCTGTGCGCCGACCCCGGCACCCTCCACCGCGACCTCGTCGGCGACAGCCAACTGCGCTGGCTGGGACCGGAGAAGGGCGTGATGCACATGGCGATCGGCGCCGTCGTCAACGCGGTGTGGGACCTCACGGCCAAACGCGCGGGCAAGCCGCTGTGGCGGCTGCTCTGCGACGCCGACCCCGAGTGGCTGGTCTCCCAGGTCGACTTCCGCTACATCGCCGACGCCCTCACCCCCCGGCGCGCCCTGGAACTGCTCCGCGCCGGCCGCCAGGGCGCCACCGGCCGGGCGGCGGACCTCCTCGCCCACGGCTACCCCGGCTACACCACGTCCCCCGGCTGGCTCGGCTACAGCGACGACAAACTCGACCGGCTCGCCCGCGAGGCCGTCGCCGAGGGCTTCACCCAGATCAAACTGAAGGTCGGTGCCGACCTCGCCGACGACATCCGCCGCTGCCGCACCGCACGCCGGGCCGTCGGCCCCGGCATCCGCGTGGCCATCGACGCCAACCAGCGCTGGAACGTCGACGAGGCCATCGAATGGACCCGCGCGCTCGCCGAGTTCGACCCCTACTGGGTCGAGGAACCCACCAGCCCCGACGACGTCCTCGGCCACGCCGCCATCCGCCGCGCGATCGCCCCGGTCAAGGTCGCCACCGGCGAACACGTCCAGAACCGCATCGTCTTCAAACAGCTCCTCCAGGCCGGCGCCCTCGACATCGTGCAGATCGACGCGGCCCGCGTCGGCGGCGTCAACGAGAACCTGGCGATCCTGCTGCTCGCCGCGGAGTTCGGCATCCCCGTCTGCCCGCACGCCGGCGGCGTCGGCCTGTGCGAACTCGTCCAGCACCTGTCGATGTTCGACTACGTCGCCCTGTCCGGCACCACCGACGACCGCGTCATCGAGTACGTCGACCACCTCCACGACCACTTCGTCGACCCGGTCGTCATGGCCGGCGGCCACTACACGGCACCCGCCGCACCCGGCTTCTCCGCCACCATGCGGGCCGAGTCCATCGCCGAATACACCTTCCCCGACGGCGCGTTCTGGGTCCGCGACCGCGCCGGGCAGCACGCCCCCCACCCGAACGGAGCCGCCGCATGAGCGCCCCCCTCAAGGACTTCACCGGCCGCCGGGCCCTCGTCACCGGCGGCGCCTTCGGCCTCGGCCGCGCCACCGCCGAACTCCTCCTCGCCCGCGGCGCCGAGGTCGCCGTCCTCGACCGCGACATCACCACCGTCGGCGAGCCGCTGCGCGGGTACGCCGCCGACGTCACCGACGACGAGACCGTACGGGCCGCCGTGGCCGCCGCCGTCACCGACCTCGGCGGGCTCGACATCCTCGTCAACAACGCGGGCATCGGCGCCCAGGGCACCGTCGCCGACAACGACGACGCCGAATGGCACCGCGTCCTGGACGTCAACGTCCTCGGCATGGTCCGCGTCACCCGCGCCGCCCTGCCCGCGCTGCGCGCCTCCGCGCACGCCGCCGTCGTCAACACCTGCTCCATCGCCGCCACCGCCGGCCTGCCGCAACGCGCCCTGTACGCCGCCTCCAAGGGCGCCGTGTACTCCCTCACCCTCGCCATGGCCGCCGACCACATACGCGAGGGCATCCGCGTCAACTGCGTCAACCCGGGCACCGCCGACACCCCGTGGATCGGCCGCCTCCTCGACAAGGCCGACGACCCGGCCGCCGAACGCGCCGCCCTCGAAGCGCGCCAGCCCACCGGCCGCCTGGTCTCGGCCGACGAGGTCGCGGGCGCCGTCGCCTACCTGGCCAGCCCGCTCTCCGGCGCCACCACCGGCACCGCCCTCGCCGTCGACGGCGGCATGCAGGGACTGCGGCTGCGCCCGGCGGGACAGTGACCCCGATGCGCACCCGCACCCTGGGCCGCACCCGCGTCCCCGTGACCGGCCTCGGGTTCGGCGCCGCCGCGATCGGCAACCTGTACACGCCGGTCGGCGACGACGAGGCGCACGCCGCGCTCGCCGCCGCCTGGGACGCCGGCGTCCGCTACTTCGACACCGCGCCGCACTACGGCGTCGGCCTGTCCGAGCGCCGCGTCGGCGCCTTCCTGCGCACCCGCCCGCCCGGCTCGTACACCCTGTCCACGAAGGTCGGCCGCATCCTGGAGCCCGCCGCCCGCGCGGGCGCCGCCGACGACAGCGCCGCCGGCTTCGCGACCCCCGCCGCGCACCGCCGCGTCTGGGACTTCAGCGCGGCGGGCGTGCGCCGCTCCCTGGAGGACAGCCTGGAGCGGCTCGGCCTCGACCGGATCGACGTGGTCTGCCTCCACGACCCCGACGACCACGCCCGGCAGGCCTTCGGCGAGGCCTACCCGGAACTGGAGCGGATGCGTGCCGAGGGCCTCGTCGGCGCCATCGGCGCGGGCATGAACCAGGCCGCGATGCTCACCCGGTTCGTGCGGGACACCGACGTCGACGTGGTGCTCTGCGCGGGCCGCTACAGCCTCCTCGACCAGCGGGCCCTGCCCGCGCTGCTGCCCGCCGCCGCCGAGCGCGGCGTGTCCGTCGTCGTCGGCGGCGTCTTCAACTCGGGGCTGCTCGCCGACCCGGGGCCCGGCGCCACCTTCGACTACGCCCTCGCCCCGGCCGACGCCGTGGAGCGGGCCCTGGCCTGGCAGGACCTCGCCCGGCGCCACGGCATCACCCTGCGGGCGGCCGCCCTCGCCTTCCCGTACGGGCACGAGGCCGTCACCGGCGTCCTCGTGGGCACCCGCTCCGCCGCCGAAGTCGCCGACACCGTACGCCAGTTCACCGCCCCGGTGCCCGCCGCGTTCTGGCAGGAGGCCCGCGCCGCACACCTGCTCCCCGCCGCCGTACCCACCCCCACGCCCCCAGGAGAGGAGCGGCCCGCGTGAGAGTCGCCCTGCACACCACGGTCCGCGCCGACCGCGTCGCCGCGTACGAGGCCGCCCACCGCGAGGTCCCCGCCGAACTCGTCGCCGCGATCCGCGCGGCGGGCGCCGAGCGATGGACGATCTGGCGCAGCGGCACCGACCTCTTCCACGTCCTGGACTGCGCCGACTACGCCCGCCTGCTGGCCGCCCTGGACCGGCTGCCGGTGAACATCGCCTGGCAGGCCCGCATGGGCGAACTCCTCGACGTGGTCCACGACTACTCCGCCGAGGGCGCGGACGCCGGCCTGCCGGTCGTCTGGGAGCTGCCATGACCGGGACCGTCGACGCCCACCACCACGTGTGGGACCTCGCCGTACGCGACCAGGACTGGATCACCGGCCCCGAACTCGCCCCCATCCGCCGCGACTTCACCCTCGGCGAGCTGCTGCCGCAGGCCCGCGCCGCGGGCGTCGCGGCGAGCGTCCTCGTGCAGACGGTGCCGGTCGCCGAGGAGACCCCCGAGCTGCTGGCGCTGGCCGCGGGCGGCGAGCTCGTCGCGGCCGTCGTCGGCTGGACCGACCTCACCCGGCCCGACATCGCCGAGGAGCTGGCCCGGCTGCGCGGACTCCCCGGCGGCGACCGCCTGGTGGGCATCCGCCACCCGGTGCAGGGCGAGCCGGACCCCGGCTGGCTGCTGCGGCCCGACGTACGGCGCGGCCTCGCCGCGGTCGCCGACGCCGGACTCGTCTGCGACCTCCTGGTGCGGGCCCACCAGCTGCCCGCCTGCGTCCGGGCCGCCACCGAGCACCCGGACCTCACCTTCGTCCTCGACCACGCGGGCAAACCGGAGATCGCGGCCGGGCGCCTCGACCCCTGGCGGGCCCGGATCCGCGCGCTCGCGGCGCTGCCGAACACCGCTTGCAAACTCTCCGGCCTGGCCACCGAGGCCGACCCGGCCACCTGGACCGCCGACACCCTGCGCCCCTACGCCGACACGGTCCTGGACGCCTTCGGCGCCCCGCGCGTCCTGTTCGGCTCCGACTGGCCGGTGTGCACCCTCGCCGCGACCTACCGGCAGGTCGTCGACACGGCGGTGGAGCTGGTCGGGGGCCACGACGAGGACGTGTTCGCGCGCACCGCCGGACGGATCTACCTCAACCGCGTCGGCGCCGGGAACTCCCGCACATAGGTCCGCTCCCACCAGGCCCCCGACGCCCGCCGCTCGCTCCGGCTCGCGTACCGGTAGCGGAACACCCGCGCCCGCACGTAGCGCGGCGGCCAGCACCCTCGTGATCGAAGTACAGACAGGTCAGCCGCCGCCGGCAGGCGTCCCCGCGCAGCTTGATCAGCCCGGCCCCGAACCCCAGGCGGAACAGCACCCACCGCAGCAGGAACAGCACCGTCACCGGCGGCGCGACCTCGTCGTCGCCAGGAACCGGGGCACCGGCAGCATCCCGCGCTCCCCGATCAGCGCCCGGAAGTGGAGCGCCGCCCCGGCGAACGCCACGACGTACACAGCGGCCGGCCCGCGCCCCGCGACGGGCACGACTTGCGGCTCGCGCGCGCCGGGCCCAGACAGGGAGGGACACATCGCCGGTGCACAGGTGGGAGAGCTGCGTGCGCGCACGGATCAGAACCAGGACCTACGTCGCGGCCCTCGGCATAGCGGCGGCCCTGCTGCTCGCCGGTTGCTCCGGGGACGGGGCGAAGAACACGGCCGACAGCAAGGGCGAGCTGTTCCTCCAGCCCGTCGCCGCCCGGGGCCCCGACCCCTTCACCGACTCCACCGCCGCCACGCCCGCGAGCAGCCCGCCCGTCACCCGAACGCCGCAACCCTCCCCGACCGGCACCCCCTCGGCCGGGCGGCAGGGCGCCCGCGAGATCTCCGGCGCCACCCCCGGCCTGTACGGCGGCACCCGCGCGCTGGGCAGCTGCGACGTCGAGAAGCAGGTCCGCTTCCTCACCGCCGACCGGGCCAGGGCCGGCGCGTTCGCCGAGGCCGCCGGGGTCTCCCGGGCCGACGTCCCCGGCTTCCTGCGCGGCCTCACCCCGGTCGTGCTGCGCGCCGACACGCGGGTCACCAACCACGGCTACCGCGACGGCCGGGCCACCACATTCCAGTCCGTGCTCCAGACGGGCACCGCCGTCATGGTCGACGGACGCGGCGCGCCCCGCGTGCGCTGCGCCTGCGGCAACCCGCTGCGGCAGCCCCGCGCCCTCGGCGGCGGTCCGAGCCGGCAGGGGCAGCCGTGGCACGGCTACGAGCCGACCAGGGTGGTCGTCGTGACCCCCGCGCCGACGGTCATCCAGCACATCACCCTCGTGAACGTCGTCGACCACACCTGGATCGAGCGGAGGACCGGCGACGACGGACACCAGGACCGCCTGGTCCCGCCGCCCGCCCCCACCCGCACGCCGACCGGGACACCCACGACGACGTCCCCCGCCCCGACCGCCACGGCCCCGAGCAGCACGTCGCCCGGCGCGACCTCGCCCGGCACCGGCACCTCGGCGTCGCGGAGCGCCGGCGACACCCCGAGCGGGACCACCTCCGGCACCGCCTGCCCCACGGCCACCACGACCGAAAGACCCTCGCCCGCGCCGTCCGGCTGCCCCACACCCACCCCGCGGACCTCCCGCCCGACCAGCTCCGGCACCGACGCGTCCCCGGACGGCTCCGGCGACGTGCCCACCTCCGACACCCCGGGCACCGACGAGTCGACCGGCACCACCGGGGACACCTCCGGCAGCGGCACCCCGGACGAGGACACCGGCCCCGACACGGTCCCCGACAGCCCCGACCGGCCCGACGGCGGCGGCCTGGTCCCGGACGCCCCGGACGGCACCTCACCGTGACCGTGCGCAGACGTGCGGCCCCCCGGGCCTGCGTTTAGCGTGGCGTCATGGACGCGGACAGCGGGGGCGGCGAGGAGCCCGTGGGCTCCCCGGGCAGGGAGCTCCCCGAGGACGACACGTCGCGCGGATTCCTGGAGGCGTACGGACGCGGCCTGCGCATGGGCAGCTTCGAATGGGACCTCGCCAGCGGCCTGATGCACATGGACGGCAACGCCCACGACGTGTTCGACCTGCTGCCGCACGAGTACGACGGGCGCCCCGAGGGCCTCGGGGTGCGCGTCCCGCAGCGGGACGCCGGACGCCTCGACGCGATCGTCTCCCAGGCGCTGAAGAGCGGCGAGGAGAACTACGGGGCGTACTTCCGTATCCGCACCCGCGACGGCGAACTGCGCTGGACCCACACCCGCGGCTACATCCGCCGCGACGACCAGGGCCGCCCGCGCCGCATCGTCGGCGTCGTGCGCGACGCCACCGACGAGCTGAACGACGCGACCGTCCAGCACGAACGCGCCGCCCGCGCGGCCGTCCGCCGGCGCGAGACCAGCGTCGTGCAGAACACCACCGCCGCCCTCGCGCACGCCCGCACCGTCAGCGACGTCATCGACGTGCTGCGCGAGACCCACGGCATCGAACACCTGGGAGCCACCAGCTTCGTCATGGGCCTGGTGCGCGCGGGCCGCATCCACCTCGTCGCCGAGGGCCCGCGCGGCAGCTTCGTGCCCGGCACCCACGTGACCCGGATCGACGACCCGTACCCGATGAGCGAGGTCGTGCGCACCCTCACCCCCCGGTTCATCGACTCGCCGGAGGACTTCGCGGCCTCGTACCCCCTGCTGTGGCCGCACATCACCCACCTCGGCATCCGCTCCGCCGCCTATCTGCCGCTCATCGCACAGGCCCGCCCCATCGGCGTCGTCGGCCTGCTCTACCACGACCGCAAGGGCTTCTCCGAGTCCGAGCGCAACGTCCTCGTCGCCCTCGGCAGCAGCATCGCGCAGAGCCTCCAGCGCGCCATGTTCTACGAGCAGGAGAAGGACCTCGCCCAGGGGCTCCAGCAGGCCATGCTGCCCCGCACCATCCCCGACGTGCCCGGCGCCGACATCGCCGTCCGCTACCGCTCCGCGTCCCTAGGCCGGGACATCGGAGGCGACTGGTACGACGTGATACCCCTGCCCGGCGGCCGGGTCGGCGCCGTCATCGGGGACGTCCAGGGGCACGACACGCACGCCGCCGCCGTCATGGGACAGCTGCGCATCGTGCTGCGCGCCTACGCCGCCGAGGGCCACACCCCGGCGACCGTCATGGCCCGCGCCTCCGTCTTCCTCCACGAACTCGACACCGAACGCTTCGCCACCTGCCTGTACGCCGAGACCGACCTGTCCACCGGCGTCGTCCAGTTCGTCCGCGCGGGCCACCTCCATCCGCTGCTGCGCCGCACCGACGGCATGTGCCGCAAGGTGCCCGTCGAGGGCGGGCTGCCGCTCGGCCTGTCCGCCGAGTTCGGACGGCTCGACTACCCGGTCACGACCGTCGAGCTGGACCCCGGCGAGACCCTCCTGCTGTGCACCGACGGACTCGTCGAGCAGCCCGGCACCGACCTCGACGACGGACTCCAGATCCTCACCACGCTCGTCGGCAACGGGCCCTCCGACATCGAACAGCTCGCCGACCGGCTGTGCGGCTCCGTCGACGACCGCGGCGGCGACGACGACGTGGCGCTCCTGCTGCTGCGCCGCCGCGGCGCGGGCGCGGCCCGCCCCGGCGGCCGGCTCACCGAACACGTGCCGCCCGGCGACCCCGGCGCCCTCACCGCCGCCCGGCACATGATCCGCGCCGCCGTCCGCGCCTGGGGCGCGGCCGACCGCGCCGACGAGATCGAACTCGTCGCCGACGAACTCGTCACCAACGCCCTCATGCACACCGAGGGCCCCGCCATCGTCACCCTGCGCGTGCTGACCGGAACCGACCGGCGGCTGCGGGTCGACGTCGAGGACACCTCCAGCGCCCTGCCCCGCCGCCGCGAGGCGGGCGAGGACGGCGTCTCGGGCCGCGGCCTGCTCCTCGTCGACCGGCTCGCCGACGTGTGGGGCGTCGAGGCGCGCGGCGGGGGCAAGTGCGTGTGGTGCGAGTTCGTGGTGCGCGCCCGCGGCTGACAGGAGGAGGAACCCATGCCGGAACTGCCCGAGGTCGAGGCCCTGAAGGACTTCCTCGCCGACCACCTGGCGGGACGCGAGATCGTGCGCGTCCTGCCCGTCGCGATCAGCGTCCTGAAGACCTACGACCCGGCGCCCACCGCCCTGGAGGGCCGCACCGTCACCGCCGTCGCCCGGTACGGCAAGTTCCTCGACATCGACGCCGGGGGGCTGCACCTCGTCACCCACCTGGCGCGGGCCGGCTGGCTGCACTGGAGGGACCGGCTCCCCGACGGCCCGCCCCGCCCCGGCAAGGGCCCGCTCGCGCTGCGCGTCGCCCTCGCCACCGGGGAGGGCTTCGACCTCACCGAGGCCGGCACCACCAAGAAACTCGCGGTGTACGTCGTCCGGGACCCCGGTGACGTCCCGGGCATCGCCCGCCTCGGCCCCGACCCGCTCGCCGACACCTTCGACGAACGGGCCCTCGCCGCACTGCTCGACGGCGAACGGCGGCAGATCAAGGGCGCGTTGCGGGACCAGAGGCTGATCGCGGGCGTGGGCAACGCCTACAGCGACGAGATCCTGCACGCGGCCAGGATGTCCCCCTTCAAGCTGGCCGCCACCCTCACCCCCGACGACGTCCACACCCTCTACGAGGCGCTGCGCAGCACCCTCACGCAGGCCGTGGAACGCTCCCGGGGGATCGCCGCGGGCCGCCTCAAGGCCGAGAAGAAGAGCGGCCTGCGGGTGCACGGGCGCGCCGGTGAGCCGTGCCCCGTCTGCGGCGACACCATCCGTGAAGTCAGCTTCAGCGACAGCTCGTTGCAGTACTGCCCGACCTGCCAGACGGGCGGCCGTCCGCTGGCCGACCGCCGGATGTCCCGACTGCTGAAGTAGCCGCCCGCCGCAGGCGCGACCCGGCGGTCACGAAGGCACCGGCAGGGACAGCAGCCGTTCGCCGCCGACCGCCCGCACCTCGAACCGCGCGATGGCGTCCGGCCGCTGCGCCGCCCCGCCCGTCACCGCCACCCGTTCCCCGCCCCCGCGCACCGCCCAGCCCGCCACCGTCTGCTCCGACCCGTCGCGGCCCACCGCGACCAGCCGGCACACCCGCGGCCCGCCCGGATCGCGGACCACCAGGGCGACCTCGCTGCCCCAGGCGCGCCCGCCCGCCGTGAGCCGGGCCGACACCCCCGAGGCGCGGTCGCGTCCGGCCAGCGCGAGCCCGCCGCCTCCCGCCGCCGGGGAGCGCAGCGCGGCGCCCGCCCCGGCCGCCGTCACGAGCAGCGCGAGCACGGCCACCGCCGCCCACGCCCGCCTGCGCGCCCGCCGGTGCAGGGCGGCGAGCCGGTCCACCGCCCGTTCGACGAGCGTCGGCGCGGGCCGCGCACACCACTCCACGCACGGCGGCGTCGCCCGGGCGTACCGCGCCAACAGGCCCGTCGTGGGCCGTAGTTCACCGAGTTGTGCGGTGCACGCGGCGCAGTCGCCCAGATGGTCCTCGAAGCGGAACCGGTCCGCCGGGTCGAGAACCCCCAGGGCGTAGGCGCCCGCGTCACGATGCCGTTCCAGGGACCTCATGCGTTCCTCCCGCGCTCGACCACCGGTACGCGCGGGGCAGCCGATTCATTCAAGCGACGGCACGATTACACTCCGCCGCATGCTGCGCGTACTGGCCGTCGACGACGAGGAACCCGCCCTCGCCGAACTCCTCTACCTCCTGCGCGCGGACGCCCGCGTGCACAGCGCCGAGGGCGCCACGGACGCCACCGAGGCGCTGCGCCGCATCGGCCGCGCCCTGGAGGAGGGCCCCGGCGGCGACGGCGCCGTCGACGTGCTCTTCCTCGACATCCAGATGGCGGGCCTCACCGGACTCGACGTGGCGCGGCTCCTCGCCGGGTTCGCCCGCCCGCCGCTGGTCGTCTTCGTCACCGCCCACGAGGACTTCGCCGTCCAGGCCTTCGAACTCAAGGCCGTCGACTACCTCCTCAAACCGGTGCGCCGCGAGCGCCTCGCCGAGGCCGTCCGCAGGGTCGCCGAACGCGTCCCGCTCGCCCCGCCCCCGGCCACCGTCGCCGACCGGATCCCCGTCGAACTCGGCGGCGTGACCCGCATGCTGGCCGTCGCCGACATCACGTACGCGGAGGCGCAGGGCGACTACGCCCGCCTGCACACCGCGGACGGCGCCAGCCACCTCGTGCGGGTCCCGCTGACCACGCTGGAGGAGCGCTGGCAGGCCCTCGGCTTCGTCCGCGTCCACCGCAGCCACCTCGTCGCCCTGCACCGCATCGACGAACTCCGCCTGGACGGCGCCGGAATGACCGTACGGGTCGGCACCGCGCAGATCGCCGTGAGCCGGCGCCACACCGGCCGGGTCCGGGAGCTGCTGATGCGCCGCTCCGCCGGCTGACCGGCTGACCTGCCCCTTCCTCAGCCGCACCGCTGATGCCTAGACTCCCGCCCGTGTCCGAATCACGACGCCAGGTGGTGACCGGCGAGCCGCGCACCGCGCCCGGCGCGACCGGTCCGCCCGGCCTGCGCACCCAGTGGGAGATCGACGAGCAGACGACGCTCGGCGCCGCCTACGTCCGCTCCCTCATGCGCAGCCAGCTGCGCACCGGCATCACCGCGTTCGTCGTCCTCGCCGCGCCGGTGGCGATCCTGCCGCTCTTCTTCGGCGCGCTGCGCAACGCCGCCGTCGAATGGCTCGTCCTCGGCTTCGGCTGCTACCCCTTCCTGGTCCTCATCGCCTGGTGGTACGTGCGCCGGGCCGAACGCAACGAACGCGACTTCGCCGCCCTCGTCCGCGGCCGGGACACCACCGACACCGGAGCACCGTGAACGAGGCGTACGCGATCCCGGCGGTGGCCGTCGTCGTCCTCGCCACCGTCCTCATCGGCGGCTTCGGCCTGCGCATCTCCCGCACCACGTCCGACTTCTACGTGGCGTCGCGCACCGTCGGACCCCGCCTCAACGCCGCCGCGATCAGCGGCGAGTACCTCTCCGCCGCCTCCTTCCTCGGCGTCGCGGGCCTGGTCCTCGCGCACGGCCCCGACATGCTCTGGTACCCGGTCGGCTACACGGCCGGCCACCTGGTGCTGCTGGTCTTCGTCGCGGCCCCGCTGCGCCGCTCGGGCGCCTACACGCTGCCCGACTTCGCCGAGGGGCGCCTGGAGTCCCGGCAGGTGCGCCGGGTCGTGAGCATGCTGGTCGTCGGCGCCGGGTGGCTCTACCTCGTGCCCCAGCTCCAGGGGGCCGGACTGACGCTCCAGATCCTCACCGGGGCGCCCCGCTGGTTCGGCGCCGCGCTGGTGGCGGCCGTCGTGGTGCTCGCCGTCGCCGCCGGCGGCATGCGCTCCATCACCTTCGTCCAGGCGTTCCAGTACTGGCTGAAACTGACGGCACTGCTGGTCCCCGCCTTCTTCCTGCTGCTGGCCTGGCGCGGGCAGGGCGGCCACCCCCCGGCGCCCGCACCCGCGGACCTGCCCCCGGCGGGCGCGGGCGCCGGGCAGCCGCTCGCCACCAGCCGCGCCGACCACCCGCTCTACGCCACCTACGGGCTGATCGTCGCGACGTTCCTCGGCACCATGGGCCTGCCGCACGTCGTGGTCCGCTTCTACACGAGCCCGCACGGCCGCGCGGCCCGCCGCACCACGGTCGTGGTCCTGCTCCTCATCGGCGTCTTCTACCTGCTGCCGCCGCTCTACGGCTGGCTGGGGCGCCAGTACGTCCCCGAACTCACCACCGCCCAGGACGCGGACGCCACCGTGCTGCTGCTGCCCGGGCGGATGATCGACGGGATCGCGGGGGACCTGCTCGGCGCGCTGGTGGCGGGCGGCGCCTTCGCCGCGTTCCTGTCGACCGCGTCGGGACTGACCATGGCGGTGGCCGGCGTGGTCAGCCAGGACGTGCTGCCCTCCCGGGGCGTGCGGCACTTCCGGCTGGGCGTGGTCCTGGCCATGGCGGTGGCGCTGGGCGGCGCCCTCCTCGTCGACGGCGTCCCCGTCGCGGACGCCGTCGGCATGGCCTTCGCGGTCTCCGCGTCGTCCTTCTGCCCCCTGCTGGTCCTCGGCATCTGGTGGCGGCGGCTCACCCCGCCCGGCGCCCTCGCGGGCCTCTTCCTGGGCGGCGGCTCGGCCCTCCTCGCCGTGACCCTCACCGTGTCCGGCGCGGCGACCTCGGGCTGGCTGCACACCCTCCTGGCCTGGCCGGCGGTCTGGTCGGTCCCGGTCGGCTTCCTCGCGATGATCCTGGTCTCCCTGGCGACCCCCACCGCGATCCCGCCGCACACCACGGCCACCATGACCCGGCTCCACCTGCCGGAGACCCTGAAGCCCTACGGCCCGCTCACCGCACGCGCCGAACCGCGTACGGAGCGGCGCGCGGACCCGCCCGCGACCCCACCCGCACCCCCCACGGCGAGAGGCACCACCACGTGACAGCCACCGGCACGGTCACGGCGATCCTCCTCGCCCTGTGCCCGATCCTCCTGGGCACGGGCTTCCTGCTGGGCCGCCGCACGGCCCACCCCGCCGGGCGCAGCGACGTCGGCACCCCCGTCGAGCGCGCCACCTTCGAGACCCTCCACACGGCGTCCCTGGCCGCCCCCGCCCTGCGCGCGGGGCTCACCGAGGACACGGCCCGCAAGTCGGCCCGCCGGCTGCGCAGTCTCCTCGGCACCGAGGCCCTCGCCGTCACCCACCGCTCCGCGGTCCTCGCCTGGGACGGCACGGCCGAGCACCCGCACGCCAAGCACGTCATGCCGCAACTCGAACCCCTGCTCGCGGGCGGCCGCACGGTCGCCTTCGACTGCGGTTGCGCCACGCTCGACTGCCCCCTGCGCTGGGCGGTCGCCGCGCCGGTGGTGGCCGACGGCCGGGTGCGGGGCGCCGTCGTCGCCTACGCGCCCCGTGAGTCCGCGGTCCTGGCCCGGGCCACCGACGAGGTGGCGCGCTGGGTCTCGGTCCAGCTCGAACTCGCCGAACTCGACCGCTCCCGCACCCGGCTGATCGAGGCCGAGATCAAGGCCCTGCGCGCCCAGATCTCGCCGCACTTCATCTTCAACTCCCTCGCGGCGATCGCGTCCTTCGTCCGCACCGACCCCGAGCGGGCCCGCGAACTCCTTCTGGAGTTCGCCGACTTCACCCGCTACTCGTTCCGGCGGCACGGCGAGTTCACGACCCTGGCCGACGAACTCCACTCCATCGACCAGTACCTGGCCCTCGTCCGGGCCCGCTTCGGCGACCGGCTCACGGTCACCCTGCGGATCGCCCCGGAGGTCCTGCCGGTCACCCTGCCCTTCCTGTGCCTGCAACCCCTCGTGGAGAACGCGGTCAAACACGGTCTGGAGGGCACCGTCACCCGCAGCCGCATCTCCATCGGCGCGACCGACGCGGGCGCGGAGGCCGAGGTCGTCATCGAGGACGACGGCGTCGGCATGGACCCGGACCGGCTGCGGGCGATCCTGCGCGGCGAGGGCGACCGCTCGACGGGCATCGGCCTGTCGAACGTGGACGAGCGCCTGCGCCAGGTCTTCGGCGACGCCCACGGCCTCGTGATCGAGACGGCCGTGGGCGCGGGCACGAAGATCACCATTCGCATCCCGAAGTACCGGGCGGGCGTCTACGCCCCCTGACCGGCCCGCGCCCGCGCGTCCGGCGTCAGAACAGATGGATCGCCAAATGCCCCAGCGGCAGCCCCAGTTGCCACGCGGGCGTCCACACCTGGGGTCCGTCCTCCTCCTCGGGCACCGGCACGGCGTCGAGGTCGGGCGCCAGCAGCTCGGTCTCCTCCAGCCACCGCCACGCCGCCGTGGCGAGCCGCAGATCGGGCGACCGGCGCCCCGCGCGCCGGGCCCGCGTCTCCCGTTCCGCGAACCGCGCCCGCACCCAGGCCTGCCACGGCTGGTCGTACGCGGTCAGTGACGACCACGTCTCCAGCTGCGACACGACACGGATGCCGGACAGCTCGTCACCCGCGTCGGACAGGAAGATCGTCAGAGCGAGCGCGTCACGGCCCGCCCGGAACTCGAAGGACGTGGGCGGCATCAGATCGCCGGTCCGCAGCAGCTCGTCCGCGATGTACTCGGCATACAACCAGGCCATGGGAACCGTGAGTTCACCATTGGCGGCATCCGATGTGCCGCCCTCGTTTCCGTGCAACATCCCTTCCTGCCTTCCTCCGGTCCGTGCGCTTCGCCGGCCCCCGGGTCCCACCCGTCCAACTCACCGGGGAGGACAGCGGATTACTCAACCGAGGAAACAGCCCCCCGAGCAAGGCGCTTTACTGATGCTTGACTTACGGCCCGGTTTCAGCGCAGGTCAGGTGCGTAACCCGGCAACACTCTGCGCAACGCCCGCAACGCATAGTACGCACGGGACTTGACGGTACCCGGGGGGATGCCGAGGGCCCGTGCGGCTTCCGCCACGCTGGCCCCCTTGAAGTACACCTCCATGAGCACAGCGCGGTGGTCGGGGCTGAGCGTCGCCACCGCGTCCCGCACGTCGAGCGCGGCGGTGGACCGCTCGGCGTGGTCGGCGCAGACCCGGGCGCTCTCCAGCACGCCGTCGCCGACCTCCGCCGGGCGGGCGAGCCGGGCCCGCCGGGCGTCGATGGCGAGCCTGCGGCCCACCGTGAACAGCCAGGGCCGCACCGACCCGTACTTGGCGTCGAGCGCCTCGGGGTGCTGCCACGCCCGTACGTACGTCTCCTGGACCAGGTCCTCCGCGCGCTGCCGGTCCCCGTCGCACAGCCGCAGCAGGAACGAGAACAGCGGCCCGCCGTGCTCGCGCTGCACCTGCGCGAGGTCGTCCTCCGCGGTGGTGGGTGTGATGAGCGCCGTCGTCATGCGCGTATGGCAGCGCACCCCCGTCCGCCCGCCCAGAGGACACGCGTGGCTCTGCGGCAGGCGGTCGAAGCGGTCGACGAACGGTGCGGCGAACGGGGCGACCGGGTCCGCCCCGGCGCGCCGCGGCGCCGGTCTACGGCACGACGGTGACCGGCCAGCGGCCCGCCTTCACCAGCCGGACCGCGACCGATCCGACGATGCGGTGCCCGGCCTGCTCCGACGCGCCGACGACCACCGCGTCCGCCGTGAGCTCGTCGGCGGCGGTCACCAGGCCGTTGAAGGGGTCGCCGCGGAAGGTGTGGAACTCCCAGCGCACGTCGTATATGTCCTTGACCCGTTCGGATGCCGCCCGGATCTCCGCGACGAGACTCTCCGCGATCTCGTCGGTCGTCTCCGTCACGGACACCCCGAGGGCGGCCCCGGCGGCGAGCACCGGCTGCACGTACACCACGGCGAGCAGGGCGTGCTGCCGCCGGGCCAGGCCGCCTGCGTAGGCCGCGGCCCGGAACGACGAGTCGGAGCCGTCCACGCCGACGACGATCACCTTCGGGCCGTCCGTGCCGCGCTCGAACTGAGGGGGGTGCTGTTCGGTCACGGGCCAGAGGCTAACGGAAAGCGCTGGTGGGGGCGGCGGCGGGGCGGGGGAGCGGGGCCGGACGGGTGCTTTCGCACGTCTCATCCGGTGGTGGTGTGCGCGGTGACCCCGGCACCGTGTGACGGATGAGACATGACCACCCCTCAGATCCCGCCCGGTCGCCGGGCCTTGCTGCGCGGATTCACCGCCGTCGGACTGGCCGCGCTCACCGGCTGCGCCGCCGACCCCGCCGGGCCCCCGGCGGCGGGCCCGGCCGCGGCGCCCGCCGCCGGCGGCCCGCTCGCGGCCCGCCCCCTGAAGCCGTCCGCGTACCGGCTGAGACCGATCGCCGGATACGGCCCCCAGCGCGCCGCCCGCACCCCGCTGAAACCCCGTCACCGGCCGATCCTGAGCTGGGACTTCGGACGCGGCGAGCGGGCCATGGTGCTCACCTTCGACGACGGCCCCGACCCCCGCTACACCCCGGACATCCTGCGCATTCTGCGCAAGCACGACGTTCGCGCGATGTTCTTCGTGTGCGGCGAGATGGCCGTGGACAACAAGGACCTGCTGCGCGAGATGGCCGACGACGGGCACGTCATCGGCAACCACACCTGGACCCATCCGCTGCTGACCCGGATGACCCGCTCCGGGATGCGGCCCGAGATCGAGCGCACCTGCGAGGTCGTCGAGGACGCCGTCGGCGAGCCCCCCACCTGGTTCCGCGCCCCCTACGGCGCCTGGAACCGGGCCGCCTTCCGGCTCGGCGCCGAACTCGGCATGGAACCCCTCGCCTGGACCGTCGACACCCTCGACTGGAACACCCCCGGCACCGGCACCATCGTCTCCCGCGTGCTGTCCGGCGCGGCCCCCGGCGTCGTCGTCCTCAACCACGACGCCGGCGGCAACCGGTCGCAGAGCGTCGCGGCCCTGCGCGAGTACCTGCCCGCCCTGCTCGACGACGGCTACCGCCTCACCGTGCCGCCGCGCCGCCCCGTCTGACCCGGACCGCGCCCGGGCGCCCGCCGGGACCGGGCGCTCAGCGCACGGACACCAGGCGGGCGAAGACCACGACGTTCCCGTCGTAGCCGTGCTGCTTGGAGAAGCCGCCGCCGCAGGTGATGACCCGCAGTTCCGGCGCGCCGGTCGACCCGTAGACCTTCTTGCCGGGGAAGGCGGACTTCTCGAAGACGTCGATCCCGTAGATCCGGAACACCGCCGTCCTCCCGTCCTTCCGCTTCACCTCGACGTGGTTGCCGTTCTTCAGGGAGCCGAGGCCGTAGAAGACGGCGGGCCCCTGCATGTTGTCGACGTGCCCGACGACGACCGCCGTGCCCTTCTCGCCGGGGGAGACCGCGCCCGAGAACCAGCCCGCCAGGTTCGGGTCCTGCGGCGGCGGCGCGTCCACCCAGCCCTCCGGGTCGAGCCCGACCGGCATCGCCGGCGCGTCCACCCGGATCGCCGGGATGCGCACCCGGTCCACCGCGGAGAACGGCAGCGGGTCGGGCGCCTTCGAGGTGGCCCAGACCGGCGTACGGCCGTCCGCGGCGGCGGCCGAGGCGGGCTGCGGCGGGCCGATGTCGAATTCCCCCGACCCGTTGCGGATCAGGGCGAGACCGGTGAGCAGGACCAGCGCCATCACGCCCCAGGGGGCGCGCTTCCTCGGCTGCTCCTCCTCGTCCAGCATTGCGTCGGACATTCGCTCATCCCCTCTGGAAACGGTGGCGGGACCGCATCCGTTGCGCGTATCAGCACGCTAAGTCGGCGGGGCGCGCCCAGCGACGGGGCAAGGGCGAACGGGTGGCCCCGACGTCGCAGCTCAGAGGCCCGGTGAGCCATCCGGGTCGCGCGGTCCAGGAATTTTCTGACGGTCCGTGACCTGCGGTGATAACCCTGTTCGTTCCCTTCTCGCGGTGTGTCGCCTCACCAGGACGGCCGATTCCCGAAATGCGGCTGCGCGCACGGCATCTGAGGGTTCGTCTGGGAGGCGTTCTCGCCGAAAGATCCCGGGGGCCGTTCCCCGGGGACGCCTTCCGCGGAGGATTTCCATGCGTACCACCCGTGCCCTGGCGGTGTCCGCCGCCGCGGTCCTCGCCGTCGGACTCGCAGCCCCCACCGCGTCGGCCTGGGAGGACCCGACCAATCTCGCCGTCACGCCCAGCGTCGTCCCGCGCGGTGGCGAGGTGACCGTGTCGGTCGACGGGACCAAGTGCCAGTCGAACAGCACGGCGACGTCGGACGCCTTCGGCACGATCAACCTCAGCGCGGTACCGGGCGGCAGCCAGGCCAGCGGAACGGCCACCATCAAGGACAACGCCGCCGTCGGCGCGCACGACGTGAGCGTCAGCTGCCAGGGCGCGCCGATGATGAGACCGGCGGCCTTCACGGTCATCCACGGCGGTGTCCGCGGTGGCCTCGGCGGCTCGACCCGGACCGGCGCGACCCCGACCGACATGGCGATCGGCGGGGCCCTGGTGGCCTCCGCGCTGATCGGCGGCGGGGTGTTCTGGATGCGCCGCCGCGCCGAGGGCAAGGCGTAGGACACCACCCCGAGACGGCGGGCCCCGTCCCCCCTTCACGGGGTCCGCGCACGAGGAGAGGGCCGGTGCCGGAGAACGCCTTGTCTCCGCCGCACCGGCCCTCCCGGGGTCAGTCAGGCGTCGCCCTCGCCGGTGCGCCGGCGCGAGAAGTAGTAGGCGCCGCCCATCGCGCCCAGGATCAGCGCGGCGCCGAGACCGATCTCGTGCAGGTCGAACCCGGCGAGACTGCCGCCGACCCCCGCCTTCACCCCGTGCGGCACCGGCGGCGGCATGGGGTTGTCCTGGCGGCCCGAGGCGATGGTCAGGTCCACGCTGCGGCTCGGTCCGCCCTTGCACTCGAACTTCACCGTGTACAGCGCGGCCTGCTTGGCGTCCCAGTCGACCGTCGCGGTCTTCTGACCGCTGCCGCCGTCGATCGTGACCGAGTCGAAGATGCCGGCCGAGACCGTGGTGACGTCGTCGCACCCGCTGGCGTAGAGCGTGACCTGCCCGCCCGCCGCGATCGTCGTGGGCGCGACACTGACGTGGAACGAGTCGTTGTCGCCCGCCGTCGCCGCGGGGGCGCAGAGCACGAGGCCGGTCAGGCCGAGCGCGGCGGCGGCGGAAGCGGTGCGTATCGCGGTCATGATGGGGTCCTCCGGGTCCGCGAGGAGCGGCTGCGGACCGGTTCCGCGCGCTGGGGACAAACACCTCGCTGTCCGAAACGCTAGGGACACCCCCTTATGGGCGCGATCGGTGTCGTGCGAACGGGGCACGCGTGTGGGCCGGACAGGGGACACGACGGCCCGGCGGCGTCATCCGGCGCCGGGGAACAGCATCAGGAACGGAGCGGCCGTCGCCGCCACCCCGCGGCTGTAGGGCGCGTCGAAGTCCCAGATGAGGAAGAGCAGGAAGGCGATCAGGGCGGAGAACAGCCCGGCGAGCAGCAGCTCGCGGGGTGTGCGGCGGATCTGGAGGGCGAAGATCATGCCGATGGTGACCAGCGCCCCGGTGATCAGGCCGAACCAGACCACGCCCGGCATGGTGGCGCCGGTGGAGTCCGCGCGGGCGTTGCGGGCGTCGTCGGCGGCGGTGACCTGGTCGAGCAGCGGCTGGTACGCCTGGGCCTCGAAGTCGTTCTTCGGCTCGTAGTCGGTGACGTCGTGCCGGACCTTGTCGAGCAGCTGGGTGCCCTTGTCGGTCAGCTCGCCCTTGGTGCGCATCGTGTGCCACTCGGTGGTCACGACATGGCTGACATATGCGTCGACATCCGCGCGGATCCGGTCGCGGACACCGGCCGGATAGACCCGTACGCGTTCGTGGACCTCGTGCAGCGCCTGCGCCTCGTTGCGGACGTGGTCCTGGGCGGCGCTGCGGGCCTCCCAGACGCCCGCGATGGCCAGACCCAGGACGATCGCGTAGACCACGCCGATCATCATCGTCATGTACTCGATCACGTCCGGGGTCTCGGACGGATCGTCGTCCTCACCGATCCTGCGCTGTTGCAGGACCTGGACGGCGAGCACGATGGCGCACGCGGCCACCATGGCGAGGACGAGAACAAGCCATTCCGACATCGTTTACCTCACGAAGAAATCAGCGGGGGCGCAGGGCGGCGACCGCGAGCACCGCGGGGGCGGTGATGAGCAGGGTGAGCGTGACCAGGGACGGGCCGCTCTGCGGCGGCGCGCGGTGGACGGCGGGGCGGTAGACCGGGAAGTGCACGGGCGTGGGGGTCGGCTCGGGCTTCGGCTTCGGCGTGGGGCTCTCGGTGGGCGTGGGCCTCGGGGTCGGCGTGGGGGTGGGTGTCGGGGTCGGGGCGGGCGCGGGGGGAGCCGCGGGCGGCGGCGGGACGGCCGCGCGCGGCGGGTCCGGTTCCGGCGCCGGTGGCGGTGGGGGCGGCGGGGGAGGGGGCGGAGGCGGTGGCGGTGTGGGCTTCGGCGGTGTCGGCTTGGGCGGTGTCGGTTTGGGCGTGGGCGTCTTCGGCGGGGGCGTGGTGGGGCCCGCGCTGCAATAGCCGCCGTCGCCGGCGACCGCCACGGCGCCGCCGCCCCCGTCGCCGTCGACGGACGCGTAGGCACAGCTGTCGGACGGGGCGAGGGCCGACGCCGCCGCGGCGGGCACGCCGCACAGCCAGGCGGTGAGCAGCACCGCGAGGACGCGTGGGACCAGGCCGGAGGATCGGGGTCCGGCCCGCTGGGTTCGATGCACGACCGAGAGCATGAGCACCGGCGCGCCCCGGCACGCCGAGATCGGCGCGGATTGCCCCGAAGGAGGGGTGTGGGAGCACTCGGGGTTTGCGCGCCCCGTGCGGGTGTCCGGGAGAAATCTTCGGCCGCGTTGAACGCGCCGGGCCTCGCCGCCCGTACCTAGGGCCATGTGCGAACCCGACCGGGATCACACAACACCCATGCAAATCAAGGGAGTTGACGATGAAGACCTCCTGGCGGAGCGCCTCGCTCGTAGCGACTGGTGCGGCCCTGCTGGCGCTGACGACGGCGTGCGGCCAGGACGAGGGCGGCCGGCGCACGGACGGACAGAACGTAGGTAACGCCGCACAGGCCCAGGGAGGTTACAGGGACGACGCGTACGGCTCGTCCGGGGACGGCTCCGCGAGCCCCGCCGCGAAGGCCGCACCCGCCGGCCAACTCGCAGCCCGGGACAGCGAGAAGTTGGGCAAGGTGCTTACCGACGGCGCGGGGATGACGTTCTACCGCTTCGACAAGGACACCGCGAAGCCGCCCAGGACGAACTGCGACGACACCTGCCGGAAGACCTGGCCCGCGGTGCCCGCGAGCGGCGCCAAGGCCGCCGCCGGGGTCGATCCCTCGCTGCTCGGCTCGGTCACCGCGGCGGACGGCACGAAGCAGCTCACCGTCGCCGGCTGGCCGGTCTACCGGTACGCCATGGACACCGCCCCCGGGGACGCCAAGGGCCAGGGCGTCGGCGGCGTCTGGTACGCCGCGGCCCCCGACGGCAAGAAGGCGGGCCCGGCCGCCGCCCCGGCGGACCTCCAGGGGCTGTCCACCCGCAACGACCCGAAACTCGGCGAGATCGTCGTCGACAAGAACGGCATGACCGTCTACCGCTTCCTCAAGGACTCCGCGTGGCCCATCAAGTCCGCCTGCGTGGGAGCGTGCGCGACGAAATGGCCGGCCGTCGAACCGGTCGCCAAGAACGACACGAAGAACATTCCCCTCAAGGGATTCATGGCCTTCACCAGGCCCGACGGCGGAAGGCAGCAGACACTGAACTGCTGGCCGGTCTACACGTTCTCCGGCGACAAGAAGCCGGGGGACGTCAACGGCCAGGGAGTCGGTGGCACCTGGTACGCGGCCTCCCCGCAGGGAAAGCCCGTGGGCGCGCCCCGGTGACCGCCGAGGAGGGGCCGGTGCGTGCGGCGCGCGGCGCGCAGTAGAGTCGTCCGGGATTCGGCGCATCGCCGGTCCGTTCCCACGAGGCCCGGTGCGGGCCGCACGAGGGGAACGGGCCGGTTTCTTTTCGGTGGGGAAAGAGATGATTTCGGGGTGGTTCCGCGTCGCCGCGCTTTGGCACGTGCCGCTGGTAGTGACCGAGAACGGACGGTCAATTTCCGTTTTGGCTCGCTCCTTTGTCGGTTGATCAGTAGCCTCGCCTCGAACACCGGATCGCCTACGCCTTGGAGAGTTTGATGGAGCGTCCTGCCTGGGCCCCGCAGGGCATCGACATCACGGTGCCCAGCGTGTCCCGGATCTACGACTACTACCTGGGCGGTTCGCACAACTTCGAGGTCGACCGGGACGCCGCCCGCAAGGCCATGGAGTTCCTGCCGGGCCTGCCCAAGATCATGCAGGCGAACCGGGCGTTCATGCGGCGGGCGGTGCGCTACGCGGCGGACCAGGGCGTGAGCCAGTTCCTCGACATCGGCTCGGGCATCCCCACCTTCGGCAACGTGCACGAGGTGGCGCAGCGGGCCCGGCCGGGCTCCCGCGTCGTCTACGTCGACCACGATCCGGTCGCCGTCGCGCACAGCAGGGCCGTCCTGGAGGGCGACCCGGACACCGCCGTGGTCGCCGCCGACCTGCGCTGCCCCCGGGAGATCCTGAAGAGCCCCGAGGTCGTCGAACTCCTCGACCTGGACCGGCCGGTGGCGCTCCTGCTGGTCGCCGTCCTGCACTTCGTCGAGGACGCCGACGACCCGTACGGCGCGGTGGCCGAACTCAGTGGGGCGCTCGCACCCGGCAGCCTGCTGGTCGTGACGCACGCCACCTATGAGGGAATGCCCATATCGACGGAGAAGGCCGGCGGCGCGGTCGACGTCTACCGCGACGACGTCCGCAACCCGCTGATCATGCGGGACCGCGAGCAGATCGAGCGGTTCTTCGAGGGATACGAAGTGGTCGACCCCGGCATCGTCCCGATACCGGAGTGGCGGCCGGAGAACGCGGCACAGGACATCCAGGACGCGGATCCGTACACATTCGCGGGCTATGTGGGAGTGGGGCGCAAGGCGTGAGCGAAGAGCCGGGCGGACCGGAAGACAGACTGCGCAGGTTCGCCACGATCTGGGGCCGGGCCATCTTCCCGGTGACGGCGACGTCCCTGACCAGGCCCGAGTTCGAGGACGAACTGATACCGCTGGCCCGCTCGCTGCGGGCGGCGCTGGCCGCGCGGACGCTGGACGCGGCACAGGGACAGGCCGTCGGCGCCGCGCTCGTCGACGCGCACTGCACCGACCCGGAGGCGCTCAGCCGCACCCTCGGCGTCGTCGACTCCTACCTCGTCCTGTACTGCGGCGAGGAGGCACAGACCCCCGAGCGCGAGGACGACCTGCGGGCCCGCTGCGCCCGCATCCAGCACGCGGTCGCCGCCGGTTTCGCCGCCGCGCTGCGCGAGCGCACCCTCGCCGAGCAGGAGGCCATATCGCGGGCCGCGCTCAACGCCCGCAGCGCCGTCGCGGAGGCCCTGCACGCGAGCGAGGCCCGGTTCCGCGCGGTCTTCCACGGCGCCGCGATCGGCATCGCCATCGCCTCCCTCGACGGCACGGTCCTGGAGGTGAACGACGCGCTGGTGCGGATGTTCGGCGGCGGCGAGGGCACGCTGCGCGGCCGCAACCTCCGCGACTGGACGCACCCCGACGACGCCCCGCAGGTCTGGCACCTCTACCAGGAGCTGGTGCGCGGCGACCGCGAGCACTACCGGGTGGAGAAGGCGTTCTACCGCCCCGACGGCACCGCCCTGTGGACGAACCTGACGATGTCGCTGCTGCGCGACAAGGACGGCGAACCGCAGTACCAGCTCGCGCTGATGGAGGACACCACGGAGCGCCGGCTGCTCAACCTGCGGCTGCGCTACGAGGCCACGCACGACGCGCTGACCGGCCTGCCCAACCGCACCCTGTTCTTCGAGCGCCTGGAGAAGGTGCTCGGCGCGGGCGAGGGCCGCCGCTTCGGCCTGTGCTACCTCGACCTCGACGGCTTCAAGACCATCAACGACAGCCTCGGCCACGCCGTCGGCGACCGGCTCCTCGTCGAGGTCGCCGACCGGCTCCAGGCCTGCGCCACCGCGCGCGGCGAGATGGTGGCCCGGCTCGGCGGCGACGAGTTCGTGGCCCTCACCACCGGCCCCGACACCCGGACCGAGGTCGACGAGCTCGCGGGCCGGATCATGAACGCGCTGTCCACGCCCATCCGCATCGACGGCCGCGAACTCACCGTGCGCGGCTCGATCGGCATCGTCGAGGGCCCGGCCGCCGACCGCAGCCCCGCCGAGGTGCTGCGCAGCGCCGACATCACCATGTACCGGGCCAAGTCCGCGGGCGGCAACCGCTACGAACTGGCCGACCCGGAGGCCGACGCCCGCGCCATCACCCGGCACGGCCTGACGACGGCGCTGCCCGCGGCCCTGGACCGCGGCGAGTTCTTCATCGAGTACCAGCCGCTGGTCCACCTCGGCGACGGCAGTGTGCGCGGCGCCGAGGCGCTGGTCCGCTGGCTGCACCCGCAGCACGGGGTGCTCGGCCCGGACCGGTTCATCCCGCTCGCCGAGCACACCGGGCTCATCGTGCCGCTCGGCCGCTGGGTCCTGGAGGAATCGGTTCGCCAGGCGTGCGTGTGGCAGGACCGGCACGCGGACGCGGGCCCGCTGCGCATCAACGTCAATCTGTCGCCGAAGCAGCTCACGCACCCCGGGCTCGTCGCCGACACGGTCGACATCCTGGAGCGCTCCGGCCTCGAACCCGGCGCGCTCTGCCTGGAGGTCACCGAGTCCGCGCTGATCGGCGCCGACGACGACCTCCTCAAGCCGCTGCGCCGGCTGTCGGAGATGGGGGTCGACATAGCGCTGGACGACTTCGGCACCGGCTACTCGAACCTCGCGAACCTGCGCAGGCTCCCGGTCAACGTGCTCAAGCTGGACCGTTCCTTCACCCAGGGGATGCAGCAGTTCCCCGCGGACCCGGTCGACCTGAAGATCGTCGAGGGCATCGTCTCGCTCGCCCACAGCCTGGACCTCGCCGTCACGGTCGAGGGCGTGGAGACCGGCGCCCAGGCCGAGCAGCTGAAGGAGCTGGGCTGCGACACCGCCCAGGGCTGGTACTACGCCCGCCCCGGCCCGCCGGACCGCCTGCACGAGCTGGCGCTCGCCGACGCCACGGGGTGAGCCGGTGACCGTCCGCTGGGTGTATGCGTTCATCGACCGGCCGTACGAGGACGTCGACGCGGCCGGTGACTTCTGGACCCGGGTCACGGGCACCCGGCGGTCCGCGCCGCGCGGCGCGCGCGGGGAGTTCGTGACGCTCGTGCCGTCCGAGGGCGACCCGTACCTCAAGGTGCAGGGCGTCGCGGACGGCCCGGGCGGGGCGCACCTCGACCTCGCGGTGGAGGACGTGCCGGGCGAGGCGGCGCGGGCGCGCTCCCTCGGCGCCGTCCCGGTCCTCGCCGAGGACGGTCTCGCGGTCCTCAGGTCGCCGGCCGGTCATGCGTTCTGCCTGGTGCCGTGGCAGGGGGAGCGGACCCGGCCGCCCTGGGACGACCGCGCCGGCCGGCTCGACCAGCTGTCCCTGGACACGGCGCCGGGGGTGTACGCGGCGGAGGCCCGGTTCTGGGCCGCCCTCACCGGGTGGCCCGAAGTGCCGTGCGAGAGCCCGGAGTTCCGGCTGCTGGCGGCGGACGCGGTCCCCGTCCAGCTGCTGCTCCAGCGGCTCGAATCCGACGCACCGCCGTCGGCCCACCTGGACCTGGCCTGCGGGGAGCCGTCCCGGGCGCGGGCGTGGCATGTCGCGGCCGGGGCCGAGCCGGTGGGGGAGGGGCGCGCCTGGCACGTCATGCGGGACCCCTCCGGAGGGCTGTACTGCTTGACGAACCGCACGCCGTAGGGGCCGTCCCGCGTCCGGCCGACGGCCACCGCCGGCCACGCCTCAGGGCGCGGGGGAGCCGCGCTCCAGCAGCATGCCCTGAAGCTCTCGCGCGGCCCGCGGCGGGGCCACGTCCGAGCGGTGGGCCAGGGCGATGGTGCGGCGCAGACCCGGGCGGGCCAGCGGCGTGACCCGGAGACCGGACCCCGGCCGCATCGCCACCATCGACGGCACCACGGCCACCCCGAGCCCGGCCCGCACGAACCCCAGCACGGCATCCATCTCGCCGCCCTCCACCGCGAAGTCCGGCTCGAACCCCTCGGCCCGGCACGCCGCGACGGTCAGCTCCCGCAGGTCGTACCCGTGCCGGAACATGACGAGCCGCTCGCCCTCCAGGTCGCCGATGCGCACGGAGCGCCCCCCGCGCCCCGGCCGCGGCGCGCTCGGCGAGGACACCACGACCAGCTCCTCGCGCAGCAGCTCCACGGTGGTCAGCGCGGGCGCGGGCGCCGGAAGCGGCAGCACGACCAGCGCCAGGTCCAGCGCCCCGCGGGCCAGCTCCCGTACGAGGTCGTGCGAGCCGCCCTCCTCGACGAGCAGCTGGATCCCCGGATAGCGGTCGTGGAAGGCGCGCAGCACGTCGGGGAGCAGACCGGTGCACAGGGACGGCGTGGCCCCCAGCCGCACCCGGCCCCGCCGCAGCTGCGCCAGCTCCTGCACCTCGTGCCGGGCGGTGTCGGCGTCGGCGAGGATCCGCCGGGCCGGCGGCAGCAGCGCCTCCCCGGCGTCGGTCAGCGTGATGTTCCCGCGCGCCCGCTGGAAGAGATCGGCCCCCAGCTCCCGCTCCAGGGCCCTGATCTGCTGGGACAGGGACGGCTGCGCGACGTGGACCAGCTCGGCCGCGCGGGTGAAGTGCCGGGTCTCCGCGACCGCGACGAAGTACTGGAGCTGCTGGAACTGCATGACGCCCACTGTACCGCCACGATAGCCGCAGCCTATGGAAATGAGCTGTTCCATGTCTTGGACCGATCGGGTCCTCGGGCCCTACCGTCAGGTCCCATGGCTCTGGCAACGCGGACGGACCGACGACCGTCCATGGCACGCACGGTGTGGGACAGCTCCGTCGGGAAGAAGACCGTGATGGCGGTCAGCGGCATCGTGATGCTGCTCTACCTGGTCGCCCACATGATCGGAAACCTCAAGATCTTCTTCGGCCCCGAGGAGATCGACCACTACGCACGCTGGCTGCGCACCATGGGCGGCCCGGTCCTGCACCACGAGTGGGGCCTGTGGATCGTGCGCGTCGTCCTCGTCGTCGCCGTGGTGGCGCACGCCACGTCCGCGTACCAGCTCAGCCGCCGCGACATCAGGGCGCGCCCGACCAGGTACGCGCACAAGAAGCCGGGCGCCGGCTACGCCACCCGCACCATGCGCTGGGGCGGCGTCATCCTCGGCCTGTTCATCGTCTGGCACATCCTCGACCTGACGACCGGCACGGTGCACCCCGGCGGGTACCAGCACCTGCACCCCTACCAGAACATCATCGACACGTTCTCGACCTGGTACGGCAACGTCATCTACATCGTCGCGATGCTCGCCCTCGGCCTGCACATCCAGCACGGGTTCTGGAGCGCCGCGCAGACCCTCGGCGTCGGCAGCCGCACCCGTGACCGTGTCCTGAAGACCGCCGGCAACGCCCTCGCCGCACTGCTCACGCTCGGCTTCGTCGCCGTGCCCGTGGGCGTCATGACCGGATTGGTGAGCTGAAGAACATGACCTCGTCCCGCGAGTACACCGACTACGCGACCGGTGCCCCCGTCGTCGACGCCACGGCGCCGGGCGGGCCCGTGCACGAGCGCTGGGACACCCGGCGCTTCGAGGCGAAGCTGGTCAACCCCGCCAACCGCCGCAAGCACACCGTCATCGTCGTCGGCACCGGCCTCGCCGGCGGTTCGGCCGGCGCGACGCTCGCCGAACAGGGCTACCACGTCGTCCAGTTCTGCTTCCAGGACTCGCCGCGCCGCGCCCACTCGGTCGCCGCGCAGGGCGGCATCAACGCCGCGAAGAACTACCGCAACGACGGCGACTCCGTGCACCGCCTCTTCTACGACACGGTCAAGGGCGGCGACTTCCGCGCCCGCGAGTCGAACGTGCACCGCCTCGCCCAGATCTCCGTCGAGATCATCGACCAGTGCGTGGCGCAGGGCGTGCCCTTCGCCCGCGAGTACGGCGGCCTCCTCGACAACCGCTCCTTCGGCGGCGTCCAGGTCTCCCGCACCTTCTACGCGCGCGGGCAGACCGGCCAGCAGCTGCTGCTCGGCGCCTACCAGGCGCTCAGCCGCCAGGTCGCCGCGGGCAACGTCGAGCTGCATCCCCGTACCGAGATGCTCGACCTGGTGATCGTCGACGGCAAGGCGCGCGGCATCGTCGCGCGGGACCTCGTCACCGGCAGGATCGACACCTACTTCGCGGACGCCGTCGTGCTCGCCTCCGGCGGTTACGGCAACGTGTTCTACCTGTCGACGAACGCCATGAACTCCAACGCCACGGCGATCTGGCGGGCCCACCGGCGCGGCGCGTACTTCGCCAACCCGTGCTTCACCCAGATCCACCCCACCTGCATCCCGCGCACCGGCGACCACCAGTCGAAGCTGACCCTGATGAGCGAGTCGCTGCGCAACGACGGCCGCATCTGGGTGCCGAAGGCCAAGGGCGACGACCGGCCCGCCCACCGGATCCCCGAGGACGAGCGCGACTACTACCTGGAGCGCATCTACCCCTCGTTCGGCAACCTGGTGCCGCGCGACATCGCCTCGCGCGCCGCCAAGAACGTGTGCGACGAGGGCAAGGGCGTCGGGCCCGGCGGGCAGGGCGTCTACCTGGACTTCGCCGACGCCATCCGGCGGATGGGCCGCAAGGCCGTCGAGGCGAAGTACGGCAACCTCTTCGACATGTATCAGCGGATCACCGACGAGGACCCGTACCAGGTGCCCATGCGGATCTACCCGGCCGTGCACTACACGATGGGCGGCCTGTGGGTCGACTACGACCTCCAGACCACCGTCCCGGGGCTCTTCGCCATCGGCGAGGCGAACTTCTCCGACCACGGCGCGAACCGGCTCGGCGCCTCCGCGCTGATGCAGGGCCTCGCGGACGGCTACTTCGTCCTCCCGGCCACCATCAACGACTACCTGGCGAAGAACCCGCACCACGACGAGGTCGGCGCAGACCACCCGGTCGTGCAGGAGGTCGTCGCCGAGACGGAGGACCGGCTGAACCTGCTGCTGTCCGTCGACGGCGACCGCACCCCCGACTCCTTCCACCGCGAACTCGGCGAACTGATGTGGGAGTTCTGCGGCATGGCCCGCACCGACGAGGGCCTGCGCAAGGCCCTCGACCGGATCCCGCAGATCCGCGAGGAGTTCTGGCGCCGCATCAAGGTGCCCGGCGTCGGCGAGGAGTTCAACCAGTCCCTGGAGAAGGCGAACCGCATCGTCGACTACCTCGAACTGGCCGAGCTGATGTGCCTCGACGCACTGCACCGCGCCGAGTCCTGCGGCGGCCACTTCCGCGAGGAGTCGCAGACCCCCGACGGCGAGGCCGCCCGCGTCGACGAGGAGTTCTCCTACGCCGCCGCCTGGGAGTTCACCGGCACCGGCCACGCCCCCACCCTGCACAAGGAAGACCTGGTCTTCGAGTACGTCCACCCCACCCAGCGGAGCTACGCATGAAGCTCACCCTGCGCGTCTGGCGCCAGCGGAACCCCGACGCCGAAGGCGCCATGTCCACCTACGAGGTGGACGGCATCAGCCAGGACATGTCGTTCCTGGAGATGCTCGACACCCTCAACGAGGAACTCATCGTGGGCGGCGAGGACCCCGTCGCCTTCGACCACGACTGCCGCGAGGGCATCTGCGGCGCGTGCAGCCTCGTCATCAACGGCGACGCCCACGGCCCCGAACGCACCACCACCTGCCAGCTGCACATGCGGTCCTTCCAGGACGGCGACACGATCGACATCGAGCCGTGGCGCGCCGCCGCCTTCCCGGTCATCAAGGACCTGGTCGTCGACCGCACGGCCTTCGACCGGATCATCCAGGCCGGCGGCTACATCACCGCGCCGACCGGCACGGCCCCCGAGGCGCACGCCACCCCCGTGCCCAAGCCGGACGCGGACTTCGCCTTCGAACACGCCGAGTGCATCGGCTGCGGCGCCTGCGTCGCGGCCTGCCCGAACGGCGCCGCCATGCTGTTCACCTCCGCCAAGATCAACCACCTGAACGTGCTGCCGCAGGGCGCCCCCGAGCGGGAGACCCGGGTCCTGGACATGGTGGCCCAGATGGACGACGAGGGCTTCGGCGGCTGCACGCTGGCCGGCGAGTGCGCGACGGCCTGCCCCAAGGGCATACCGCTGTTCTCCATCACGAACATGAACAAGGAGTGGCTGCGCGCGAACCGCAAGGTCAGCCGCTGAGCCGCACCACCACACGTCCCGCGAACAGCGCGGGGTGGGCGGGGCCGGGAGCAGGTGCTCTCCCGGCCCCGTCATCGCGCACCGGGGTCTGACGCCGCGTCATACGGGCGCGGTACGGTCCGCTCCATGTATCCGGGAACGTACGACCGAGCCAGGCCGGCCGTCGTCACGGCCGACGGCGGCACCACCCTCACCTACGGCGCGCTGGAGGAGAACTCGCTGCGCCTCGCCGACCATCTGCGCTCCACGGGGCTGCGCCGGGGCGACCATCTCGCCCTGCTCTGCGGCAACGAGCCGCGCGCCCTGGAGGTCTACTGGGCCGCGATGCGCTCGGGCCTCTACCTCACGGCCGTCAACCACCACCTCACCGCCGACGAGGCCGCCTACATCGTGCGGGACTGCGGGGCGAGCGCCCTCGTCGTCTCCGGGCCGCTGCGCGCACTGGGCGCGGCCGTCGCCGCGGCGGCGCCCGGCGTCACCCAGGTGCTCGGCCTCGACGACGGGACCTACGACGCCGCGCTGGCCGCCGCGTCCGCCGAGCCGCCCGCCGTGCAGCCGCGCGGCACCGACATGCTCTACTCGTCCGGGACCACCGGCCGCCCCAAGGGCGTCGAACCGGCCCTGCCGGACGGCGACGTGCGCACCGAACCGTCCACGGTGCAGCTCCTCTTCCAGCCCATGTACGGCTTCGACGAGCAGACGGTCTACCTCTGTCCCGCGCCGCTCTACCACGCCGCGCCGCTGCGCTTCTGCGGCACGATCACCGCGACCGGGGGCACCGTCGTCCTCATGGAATCCTTCGACGCCGAAGGGGCGTTGGCGGCGATCGAACGGCACCGGGTCACCCACAGCCAGTGGGTGCCGACCATGTTCGTGCGCATGCTGAAGCTGCCGCCCGCCGTCCGGGAGCGCTACGACACGTCGTCGATGAAGGTCGCCGTCCACGCGGCGGCGCCCTGCCCCGCGGAGGTGAAGCGCCGGATGATGCGGTGGTGGGGGCCGGTCCTGTACGAGTACTACGCGTCGACCGAGGGTAACGGGATCACGTTCATCGGCCCGGACGAGTGGCTGCGCAAGCCGGGTTCCGTCGGACGCGCCGGTCTCCTCGGCGAGTTGAGGATCTGTGACGAGGAGGGGAAGGTCCTGCCGCCAGGGGAGACCGGCACCGTCTACTTCGAGCGCGACGAACTGCCGTTCCGCTACCACCGCGACGACGACCGCACCCGCGAGGCCCAGCACCCCGCCCACCCGGCGTGGACCACCACCGGGGACATCGGCCACGTCGACGAGGACGGGTACCTCTTCCTCACCGACCGCAAGGCATTCATGATCATCTCGGGTGGGGTCAACATCTACCCGCAGGAGATCGAGGACTGCCTCGTCCTGCACCCGGCCGTCGCCGACGTGGCCGTCGTCGGGGTGCCGGACGAGGAGATGGGGGAGTCGGTCCGCGCCTACGTCCGGCCCGAGGACGGGGTGTCCGCCGCACCGGAACTCGCCGCCGAGCTGATCGCGTACGTACGCGACCGGATGGCACACCACAAGGCGCCCAGAGCCGTCGAGTTCGTCGCCTCGCTGCCGCGCACACCCACCGGGAAGCTGGCCAAGGGCCGGCTCCGTCAGGGCAGCAGCCGCCGCAGGTAGGGGGCGGTCCGGCTGTCCGGGTGGGCGGCCACCGCGGCGGGCGGCCCGGCGGCGACGACCCGGCCGCCCGCGTCCCCGCCGCCGGGCCCCATGTCGATCACCCAGTCCGCGCCCGCGACGACCGCCATGTCGTGCTCCACGACCACCACCGAGTGCCCGGCGTCCACCAGCCCGTTCAGCTGCTGCAGCAGCACCTCCACGTCCGCCGGGTGCAGTCCCGTGGTCGGCTCGTCCAGCAGGTACAGCGTGTGCCCGCGCCGCACCCGCTGCAACTCGCTCGCCAGCTTGACGCGCTGGGCCTCGCCGCCGGACAGCTCGGTCGCCGGCTGGCCCAGCCGCAGATAGCCGAGGCCGACGTCGAGCAGGGTCCGCAGACTGCGCGCCACGGCCGTGGCCGCGGGATCGTCGGCGAAGAACGCGGCGGCCGACTCCACGGTCAGATCGAGGACCTGCGCGATGTTCAGCCCCCGATAGGTCACGTCGAGCGTCTCGGGGTTGTAGCGGGCGCCGCCGCAGGACGGGCACGGGGCGTACGTGCTCGGCAGGAAGAGCAGCTCGACGCTGACGAACCCCTCGCCCTGGCAGGTCTCGCAGCGCCCGCCGCCGACGTTGAAGGAGAAGCGGCCCACGCCGTAGCCGCGGGCCCGCGCCCCGTCGGTCGCCGCGAACACCTTGCGGACGACGTCGAACAGGCCCGTGTACGTGGCGAGGTTGGAGCGCGGCGTGCGCCCGATCGGCTTCTGGTCCACGACCACCAGCCGGTCCACGCCCCCCTCCCGGTCCTCCGCGATCTCCCCGATCAGGGTCGACTTGCCGGATCCCGAGACGCCGGTGACGGCCGTGAACGCGCCGAGCGGGATCTGGGCGGACACGTCCCGCAGATTGTGCCGGGTCACCGGACCGAGCGCGAACCAGGCCCGCGGCGTGCGGACCTGACGTGCCGTCACCGGGGAGTCGTCGAACAGGAAACGGGCCGTCGCCGAGGCCTCGACCCCCTTCAGTGCGGCCACCGGTCCGCTGTGCAGCACCTCGCCGCCGTGCTCCCCGGCCAGCGGCCCCACATCGACCAGCCAGTCCGCGTGCCGCATCACGTCCAGCTGGTGCTCGACCACGAAGACCGAGTTGCCGGCCGCCTTCAGCCGGTCGAGGACCGTCAGCAGCGACTCGGTGTCGGCGGGGTGCAGGCCCGCCGACGGTTCGTCCAGGACGTACACGACGCCGAACAGCCCCGACCGCAACTGCGTGGCCAGCCGCAGCCGTTGCAGCTCGCCCGAGGAGAGCGTGGGCGTGGCGCGGTCCAGGCTCAGATAGCCGAGCCCGAGTTCCGTGACCGTGCCGATCCGGGCCCGCAGGTCGTCGGTGAGGACGCGCGCCGTCTCGGACGGATCGGGGATGTCGAGGATCCGGGCCAGCTCCGTCAGGGGCAGCCGGGCCAGCTCCGCCACGTCGCGCCCCGCGAAGGTGACCGCCAGCGACTCGGGCCGCAGCCGCGCCCCGCCGCACACCGGGCACGGCGTGCTGTGCAGGAAACCCTCCGCCCGCGCCCGCAGCGCCGGGCTCTTGGAGTCGGCGAAGGTCTTCAGCACGTACCGGTTCGCGCTCATGTACGTGCCCTGGTACGGGCGGTGGATGCGGTCCGCGTCCCGCACCGGGTGCACGGTCACCACCGGCTGCTCGTCGGTGAACAGGATCCAGTCCCGGTCCTCCCGCGGCAGCTCCCGCCACGGCCGGTCCACGTCGTGGCCGAGCGCCCCGAGGATGTCCCGCAGGTTCTTGCCCTGCCAGGCGCCGGGCCAGGCCGCGATCGCGCCCTCGCGGATCGACAGCGACGGATCGGGCACCAGCAGGTCCTCGGTGGTGCGGTGGACCCGGCCCAGGCCGTGGCACTCCGGGCAGGCCCCGGCCGCCGTGTTCGGCGAGAACGCGTCCGAGTCCAGCCGCCGCGCGCCGCGCGGATAGCGGCCCGCCCGCGAGAACAGCATCCGCAGCGAGTTCGACAGCGTGGTGACCGTGCCGACCGAGGACCGCGACGTCGGCGCCGACCGGCTCTGCTGCAACGACACCGCGGGCGGCAGCCCGCTGATCGAGCCGACCTTCGGCGCGCCCACCTGATGGATCAGCCGGCGCGCGTACGGGGCGACCGACTCGAAGTAGCGGCGCTGCGCCTCCGCGTAGATCGTCCCGAAGGCGAGCGAGGACTTCCCCGAGCCCGACACCCCCGTGAAGACCGCGAGGACGTCCCGGGGCACGTCGACATCGACACCCTTGAGGTTGTGCTCGCGGGCGCCGCGCACCCGCACGAGGCCGTCGGGGCGGGGATCGGACGGGTCGGGGTGGTGCATGCGGCGGGCTCCCGGTCGTGCGGCGGGCTCTGTACGTCGTCCTCCATGATCCACCCACCGGGCCGGGTGGCGCGCGCCCGGCGGCGCGGCGATGGACGTCCCGGAGAACGTCCGATGAATGATGTGCACATGCCTTGACGGCCCGTCGCGGGCCCACGCACCGTTACGGGGGTCTTCTTCGGTCGAGTGGGGGATTCGTGAACAGCAGACTGTTCGGCGTCGGCGCGGCCCTGTGCGTCCTCGCCCTGGTGGGAGCGGCTCCCGCACCGGCCGCGCCGGCGCCCCCGCGCGGACTGCCGCTCGGCGCCGCGGGCCTGGCCGAGACCCGGACGACCCGCACGCTCCATCCGGGCGTGACGCTCACCCGCATCGTGCGCGGCGCCGACGCCCCGGCCATGGCCTGGACCGTGGAGCTCGCCATTCCCGGCGGCGCCGGATCCCCCGACCCGGACGCGCCGCCGGCCGCGCTCAAGGACGAGGCGAGCGCGGACGCGCTGCTCGCGGCGCTGCGCGCCAAGGGCTTCGACGCCCGATCCGAGCGGGTCACCACCCCGGCGACCGCCGACTACGCGGGCGGCACGCTCGGCTGGCGGGTCCGCGTCGGCGCCTTCCCCGGCGAGAGCGCGGCCACCGCCGAACGCACCCGGCTGCGCGCCGCCGGATACACCGGGTCCGCCTGGTACACCGGCTGGGACGGCGACGCCGGTGACCGCGGGCCCTGGCGCCTCGACGTCCTCACCATCGACCCGAGGGCGTTCCGCGGCGCACTGCGGGCCACCTACGGCCCCGACCTGGAGAACCGCGAGACCACCAGCGCGCTCGCCGCCGCCGACCGGGCGACCGCGGGCGTCAACGCGGGCTTCTTCGTCCTGGACCCCAGGGCCGGCGCGCCCGGCGACCCGGCCGGCGTCGGCGTCTACGGCGGACGCCTGCTCAGCGAGGCGGTCGGCGGCCGCCCCGGGCTCGTCGTCCACGACTCCGGACGCGGCACCGGCGTCACCCGCCTCACCTGGAGCGGCAGCGTCGGCACGGGCCGCACCGCGCTGCCGCTGGACGGCGTCGACCGCGTCCCCGGGCTGATCCGCAACTGCGGCGGCACCGCCGACGACCTCCCCACGGCCCGTCCGCTGCACGACACCACGTGCACGGACCCCGACGAACTCGTCGCCTTCACCGAGGAGTTCGGCAAGGAGACGCCGAAGGGCGACGGAGCCGAGGCCGTCCTCGACCGCCGCGGCACGGTCGTCGCGGTGCGCACCCCGCGCGGCGGCGCCCTGCCCGCCGGGGGCCGCAGCGTCCAGGCGACCGGCGGCTACGCGGCCCGGCTCACCGCCCTCGCCCGGGTCGGCCGGCCGCTGCGGATCCGGAGTGGCCTGGAGGACGGCAGGGGCCGCCCGGTCGTACCGTCCCGCACCACCAGCGTCCTCAACGGCGGGCCCGAACTCGTCCGCGACGGCCGCCCGCACGTCACCGTGGCCACCGACGGCATGGTCCAGCCCGGCAACCCGAGCTTCTACTACGGCTGGGCGCACAAGCGGAACCCGCGCACCTTCGCCGGCACGGACGCCGCGGGCCGCACCGTGCTCGTCACCGCCGACGGCCGCGGCACCGGATCGCTCGGCCTGAGCATCCCGGAGAGCGCGGCGGTCGCCGCGGCGCTGGGCCTCAGGGACGCCATGAACCTCGACGGCGGCGGCTCGACCACGATGGTCGTCGACGGCCAGGTGATCAACGACCCGTCCGACGCCACCGGCGAACGCCCGGTGGGGGACGCCCTCCTCGTCCTCCCCACCAGGAACTGACCCCCGGCACCGCACCAGGAACCGAGCCCCGGCACCGCAGTACGCAGCACGGCCCGGCACCGCAGCACGCAGCAAAGCCCGGCACCGCAGCAGGAGCACGACCCGCCGCCGACCCACGGGAGCCGCCATGACCGCCGCCCTGACCCGCCGCGCCAGACGCCTGCTCCTCGTCCTCGCCGCGCTGCTGCTGCTCACCGCGGGCGCGGCGCCGTCGGCGCTCGCCGCCCCGGCGGCGCGGCCCGCGGCCGAGGTCGTCGCCGTCACCCGGGTCGCCGAACGGCAGGTGGACCTCTCGGTCCGCGCGTCGGCGCTCGGCGGCCGCACCGTCAAGGTCCGCCTGCTCACCCCGGACGGCTGGGACCCCGCCGACCGGCGCACGCACTGGCCCACCCTGTGGCTGCTGCACGGCTGCTGCGGCGACTACACGTCCTGGACGAGCCGGACCGACGTCGCCTCCCTGGACAGCCTGCGCCACGTCCTCGTCGTCATGCCCGAGGCGGGCTGGAACGGCTGGTACAGCGACTGGTGGAACCACGGCCGGGGCGGCGACCCCGCCTGGGACACCTTCCACACCCGCGACCTGCGCCGCCTCCTGGAGCGCGACTGGGGCGCCGGCTCCCGCCGGGTCGTCGCCGGTCTGTCCATGGGCGGCCAGGGCGCGCTGCTCTACGCGGCCCGGCACCCCGGCATGTTCCGCGCGGCGGCCTCGTACTCCGGCTCCGCCCACCCGCTCCTGGACGACGAGTCCACCACGCGCATCCTGGGCTTCTTCGCCGCCCAGGGCACCGACCCGCTGCGCGTGTGGGGCGATCCCGTGGCCCAGCGCGCCGTGTGGGCCGCCCACGACCCGTACCACCTGGCCGCCCGCCTCAGGACGCTGCCGGTGTACCTCTCCAGCGGCGACGGCACCGCGGGCCCCCTCGACCCGCCGGGGGCGACGAACCCCCTGGAGGCCGACTTCAACCGGCAGAACCACGCACTCGCCGACCGCCTGAGGCGCTTGGGGGCCCGCCACCTCACCACGCACTTCTACGGCCCCGGCACCCACACCTGGCCCTACTGGCAGCGCGAACTGCACGCCTCGCTGCCGATGCTGCTGCACGGCCTCGGCCTGGGCGCCAGCAGGCCCTAGAGGCGTCAGGCGGGCGTCAGCCGGGCGATCCGGGCCAGCCGCCGGAACGACTCCAGCAGCCCCTCACGGTCGTACGTACTGGTCGTGACCAGCACCTCCTGCGCCCCGCTCGCCTCGATCACCGCGGCGAGCCCGTCCGCGACCTGCTGTTCGGTGCCCGCGAGGTGGCCGCGCAGACCGGCCTCGTAGAACTCGCGCTCCTTGGCCGTCAGCTCCAGGGTCGCCACCCGCTCGGCGGGCGGCAGCGGCGGGAACGTGCCGTGCGTGCGGGAGTGGGCCATCGACCACGCCTCCGGGACCAGCAGCCGGCGGGCCTCCGGCTCGCTGCCCGCGACCGCGACGGTCCCGGAGATCACCACATACGGCTCCGCCGCCCACCGGGACGGGCGGAACCCGGCGCGGTAGCGCTCGATGCCGCGCAGCATCCTCTCCCGGTCGCGGAGATCACCGATGACCATGGGCAGGCCCGCCCGCGCCGCGATCGCGGCCCCCTCGCCCATCGCCAGCACGAACGGCGGCACGGTCAGCCCCTCCGACGGCCGGGCGTGCGCCCGCGTCGCCGACGTACCGGCGAAGAACGCCAGGAGTTCGTCGAGCTGGCCGGCGAAGTCGTCGGCCACGTCCTTGTCCCGGCCCAGCGCCCGGCGCACCCCGTCCGTGAAGCCGACCGAACGGCCCAGGCCCATGTCGATGCGGCCCGGGAAGAGCGACTCCAGGACCCCGAACTGCTCGGCCACGACCAGCGGCTGGTGATTGGGCAGCATGACGCCGCCGGTGCCGACGCGCAGGGTGCGGGTCGCCGCCGCGACGGCCGCCGCGAGCACCGTCGGCGCCGAACCGGCCACCCCGGGCACACCGTGGTGCTCGCTGACCCAGAACCGGTGATAGCCGAGCCGTTCCAGGTCCTGGGCGAGCGCGACGGTGTCACGCAGCGCGTCGGCACCGGAGTGGCCCTCGCGGGTGCGGGAGCGGTCCAGGACGGAGAAGCGGGTCTTTTCGATCACGGTGCTCACGTCCTGTTCAACGCACCGGGCCCGCGGGGATTCCCGGCAGAGGGCTGAATCCGCCTCCCGCTGCCGAGGCCCGCTGCGCCTACGTGAGCAACTGACGTGCCCTGCGGCTCGACGCCGAGGTGTTCCTTTCCGAACCTACCGGCTTGCGCCGACGTTTCCGATCTTCGTCTCTGAATCTCTGTCGACCTCGTACACGCGCCGGGTTCTCACCCGGATCTCCCCGCCCGCGCCCCGGGCAGGAGGTGCTCGTAGTCGCACGAGGGGTGCGCCGCGAACCCCAGCCTTCTGATCGCGCCGACCACCTCACCCACGGCCGAAGCCACAGCACCTTCGGACACCCACACCTTCGGACACACACACCTTCGGACACCCAGCGACGGCCGACCGCCCGGCCCGCCGTCGGTGGGCCGCGCGGGGTCAGGCGTCGGCGTCGAGGCGGAAACCCACCTTCAGGCCCACCTGGTAGTGCTCGACCTCCCCGTCCACGATCTGGCCCCTGACCTGCGTGACCTCGAACCAGTCGAGGTTGCGCAGGGTCTGCGAGGCGCGGCTGATGCCATTGCGGATCGCCTGGTCGATCCCCTCGTGGGAGGTGCCGACGATCTCCGTGACGCGGTACGTGTGATTCGACATGGTTCCACCGTGCCCCAGGCCGACCGCTTCCGCGAGGGAGCCGCCCGCTACTTACTTTCCGGTAACTCTTGACCCGGGCATTGGTCCATACCAAAATCCACCCACACCCGTACGAGCATCCCGCTCGTCCCCCACGCCGGGCCCCGCCTCCCTGTCCGCAGGAAGAAAGTGACCCACGTGATCTCCCGCCGTGCCGTGCTGTCCCTCGGTCCCCTCCTCGCCGCGTCCGGCCTGCTGACCACGGCCTGCGACGTCCTGCCGGGCGGTGACGCCGGACGGACCACCATCACCGTGTGGCTGATGAAGGGCAGTGCCTCGGACGCCTTCATCGCGCGGTTCACCAAGGAGTTCGAGGCCACCCACGCCGACCTGCGCATCGACGTCCGCATCCAGGAGTGGACGGGCATCGGCGAGAAGGTGGCCAAGGCGCTCGCCGCCAAGGACGGCGACGACTCCGTCCCCGACGTCATCGAGGTCGGCAACACCCAGGTGCCGGGATACGCCGACGGCGACGGACTGCTCGACCTCTCGCTGGAGTCCGCGCGCGACCTCGGCATGGACGACTGGCTGCCCGGTCTCGCCGAGCCCGGCTCCGACCAGGGCCGGCAGTTCGGCGTCCCCTGGTACGCCGCCAACCGCGTCGTCATCTACCACACGTCCCTCTTCGACGCCGCCGGCATCAAGAAGCCGCCGAGGACCCGCGACGAGTGGCTCGACGTCACGCGCCGCCTCGGCTCCGGCGGCAAGCAGGGCATCTACCTCGCCGGGCAGGACTGGTACACGCTGTCGGGCTTCATCTGGGACGAGGGCGGCGAACTCGCCCACGAGTCGGCCGGCACCTGGACCGGCGCCCTCGACTCGGACGCGGCGCTGCGCGGCATGGCCTTCTACGCGCAGCTCCAGGCGCTCGGCGACGGCCCCAAGGACGCCGACGAGGAACACCCCTCGCAGGCCGACCGGTTCGCCGAGGGCGACGTCGCCCAGATCATCTCGGTGCCGGGCGCGGCCCAGCGCATCCTCCAGAAGAACCCGTCCCTCAAGGGCAAGCTCGGCTTCTTCCCCATCCCGGGGCGGACGGCGGCACGGGCGGGCGCCGTGTTCACCGGCGGCTCCGACCTCGTCGTCCCCGCGCACACCGCCCACCGCTCGGGCGCGGTCGCGGTGGTGGAGGCCCTGGCCGGGAAGAAGTGGAACACCGACCTGGCCAGGACCATGAACTACGTGCCGAACAAGACCACGCTGGCCGCCGCCGTGGCCGGCGAGCCCGGCGTCGCCGCGATGGCCGTGGGCGCCGCCCACGGCAAGGCGACCCCGGCCTCACCGCTGTGGTCGGCGGTGGAGGCCGCCGACAACCCCATCAAGTCCTACATGTCCCGGGTGCTGATGGGCGGCGACCCGAAGACGGAGGCCAGGAAGGCGTCGAAGGAGATCACCAGGCGCCTGGACGACCGCGCGGAGTAGCGCCGCCCCGCCCGGTCAGCCCGCGACGGCGGCGAGGGACAGCGCGAACCTCCCCGCCTCATCGGTCCACCAGTGCGTCAACTCCAGCCCGGCGGACCGCAGTTCCTCCGTGACACCGTCGCGCCGGAACTTGGCGGACACCTCGGTGCGCACCTCCTCGCCCGCCGCGAACTCGAGCGCCAGGTCCACCGCCGGGATCTTGACGGCCTGGGTCCGCGTGGAGCGCAGCCGCATCTCGATCCACTCGGCGCGGGCGTCCCAGACGGCGACGTGCTCGAAGGCGTCCGGGTCGAAGTCGGCGTCCAGCTCGCGGTTCATCACGGTCAGCACGTTCTTGTTGAACGCGGCGGTGACCCCGGCCGCGTCGTCGTACGCGGCCACCAGCACCCCCTCGTCCTTGACCAGGTCCGTGCCGAGCAGGAAGAAGTCCCCCGGCGCCAGCATGCCGCGCACCGCCGCGAGGAACGCCGTCCGCTCCTCGGGCAGCAGATTGCCGATCGTGCCGCCGAGGAACGCCACCAGGCGCGGTCCCGGCGTCGCGGGCAGGACGAGGGCCCGGGTGAAGTCGGCGACCAGGGCGTGGATGCCCAGCCCGGGACGCTCGGCGAGCAGCGCCGTCGCCGCGCCCCGCAGCGCGCTCTCGCTGACGTCCACCGGCACGTACGCCGCCAGGTCCGGCAGCGCGTCCAGCAGGTGACGGGTCTTGTCGGAGGAGCCCGAGCCCAGCTCGACCAGGGTGCGCGCGCCGCAGGCCGCCGCGATCTCCGCCGCGCGGGCCAGCAGGATCTCCCGTTCGGCCCGGGTCGGGTAGTACTCGGGCAGGGTCGTGATCTCGTCGAACAGCTCGCTGCCGCGCGCGTCGTAGAACCACTTGGGCGGCAGCGTCCTCGGGGTGCGGGTCAGCCCGTGCAGCACGTCGGCGCGCAGGGCCGCGCCGGTGGCGTCCGCGGGCAGGGTGCGGGTGACGTCGAAGGGGGTCGCAGGATCGTTCGTGGTCACGCGGCAGGCTCCTTCAGCGGGGTGAGGAGGACATCGGTGCGGCTCGCGGCGAGCAGGGTGCGGTCGGGTACCTCGGTCCAGCGCGGGTCGTCGTCGTAGGGCTCGGAGGCGACGACCGTGCCGTGCGCGGGGTCCGCGCGGTACCACAGGGTGTCGCCCCAGGCCGTCGCGGCGATCGTCTCGCCGTTGGTGAGCAGGAGGTTGAGGCGGGCCGCGGGCTGGAGCGCGGCCACGTCCAGGACGGTGTCGGCCAGCGCCTGGGCGGGCTCGTCCCCGGTGCGCAGCCGGTGCAGGGCGAGCGCCCACAGGAACGCCGCGTCGCACCGCGCCTCCAGGGACAGCAGGTCGGCGGCGGGCAGCGCGGACACCAGCGGCGTCAGCGACCCGGGCCAGCCCGGCACCGCGCCGTTGTGGCTGAACAGCCAGGGGCCCGCCGCGTACGGCGCCGCCGCGGCCTCCCCGTCCGCGCCCGCGAGCGTCGCGTCCCGTACGGCGGCCAGCAGCGCCCCGGAGCGGACGACCCGGGTCAGGTCCGCGTACGAGGCGTCGGCCCAGACCGGCCCGAACCGGCGGTAGCGGGCGGGCACCGGGTCGCCGTCCGCGTACCAGCCCACCCCGAAACCGTCGGCGTTGACCGTGCCGTGCCGCTGCCTGCGCGGCGCCCAGGACTGCCGGAACAGGCTGTGCGACGGGGCGTTCAACACCTCGCCCAGCGCCACCGGCGGCCCCAGGTAGGCCAGATGGCGGCACATCAGGAGCCGTCCCGGGCCGTGCGGAAGCCGGCGAAGATCTGCCGGCGCACCGGATAGTCCCAGTTGCGGAACGTGCCCCGGCACACCACCTGGTCCACCGCGAACGAGCCGCCGCGCAGCACCTTGTGCTCGGATCCGAAGAAGACGTCCGAATACTCGCGGTACGGGTACGGGGCGAATCCGGGGTAGGGCAGGAAGTCGCTCGACGTCCACTCCCACACGTCGCCGATCAGCTGCCGCACCCCGAGCGGGGACGCGCCGAGCGGATAGCTGCCCGCGGGGGCGGGGCGCAGGTGGCGCTGGCCCAGGTTCGCCCGCTCCGGCGTCGGGTCGGCGTCACCCCACGGGTAGCGGGTCGAACGGCCCGTCGCCGGGTCGAAGCGGGCCGCCTTCTCCCACTCCTCCTCCGTCGGCAGCCGGCGGCCCGCCCAGCGGGCGTAGGCGTCGGCCTCGTACCAGCTCACGTGCAGCACCGGCTCGTCGGGCGGCACGACCTCGGTGACGCCGAACCGCCGGCGCAGCCACTGCCCGCCCGCGTCCCGCCACCAGAACCGCGGCGCCTCCAGGCCGTGTTCACGCACCAGCTCCCAGCCCGGCGCGGCCCACCATCCGGGCGTGCGGTAGCCGCCGTCCGCCATGAAATCCAGATACTTCCCGTTCGTCACCGGCGTCGTGTCGAGGTGGAACGGCGGCACCGTGCGGGTGTGGGCGGGCCGTTCGTTGTCCAGCGCCCACGGCTCCGCCGACGTGCCCATCGTGAACGGGCCGCCGGGGACGAGCACTTCGGCCGGCCCGGTGTACGGGCCGTCGAGCGGCTCGGGATCCGGCGCCGTCAGCGCGGCGGCCCCGGACCGGAGCTGATGGGTGATCAGCATCGTCTCGTCGTGCTGCTGCTCGTGCTGCGCGATCATGCCGAAGGCGAAGCCCGACCGGGTCAGCCGCGCCGCGCCGTCGGCCTCGAACGAGGCGTCCGCCAGCACGTCGAGGGCCCGGCCGCGCACCTCGGCCGCGTAACCGCGCGCCTCCCGCGGCGCCAGCAGCGGCAGCTTGGGCCGCTCGGAGCGCGGATGCTCGAACGCGTCGTACAGCGGGTCGATCTCCGGGCGGATCGCCTCCCGCCCGCCGACGGCCCGCAGCAGCCACTGCTCCTCCTGGTTGCCGATGTGTGCGAGGTCCCACACCAGGGGGGACATCAACGGCGAGTGCTGTGCGGTCAGTTCGGGTTCCTCGACGCAGCTCGTGAGCAGCGTCGTGCGGCGCCGCGCGGTCTCCAGGGCGTCGACCGCGCGGCGCCTGAGCGCCTCCGGGTCGGTGCTCTCGGGCCCGGTGGTCTCCCGGTTCTGCTGAGTGGTCATGAGCGGACGGCCCTCCCCTGGGCGGATGCGGTCGCGGGGTCGCTGAGCTGATCGAGCACGTCGTCGGCGGGGCAGCGGCCCCGCAGCACGTACCGCCGGGTGAAGTCGTCGACGGCCCGGCACACCTCGGGGTCCGCGCCGATCCGGGGGAGCGCGTCGAGCGCCGCGGTGAAGCAGGCCGTGGCCGCCTCCCGCAGCTCCGGATCGGTGAGGGCGAGGCGGGCCGCGTCCTGCCACAGCGGGTTGTGCGGCGCGGGCAGCGGCCCCGAACGCTCCGCCAGCCGCTTCACGGCCCGGTAGGCGGTCTCCGCCGCCTGCGGGTCGTCGAAGAGGGCCGTCGTCACGGCGAGCGGGATCACCCAGCCGTCGTCGCCCGGCTGGGCGTCGATCATGCGGAGTTCGAGGTGGCCGCGCGGGCGCACCGGCGGGAACAGCGTGGTCAGGTGGTAGTCGAGGTCGGACCGGGTCGGCGGCCGCGGGCCGCCCGTGCGGATCCACTCGCGGAACGTCAGCCGGTCGGGCACCTCCCACGGCCCGCTGTCCGCGCGCACGCACATCACCGGCGAGTCGAGCACGTGCCGGGCCCACGCCGCGCGCGGCGCGGCGGTCGAACCCGGCGCGCCCGAGCGCCCCGGGTCGATGCGCTCCCACAGCAGCTGCCGGGTGGAGCGCCAGCCGGTGGCCCGCCCGGACAGCATCGGCGAATTGGCGAAAGCGGCGACCAGGACGGCACCGAGCAGGTGCGACAGCACCCAGCGCCTGCCGTGACCCAGCGGGCCCGGCTCCTCGTACCCCGCGTCCAGACACACCTGCACGGACGCCGACGAGCACATCATGGAGCGGCCGGCGGGACCGGCCCGGTCGAGGGAGGCCTCCAGGGCGTCGTAGCGGGGTTCGCGGAGCACCCGCCGGGGTGGCCGCCAGGGGTCGGTCCCCCGGCCGGAGAGGACGAGCCCGTGGTCGCGGAGCACGGTGCGGACGGCGGTCAGATCGACCCGCATGGCCGAGACGCACTCCGTCAGGGTGGCGGCGGGGAGCGAACTGAGCTCCAGCTGGCCGCCGGGTTCCACGGTGATCAACGAACGCAGGGGGACGGTGTGCAGTGCGGCATAGGCCGCGTCGAGCCGCTCGGGGGGTAACGGAAGCCAGGGCGCCCCCTGCGGGCCCGGCTCGTGGACGAGCCATTCCAGCTCCACGCCGACCGCGCGCGGCGGTCCGGTCTTGAAGCAGATGCCCCGGATCAGGGCCTCCACCTCGGCGGCCTCGGCGAGCGGTTCGCCGAGGCTCCTACAGTCTTCCTCACTCATACCGGGATTCCTCCTGGTCCTCACCCGTCCCATGGTCCCTGGTCGGGGCCACGGCGGCGATTCGGCCCGGGTCGGGCCGTTTCGGGCAACGCCCGTCTACCCAAGACCCTCGCCGGGAATCGCACAAGGGTGCCCCTGGCGCTGGGTGTGGCCGGATCGGTGCGCGGAAAACCTGTTGTCCGCGGGGCCACCGGGCGCACACGATGAGTTCATGGAACCGACGGGGGACGTCGCGGGGGAGCGCGCGTGAGCGCCCGGTTGCGGGAGCTCGCGCAGCGCACGGAGGAGATCGTCGCCACGGGGGCGTACGTCACGGGGGACGGGCGCACGATCCACCTCGCCGGCGCGGTGGCACGGGCCAGGCAGGGCACGCGGCTGTACGGCCCGGAGCCGGTCGCCGTGCCGCCCGCGCCGGCCGTCGCGGCGCCGTGGCCGTCGCCCGAGGTCACGGGGGAGAGCAGTCTCGGCGCGGCGCGCCGCATGACGGGGGAGCGGGCGGAGCCGGTCGCGGTGCTGAACTTCGCCTCCGCCCGCAACCCCGGCGGCGGCCACCTGGCCGGCGCGCAGGCCCAGGAGGAGGCCCTCTGCCGCTCCTCGGCGCTGTACACCTGCCTGCTCGCCGTGCCGGAGTTCTACGCCCACCACCGCGCGGACCGGGACGTGTTCTACAGCGACCGGGTCATCCACAGCCCCGGCGTACCGGTGTTCCGGGACGACAGCGGGCGGCTCCTCGACGAGCCCTACGAGGCGGGCTTCCTGACCTGCCCCGCGCCGAACGCCGGGGTGATCGCGCGCCGCACGCCCGAGCGGGTCGACCGGATCCCCGTGGCGCTCGCCCGCCGCGCCGAGCGCGTCCTGGAGGTCGCGGCCCGGCACGGCTACCGGCGGCTGGTGCTCGGGGCCTGGGGCTGCGGCGTCTTCCGCAACGACCCGGAGCAGGTCGCGCGGGTGTTCGCACAACTGCTCGACCCGATGGCCGGGCGCTTCCACGGCCGCTTCGAGCAGGTCGTCTTCGCGGTCCTCGACCGCACGAAGGGCGCGGCGACCCGCTCGGCCTTCGAGCGGGTCCTCACCGGCGCCGCCGGGCCGGCCGCTCAGCGCCAGCCGTAGCGCTCCCGCAGCCGCAGCACCACCGTGTCGAAACGGCCGCGGTCCAGCGCGCACGCCTCGCGCCGCATGCCCCGCTCGTGCACCCGCAGCACCCGGTCGAGATCCACCCACGAGTCCCGGCCCTCGCGGTCCCAGGGTCCGGCGCCGAGCGCCACCCACTCGCGGTCCCGGTCGTGCCGCTTGCTCGACAGCTGCACGGCCAGCAGCGTCCCGGCCGCCTCGCGGGCGACGACGAGCACCGGCCGGTCCTTGCCGCGCCCGTCGTTCTCCTCGAAGGGCACCCACGTCCAGACGATCTCGCCCGGGTCGGGGTCGCCGTCGTGCGCGGGCGCGTACTCGGTGCGCACCGGACCGACCCGGTCCGGCTCGGCCTGCACCGTCGCCGTCGCTCCGAAGCGGCCCGGGTGCTCGTTCGCGGAATCATCCGTCAAGGCAGTCACGCGGGTCACGTTAGAGCCTGGACGGCCCAGTCCGTGCGGCGGGCCCACCGGACGGCCCGCACGCTCGGTGCATGGCACGACGACGCATACCCCTCATCGCCCCGGCCGCCCTGCTGCTCCTCGCCGGAGCCCTCGCCCCGGTCACCGCGCACGCCGCCGAAGCCCCGCCCCCGCCGCGCACCGTCTCGGCCTGGCTGCCCTACTGGGACCAGGAGAACGCCTACCGCGACGCCCTCGCGCACGCCGGGCAGATCCGCACCATCAGCCCCTTCTGGTACGAGGCCAAGTCCGCGACCCGCGTCGACGGCCACCCGGGGGCGGGCGAGCGCCGCATCGTGAACGGCCTGCACGACAAGGGCATCCAGGTCGTCCCCACCGTCATGGAACGGATGAAGCCCGGCGCCCTCGGCGCCCTCATGACCAGCCCGGCCCGCCGCGCCGAGCACGTCGACGCGCTCCTCGCCGTCGTCCGCAGCCGCGCCTACGACGGCATCGACCTCGACTACGAGACGATCGCCCCGAGCCCCGACGCCACCTACCGCGCCGTGCGCGCCGGTTACGCCGATTTCGTCACCGACCTCTGCGCCCGCCTGCACGCCCTGGACAAGCAGTGCTTCGCCACCGTGACCCCACAGACCCGGGCCTCCGGCCGCGTGTGGGACTACGAGCGGCTGGGCGCCGCCGCGGACCGGGTCCGCGTCATGGCGTACAACCTGCACTACGCGGAGGGCGCGCCCGGCCCGCTCTCCACCCCGCGCTGGTACGACGAGATTCTCACCACCGCCACCGCCCGGATCCCGCGCGAGAAGCTGGAGACGGGGCTGCCCGGCTACGGCTGGGACTGGGCCGTCGGCGACAAGAGCCGCGCCCGGCACGTCACATGGAAGGACGCCGAGGCGCTGCGGCGCAAGGAGAAGGCGCCGTACGCCCTCGACCCCGACTCCAGCACCCCGCACTTCACCTACCGGGACGGCGCGACCCGGCGCACCGTCTGGTACCAGGACGCGCGCGGCACCGCCGCCCATCTCACCGTGCTGCGCGCCCACGACGTCCCGTACACGGTGCTGTGGGCGCTGGGTTTCGAGGACCCGGACGTCTGGCGGGTGCTCGCCGAGGGCTAGATCCGGCCGCCCCGGCCGGGCGGCGGACCCGGACGAGGATGCCGCGGACGTCCCAACTGCCTGGCCTCACAGGCACGTTGACCGGCAGAATGGCACCGGGTGCCCGCCCGGCGCCCGGCACGCGGAGCCGTTCTGGAAAGATGCCGTACGTCATGGTGCAGAAACCGCGGAAACCGCAGATACCCAGCCGGCAACCCCCGTCCGGCGCCCCGGCGGGCCCGCTCCGCGGTGCGGCGCCCACGAGCGCGGACGTCGCCCGCCGGGCCGGCGTCTCGCGCGCCACCGTCAGCTACGTCCTCAACAACACCAGCGCCGTACGCATCAGCGAGCCGACCCGGCGCCGGGTCCACGAGGCGGCCAGGGAACTCGGCTACGTCCCGCACGCGGCGGCCCGCAGCCTGCGCGCCGGACACACCCGCATCGTCCTCATGCCGACGCCCGACGTCCCCGTCGGCGCCCTGTACAGCGGATTCCTCAACGAGTTCCAGTGGGCGCTGAGCCGCTTCGACTACACCGCCGTGCAGTACGGGAGCGTGGGCGTCGCCGGTGACGACGCGGCCCGCGCCTGGGCCGAACTCCGGCCCGTCGCCGTGCTCGCCCCGCTCGGGATGGGCCGGCGCGGCATCGACATCCTGCACCGGTCCGGCGCCCGGGCCGTCATCACCCTCGGCGCGGAGCCGGTGGCGGGCGCGCACGCGCTGATCACCGACCACCGCGCGGTCGGGCGGGTCGCGGCGGAGCATCTGCGCGAGCGCGGGCACCGGCGGGCCGGCGTGCTGATGCCGCGCGAGGAGGGGCTGGACGTGTTCGCCGCGCCGCGCCTCGCGGGCATCCGGGAGGCGGGCGTCGGGACGGTCGCGCTGCCGATCGCCTACGACGAGGAGCAGGCCGCACAAGTCGCGCGGCGGATAGGGCAGTTGGGGCTGCGTGCCGTCTTCGCCTACAACGACGAGTACGCGATGCTGCTGATGCGGGCGCTCCAGGACGCGGGCGTCACCGTGCCCGACGACGTCGCCGTCGTCGGCGCCGACGACCTGATGCTGGGCCGGCTGCTGCGGCCCCGGCTGACGACCGTCCGGCTCGCCCTGCCCTCGGGCCAGGAACTGGCCGAGCTCGTCGACCGCCTGGTGCGCACCCCGCCGGCCGAGCCGGAGATCAGAGAGGTGCTGGGCGCGAGCCTGGTGCGGCGCGAGTCGAGCTGACCCGCGCCGCACCCCGCGCCGAGGGGCTCAGGCCTCCTCGGTCGGCTGCCCCTGCTGCCCTTCCTGCGCCTGCTGCTCGGCCACGGACCGGCGGACCTCGTCCATGTCCAGCTTGCGGGCCTGCCCGATCACGTCGTCCAGGGCCTCCTGCGGCAGCGCGCCCGGCTGGGCGAACACGGCCACCTGGTCACGGACGATCATCAGCGTGGGGATCGACTGGATGCCGAAGGCCGCGGCCAGCTCGGGCTGCGCCTCCGTGTCGACCTTGCCGAAGACCAGGTCCGGGTTGGCCTCGGCGGCCTTCTCGTAGACCGGGGCGAACTGCCGACACGGACCGCACCAGGACGCCCAGAAATCGATCAGCACGAACTCGTTCTCCGTGACCGTCTGATCGAAGTTCTCCTTCGTCAGCTCCTTGGTGGTGCTGCTCATGGTGTTTCCCTCTTCCTGCTTCCTGGATCTCGGGGCGAAGCCGTCGGGGGCGATGCCTTCGTGCACAACCGTCCGGCCGTCGGACGTATTCCGCGCCCATACCCATGTGGCCCACACGCACACCTACGACGACACTGGACGCCATGACACATGCCACGGATACCACGAACGACCACGTGTACGACGTTGTAGTGCTGGGGGCGGGACCGGTCGGGGAGAACGTCGCCGACCGGGTGCGGGCCGGTGGCCTGAGCGCGGCGATCGTGGAGAGCGAGCTCGTCGGCGGCGAATGCTCGTACTGGGCGTGCATGCCCAGCAAGGCGCTGCTGCGCCCGGTGATCGCCCGGGCCGACGCCCGGCGGGTCCCGGGCCTGCGCCAGGCCGTCGAGGGCCCCCTCGACACGGCCGCCGTCCTCGCGCGCCGCGACGACTTCACGTCGCACTGGAAGGACGACGGCCAGGTCGGCTGGATCGAGTCCGTCGGAGCCGACCTCCACCGGGGCCACGGCCGCCTCGACGGCACCCGCCGGGTCACGGTGACCGCCGAGGACGGCACGGTGACCGTGCTCACCGCCCGGCACGCCGTCGCGGTGTGCACCGGCACCCGCGCCGCCCTGCCGGACCTGCCCGGCCTGCCGGAGGTCCGGCCCTGGACGAGCCGGGAGGCGACGAGCGCCGACCGTGCGCCCGGACGGCTGATCGTGGTCGGCGGCGGGGTCGTCGCCACCGAGATGGCGACGGCCTGGCAGGCCCTCGGCTCGCAGGTCACCCTGCTGGTGCGCGGTGCCGCCGTGCTGGACCGCATGGAGCCGTTCGCCGGCGAGCTGGTCGTCGACGCGCTGCGCGCGGCGGGGACGGACGTGCGCACCGGCGTGTCCGTGACGGCGGTCGAGCGCAAGGACGGCACGGTGTCGGCCACGCTCACCGACGGATCGGTCCTGGAGGCCGACGAGATCCTGTTCGCGACGGGCCGCGCCCCGCGCACCGAGGACATCGGCCTGGACACGGTCGGGCTGACCCCCGGCTCCTGGCTCCCCGTGGACGACAGCCTGCGCGTGGAGGGCAGCGACTGGCTCTACGCGGTCGGCGACGCCAACCACCGGGCGCTCCTCACCCACCAGGGCAAGTACCAGGCACGGATCGCGGGCGCCGCGATCACCGCCCGCGCGGCCGGCGTGCCCCTCCTGGAGACCGACCGCTGGGGCGCCCACGCCGCCACCGCCGACCACGCGGCCGTCCCGCAGGTCGTCTTCACCGATCCGGAGGCCGCGAGCGCCGGCCTGACCCTCGCCGAGGCCGAGGCGGCGGGCCACCGCGTCCGCGCCGTCGACTACGACCTGGCGAACGTGGCGGGCTCCAGCCTCTACGCCGACGGCTACACCGGCCGCGCCCGCATGATCGTCGACCTGGACCGCGAGGTGCTGCTCGGCGTCACCTTCGTCGGCCCCGGCGTCGGCGAGCTCATCCACTCGGCGACCGTGGCCATCGCCGGCGAGGTCCCGATCGACCGGCTGTGGCACGCGGTGCCGGCCTACCCGACGGTGAGCGAGGTGTGGCTGCGACTGCTGGAGACCTACCGCGGCTGAGAGCCGCCCGGGGCGGACGGATGACCGCTCGGCCGTCGCCCTCTGCCAGAATGCGCGTCATGACCGAGCAGCGGGGAGAGGGGGCCCGGACTTGATCTACGGAGTGTGGCTCCCCCTCCTGGCGCCGCTGTTCGCCGTCCCCGTGCTGCGCCACGTGACGCCGGGGCTGAGTCCGCGCCGCGCCGCGTGGGCCCTGCTCGCGGGCATGGTGCTCCTCGCCGCGTGCAGCACGGTCGCCGTCGGCTCCCTGGCCGCGTTCGGCCTGCTGCGGGTGGAGGCCGTCGCCGCGGTCGCCGGCTTCCACCCGCGGTGGATGTCCGGATACTCCGCGCCCGCCCTGTGGGCGGCGCCGCTGGCACTCGCCGCCCTGCCCGTCGGCCTCACCCGGGTCGCCCGCGTCATGAGCCGCCACCACCGGGAGGTGCGCGCGGAGCGGCGGGCCGTCGGACCGGCGGGCGGCGAGCTGTCCGTACGCCCGGACGACTTCCCGTACGCCTACGCGCTCCCCGGCCGCCGGGGAGCGGCCGGGCACATCGTGGTCAGCTCCGCGATGCTGCGGTCCCTGCCCCCAGGCGAGCGGGAGGCGCTCTTCGCCCACGAGAGAGCGCACCTCGCGTGCCGGCACCACCGGTTCCTCGCGGCGGGCCAGATCGCCGCACGCCTGCACCCGGCGCTCCTCGGGCTCCGGGGGCCGCTCGCCTACGCGCTTGAACGCTGGGCCGACGAGGACGCCGCGCGGGCCGTGGGGGACCGGGCCCTGGCCGCGCGTGCCATCGGCCGGGCGGCCCTGGCGGCGCACGACTCCCGGAGCCCGGCGGCCCGTCGCGGTGCGATCCTCGCCACGGCGGGCGGGGCCGTGCCGCGTCGCGTCAGGGCACTCATCGACGGCGAACCGGCGCCGTCGATCCGGCGCCGCTGCTGGCGCGCCGCCCTCGCCGCCGCGCTGGTCTGCTGCTTCGTCGGGAGCGCCGCGACGGCCGCGGACGCGGTCGAGGACCTGCACCTGCACGTGCGCCTCGCGCAGGACCACGACGCGGCGCCCTGAGCCCGGCCCCACCGCACCGGCGGTTGCCGGAGCGGCGGCGGGGTCGCACGCTTGTCCTGAGAAGGAGCGTGATCATCGTGGCCCGCAACCGCCGACTCGTCCTGAGCCCGCCCGACGAGGTGTGGCGGCTGCTGTGCGACGGCCATCGCTACGGCGAATGGGTGACGGGCAACCAGCAGGTGCTCGCGGTGCACCCGGACTGGCCGGCCGTGGGCAGCACACTGCGCTTCCGGGTCGGCATCGGCCCGCTGACCACGGACGACACCAGCACCGTCCGGATCTGCGAGCCCGGGCACCGGCTGGAGCTGGAGGCGAAGGCCGACCCGTTCGGCGCCGCCCGCGTCGCCATGAAGCTGATCCCGTGGGGCGAGCACACGCTGTTCGTCCTCGACTGGCACCCCCTGCGGGGCCCGGGCACCCGGATGCACGGCCTGCCGGTCGACTACCTGGTCAAGGTGCGCAACGGCATGATGCTCACCAAACTGGCCAGGATCGCGGTGGCCGAACACCCGACCCGCACCCCGGACGGACGACGGGGCTCCGCCGACAGGCCCTAGGGCATGTCGGCGGGCTGACGACGAAGATCTCTCGCGGCTGACGGCCGATGTCGCCCCTCCAGACGTCCGTCCAGACGGTGCCACTGTGCGGCAGCTGGGGCCCGGCCCGGCGAAGACGATCAGTCCGTCGGCGGCGCCATCGTCGCGTTCGTCTCCGGAGGCTCCGTCGCGGGAGTCCCGATCCCGATGCCGGAGACATCGACGTCGACCTCGCAGAATTCCGGCAGTTTCTCGCTGCGGGTCGCACATGCTGACAGATCACCGGTGGGCGTGCTCTTCCCCGCCGGGTGCCGCTCGGCCGAGGACGGGCTGTCGGTGGACGGCTTGCTCTCAGGGGATGACGAGCAAGCCGCCGAGCCCAGCACCGTGCACAGAATCAGCGCGGCGGAAGCCGCAACAGTGTGAGTGCGCATGGATCTCCCCCGATACAGGTGCGCGAGCAACCGACCAACAGTCGCACAACCATGCTCTTCGGGTTTGGACGGAAGGGGTGGGAAGTGTGAAGACGTCGGGCTCCGCTAGTGCTGCTGCGGACTCTGCGGAGTGGCCTCGCTCGGCCGCACCACGACGAACCCCTCGCCCTCCAGCATGAGTTGCACCGCCTCGCCGGACCCGCCGCGGATCATCGACCCGATGGACTGCGAGCGGTGCAGTGACGTGCGCAGGCCGGAGCTCCAGCCCACGATCGCGTCCGTGTCGACGTACACGGGCTGCTGCGCCGTCACCGGCAGCACCAGCGGATTGCCCTCGCAGATCAGGCCCAGCCTGCCGTGCCCGGTGAACACGCTGTTGAAGAGGCCGCCGCCGCTGATGCCCGCGCCCTTCACCGTCTTGATGTCGTAGGACAGCGTGGGGTCGAAGCACAGGACGTTGCGGCCGTTGACGGTGAAGACGTCGCCGGGTTCGAGGTCCACCACGAACACGTTCTGCGCCTCCTGCGCGAACCAGGCCTCGCCCCGCCCCTTCACCTTCATGAGGGCGAGCCCCTCACCGGTGACGGCCCGCTTCAGCATGCCGCCGACGCCCTGGCCCTTGCGCTCGAACTGAAGATTCCCCCGGTAGGCGATCATCGATCCCTGCCGCGCCATCATCTCCCCGTCGACGACGTACCGGATCGACTTGGCGTTCTGTACGGACATGCCCGGCGCGACAGCGGCCTGGACCATGAACTCATTCGCGAAAAGATCACCCTTCATCGGGGCATCGTGTCCCGGAGGGCATCGTTCCGACAAGGTGCGCGCACCATCCGTGCGGAACGCCGCCGACGTCCGGGCGTGCAGGCGCACCGGACGCCGGCGACGAGCGCGAGGGACAACAGGGCCGTGCCCCGCTGCCTCACCCCCTACTACCGGCCGGGCCGCGCCCCCGGATGCAGCCGCCGCAAAGAATTCCTCACTTTCTCCACACGCGAAGGGTCGTTCGCGAAGAACTCTTCCCGAACAACTCTTCTCCTTCTACGCTCGGCCTCATGCGAGAAGCCGACGACTACCGCCCCCGCGATCCGCATGGCCCGCCCGCTGAAGCCGAGTTCACCCTCGACACCGCCGCACTGCGGGTGCTCGCCCACCCCGTCCGGCTCGCGCTCCTCGACGACCTCCGCCGCCAGGGACCGGCCACGGCACGGCAGTTGGCCCGCCGGTTCGAGCTGGACTCCGGCGCCGCCAGCTACCATCTGCGCCGGCTCGCCGCGGGCGGCCTGATCGAGGAGGACACCGAGCGCGGCAACCGCCGGGACCGCTGGTGGCGGGCGCTGCACCGCGCCTCGCAGCACGATCCCGCCGAGCGCGGCGGCCCCGAGGGACGGGCCTACACCCGGGCCGTGGCCCTCGCCGCCGCCGACCGGCTGCGCACGGCCGCCGTACGGGTCGTGCCCGCCCTGCCCGACGACTGGTTCGCGGTGACCGCCTTCAGCGACTTCGACGTGCGGGTGACCCCCGACGAACTGCACGCCCTGAAGAGCGAGTTGCACGCCGTCGTCACCCGTTACCGGGACCGGGAGCCCACGCCGGGCGCCGCCCGCGCCACCGTGCAGATCCAGGCGTTCCCCACCGACGAGACCTTCGGCTCATGACCGCGACGGCGACCGCGCCCGCCGCCCACCGCGATCCGCACGTGCTGCGCTGGCTGGGCGCCTACACCACGTCCGTCACCGGCGACGTCCTCTACATGACCGCCCTGACCTGGGCCGTCGTCGACACCGCCGGACCCGCGCAGGCCGGTCTCGTGCTCGCCGCGGGCGCCGTGCCCCGCGCCCTGCTCATGCTCGGCGGGGGCGTCCTCGCCGACCGGTTCGGGCCGCGCCGGGTCCTCATCGGCAGTGACCTCGGGCGCTGCCTGACCGTGCTCGCCGTGGCCGCCGCGCTCACCACGGGCGGCGCCCCGCTCGCGCTGCTGGTGGCGCTCGCCGTCTGCTTCGGCGTCGCCGACGCCGTGTTCCTGCCCGCCGTGGGCGCGCTGCCGCCGCGGCTGACCACGCCGGACCAGCTGACGCGCGTCCAGGGCCTGCGGTCCCTCGCGGTGCGGTTCGCCAACACGGCGGGACCGTTCGCGGCGGGCGCGGCGCTCACGGCAGCCGGCGCGGCCGGCGCGTTCACCGTGGTCGGCCTGCTGTTCGCCGTCTCGCTGGTGCTGCTCGGCGGCCTGCGGGTGCCCGGTGGACCGGCGCCGCGCACCGTGTCCGCCCGCACCCAACTCGTCGACGGCCTGCGCTACTTGAAGAAGCACCGGCCCCTTCTCCGGCTCGTCGGCGTCATCGGGCTCGGCGAGATGTGCTTCAGCGGGCCGATCGGCGCCACGCTCGTCCTGCTCACCGACGAGCGCGGCTGGAGCCCGGGCACCCTCGCCCTGCTGCTCGGCGCGTTCAGTGTGGCGGGCGCGGCGGCGGGCGTCGCGCTCACCCTCGTACGCCAGGTGCCCGCACCCCGTACGGTCCTCGCCGTGAGCCTCGCCGCCACCGGTGCGCTCGTCGCCGCGCTCGGCCTCGCCCGGCCGGGACCCGGCGCGGCCGTGGCCCTGTGCGCGCTGCTCGGCGCGGCGAGCGGGGTGCCCATGGTCCTCGGCCACGCCCTGCTCCAGCAGTGGACCGAGCCCGGCTACACGGGCCGGGTCACCTCGGTCACCTCGCTGTGCACCCTCGGTCTGAGCCCGCTGCTGCTGCCGCTCGCCGGGCTGGTCGCGGCGGCCAGGGGCGCCGGGGTCTTCCTCGCCGGGTGCGGCGCGGTGTGCCTGCTGGCCGCCGCCCTCGCCCTGTCACTGCCGGCGGGCCCGCGCCGCCCGTGACTCCCGCTTCACGGCCTTGAGGACCACGAACTTCGGTGAGCCCGCGACGAGTTCGCTGTTGCCGAACAGGCGGCGCAGCTTCACGTGGTAGCCGAGATGGCGGTTGCCGACCACCCACAGCTCGCCGCCGGGCGCCAGCGCCGCGCGGGCCTGCGCGAACATGCGGTGGGCCGTCGCGTCGGTCGTCGCCTGGTGCGAGTGGAAGGGCGGGTTGTTCAGGACGAGGTCGACGCTGCCGTCCTCGACGCCCTCCAGCCCGTCCGCGGCCCGGAAGCGGGCCTCGCCGCTCGCGTTCTCCCGGTAGGTGGCCTCGGCGGAGGCCACCGCCTGGTACGACTCGTCGGTGAACAGCACCTCGGCGCCGGGGTGGGTGAGCGCGGCCGTCGTGCCCACGACGCCGTTGCCGCAGCCGAGGTCGACGACGCGGCGGGCGCCGGTGGCGCGCGGCAGGTGCTGGAGGAGGAAGCGGGTGCCGATGTCGAGGTGCTCGGCACAGAACACCCCGGCGTGGTTGACGACGGTGCGGCCCGCCAGCGGTCCGATGTCGTCGGGCAGCCGATAGCGCAGCGGCCAGGGGTTCGGGCCCGGGGTCAGGGACGGGTCCGGCGTCGAGAAGATCAGCCGCGCCTTCTTCTCGGCGAGCGAGGTGCGGGTCGGGCCGATGATCCGCTCGAACAGCTGGAGCGTGGAGGTGTGGATCTCCTTGACCATGCCGGTGCCGACGACCACCGTGCCCGGGTGGACGGCGGGCCGCAGCCGGTGCAGCTGGTCCTCCAGGAGCGCCAGGCTCTTCGGCACCCGCACCAGCAGCACGTCCGCGCGGGCGGGCGGGTCGTCCCGGGTGGTGCGCAGGAGGGGACCGGTCAGGCCGTTGCGCTCCAGGTTCGTGCACGTGGCCCGGCGTCCGAGGTACGAGTCCGAGATCAGCGTCGGCGCGCACCCGGCCCCGGCGAGCGCCGTGCCCAGAGCGCCCCAGCGGTCCCCGGCCACCACGACGGACCCGGACAGGTCGACGCCCCGCTCGGCGAGGTGCCTCAGCAGATAGGTGTCGGCCGCGTCCCAGGCGCGCAGCGGGTCGCGCGGGTCCTCGGGGTGGCGGGTGAGCGCCAGATCGGACCACGGGCTGGTCAGGACGGGTGCGGAGGGGGCCTTGTCGTTCATCGTCCGGCAAGGCTAGCCGAGGTCGGGGGGCCGTCCGGTCGCGGTCGGCGGCGCGTGCGGCCGGGCTCGTCGCTCCGGCCGCACGCGCGGCGGTTCAGTCCTGCGGGAAGTCCCCGGCGAGCGCCGCCGCCATCCGCAGGTGCGGCGCCGCCTCGGTGTCCCGGCCCTGCCGCTCCAGGGTGCGGCCGAGCATCAGCCGGGCGTAGTGCTCCACCGGGTCGCGCTCCACTATCGCGCGCAGCTCGGTCTCGGCGCGCCGCAGCTGCGCGGAGTGGTAGTAGGAGCGGGCCAGCAGCAGCCGCGGGGCGACCTGCTCCGGGACCTCGGCGACGAGACCGTCCAGGATCCGGGCGGCGGTCGCGTACTCCTTGGCGTCGAAGAACATCCGCGCCCGCTCCCAGCGCTCCGCGGCCGTTCCGTGCGAGTAGTACTTCTGCTGCTCCACTGTTGCCTCCTTCGCGGCCGTCAACAGGGCGGGCCCGGGGCGTATTCCCCCGGTCCGCCGGGCCGGGCGAGGCCCGCCCGCAGCGCCGCCTCCAGCTCGAAACGGGCGTCCGGATCGGCGAGCTGCGCGCCGAACAGGCGCTGGAGGTGGTGCAGCCGCTGCCGGGCCGTCTGCGGGTGGATCGCGAGGCGCTCGGCGAGCTCCGGGGCGCTGCCGTGCGGCGTCTGGAGGTGGGCGAGCAGGGTGTGCGCGAGCCGCTCGCGCTGCTTCGGGGTGAGCGCGTCCAGCGGGGCGAGCCGCCGGGCCGCCATCAGCCGCACCAGCGGCGGATCGGCGAGCAGCAGCAGATCCGTCAGCCGCCGGTCGGCGTCGGCCGGCTCGTCCGCCGGGGCGTGGGCGCGCAGCGCGCGGGCCCAGCGCAGCGAGTCCGCGGCCTGCCGCAGCGGCACGACCGGGCCCGTGGCGCCGGCCCGGTCCCGCAGCACCTGCCGCAGCCGCCGGTCGGTGAGCAGCTCGGCCGGATCGGGCACCAGCAGACACGGCGCGGGGCCGTCGAGATCGGCGAGCACCAGGGACGGCAGCCGCAGTCCGCGCGAGGGCCCGCCGGGCGGCCGGGCGGGGCCCGCGTCACCCGGGCCGGGCGGCCGTCGGCCAGGCCCCGGACTCAGGGCGACCGCCGCCACCGTGTCGGGCAGCGGCCACTCCGCGTCCCGCGCCGCCTGCCGCAGCACGTCGTCGGGCACGGGCTCCGGCCGGGCGTGCCGCGGCTGCGGACCGGGCGCCGGCTCGGGCGCCACCAGCAGGGTCAGCAGCCGGTGGCGGCGCCGGCCGAGGGTGCCCGCCGCGTCGGCCTGGGCCCGGGCGTAGGCGGCGACGGACGCCGCCGCGATCTCGTCGATGTGCGTGAAGGCGGTCTCCGCGAGCTGCGCCACCGCGTCCGTCGCGAGCGAGAGCCGGCGGGCGACCCGCACGTACCGGCGCCAGGCGACCCGGCCGCCGAGCCGGTACGCGGCCTGGAGCGCGTCGAGGCTGCGGCCCTCCGACAGCTCGCCGCGGCCCAGGGCCCGGTACACCGGCAGCCGCTCCGCGTCGAGTTCCCCGCCGCCCTCCTCGACCCGGTCGACGAATTCCGCGAGAGCGGTTTCCACCCCGTTCTGGATGGCGGCGCCGAACTGCCCCGACAACGGGCGGGAGAATTCCGGGATCTGACGGCGTATTTCGTGGATGATCTCGGCGGCCAGGGTGCGGTTCTCCTTGCGGAGTTCCGCCGCGAGCCGCTGCGGAAAGGCCGCCCACGCGCCGCCGAAGCCCGGCGGGCCGGCCGTACCGGAAGCGTTCATGCCCCACCTCAACGTCCGTCCGTCCCGCCGAGTATGAGCCGGTGTTACTCACGGGTCAAGGTGTTGACGGAACGTCGAACAGCGCCGCCAGTGGGTCTTTCACCAGCGATATCGTGGGCCTTTCGGGTGACGTCGCCGACAAAAACACTCATCCGGGTGACACCTTCGGTGGCGGCCGCGGGCCAATCCTGGCACCGTCCTGCGCGCCTCACGCATCCCCTCGCCCGCACCGTTGCCGTGGGCCGGGACTCCTTCTAGCTTCGCGCCGTCCGACGCCATGAATGGCGCGGTATTCCAGAACAAGGGACGGTACTGGAAATGAGACAGTCGATTTTCGGCGCGGTCGCCGCGAGCGCCCTCGGAATTACCGGGCTGCTCGCTCTCGGCGCGCCGGACGCTTCGGCGGCCGACGGCTCCCGGCCGGTCGAGTACAACTTCACCAGCGGATTCCTCCAGGGATTCCTCCAGCCCGGCCAGGCGCCCGGCGGGGCCAACGACTGGGCGTGCCGGCCGAGCGCCGCGCATCCGCGGCCCGTCGTCCTCATCCACGGCACGCTGGAGAACATGAACGACAACTGGCGGGGCGCCGCACCCCTGCTGGCCAACAACGGGTACTGCGTCTTCGCCTTCAACTACGGCGCCGACAGCGAGAGCAGCCCGGTCCAGGGCACCGGGCCCATGAAGGACAGCGCCGCGAAGCTCGGCACGTTCGTGGACAGGGTGCGGGCCGCGACCGGCGCCGCCGAGGTCGACCTGGTCGGCCACTCGCAGGGCGGCGGCCCGATGCCCCGCTACTACCTGAAGAACGACCCGGGCGCGGCGGGCAAGGTCGGCAAGCTCATCGGCATCACCCCGTCGAACCACGGCACCACGCTCAGCGGCATCACCCAGCTCGGCAGCGCCCTGCACCTGCTGGAGCCGGCCAACGACCTGCTCACGAAGACCAGTCCGGCCCTCGTCGAGCAGGAGATCGGCTCGGACTTCAACAAGCAGCTCGACGCGGGCGGCGACACCGTGCCCGGCGTCGACTACACGGTCATCGCCAGCAAGTACGACGAGGTCGTCACGCCGTACACCAACAGCTATCTGACGGCGGGGCCGGGCGCGACGGTCCGCAACATCCGCGTCCAGGACGCCTGCGCCCTCGACCTCACCGATCACCTGGAGGCCGCGTACGACCCCATCTCCCTGACCTACGTCCTGAACGCGCTCGACCCGGCGCATCCGCGCCCGGTGAAGTGCCGGGCCGTGCTGCCCCTCACGGGCCCCGTGGTCCCCGTGGGCTAGCACCGTCGGCGCCGGTGCGGGGCGGGCGCGGTCGAGGACCCCGCCCCGCTGGGGGAGAGGGCGGCGCACCGGGCAGGCTGGGGGCATGAACACCACGGACGGCGACGGCCCCGCGTACCGGCTCCTGTCCGGCGCCCCCGACTCGCCGGTGATCCTGCACGTCCCGCACGGCTCGCGCACGATCCCCCCGCACGTCCGCTCCGGCCTGCTCCTCGACGACGCGGGCCTGGAGCGGGAGCTGGACCTGATCACCGACGCGCACACCCGGGAGATCGCCGCCCGCGCCGCCCGGGACGCGCCCGTGCCGCCCTGGCGGTTCGTCAACGAACGCTCCCGGCTGGTCGTCGACCCCGAGCGGTTCCCCGACGGGCGGGAGGAGATGCGCGCGGTCGGCATGGGCGCCGTCTACACCCGCACCACCCACCGCGAGCCGCTGCGTCCCGAACCGGCGCCGGACGGACCCGCCCTCCTCGCCCGCTACTTCGAGCCCTACGCGCAGGCGCTGACCCGGGCCGTCGAGGACCGGCTCGCCGCCACCGGCCGCGCGGTCGTCGTCGACGTGCACTCGTACCCGAGCCGGGCGCTGCCCTATGAACTGCACGGCGGCGGAGCCCGGCCGCCGGTCTGCCTGGGCACCGATCCCTTCCACACCCCGGACACCCTCCTCGCCCACGCGCGCGCGGCGTTCGCGCCGCTCGGCGACAGCGGCCTGAACACGCCGTTCGCGGGCACGTACGTACCGTTGCGCCACTACGGCCGCGACGCGCGGGTCACCGCCGTCATGCTGGAACTGCGGCGCGATCTGTACCTGGACGAGCCCGTCACCCCGCACCGGGGACTCGACGCGGTGGCGGCCGCCCTGACCGACCTGATCCGGAAGGTGACCAGTGACCCCGTCTGAACCGCCCGCGCGGCAGCCGTTCCTGTACGTCGTCGTGAGCGCGGCCGGGGCCGCCGACGGCATCGGCACGCTGATCGGCGCGGCGCGGGAGGCCGGCTGGGACGTCGGGGTGATCGCCACCCCCACGGCCGCCGACGGCTTCTTCGACCTCGCGGCGGTGGAGGCGCAGACGGGACACCCCGTCAGGGCCGCGTCCCGGAAGCCGGGCACCCCGCGCCCCTTTCCGTCCGCCGACGCCGTCGTGGTCGCCCCCGCCACCTTCAACACCCTCAACAAATGGGCCGCGGGCATCGCCGACACGCTGGCCGCCGCCACCCTCTGCGAAGCCTTCGGCGCCGGTGTCCCGCTCGCCGCCGCGCCGTGCGTCGGCGAGGAACTGGCCGCGCACCCGGCCTACCGGGACAGCCTGCGCCGCCTGCGCTCGATGGGCGTCCGGTTCACCCGGGGCCCGTTCGACTGGGAGTCGGCGACGGAACTGCTGGCCGCCCTCCGCACCCCCTAGGAGTCCTGCGCGGCCTCCCGCGCGATCCGGTCGAACTGCGCCGCCATGGCCGCCTGGAGCGCGTTCGCCCCCGACAGCGGCCGCACCATGACGGTGAACTCGTCGATCAGCCCCTCGTCGTTCACGTGCAGGAAGTCGCAGCCGCTCAGCTCGCGGTCGCCGACCCGCGCCGCGAAGACGAGCGCGTGGTCGCGGCCGCCCGCGTCGCTGATCTCCCGCACGTAGTGGAAGTCCTCGAAGACCCGGGTCACCGCGCGCAGGATCGCCGCCGTGATCGCCCTGCCCGGGTACGGCTTGAAGACCACCGGGCTGGTGAACACGACGTCGTCGGCGAGCAGCGCCTCGATCGCCGCGTGGTCGTCCGCCTCCACGGCCCTGCGGAACGCCTCCATGACGACCCCTCTCTTCCTAATAGTCAACTAATTGAATAAGTGTGGGTGAAAGTAATCGCATCGCTGTACGGTGTCCAGATGTCTCTCAGATACGCGGTGCTCGCGGCCCTGCTGGAGGGCGAGGCGTCGGGCTACGACCTGGCGAAGATCTTCGACGTCTCCGTCTCCAACTTCTGGGCGGCGACGCCCCAGCAGCTCTACCGCGAGCTGGAACGGCTCGCGGCGGACGGCCTCGTCCGGGCCCGCGTGGTGCCGCAGGAGCGCCGGCCGAACAAGCGGCTGTTCACGCTCACCGACGCCGGCCGCACCGACCTCGCCGCGTTCACCACCCAGGAGCCGCGGCCCATGGCCGTGCGCGACGAGCTGATGGTCAAGGTGCAGGCGTCGGACGTCGGCGACCCGGCCGCCGTACGCGCCCACATCGAGGAGCGCATGACCTGGGCGACGGGCAAGCTCGCCCGCTACGAGCGCGTGCGCGCCCACCTCCTGCACGGCATGACCGAGGAGGAGTTCCTGCGCGACGGCGAGCGGATCGGCCCCTACCTCACCCTGCTGCGCGGCATCTCCCTGGAGGAGGAGAACCTCCGCTGGGGCCGCCGCGCCCTGGAGATCCTGGACCTGCGCGCGGCACGGGCGCAGCGATGACCTCCCCCTTCCCCTCCCGCTCCTCCCGACCCTCCCGCCCCTCCCCGCGCCCGGCGCCCGCCCCCGCCGCGCCCTATCTGCGCTACGTCGCGCTCGGCGACAGCCAGACCGAGGGTGTGGGCGACGGCGACGACACGACCGGGCTGCGCGGCTGCGCCGACCGCATGGCCGAACGGCTCGCGGCGATCGACCCGGCCGTCCGGTACGCGAACCTCGCGGTGCGCGGCCGCCTCGCCGGCCAGGTGCGCGCGCAGCAGCTGCCGGCCGCGCTGGCCCTGCGCCCCGACCTGGCGACGGTCGTGGCCGGGGTCAACGACCTGATGCGGCCGTCCTTCGACGCCGACGAGGTGGCGGGCCACCTGGAGGCCATGTTCGCGGAACTGACCGCGGCGGGCGCCAAGGTGGCCACGGTGACCTTCCCCGACGTCGGCCGGATGATCCCCGCGGCCCGCCCGCTCGGTGGCCGGATCACCGCCCTCAACGCCCGCATCCGGGTCGCCGCAGCCGCCCACGACGTCGCCCTCGCGGAGACCGCGCACGCGCCGGTCTTCACGGACGCGCGGCTGTGGAGCGCCGACCGGCTGCACGCCAGCCCGCTCGGCCACGCCCGGATCGCGGCAGCGGTCGCCGACGCCCTCCGCCTGCCCGGCAGCGACGACTCCTGGACCGCGCCGCTGCCCCCGTGGCGGGCCCCGGCCCCCTCGGCCCTGACCGAACTGCGCTGGCTCGCCTCCTACCTGGGCCCGTGGCTCGGCCGGCGGCTGCGCGGCAGGTCCTCGGGGGACGGGCGCGCCGCCCGCCGCCCACAGCTGCTCCCCGTCACGCCCGCGGAAGGGTGACCAGGGACTCCGGCGTCAGATCGGCGAGCGTCGGATAGCCGTCCACGGCCATCGTCAGGTCGGCCTCGGCGAGCAGCGAGCGCAGCACGTGCACGATGCCGTCCTCGCCGCCGACCGCGAGCCCGTACGCGTACGGGCGCCCGACGCCGACGGCGGTCGCGCCCAGCGCGAGCGCCTTCACCACGTCGGCGCCCGAGCGGATCCCGGAGTCGAAGAGCACCGGCATGCCGTCGGCCGCCTCGACGACCCCGGGCAGCGCGTCGAGCGCCGCCAGCCCGCCGTTGGCCTGGCGGCCGCCGTGCGTCGAGCAGTAGACGCCGTCGACGCCGCCGTCCCTGGCCCGGCGCACGTCCTCCGGGTGGCAGACGCCCTTCAGGATCAGCGGCAGATCGGTCAGCGACCGCAGCCACGGCAGGTCGTCCCAGGTCAGCGGATTGCCGAAGAGACCCACCCAGGAGCCGACGACGGCCTGCGGATCGTCGGACGGGGTCAGCTCGCGAAAACGCGGGTCGGAGGTGTAGTTGGCGAGGCAGTGGCCGCGCAGCTGCGGGAAGTTCGCGGTCGACAGGTCGCGCGGGCGCCAGCCGGTCACCCACGTGTCCAGGGTGACCACGATGCCCCGGTAGCCCGCCGCCTCGGCCCGCTTCACCAGGCTCTCGGCGAGCGCCCGGTCGGTCGGCGTGTACAGCTGGAAGAAGCCCGGGGTGTCCCCGAACCCGGCGGCCACGTCCTCCAGCGGGTCCACCGACAGCGTCGACGCCACCATCGGCACCCCGGTGCGCGCCGCGGCCCGCGCCGTCGCCAGGTCCCCGTGCCCGTCCTGCGCGCACAGGCCGATCACCCCGACCGGCGCCATGAACAGTGGTGACGCCAGCCGGTGCCCGAACAGCTCGACGGACAGGTCGCGCCGGGTGGCGCCGACCAGCATCCGCGGCATCAGCCCGTACCGCTCGAAGGCCCGCACATTGGCCCGCTGCGTGTGCTCGTCCCCGGCGCCGCCCGCGACGTAGGACCAGATCGACGGCGGCAGCGCCGCCTCGGCCCGCCGCTCCAGCTCCCCGAACTCCATCGGCAGCGTGGGGACGACACCGCGCAGCCCGTCGAGGTAGATCTCGTACTGGTAGTCGCCGAACTGCGGGCTCATGCGGGACCTCTTCCTGCGCGTCGATGAGGGAGCGGGGCCCAATCTGCCAGGCGGGACGGGCCGGGGAAAGAGATCATTTCGCGGTGGTGGCGAACGCCACGGACCGCGCGAAGATCCGCTCCACCTCCGCCCGGTCCAGGCCGTGCCAGCCGTGGTCGGCGCCGGCGACCGTGTGCAGCTCCACCGGCGCCCCCGCCGCCCGCAGCGCCCGCGCCAGGTCCCGGCCGTGCGAGCACGCCACCATCGTGTCGGCCTCGCCGTGCACCACCAGGAAGGGCGGGGCGTCCCCGTGGACCCGGTGGACGGGGCTCGCGGCGACGGCCGCCGCCGGCACCTCCCGGGGAGCCGCGCCCAGCAGCAGCGCCTCCGGCGTCGCCGGGTCGGCGGGGTCGAACGGCGGGCGGGGCGTCGTCAGGTCCGCCGGCCCGTACCAGACCACCGCCCCCGCGAGCGGCGGCTCCCGGTGGGTCAGTGCGAGCAGCGCGGCCAGGTGCCCGCCCGCCGACTCGCCCCACACCAGCGTGCGCGACGGGTCGACGGCCAGCTCGACGGCCCGGACGCCGAGCCAGCGCAGTGCGGCCCGCAGGTCATCGAGCGGCGCCGGGAACACCGCCTCCCCGCTGAGCCGGTAGTCGGCGCAGGCCACCGCGAGACCGGCCGCGGCGAGCCGCTCGAAGGGGCCCGGCTCCCAGGAGCGCGTGGTCACGCCCAGGTCGTCGCGGCGCCCGCCGCGCCACGCCCCGCCGTGCACGAACAGCACCAGGGGAGCGGGGTCCGGTGCCGCGGGCAGCCACAGGTCCAGTTCGAGCGGGCGGGCGCCGTCGGGGACCGCGTACGGCACCCCGCGCAGCAGCCGGGTCCCGCCGGGGCGCGGCACCGCCGGCGGCAGCGGCGCCACGTCGGGGTGCGGGGCGGCGATCAAGGCCCGCAGCCCGCCGGGCGTCATCCGGTGCGCCACTGGTGGTCGGGCAGGAAGCGCACGTCGAACCGGTCCGGGACCGAGCCGAACCGGTGCGGCTCCGGCACGAACGGTTCGGCGGGCGGACCGTGCCGTTCCGTGGGCGTGCCCAGGGTCTCGAAGAACCGCTCGAAGGTGCCGCCGGGGCCCGCCGCGACGCCGACGATCTGGGTGTGATGGCGCTCCATGCGGTAGGCGTGCGGGCAGTTCTTCGGGACGAAGCCGAAGTCGCCCGGCGTCAGGAGGCGTTCGCTCTGCTCGCCCTCGGTGTCCTCGGCGAAGAGCCGGACCGCGCCCTGCGTCACGTAGAACACCTCGTGCGTGTCCGCGTGCACGTGCGCCGGGATGATGTCGCCCTTGGGCCCCTCGACGGTGAAGAAGTTGAAGGTGTTCCCGGTCTGCTCGCCGCCCGCGTAGACCGTGATCAGGTCCCCGAACAGGTGGGCCCGGTCGCCCTCGCCCTTCTCGATGACGTACGGCTTCGACGGATCCGCCGGGATCCGGGAGGCGGCGCGGTACCGCGTCGCGAACTCCATGGTCATGTCTGTCCACCCTCCTCGTTGCCCGCACTCTGATGTCAGGCTGCCTGACAAGTAGTGTCAGGTAGCCTGACACGAGACGCGGGCGGCGGGCAAGGGCCGCCCCGGGACTGCGAGGTGGCGATGACCGAGAGCCGGCGCGATCTGCCGCAACTGCTGGGCGAGGCCCGGCGCTGGTTCGAGGACGGACTGCTCGCCGCGCTCGACGCGGGCGGGGTGCCGGCCGTCACCCCGGCGCAGCTCCAGCTCTTCGCCGCCCTCGACACCGACGGCACCACCGTCGCCGAACTCGCCCGGCGCACGGGCGTCACCCGGCAGACCGTCCACCAGGCCGTGGGCTCCCTGGTCGCCGCGGGCCTGCTGGAGCAGGTGCCCGACCCCGCCTCCGCCCGCCGGCGCCTGGTCCGCCGCACCCCGGCGGGCCGGTACGCCCACGACCGGGCCCGCCGCGCGCTGGCCCGCCTGGAGGCGGAGCTGGCCGCACGCGTCGGCGAGGAGGCGCTGCGCGCGCTGCGCACCGCACTCGAAGCCCCCTGGGGCGACCCGCCCGGACGGCACTGACCGGCGCCGCGCGGGCCCCCGGCGACGGGGGGACCTCGGGGTCGCGCTCCACCGTGGGGTTTACACCGATGGGACCCGACTCCTCCCCGGGTATGACACCCGCCCGCGGCGCCTACCGCAGCCGTGGGCGCGGACTGTGGCTCAGAGGCTGACCTGCGGGCCGCTCCGGGCGGCGAGGATGGACACAGATCCTGCCGACCCTTCTGACGTGCAACGACGCACCGCCGGGTGGTCGCACCCGCCTGAGAGTTCTCTCACGACCCCGACGGGAGCCCCTTTCGCTGTGGCCACCTTCCTGTACAAACTCGGCCGGCTGTCCTTCCGGCGCCGCCGCTACGTCGCGCTGCTGTGGGTGCTGCTGCTCGGCGGGATCGGGTTCGCCTCGTCGGCCGCGCCCGCCCCGCCCGCGGACTCCTTCTCCATGCCCGGCACCGAGTCGCAGAAGGCCTTCGACCTCCTCGACGAGAAGTTCCCCGCGGCCAACTCCGAGGGGGCGACCGCCCGCGTCGTCATCCGCGCGCCCGGCGGCGAGAAGCTGACCGACCCGGCCGCCAAGGCCGATGTGCGCGCGATGGTCACCCAGCTCGGCGACGGCCCGCAGGTCGCCTCGGTCGCCGACCCGTACAAGGCGAACGCCGTCAGCAAGGACGGCTCCACCGCCTACGCGTCCGTCACCTACAAGGTCGCCGGCACCGAGCTGACCGACGAGGCGCACGAGGCCCTGACCAAGGCCATCGACGGCGCGCGCGCCGACGGGTACACCGTCGAGGCGGGCGGCGACGCCGTCGAGGCCGACCAAGAGATGGGCGGCAGCGCCGAGCTGATCGGCATCGCGATCTCCGCGGTGGTCCTGATCCTCACCTTCGGCTCGCTGGTCGCCGCGGGCATGCCGCTGCTGACCGCGATCATCGGCGTCGGCATCGGGGTCTCCGGCATCGCCGCGCTCGGCAGCGTCCTCAACCTGTCCGGCACCACCTCGACACTCGCCTCGATGATCGGCCTCGCCGTCGGCATCGACTACGCCCTCTTCATCGTCTCCCGCTACCGCGCCGAGATAGCCGAGGGCCGCGAGGGCGAGGAGGCGGCCGGCCGCGCCGTCGGCACCGCGGGCTCCGCCGTCGTCTTCGCGGGCCTCACCGTCGTCGTCGCCCTCAGCGGCCTGGCGGTCGTCAACATCCCGATGCTCACCAAGATGGGCCTGGCCGCCGCCGCGACCGTCGCCATCGCCGTGCTCATCGCGCTCACCATGATCCCGGCGCTGCTCGGCTTCGCCGGCAAGAAGGTGCTGCGCCGCAAGGACCGCAAGGACCGCGGTGCGGCCACCGACAGCGCGCGGCCCAACCTCGGCACCCGCTGGTCCCGCTTCGTGCTGCGCCGCCCGCTCGGCGTCCTGCTCGTCGGCGTGCTCGGTCTCGGCGCGATCGCGGTCCCGGCCGCCAGCCTCGAACTGGGCCTGCCCGACGACGGCTCGTCGGCGCCGGACAGCACCCAGCGCAAGGCCTACGACATGCTCTCCGAGTCCTTCGGCGCGGGCTTCAACGGCACGCTGATGGTGACCGTCGACGGGCGGGGCGCGGCCGGTGCCGCCAAGCGGGTCGGCGCCGACCTCGCCAAGGTCGACGGCGTCACCGCGGTCACCCCGGCCCAGGTCAACGAGGCCGGTGACACCGCGATCCTCACGGTCGTGCCCAGGACCGGGCCGAGCGACCACAAGACCGAGGAACTGGTCCGTACGATCCGCTCGGACGCCGCGGACTGGACGGCGCGGACCGGCGCGGAGATCCTCGTCACCGGCGCGACGGCCATGACGATCGACTTCTCGCAGACCCTGGACGACGCGCTCGTCCCGTACCTCCTGCTGGTGGTCGGCCTCGCCTTCCTCCTGCTGATGCTGGTCTTCCGCTCGATCCTCGTGCCCCTCAAGGCCGCGCTCGGCTTCCTGCTCTCCGTCGCGGCGGCGCTCGGCGCCGTGGTCGCGGTCTTCCAGTGGGGCTGGCTCGCGGACCTCTTCGGGGTGGAGCAGCCCGGCCCGATCATGTCGATGATGCCGATCTTCCTGATCGGCGTGGTCTTCGGACTCGCCATGGACTACGAGGTGTTCCTCGTGACCCGGATGCGCGAGGCCTACGTCCACGGGGCGCGCCCCGGCGAGGCCATCGTGACCGGCTTCCGGCACGGCGGACGGGTCGTCGGGGCCGCCGCCGTCATCATGATCAGCGTCTTCTCCGGCTTCATCATGGAGAACAACAGCATGATCAAGATGATGGGCTTCGGCCTCGCCATCGCCGTCCTCTTCGACGCGTTCGTGGTCCGCATGGCGATCGTGCCCGCGGTCATGGCGCTGCTCGGCCGGTCGGCCTGGTGGCTGCCGCGCTGGCTCGACAAGGCGCTGCCCAACGTCGACGTGGAGGGCGAGAAGCTCCGCGAGAACCTGACCGCCGAGGACACCCCGGCGCAGGACGACCGCGCACTGGAGCCCACCCGCGGCTGACCCCCGCACCGCTGCCCGCACGGGCCCGCACCGACGAACCGGTGCGGGCCCGTCCGCGTGCGGCCGTTGTCAGTACCGGGTGCTATCCCTGGGAAGGGAAGACAGAACGGGAAGACCCGACGGACCGACGACGGAGGAGTCATCATCCAGGACGGACGGCAGGGGCGTTCCGGGCAGGACCTGTGTGTGCGGCGGCATCCCGAGACACAGGTGGAGTGCGTGCTCCCCGACACGCACTACCCGAGCCCGCACTACGCCTTGGACGGCACGACATGGCACGACGGCCTGTGCGGCGCGTGCCACGGCAGCGGGAGCCGCGACGGCGAGGTCTGCGGCTCCTGCCACGGCGGCGGGTTCTGCCTGCTGGAGATCGAGATCGACGCCGACATCGAAGGGGAGTGAGCGCACAGGGCCGGGAACGGACGGGCCGCCCAGCGGCGCCCCGCGGGGACGGGAGCCGGGCAGCCGTCAGTCCGTGTACACCTCGGCCCGGTCCACGCTGACGAACGAGCCGCCGGACGCGGCGGCGTGCTCACCGGTGACCCGCACCCGCAGCGTGTGCGGGCCGTTCGCCAGGCGCGGGCTCAGGTACTGGAGCGTCTCGCCGGTGCGGATCGCGCCGTAGAAGTCGACGCGCTGCTCGGGGCCGCCGTCGACGCTGATCGACGCGATCCCGTTCCCGGTGTCCTTGACCGACAGCAGCGCGATCCGGGTCCCGGTGAAGGTGAACGTCGCGGTGGCGCCCGCCCTGTCGCTCCAGTGGTCGTCACCCCAGAAGCACTGCGCGGCGCAGCCGGTGCCCGTGTTCCAGGCGCCGGTGTACGTCACGCCACCGCCGCCGCTGGACCGGCTGTCGTCGTTGATCCAGTGGTTGCCCGAGCCGGGATCACCGGACGGCAGGTCCTGGGTCGCGCCCATCGCCAGCGGCGTCCCGAGGTCGGGGCTGCCGTCGGCGTTCCAGGAGATCCGCTGCGCGCGGGTCGTGCGGTCGGAGTACGTGTTCGTCGCCGTCGTCTTGGCGTGGTAGACCAGCCAGTCCTCCGTGCCGTCGGGCGAGGTGAAGAAGGCGTGGTGGCCGGGGCCGAACACCCCGCGGGCGTCGGCGCGCGAGAAGACCGGCCCCGGGCGCTGCGCCCAGTTGCCCGGGACGAGGGGGTCGGCCGTGGCCGGGAGGGACATCATCCAGACCTGGTAGTCGGGCTTGCCGGTGTCGCAGGTCGAGTACGTCAGCCACGTACGGCCGTTGCGGTTCAGGAACTCGGGGCCCTCGCGCACCTCGGGGCAGCCCCCGGCGGCGTCGATCGCGACCGCGTCGCCCGAGACGGTGTACGGATCGGACATCGGCGCGATGTTCAGGCCGTTGTGCTGGTACGCGTTGATGCCGCTGTAGGCGAGGTACAGCCTGCCGTTGTGCTGGAGGATGCCCGGATCGATCGCGAAGTCGCCGGTGTGGTTGGGCGGCGTGAGCCCGGCCTTGAAGTGGTAGGGGCCGGTCGGGTCGTCGCCCGACGACTCCAGGACGAAGAGCCGGTGGTGGTCGTCCGTGCCGTCGTCGGCCGTGTAGTAGAGGTACCAGCGGTCGCCGAAGCGGTAGAACTCCGGCGCCCACAGATGCTGGTCGCGTGAGGCGTCGGTGTCCGTCCACACCGTCTTCGGTTCGGCGTCGAGCAGCGTGGCCAGGGAGGGCGAACTCCACATCTTGATGCTGTCGCCCTGGGTGGTGGTCAGGTGGTAGGCCCCGTTCGCGTACGTCACGAACGGGTCGGGGCCGGTGTTCAGCGGATTGCGGAAGGTGCCGCTCGCGGCCGCGGACGCCGCCGGCCGTCCGGCGGGATCCTGGTGGGCGGCGGCCTGCGGACCGCAGGCCAGACCCGCGACCAGCGCGAGGAGTGCGGGGACGAGGGCGGTACGGGACCGTGCGCGCACGAGCGGCTCCTTACATCGATGTAAGTCCCAGGTCTCCAGGACCGTAGGGAAGGGATCGGGGTGGTGTCAACGGGTCGCGCCAGGCACGGAGTTGCCGTCGGGGCGCGGGGCTACTGGCCGCCCAGGCCGGTGGTGGCCACGGACTTGACGATGTGCCGCTGGAAGAAGACGAACACCGCGACCAGCGGCAGCGCGGCGAGCACGGCCGACGCCATCGACTGCGCGTACTGGATCCCGTACGCGTCCTTCACGGTCGTGATGCCGACCGGCAGCGTCATCAGGGACGGGTCGGACGTGGACACGAACGGCCACAGGAAGTTGTTCCACGCCCCGATGAACACGAAGATCGCGACGGCCGCGAGCATCGGCCGGGACAGCGGGAGCAGCACCGACCAGAAGATCCGCCAGTGCCCGGCGCCGTCGATCCGGGCCGCCTCCTCCAGCTCCACCGGCAGCGAGTCGAAGTGCTTCTTCAGGATGAACACCATCACGGGGGCCACGGTCTGCGGCAGGATCACCGCCGCGTACGTGTCGAGCAGGTGCAGGGTCAGCATCTGCTCGAACCACGGCACGATGAGGATCTGCGGCGGCACGAGGACGGCCGCGAGCGTCAGCGCGAACAGCCCCCTGCGGCCCGCGAACAGGGTGCGGGAGAAGGCGTATCCGGCCATCGCCGAGACCAGCACGGTGATCACGGTGACGGCGACCGAGATCAGGAGGCTGTTGAGCATCCACAGCGGCAGGTCGCCGCGCTCCCACACGGTGCTGAACGCCTGGAGGGTGAAGCCGTGCCTGGGCCAGAGCCAGTGCGCCGGATCACTGGCGTCCTGCTCGGACTTGAAGGCCGTGAGCAGCGCCCACGCCATCGGCAGCAGCCAGATCAGTGCGGCGACCGCGAGGACCAGGAGGGCGAGGACGCGCGTGGTGCGGCCCGCGCCGAGCGTCAGATTCGCGGTCGTGCGCGCGGGAGCGCCGCCCGGCCGGGGCGGGCGGACCGGGACGATGCGCTGCCGGGCGGGCCGGACGGGGGCGTCGGTGGTGGTCGTCATGTCACTTCTCCCGGCGGCGGAGGACGGCGAACTGGGCGGCGGAGGCGAGCAGGACGAGGGCGAAGAAGATGTAGCTGATCGCCGACGCGTAGCCGAGCCGGTAGCCGGTGAAGCCGACGTCGTAGACGTACTCGACGACCGGCCGCGTCGAGTTGTTCGGGCCGCCCTTCGTCAGCAGGTACACCTGGTCGAAGACCTTCAGGGACGCCAGGAGCTGGAGCACGGTGATGACCGTCGTGATGCGGCCGAGCTGCGGCAGCGTGAGGGAGAACAGCCGCCGCCAGGCGCCGGCGCCGTCGAGGGCCGCGGCCTCGTAGAGGTGGTCGGGGATCGACTGGAGGGCGGCCAGGTAGAGCAGGAAGTTGAAGCCGACCGTCCACCACAGCGTCGTCAGCGCGATCGCCCACAGCGCCACCGACTCGTCGCTCAGCCAGGCCACCCGGTCGAGTCCGACGGCCCCCAGGAGGTGGTTGTAGACACCGAGGTCGGGCTGGTAGAGCCACAGCCACAGCAGGCCGACGACGCCGACCGGCAGCAGGTACGGCGCGAAGAACGCCAGCCGCCACACCCACTGGCCCGGCAGCCCGGTGTGCACGAGGAGCGCCATGCCGAGCGCCACCACGACCAGCGGGACGGTCGAGATCAGGGTGAACAGCACGGTGTGCCACAGGGAACGCCACATCTCCGCGTCCCCGAACGCCTCGCCGAAGTTGTCGAGGCCGACGAAGGACGGGGCGTGCGCGGACAGGGCCCGGTCGGTGAGCGCCATCCACAGGCCCTGGCCGAGCGGCCACAGCAGGAACACGGCGAACAGGACGAGGAAGGGCAGGGCGAAGAGCAGGCCCGGGGGCGGCAGCCGGCGCGCCGACGGCGGTCCCGGCCGGGGCGAGGCGTGCGGAGAGGACATCGTTGTGCCTCCTGGAGGTCAGGCCGGGCTGGGCTTGGAGAGGAAGGTGTCGACGCGGCGCACCATCGCGCGCGCCGCGCGGTCCGGGGAGAGACCGTCGAGCAGGGCCTGCTGGAGCACCTGCGACATGGCGTTCTGGAAGTCGGAGCCCGCGCCGACGAACCAGGCCGCCGGGTCGAGGACCACCCGCGAGGCGGCCGAGGCGTAGTGGGCCTGCGGCAGCAGCCGCGCGTAGGCCCGGGTCCGGGTGACGGGCGTGTACGCGGGGATGTGCCCGGCCGTCGCCCAGGTCTGGCCCGCCTTCAGCAGGGCCGCCACGGCCCGGTGCGTGCGGCGCCGGTGCCCCGGGTCGGGGTCGTCGCGGTGGGGGAGCACGAACGAGTGGGAGTCGGCGTAGATCGCCGGGGTGCCGAAGACCGTCGGGAAGGGGGCGGCGTCCACCTTCTCGTCCGCGGCGCGGAAGGTGCCCAGCTCCCACTCGCCGGACAGCGTCATCGCCGTCTGCCGGTTGGTGAACGCGGCGACGCTCGCGTCGTAGTCCAGCCGCCCGGGGTTGGTCCTGCCGTCGACCAGCTCGGCCATGAAGGCGATGACCTCGGCCATCCGGTCCAGGTCCACCGTCGCCGGCCCGCCGGGCGGCAGCTCGAACGCGCCGCCCGTCTGCCGGTACAGGCCGTAGAAGAGCCGCCAGCCCTGCGCGGTGTCGTTGACGTACCCGAAGGAGATCCCCTGCCCGCCCGACGCCTTCGCCAGCTCACGCCCGGCGGCGAGGAACTTCCGCGGTGACGAGAACGCGTCCGGGTCCAGGGTGCCGTCGTCCTTCAGCAGCCCGGCCCGCTTCGTCGGCTCCGGGTGGAAGAAGACGATGAAGGGGTGCGTGTCGAGCGGGATCGCGTACGTCGCGCCGTCGACCTGCGTCCGGCCCCACACCGCGTCCGCGAAGTCGCCCCGGTGGACGCCGAACTCGGCGAGCAGGTCCAGATCCCACGGGTCCACGAGCCCGGTCGGCGCGTAACCGGCGAGCCGCGACAGGTGCGCGACGGCGACGTCCGGGCCGCGCCCGCCCGCCGACGCCATGGCCAGCTTCGTGTAATAGGGGGTGCCCCACTCCAGGACGGTGCGCTCGATGCGGGTGCCCGGCATGTCGGGCCGCGCCGTGCGCACCATCTCGTCGAGCAGGCCGCCGTCGGCTCCCTGGAACAGGTCCCACAGGCGGACCGTGCTGTCGCCCGCGGCCAGCGCGCTGCCGCAGCCGCTGAGCGCGCCCGCGCCGAGGACCGAGGCCCCGGCGGCGAGCGCGGTCGTCAGGGCGCGCCGTCTGGTGAGCGCGGGGCGGCCGACGGGGGCGGGTAGGCCGGTCATGGGTCTCCTTCCCGGTGGGTGGCGGGTCGTCGACGACCGCCACCCACGGACATACATCGATGTAAATGCGAAACGGACCGGGCTAGCGCACGTTCTCGAAGGCCGCCGCCCGCAGCTGGGCCGCGCGCAGCCGGGCCGTGTCGACCTTCTCCGCGCGGTCGAAGCGGTAGACGCCGTTACGCTCCTGGAAGACGTCCGTGAGCTGCGTGTAGCAGTAGCCGAACATGTCCGGGTCGTCGAGCAGGACGCCGGTCAGCCCGGTGAACCGCTCGATGAACTCCTCGGCGCTGCGCGGCCGTTCGCCGTAGCCCCAGGAGTCGTCGAGCACATTGCCGGCGGCCTCGGCGGCGGCCTCGGCGTCCCACCAGATGCCGCCGAACTCGCTGCAGAAGTACGGCTGGCCGCCGTACGGGACCGACCAGACGCGTCCGTCGGGGCCGGTGTTGAGGTACGGCCGGTCCTTCGCGAGGCCGCGCATCGTCCTCGCAAACCGAGCCGGGTCCTGCTCGTAGCAGTGCGCGTCGTACACGTCGGTCTCCGGCACCCGGTGGGCGTACCCCGAGGCGTCGATCACCGGGCGGGTGCCGTCGGCCTGCTTCGTGGCCCGGAACATCGCGTGCGTGACGTCGTCGAGCTGCGTGATGCGGTCGTGCAGGTTCTGGTACGTCTCGTTGAGCGGGCACCAGCCGACGACCGACGGGTGCGAGTAGTCCCGCTCGACGGCCTCCAGCCACTGGGCGACGTAACTGGCGTCGGGCCGCTGGTTGTCGTCGCGGACGCCGACCTCGCAGCCCCAGTCGCCGAACTCGCCCCACACCAGATAGCCCAGCCGGTCCGCGTGGTGGAGGAACCGCTCCTCGAAGACCTTCTGGTGCAGCCGGGCGCCGTTGAAGCCCGCGGCGAGGCCGAGTTCGATGTCGCGCACCAGGTCCGCGTCGCTCGGCGCCGTCATCAGCCCGTCCGGGTAGTACCCCTGGTCCAGGACGAGGCGCTGGAAGACGGGCTCGCCGTTCAGGAGCAGCCGCTTGCCGTCGATGGAGACCGAGCGCAGACCGGCGTACGACGTCACGCGGTCCACCGGAGCGCCCTCGGGGCCGAGGAGTTCGACGGTGAGGCCGTACAGGTGCGGGTCGGCCGGCGACCACACGCGCTGCCGTTCGGCGGGGATCGCGAGCGTCAGGCGCGGGGCGAGGTCCAGGTCGGCGCGGGCCTGCGCGGTGGCGACCGGCCCCCGCTCGTCGGTCAGGGTGGCCCGCACCCGGTGGCCCGGCGCGTTGCCGGTCAGCGGCAGCTCCAGGTGGAAGGCGCCCGACGCCAGGTCCGGGGTGATCCGGGGCCGCCGCAGGGCGACGGCGCGCGGCACCGGCTCCAGCCACACCGTCTGCCAGATGCCGGTGGTGCGGGTGTAGTGGCAGTGCGAGTTCGCGAACCAGGTGGCCTGCTTGCCGCGGGCCTGCGGGCCGTGCCGGGTGTCGCGCGCCCGCACCACGAGGGTCAGTTCCCCGCCCGGGGCGGCGACGTCGCCGAGGTCCGCGGTGAAGGGGGTGAAGCCGCCGCGGTGCCGGGCCACCTCCGTGCCGTTCGCCCACACCGTCGCGTCGTGGTCCACCGCGCCGAAGTGCAGCAGCACCCGGGCGTCCGCCCAGTCGGCGGGCACCGTCACCGTGCGCCGGTACCAGACCGCCTCCAGGAAGTCGGTCTCACCGACGCCGGACAGCTCCGACTCCGGGCAGAACGGCACGGTGATCCGGTCGCTCAGCTCCCGCTCCCGCAGGCCGCGTTCGAGGCCCGTGTCGGAGCGGTCGATCTCGAACTGCCAGGTGCCGTTGAGGTTCAGCCAGGCGTCGCGGGCGAACTGCGGTCGCGGGTACTCGGGACGGGGGACAGGCATGGTGCTCCTTGCCGCTCAATGCTGTGCCAGTCGGTGCGCGGCTCATGGCACCATGGCGATTACATCGTTGTAAATATGTGGAGCGGGGCGGGATCCGGCCCGAAACCCTTTCGTGATGCTCGATACCATCGCGGACGGCAGACGGAAGGAATGGACAGCGTGGCGGCCAGACCCAGGATCAAGGACGTTGCGGAGTACGCGGGCGTCTCGCCCAAGACGGTCTCCAACGTGATCAACAACTTCGAGCATGTCTCCGACCGGACCCGCGAGGCCGTCCGGGAGGCGATCGACGCCCTCGGCTACCGGGTCAACATCGCGGGCCGCCAGCTGCGGCAGGGCCGCACCGGCATGATCACTCTCGCCGTCCCCGAGCTCGACGTCGCCTACTTCTCCGAGCTGGCCAAGCACGTGATGACGGAGGCCGACCGGCACGGCAGGACGGTGCTGCTGCACCAGACCGGCGGCTCGCGCGAGCGGGAGCTGGCCGCCCTGCACGGCTTCGACGCCCAGTTCTCCGACGGGATCATCCTCAGCCCGCTCGCCCTCCAGCCCCGGGACCTCGCCACCCGGGACCGCAGGCTGCCCGTGGTCCTGCTCGGCGAGCGGCCCGCGGAGGGCGGCACCGACCACGTGGCCATCGACAACGTCCGGGCCGCGCGCGAGGCCACCGAGCACCTGCTGGCGCGCGGGCGCCGCCGGATCGCGGTGGTCGGCGGCCGGATCCGCGGCCGGCAGGGCACCGACCGGCTCCGCACGGACGGCCACCGGCAGGCCCTGCGGGCGGCCCACGTCCCCTTCGACGGCGACCTCGTGATCGGCGTGGACGCCTACCACTGGCAGGACGGCGCCCGGGCCGCGGCCGGGCTGCTCGCCCGGGAGACCCCGCCGGACGCCCTGTTGTGCCTCAACGACCACCTCGCCCTGGGCGCGCTGCGGGCCCTGCACGAGCATGACGTGAGCGTGCCGAAGGACATCGACGTGGTCGGCTTCGACGACATCGAGGCGTCCCGGTTCAGCGTGCCCACCCTGACGACGGTGGCCCCGGACAAGAAGGAGATCGCCCGGGCCGCGGTGGCGCTGCTCGTGGGCCGCATCGACGACCCCGACGGCGGACCGCTCCAGGACCACGTCGTCGGACACGAGGTGATCGTGCGGGAGAGCACCGGGGGCTGAGACGGGTGCGGGCGCCCGCGCCGGACGCCCGCACCCGCACCGCCGCCGGGGGATCAGGACGTGCGGCGCAGCGCCACCACGTCGATCTCGACGAGGATGTCCATCAGATCGGAGCCGACCGTGGTGCGCACCGGGAGCGGCTCGGTGAAGTGCTCCCGGTACACCGCGTCGTAGGCGGCGAAGTCCCGCTTCAGGTGCTGGAGATGGACGGTCGCCCTCACCACGTCGTCCAGGTCGAGGCCGTCCGCCCGCAGCAGGGCCCGCAGGTTCGCCAGGACCTGCCGGGTCTGCTCCGCCACCGTGTCGGCGACGGCGCCCGTGACCGGGTGCTGCGGACCGAGGCCCGAGGTGAACAGGTACGGTCCGGCGGCGAGGGCCTTGCTGTAGCCGCCCGCCGGCGGCGGCGTGTCCGCGCTGTGGACGGCGCGCTTCGCGGCGACACCGCCGAACTCGCCGCTCATCGGGTCAGGTCCCCTTCCCTGTCGTTCACCGCGGCGTAGTGACGCAGCTTGTCCTCGTCGACGGTGACGCCGAGGCCGGGCCCGTCCGGCACCCGCAGCCGCCCCTCGCGCAGCGTCAGCGGCTCGATGATGTCGTCGGCGTGCAGGTAGTACATGGAGTCGATCGCGCGGGAGAGCACCGGCGTGCTGGCGACGACGGCGAGGTGCGCGGCGGTGGCGATGCCGAGCTCGCCGCCGCTGTGCAGGTTCATGCCGAGCCCGAACGTCTCGCAGTGCGCGGCGAGCGCCTTCGTCGGCGCGATGCCGCCCCACTTGTAGACGTCACCGTGGATCACGTCGACGGCGCCGAGGCGCACGGCGGGCGCGAAGTCCTCGAAGCGGACCACGCACATGTTCGTGCACAGCGGGATGCGCACCTTCTGCCGGACCTGGCTCATGCCCTCGATCCCGACGCAGGGGTCCTCCAGGTACTCCAGGTCCAGTTCCTCCAGCGCCATCCCGGCGCGCACCGAGTCGGGCACCGACCAGGCCGCGTTCGGGTCGACGCGCAGATCGACCGCGGGCAGCGCGTCGCGCAGGGCCCGCAGGATCGCGACGTCGCCCTGCACATCGGTGGTGCCCTTGAGCTTCACGGCGGTGAACCCGCCCTCGGTGACGACCCGCACGGTGTGCTCGGCGAGCGCCCCCGGCAGGTCGGCCGGCGCGGCGTCGGGCGCGTCGGCGCGGGTGATCAGCGCGGTCAGCGGGACCTCGGTGCGGACCGGGCCGCCGAGCAGGTCGGTGACCGACTGGCCGGTGGCCCTGCCCATGACGTCCCAGCAGGCCACGTCGAGCGCGGCGAGCGCCGCGTAGCCGAGGTAGCCGTAGAAGAACGGCACCATGTGGTGGCGGCGGTGGAAGGACTCCAGGGCGAACGGGCTGGTGCCGATCAGGTCCTCGGCCAGGTCGCGGACGATCGCGGCGACCGGCCGGCCCCACATCGTCTCGCCCCAGCCCTCGATCCCGGAGTCGGTCCTGATCCGCACCACGGTGCGGGTCTCGCCGGTCTTCGTCTCGAAGGAGCTGGTGAACGGGTTGACCAGCGGCAGATTGACCACGTGGACATCAACGGCGGTGATCTTCATAGGGGTGGTGCGTTCCTCTCGGGAGGTGCGGGGGCGGAGGTCAGTGGGCCGGGGTGGTCCGGGTCGCGGCGTCGAGGGCCAGCACCGCCCGGGCCAGGCCGCGGACCCGGGCGTCCAGGAGCCGGGCCCCGGCCGCGCCGTCCGCCCCGGCCGCGTCGTCGGTGGCCCCGCCGACCCGCTCCCATTCGCCGTGCCGCTCCACGGTCAGGCCCGGGTGCGGCGGCCGGTCGAACAGCGGCGGCGGGTCCACCGGCTCCCACGCCGGCCGCTCGGCGCGGACGAGTTCGGGGCGGGCGGCCAGCATCAGGGAGGTCTCGAACCAGCCGGCGTGCCCCGGGACGAGGTCCGCGGGCGCCGGATCCGGCGTGCCGTCGCTCAGCGTCCAGTACGAGCACGCCGCCGCCGTCACCTCGGCGCGCAGCGCGAACCGCTTCACGGCCAGCCGCATGATCTCGTCGTTGCCGCCGTGCCCGTTCACGACCAGGACCCGGCGGTACCCGCAGGCGGCCAGCGAGTCCAGGAGTTCGTCGAGGACGGCGCCGAGCACCGGTGCGGACAGGGTGAGGGCCGCGGCGAACGAGTGGTGCGGGCTGTGCCCGTACGGCAGCGTGGGCAGCAGGACCAGGTCGGGCACCTCGGCGCCGCCCGCCTCCTCCTCGGCGAGCAGGGCCAGCGCCCGCGCGACGACCGCGTCCACGAGCATCGTGTCCGTCCCCATCGGCAGATGCCCGGCGTGCTGCTCCTGCGAGCCGATCGGCAGCACCGCGATCGCGTCGGGCGCCGCGGCACGCGTCCGCCGCCAGGTGCTCTCGGTCAGATTCCGGAGGGTCATGCCGCTGTCTCCCCGGTCAGGGGGCATGACAGAGTCGGCGCATGGCGCATGAACGTATTCCTTTGCGGTTGGTTCCCGATCCGCGGCCGGACGAGCCGACCGGGCGGGACACGGGTGTGCTGGGCGCCGTCGAGGTCCTGCCCGGCACGGTGCGGGCCGCGCTGCTGACCCGCACGGGAGCCGTACGAGACCGGGCGCAGGCCCGCTTCGACGCGACGAGCGCCGATCCGGCGGTGGTCGACCGGGCGCTCGGCGAGGCCGCGCGGGTGTGGGCCGGACACGCCCCGGCCGGGATCGGGGTCGCCGCCGCCGGGGTCGTGGATCCGGCCGGCGGCCGGATCATCGAGGTGAACGACGCGCCCGCGCTGCGCGGCTACCCCGTCGCCGACCGGCTGGCCGAGCTGGCGGGCGCCCCGGTGCGGGTCGAGCACCGGGCGCGGGTGCAGGTGCTCGGCGACCGCTGGTTCGGCGCCGGGCGCGGCCGCCGCTCCTTCGCCTCCGTCGCCACCGGCGAGGTGCTCGGCGTCGGCATCCTGCACGACGGCCGGGTGCTCGCCCCGGCCGGCGGCCGCAGCGGCGCCCACATGACCGTCACCGCCAGCGGCGACCTGTGCACGTGCGGGCGGCGCGGCTGCTGGAAGACCGTCGCGACGACCCGCTGGCTGCGCGGCCGGGCCGCCGGACTCGGTCTCGCGGAGAGCGGGCTGGGTGACCTGGTGGGGTCGGCCGACCCGGTCGCCCGTGACCTGGTCGCCGCGTACGCGGAGAACCTGGTCCTCGGCCTGGCCACCGTCCAGCAGCTCTTCGCGTGCGGCCTGTTCGTGCTGCACGGCGAGGCCCTCGACGGCGGGGAGCCGTTCCGCGCGCTGGTCGAGGCGCGGCTGCGGGCGGACGTGCTCGGCGGCGAGCTGCCGCGCGTCGTCCTCGGCGAGGCCGCGGACACCGGAGCGCTGCTCGGCGCGGCGGGCCTGGTGCTGTCGGGGCCGCAGGGGCCGTAGGGCCGTCATCGGGCGACCTGCCGCACCCGCCGGGCCCGCGCCGGGTCGGGCACCGGAACGGCCTCCAGCAGCCGGCGCGTGTAGGCGTGCGCGGGCGCGCCGAACACCTGCTCCGCGCCGCCGCACTCGACGATCCGGCCCTGCCGCATCACGGCCACCCGGTCGGCGATCTGCCGCACCACGGCCAGATTGTGCGAGATGAAGAAATACGTCAGTCCCAGGCGCTGCTGGAGATCGGCGAGCAGATCGAGGACGCGCGCCTGCACGGAGACGTCCAGGGCGCTCGTCGGCTCGTCGAGGACGACCAGGCGCGGCTCCAGGGCCAGCGCCCGGGCGATCGAGACGCGCTGCCGCTGCCCGCCGGAGAACTCGTGCGGATACCGGTCGACGATCGAGGGGTCCAGGCCGACGGCGTCGAGCAGTTCGCCCACCCGCGCGCGCACCCGGGCCCGCCCGCCGCGCCCGCGCGCCCATTCCTCGTGGGTGACGAGGGGCTCCCCGACGATGTCGGCGATCCGCAGCCGCGGATTCATGCTGGAGTACGGGTCCTGGAGCACGACCTGCATCTGCCGGCGCAGCGGCCGCAGCGCGGCGCCGCGCACCGCCAGCAGGTCGGTGCCGTCGAAGTGGACCTGCCCTGCGGTCGGTTCCATGAGGCGCAGCAGCAGCCGGGTCAGGGTGGTCTTGCCGCAGCCGGACTCGCCGACCAGCGCGAACGTCTCGCCCTCGCGCACGGTCAGCGACACGTCGTCGACGGCGACGCTCGGCGGCCGCCCGGGGAACTCCTTGCGCAGTCCGCTGATCTTCAGCAGGTCGTGGGTCGTCATGCGGCGGGCTCCAGTCGGGGGGTGGCGGCCAGCAGGTCGCGGGTGTACGCGGCGGCGGGCCGGCCGAAGACCTGCTCCACGTCGCCGGACTCGACGACCTCGCCGTGCCGCATCACCACGACCCGGTCGGCGGTCTCGGCGACCACCCCCAGGTCATGGGTGATGAGCACGACGGCCATGCCGTGCCGCTCCTGGAGGTCGACCAGCAGTTCGAGGATCTGGCGCTGCACCGTCACGTCGAGGGCGGTCGTCGGTTCGTCGGCGATCAGCACGCGCGGCCGGGCGACGAGCGCGGACGCGATCATCACGCGCTGCCGCAGGCCGCCGGAGAGCTCGTGCGGGTACTGCCGAAAGCGCCGCTCGGGGTCGGGGACGCCGACCTCCTCCAGCGCGGTGAGCGCCAGGGCGCGGGCCTCGGCGCGGGAGTGGCCGCCGTGCAGCCGCAGCACCTCGCCGACCTGGTCGCCGACCCGCTGCAACGGGTCGAGGCTCGTCATCGGGTCCTGGAACACCATCGAGATCTCGGCGCCGCGCACCGCGCGCAGCTGCCGCTCGCGCAGGGCGAGGACGTCCGTGCCGTCGAGCAGCACCTGCCCGCCCGCGTACACGCAGGGCGGCTCGGGGTTCAGGCGCAGCGCGGACAGCGCGGTCGCGGACTTGCCGCTGCCGGACTCGCCGACGACGGCCAGGGTCTCTCCCGCGGCCACCGAGAAGCTGACGCCGCGCACCGCGTGCACGGTGCCGGAGGCCAGGGCGAAGTCGACGCGCAGGTCGCGGAATTCGAGGAGCGGCGGGGTGGGGGAGTGGTCGGTCATCGGCGGTACGCCTTCGGGTCCGCGACGTCGCGCAGCGCGTCGCCCATGATGTTGATGGCCAGTGAGGTGAGCATCAGGGCGACGCCGGGGAAGACGGCGATCCACCAGGACGTGCCGAGGTACAGCTGTCCGTCGGCGAGCATGCCGCCCCAGGTCACCGTCTCCTTCGGCACGCCCAGGCCCAGATAGCTCAGCGAGGCCTCGGCGACCACGGCCGCGGCGATGTGCAGGGTGCCGATGGTGGCCAGCGGGGCCAGCACGTTCGGCAGCAGGTGCCTGCGCATGATCACCGGGTCGCTCACGCCGATCGCGCGGGCCTCGGTGATGAAGTCCCGGGTGCGCAGCGACAGCACTTCGGAGCGGACCACCCGCGCGTACGACACCCAGCCGGTGATGCCGAGGACGAGGATCACGTAACCCAGTCCCGAGCCGACGAAGCCGACGACCGCGAGCGCCAGGAGGAGGGCGGGGAAGGCGAGTTGGACGTCGGCGACGCGCATCACGATGCGGTCGGTCCAGCCGCCGAGGTAGCCCGAGGCGAGACCGGCCACCGTGCCGATGACACCCGCGAGGAGCGCCGCCCCCGCGCCGACGAGGAGCGAGACCCGGGTCCCGTACACCACGCGCGAGAGCAGGTCGCGGCCGAGCTGGTCGGTGCCCAGGAGGTGGGCGGAGCTGCCGCCGGACTGCCAGGCCGGCGGCCGCAGCCGGGCCAGCAGGTCCTGGGCGTTGGGGTCGGCGGGGGCGATCAGCGGGGCGAACACCGCGCAGACCACGATCAGGGCGAGGAGGCCGAGCGCCGCGGCGGCGAGCCGGTTGCGCAGCAGCGAGCGCCACATGGACGGCTGTCCCACGGCGGTGGCGGCCGGTGCGGGGGCGGGTGCGGTGGTGGTGGTCATCGGGGGTTCCTCACCCTCGGGTCGAGGAGGCCGTAGGAGAGGTCCACGAGCAGGTTCACCACGACGAAGGTGGCGGCGAACAGCAGGACCGTGCCCTGGACCAGCGGGAAGTCGCGGTTGGCGATGGCCTGCACGGTCAGCTGTCCGACCCCGGGCCAGGAGAAGACCTGTTCGGTGAGGATGGCGCCGCCGAGCAGGCTGCCGACCTCCAGCCCGACGACGGTCACGACGGGCAGCGACGCGTTGCGCAGGCCGTGCCGCAGCACCGTGCGCACCGGGCCGAGGCCGCGCGAGCGGGCCGTGCGGATGTGGTCGGAGCCGAGCACGTCGATCAGCGACGACCGCAGCAGCCGGGCGACGACGGCGACCGAGTAGACGGCGAGCGTGATCGACGGCAGCACCAGGTGCGCGAACGTGCCGTACCCGGAGGCGGGCAGCGCGTGCAGACCGACCGCGAACACCAGGATCAGCAGGATGCCGATCCAGAACGGCGGGGTGGACTGGCCGACGAGGACCGCCGTGATGACGCCGCGGTCGGCGGCCCTGCCCCGGCGCATCGCCGCGACGATCCCGGCGGGCACCGCGATCACCAGCGTCACCACCAGCGCGCCCGCGGCGAGCAGCAGCGTCGCCGGGACGCGGTCGGCGAGCACCTCGCGCACCGGCTGGTTGTAGAAGAGGGAGTCGCCGAAGTCGAACCGCGGCAGGCCCCACAGGTAGTCCAGGTACTGGGTGAGCAGCGGCCGGTCCAGGCCCAGGCCGTGCCGCAGCGCGCTCTCCTGCTGGGCGGTGGCGTCGGGCGGCAGCATCACCTTCACCGGGTCGCCGGAGAGCCGGACCAGGAAGAAGACGACGGTGGCGGTGCACAGCAGCACGAGGAGCGCGGTGCCGAGCCGGGTGAGGGCGGGCCGCAGCACGGCGCCCACCCGCACCCCGGCGGGCACGGTCAGGGTCCCGGCCATCACACGGCCACCTTCGCGCTCGCCATGTCCAGGACCCCGGCCGCGCCGGGCGTCCAGGTGGGGCGGGTGTTGTGCACGTAGATGTTGTCGATCTGGTAGAGCGACACGAACGGCGCCTCGTCCTTGATGAGTTGCTGGAGACCGGCGAACGCGCGGCGGCGCACGGCCGGTTCGACGGACAGCTCCTCGCGGTCCACGAGCCGGTCGGCGCGCCGGTCGTGCCAGCGGCTCTGGCGGCGGTCGCTGCGCACGTTGGACTGGAGCATGCTCTCGCCGTCGAGCGTCCACACGGTCGACGCGGCCAGGTACATCGGGCCGAGCGCCCCGTGGTTGTCCGAGGTCAGGCGCTGGGCGTACGTGCCGGGGTCGAGCAGGTCCACCCGGGCGCGCACCCCGGCGCGGGCCAGCAGCCCCGAGATCGCCTCGGCGACGTTCGCGTCCACGTTGGAGGCGGTCAGCGTGGTGCTGATCCCCTCGGGGTGCCCGGCGTCGGCCAGCAGCGCGCGGGCCCGGGCGAGGGACCGCTCGTACGGCTTCAGCGTCGCGTCGAAGCCGAACGCGCCGCGCGGGATCATCGCCGGGACCTCGGTGGCCCGCCCGCCGAGCACCGCCTTGATGAGCAGCGGGACGTCCACCGCGTGGTTCAGGGCCCGGCGCACCCGCCGGTCGCGCAACGGCCCCTCGGCGAGGGTGTCCAGCGACAGGTAGGAGGTGCGGATGCCGGTGTGGTGCCCGATCCGCACGTCCGGATAGCCGGCCAGCTGCTGCGCCGCGTCCGGCGTCATCCCCGCCACGATGTCCACGCCGCCGCTCTGGAGGGCGGCCAGCGCGGACGACGAGTTGGGCGCCGGTACGAAGACCAGCTCGTCGACGTGCGGGCGGCCCTGCCAGTGGTGCGGGTAGGCGGCGAGCCGCAGTTCGTGGTCGCGCTGCCAGTGCCGGAAGACGAACGGCCCGGTGCCGACGGGGTGCGCGGCGAAGCGCTCGTCGCCGACCTTCGCGAGGTACTTCGGCGGGACGACGACCCCGCCGAACAGCGACAGCTTCGCGGGCAGGATCGGGTCGTGCACCGAGGTGTGCACGTCGACCGTGTACCGGTCGACGACCGTGACGCCCTCGACGTAACGCAGCTCGACGATCGGCGACTTGGTGGCCGGGTCCAGCAGCCGTCCGATGCTGAACCGCACCGCCTCGGCGTCGCACGCCTCGCCGTTGTGGAAGGTCACGCCGCGCCGCAGCGTGAACCGCCACACCTTCGGCCCGATCGCCTTCCAGGTGAGGGCGATGCGCGGTCGGAGGGTGTTGTCGCGGCCCCGGGTGGTGAGCGTGTCGAACAGGTTGATCAGGGCGTTCATCGACGTCATGTCGCCCTGCTTGTGCGGATCCATCGTCTTCGGGTCCCCGGTCTGGGAGACCCGCAGGACGTTCCCCGCCGCCTTCGCGGGCGGCCCGCCGCACCCGGTGAGCAGGGCGGGGGCGGCGAGGGCGGGCACCGTGAGCGCCCCGGCACGCAGCACGGAGCGGCGGGAGCGGCCGGGGGGCGGGCCGCTTCTCCCTCCACGTATTCGTTCCATTGAGCAACACATCCGTTCCGGTGGATGGAATGCGATGCGGGTAAGGTAGGTCACATGGGGAAACCGGTCAACAGTCGTTCGCAGGACCAGACCACCGCCGCGGCGGCCACCGGAGCGGCGGCCGCCGCGCCCGGACCGGTCGACAAGGCCATGGAAGTGCTCTCGGCGCTCGCCGACACCGGGGCGCCGCACCGCCTCGCCGACCTCGCCCGGCGCACGGGACTCGCCAAGCCCACCGTGCACCGGCTGCTGCGCGCGCTCGCCGCGGCCGGGTACGCCGCGCCCGGCGCCGGCGGCAGCTACCGGCCGGGGCCCCGGCTGCTCGGACTCGCCGCGGGAGCCCTCGCCGACGACCCGGCCCTGTCCGCGGCCGGCCCGGTCCTCGATGAACTCCGGGCGCGTACGGGCCTGTTCGCGTCCTACGCGGTCCGGGACGGGCGCACCGTCATCCACCTCGACGTCCGGGCGCCCGCGCAGGCGCTCGGCCTCGACCTGCGGCCCGGAGCCCGGGAGGCCGTGACGGCGGGGGCGGCGGGACACGCCCTGCTCCCGTCGCCGCCCGCCCCCGGCGCCGACGGGTGGGACGGCCTGACGGAGGCCGACGCCGAGGCGCTGCGCACCGCCCTGGCCGCGACGGCCCGCGACGGCTACGCGTTCGACGGCGCGGACGCCTGGCGGGACCGGCGGGCCCTGGCCGCCCCGGTGCGCGACGCCTCCGGCGACACGGTCGGCGCCCTGGTCCTCACCGGACTCGCCTTCACCCTCGACGAGGCCGCGGCACACCTCTACGGGCCGATGCTGCGCTCCGCCGCGGCCGCCGTCTCGGCGGGCCTCGCGGCCCGGTCGGGGCCACGGCTCGGCATGATCGGCACCGGGGGAGAGCAGCGATGAGCGGGGGAACGGACGAGGCGGCGGCCCGGCGCGCCCTGCTCGAACAGGGCCGGGCCGAGGGGCAGTTCTCCGGCGCCGCCTGGTCGTTCGGGGACGCGGACGGCCCCCGCGACCGGGGGTGGACCGGCACCCGGGCGCACGACGGCGACCCGCTGGACGGCACCGACCTGTGGGACCTCGCGTCGGTCACCAAACCGATCGTCGGACTCGTGGTGCTGGCCCTGGTGGAGCGCGGCCTGCTCGGCCTCGACGACACGGTGGGCGCCCGCCTCGCCCGCTACCGCGACAGCCCGCACGCGGACGCGACGGTCGCCCAACTCCTCGACCACACCTCGGGACTGCCCGGCGGCGTCCCCCTCTACCGCGACCACCCCACCCGCGACGCGCTGCTCACCGCCCTCGGCACCCTGCCCGCGCACTCCGCCCCGGGCACCCGTGTCGTCTACTCCTCGCCGGGATTCATCCTGCTCGGCCTGATCGCCGAGGCGGCCACCGGCCGGCGCCTCGACCGGCTCACCGCCGACCTCGTCGGCGCCCCGCTCGGCCTGAGCGACCTGTGCTTCCGGCCCGGCCCCGCGGCGCGCGGACGCGCCGTGGCCACCGAGGCCTGCCCCTGGCGCGGACACACCGTCGTCGGCCGGGTGCACGACGAGAACGCCGTGGTGCTCGGCGAGGTCGCGGGCCACGCGGGCCTGTTCGCCACCCTCCCGGATCTCGAACGCCTCGCCGCGGCGCTGCTGGCCGGCGGCCCGCCGCTGCTGAAGCCGGACACCCTCGCGCTGATGACGGCCCCGCGCACGGACCGCCTCAACCTGCGCCGCGCCCTCGCCTGGCAGGGGCAGGACGCCGTCGGCTCCCCGGTGGGCGCGACGTTCGGCCCCGCCTCCTACGGCCACACCGGCTTCACCGGCACCAGCCTGTGGATCGACCCGCGGGCGGGCCGGTACGCGATCCTGCTCACCAACCGGGTCCACCCCGACCGCGCGGAGCGGGGCTTCCCCGCGCTGCGCCGCGCGGTCCACGACCTCGGGGCGGGCCCGCGTCCCCTGCCGTGACGCGCTTGTCGCACCCCCGGTGCGCGTACGGCTCGTCGCCGAAGACCGCGCCCTCCCGGAGCGGCGGCCCGGGCCGGGCCCCCGGCGCGCCTGCGCGGACCGAACGGGTGCGTCCGGACGGGCGAAAGCCGGGGCCCGCGCACGTCCGACGTTCCGGCGTGGTCCCGCGGTGCCCCGGCTGCCGTCCGCCTCACTGCCGAAGCGAACCTCGTGGCCCGGGCGGGTGCCGAGTCGTCGGCCGGGCCGTTGTCTTCGGTACCGACGGGGGATGCCGCCGGGTCTTCCGTGCCGACGGGAGATGCCGCCGGACCAGGGGCCGTACGGCCCTCCCCGCCGGAAGGGCGCTCCGCCACCGCGGCCCTCCGGCATCACCGCGCGGGCGTCACCGCCCCGGCGTCACTTCTTGCGGCGCCGCAGGGTCAGCCACAGCACCAGTGCTCCGGTGGAGGCGGCCACCACGGCGACGGCCCGGCGGTCCCGGACCGCACGCGATCCCGGGGCGCCGTCGGGGCCGGACAGCCGGTCCTGCGCCTGCTGGGCGAGGCCCGAGACCCGGGTCCGAAGCGCGCCCACGGTGGCGGTGGTCTGGGTCCTGAGCGCGTCGGCCTTCACCGTCGCCTGCTCCTTGACCTGCACGGCCCGGTCCTTGGCCCGCGCCTTGACGTCCGCCTTGGCGGCCAGCGCCTCGACGGTGTCGCCCAGCTCGGCCCGGGTCCGCTCGACCTGCTCGCGCAGCTCGTCCGGGTCGGTCACGGCCGTTCCGTCCTGCGAGGACTGCGACTGCGAATCCTGTGTCATCGGTGGGCACTCTCCTTGATCTCGGCCACGTCGGCCTTCACGTTCTCGATGGTCGTGGCGGGGGCCGGAGGAGCGGCCTTGCCGAACTGACGCTTGCCCCGGGCGGCCAGCACGGCGGCCACCGCACCGAGCACCGCGGTGACCACCAGCGCGGACAGCCACACCGGCCACACGACGGCGAGCCCGGCGATCGAGGCGGCCACCGCCGCCTGGAGCGTCAGGAACCCGACGATCCCGGCGCCGCCGAAGAGCCCGCCGCCCTTGCCGTAGCGCCTGCCCTTCTCCTTCATCTCCGCCTGGGCCAGCCGAAGCTCGCCCCGCATCAGCTCGGTGAGCTGCTGCGAAGCGCGTTGGACCAGTTCGCTGACCGGCTCCTGACCCATGTCGCGGCCCTCCGCGGCATGCGGCTGGGTGTCCGGCACGGCGGTCACCTCCACTCTCTTCGAGGTCGTCGAAGCTGCCGGGTACCCAGTCGAGCCGGGACCATCCGTTTAGATGTGCCCGACTCGGACAGCCGGAGGGTGGCCGTGTTCGGGACGTGGTCCGTGCCGTGGCCGCAGGGCACGGCGGACCGGACCCGGTCCCGTACGAATGGCCGTCTCATCGAAGGGGCCGCAGGATGGAAGAGCTGTCGGGGCGTTCCGCACGCCCCCGGGCGCGGCGCAGACGCCTCTCGGAGCAGGGCCCTCCTGCCGTTGCGCAGGCGAGGCCCATGAGGCGTGGAGAACAACCCCAGCGAAAGGCACGCGTTTCCCATGAGTGACGTCACAGGCAAACCGACCACCACGGATGCCGGCATTCCGGTCGAGAGCGATGAGCACTCGCTCACCGTCGGCGCCGGTGGCCCGATCCTCCTCCAGGACTCCTATCTGATCGAACAGATGGCGCAGTTCAACCGGGAGCGGATCCCGGAGCGACAGCCGCACGCCAAGGGCAGTGGCGCCTTCGGCCACTTCGAGGTGACCGCGGACGTCAGTGCCTACACGAAGGCCGCCCTGTTCCAGCCGGGGGTCAGGACCGACCTCGTCGCCCGGTTCTCGACCGTCGCGGGCGAGCGCGGCAGCCCCGACACCTGGCGCGACCCGCGCGGATTCGCGCTGAAGTTCTACACCACCGAGGGCAACTACGACATGGTGGGGAACAACACTCCGGTCTTCTTCATCAAGGACCCGATGAAGTTCCAGCACTTCATCCGGTCGCAGAAGCGCCGCGCGGACAACAACCTCCGCGACCACGACATGCAGTGGGACTTCTGGACGCTCTCGCCGGAGTCCGCCCACCAGGTCACCTGGCTGATGGGCGACCGGGGCATCCCGCGCTCCTGGCGCCACATGAACGGCTACACCTCGCACACCTACATGTGGATCAACGCCCAGGGCGAGCGGTTCTGGGTGAAGTACCACTTCAAGACCGACCAGGGCATCGAGTTCTTCACCCAGGACGAGGGTGACCAGATGGCCGCGGCGGACACGGACTACCACACCCGGGACCTGTTCGAGCACATCCGCGACGGTGAGTACCCGAGCTGGACGCTGCACGTGCAGGTCATGCCGTACGAGGACGCGGCGGACTACCGCTTCAACCCGTTCGACCTGACCAAGGTGTGGCCGCACGCGGACTACCCGCTCATCGAGGTCGGCAAGATGACCCTCGACCGCAACCCCACGGACAACCACGCGGAGATCGAGCAGGCGGCGTTCCAGCCGAACAACCTGGTCCCCGGCATCGGCCCGAGCCCCGACCGGATGCTGCTCGGCCGGCTGTTCTCCTACGCCGACGCGCACCGGTACCGGATCGGCGGCAACTACCAGCAGCTGCCGGTCAACGCCCCCGTCGCGCCCGTGCACACGTACTCCAAGGACGGGGCCATGGCGTTCCGCAAGACGGAGGACCCCGTGTACGCGCCGAACTCCAAGGGCGGCCCGGCGGCCGACACCGAGCGCTACGCGCCGCCGAGCTGGCAGGCGGACGGCGCCATCACCCGCGCCGCCTACGTCGACCACGCCGAGGACGACGACTGGGGTCAGGCGGGCACCCTGGTGCGCGAGGTCTTCGACGACGCCGCGCGCGACCGGCTCGTGGACAACGTCGTCGGCCACCTCCTCAACGGGGTGACCGAGCCCGTGCTGGCCAGGGCCTTCACGTACTGGTCGAACATCGACAAGTCCATCGGGGAGCGCATCGAGCAGGGCGTGCGCGCCAAGGCGGACCAGAAGGACCCCAAGGCCGACCAGCAGGCGAACCCGGCCCGCAGCAGCATGCAGGGCAAGGCCTGAGCAGCTGAGCGCCTGATCCGGCACGCGCGTCCGTCCGCCCGCCGCCCCTCGGGGCCGGCGGGCGGACGGGTGTGTGCGCCGACGGGCCGTCGGCCGAGGTCGAGCAGCACCTCGCCGACCGCGGCGCCCCGGTCGTCGGTCCCCGTCGCCGTCCCGCGGCGACCAGCCGCCCGCGCTCCCCGACCGGGGCCGTGACCTGCGATGGGACAATGACGGCATGACTGGCGCTGAGGAGTTCACCCCCGAGTCGGAACGCGTCATGCGCACCCTGCGGGATCAGATCATCGAGGGCACGCGGGCGCCGGGCAGCAAGCTGGTCGAGCGGGAGATCGCCCAGGAGCTGGGGGTGAGCCGGCTGCCGGTGCGCGACGCCCTGCGCGACCTCGCGGGGGAGGGGCTCGTGACCCCGCGCCCGCGCACCTGGGCCGTGGTCCGCGAGTTCACCCCGGCCGACATCGCCGACCTCGGCGAGGTGCGCTCCGCCCTGGAGGTACTGGGCTTCCGGCTCGCCGCGCAGCGCCGCACCCGCGCCGGGCTGGCCCGGCTCCGCGCCGATCTCGACGCCGAACTGGACGCCGCGGCCGAGGACGACGGCACCCGGGCCCGCAACGCGGCGGCCGACTTCCACGAAACGGTCACCGACCTCGCCGACAACGCGCTGCTGAGCGAGCTCAGCGGGACGCTGCGCAGCCGGATGCGCTGGCTGCTCGGCCAGCACGACGACTTCGGGGCCGTGGCCGACGAGCACGAGGAGCTGTATCGCGCCATCGAGGCACGCGACGTGCGGCGCGTCGAGGAGCTGACGCGGCGGCACCTGGCGACCAGCGAGGTGGAGGCCGCGGCGCACCAGGGCGGCGGGCCGGGTCAGACGCCCCGGTAGCGCCACAGCGCCGGCATCCGCAGCGCGAGGCACGCCAGGAACGCGACGAGGATCAGCGCGCTGACGAACGTGGTCGTGGCCACCCCCGCGTACTGCGCCGACGCGCCGAGGACGAGCGAGGACACCGGCATCACGCCGATCGCCAGTTCCTGCACGCCCAAGGCCCGGCCCTGCATGGCCGGTTCGGTCGTCATCAGCAGCAGCGTCGTCTGCAACACGCCGAACGCGGCACTGAGCAGGCCGATCCCCGCCATCAGCGCGAACGACAGCGCCACCTGGTGGGACAGGGCGAACGCGCCCCACAGGGCGGCCCAGCCCGCGGTGCCGAACACGAACAGGCCGCCCTTGAAGGGGAAGTCGCCGAGGGCCGCGATGACGGTCGAGCCGACGAGCCCGCCGACGCCGCCGCACGTGAGCAGCCGGCCCAGGCCGTCCGCGTCGAGCCCCAGCGACTGCTGTGCGAAGACCGGCATGAACGCCTGGTACACGGGCCACAGCAGCACGTTCGCGGCGAGCGTCACGCCGAGGACACCCGTGGCGAGCCTGCTGCCCAGGATGTGCCGCACGCCGCCGACCAGCATGACCCGCAACGACTCCTCGGTGTGCGGGAGTTCGGCGGCGTCCGCGCCCCGGGCGGCCTGCGCGCGGCGCAGCGGTCGCAGGGCGAGCAGCGAGAGCGCGTACCAGCCCGCGGAGATCCACAGGGCGGCCGCGGCGCCGAAGGCACTGATGAGCGCCCCGCCCAGGGCCGGACCCAGCACCTGCGTCATGTTCATCGCCATGGCGTTGAGGGCGTTGGCGTTGCTCAGGTGGCGGCGGCCGACCAGGGAGAGGACGAGCGCCGAGCGCGCGGGCTGGGAGGGGGACTGCGCCAGACCGATGGCGAGACCGCCCAGCACCAGCGCCCAGTACGGCACCCGGCCCGCCGACGCGAGCGCCGACAGGGCGACGGCCGCGCCGAGCGCCCAACCGCAGGCGATCGTGAGCAAACGTACGCGATCGTGACGGTCGGACAGCACGCCCGCCACCGGTCCGAGCAGCATCGGGGCGAGCCGCGCCGCGGTGAACACCGCGAGCAGGAACTCCGAGCCGGTGGTGTCGAAGACGATCCAGCCCAGCACCATCGTCTGGGTCCACGCGCCGCCGAAGAAGAACACGTTGGAGACCCACAGGGCGCGGAACTCCCGGCTCGCGCGCAGCGCCGCGAGCGGGCCCGCCCGGCGGGGCGGTGCGGTCGGCGGGGGCGCGTCCGGCGGGTTCCTGCGCACCGTGGCGGTGCTCCTCTCCTGGCGGCGCCCCGGCGGCGTCCGGCGCGGCGCGGGGCGTGATCGGGTCTTGGTATACCGAAAGGGGCGACCGGTGAGGAGTCCCACCAAGGCGTCCCGCGAGGGCGGCGCCGGGCCGCCCGGTCAGGCGCCGACGAAGACGACGCCGCCGGGCACGTCCGCCCGGACCTCCGTGCCGACCTCGCGCGCCAGCAGGTCGTCGAGCCGGTCCAGCGGGCCGATCAGGGCGCGCCCGCCGGCCCTGGCGACCCGCACCGCGGCCTCGACCTTGGGCTGCATCGACCCCTCGGCGAACCGCATGGCGGCCAGCCCCTCGGGAGAGGCGGTGAGGATGTCCCGCTGCTCCGGCGTGCCCCAGTTCTCGCTCACGAAGTCGCCGTCGGTCAGCATGATCAGCATGTCCGCGCGCAGGTCCGCCGCGAGCGCGGCGCTCGCCGCGTCCTTGTCCACCACGGCCTGCATGCCGATCTGGCGGCCCCGCGCGTCGGTGCGCACCGGCACCCCGCCGCCGCCCACGCAGACGACCAGCGTGCCGTGGTCGAGCAGCGTGCCGACCAGCGGGGCCTGCATGACGCGCAGCGGGTGCGGGGAGGGCACGACCCGGCGGAAGGCGCCGCCGTCCTTGGCGATCGTCCACCGGTACTCGGCCGCCGCCTCGGCGGCGTCCTGCGCCGAGTACGTCGGGCCGATCAGCTTGGTCGGGCGCTCGAAGGCCGGGTCGGCCTCGTCCACCTCGGTGGTGGTGACGAGGGCGGCCACCTCGCGCTCGCCGGCCAGGGCGTTGGACAGCTCCTGCTGGATGACGTAGCCGATCATGCCCTGGGTCTCGGCGCCGAGGATGTCCAGCGGGTAGGCGGCGACGTCCTGGTAGGCCAGGTTCTGGAGGGCGAGCAGGCCGACCTGCGGACCGTTGCCATGCGTGATCACCACCTCGTGCTCGCGGGCCAGGCCGGCCAGTGCCTGGCAGGCCCCGCGGACGTTGGCGCGCAGCCGGTCGGCCGTCATCGGCTCCCCGCGCCTGGCCAGAGCGTTGCCTCCGAGAGCGACGACGATGCGCATGGTGAGGTCCCTTGCTGAGAAGTGCGGGTACAGGTGTTCGCCTACGAGACGGCGAATGGTATACCAAGGTGGGTGCTCCGCAGCGGGCACCGTCCGAGGGGCCCGCACACCGGTGGGGCCGAAGGCTGAAGGGGGCGCGACGCGTTGCGCGACGACGATTCCGCCGGGACGTCCACGGTGCCCGCGCTCTCCGGCGACGCCGAACTCCTCGACCTGCTGCGCACGACGACCGGACAGGGCCGGATCCACTCCGTCTTCACCCGCGTCGTCAACCTGCTCGCCCCGGACGGCCTGCTCGTCACCCTCGCCGCCCGCGACAGCGCCGACGCCCCGCGGACCCTCGTCGTGGACACCCCGGACTGGAGCGCGGCAGCGCCCGCCGCCGGACAGCCCGCGACGTTCGCAGCCGGGAACATCGACCTCGGCACCGGTCCCCGCCCGCTGCGGGTGACCAGCGCAGCCGCCCGACCGTGGCAGCCCGTGGCCCCGCGCCTCACCGGCCTCGCTCCCGGCGCCCTCGCGCGCATCGCGGGCCGACTCGACGCACTCAACGAGGACTTCGGCCCCCGGGGCGGCATGCTCGGCCCGGTCGCCGGCGCCGGACCGCTCGAACTGGCCGTCGCCCGCGCCCTCGACGCCGGACGGGCGACCCTGCTCACCGCGCTGCGCCACGGGGCGGGCGACGCGGAGATCCGGCGCGGCGTCCTCGCCCTGCTCGGCCTCGGCCCCGGCCTCACCCCGGCCGGCGACGACTTCCTCACCGGGCTCACCTTCGTCGCGGCCCTGCCGGGCAGCGCGCCGACCGGTCTCGTCACCGTCGTGCGCGCCGTCCTCCACGCGCACCGCGGGCGCACCACCGACGTCTCCCACGCGACGCTCACCGAGGCCACCCGCGGCCGGGTCCGGGCCGAACTCATCGACGTACTGCGGCAGTCGGCCGACGACGACCGGCCGCCGCACGCTGCTGTCCGCAGGCTGCTGGCCATCGGCCACACCTCGGGCAGCGACACCCTGTCCGGCCTGGCGGCCGGACTCCACCTGGAAGAAGAACTGCGAGGTCCGCTGTGAGTACCACCACAGCCGTCGTACGGAAGAACACGTACTACGACTCCGTGTCCCTGATGTCCGTCTCGACCAGGGCCAACGCCCTGGAGGGGGTGGAGCAGGCCTTCACCGCCATGGGCACCGAGATGAACAAGGGCGTCCTCGACGACCTGGGGCTGCTCAGCGACGCGCTGCGGGACGCCTCCGGCGGCGACCTGATGATCGTCCTCGTCGCCGCCGACGACGCCGACCCGGACGAGCTCCTCCGGGAGGTCGAGGACCTGATGCGGCGCAGGGCGCCCGCGTCCGCCGCGGCCGGAGCGGTCACCCACCGCACCATCGCCGGCGCCGCCGAGGCCCTCGAAGGGGCCAACCTCGCGGTGATCGCCGTCAACGGCGCCTACGCGGCCCGCGAGGCCCGCAAGGCCCTCACCAGCGGCCTGCACGTGATGCTCTTCAGCGACAACGTGTCCGTCGAGGACGAGGTCGCCCTCAAGCGACTCGCCCACGACAAGGGCCTGTTCATGATGGGCCCCGACTGCGGCACCGCCATCATCAACAACGTCGCCCTGTGCTTCGGCAACAAGGTGCGCCCCGGCTCCGTCGGCATCGTCGCCGCGTCCGGCACCGGCTCGCAGGAGGTCTCCGTCCGCGTCCACGCGCTCGGCGGCGGCGTCTCGCAGCTCATCGGCACCGGTGGCCGCGACCTCAGCGAGGAGGTCGGCGGCCTGATGATGACCGACGGCATCCGCGCGCTCGCCGCCGACCCGGCGACCGACGTCATCGTGCTGGTGTCCAAGCCCCCGGCGCCCTCCGTCGAGAAGAAGGTCCTCGCCGAGGCCGCCGCCGCGGGCAAGCCCGTCGTCGTCTACTTCGTCGGCGGCTCCGAGGAGGCGGTGACCGCCGCGGGCGCCCACTTCGCCGCCTCCAGCCTGGACGCGGCCCGGCAGGCCGTGGTCCACGCGGGTGTCGAACCGGCCGCCGACGCCGACGGGTTCGACGCCGAGGCCGCCGCCACCGTCCTCGTCGGCGGCCTCGCCGAGGGCCAGCGGTACGTGCGCGGCCTGTTCTGCGGCGGCACCCTCTGCGACGAGACCATGTACGCGGTCCGGGACGCGGGCGTCGACGTGTACAGCAATATCCAGAAGGACCCGGCCTTCCGGCTGACCGCCGCCGCGGCCGCCACCGGCCACACCTTCCTCGACTTCGGCGACGACGACTTCACCAACGGCCGCCCGCACCCGATGATCGACCCCGCGCTGCGCCTGGAGCGGATCGTCGAGGAGGCGAAGGACCCGTCCGTCGCCGCGCTCGTCCTGGACTTCGTCCTGGGCTTCGGCTCCCACGAGGACCCGGTCGGCACCACCCTGCCCGCCCTCCTCGAGGCCCAGCGCATCGCCGCCGCGGCCGGCCGTCACCTGCCGGTGATCGCCTACGTGCTCGGCACCGACCTGGACACCCCGTCGGTCGCCGCCCAGAGCGCGGCCCTGGAGGCCGCCGGCGTCATCGTCACCCGCAGCTCCACCGAGACGGGCGAGTTCGCCCGCGAGATCGCCCGGAAGGCCAAGTAGCCATGAGCACCCCCGAAGCCGCCACCCCCGAAGCCGCCACTTCCGAAGCCGCCACTTCCGAAGCCGCCCCCCGCGAGGCCGCGGCTCCCGAGGCCGCCGCCCTGTTCGGCGCCGGGCTGAGCGTCGTCAATGTCGGCCTCGCCCTGTTCGACGCCGACCTCGCGGCCCAGGGCGCCCGGGTCACCACCCTGGACTGGACCCCGCCGGGCGGCGGCAGCGTCGAGGCGGCCCGCGCCCTCGACGCCCTGGACGCCCCCGCGCTCGCCGCCCGCATCGAGCGGGCCAACGCCGAGGCCGTCGAGCGGATCACCGCCGCCCGCCCGATGCTCGTCGGCTACGGCCGCGCCCTCGACGTCGTCCCCGGCATGACCCCGACCACCATCCTGCACGCGGGCCCGCCCCTCACCTGGGACCGGATGAACGGTCCGATGCGGGGCGCGGTCACCGGCGCCCTCGTCTTCGAGGGCCTCGCCGCGGACCTGGCCGAGGCCGCCGAGGTCGCCGCGTCCGGCCGGATCACCTTCAAGCCGTGCCACGAGATGGACACCGTCGGGTCGATGGCCGGCGTCACCTCCGCGTCGATGTTCATGCACATCGTCAGGAACGAGACGCACGGCAACACCGCGTACACCAACCTGTCCGAGCAGATGGCGAAGATCCTGCGGATGGGCGCCAACGACGAGTCCGTCGTCGAGCGGCTGATCTGGATGCGGGACGTCTTCGGCCCGATGCTGAAGGAGGCCGTCGAGTTCACCGGCCCCATCGACCTGCGCCTGCTGCTGTCCCAGGCGATCCACATGGGCGACGAGTGCCACAACCGCAACGGCGCGGGCACCCTCCTGCTCTTCCAGGCCCTCGCCCCCGGCCTGCTCCGGTCCTCGTTCACGCTCGCGCAGAAGCAGGAGGTCTTCGACTTCGTCGCGTCCTCCGACTACTTCTCCGGCCCGACCTGGATGGCGGTGGCGAAGGCCGCCCTGGACGCCGCGAACGGCATCGAGCACTCCACGATCGTCACCACCATGGCCCGCAACGGCGTCGACTTCGGCATCCGGGTCGCGGGACTGCCCGGCCGCTGGTTCACCGGCCCCGCGCAGCGGGTGGTCGGCCCCATGTTCGCCGGGTACCGGCCGGAGGACTCCGGCCTCGACATCGGGGACAGCGCCATCACGGAGACCTACGGCTTCGGCGGCTTCGCGATGTCGGCCGCGCCCGCCATCGTCGCCCTCGTCGGCGGCACCGTCGCCGAGGCGATGCAGTACACCCGGGACATGGGGGAGATCACCACGACGGCGAACCCCAACGTCACCATCCCCGCCCTGGACTTCCAGGGCCTGCCCACCGGCATCGACGTCCGCAAGGTCATCGACACCGGCATCCTGCCGATCATCAACACGGCCATCGCCCACAAGGAAGCGGGCATCGGCATGATCGGCGCGGGCATCACGCATCCCCCGGCCGAGGCCTTCACCAAGGCGGTCGTCGCCCTCGCCGAGACGTTCACCGGCTCCCCCTCCTGACGGTCCTGACGGTTCTGACGCGCGCGAGCGCCCGCCCCGGAAGCCCACACACGATGAACACACAGCACTCCGCCATGGACCCGGCCGCCCGGCCGGACACCGCGGCCCTCGACGCCGAGTACGAGCACAGCCCGGTCCCGGCCGACCGGCGCAAGTCGTTGTGGACGGTCTCGGCCGTCTGGTTCGGATTCCCGATGATCCTGACCAACGCCGTCCCCGGCGGCGTGGTCGTCGCCATGCTGGGCTTCTGGCGCGGGATGGCCGCCATCGCGGCGGCCAACCTCGTGATGCTCCTCTACGTGGGGATCCTCAGCCATCGCGCGGGCAGCACGGGCGAGAGCTTCTCGCTCCAGGCCACCCGCACGTTCGGCCGCGCCGGGTACGTCGTGGCCGCGGCGTTCCTCGCGACCATCGTGGTCGGCTGGTTCGCCTTCAATACCGGGGCCACCGGCGCCACCCTGCACCAGGCCTTCGGCTGGCACGAGCAACTGGTCAGCGTCCTCGCCGGACTGGGCTTCATAGCCCTGACCTACCTCGGCATCAAGGCCCTGTCCTGGCTGGGGGCGGTCGCGGCGCCGCTCTTCATCGTCGCGGGCGTGACCGCCCTGGTGATCGTCGCCGCGGACCACGACCTGGGGTCCGTCTTCCGTTACGAGGGAGTGGGCGGCGCCTCCACCCTGACCTTCGGCGCCGCCGTCTCGACGATCATGGCCACCTTCGCCGACTCCGGCACGATGACCGCCGACTTCACCCGCTGGTCGAGGAACGGCCGCGAGGCGGTCCTCGCGACCGTCAGCGCCTTCCCGGTGGCGAGCGTCGTCGCGCAGGTCACCGGCGGCCTGGTGGTCGCGGCGGGCGCGATCGCCGCCCCGGCCGTCACCGGCGGCGACTTCCTGCCGATCCTGACCGGCGAACACTCGGGCGTGCTCGACGTACTGGCCGCGGTGTTCGTCTTCGTCAACCTCGGCTCGGTGTGCAGCCACTGCCTCTACAACGGCGCGCTCGGCTGGTCCCATCTGACCGGCCGCACGATGCGGCTCATGACGATCGTGCTGGGCCTCGTCGGCACCGTGGCGGCGCTCGCGGGCGTCTGGGACCACTTCCTCGACTGGCTCGTGATCCTCAGCGTGTTCGTCCCGCCGCTCGGCGGGGTCCTGATCGCCGACCAGTTCTTCGCCCGCGGTGGCCGCGGCGCGATGGACAGCCGCACCACGGTGGCCGTGCGGCCCACCGCGTTCGGCGCCTGGGCGATCGGCGCGGGCGCCGCGGCCGTCGCCCACTGGTCGGCGCCGCAGCTCTCCGACGCCGTCACGGGCCTCGTCGTCGCCGTCCTCGCGTACGCCGTGCTCGAACGGTGCGTGCCCGCGCGCGTGGCGGGCCGGGAGGCGGCCTAGGTCCTCGGCCGAAGGCGTGCTCCCGGGGACGTCCGCAGCCCCGCCCGCCCGCTGGTCCGGTGCCGCGGCGCGTGGACACCCGGCCGGAACGGCGTTCGCCCGTGCCGTCGTCCGGAGCAAGGGGCGTCCGCCGTACGAGGGTGAGCGATCGTTTCTGCGGTTGTGGAGCCACCGCAGACCTGGAAGGGCTGGGGCATGTACCCAGCCCTTTTCACGTCCTGCTCCACGGGGGGTGCCCGCCCGTGACCCTCGTCATCGTCGTGGCCGCCGTCGCCCTCCTCTCCGGGCTCGCCGCCAACCGCTTCCTGCGCCCCCGGTTGCTCTCCGAGGACGACGACACCGGCATGGCGGTCAAGGACCTCGTCGGCCCCCTGCTGACCCTGACCGTCCTGCTCCTCGCCTTCGTCCTGGTCACCGCCAACGGCTCCTACGGCAAGGCCGAGGTCGCCTCCCGGGGCGAGGCCCGCGCTCTGGACCAGCTCGTGGAGACCGCCGAGTACGCGCCGGAGAAGCAGCGGGCCGAGATCCAGGCCGCCGCCGTCTGCTACGCCCGCGCGGTACGCACCCAGGAATGGCCGGCCATGGCCGACGGCCGGGGATCGGCCGCACCCAGCGTCTGGTCGACCGCTTTCCGCCGGACGTTCCGCGATCTGGAGGGAGAGCCCGTCTTCGGCATGCTGATCGCCGCCGACAACAAGCGCTCCGACGAACGCGAGGAACGCCTCACCCAGGCCACCGCGAGCATCCCCAGCGCCATCCTCTGGTTCCTGCTGGCCACCCTCGCCATCACCGTCGTCGCCCTCGGCATGTGCATCCCGCGCAGGAGGAACCGGGGCCAGCTGATCACCCTTGTCGTGATCACCGCGCTGCTCACCACCACGTTGTGCATCATTCGCGACGTCGACCGGCCCTTCGGCGGCATCATCGACGTCGAGCCCACCGCGATCACCGACGCCGAGGGCCAGGCCACCCGCGACTTCGTCACCAACCACCCGGCAGCCGAACTGCCCTGCACCGCCGACGGGAACCGCCGCACGGTCTGACGCGCCCCCCCCGACCCGCACGGGGCGCCCACCGGACACCGGGGGAGCGCCCCGCCCGAGGCGCGGCTACGCCTTCCGGAACGCGATCAGCGTGCCGTCCGCGGCCGGCACGAACAGCCTGCCTCTCGCGGTGGCGATGCCCGGCACCGTGAATCCCCTCCAGTCGTCCTCGGCGACGACGTTCGCCGTGGGATGCGGGGCGGGATAGCGCCGGTAGGACCAGGCGGTCCTGCCGGTCTTCTCGTCGAGGACGACGAGGCGGCCGTCGGCGTCCTCCACGTACACGAATCCGCCTGCCACCAGGCGCACCGTCGCCGCCTTCCGGGAGCTGACGTACGTCCAGGCGGCCTTGTACGTGGTGGTGCTCAGCGCCTTGACCCTGCCGCGGTGGGCGACGTACACCCGGCCGGGCCCGAACGCCGGGGTCGCGTCCGCCGGCAGTTTCCGCAGGGCCGCGCCGGTCTTCCGGCTGTAGGCCGTGACCGTCTCGTCGTCGCTGTCGCCGCTGCGCATCCAGGCCGCGCCGGCGCCGAGGGCGACCGGATTGCCGTAGGACCCGGACAGGTTGGGCACCTCGAAGCGGTGCAGCTCGGCGCCCGTCCTGAGAGCGAGATGGTGCCAGGCGATGCCGTCGAACCCGATCCACACCCCCGAGGCGTCGACGACGGTCGGCGCCCAGCCGTACTCGGCGAGCGGGGCGCTCCACACCCGTGCACCGGTGTCGGCGCGCAGGGCCAGCGCCGTCCCGCGGCCGTCTTGCAGGTACAGCAGGCCGTCGTACCAGACGGGCGGGTACTGCATCGACGCCGAGTCGAGCGTGACCCTCCACTTCCGCTTCCCCGTGGCCGGATCCCAGGCGGCGATCGTGCCGCGCGAGGTCTGCGTGTAGAGCAGGCCGCCCCCGTACGCGACCCCGGCCTGGGGTTCGTTCTGCTCCAGTGGGACGGCGGGCCACAGGTTCTTGCCGGTGGCGGCCGCCAGGCCGACGAGCATCATGCGCGGGCCGCCCTCGGTGCCGTCGTCCGCGTTCACGACGGCGTACACCTTGTCGCCGACGGCGACGGGCGCCGAGACCACGGTGCCGAAGTCGCGGCTCCAGACCTTCTTGTACGGCGGGGCCGCGGTGGCCCCCGTCACGGTGCCGTCCGCCCGCCCGTCGGCCCGGTAGCCCAGCGTCGCGTCCTTCAGCTCGGCGGCGGTGGCGGTACGGCCCGGTACGGGAGTCGCGGCCTGGAGCGGAGCGGTGAAGGTCAGCAGGGCGGCGGCGGCCGTACAGGCGATGCCGAGTCTTCTGCGCGAAAGGCGTGCGGTCGTCAACGGTTTACCCCCAGATCGAAAACGGCCCGGACAGGGCGGCCCGTCCCCTCTACCCCCGCACATCCTCCACACGCTCACCCCCTGGAGATCCCCCCTCACACGGCGCGACGGGAACCGGCCCCACCGGGCGGCTCCCGCCCCGCGGCTCCCGAACCCGTTCGGGTCCGCCGCGAAAGCCGCGTCCGATCAGTGATCGTCGCGCTGCGGGTGGTCCGGGTCCTGCCACGAGTCCTGCCGCGGCTGCGGGGACTGCGGCGGGTTCGGACGCCGGGCCAGGCGGCGCCTGCTCGTCCACAGCAGGACGAGCAGGGCGATGACGATCAGAACGCCGACGACGGTGAAGATCCAGGAGGCGCTGCTCGAAGCAGCCAAGGTGTGCATACCTGCCTTTACCTCACGACACGGACGCCAATCACTTCCGGTACGCAGGCCACCCGGTTGGGGCTCATGGACGGTCGCGCCAGGCCCGGTAGCGCTCCTGCTGCCGGGCGCTCTCGCCGAGCGCGACCAGCAGCCGCATCCCGTACGTGCGCACGGTCACCGGCAGCCAGAACGCCTCGTCCCGGCCGTGCACCAGCGACCCCTCGGCGAGCCCGTCGAGTCCCCCCGCGACGTCCGGCAGCAGCCGGTCGGCGCACACCTGCACGGCGTCCTCGGCGGTGAAGGCGCCGATGAAGACGGACAGCCGCGCCCACAGCAACCGCTGGGCGGGAGGGCACAGTTCATGGCTGCGGCCCAGCGCGGTGCTCAGCGAGTGGTGGTGCGCGGGGCGCCGCTCGGGGTCGCAGCGCGCGGGCGCGAGGTCGTCCCCGATGTCCAGCGCGTGCTCCAGCTCGCCCAGACTCAGCGAGGCCAGCCTGGCCGCGGCCAGCTCCAGGGCGAGCGGCAGCAGATCGAGCCGCCGGCACAGACTGCGCGCGAGGACGTCGTGGGGCGGGGGGCAGGACCCGCCGGGGGCCGCCGCCCGCGCCCGGGCCAGGAACAGCTCCATGGCCGCCTCCTCGCTCAGCGGCTCCACGACCAGCAGCCGCTCCGCCGCCGTGCGCAACGGCAGCCGGCTGGTGACCAGCACCCGGACCCCGGGACACCGCCACAGCAGCTCGGGCACGAGGTCCCGGCACGCGTCGGCCAGGTGCTCGGCGTTGTCCAGGACCAGCAGCGCGTCCCGGCCGGCGAGCCGGGACAGCAGCCGGTCGCGGGCCGGCCGGCCGTCGGAGACGTCCAGCCCGACGGCGCCGGCGATCAGGTGCGGCAGCAGCGCCCCCTTGCGCAGCGGCGCGAGATCCACGACGTGGGCGCCGTCCCCCACGGCGGGCCGGGCGGCGAGCACCCGGGCCAGCCGGGACTTCCCGACGCCGGGCAGCCCGCCCAGGGTGAGGTGGCGGCCGTCGGCGAGCAGCGCCGCGGCCTCCGCCAGGAGCGCGCCGCGTCCGACGAACCCCGGATCGCGGGTGCTGGCGTTCATGAACGGCTCCCGCCTGTCGGGTGCGGGCTGTCGGGTGCGGGGCCGGGCCCGGCCGGGCGGACCGTGCGCGGCGCCCGCGCGACGATCCGTCAGCGGGCGGACCCAGCCCGTCAGTTTCCCAGACTCCCGTCCGGCCCGGACGCTTCTGCGCGGATCCCGTCCGGTGTGGCCGGAACAAACCGCCCGGGCCCCTGTACGGCCCCGGCCCCCGCGACCGGACCCGGCCCGCCCCGGATCGCGGCGCCGCCCGGCCCGTGTCCCGTGTGATCGTCCGGCGGGTCTACCCCCGGGCCGCGGCAAGATCTACGGTGGCGAAGGACCGCACGACCTGGACCGGTACCCGGCGCCCGGCCCTCGGCGCCCCCTGCCGTCCTCGCGGGGCGCGCGGTCCGCCACGCCCCCGACCCAGGGAGATGTCCAGGTGTCCACCGCACGGCCCGCACCGCGCACCCCCGCCCCCGGCGTCGCACGCGACGACGCCACCCGCATCGCCTCCGCCGAGGTGCTCGTCTCCTCACCCGGCCGCAACTTCGTGACGCTGCGCCTGCGCACCGGGGACGGCGTCGTCGGATACGGCGACGCGACCGTCAACGGCCGCGAACTCGCCGTCGCCTCCTACCTGGAGGACCACCTCACCCCGCTGCTCGTCGGGCGCGACGCCCACGCGATCGAGGACACCTGGCAGTACCTCTACCGGGGCGCCTACTGGCGGCGCGGCCCCATCACCATGGCGGCGATCGCGGCCGTCGACACCGCGCTGTGGGACATCAAGGCCAAGCTCGCGGGCCTGCCCCTGTACCAGCTGCTCGGCGGCCGCAGCCGCCGCGGCTGCCTCGCCTACGGGCACGCCAGCGGCGCCGACCTGGAGGAACTGTTCGACTCCATCCGCGACCACCTCGACCAGGGCTACCGCGCCCTGCGCGTGCAGAGCGGCATCCCGGGCCTCGGCTCCGTCTACGGCGTCGCCTCCAGCGCCAACGCCGCGGTCGGCGAGGACGGCGCCACCTCCCGCTACGACCACGAACCCGCGCGCCGCGCGAACCGGCCGGTGGAGGAGGCGTGGGACACCCGCGCCTACCTGCGGCACGCCCCCAGGGTCTTCGAGGCGGTGCGCGCCGAGTTCGGCCCCGAACTGCCCCTCCTGCACGACGCCCACCACCGTCTGACCCCCATCCAGGCGGCCCGGCTCGGCAAGGACCTGGAGCCGTACGACCTGTTCTGGCTGGAGGACGTCACCCCGGCGGAGAACACCGCCATGCTGCGCCGAGTCCGCGAGCACACCACGACGCCGCTGGCGATCGGCGAGGTCTTCAACACCATCTGGGACTACCGCGAGCTGTTCGAGGAACAGCTCATCGACTACGTCCGCTCACCCGTCACGCACGCCGGAGGCATCACCGCGCTGCGCCGGATCCTCGACTACGCGGCCGTCTACCAGATCAAGTCGGGCGTCCACGGTCCCACGGACATCTCCCCGGTCGGCCTCGCCGCCGCCCTGCACCTGGGCGTCGCGATCCCCAACTTCGGCATCCAGGAGTACATGAAGCACTCCCGCGCCACCGACGAGGTCTTCCGCCCCTCCTACACCTTCACCGACGGTCTGCTCAGCCCCGGCGAGGAGCCCGGCCTCGGCGTCGACCACGACGACGACGCGGCCCGGGCCCACCCCTACGACCCCGCCTACCTGCCCGTGAACCGGCTCCAGCTGGACGGGTCGCTGCACGACTGGTGACCGGTGCGCCCCGGATCGTCCCGGACCGGGGGGTGTGCCGTCCTCGACCCCGGGCAAGCGGGAGGGACAGACGGCCGAGACCGCGCCCACCCCACTTGAGGAAGAAGCCTCGCATGAGCGCTTTCGACACCCCCGGCCCGGGGCGCACGACCTGCTCGCAGGCGCGGGCCGAGACCAGCGCGGCCGTCCAGCCGCTGTGCGCGGCGGCGCCGCGCCGCCTCGCGCGCCGGCTGTCCGAGGACGCGATGCTGGTCGCCGACGAGCTGGTCTCCAACGCGCTGCGGCACGGGGACGGCATGACCCGCTTCAGCGCCTGCGTCCACGACCGCGATCTCGTGATCCGGGTCCGCGACCGCAGCGCCCGCCTCCCGGGCGACCAGCCCCACGACCCGACGCGCCCCGGCGGCTTCGGCTGGTTCATGATCCAGCACCTGTCGCACCACGTCAGCATCGACCGGCACGACGACGGCAAGACCATCACCGCGGTCCTCAGCGGAGTCCGGCCGAAGGAAGAGGAGCCCGCCAGGAGTTGACCGGTCGTCCGGGGGCAACTGGGTGACATGGCTACTGGATCGGTCAGAACACAAGGTCTCGGACACGCCCGACGCGCGGCGAACAGCCCGGCGGTGGCGATGGCGGCCCGCGCGGGCTTCATCGCCCGCGGGGTCATCTACATACTGATCGGACTGCTGGCCCTGCGCATCGCCTTCGCCGACGGGGGCGGCAAGCAGGCCGACCGCGGCGGAGCCGTCGCGGAGATAGCCGAGAAGCCGTTCGGCATGGCGGCCCTGTGGCTGCTCGGCGTCGCCCTGGCCGGCATGGCCCTGTGGCGGCTGTCCGAGGCGGCCTTCGGGCAGGCGGGCGCCGACGGCAAGAAGGCGAGCAAGCGCGCGATGGCCGCGGGCCGCTTCGTCTTCTACGGCTTCGTCTCCTACTCCGTGCTGTCCTTCGCCGCCGGCGACAAGTCCAGCGGGAGCGGCAGCTCCGACAAGAGCTCCAAGGACATCACCGCGAAGGCACTGGACTGGCCCATGGGCCAGTGGATCGTGGGCGCCGTCGGCGTCGGCGTGGCCGTCGCGGGCATCTGGATCACCGCACGCGCGGTCATGCGCAAGTACCACAAGCACCTGAAGATGGCCGAGATGTCGGCCAAGGTGCGCAAGGCCGTCGACGTCCTCGGCGTGTTCGGCGGCGCCTCCCGCGGCATCGTCTTCGCCGTCGCGGGCGGGTTCGCCGTCGCCGCCGCGATGCAGCACGAGCCCGGCAAGGCCAAGGGCATGGACGACACCCTGCGGTCCTTCACCGACACCCCGGCCGGGCCCTGGCTGCTCGTGCTGATCTCCGTCGGCCTCGCCGCGTTCGGTGTCTTCTCCTGGGCGAACGCCCGCTGGCGCAAGGTCTGACCGGTTCGGCGGCCGAGGCGAAGTGCGGCGTGCGGACGGTCCCGTCGTAGGCGGTGGCGCTCTCCAGCAGACCGCCGCCGTCCGCGTCGTACCTCACCTGCCCGCCAGCGGGGATCAGCACGACGCACCCGTACTGCCCGCTCGCCGCGCAGATCTCGTACGACATGACGTACGAGCCGTCGCCCAGCCGCCGCACCACGGCCATGCCGGGCCGGTCCGAGTCCAGGGCGCTCGCGACGGTGTCGTGGCGCCCGGTCCAGGTGACGCCGTCGGCGGTGCGGGCCGCCACCAGTTTCTGGCTGTGCGTCCCGTCGGTCTTGTCGGAGTACAGGGGTGCCGGAAACAGCGACGGACCGGCCGTGGGCGGCCGGTCCGTTCGTGCGCGGGCGAGGATGCGGGTCCGGGGCGTCATCGGGCCTCCTGCGAGCTGTGGGGGGAGGGGGCACAACGGGACCCGTGTGGGGGCACGAGCCGGTTCGCATCGTTGTGCTCATCCGCTGCGGCGCCGTCAAGCGGCCCCGGGGGTCCCGGTCACAGGAAGTGCTGGATGGCGCGCGTCGTCTTCTCCGCGACGCGGAAGGACATCGGCCGGTCCGACCAGCGGTCCAGCTGCACGCGCATGCTGTGCGAGACGTCCTCCTCGTAGTCGGCGTCGAGGGCGGCGGTGAACTCCTCGTCCAGGACGGCGAGCATGACCTCCTCGTCGTGGTCGAGGGAGCGCCGGTTGAGGTTCGTGGAACCGACCAGCGACGCGATCCCGTCGATGGTGACGACCTTGCAGTGCAGCATCGTGCGCTGGTACTCGCGCACGGCGACCCCGGCCTCCAGGAGCCGCGCGTAGTGGTGGCGGCCGGCGATCCGGCTCACCTGCTTGTCCGTGTGCGGGCCGGGGACGAGCAGTTCGACCTCGACGCCCCGGCGGGCCGCCTCGCAGAGCAGGTCGACGAAGTAGACGTCGGGGGAGAAGTAGGCGGTGGCCAGGCGCAGCCGGGTCTGCGCGGACTCGATCACCACGCGCAGCAGGGTCTGCATGTCCTGCCAGCCGATGCTGGCCGAGCCGCGCACGACCTGGACGATGGCGTCGCCGCTCGGCTCGTGCTCGACGAAGCGGTCGTGCTCGTCGAAGAGGTCCTCGTGGCACTCGGCCCAGTTCTGCGCGAAGGCCGCGCAGATGCCGTCGACGGCGGGCCCGCTGATCCGCACGTGGGTGTCGCGCCACTCGCTGGGGTCGCGGGCGTCGCCGCACCACTCCTCGGCGATGCCGACGCCACCGGTGAACGCCGTCGTCTCGTCGACGACCAGGACCTTGCGGTGGCAGCGGTGGTTCTGCTTGAAGGGGGAGAGCAGCAGCGGCTTGCGGAACCAGGCGACCTGCACCCCGGCCTCGTCCATGAGGGTGAGCAGATCGTTCTCGATGGTGCGGCTGCCGAAGCCGTCGAGGAGCAGCCGCACCCGGACCCCGGCGCGGGCGCGATCGGCGAGGGCGTGCGCGAAGTCGCGGGCTATGTCGCCGCGCCAGTAGACGAAGGTCATCATGTCGATGGTGTGCCGGGCGCCGCGCACGGCGTCCAGCATCGCGGGGAAGATCTCGTCGCCGTTGCGCAGCGGCGTCAGCTTGTTGCCCTCGGTGGCGGCGATGCCGATGAGGCGCTCCAGGCGCCGCCGCAGACGCTGACGGGCGTCCAGGGGGCGCTCGTCGGTGTCTGCGGCGGGGCTCACGGGGGCCGAGGTGGTCGCGGTCAAGACGGGCTCCGGGGGGTCGGGGGCAGGGGCACGATTTCCACTGCCCCGTCACGATCCCTTCACGCGGCCTCCCGGTGACCGATTGCTGGTCAGAGCTGTGTCGTGGCTCTCACCGCCGGTCCGGCCCGGCCCGGGGCGGGTCAGCAGCTGAGGTTGCCGCCCGGTTCGACCCCCAGGATCTGGGTGAACTTCTCGTAGCTGTCGATGCGGCTCTGGACCTGGCCGGGGTTGCCGCCGTTGCACTCCAGGCTGCCGTTGATGCTGCGGATGGTCTCGCCGAAGCCCGCGCCGTCGACGATGGCGTTGTGCGGCGTCATCGTCCCCGGCCCGGTCTGGGTGTTCCAGTACCAGAGCCCGGTCTTCCAGGCCACGGCCGCGTCGTTCTGGACCAGGTCCGGGTTGTTGAGCAGGTCGATGCCGAGGGCGTCGCCCGCCGCCTTGTAGTTGAAGTTCCAGCTGAGCTGGATCGGGCCGCGCCCGTAGTACTTGTCGGTGCCCGCCGGGCAGCCGTAGGACTGGGTCGTGTCGCAGTAGTGCGGGTAGTTGGCCGTGTTCTGCTCCACGACGTAGACCAGTCCGCCGGTCTCGTGGCTGACATTGGCCAGGAAGGCGGCGGCCTCCTGCTTGCGGACGGTGTCGCTGCCGGTTCCGCTGAAGCCCGGGTAGGCGTCGAGCGCGGCGGTCAGCCCGGAGTACGTGTAGAACGAGTTCCGGCCCGGGAACATCTGGTCGAACTGGGCCTCGCTGACGACGAACTCCGCCTGCGCGGACGTCTCGTGGGCGGGCGCGCCGGCCGCCTTGTCGGCGAAGGCCGGGGCGGTCAGGGTCAGCGCGGTGAGGGTCGCGGCCGAGCCGGCGGCGGTCAGCAGGGCGAGGATGCGATGGCGCATGCGTGCGCTCCTAAGGACGGGAGGTGTGGGGGGTGGTCCGCGCCGGGCCGCTCGCGGGGGAGCGCGGACGAGAGAGGCGGACGGCCGTGGCGCCGGGGCCGTGACGTGCCCGGTCGGGGCGCGCCGTGGGGGACGGCCCGCGGCACCACGGGGTGGGGGGTGGGATCAGCCGCCGACGTTCACGTCGATGCAGGCGTAGAACGCGTTGGCGGTGTCGGCGATGTTCCAGACGGCCAGCACCTTTTGACGGCCCGTCAGTGCACCGAAGTCGACCTGGTGGGTGACGGTCGCGCCGGGCTTGGCGCCGTTGTCGTCGAACTCCGCGATCTCCTGGCCGCCGACGAAGTACTGCCAGGTGCTCGTCGCGTGCTGCGCGGTGAGCTTCCACTCGAACGTCGCGTCGCTCGGCACCGGGGTCGCGACCCAGCCCCTGGAGTCGTCGTCGAGTTCCGCGTACCGGCTGTTTCCGCCGCTACAGCTGGTCAGGCCCTTGGGCCCCTCGACGCTCTGCGGCTCGTAGGTGATGTCCCCGCAGGACACCGTGCCGGCCGCGCACTGCGCCTGACGGCTGGGCGGCGAGTTGATGTAGCCGTGGGCGCTCGCCGAACCCGTGGGGAGGGTGAGGGCCAGGGCCGGGGCGAGGACCGCGCCGATGAGGGCGGCCTTCTTCTTTCGGGCGTGCATGCCTACTCCTTCACTACAGGTCTCCCGGGGTGCGTGCGATGTGGGGACGCACGTCCGGGACGGCCTCTCGAGGGTGGGGCCAAGAGGCGCGAAGGGACAGGGAGGGCGGCCCTGCGGAACAGGGCCGACTCCCGTAAGCGGAACGGCCGTTGACGCTTGGCCTAGACCATACAAGTGGCTGTGTTCCTGTCAAGGTCGGGACGGCCCGCGGGGCGCGGACGGGCCCGGCACGCACCGTGCCCCCGGGCCGCTCGCGAGCGGCCCGGGGGCACGGGGGAAAGAGGGGGTGAGCTGGGCGGACGGGCCGGGGCCCGGTGGGCCGCCGGTTCAGCCGCGGGGCAGCTTGGTGGCCGTCTCCAGATAGAAGGCGTCGATGCTGCGGACCGCCGCCTCGAAATCCTCCAGATTGACCGGCTTCGTCACATATGCGTTCGCGTGCTGGTGGTAGGCGTCGGTGACGTCGTCGGGCGCCGCCGACGTGGTCAGGACGACCACCGGGACGGCGCGCAGAGCGGCGTCGTCCTTGAGGATGCGCAGCAGCTCCCGCCCGTTCATGCGCGGCATGTTCAGGTCCAGCACGATGAGGTCCGGCAGCGACGTCTCGGGGTCGCGCAGGTACTCCAGGGCCTCCAGCCCGTCGGCGACCTGGGTGAGGTTGCGGGTGTGGTGCTGGGCGAGCGCGTCCTGGATCAGCAGGGCGTCGGCGAGGTCGTCCTCGACGAGCAGGACGTCGTAGGAGCGGGGAGAAGCGATCATGGTGTGGTACTCCGGGGAACGAGTGGGGGAGCAGGGGCGGCCGTCGAGCCTGATGAGGCCGGGCCAGCGGCGGCGCGCCCCCTGACGGCTGAGGTGTGTCGCTTCGCCGATCTGAGGGTATCCGGCGCCTGCGGCGGCGGCGTCGCGGGCGGCCAGTGCCTCCAGCTCGCTCACCGCGCGCTGGAGGTGGGTCAGGACACGCAGCCGCCGCAGTGCGTGGTGGGGGGTTTCGCGGCGCTCGTCGGCGTCGAGGGGGTACGCGACCTGCGGAGCGAGGTCGGTGACGAGGGTCTGGACGGCCTGGACGGCCAGTTCCTCGAAGGTACGGCTTCCAGGGAGAAGTGACGGATCAGTTCCTGGCATGCCCGAACCGTACCGTCAGGGAACTCCGGCGACAACAAGTGTTGTCGGGTGCCGTATGGTATCGACGCTGCCCCCCGAGGGCCGCGGACCTTGTGACGGGCGAAGGAGCACAGGAGCATGGACGTGGGCGCGGAACGGCCCGAGCCGACGGGCATAGCTCGTTGGACGACCCGACGCTGGGTGACGACAGGGGTCGCCGCGAGCGCCGTCCTGCTGCTGATCCTCGGGTCGCTGGGCGCGTGGGCGCTGAGCACCACCTCGCGGCTGACCGACGAGGTGGTGCAGACCCGCTCCCCGGCGCTGATCAACGCGGTGCGCCTGGAGGCGGCCCTGGTCAACCAGGAGACGGGCGTCCGAGGCTACGGGCTCACCGGCCGCCGCGACTTCCTCACGCCGTACACCCGGGGCAGGGCGGACGAGAAGGCCGCGCTGAAGGCGCTGGACGGGCTCGTCGCCGGGTCGGGCGAGGCCGAGAAGGACCTGCGGGCGGTGCGGGCCGACGTGGAGAGCTGGCAGCGGGGCCTGGCACGGCCGGTCGCCGAGGCGTCGAGCGCCGACGCGGTCCGGATCACCGCCGACCGGGCCGGGGACGGCAAGCGGCTCTTCGACGAGGTGCGCGTCTCCCTGTCCCGGCAGCAGGACCACCTGCTGGCCGCCCGGCAGCACGCGGGCGAGGACCTGGACACGGCACAGCGGCTGCGCAACGTCGTGTTCATCGCCATCGCCGCCGTCATCGTCGTCCTGATGTGCGTCATCTTCTACGGGCTGCGGCGCGGCGTCACCGGCCCGCTGACCCAGCTCGGCACCGCCGCCCGGGACGTGGGCCGCGGCCAGTTCGACCGGGAGCTGCCCGCCACCGGCCCGGCCGACCTGCGCCAGCTCGCCCACGACGTCGAGTCGATGCGCGTGCGCCTGGTGGCGGAGCTGGCCCGCAGCGAGGAGGGCCGCGCCCTCCTCGACCAGCAGGCCGAGGACCTGCGGCGCTCGAACGCCGAGCTGGAGCAGTTCGCGTACGTCGCCTCGCACGACCTCCAGGAGCCGCTGCGCAAGATCTCCAGCTTCACGCAGCTCCTCCAGCGCCGCTACGGCGGCAAACTCGACGAGCGGGCGGACCAGTACATCTCCTTCGCCGTCGACGGCGCCAACCGCATGCAGGTCCTCATCAACGACCTGCTGATGTTCTCGCGCGTGGGCCGCGTCCACGACCAGCGCAGCGTGTCGCTGGAGGACACGCTCGCCAGCGCCGTCGACTCGCTCAGCGTGGCCATGGAGGAGTCGGGCGCGCGCATCGAGCACGACCCCCTGCCGGACGTGCACGGCGACACCGGCCAGCTGACCCTGCTCTGGCAGAACCTGCTGTCCAACGCCATCAAGTTCCGCGCCCCCGACCGCCCCCCGCACATCCGGGTCACCGTGCGGGAGGAGGACGACCACTGGCGGTTCACCGTGCGGGACAACGGCATCGGTATCGCCCCCGAGTTCCGCGAGAAGGTCTTCGTGATCTTCCAGCGGCTGCACACCCGTGAGGCCTACCCGGGCACCGGCATCGGCCTCGCGATGTGCAAGAAGACCGTCGAGTTCCACGGAGGCACCATCACCGTCGACCCGGTCGACGGCGACGGCACCTCGATCAGCTTCACGTTCCCCCAGCAGACGTCCGCCGAGGCGGCCGACAGTGAAGGATCGCTGCTGCCATGACCGCGCTCGATGGGACGTCCGCCCCCTGCCGGATCCTGCTGGTGGAGGACGACGCCGGAGACGCCCTGCTCGTCGAGGAGCTCCTGCTCGACACCGACATCGACCACGTCCTGGACCACTGCCGCACGCTGGAGGAGGCGCGGCGGACGCTGGCGACCCGGAGCAGCGACTGCATCCTGCTCGACCTGCACCTGCCCGACGCCTCCGGGGTCGGGGCCGTCGCCGAACTCCTCGACGCGGCCGGGGACGCGGCCGTCATCGTGCTGACCGGCCTCGCGGAGTCCCAGGCCGGCATCGAGGCGCTCGCCGCCGGCGCCCAGGACTACCTGGTCAAGGGCAAGGTGGAGCCCGACCTGCTCCAGCGGGCCGTGCGCTACGCCGTGCACCGCAAGCAGGCCGAGCGGGCCAGCGCCAATCTCCAGGCGGGCAAGCTGCGCGCCGAGGAGAACGCCCGCCTGGAGCGCGGCCTGCTGCCCGCCCCCATGCTGTCGAGCGGCGGCGTCGTCGCCACCAGCCGCTACTTCCCCGGCCGCGAGCAGGCCCTGCTCGGCGGCGACTTCCTCGACGTCGTGGAGACCCCCGACGGACAGGTGCACGCCGTCATCGGCGACGTCAGCGGGCACGGCCCGGACGCCGCCGCCCTCGGCGTCTGCCTGCGCATCGCCTGGCGCTCCCTCACCCTGGGCGGCCACCGCGGCGGGGCCCTCCTGGACCTCCTGGAGCAGATGCACATCGCCGAGCGCAGCAGCACCGACCTGTTCACGACCTGCACCCTGGTGACCCTGGACCGGGCCGCGGGCACCGCCGCCCTCCACCTGGCCGGCCACCACGCGCCGCTGCTGACCTCCCACGGGCGCTCCCGGGAACTCGTCATCGAGCACGGAGTGGCCCTGGGCATCGCCCCGGGCCTGCACAGGTGGCCGGTCACCACCGTCCGCCTGCCGCCCTCCGGCTCGCTGCTCCTCTACACCGACGGCCTGATCGAGGGGCACGTCGACGAGAGCGCCGAGCGGCTCGGCGTCGACCGGCTGCTCGCCATCATGGACGCCTGCGCCGACTCCGACGCGGGCACGCACCTGGACCGCGTCCTCGACGAGGTCCAGGTCCGCAACGCCGGCCGGCACACCGACGACCTCGCCGTCCTGCGCCTGGACTGGACCGGTCTGCCCGCCCTCGCGCCGCAGCGGCAGCGGGCCGGGGTGCGCTGACCTGGATCCCGGGCGGGACGCGGGTGGGTGCGGCGCCCCTCGGTGACCAGGAAGGCGGCGGACAGCAGCGGCATCCGGGAGGGAAACTGCGGGACATCACTTCTACGATGCTGGCCATGGCACGCTTTGAAGATCTCCGGCACTCCCTGTGGGACACCAGTAGCGACTGCACGGTGCAGCCGGCGCTGACCGGCCGGGCGATCGTGGAAGCCCAGCGACTGCTCGGGGTCACGCTTCCCCGTTCCCTGCTCGACCTGTTGAGCCATCGGAATGGCGGCGAGGTCGCCGACGACTGGAATGCCTTCCCCACCAGCGAGCCGACTTCGTGGAGCGCCGACCACGTCCCCTTCGACAACGTGCTGGGCATCGGCCGTCGCGAGGGAACGAGCTCCCTGCTCGACAGTCCGTACCTGGTCGGAGAATGGGGACTTCCAGCCGGGCTGGTGCTGTTCTCGGGCGACGGACACTGCTGGATCGGGCTCGACTACCGAGTCTGTGGCCGGTACGCAGAACCCTCTGTCGCCTGGCTCGATGCGGACTTCCGCACCGAACTCGCCCTCGCCCCGGACTTCCGGTCCTTCATCGAAGGCCTGACCGCCGCCCGCGACTTCGAGTGCGAGCCCGGCGCAGAAACCTCCGGCTGAGCCCACTGGCCTTCCCGGCCGGCCCTCGCCTCCTGCGGGGCCTGGAAAAAATCCACGCACGAAAGCGAGCCGATGCGGGCCGCCGCCGGGCGGCCGGGGAGATCCAGGGGTAGGAGGGAGGTGAACTGCCCTGTCCGTCCGCTCCCGCAGGAAGTCGGCACGGCCGTCGTGACGGGCGTATTCCTGGATCATCGACACGTGGACCCGGCGCAGGCTGAGGTTCGACGGCTCCACGGCCGTCCGCGCAAGTGGGCCGGTTCGAGCCCGGCGCACTTGGCCAGCAACGTCTCCGGTCCCTCGGTCTCCCGGCCGGACGGCCCGGCTCCGCATCCCGTGGGCCGGGTACCGCGTACGCGCGAGGGACAGGGGAACCCGGACGTGACCCGGCAGCCGACCCGAGGAGAGGGCCCATGGAACGCGTCCACACCTTTTTCGCCAGGCACTTCTGGGCACAGCTCCTGCTGGGAGTGCTCGCCGGTGTCGTGATCGTCCAACTGCTCTACCCGCAGGGCTCGTTCGCCGCCGTCCTCGGACGCACCGTGTTCGGATCCCTGGCCGGTGTCGGCATCGCGCTGACCGCGCGGCGCAAGGAGCGGCGCGCCGCAGGGAGCACGGACGGCCTGATCGCCCTCGACCGGCGGCTGCGCACCGGCGACGTCCCCACGGACCCCGCGGAGCGGCAGGCCATGCGGCGGCTGGTCGACCAGCGCACGCACCGCGGACGGCACCGCAAGGCCGCGCTCGCCTTCCTCGCGGTCATGTTCGTCGGGATCACCGTCCTGACGGCCTTCACCGCGGGACCCCGCCAGACCGTCGGGTTCGCGGTCCTGACCGTCGTGTTCCTCACCTGGCTGACGTACATGAGCAGCCTCACGAACCGCCGGCTGCGCGCCATGGACGCGGCCCTCGGCACCGCGCCCGCGCCCGCCGCCCCCGAGGCGCACGGCGCCCCGCGCACGCACGAGACCGTCCCCGGGCCCGCGCACCCCACGTCCTGACCCCCGTGTTCTGACCACCCGGCCCGCCCGGGTGCGCCGGCCGCCGACTGCGGGCAGGCTTGAGCCATGGTCCGCAGCAGGTCGGTCGACGACGGCGAGGAGCTGCTCGACAGACTCGGGACGATGACCGCGCGGGCCCGCGAGCTGGCGGCGGTCCAGCGCTCCCGCGTCGAACTCGCCGTGGAGCTCCAGCGGGGCATGCTGCCGGGCGACCTGCCGCAGCCGCCCGGCATCCAGGTCGCCGTCGGATACACCCCGGCCACCCACGGGCTGAACGTCGGCGGCGACTGGTACGACGCCTTCATCCTCCCCGACGGCACCCTCGGCATGTCCATCGGCGACGTGCAGGGCCACAACATCGAGGCCGCCGCCTTCATGGGCCAGGTCCGGGTGGCGCTGCGGGCGCTGGCCTCGGTCACCGCCGACCCCGGCGAGCTGCTGAGCCGGACCAACGACCTGCTCGTCTCCCTCGCCGCCGACCTCTTCGCCACCTGCACCTTCATGCGCCTCGATCCCCGCACCGGAGTCCTCGACTGCGCCCGGGCCGGCCACATCCCGCACATCTGGGCCACCGCCGACGGCCGCTCCGGCGTCGACGACCGGGAGGGCGGACCGCCGCTCGGCGTGCTGCGGGGCGCGGCCTTCCCCGTCGCCCGGCACCGGCTCACCGAGGGCGGGGTCTTCGTGCTCCTCACCGACGGCGTGGTGGAGGGGCCGTCGCTGAGCCTCGACGACGGGCTCGGCCAGGTCACCCGGCTCGCCGAGATCGCCGTCGTCGCGGGCATGGGCGTCGACGCCCTCGCCCGGGCCGTCATGAAGCTGGCGGACTCGGTGGGACACGAGGACGACGCGGCCGTCCTCGTCGTCGGCCACGACGGCGGCAGCCGCTGGCGGCGGCCCGCGGACCCCTGATCGGACGCGCCGCCGGTGGCCGGAGAGCCCGCGCCGGTGTCTGATGGCTCTGTGGTGGACTGCCGATGGTTACGACGGCCCGCGGGGACCGTTCTCACGACGCTGCTCGTCGCCGCCGCCTACTACCTGTCGGGGCGGCTCGGCCTGCTGGGCCGGCTCGACATCGAGGGTGTCGTGGTCACCCCCGTCTGGCCGCCCACCGGCGTCGCCGTCGCCGCCCTGCTCGTGTTCGGCCTGCGGGTGTGGCCCGGCGTCGCGCTCGGCTCCCTGCTGGTCATCGCCTCCCTCACCACGCCCCAGGCCACCACGCTGGTCAACGTCGCCGGGAACACCGCCGCGCCGCTCTGCGCCGTCCTGCTGCTGCGCCGGATCGGCTTCCGGCCCGACGTGTCCCGGCTGCGCGACGGGATGGCCCTGGTCTTCGGCGGGCTGTGCGCCATGGTCATCAGTTCCACGGCGGGCGTCGGCGTGCAGGTGCTGACCGGAAAGCTGGACACGGGCGACTTCTGGACGGTGTGGCTGGCCTGGTGGGTCGGCGACACGATGGGCGTGCTGCTGGTCACCCCGCTGATCCTGCTGTTCCTCGCCCCGAAGGGGCGCTTCGGGCTCCACCGGTGGAAGGAGGCGCTGTGCCTGGTGGTGACCGCCCTGGTGCTCGTCCCGCTGGCCGCGCTCAGCCCGATCAGCCTGCTCTTCCTCGTCTTCCCGCTGCTGGTCTGGGCCGCCCTGCGGTTCGAGCTGATCGGCAGCATGTCGTGCGCGCTGTTCGCGTCCGTGCTGGCCACCTTCGAGGCGAACACCGGAGGCGGCGCGTTCGTCCGGCAGTCCGGCCTGGAGGTCATGGCGAAGCTCGGCGCGTTCAACGGCGCCGTCGCGCTCACCGCGCTGCTGCTGTCCTCCCTGGTGACCGAACAGCGCGCCACGCGTCGCTCGATCCAGCGAGCCTGTGACGAGCTCGCCGAGGTCCTCGACCACCTCACGGCGGGGGAGAACCTGCCGAACGCCGCCGGTCAGCGGGCCACGGACGACGGACCGCGACCACCCGGCCGGGCGCCCGCCCCGCCGCCGCAGTGAGCCCGGGACGCCCCGCGTGGTGCACAATGCGGCGATGGACGCCGCCAAGATGGAACTCGCCCTTCAGAGGTACCAGGACGCTGTCGCCGCGCTGGACGCGGCCCGCACGGATCTGGAGGCCGAGGCCGCCGCCGCCCTGCGCGCCGAGGACGCCACCCCCGAGGACTGGACCGAGGTGTCGCGGCTGACCGGCTGGGACCAGCAGCAGCTGCGCCGCCTGGTCACCGCGGCGGACACGCTCGACCTGCGGTAGCCGCCCCGGGCGCGGGCCGGGCTTTCCCCACTCTTGACCCTGATGGTCCAGACCAATAGTTTCTCGTGCAGGCAAGTCCACCGCTCGTACGGCACGTGCACCACGCCTCACAGGAATGAGCTCCGTCATGCGCCTGCGCCCGCCTTCTCCCGTGCGCCGAAGACTTCTGTCCCGGGCGGCTGTCGCCGTCACCTCGCTCTCCCTGCTCGGCGCGATCGCGCCGGCCGCGGTCGCCCACGACGGCCACCACGGCTCCCACCACGACAGCGCGCGCCGCGTCGGCTACTTCACCCAATGGGGCGTCTACGGCCGGGACTTCCAGGTCCAGGACCTGGAGCGCAGCGGCGCCGCCGCCCGGCTCACCCACATCAACTACGCGTTCGGCAACATCGGCACCGACGGGAAGTGCCTGATGGGCAACGTCCCCGGTGAATCCGACCCGTGGGCCGACTACCAGCGCCCGCTCGACGCCGAGAACTCGGTGGACGGCGTCGCCGACACCGACACCCAGGCCCTCGCCGGCAACTTCAACCAGCTCCGGGAGCTGAAGGCCGCGCACCCCGGCCTCAAGGTCATGATCTCGCTGGGCGGCTGGTCCTGGTCGACGAACTTCTCCGACTCGGTCCGCACCCCCGCCGCCCGCAAGGCGCTCGTCGCCTCCTGCGTCGACCTCTACCTCAAGGGCAACCTGCCGCAGGACGGCGCCCGGGGCGGCGCCGGCGCCGCGGCCGGCGTCTTCGACGGCGTCGACCTGGACTGGGAGTGGCCCGGCTCCGAGGGCGACACCGACACCGTGTACCGCCCGGAGGACAAGCGGAACTTCACCGCGCTCGTCGCCGAGTTCCGCCACCAGCTCGACGCCTACGGCCGCACCCGGCACAAGAACTACGAGCTGTCCGCGTTCGTCCCGACCGCACCCGCCAAGATCGACGCCGGGTTCGAGGTCCGCAAGATCATGAAGGACTTCGACTTCGTCAACCTCCAGGGCTACGACTTCCACGTCAGCGGCGAGAAGACGACGGCCCAGCAGTCCGCCCTGTACGCCCGCGACGACTTCAGCGTCGACGGCACGGTCGACGCCTGGCTGCGGCGCGGCGCCCCGGCCCGCAAGCTCGTCGTCGGCATGCCGTTCTACGGGCAGGGCTGGACCGGTGTCACCGGCGGCGGCGACGGCCTGGGGCAGCCCGCCACGGCACCCGCCCCGGCGAAGTGGGCCAACGGCTACGCCGACTACAAGGAGCTGAAGGCGCTGGCGGACTCGGGCACGTACCGCCTGCACCGCGACGCGCGCGACGGCCACGCCTGGCTGTTCGACGGCACGACCCTGTGGACGTACGACGACCCGCGGGTGCTCACCCAGAAGTCCCGCTACGTGAAGGCCGAGGGACTCGGCGGCGCCATGTTCTGGTCCCTGGACGGCGACACCCCCGACGGGGAACTCGTGCGGACCGTGGACCGCGTCCTCGGGCACTGAACCACGCACGCGGGGCGGCCCCGGTCGGGCCGCCCCGCGGTGCCGGGTCAGCGCGTCGGCTGCTGGCCCAGCACCGTGTGCAGCAGCGAGTCCGGGGCCATCGACTGGGCCCGGCGCACCTGATCCTCGTACGCCGCACTGCCCAGCAGCGCCCGGGTCCTGGCCCGGGTCAGCGCGCACATCGGAAGCACCTCGGGCGTGCCGCGGCGCAGCAGGCCGACGGCGCTCCAGAACCGGTCGCTCGCCGCGATCGCGACCACCGCCCGGTCCGGGTCCTGCTGCGCGCACCAGCTCGTGGCGAGCAGATCGAGCCCCATGGCGATGCCGAACTGGTCGCCGATGCGCTGCTTCGCGTCCAGCATGTCGCGGGCGTGACCGGCCGCGGCCCGGTGCCGCTCCTCGATCAGGGCGATCAGGGCGAGCTGGTAGTCCAGGTAGGAACGCGTCCAGTACTCCCGCAGCTCCACGCAGACCCCGCGCTGCTCCTGCGCCTCCCGCCGCGCCTGTTCGAGGCGGCCGGCGCCGGTGAGCGCGAAGACCCGCACCAGACCGCACAGCAGCAGCCCGAACGTGAGCTTCGGCCGCGGCGCGTCCGACCCGGGGGCCGTGGGCGGACCGGTCGCGTCCCGGGGGGCCGGGACCCCCGCCCGCAGCGCCTCGTCGGCACGGCTCAGCGCCGCGACCGGCTCGCCGTCGAGCAGCGAGGCCAGCCCCTCCAGATAGGCGGCCTGCCGCACGCCCTCCGTGTCCCCGGCGGCGAAGGCCTCGGCCAGGCTCGCCTGCGCGTGCGTGCGGCCCGTCGTGTGATCGCTCTGGAGGATCCGGGCCAGCCCCAGCGTCCACAGGGCGCGCACCCGCCGCGGGTCGTCGCGCGGCGCCACTTCGAGCGCGAGCTGCGCGTAGTAGGCCACCTCGTGCAGATGGCCCGAACAGACCCAGAAGAACGCCGTGTTGCCGATGAGTTCCAGCGCGGCGGGGTCCTCCGCGTCGATCAGGTGACGGGTCGCGAGGCACACGTCGTGGTACAGGTCGCGCATCCGGGCGTACCAGTGCTGCTGTTCGGCGGTCAGCCAGCCGTCGTTCGCGCGCCGGCTGGTCGCCAGCATCGCGGCGGCGTGCCGCGCGGCGACGGCCGCCCCCTCGCCCAGCTCGTCCAGCCACATGCGGCCGTAGTCCCGCACCGAGTCCAGCATCCGGTACCTGCCGTCGTGCAGGACCACCACCGACTTGCGCACCAGACCGGACAGCGCCTCGCGCAGGGTGTCCGCCGTCAGCGGCCCGCCCGGACAGACCAGGGCCGCGAGGTCGGCGTCGAAGGACCCCGGGAACACCGCGAGCCGCGCCCACAGCAGCCGTTCCGCCGGACGGCACAGCTCGTGGCTCCACCCCACCGCCGTGCGCAGCGCGTCGTGCCGCGACGCGCGCCGCCCCGCCTCCCGCCGCCCCAGCGCCTCGGGCCGCTGCTGCGCCAGCTCCCACGCCTCCTGGAGCGTCCGGTGCCGCAGCAGGCCGGCGGCCAGTTCCAGGGCGAGCGGCACCCCCTCCAGCAGGCTGCTCAGCCGCGTCGCCAGCAGCCGTTCCGTGGTGTCGCGCAAGGGGCGGCCCGCCGCGGTGGCCCGCGCCGCGAAGAGGGCGACGCCCTCCGTCACCGGGTCGAGCGGCCCCAGTTCCAGCACCGCCTCGCCCGCCATCCCCAGCGCCTCCCGGCTGGTGACCAGCACCGTCAGCCGGGAACACACCGTCAGGAGGTCCGCCACGAGGGACCTCGCCGCCGCCACCAGGTGCTCGCAGGAGTCGAGGACCAGCAGCACGCGCCGGTTGCCGATCCAGTCGCACAGCGCCTCGACCAGCGTCCGCGAGGTGTGGTCCGAGAGGTGGAGGGCCTCCGCGACCGACGCGGCGAGCAGCGCGTCGCTGCGCACCGGCCACAGATCGGCCCAGCACACCGCGTCGAAACCGGCCCAGTCGCTCCCGCGCACCCCGCGCAGCGCCAGGCGGGACTTGCCCATGCCGGCCCCGCCGGTCACGGTCACGAGCCCCGGCCCGCGCAGCAGTTCGCGCAGCTCGGCCAGCTCGGCGGTCCGTCCCACACACGGCGTGGTCTCACTCGGCAGGTTGATCAGCACAGCAGGATTCTCCCCACGGGTCACTCGGTATCTGCTCAACTCTTCGAAAGACGGCTGCGGTACGGGGGCACCTGCGTTCCCGGACGGCCGGTTCCGAGCCACGTCCAGGGCCGGATTTCATGCAGCTGCAATGATTTACCCCTCAAATGGCTGTTACACATGGTGGGGTGATCCCCAGAGCGCCGGCCGACCCGAGCACCCACCCGCTGGACAACGCGGTCTGGGCCGCCCTCGCCGGTCCGCACGCCCACCTCGCCGAGCGCGTGGGCCGGGCCGCCCGGTACCCGGCCGACGTCTACGCGTACGCCGCCCTCGCCGACCCCTCGGACCCCGCCGCCTGGACCGACCTGCACACGCTCGTCGGGCCCGGCAACACCGTACGGATCAAGGGGGTCGAGACCGTGCCGGCCGGCTGGGAGGTCGTCGGCGGCGGGCGGGGCGTCCAGCTCGTCGACACCGCGCTGCGCGCCGAACCCGCGCCCCGGGCGGTGCGGCTCGGCCCCGACGACGTACCGGACATGCTCGACCTCGTCGCCCGCACCCGGCCGGGACCCTTCCTGCGGCGCACCGTCGCCCTCGGCACCTACCTCGGCATCCGGCACCGCGGACGGCTCGTCGCCATGGCGGGCGAGCGGCTGCGACCGCCCGGCTGGACGGAGATCAGCGCCGTCTGCACCGATCCGGAACACCGCGGCAGGGGACTGGCCGGCCTGCTGGTCCGCGCCGTCGCCGCCGGCATCCGCGACCGCGGCGACACCCCTCTGCTGCACGCCGCCGCGACCAACACCCAGGCCATCCGGCTGTACGAGGCGATGGGCTTCACCCTGCGCCGCCGGACCCGGATCCTGCTGCTGCGCGCGCCCGGAACACCCCGCGCGACGGAGGCGTTGTGACCCACGACGGGACGCGCACCACGGCATGGGGGACGGAGGCGCGGCACATGCGGACAGCGCACCGGAACCACCCGCGCACCCTGCGCCCGCGCCGCGTCGTCCGTCTGCACACCCGGCCGCACATCGACCTGCGGCGGGTGGCCGGCGCGCTCTGTCGTCCCTGACCCGCTCCCCGGCCCCGCCCGCGCCCTCGCGCCCGCCCGGCCGGTGATCCCTGCTCCGCCGCCCCGCGCGAGGGCTCGGCGTCCTCGTGTCACGGACCTCCAGGAAGGCACCCACCCGTGTCCCCAACACCCGTTTCCCCGCTGCACCTCGCCGTCGCCCTGGACGGCACCGGCTGGCACCCTGCCTCCTGGCGCGAGCCGGTGGCCCGCCCCCGGGACCTGTTCACCGCCGCCCACTGGACCGGCCTGGTCCAGGAGGCCGAGCGCGGCCTGCTCGACTTCGTCACCATCGAGGACGGCCTCGGCCCGCAGTCGTCCCTCTTCCCGGACCCCGACGACCGCACCGACCAGGTCCGCGGCCGCCTCGACGCCGTCCTCATCGCCTCCCGGGTCGCCCCGCTCACCCGGCACATAGGTCTCGTGCCGACGGTGATCGCCACCCACACCGAGCCGTTCCACATCTCCAAGGCCATCGCCACCCTCGACTACGTCAGCAACGGCCGCGCGGGACTGCGCGTCCAGATCTCGCCCCGGTCGAACGAGGCGGACCACTTCGGCCGCCGCACCGTCCCGCGCATCGAGATGCGGGACCTGCCGAACCCCGCCGAGGCGGTGACCGACCTCTTCGACGAGGCCGTCGACCACGTCGAGGTGGTGCGCAGGCTGTGGGACAGCTGGGAGGACGACGCCGAGATCCGGGACGCCGCCACCGGCCGCTTCATCGACCGCGACAAGCTGCACTACATCGACTTCGAGGGCCGCCACTTCAGCGTCAAGGGCCCCTCCATCACCCCCCGCCCGCCCCAGGGCCAGCCGCTGGTCACCGCCCTCGCCCACGACACCGTCCCCTTCCGGCTGGTGGCCCGCGCCACCGACGTCGGCTACATCACCCCGCACGACACCGCGGAGGCCCGCTCGATCGTCGACCGGATCCGCGCCGAGCAGCGGGCGGCCGGCCGCGCCGACGAGCCCCTGCACGTCTTCGGCGACCTCGTGGTCCTCCTCGACGACGAGCCGGGCGCGGCCCGGGCCCGCAGGGAGCGGCTGGACGCCCTCGCGGGCGAGCCCTACACCAGCGACGCGCTGATCTTCGCCGGAACCCCCGCCGAACTCGCCGACCTGCTCCAGGAGTTGGCGGGCGGCGGACTCACCGGATTCCGGCTGCGGCCCGCCGTCGCCGGCCACGACCTCCCCGCGATCACCCGCGGCCTCGTCCCCGAACTCCAGCGCCGCGGCGCGTTCCGCACCGCCTACGAGGCCGACACGCTGCGCGGCCTGCTGGGCCTGAGCCGGCCCGCCAACCGCTACGCCCCGCACGCCGCCACCGCCTGAGCCGGAGGGACCCCGACCATGAACAAGCCACTGAAGCAGATCCACCTGGCCGCGCACTTCCCCGGCGTCAACAACACCACCGTGTGGAGCGACCCGAGGTCCGGCAGCCACATCGAGTTCAGCTCCTTCGCCCACTTCGCCCGGACCGCCGAACGCGCCAAGTTCGACTTCCTGTTCCTCGCCGAAGGGCTCAGGCTCAGGGAACAGGGCGGGCAGATATACGACCTGGACGTCGTCGGCCGCCCCGACACCTTCACCGTCCTCGCCGCGCTCGCCGCCGTCACCGAACACCTCGGCCTCACCGGCACCATCAACTCCACGTTCAACGAGCCCTACGAGGTGGCCCGCCAGTTCGCCAGCCTTGACCACCTCTCCGGGGGCCGCTCCGCCTGGAACGTCGTCACCTCCTGGGACGCCTTCACCGGCGAGAACTTCCGGCGCGGCGGCTTCCTGCCGCAGGAGGAGCGCTACTCCCGCGCCAAGGAGTTCCTGGCCACCACGCACGAACTCCTCGACTCCTGGCACGGCGACGAGATCCTGGCCGACCAGGAGACCGGCGCCTTCCTGCGGGACGCGAAGGCCGGCTCCTTCGTCCACACCGGACAGCACTTCGACATCCACGGCCGGTTCAACGTCCCGCGCTCCCCGCAGGGCCGCCCCGTCATCTTCCAGGCGGGCGACTCCGAGGAGGGCCGCGAGTTCGCCGCGTCCGAAGCCGACGCCATCTTCAGCCGGTACGCCACCCTGGAGGAGGGCCGGGCCTTCTACACGGACGTCAAGGACCGCCTCCCCAAATTCGGGCGCCGCGCCGACCAGCTGCTGATCCTCCCGGCCGCCACCTTCACCCTCGCCGACACCGACGCCGAGGCCGAGGAACTGGCCAGGGAGGTGCGCCGCCAGCAGGTCAGCGGCGCCACCGCCCTCAAGCACCTGGAGTTCGTCTGGAACCGGGACCTGTCCTCCTACGACCCGGACGGACCGCTGCCCGAGATCGACCCGGACGTCGGCGACCAGCACATCTCCAAGGGCCGGGCCCAGGTGCGCATGTACCGCGACCCGCTGGCCACGGCCCGCGAGTGGCGCGAACGGGCCGCCGCCCACAACTGGTCCATCCGCGACCTCGTCATCGAGACCGGCAACCGGCAGAACTTCATCGGCTCGGCGGCGACGATCGCGCGCACGATCAACGAGTTCGTGCAGGCCGACGCCAGCGACGGCTTCATCCTCGTCCCGCACATCACCCCCACCGGCCTCGACGACTTCGCCGACCAGGTGGTCCCGCTCCTCCAGGAACGGGGCGTCTTCCGCACCGAGTACGAGGGCCCGACCCTGCGCCACCACCTCGGCCTCGCCCACCCCGACGAGGCACCGCCCGCCGCCGCACCGGCCCCCGAGGAGTCCGCCCGTGTCTGACATCCCCCTCGGCGTGCTCGACCTCGTACCGATCGTGTCCGGGTCGACCGCCGCCGACGCGCTGCGCAACTCCGTCGACCTGGCCCAGCACGCCGAACGCCTCGGGTACGCCCGGTACTGGTTCGCCGAGCACCACCTCAACCCCGGCGTCGCGGGCACCTCCCCGGCCGTCGTCCTCGCGCTCACCGCGTCGCGGACCTCCACGATCCGGCTCGGCTCCGGCGCCGTGCAGCTCGGCCACCGCACCGCGCTGAGCACGGTCGAGGAGTTCGGCCTGCTCGACGCCCTGCACCCCGGCCGCCTCGATCTGGGCCTCGGCCGCTCGGGCGGCCGTCCGCCGGCCCGCCCGGCCGAACCGCCGGCGACCGCGACGCCCGTGGTCGACGGCCGGGCCCCGAACGGCCTCCTGATCCCGCCCGCGTTCTCCTTCGAACGGCTCCTCGGCTCACCGCGCATCGCGTTGCAGCGCAAGCTGCTCCTGCTCCCCGGCGCCCAGTCGCAGGACTACGCCGAGCAGCTCGACGACGTGCTCGCCCTGCTGGCCGGCACCTACCGCTCGGCCGACGGCGTCGAGGCCCACGTGGTGCCGGGGGAGGGCGCGGAGGTCGACGTGTGGATCCTGGGCAGCAGCGGCGGCCAGAGCGCCGAGGCGGCGGGCGCGCGGGGCCTGCGGTTCGCCGCGAACTACCACGTCAGCCCCGGCACCGTGCTGGAGGCCGTGGACGGCTACCGGGCCCACTTCAAGCCGTCCGACGTCCTCGACGCGCCGTACGTCAGCGTCTCGGCGGACGTCGTCGTGGCCGAGGACGACGACACCGCCCGCGAACTCGCCCACGGCTACGAGGCCTGGGTCCGCAGCATCCGCACCGCCGAGGGCGCCATCCCCTACCCGACGCCGGACGAGGCGCGGGCCCTCGACTGGACCGACGAGGACCGCGACCTCGTCAGGGACCGCGCCGACACCCGGTTCGTCGGCTCGCCGGGGCGGGTGGCCGACCACCTCGCGCAGCTCCAGGAGGCCACCGGCGCCGACGAACTGCTCATCACGACGATCACCCACGACCACGCCGCCCGGGTGCGGTCGTACGAGCTGCTGGCGCGGGAGTGGCGCCGCAGGTGAGCGGCGGGCCCGCACCCCTTCTCACGTGGTGAGACGAGCGGACGAGCTGGACGCGGACCTCTTGACGGGGCTGGATCACGGGAAGAGACTCCTGTACGGGAATCCTAGTGAATCGGTAGGGAATCATGGGTCGAGCCGTGCCGGACCTCGGTGGTGACGCCGTCCGCGTCGCCGTCCGGCAGCTGCCCCTGCTGACGTCCCGCCGGTACATCGACCTCGCGCGTGTATGCAGTGCGGCAAGGACGCCGCGCCCCGGAGGTCCTGCTCCCGCGCACGCCTGACCCGCACGGACCACCTGCCGTGCCCGGCCCCGCCGTCGCCGTCGTATGCCTGTGACCCAGCACTCTGAGGGAGACGTATGCCCGCCTCATCGTCCTCGACCGCCGCGCCCGTCTTCCGCAGCAGGATCGGCTGCGACGCGCGCAGCGGCTACTACGCCGTCCCGCGCCGCTACCGGCTCCACCTCTCGCTGTCCTGTCCGGACAGCATGCGGATCGCCGTCACCCACAGCCTCCTCGCCCTCGACGACACCCTCCCCGTGACCCTGCTGTCCGCCGTGCCGGACACCCCCGACGGCGGACACCTCGCGCTGCGCCCGCTCTACGAGGCGAGCGCGCACCAGCACCGCGGCCCGACGCTGGCGCCGGTGCTCAGCGACAGCTGGACCGGCACGATCGTCAGCACGCACACCCCCGGCATCCTGCGCGACCTCGCCCGGCAGTTCGGCGACCACGGGCCCGACCTCGACCCGCGGGGCGCCGAGGAGGCGATCGAGGCGCTCGGCAGGCTCTGCGACGAGGACATCACCGACGCCGCCCAGTGCGCCGGCGAGCCCGGCACCGACCCGGTGGCACGTGCCACCGCCCTGACCACCCTCCACGACGCCCTGGACCACCTGGAGGCCCGGCTCGACGGCCGGACCCACCTGCTCGGCGACGACCTCACCCTCGCCGACGTCCACCTCTGGACCACCCTCGTGCGGCTGGACACCGTGCACCGCCACCACCTGGACGCCGCCGCCGTGCACCGCATCACCGACCACCCCCGACTCTGGGCCCACGCCCGCCGGCTGACGGCCCACCCCGCCTTCGGCCGCCACCTCGACCTGGACGGGATCGCCCGCAGGCACCACGCCCACTGCCGGGGCGAGGAGGCCGCCGGAGCGGCCGTGCAGATCGTGGACTGGGCCGCGTACGTACAGGCCTGAGCGCGCGAGGGGCCTCCCCGGAACCCCGGCGAAGCCCCCGCACGCCCCGCACGTCGCACACCGTGCTCGTCCGCCGAGCCGGTCGACCCGCCGGGCTCAGCCGTGGGTACCGGTCCGCGGGCGGTCCGCGCCGCCCTGGAACGCGGCCGCCGCGAGCGCGGCGAACGAGCGGATCAGCGGGTTGCCGTCACCCGCGGTCCAGGCCACCACCGCGCGGCTCGGCTCCATGTCGACGAGCGGCACCACGATCAGCCCCGCGCCCGGGTCGTGGGCGAGGAGCGTCACGCCGACCGTCCCGTTCCACAGGACGGCCTGACGGCACTCCTGCACCGCACGCACCACCGGTCCCTCGCGGGTGGCCCCGCCGTTCCAGTACGCCTGCCAGAGCGGATCGGTGCCCTCGGGGAAGGTGAACCAGCTGCGGTCGGCCAGGTCGGCCAGGCGCAGCGCGGGCCGCCCGGCCAGCGGATCGTCGGCGCGCAGCAGCGCCCCGACGGCGTCGGTGCGCAGGGTGCGGACGGTCAGGCCGGTCCCGTCGAACGGGGCGCGGGTGAGGGCGACGTCCACGTGCCCGGCGTGCAGTCCGCAGGTGGGGTCGGCCAGGCCGGTCTCGCGGATGCGGACCTCGACGTCCGGATGCCGCCGCCGGTAGGCGCCGGCCAGCCGCCGCACGTCCGGGTCGGCGCTGTCGCCCAGGAGGCCGACGGTCAGCGACGCCGCGCCGCTCGCCGCCGCCACCCGCGCGCGGGCCCGCTCGGCCTGGCCGAGCAGTGTGCGCGCCTCCTGGAGCAGGACCGTGCCGGCCGGGGTGAGGAAGACCCCGGCGGGCGAGCGGTGGAACAGGACGGCGCCGAGGTCCGCCTCCAGCTGCCGGATCGCCCGGCTCAGCGGCGGCTGGCTCATGTGCAGCCGCGCGGCGGCCCGCCCGAAGTGCAACTCCTCGGCGACCGCCACGAAATAGCGCAGCGTCCGTAGCTCCATGCTGCGACGATACCCAGCCGGTATCGGCGGTGCGGAACGCGTCCTGGACAGGGCGGTGCGCGGGGCCGTCCCATCGAGGCGTGCGGCACACCGCCGCCGCGCCACGAAAGGAACCCCGTGCACCTCGCGTACTGGCTCGTCGCCGGCCTGCTGGCCCTCTTCTACGTCTACGGGGGCGGGGTGAAGCTCGTCCGTGGCCGCGACGAACTCCGGCCCATGATGGCCTGGGTGGACAGCATGCCGATGGCGGCCGTCAGGGGCATCGGGCTGATCGAGGTGCTCGGCGCGGCCGGTCTCCTCCTGCCGCCGCTGACCGGCGTCGCGCCCTGGCTGGCGCTCGCCGCCGCCGTCGGCTTCGTGGTCCTCCAGGTCGCGGCGACCGGCGTCCACCTGCGGATGGGCGACCGCATGATCGCCCTCAACCTCGCGCTGATCGGCGTCGCGGGCGTCACGGTGTGGCTGGCGACCGGCTGGCTCTGAGCACGTGACCGCGCTGGCGGTCCGGCGTTCTTCTGCGGTGGACGTCGCGGCGGCCGGCCGGGTCTCACCCGGTGGGACTCGGCACGGGCCGCTCCCGTCCCCGGTCCATCGCACGCCATTCGGGGCGCAGCCCCGCCAGGTTCGTGGTGAGGAAGTACGCGCACGCGCAGGCCAGCAGCACGGGCGTGAGCCCGAGGGCGGTGACGGCCGCCCCGGCGAGCAGGCCGCCGAGCGGGATCCCGGCCCAGGACAGCGAGTCGCCGAGCGCGTTGACCCGGCCGAGCAGGGGGCGCGGCACCCGTTCGAACAGGACGGCTCCCAGCACCGGGTTGATGAAACCGGCCCCGAACCCGCTGACCGCGAAGACGGCCAGGACGACGCCCAACGGCGCGCCGAGGGCGAGGACCAGGAAGCGCGGCGCCCCGGCGAGCAGGAAGCCGGCGAAGAACACGGTGCGGCGCGGCAGCCGGTGCGCGACCCCGGCCGCGATGAGGCTCCCGGCGACCGCCGCCGCCCCCATCGCGCTGCCGACCAGGCCGATCGCCGCGGGTCCGCGCCCGGACGCGTCGGCCCAGACGGGGACGAGCACCGTGGACATCGCCGCGTCCAGGAGGTTGGTGACGCCCAGCGTGACGACGACGGCGAGCAGCAGCGGCTCGCGGCGCAGGAAGGTGAAGCCCTCGCCGAAACGCTGCCAATAGCCCGCGGGCGCCGCGTTCGTGGGGGTCGCGTCGTCCCCGGGCGCCGCGTCCCCTGGGGGGTCGGCGGATGTGGCCGGGCGTCCCGTGCCGCGCGGCAGCGCCAGGCCGATGACCACGGAACCGAGGGCGAAGCACCCCGCGTTGACGACGAGTCCCGTCAGCGGTCCGAGCAGCGCCACGAGCGAGCCGCCGGCCGCGGGGCCGACCGTGGAGGCGAGCCGTTCGATCACACCGGACAGTCCGGTGGCCCGCTCCAGCGGCACCCCGCCCCGCTCGGCCGCCTCCGGCACCATGACCTCCTTGGCCAGGTCGCCGGGGCCGCGGGCCGCGCCGATCACCGCGACCAGGGCCAGCAGCAGCGGGAACGACAGCAGGTGCAGGGCGTGGCAGACCGGCACGGCCGCGGCGGCGACCGCGCTCACCAGGTCCGTCGTCCAGGAGACGGGGCGCGGCCCGACCCGGTCCACCAGCGGTCCCGTGAAGGCCTTGACCAGGACATACGGCGCCATCTGGACGAAGGCGACCAGTCCGGTCCGGGTGGCGCTGCCGGTGGTGACGAGGACGAACCAGGGCAGGGCGACCGCCGAGATCCGGGTACCGGTCAGTGACACGGCCATGGCCACGAGCACCCCGCTCAACGGCCGTAAGGACCGCTCGGGACGGTCCGGGGTACGCCGTCGTCCGTCCGGGGTCCGCGCGCGTCCGTCCGGGATCCGCGCGCGCCCGTCCGGGGCCCGCCCGGGTCGCTCCCCGGTCCGCTCGGCTCCGCCCGGCGACCGCCCGTCGCCCATGCCGTCGCCGCTCATGACTCCTCGGACCCCGACGCGGGCCCGGGGCCGGGTGCGTCGGGTTCCGGGAGCAGATAGGTGATGAGGCCCACCCGCTCGGCGCCCTCGGGGGCGGACGCCGCCGCCTCGGGGGTGTCGCGCCGGTACCGGGCGAGGACATCCGTCAACTCCCCGTACAGCGCGGTGGTCTCCTCCGGTGTGAGCCGCAGGGCCCAGTCGCTCATGTCGAAGGTGTCCCGCCAGGCGCGGGGCATCGTGTGCAGGGAGTTGAGCGTCTGCTGGGTGCGCAGGGTGTGGAGGGCGGCGACCGACCGCTGGTAGGCGAGCGCCGCCTCGGGCTCGCGCGCGGCCAGGTCCCGGTCGTTGAACCAGATCGTGCGGTGCACCGAACGCCACCAGCGCTCCCGCCCGTTCCCGCGGCCGGTGTCCTCCTCGACGAAGCCCGCCGCACCGAGCCGGCGCAGGTGATAGCTGGCCGTCCCCGAATTCACGCCCAGCCGCTCCGCGAGGCGGGTGGCCGTCGACGGGCCGTGCTTGCGCAGCAGTCCCACCAACTGCACGCGCACCGGGTGCGCGAGGGCGCGCAGTCCCTCGGCGTCCAGAACGACGGAATGCCCGTCGGCCCCGCCGGGGCGGTCCGCACTGTCCTCCGCGTCAGTCATGGGGGACACCCTAGACCGCAAAGACTTCTTCGCAAAGGTCTGTTTGCGAAGAAGTCTTTGCGGTCTGGGGTCCGTCAACTCGCGTGCTGGAGGCGGGCCCCGCTGTGCTTCCAGAAGCCGGAGAAGGTGATGCGGCTCTTCGGCAGGCCCGCCCGGTGCAGATGGCGGCGGCCCTCGGTGGCGAGCGTCGACTCGCCGACGACGAACGCGTAGCCCGTCCCGGGCACCTTCTCGTGGCGCCGCAACTCCGCCAGCGCGGCCGCGCCGGGCACGGCGGTGGCGTCGTCGCGGACCACCCAGGTCACCGATACGCCGTCCGGCGCGTCGAGTTCACGCCGGTCGCCGTGGGCCGGGATCTCCTGGATGACGCGGCCCACGGTGCCGCGGGGGAGCGAGCGCAGGACGCCGCCCATGGCCGGTAGGCCGCTCTCGTCGGCCACCACCAGCACCTCGGAGGCGTCGTCGGGGCAGTCGAACAGCAGGCCCTGGTCCAGCACGGCGACCGGGTCGCCCGGGCCGGCGGCGCAGGCCCAGATCGCCGCCGCGCCCTCGGGCTCCCCGGCCGGACCGCAGTGCACCACGAAGTCGATGTCCAGCTCCGCCGTCCGGGGGCGGAAGTCCGCCACCGTGTAGTTCGCGCAGTGCGGGCGCACCTCCTCCGGGAGGGCGAGGTACGGCTCCCACCACTTGGTGCCCGACAGGTCCGGCAGGGCGAACGCGTCCTGGTGCGGCAGCGGGAAGAAGAGCCGGAACCAGTGGTCGTAGCCGCGCCACGGAAACGCGGCGAAGGCGCCGCCGGACACCGTCACGCGCTGGATCGACGGGGAGAAACGCACACTGCGCACCACTTCACCGCGGAAGAGGCCGGGGTGCTTCGGGACAAGCCTGGGATTCTTCGGCACGTAGTTAGCTTAGCCTAAGTTAACTATCCGTCTCCCGGGGTTCGCCCGCCGGGGGTTCGGCGAGCACGTCGCGGACCGTGTCGCGCAGCCAGCGCTGCGCCGGGTCGTCGTCGAGCCGCGGGTGCCAGGTCATGTGGTAGCGCAACGGGCCGATCTCCGGCGGCGCGGGCAGGACGCGCAGCGCCGGGTCCGCCGCGTGCTCGGCGGCGATGCGCCGGGGGAGCGTGGCGATCAGCGATGTGCCCGCCACCGCGCGCGCCGCCACGGAGTGGTACGGCACCGACAGGCCGGCCCGGCGCGGCCGGTGGAGCCGGTCGAGCGGGTCGTCGATGGCGCTCTGGCGGCCACCGGCGGTGGCCACGACCACGTGCGCCGCGTCGAGATAGGCGTCCAGGGACGGCCGCGGGCCGTCGGCCAGCGGATGGTCGCGCGCCACGACGCACAGGAACGGGTCGTCGAAGAGGTGCTCGGTGCGCAGCCCCGACGAGGCCTTGCCCGCCGCGTGGAAGAGCAGGTCCACCCGGCCGTGGTCGATGTCCTCGACGATGCCGTCGTGCCATCTGCCGACGTCCAGGGTCGAGCGTGGCGAGCGCCCGAACACCCGCCGGACCAGGGCCGGGACGAAGACCGAGGCGTAGTCGGTCCCCGCGATCCGGAACGCCTCGGCCGCCTCGGCGGGCACGAACGTCTCCGGCGCGAACAGCGTCTCCAGCCGGGGCACGACCGCGCCGAGCCGGCGCTGGATCCGCTCGGCGCGCGGCGTGAGGCGGTACCCGCCCGGGGCGCGGACCAGCAGCTCGTCGCCGAAGGTGTCCCGCAGGCGCTGCAACGCGCGGCTCATCGCGGGCTGGCTCATCCCGGCCAGCTCGGCCGCGCGCGAGACGTGCCGCTCCGTCAGGAGTGCGGTCAGCGGGCCGAGCAGGTTGAGGTCGACCCGTTCCATATGCACCATGCGCATAGCCTAGATATCAATGATTCATTAGACAAATAGTCGCGGGCGGCGGAGGGTGGAGACACCGACAGCACAGGGCGAGGAGAAGAAGATGACGGACGCGGAGCGCGACGGACGCAGGGTCGCCGTGGTGACGGGCGGGTCGGGCGGCATCGGCGGCGCGGTCGCCCGCCGGCTCGCCGCCGCGGGGTCCGCGGTCGTCGTCCACTACGCGGGGTCCGGGGCGCGGGCCGCCGAGGTCGTCGAGGCGATCACCGCGGCGGGCGGCACGGCGTACGCGGCGCCGGGCGACGTCGCGGAACCGGAGGAGATGGCGCGGCTCTTCGACACCGCGGAGGAGCGGTTCGGCGGGGTGGACGTCGTGGTGAACACCGCCGGCATCATGCACCTGGCGCCGGTGACCGAGATGGACCTCGACACCTTCGACCGGATGCACCGGGTCAACGTCCGCGGCACGTTCGTCGTCTCCCAGCTCGCCGCCCGGCGGCTGCGCCCCGGAGGCGCGCTGATCAACTTCTCGACCTCCGTCACCCGTATGCAGCAGCCGACCTACGGCGCCTACGCGGCGACCAAGGGCGCGGTGGAGGCGATGACCCTGATCCTCGCCCGCGAGCTGCGCGGCCGGGACGTCACCGTCAACACCGTCGCGCCCGGGCCGACCGCGACCCCGCTCTTCCTGGAGGGCAAGAGCCCCGAGCTGATCGAGCGGATCGCGTCGGCCGCCCCGCTCGGGCGGCTCGGCACACCGGAGGACATCGCGGGCGCGGTCGCCTTCCTGGCCGGCCCCGACGGCCGCTGGACCAACGGCCAGGTGCTCTTCGCCAACGGCGGCGCCGCCTGACCCCGGCGCGTCGCCCGAACGGCCCGGGCAGACGATGCGGCGCCGAACGAACGCCCAGGGCCGAACGGATGCCTATGGCCGAACGGATGCCTATGGCCGAACGGACGCCTACGGCCGAACGGACGCCTACGGCTGAAGGGGCGCCCAGGGCCAAACGGACGCCCAGGGCCAAACGGACGCCCAGGACCGAACGGACGCCCACGACCGAACGGGCGCCCAGGACCGAACGGGTGACCCGGAGCGCGTGACGCGGGCCGGTCAGCCGGTCGTGCGGCGGATCCGGCGGCCGCTGATCCGGCGCGGCGTGAGCAGCAGCCACTGGTCGCGCTCGCCCCCGGCCCACGGCTCGGAGTGCGCCTGGTCGTCGAGCGCGGTGGCGGTGTCCGCGTCGGTGACCCGGCAGGCGACGCCGACGACGAGCACGCTCCAGCCCTCGCTGAGCGCGTCGTCCACCTGGTCCACCTCGAAGGCGATCTCCTGGCCCGCCGCACCGGAGAGCGACGAGCCCGGCCGCGTACGGAAGGCGACGGAACCGTCGGACGTGATCGTGTAGTTGACCGGGAGCACCACCGGACCGTGCGGCAGCTGGACGGCGACCCGGCCCACGCCGTGCGACGACAGCAGCGCGCGGCACTCCTGCTCCGACAGCTCCAGGAACGCGGGGGAGTGCGCCGCGGGTGCGGTACCGGGCGGACGGGTGGCCGCGCCGCCGAGCAGGGTGTCGACCTCCGTCTCCAGGGCCGCGGCCAGGCGCAGGCAGAAGCCGGATGAGGGGTGGGCGGCCTGCTCCTCCACGTACCGGACGTACGCCTCCGACGCGCCGGTCCGGTCCGCCAGGTCCTGCGCGGTGAGACCGAGTTCCTGGCGGCGGGCCGCGACCCGGCGTCCGAAGTCGCTGTGCTGGACGGCTGTGGCCTGCGTGGGCTCCGGCGCCTCGGGCATCGTCGTCTCCCTCTGTCGATCGCGTCCCTCGGATCGTCCGGCAGCCACCACCCCCTCGCAACCCCGGCCCCCGGTCGGCCCGGACGGCAACTCCCCTGCGTCACCCGCTCGCGCGGTACAGGCCGGAGGCGAGGGCGAGCGCGGTGTGGGTGGCCGGATGTGTGTCGTGCACGCGCCAGATGAGGTGGACGGGGACCGGGTCGGCGTCGCGCAGCGGCCGGTACGTGATGCCGTCGCGCCGGTACTGGGCGGCCGTGGCCTGCGGGGTGACGCCGACGCGGCGTCCGGTGGCGATGGCGGCCAGCCAGTCGTCGATGTCCTGCGTGTACTCGACCTCGGGGCGCCGGTCCCGGGGCCACAGGTCGAGGGTCGTGGTGCCGGTGCGGCGGTCGATGGCCAGGGTGCGGGAGGGGATGTCGGCCAGGCGGATGCCGCGCCGCCGCGCCCACGGATCGTCGGAGGCCAGCGCCACCCAGCGGGTCTCGTGGCCGATCAACGCGTGGGCCCACGGCGTCAGATCGAGCGGCGCGCGGATGACGGCGAGGTCGCACAGCCCCTCGGCCAGACCGCCGGTGGGCGTGTTGTGGCGGATCAGGCGCAGCTCCGTCCCGGGGTGCTGCGCGTGCCAGCGCCGCTGGAACTCCGTGGTGTGGCGGCCGAAGGCCGACCAGGCGTGGCCGATGTGCAGCCGGGAGCGGCCGGTGGCGGCCTCGTGGACGAGTTCGCCGGCCCCGGCGAGCAGCACGCGGGCGCGCGCGAGCGCCTGCACACCGGCCGGTGTCGGGGTGACGACGCGGCTGGTGCGGTGCAGCAGCCGCACGCCGAGCAGCCGCTCCAGCGCGGCCAGGGTGCGGGAGACCGCGGCCTGGGAGACGCCGAGTTCGTGCGCGGCGTCCGTGAAACTCCCGGTGTCCATGATGGCGACCAGGCAGCGCAGGTGCCTCAACTCCAGCGCCCGCGCCGCCCCTCCGTCCCGATGGCTGTCCATGCGTCCAGCGTATAGACGGTCCCCCGGATGCATTTTGCGCAGGGTCCGGGCGGTCCCATCGTGGGCGCATGGAGACCGAAACAGCCGCGGCGCCGGGCGTCGCGACGCCCGGCGGCCGGGGGAGCGGCGTGGCCCTGATGCTGGCCAGCGGCCTGGCCAACCAGACCGGGGCGGCCGTCGCCGCACTGGCGTTCCCGGCGATCGGCCCGGCCGGTGTCGTCGCGGTGCGGCAGTGGGTGGCCGCCGTCCTCCTCGGGGCCGTCGCCCGGCCGCGCCCGGGCCGGTTCACCGCCGCCCAGTGGCGCCCCGTCCTCGCCCTCGCCGTGGTCTTCGCGGGGATGAACCTGTCCCTCTACACGGCGATCGACCGGATCGGGCTCGGCCTCGCCGTCACCCTGGAGTTCCTCGGACCGCTCGCCGTGGCCCTGGCCGGATCGCGGCGGCGGACCGACCTGACGGCGGCCGTGGCGGCGGCCGGCGCGGTGGCCGTGCTCACCCGGCCCACCCCGTCCACCGACTACCCCGGCATCGGCCTGGCCCTGCTCGCCGCCGGCTGCTGGGGCTGCTACATCCTGCTCAACCGGACCATCGGCGCCCGGCTGCCCGGCCTGGAGGGCTCCGCCACGGCGGCCGCGGTCTCCGGCGCGCTCTATCTCCCGGTCGGCGCCTGGGTGTTGTGGCACCACCGGCCGGGCCCGGCCGCGCTCGGCTGCGCGCTGGCGGCCGGGGTGCTGTCGTCGGCCGTGCCGTTCCTCGCCGACCTGCTGGCCCTGCGCCGCGTCCCGGCACGGTTCTTCGGCGTGTTCATGAGCGTCAACCCGGTCTTCGCCGCCCTGGTCGGCCTCGCCGTGCTCGGCCAGCGTCCGGACGCCGCCGCCTGGTGCGCGATCGCCGTCATCGTCGGCGCCAACACCCTGACGGTCGCCACCGCCCGCACCTGACGCCGGTCCCGGCGCCCCGCGTCACCCGGCCACGCACCCCTCGATCACCGCGGCGACCTCCTCGACGGCCGGGGACGCGCGCCGCGCCCGGCGGGCGAGCAGCAGGTCGACCGACGCGGGATCCGTCAGGGGCACGTACGTGACACCGTCGAGACGGAGACTGCGCACCGATCGCGGCACGAGGGCGACCCCGTGCCCGGCGGCGACGAACACGACCAGGGTCGCCGTCTCGCCGACCTCGGTCAGCGAGACGGGACGGAAACCCGCCCGCTCGCACGCCGCCAGCACCACGTCGTACATCGAGGACCGGGACCGCGAGGGGTGGACGACGAACGGCTCGGCGGACAGCGCCTCCAGCGGGATCCGCCGGCGCCCGGCCAGCGGATGGTGCGCGGGCAGCACGGCGACCAGCGGCTCGGACCGCAGGGAGGTGACCCGCAGCTCCTCGTCCGCCACACGGCCGCGCAGGACCGCCAGGTCGTACGCGCCCGAGGACAGCCCCGCCACGAGATGCGGGGTGAGCAGCTCGCCGCGCAGGTCCAGGGTGATCCCGGGGAGCCGCGCGCGCACGGTCCGGGCCACCCGCGGCAGCACGTCGTACGTCGCCGTGCCGATGAAGCCGACGGAGACCCGCCCGGCGCGCCCGGTGGCCAGCTCCTCCATGCGGGCGCGCGCCCGCGCCTCCTCCGCGACGAGCGCGCGGGCGTACTCCGTGAGCTGACGGCCCGCCTCGGTCGGCTCGACCCGGCGCGTCGAGCGGTGGAAGAGCGTGACACCCAGCTCTCGCTCCAGCGCCTTGATCTGCTGCGAGAGGGCGGGCTGCGCCACATGCAGCCGGGCCGCCGCCCGCCCGAAATGGCACTCGTCGGCGAGGGCGAGGAAGGACCGGAGCAGACGGAGTTCCATGGCCCCAGGCTACCCACACCCATCACGACGGCTTATCAATCCATGCGAATCAGGTCTTGGACGTGATGAACGCGCGCTCCTAGCGTGAGGGAAGTGACCTCCAGTTATCTGTACGCAGCAGCGCGCACGCCGTTCGGACGGTTCTCCGGGGCCCTCGCCGACGTCCGGCCCGACGACCTCGCGGCCCACGCCGTCACCGCCACCCTGGCGAAGACCCCCGCACTCGACCCGGCCGACATCGGCGACGTCGTGTGGGGCAACGCCAACGGCGCGGGCGAGGACAACCGCAACGTCGGCAGGATGGCCGTCCTGCTCGCCGGACTGCCCACCTCGGTGCCCGCCACGACCGTCAACCGCCTGTGCGGCTCCTCCCTGGACGCCGCGCTCATCGCCTCCCGCACCATCGAGACCGGCGACGCGGACATCGTGCTCACCGGCGGCGTCGAGTCGATGACCCGGGCCCCCTGGGTCCTGCCCAAGCCCTCGCGCGCCTTCCCGGCCGGTGACACGGCCGCCGTGTCGACGACGCTCGGCTGGCGCCTGGTCAACGCCCGGATGCCCGAGGAGTGGACGGTCTCGCTGGGAGAGGCCAACGAACAGCTCGCGGACCGCTTCGCCGTCGGCCGCGAACGCCAGGACGCCTTCGCCGCCCGCTCCCACCGGCTCGCCCACGCGGCGTGGGACGAGGGGTTCTACGACGACCTGGTCGTCCCCGTCGCCGTGGACGCCCGGGGCGCCACGCTCGACCGGGACGAGGGCATCCGCCCCGGCTCCACCGCGGGCGAACTGGCCGGGCTCGCCCCCGTGTTCCGGCCCGACGGTGTCATCACGGCGGGCAACGCGTCCCCGCTCAGCGACGGCGCCTCGGCCGTCCTGCTCGGTTCGCGGGCGGCTGCCGCGCGCATCGGCGCCGACCCGCTCGCCCGCGTCGCCGGACGCGGCGTGTCCGCCCTCGACCCGCACCTCTTCGGCTACGCGCCGGTGGAGGCGGCGAACCGGGCGCTGAAGGCCGCCGGGATCTCCTGGCGGGACGTGGGGGCCGTCGAGCTGAACGAGGCGTTCGCCGTGCAGGCCCTCGCCTGCGTGGACGCCTGGGGCGTCGACCCGGACCTCGTGAACACCAAGGGCGGCGCGATCGCGCTCGGCCACCCCCTCGGCGCGTCCGGCGGCCGCCTCCTGGGCACCCTGGTCCACCGGCTGCGCGCCTCCGGCGCCCGCTGGGGGGTCGCCGCCCTGTGCATCGGCGTCGGCCAGGCGCTCGCCGTCGTGCTGGAGAACGTCACGGAGGCCGGCCGATGACCGCGCGGGTGTGCGCCGACGCGGACGAGGCGGTCGCCGGGATCGAGGACGGATCCACCGTGCTCGTCGGCGGCTTCGGCATGGCGGGCATGCCGGTCGAGCTGATCGACGCGCTCATCCGCCAGGGCGCGTCCGGCCTCACCGTCGTCTCCAACAACGCGGGCAACGGCGACACCGGCCTCGCCGCGCTCCTCGCCGAGGGGCGGGTGCGCAAGGTGATCTGCTCCTTCCCGCGCCAGGTGGACTCGTGGGTGTTCGACGGCCTCTACCGCGCCGGCCGTATCGAACTGGAGGTCGTCCCGCAGGGCAGCCTCGCCGAGCGGATGCGGGCGGCCGGGGCGGGCATCGGCGCCTTCTTCTGCCCCACCGGCGTCGGCACCCCGCTCGCCGAGGGGAAGGAGACCCGCGAGATCGACGGCCGCACCTACGTCCTCGAATACCCGATCAAGGGCGACGTCGCCCTGATCGGCGCCCACCGCGCCGACGGCATGGGCAACCTGGTCTACCGCAAGACCGCCCGCAACTTCGGTCCGGTCATGGCGACCGCGGCGACCACCGTGGTCGCGCAGGTCCGCGAGATCGTCGAGACGGGCGCGCTCGACCCGGAGGCCGTCGTGACCCCGGGCATCTATGTGGACCGCGTGGTCCGGGAGGCGGGGCGGCGATGACCTTCGACGAAGCGGTGACGGACCGGCAGGAACCGCTGGGCAGGCACGACATCGCCGCGCTGATCGCCCGCGACATCCCCGCGGGCGCCTACGTCAACCTCGGCATCGGCCTGCCGACCCTGGTGGCCGACCACCTGGCCGCCGACTCCGGCGTGGTCCTGCACACCGAGAACGGCATGCTCAACATGGGACCGGCGGCGCGGGACGGCGCGGCGGACCCCGATCTGACGAACGCGGGCAAGGTGCCCGTCACGGAACTGCCCGGAGCCGCGTACTTCCACCACGCCGACTCCTTCGCCATGATGCGCGGCGGCCACCTGGACATCTGTGTCCTGGGCGCCTTCCAGGTCTCGGCGGCGGGCGACCTGGCCAACTGGCACACGGGCGCCCCCGACGCGATCCCCGCCGTGGGCGGGGCCATGGACCTGGCGATCGGCGCCAAGCGGGTCTTCGTGACGATGACCCTCTTCGCCAAGGACGGTGCCCCCAAGCTGGTCCCCGAGTGCGGTTACCCGCTCACCGGCCTCGGCTGCGTCGACCGCGTCTACACCGACCGCGCGGTGTTCGACCTCTCGCCCCGGGGCGTCCACGTCACGCGGACCTTCGGCATCACGCCCGACGAGCTCACGGCCCGTCTGGAGGTGCCGCTGACCTTCGCGCGGGGGTGCTGACCGCGGGGTGCGTTCCGGCCAACTTCCGCCGTCCTGCGCCGTGGTTGGCCGGATGGGGCACAGCCCGTCCACCGGATTGCCAAAGTATTAGGATAGGTTAACCTAAGTTGGCCTTGGTCGGGCGGACGCGTGTCCCTCCGGGCCGACGCCCCACCTCCGTATCCCATGTGAAGGACGCCCCATGCCTGTTGTGCGCCGCTCCATAGCGCGACGCCTGTTCGCCGTCTCCGCCGCCACCTCCCTCGTGCTGCTGGCGGGCGCGTGCGGCAACGACGACCAGCAGGACGACGCCGCGGGCAAATCGAGCGGCGGCGGCGCCTTCCCCGTCTCCCTCAAGAGCGCCCTGGGCACCGCGACCATCGAGAGCGCGCCCAAGCGGGTCGTCACCCTGGGCCAGGGCTCGGCGGAGACGGCCATCGCGCTCGGCCACACCCCGGTGGGCATCGAGGAGTACGCCTGGGGCAGCGACAAGTCCGGCTACCTGCCGTGGATCCACGAGGCCGTCAAGAAGAACGGCGACGACCTGCCCAAGCAGTTCAAGGGCGGCGAGCAGCTCGACATCGAGGCCATCACCGAGCTGCGCCCCGACGTCATCCTCGCCCCGTGGTCCGGGATCACCGCCAAGCAGTACGACCTGCTGAAGGACATCGCCCCCACGGTCGCCTACCCGGACAAGGCCTGGAGCACCGACTGGGACCAGCAGATCGACATCGTCTCCAAGGCGCTCGGCGAGCCCGACCAGGCCGACAAGCTGATCGGCGACATCAAGAAGAAGCTCTCGGCCGCCGCCAAGACCCGCCCCGACTACGCCAAGTACCAGTTCTCGTACATCTACAACACGGGACCGGGCACGCTCGGCGTCTTCTCGCCGACCGAGCAGCGCGTGGAGATGGTCAAGTCCCTCGGCCTCAAGGTCGATCCGGTCGTCAAGACGTTCAAGGAGACCGAGGGCACGGACTCCTCCCTCATCGGCCTGGAGAACGCGGACAAGCTCAACAAGAGCGACCTGCTGTTCACCTTCTACAGCGACGACAAGAACCGCCGCGAGATCGAGAAGCAGCCCCTGTACGCGGCGATGCCCGCCGTGAAGAAGGGCGCCCTCGTGCACAGCGCGGACAACTCGTTCGTCACGGCCTCCTCGATGCTGAACCCGCTGACGGTGCCGTGGAGCATCGAGCGGTACCTGCCGCTCATCGACAAGGCCGTCGAGAAGGCGGGCAAGTAGCGTTCCGTGGCTGACGTCGACCAGGTCGAGCAGACCGACCGCCCGCGGACCGGCACGGGGCCGCGGGCGACGGGCCGCCGCACGGGCCCCGTTCCCCTCCCGGTCATGGTGGCCGTCCTCCTGGCCGCCCTGGCCGCGGCCGGTTTCGCGAGCGTCGCGATCGGCAGCAAGACGCTGCCGTTCGGCGCGGTCCTCGACGCCCTGACCGGGGACGGGCACGGCTACGCGGCCACCGTCGTGGAGAGCCGCTATCCCCGGACGGTCCTCGGGATCCTCGTGGGCTGCGGCCTCGCGGTGTCGGGCACCCTGCTCCAGGCCGTGACCCGCAATCCGCTGGCCGAGCCCGGCCTCCTCGGCATCAACACCGGCGCCGCGGCGGGCGTCGTCGCCGCCACCGGCTACTTCGGCGCGAGCGGACAGCTCCAGATCCTGCTGTGGTCGCTGCCGGGCGCCCTGCTCGCCGGGGTGTTCGTCTACCTCGCGGGGATCGTCGGCGGCCGGGTCAGCCCCGTGCGGCTCGTCCTCGGCGGAGCCGTGCTGACCGCCGTGCTCAGCGCGTTCATCCAGGCGGTCACCCTCAGCAAGCCGGCCACCTTCGACAACTACCGCTACTGGGTCGTCGGCGCCCTGACCGGCCGCACCTGGACCGCCGTATGGACCGTCGTCCCGCTGGTCGCCGTCGGGCTCGTCGTCGCCGCCGTCCTCGCCCGCGGCCTGAACGTCGTCGCCCTCGGCGAGGACACCGCCGCCGCGCTCGGCGCCCGGCCGACACGGGTGAAGGCGATCGGCCTGCTCACCGCCACCCTGCTGGCCGCGGCGGCGACCGCCGCGGCCGGGCCGATCGCCTTCGTGGGCCTGGCCGTTCCGCACCTCACCCGCGCCCTGGTCGGCGTCGACATGCGCCGCCAGCTCCTGTGCGGCGCCCTCATCGGCCCCGCCCTGCTGCTGTTCGCGGACGTCGCGGGCCGGGTCGTGGTCCGGCCGCAGGAACTCATGGTCGGCGTCGTGACCGCCTTCGCCGGAGCCCCGGCCCTGCTCGTCGCCGTCCGCCGAATGAGGTCCGCATCGTGACCACCCACCTCTCCGCACGACCCGGCACCGGCCCCCGCCGGTACCGGGTGAAGGTCGGCCCCGCCGTCCACATCCGCGTACAGGCACGCACCCTGTGGACCGGACTCGCCCTCCTCGTGCTGGTCGCGGCGGCCTGCTTCGCCTCCCTGACCGTCGGCCGGCTCGGCATCCCGCCGGCCGGCCTCCCCGCCGCCCTGAGCGGACACGGCGCGAGCATCGACGCCTTCGTGCTGGAACGGCTGCGGGGACCGAGGCTCGTCGTCGCCCTCGCCGCGGGCGCCTGCTTCGGGCTCTCCGGCGCGCTGTTCCAGTCGGTCACCCGCAACCCGCTGGGCAGCCCCGACATCATCGGCATCGCGCCCGGCGCGGGCGCGGGCGCCGCACTGGTCGCCCTGCTCCTGCCGTCGTTCCCCATCGCCCTCGGGGCGGCGGGCGGCGCCGTCCTCGCCATGGCCGTCGTCTACGTGTCCACCGGCACCGGATTCCGCAACCCCACCCGGCTCGTCGTCGCCGGCGTCGCGGTCACCGCCATGGCCACCGCCTTCATCCAGTACATCGTGTACGCGATCGAACGCGACCAGGCCACCGTCCTCAGCTCCTACCTCAACGGCAGCCTCACCGCCCGCTCCTGGGGCGACGCCGCCACCGCCGGCACCGTCCTGCTGGTGTGCGTGCCGCTCGCCCTCGCGCTGTCCCGCCCGCTGACGGCCAGCGAGCTTGGCCAGGACACGGCGGCCTCCCTCGGCGCCGACCCGCGCCGCACCTTCACCTGGAGCGTCGTCGTCGCCGTCGTCCTGTCCGCCGGGGCGGTCGCCGCGGCGGGCCCCATCTCCTTCATCGCCCTCACGGCCCCCCAGATCGCCCGGCGCGTCACCCGGGGCACCGGCCCCCATCTCGCCCTGTCGGCCCTCACCGGCGCGCTGCTGCTGGTGACGGCCGACATCGCGGCCCAGAACGCGCCGGTCTTCGAGAAGTTGCCGGTGGGCGTGTGGACCATGGCCCTGGGCGGCCTGTATCTGGGCCACCTGCTGTTCCGGGAATGGCGCAAGGGACTGCTGTGACCGACAGGGCCCGCTGACCGGGAGACCGGCGGCGCGGCCCTCGTCCGCGCGACGTCGTTCCGCCCTCGCGGGCATCCGGCCCGTTTGTCGGCGAGGGCCAAGGGCAACCGGGTCGTAGTGCTTGGGACCACAGGCGCGTCTGCGGGAGAAATCTGCCCAGTCACGCGGTCTCGGCCGCTCTCGCAGTTGCCTTGCCACCGCGGACCTGCGAGAGGAACGCTTCCTGATGCCTGCCCACACCCACCACGACGCCCCCGACACCCGCGCGACCTTCGAGCGGCTGGCGGCCACCGCGGTCGGCCCCGAGCACGACCTGCTGTGCGAGGAACTGGTGGAGGCATGGCTGCCGATGGCCCACCGCCTCGCGCTCAAGTTCCGCGACCGGGGGGAGAACATCGACGACCTGAAGCAGGTCGCGGCGATGGGCCTGGTGAAGGCGATCGAGCGCTACGACGTCGCCCGCGGCGCCTTCGAGGCGTACGCGGTCCCCACGATCACCGGCGAACTGCGCCGGCACTTCCGGGACCACGGCTGGGACGTGCGCGTGCCGCGCCGGGTGCAGGACCTGCGCAACAAGGTCCGCTCCGCGCGCCGCGACGTGCTCAACGAGCCCGGCCAGGACACCGAGCCCGGCATCGAGCAGATAGCGGTGCGCGCCGGACTGACCCTGGACGAGGTGCGCGACGGCATGGAGGCGCTGGAGAGCTACCGGGCCCTGTCCCTGGACGCCGAGACCGGCGGTTCCGACGACGGATTCAGCATCGCCGACACCCTGGGGGCGGCCGAGCCCGGCTACGACCTGATCACCGACCGCGAAGCCGTCAAGCGGGGCCTGCGGCTGCTGCCCGAGCGCGAGCGGACCATCCTCTACCTGCGCTACTTCGAGGACCGCACCCAGGCCAGCATCGCCGAGGAGATCGGCTGCTCCCAGATGCACGTCTCCCGCCTGATCAGCCGCAGTTGCGCGAAGGTGCGGGACGTCGCCGTGGGCGGTCCCGCGTACCGCGACGCCGCCTGAGCACGGGACGGCCCGCGCGCGGGGCAGAACCGCCGGGAACCGGTGGAAGGCCGGGAGACGACGTGTGCCGGACCGAATCGGGGTCACTCGAAGATCATGACGCGATATGCCCTGGTGGGCCTCCTCACGGCCGCCGCGCTCGGCGCCGCGCTGTCGGCCCTCCTGGTCTCCCCCTGGTGGTGGCTGCCGGCGGCCGCCGTGGCGGCGGTGGCCCTGACCGGGCTGTACGACCTCGTCCAGCGCCGCCACTCCGTCCTGCGGAACTACCCCGTCCTCGGACATCTGCGCTTCCTGATGGAGTCGCTGCGCCCCGAACTCCAGCAGTACTTCGTCGAGCGGAACTACGACGGACGGCCCTTCGACCGGGACACCCGCAGCATCGTCTACGAGCGGGCCAAGGGCGTCGACGCCGAGGAACCGTTCGGCAGCGAACGCGACATGAGCGCGCGCGGCTACGAGTTCCTCGTCCCGTCGATGGCCCCGGCCGACGTCCCCGAGGAGCCGCCCCGGGTCCGCGTCGGCGGCCCCGACTGCACCGCGCCGTACGACATGGCCCTGCTCAACGTGTCCGCGATGAGCTTCGGCTCGCTGTCGGCCAACGCCGTGCTCGCCCTGAACACCGGCGCCGCCCGCGGCGGATTCGCCCAGGACACCGGCGAGGGCGGCCTGTCGGAGTACCACCTGCGGCCCGGCGGCGACCTGGTCTGGGAGATCGGCACCGGCTACTTCGGCTGCCGCACCCGCGACGGCGACTTCGACGAGCGGCAGTTCGCGGAGAAGGCCGCCCACCCGTCCGTGCGCTGCGTGTCGCTCAAGCTGTCGCAGGGCGCCAAGCCCGGCATCGGCGGGGTCCTGCCCGGCAGCAAGGTGAACGCCGAGATCGCCGGGGTGCGCGGGGTGCCCCGGGGCGAGACGGTCGTCTCCCCGCCCTACCACCGGGTCTTCTCCACCCCGCGCGAACTCGTCCGCTTCCTCGCGCGGCTGCGGGAGCTGGCCCACGGCAAACCGGTGGGCTTCAAGCTGTGCCCCGGCTCACGGGCCCAGTTCCTCGCCGTCTGCAAGGCCATGACCGCGGAGGGGATCACCCCCGACTTCATCGTGGTGGACGGCGCGGAGGGCGGCACCGGCGCCGCCCCGCTGGAATTCGCCGACCACCTCGGAATGCCGCTCACCGAGGGCCTCTTCACCGTGCACAGCGCCCTGACCGGCAGTGGGCTGCGCGACCGGATCCGGCTCGGCGCCAGCGGCAAGGTCGCGACCGGCTCCGACATCGTCAAGCGGCTCGCCCTCGGCGCCGACTACACCAACGCGGCCCGCGCGATGATGTTCGCCGTCGGCTGCATCCAGGCCCAGCGCTGCCACACCAACCGCTGCCCGACCGGCGTCACCACCCAGGACCCGCGCCGGGCCCGCGCCCTCGACGTCGTCGACAAGGCCGCCCGGGTCACCCGCTACCAGCGGGCCACGCTGCACAGCGCCCTCCAGATCATGGCCGCCATGGGCGTACGCGACGCGTCCGAGCTGGGCCCGCACCTGCTCCAGCGCCGCGAGGACCACGGCGGCTTCCGCTCCTACGCCGAGCTCTACCCCTGGCTGTCGCCCGGCGAACTGCTCGCCGCACCCCCGCGGAGCTGGGCGGCCGACTGGCAGGCGGCCGACCCGGACACCTTCACGCCCGCGAGCGCTCCGCGCACCCCCCTGTACGAGAGGAACCACTAGATGTCCCGCACTGTCGCCCGAGTCGTGATCGACGCGTTCGAGGAACTCGGGGTACGCCATGTCTTCGGCGTCGTCGGAGACGCGCTCAACCCCTTCACCGACGCCATCCGCGAGAGCGCGTCCGTCAGCTGGGTCGGCTGCCGCCACGAGGAGGCCGCCGCGTTCGCCGCGGGCGCCCAGTCCCAGCTCACCGACACCATCGGCGTCTGCATGGGCACCGTCGGCCCCGGCTCCGTCCACCTGCTCAACGGCCTGTACGACGCCGCCAAGAGCGGCACCCCGGTGCTCGCCATCGCCGGCCAGGTGCCGCTCGCCGAGGTGGGCACCGACTACTTCCAGGAGGTCGACAACGACCTGCTCTTCCGTGACGTCGCCGTCTTCCGTGCGACCGTCACCTCCCCGGAACAGCTGCCCGGGCTGCTGGAGATCGCCGTGCGCACCGCGATCGGCCGGCGCGGTGTCGCCGTGCTCACCGTCCCCGGGGACGTCGGCGACAAGGAGCTTCCGGAGGACCGGCCGACCCGGCTGTCCGTCGTCGGCTCCGCCAACCGGCCCGACGACCCGATCCTGGACGAAGCGGCCGCCACCCTCGCCGACGGCGGCGACGTCACGATGCTCGTCGGCCGCGGCGCCCGGGAGTCCCGCGAGGACGTGCTCGCCCTCGCCGAGCGCCTCGCTGCCCCCATGGTGCTCACCCTCAAGGCCAAGGAGGGCTTCGAGGGCGACAACCCCTACCAGGTCGGCCAGACGGGCCTGATCGGCAACCCGGCCGCCGCGCACGCCATGGACCAGGCGGACACGCTCCTGCTGCTCGGCACGGACTTCCCCTACCGGGACTGGTACCCGCAGGGCAAGAAGGTCGTCCAGGTCGACCGGGTGGCCGAGCACATCGGCCGCCGGGTGCCGGTCGACGTGGCCCTCGCCGCCGACGTCGGGCCCACCGTCCGCGGGCTGCTCGACCGCCTGGAGCGGCGCACCGAGCGCAAGCACCTGGAGGGCGCGCGCGAGAAGTTCACCAAGTGGCAGGAGGGGCAGCGCCGGCTCGCCGAACCCGGGCACGACCACGGCCTGGTCGGCAAGGTGCGCTCGGCCTTCGACAACCGCGACCACCTGGTCCGTCCCGAGGCGCTCGCCGCCGCCGTGGACGCCCTGGCGGCCGACGACGCGATCTTCACCTCGGACACCGGCATGGCCACCGTGTGGCTGTCGCGGTTCGTCGAGATGCGCGGGTCCCGCCGCCTGCTCGGCTCCTACAACCTGGGCTCGATGGCCAACGCGATGCCGCAGGCGATCGGCGCGCAGCTCCTCAACCCGGACCGGCAGGTCGTCGCCTTCTGCGGCGACGGCGGTCTCGGGATGCTCCTCGGCGACCTCATGACCGTCCGCAGCCGCCGACTGCCGCTGAAACTGGTCGTCTTCGACAACCAGCGCCTCGGCATGGTCAAGCTGGAGCAGGAACAGGCCGGCCTGCCGGAGTTCGGCACGGAGCTGGACAACCCGGACTTCGCCGCGGTCGCCGAGGCGCTCGGCATCACCGGCATCCGCGTGACCCGGCCCGAGGACCTCGCCGAGGCGGTCGGCCGGGCGTTCGCCACGCCGGGCCCGGTCCTCCTGGACGTCCTGACCAACCCCGAGGAGATCGCCGTGCCGGCCAAGCCGACCGTCCAGCAGGGCTGGGGCTTCGCCATCGCCAAGATCCGGGAGAACCTCGCGAGCTCCGGCGGGAACTGACACCCCCGCCCCGCGGTACGGCGGGAGGGGACACGTCCGGCAGGCCCGTTCGTGTCCCCTCCCGCCGACCCGCTACGGTCCTGGACATGCCAGCTCACGATCAGCGCCACCCCGCGCCCACCCCGACAGCGATAGCCGCGGCCATGACCGCCCTCGGCGTCTACGCCCACGCCCCCACCCCCGAGGAGCTGGCGGCGCAGGCCGACACGGTCGGCGGCGAGCACGTCCTCGCCGCCGTCCTCGCCAACGCCCTCTACGGCGCCTCCATCGGCACCGGGATGGTGACCGAGGGCAACATGCTCGAAGCCGGCGCGGGCACCGAGGAGATGGCGCTCGCCCGCGAGCAGGTGTTCAAGGCGTCGGGCGCCGACTGGACCGGGGTGATGGGCCTGCTGCACTGGCAGACGGGCCACGTCTGGAACGTCCTGAACCATGTGAACGAGGAGGAGACCGGGCCGCTCGGCACGGCCGGGGCCCGGGTCTCCCAGGCGCTGCTGACCCTGCTGTCCTGCCTGTCGGTCACCGGCGCCGACGACCCGCGCGCCGCGGACGTCCCCGCCGAACTCGACACCGTGCGCGCGGATCTGACGGCCGCGGTGGCGGCGCTGGACGCCCTGCCGACGACCCCTGCGGCGATGTTCCCCGGCGGCGCACCGGCCGCGTGAGACCGCCCGACCGGCCCGCTCCGGCCCGCCCGGGCGCGAGCGGCGCGGCGGGCCCGTACGGCGGTCAGGACGGAGGGGTCATGGCCCAGCGGATCGCCCGGGTCATGCCCTTGCCGCCGAGCCGGACGGCGGTCTCCTCCACCACCGGCACGTACGGCAGCAGCAGCGGTCGCCGCGCCCAACCGGGCAGCAGCCCCGCCGCGTTGGCGGCGAGCACGGCGTACGCGGGCCGGGCCGGCCACGGCAGCGGCGGTGTGACCAGCAGGAAGCGGGCCGCCTCCCGGGCCGCCGGGGTGGCCCGCAGCTCGGGGCGGTAGGCGGCCACCCGGCGGCGCAGCGCGGACAGGTCGGTGGGCGGGTCGTCGGCGCCGAGGGCGCGGGCGACCCGGGCGGACTCCGCGACGTACCGGTCGCACCCCTCCTCGTCCAACGGGTGCGCGCCGAACCTTTGGTGGGCGCCGAGGAAGCAGTACGCCTCCGCGGTGTGCACCCAGGTGAGCAGATGCGGGTCGTCGGCGCGGTAGGGGCGGCCGTCCGCCGCGGTGCCGCGGATCCGGCCGTGCACGGCGCGCACCCGGTCCACGGCGTCCTGGGCGTGCTCCTCGACACCGAAGGTGGTGACGGCGAGGAACGTACTGGTGCGCTGGAGACGGCCCCAGGGATCGCCCTTGTAGCCGGAGTGCGCGTCGACGGCGGCCATCGCGAGCGGATGCAGCGACTGGAGCAGCAGGGCGGCGATGCCCCCGATGAACATGGACGCGTCGCCGTGCACCGTCCGCACGGGGGAGTCGGGGGCGAACCAGCGCGGGCCGGGGGTGTCGTGGATCCGCGCCCGGTTGGCGGGGCCGTCCGGCCCGGCCACGCGGGAGAAGAGGGCGGATCCGAGTCGCGTGCGCACCGTGTCCACGAACATGGGCCCAGTATCGCGCGGGTCGACGCCCGGCGTGACGGGGCGTGGTGCGGGGTACCGGATCCGGTACGGACTCCCCGGAGGTGCTGATGAGCATGTCGCCGCGCACGGAACGCCGTACCGGACGTCGTTCCGCACGCGGTATCGCCGTCAAGGTCCTGGTCTTCCTCCTGGTGTGGGCGTTCCTGTGCGCCCTGATGTGGCTGCGCACCGGCGGGCCGAGCCCGGGCATCGTGCTCCTCTCCTTCGTGCTCGCCCTGCTCGTCTTCACCTCGAACCTGCGGGAGCTGCGGCAGGAGCGGACCCGGCGGACGTCCCTGGAGGCGGGGGAGCACGAGCTGAGCAGGTACGCCGTGCACGGCGCGGCCGAGGGGCGCTCGCGCCTGTTCCGCACGGCCCGGCTGCTGCGCACGACCGACCGCGCCGTGGAGATGTGGCGCGGCCCCGACCGGCAGTGGCGCCACCCGTGGCGGGACCTCACCTTCACGGACGGGCGCGACGGACACGGGGAGATCCTGTCCGTGGAGGCGGCCGGGGGGTCCCCGGAGAGCCTGCGGCTGGGGCCCGGGGCGACCGTGTACGAGATCCTCGCCGCCGCCCGCCACCAGGGCGCGCGCGTGAGGGAGCGGGCCGGGGACGGCACGCGTGGGCTGCGCGGCGACGGGCGGCCCGAATCGTAGGCTCTCCGTGACAGGCGCCCTCACGGGGCGCCGGCCGCGCCGCGAGTCCGGAGGTACCCGCATGAACCGTTCCCCGGACGCTCACGACGACGAGCAGGACGATCAAGACGGCCTGGACGGTCAGCAGGCCCTGTTCGGCTGGGACGCCACCCCGTCGCCGGGGCCCGCCCCGGGCGGATTCCGCGACAGCGCCCGGGCGCGGCGACTGCTCGACATCCGGTCGGTTTTCGCCGAACCGGAGGCGCTCGCCTCTCCGCGCGGGCAGCAGATCATGGCCCGGCTGCCCGACGCCCGCGTGACTGAGGTGGCGAGCCACTGGGGCATCCCCGAGCTGCACGGCAACGAGGGCAACATCGGCCGCTGGACCCGGATCAAGACCGAGACCCTGGTCCTCGGCGTCCGGCGCCACCCGGTCACCCGCCCCAACGGGCGCTCCGCGGACTGGATCGCCCCCGGGGTCTCGAACGGCTGCGCCATGGCCTGCGCCTACTGCTACGTGCCCCGCCGCAAGGGGTACGCCAACCCGATCACGCTCTTCACCAACATCGAGGCGATCCTGGCCCACGTCCGGCGGCACGTCCGGGCCCAGGGGCCGAAGGGCGAGCCGAACCAGTGCGACCCGCACGCCTGGGTCTACGACATCGGGGAGAACGGCGACTGCTCGGCGGACGCGCTGCTGTGCGACAACACCGCCGACTACATCGCCGCCTTCCGGCGCCTGCCCACCGCCAAGGCGTCGTTCGCCACGAAGTTCGTCAACCCCGACCTCCTGGACCTCGATCCCCAGGGGCGCACCCGCATCCGCTTCTCGCTCATGCCCGCTGCCGACGCGCGCCTGCTGGACCTCCGCACCAGCCCGGTCGCCGAGCGGATCGCCGCCGCCGCGGACTTCCTCGACGCGGGCTACGAGGTCCACTTCAACCTGTCACCCGTCGTCCTGCGTCCCGGCTGGCAGCGCGACTGGGCCGACCTGCTCGGCCACCTCGACGACGTGCTGCCCGCGCGCGTGAAGGAACAGGCCGCCGCCGAGATCATCATGCTCACCCACAACCAGCAGCTCCATGAGGTGAACCTCGGCTGGCATCCCCGGGCGGAGGAACTGCTGTGGCAGCCGGAGGCGCAGGAGCCGAAGCGCTCCGAGAACGGCGCCCTCAACATCCGCTACCAGGTCCAGGTCAAACAGCGCTCCCTCACCCGCCTCAGGGACCTCGTCACCACGCACACGCCGTGGCTGCGCATCCGCTACGCCTTCTGAGAGCTCGTCACGCGAGCTGAGCGATGCTGGGCGAGGGGGCTGTCTCTCAGAGGTGGTGCTGGAGCCAGACCACCAGAAGGCTCACCGCCGCGGAACCGGCGCTGTAGGCGGCGCCGCGCACCATCTCGTCGACGAGCGACCGTCCGTTCTTCAGCCGCCATCCGCGAAGGCGGCACACTACGCGGGCCAGTCGTCCCGAAAGGGACGGTCGGGTGTTGCTAAGCTGTTGCAAAACGGCATCTCCGTCGGGTCGCAATTCCGGATGGTGGGGGCCGCGCGGGGAGTTCGCATCGGCAGGTTCCTAGGCCTGACGCCGAGGGAACTCCCTTTTGCGTTGGCGAGATCTTACGAGGCCTTACACGCGGAATTGATCGCGTGGCGCCGCGCCACGCGCACAAATCTTTACGCATTCATTCCGTGACGCTCCGTGATCACGGGTGCGTGCGGCGGGCGCCGGGCCTTTCGCTTTCCACCAGCCTTCGACCAGCCATTCCCGTTCGCTTTGTTCTCTTTGCAGAACGCGGGGAGTCGCGGAACGTGGCGGGTCTTTCGCCCTTCGAGGCAAATTGCCCGTGCCGTGAATTCCCGGTTCACCCGAAGAGCCGTCGCGCCTCCGCGAGATCCGTCCGGGACGCGTCGAGTGCCGCCTCCCGATAGCCGAACGCGTCGTCGCCGATCGGGATGCGGAGCGGAAGGGGGCCCTCGCCGGCCACGACGGCGAGCACCTGGGCGGCGAAGTCGTCGGGGTCGCCGACCTCCGGGGCGTCCGCGAGGGCCCGGAAGGCCGCGAGCATGGGCCCGTTGGCCTCGGCGTAGGCCGCGACGTGCTCGCGGGTCTCCGTCATGGCGGTGCCGTAGCGCGTGGCGAACATGCCGGGTTCCAGGACGGTGACCCGGATGCCGTGGGGCGCGGTCTCCGCCGCGAGCGTCTGGCTCATGGCCTCCAGCGCCTGCTTCCCGGCGGCGTAGCCGGCCGCGCCGGGCAGGGTGAGGTGACCGGCCACCGAGGACACGTTGACGATGTGTCCCGCGCCCTGCGCCCGCATCAGCGGCAGGATCAGCCGGGTCAGCCGCCATGGACCGACGAGCAGGACTTCCAGCAGGTCGCGCAGCTCGGTGTCGGACGTCTCCTCGACCGCGCCGAAGAGGCCGCCACCCGCGTTGTTGACCAGCACGTCGATGCCGCCGAGCCGTTCGGCCGCGTACCGGACGGCCGCCGCGCAGGAGTCGGCGTCGCGCAGCTCCAGCGCGACCGGCGTGACGCGACCGGGCCAGGCGGCGGCCAGGTCCTCCAGGTCGGCGGTCCTGCGCGCGGTGACCACGAGGTCGTCGCCCGCCGCGGCGGCCGCGCCCGCCAGCGCCCGGCCGAGGCCGGAGGAGCATCCCGTGATGAGCCAGCGTCGTCCCATGTGTTCCCCCGGCTGTCTGCTCGTGGCGGGGGCTGGACCGCCGTCCCGCGTGGACGCCACCGACAGGGCGGCACCTCATCGTGGGGGAGGCGTGCGGTGTTCGTCAGCCCGGCTGCGGAAGCGTCGGCGGGCGCGCGGGCGCACCGGCTGGGCGCACGGCTCCGGCGCCGCACGCCCGCGGCGCTCCTGGTGGCCTCCTGCGTGCGCGTGGGTGCGGCGCTCGGGCCGGTGCGCGACGGCCCCTCGGCCGTACTCCCGCAGCGGCGCGCCGCCGCTCGTGCGCGGGGTTCCGGTTCCTTGTCGCCGCCGGCTCGCGGTCGTCGTCGCCGACGTACCGGCCACGAGGTGTCCTGCCCCCCCCACGCGGGCCGACACGGCGCCGGACCGGCTCCGCCGCGACGACGAGCGCCACGGCTTCGTCCTGGACGGGGTCGGCCCGGACTGGCGCCGCGGCGGGTGCGGGTCAGTGCCGGGCGCGCCGGGCCAGCAGCACCGAGTCCTCGGCCTCCACCGGGCCGCTGTCCCGCTGGAGCGTGCGGGTGCGCTGCTCGACCACGACGGGCTCGAAGTCGTCCGGCAGGGCGGGCAGCAGCTCCGCGGCCAGGAACATCGCCTTGCGGTGGCTCTCGGAGAGCGTCGTGAACTCGTGGGACGGCGCGTGGCCGACGACCAGCAGCAGTCCGCCCGGGGCGACGGCCCCGGCGAGCGAGCGGGTCACCTCGACCATGCCCCCGTCGGGGGCGTGCAGGTAGTGGCTGGTGACCAGGTCGTACGCGCGCTCGCCCGCGTCGAAGGCCCGGGCGTCCACCTGCCACCAGTCGACGCGCTCGGCCAGGCCCGCCTGCTCGACGTGCCGGGCGGCGCGCGCGAGCCCCTCGGCGGAGAAGTCGGCGCCGGTCACCCGCCAGCCCTGCCCGGCCAGCCAGACGACGTCGCCGCCCTCCCCGCACCCGACGTCGAGCGCCGTGCCCGGGGTGAGCCCGTCGGCGGCGGCGACGAGCTGCGGATTGGGCTCGCCGCTCCAGAAGCGCTCCTGGCCCGCGTACCGCTCGTCCCAGCCGGCGGGTTCGAACATCGCGGCGGCGGCCTCCTCGTCCTGCCGGGCGTGCGCGCCGTTCCCGCCGTGCTCGTGGTGTCCGGACACCGGATGCCTCCTGTAGCTCGTGCTGCCGTACCGAATCGCGCGCCCCGGCCTTCCGTGCGCGGGGCGGCCCTGTCGATCCTGCGCGGGGCGGCGCCGCCGCGCACCTAAAGTTGCCGGTCCGGCAACTTGGCCGGACCGTGCGCCTCAGGCGCCGGAACGGTCTGCGCCGCCGCCCGCGTCCGCGAGACGGGTGAGCCATTCGCGCAGCAGCCGCAGCTCGGCGTCGCTCAGCACCCCGGCGTCGTCGGGAAGGGCGGCGCGCAGTGCGCGGGCCGCCGCGCCGGGACCGGACTCCGTGGCGGGGACGGTCGGTTCGGCGCGGGTGACGGCGGTGATCATGGCCTCGCGGAGCGCGGTCAGCAGCGCCGGATCGCGGCGCTCCGGCGGCGTGGAGTGCCAGGTGATGACCGCGCCCTGGCCGGTCGCCCGGATGATCTGGGCGGCCAGCTCCTCGTCGCCCCGCAGCCATCCGCCGGCCGCCAGCCTGCGCACCCGGCCGTGCAGGATCTCCAGGCCCGCGCGGTGGGCCAGGTCCGCGCCGCGGCCGGTCGCCCTGTTCATCACCGCGAACAGCTCGGGGCGGGAGATCCCGAACTCCACCACCATGTCCCAGCCGCGCCGCAGGTCCTCCACCGCGTCCTGCGGGGCGGGGTCGAGCTGCGCGCGCTTGCTCTCCAGGAACTGTGCGTACCCGTGCTCCGCGACCGCCTCGATGAGGCCTTCCTTGTCGCCGAAGAGGCGGTAGATCGCGGGCGGCTGCATGCCGGCCGCGGCGGCGACCGCGCGGGTGCTGACCGCGTCGGGGCCGCCGCTCTCCAGCAGCTCGACGGCCGCATCGACGATGCGGCGACGCGGACTGTCCGGGCTGGCGGGGGACTCACGGGTGACCATGTACCGATGATACCGGTGATTTGATTCCATCGATATTTCAGCGTTACCGTGAAGGTGATTCCACTGGAAACAGTTTGGGGAAACCTCATGATCATCGTCACCGGAGCCACCGGAAGGCTCGGCCGCCTCACCGTCGAGCGCCTGCTGGAGCGCGTCCCCGCGACCCGCGTCGGCGTCAGCGTCCGCGACCCCCGCGGGGCCCAGGACCTCGCCGACCGGGGCGTCCGGGTCCGGCAGGGCAGTTTCGACGACCCCGCCTCGCTCGACCACGCCTTCGAGGGAGCCGACCAGCTCCTCCTCGTCTCCCTCGACCGCACGGGCGAGGAGTGCGTCACCGGGCATCGCACCGCCATCGACGCCGCCGTGCGCGCGGGCGTCGGCCGCATCCTCTACACGAGCCAGATGGGCGCCGCCCACGACTCCCGCTTCCAGGCGTGCCGCGACCACGCCGTGACGGAGGACCTGCTCCGCGCCACGGGCCTGCCCTGGACCGCGTTGCGCAACGGGTTCTACGCGGCCAGCGCCGTGCAGTTCCTGGAGCCCGCCCGCCACACCGGCGACATCGCCCTCCCCGCCGACGGGCCCGTCGCCTGGACCGGCCACGACGACCTCGCCGACGCCATCGCGGCGGTCCTCACCGGCGCGGGCGGCTTCGAGGGGCCGACCCCGCCGCTCACCGGCGGCGCGGCGCTCGACTTCGACACCGTCGCCCGGACCGCGTCCCGGATCACCGGCCGCCCCTTCACCCGTACCGTCGTTCCCGACGGCACCTTCCGCGAGCAGGTCCTCGCGCACGGCGCCCCGGCCCCCGTCGCCGACCTGTTGACGAGCGTCTTCGCCGCGGCCCGGCACGGCGAGTTCACCGCCGTCGATCCCACGCTCGCCAAACTGATCGGCCGCGAACCCGCCACCTTCGAGGCCCTGTTGGAGCGCGCCTGGGCAGAATAGGACCGTGAGCCGCCCGGAAGGATCCGTCCCCCGCGACCCGCCGACGGCGGCGCCGGTGCCACCGTGCGGCCTGGAGTCGCTGTGGGCGGTGCGGCACGGGCAGTCCACCGCCAACGTGGCGTTCGCCGCCGCGGCGGCCGCCGGGTCCACCGCACCGCTGGCCGGACGCGACCGGGACGTCGCCCTGTCCCCGCTGGGCGTGCGCCAGGCCGAGGCCCTGGGCCGCAGGCTGGCGGCCCTGGACGCCGAGGGCGGGCCCGATCTGGTGGTGTGCTCGCCCTACCTGAGGGCCCGCCGGACCTGGCAGGTGATGCGCAGGACCGCCGCCGCCCAGGGCGGGCCGCGACCTCCCGCGTCCTCGGCGTGTCCCACACCTCGCGTGCCTCCCGCACGGCGGACGGTGGTCGACGAGCGGCTCCGCGACCGGGAGATGGGCGTCTTCGAACTGCACCCGCCGAGCGTCGTACGGGCCCGCAGCCCGGAGGAGGCCGCCCGGCGGGCCCTGTCGGGGGAGTGGCACTACCGGCCGCCCGGGGGCGAGGCCCTCACCGATGTGGCGCTGCGCGTCGGGCAGTTCCTCAGCGACCTGTGCCGGGCCGCGCCCGGCCGCCGCGTCCTCCTGGTCGCGCACGACAGCGTCCTGGTCGCCCTGCGCCACGTCCTGGCCGGGACCGGCGCGGTCCCGTCCGAGGAACTCCCGCCGGTACCCAACGCCTCGCTGTCCCACTGGGAATCCGACGGCCGCGCCCTGCGCCTGCGCACCTGGGGCGACACCGCGCACCTGCCCCCGCCCGGTCCGGCCGACTGAATCGGGCGGGGGCGCGTGCGCGCCGGAGGGGCGGTCACGGCCGGTCTAGACGGGCGCGTCCTGGCAGGCCGTGCGGTTGATCCCCCGGAACCGCACGCAGATCTTCCGGCCCCGGTAATCGGCGCCGGACCAGGTGAAACTGACGGTCTTTCCGACCCGGGTGGCGCGGGCCACGCTGGTGATCCGCCTGCCGTCCGAGGCGAGCCACGTCGTGCGGGACCTCACGGACCCCGGAGGGTTGGACCAGAAGCCCACCACGCGGGTCCGCAGGGCGTCGCCGGTCATGCGGATGCAGATCTGGGGCCCCGACCAGTGGTGCGTGCAGGAGCTCCTGTCGACGCGGGCCGGAGCCGCTTCGGTGGCGGCGGCGGGGCCGCCCTGCGCGAGGGCCGCGACGACGGCGAGCGCGAGAGCGGAGGCGGTGACGGCACCGCGGATCATCTTCATGACGGGACAACCGCCGCCCACCCGCGTCAGGTCACGCCGCCTCACCCCGGTGGCGGACGCCGGCCGCCGCCGTACACTGCCTCGTCCTGCCCGACGCACGCGTCCGACGCGCCGAGTCGACGCACGACGCTCCATCGACGCCGTTCGACCGACGAAGGACAGGGATGAGGACACGGACCAGGACGAGGACGAGAGCGGTCGCCCGGCCGGCCCCCGGTACGTCGAGCGGCGCGGCGCGCCTCGTCACGGACGTCCTCCAGCCGCGCAACGTGCTCGTGGCCGGGATGCTCGGGATCGGGGCCGTCGCGGGCGGACCCGTCGGCCTGGCCTGGGGACTTCTGGGCGCGCTGTGCGCAGGGCTGGTGCCCGCCGCGTACATCGAGTACGAGCGCGGACGGGGGACCTGGGGCGACCGCCACGTCGTGGACCGGACGAAGCGGGCGCCCATCTTCCTCGTCATCCTGGCGTCCGTCGGGACCGGCGCGCTCCTGATGACCTGGGGGCGGGCTCCGGCGGACGTCATCAGGGCGATGGTCGCGCTGTGGCTGATGACCGTCGTCCTGCTGGGCGTGAACACCGTCTGGAAGGTGTCCGTCGACTCGGCGGTCGCGTCGGCCGTGGTCGCGCTGCTCGCCGTCGTGCACAGCCCGTGGTGGCTGGCGGGGTACGCGGGGACCGCGCTGGTGTGCTGGACCCGGGTGGCCCTGCGCTACCACACGGTGCCGCAGACCCTGGTGGGCGCGGCCCTGGGGGCGCTGACCACGCTCCTGTGGCTCGGGACCTGAGCCCCCCTCGCCGCGACGACGGGCGGGCGGGGGCCCGGGGACCGACGGTCCCCGGGCCCCCGCCCGGATCGAAGGGGTTCAGCAGGCGCCGAGGTCCTGCCAGACACCCCACTCGCCGGTGGTGCCGGGCTCCTCGCCCGTCGTCCACCACTTGGCCTTCCAGGTGTGGCCCTTGTACGACACCTGCTGGCCGCCCGTGTAGATCGACCCGGAGGCCCAGGGTGCCGCCGTGCACTGGTTGCCGCTGCCGCCGGTGACGGTCAGCGAGTACGTCGCCGAGTGCGCGGCGCCCGGGCTCGCGCCGCTGACCACGATGCTGTAGGTGCCGTTGACGGCCGCCGAGGTCGTGGCGACGGTGAGCGTCGAGGTCCCGCCGGCCGTCACCGAGGCGGGGCTGAGGGTGGCGGTGACGCCCGCGGGTGCTCCGCTGACGGTGAGGCTGACGGTCTGGGCGCTGCCCGAGGTGACCGCGGTCCGTACCGTCGCGCTCGTGGAGGCCCCGGCCTTGACCGACCCCGACGCCGGGGACGCCGTCAGCGAGAAGTCGTTGGCCGGCGCGGTGGTGCCGCTGGTGAAGGGCGCGAAGACGTGGGTGAAGTCCCAGGTGTTCTGGGCGATGCCGGAGCAGCTGTCCCCGGCGGCGCCGCCGGGGCAGCTGCCGTTGTCGCGCTGGAGCGCCCAGAAGGAGATCATGTTGATCCCCTTGCCGACGGCCCAGTCGTACACGTCCTTGGCGTTGGCGAGGGTGAACGTCTCGGCCGGCCCGAAGTCGTCGACGCCGGGCATCTCCGTGACGCCGATCATGCCCCAGAGCTGGGCCGGGGTCTTGGCGGGGTAGAGCGCGGCGAGCTGGTTGTACAGGCCCTGGGCGGCGGTCTTGGTGTCCTGGGCCATGTTGTGCGTGGCGTTGTCGTAGTAGTCGAACGTCATGAGGTTGGCGACGTCGACGCGCGCGCCGTTGGCCACCGCGTTCTTGAGCACGGCGAGACCGCTGGCCGCGAGGCCGTTGGTCGTCGTCGGCAGGGTGTACGAGATCTCCAGCTTGCGGCCGCTGGCGGCGGCCCAGTCCTGGACCTTCTTGATCGCCTTGTTCCGCCGGTCGATACCGGCGGTGTTGTCCAGCGAGTCGACCTCGATGTCCATGTCGAGCCGCGGGATGTCGTAGGTCGTGACGACCTTCTCGTAGACGGCGGCGATCTGGTCGACGTCCGTACAGCTGTCGGCGATCTCGGTCCCGGTGGTGTCCGCCGTGTACCCGCCGAACGAGGGGATGACGTCACCGCCGCGCCCCTGGATCGTCTTGATGTCGGCGCCGAAGGAGGCCTGGGCGACGGGCAGCGAGGTGTCGCCGTTCCAGTAGACGGTGCAGGAGCCCTTGGCCGCCGTCTGGAGGAACGCCATCGTCAGGTGCTTGGCGCCGGACTGGGCGCTGAGGGCGGCGGGGCTCTCACCCGTCCAGGACTCGAAGTACGGGGCGAAGACGTGGGCGGGGAGCGGGGTCGCGGCCTGGGCGGGGGAGCCCGCGAGCGCGGTGAGGCCCAGAGCGGTCACCGCGGTCGCCACCGCGGTGACGGTGGCGCGAAGGGGGCGCAGATGTCTCATGGCCATCCAGAGGTGAAGTGGCGTCAACTCAGTCGTGACGCACGGAAGATGCTTACGGAATAGCCCTGTGGACGGAGACGTGTCAATGGTCTGCACCAAGTAAGGACTAGACCAATCTGGTGGCCTTTTCCCGCCCCGGCCGATCGCCTCTCGCGCGGCGCGTCGCGGGACCGCTGGTCAGACGGGTGCCCCGGACCGCGGCCCGGTCCGGCCCGGCGCGGGAGGCGCGTCGAACCATCCGGAGCCGCGCCGGGGCGGTGCCGGGGTCGCTCGCCGGGTGGAGCGGCGGGCGCGTCGTGGGACGGGAGCGGTCCGGCCGCCTCGGGGAGCCGGGCGGCCGGACCGGTGTGGGGGGTGGCGGGTGATCAGGGCGCAGCGCTCACCGCCGTGCCCCGGTCCTCGGCGCGGCGGTCGGGCTGCGGCCCGGCTGCCAGGCGGGTGTGCCGGCCGGGTCGGCGGCCCTCTTGCCGGTCAGGGACGTGGCGGTCGCCGGGAGCGTCCAGTTCTGGGCGCCCGTGCCGTTGCAGGCGTAGAGCTGGAGCGCGGTGCCGCCCGCGGCCGAGCTGTTGGGGTCGTCCAGGCAGAGGTTGGACTGCGGGTTGACCAGCGAGTTGTTCGCGCCGGCCCGCCACTGCTGGCTTCCGGTGCCGTTGCAGGTCCACAGCCGGACCTTGGTGCCGTTGGCGGTGCCGCCGTTGTCCACGTCCAGGCACTTGCCGAGCGAGCGCAGCGAGCCGTCCGCGGCGACCGTCCAGTCCTGGGCATAGGTGGCGTTGCAGGCCCACAGCTGGGTGGCGGTGCCGTCCGCCGTGCCCGAGTTCGCGACGTCGACGCACAGCTTGCCGCCTCCGGAGGCGGGGACGCCGGACACGATCGGCCCCACCCGCGGGATCGACGGCGCCGACGTGCCGCCTCCGTACGACGGCGGCGCCGCCGAACTCGCGGCGGCCCAGCTCGTGTTGGCGCTCGTTCCGAGGGTGAAGTCCAGGGTTCCGCCCGCGGTGAGGGCGGAGGTGGGCGCGTAGGCGTTGTTCCACGCCGAGCCGTTCCAGGCCGCCGACTGCACGTAGGGGGCGTTGTCGGCGGCGCCGTTGCCGTTGACGGTCAGCTTCTTGCCGGAGGGCAGCGTGATCACGGCCTGCGGGAAGAGCGGCGAGCCCAGGGCCAGGTCGGCGGTGCCCGGCGTCTGCGGGTACATGCCGAGCGCGGAGAAGACGTACCAGGCGCTCATGGCCCCCAGGTCGTCGTTGCCGTCGGCCAGCCCGCCGGGGGTCGCGGACCAGATCTGCTGCTGGACGGCGCGGACGGTGCCCTGTGTCTTCCACGGCTGACCGGTGTAGTCGTACTCCCAAGGCAGCTCGATACTGGGCTCGTTGCCGACCCAGGCGTAGCCGTTGGCGCCGGTGAAGCTGCGCAGGACGGTGTCCAGATAGTGGTTCATCGCGGTGTTGCCGCCCTTGGCGCGAGCCAGGTCCCGCACGTTGAACGGCACCATGCCGGTGTAGATCCAGGAGTCCGCCTCGACCATGTCCGTGCCGCTGGTCGGGTCGAAGCCGCCCGTCCAGGCGCCGTTGGCGTTGCGCGGCTCGACGAAGCCGGAGGCCGGGTTGAGGACGTTGCGCCAGTTCTGGGCGCGCTTCGCGTACGTGGACTGGCTCGCGCTGTCACCGAGCGCGCCCGCGAACGCCGACAGGGCGAAGTCCGCGGTGTTGTACTCCAGCGTCGTGGCGACCGGCCCGTAGAAGTTGCAGCAGCCGTAACTGCCGTTGTGCGGCAGGTAGCCGGGGGAGTCGAGGTAGTTCAGGCCGGGGCGGTCGTTGTTCGCCCTGGACGCCTGGGCGACCAGTCCGCGCAGCGTCTCGGCGGTGTCGAACTGCCGGGCGCCGAAGGCGTGGTAGTCGGCGATGATCGCGGCGGCGGGGTCGCCGACCATCACGTAGGACTCGCCGTTGTTCTCCGACCACTTGGGGAAGACGCCGGTCTGCCGGTAGTCGTCGAGCATCGACTGCGCGGTGTCGGAGGCGGCCTGCGGATCGACCAGGGCCTCCAACTGCGCCTGGGAGCGGTAGATGTCCCAGCCGGAGTAGTTGCCGTAGGCGGCCTGGTGGCCGGCGTCCACGGTGTGGGCCCTGCCGTCGAAGCCCGGGTACTGCCCGTCGGTGTCGCTGATCACGTTCGGATGCAGCAGCGAGTGGTAGAGCGCGGTGTAGAACTGCTGCTGCTGGGCGGCCGTGCCGCCGCCGATCTGCACCCGTCCCAGCTCGCTGTTCCAGGCGTTCCGGGCCGCGTCGCGGGTGGCGTCGAAGTCCCAACCGGAGTTCTCCGCCGCACGGTTGGCTCTCGCGCCGGCGACGGACACGTAGGAGACGCCCACCTTCGCCTGCACCACGGGATGCTTGGTGGCGTCGAAGGTGACGTAGCCGTTGTTCGCGGCGGCCTGGGGGCCGGCCGTGCTCTTCGCGGGGGCGCCGTGCAGGACGGGGTGGTTCGCCCTCTCCGCGGCGTTCTTGTTGGCGCCCCTGCCGGCCGTGCCGCGCAGCGTCGCCGTGGCGGCCGGGGTGCCGCTGGTGGTGAACGGCTGGTCGAAGACCATGTCGAAGTAGACGGTGTAACTGTTGCCCGCGCCGCAGAAGCGGCCGCTGGTCACCTGCCCGCTGACCTCGGTGTCGGAGACCTTGGTGAACTGCGTGTCGCTCGCGCCGTTCTGGCTGCCGGTGAGCTTGAAGACCAGATTGGCCTGGGTGCTGGACGGGAACGAGAAGCGTGCCATGCCGCTGCGCTTCGTCGCCGTCAGCTCGGTGGTGACCTTGTTGTCCAGGGCCACCTTGTACATGCCCGCCGACGCCGACTCGTTGGCGTGGCTGAAGCCGACGCTCGCCTTCGTGTCGACGGCGCCCACGGTGGGCAGCACCGGCACGTCCCCCGCCGCTCCGCAGCCGGGCCCCGCGATGTGCGTCAGGCTGAAGCCGGTGATCGACTTGTCGTTGTACTCGTACCCGCCGCCGGGCGGCCGCGAGGGGGTGTCGGGACTCCACTGCACCATGCCGAACGGTGCGTCGGCGCCGGGGAAGTCGTTCGCCTGGTTCGAGGTGCCGATGAACGGGTTGACCAGGGTGGCCGGGGCGGTGACCAGGGCCGCCGGGCGCGGTGCCGCGACGGCGGGACCGGCCAGTTGGGCCACCGCCAGCGCGCCGGCGGCCAGTACGCCGGCGCCGAGCGCGGCGGATGACCGTAAGGGACGTCTCATGTCCTTCGTGCCTCCTCGTGTGCGTGGACCGGTGGGCCGGTGCGGCCGCGCCGGACAGCGGAAGGGCTCGTGCGGGCACTTCTGACAACGTTGTCATGCCGTGGAGAGGTGGGTCCGATCCCCTTGCGGGGTGGTGCCTGGTGGTGCCTGCTGGTGCCTGGTGGTGAGGCGGGAGTGCGGAGGGTGCGGAGGTGCCGGGGGGCATGTTCGAGGGGGAACGTAGCCATGGGGCGCGGACGCGTCAACGCTGCGCGCAGAGAATGCCGGGAACGGGGGAGGGGTGCAGGGGCCGGATCCGGCCGGTGGATCTGGCGCCGGATCTCGAAGGCCCGGTCGTCCCTCGGGGGCGGCGGGCGCGGGGCGTTGTCAGTGGGTGCTGGCAGGCTGCGCGCATGACGGACAGTGAGAGTGCCCGCATGGCACGGATCGTGAGCGGGTTGCCGACGGCGGCCCTGGACCTCCTGAGGGAGACCGACTGGGACTCCCTCCGGCACGCCTACGGTTCGGCCCGGGACATCCCCGTGTCCCTGTGCTTCCTCCTGGACGACGATCCCAAGGTGCGGTCCAGCGCGCTGGGGGCGCTGGACATGGGCGTACTGCACCAGGGCTCGCTGTACTCCGTCACCGCGCCCGCGGCGCTGTTCGTCGCCGCGATCCTCGACCACCCCTTGGGTGTCACCGAGCACGAAGGGCACGTCCCGTGGGACGACGGGTCGCCGCGCGGCCTGCGGGCCTCCCTGCTGGCGTGGCTGGGGCGGGTCGCCGAGTCGGCCGCGTACGGGGAGGACCCGGGGCGCAGCCGCCTGTGCTGGGACTGGGAACCCTGGCACGACGCGTTGCCGGACGACCGCGGTCCGGACGACTTCGCCGCGCTGCACGCGTGCCGGGCGATCCGGCCGGCCCTCTACGACGCCATCGAGCCGTCCCTGTCCTCGCCCGATCCCCACGTCCGCGAGGCCGCGCTCGGCGCCGCGGTGCAGCTCCTGCGCGCCCCGGGGCTCGCCGACCGGATACCCCGCGCCGCCGCTCTGGTCCGGGCCCGGGTGGGCGACGGGTCGGGTCGACGGCAGGGCGACGGGTCGGGTCGACGGCAGGGTGACGAGAAGGGTCGACGGGAGCGGGCCGTCGCGGCGTGGGCGCTTGGTCAGTGGCGGTGCGACGTCTCGGACCTGCTCGTCGATCCCGACCCGGCCGTGCGGGTCTGCGCCGCGCTGGGCCCCGACCCAGCCGACCGGCCGCGCGCCCTCGCCGTGCTCCTCGACGCGTTGCGGGACCCGGAGACGACGGACGGCTGGTTCCCCGAGCCGCTGCCGGGCCTCGACGGGTGGTTCCGGTTCACGGTGCTGCGGCATGCGCTCGCCCTGGCCGCGTCGTTCGAGGAGGTGGCACCGGTGGCCGTCGCCCTTGTGGCCGGTTTCCGCCCGTCGGTCGTCGACTACGAGCGTGGGCCGCTCCTCCTCCTGGCCTTCCCCGGCGGGTACGACCCGGCCCACCCGCTCACCCCCGCCCAGCGCGACCTGCTGCGCGCCTTCGTGGACACCGAGGGGGCGGCGGCCGGTATCACCCAGAACGTGGTGTGGTTCCGTGCGGCCGGGCTGCCGGAGAGCCCGGAGGAGGTCGCCGCGCTGTTGTGACGTAATGCTTCGGTTGGCGGGTCGGCCGGTGAGCGCGCGGGTCGGCGGGGTGGTGGGTGAACTGGCTGGATCCTGCTGTGCGTCGGGACGCCAGGGCGCCAGGATGGGGGCGCGAAGGTGGGAGGGCACGGGGGCCGGAGGGGGTGCGTGAGGGCGTGCGGTACACGCTGGCCGAGGCGGAGCACGGGCACGTCTGGGGCCGCTGCGCCGATGTGGAGGGGCTGTTCGGAGATTCCGGGCGGGGGACGTACGAGCTGTTCGACTGGATTCCGGAGCGGGCCGACAGGCTCGCGTGGCTGGGCAGCCGGGTGTGCCTGGTGCCGGATGACGAGACGCTCGGTGTCTGGCTGCTGGAGGACGCGGAGATTGTGGGGCGGGGCCCCGCGGGCAGTCTGGTGCTCACGGCCCTGGACGACCATGAGGGCCCGCCGGAGGGGTACAGGGGCCGCGTTCGCGTGCACGACGGGTACCGCGCGCTGGGGTCCTGCCAGGAATTCACCCGCATCCTGCCCCCCGATGCGGCGCCGCCGCCGCTCGTGCTGCGGGGGCTCGCGCCGGGCGACCGGTTGAGGGCGGCACTGGAGGAGGGCACCCGGCGCGCGCTGGACCTGGGCGACGCCGCGCTCGAGATACGGGACGACGAGGGCGAGCTGCTGTCCGACCGGCCGCTGTCGGCCACCGTCAGCGTTTGGCGCCCGTCGTCCTGCGGGGCGGGCCTGATCGACCTGGAACTCGACGCGGGCCGTCTCGACACGGTCCCCACCCATGCCCGGCCCGTCTGGGAGCGCTGGTTCTCCGGGCCGCCGGGAGACGTCAACGCCTGGGCCGCACTCGACACCCGTCGCCGCGGGGTGTGGCACGAACTCGTCCGGGATCGGGCCTGCCGCCGATCGCACCGCGACCGTTCGCCGGGGCACGCGTACGAACTCGACGGCCGGTTCATCACCGATGAGCCGGCGCTCTACCTGGCTCTCGGCGAGGCGGTCAACGGGCCGGGCGGCTACTTCGGCGGGTGTCTGGCTGCTCTCGACGACTGCTTGGGCGGCGCGTTCGGCTACACCGGCCCCGCCCCGCTGCTCTGGCGGGACGCCGCGGTCGCACGCGCGCACCTGTCCGACACCCTGACCGGGGAGGGTCGGCCCCACGACTTGTTCGCCGCCGTCCTCCAGACGCTGGCCGACGGCGGCGTGGACGTCACCTTGGCGTGAGCCGGCCATCGGGCAGGTGCCGGCCACCGGCCGGGGACCGACCATCGGGCAGGGACCGGCCACCGGGCGGGGACCGACCGTCGGGCGGGGACCGACCACCTACCTCCCGGTCCACACCGAGGGCACCCGCGCGATGCTCGGCGAGCACATCGCCGCCCTGGACTCCGGCAACGCCCACGGCCGCGCCGGGAACCCCACCGAGATCGCCGAGATCGACTCCTTCCCGGCCGGCCCGGCCGGCTCCTCCGTCAACGGTGCCGTGCTGTTCGCCGACGGGGGCGAGCGCAGCGCCCTTCGCGCCTGAGGGGCCGCGCCCGGGCGCCGCCGCGCCGCGCTTCCGCCCCGCGTCCGGGTCAGGCGGAGGACGCCTCCAGGGCGGCGGCCTCGTGCACGGTCTGGACGAAGGCGCGCACCTTCGCCGTGTTGCCGGTGGCCGGCCAGACCAGGCCGTAGTGGACGGGCGGCGCGTCGCTGAACGGGACGTAGACGATGTCCGGGCGGGAGTAGTAGTGCGCCGCGCGCAGGCACGTCGGTGACACGCCCTTGCCCGCGCCGACCAGGGCGAGCACGTCCTGCCAGGCCGAGGCCGACGGCCCGCGGGGGATGGCCCGGCCGCTGGGGGTGCGCCGGGGGTAGTGCAGGTCGAGGAAGTACTCCGGTTGATCGGTGACCGAGATCAGCGGCGCCTGCGCGAGGTCCTCCAGGGACACGGTCGCGCGCTCGGCGAAGGGGTGGCCGGCGGGGACCACGAGGGCGCGGGGCTCCGTGAAGAGCACCGGGCCGTTGACGATGTCGGGCTCGTCGATGGGCAGCTCGATGAGCTGGAGGTCGCAGAGACCGTCCCGCATCGGCGTGAGCGGCTCCTCCATCTGGGAGTTGCGGAACTGGATCACACAGTGCGGGTGACGGGTGCGGAAGATGTCCGCGGCCGCCACGACCAGATTGCCGCACCAGGCGGCCGAGTACCCCACTCGGAGTTCCCCGGTGAAGGTGCGGCCCGCTTCGACGGCTGCCGCCAGCGTCTCCTGGATCTGCCGGTATCCGACCGACAGGCCGTCCCGCAACTGGCTCCCGATCGGCGTCAGTTGCACGCTGCGGCTGGTGCGCTTGAAGAGTTCGGCGCCGATGACGCGTTCCTGCTTCTTGATGGCCTGGCTGACGCGGGCCGGGGTGACGTGCAGCCGCTCCGCGGTGCGGCCGAAGTGCAGTTCCTCCGCCAGGACCAGGAAGATCTCTATTTCCCGCAGCTCCACTGTCCCCCCCCGTCGACCGTGAACTCTCAGGTTAACCGTCCGTGCAGGATAGGCCGTTGATCGGCCTGCGCGGTGCGCGGATCCTTGCGTGAGGAAAGTCGTCGCAGAGGAGACCAGCTATGAACATCGTGGCATCGGCGCTGCTCCTGACCGTCGCCGATCCGGCGGCGTCGAGCCGGTTCTTCACCACCCACCTGGGCTTCCGCGAGGTCCTGCTCACGGCGGAGGCCGTCCATCTCGCACGGGACGACGCGGCCGCCGACGTGGTCGTGCTCCAAGCCCCCACGGGCGACGGGCAGCCGGTGCGCGCGGGCACGCGGGCGTCGTCGGACGTCGCGATCTGCCTCACCGTCACCGGTCTCGCGGCCGAACACGAGCGGCTGCGACGCGAGCGGGCGCACATCACCCTGCCCCTGCGCCAGGAGGCGTGGGGGGAGTGGGCGGTGCAACTCACCGATCCCAACGGCGTGGTGATCCGGCTCGTGGAGTGGGTTCCCCCCGCGGGTGCCTGACGGCCCCGTCACCCCGTCAAGGACCTCCTCGTCAAGGCCCTCCCCGTCAAGGACCTCCTCGTCAAGGTCCTCCTCGTCAAGGTCCTCCTCGTCAAGGTCCTCCTCGTCAAGGACCTCCTCGTCAAGGACCTCCTCGTCAAGGACCTCCTCGTCAAGGTCCTCCTCCCAACTCGCCCGGTGCCCCGACCGGCACCGCCCGCCCGGCCCTTCCCGCCCGGCCTGCAACGAAAGGACGCCATGTCGTCATCTGTCATGTCCGCAACCGCCGTGGAGGGTGGTCTCCAGCCGCCCTCCGCACTGTCCGCCGTGAACCTGCGCAAGTCCTACGGCGACAAAGTCGTCCTCGACGGGATCGACCTGACCGTCCCCCCGGGAACGGTCTTCGCCCTGCTCGGCCCGAACGGCGCGGGCAAGACCACCGCCGTCAAGATCCTCTCCACCCTCATCGGCGCGGACGCGGGATCGGTGCGCATCGGCGGCCACGACCCGGCCACCGACGCGCACGCGGCCCGCTCGATGATCGGGGTGACCGGCCAGTTCTCCGCGGTCGACGGTCTGATCACCGGGGAGGAGAACATGCTCCTCATGGCCGACCTGCACCACCTCTCCAAGAAGGAGGGGCGGCGGGTCGCCGGTGAACTGCTGGAACGCTTCGACCTGGTGGAGGCGGCGCGGAAGCCGGCCTCCACCTACTCCGGCGGCATGAAGCGCCGCCTGGACATCGCCATGACGCTGGTCGGCGGTCCGCGGATCATCTTCCTCGACGAGCCGACCACCGGACTCGACCCGCGCTCCCGCCACACCATGTGGCAGATCATCCGGGACCTCGTCACCGGCGGCGTCACCGTCTTCCTCACCACCCAGTACCTGGAGGAGGCCGACCAACTCGCCGACCGCATCGCCGTGCTGAGCGACGGGAAGATCGCCGCCGAGGGCACCGCGGAGGAACTGAAACGGATGATCCCCGGCGGCCACATCCGGCTCCGCTTCACCGACCCGGCCGTCTACCAGCACGCCGTGTCCGTCCTGGAGGGGGCCACCCGCGACGACGACGCGCTGGCGCTGCGCATCCCGAGCGACGGCAGTCAGCGCGAACTGCGCTCCATCCTCGACTGGCTGGACGCGGCCGGTCTCGAGGCGGACGAACTGACCGTCCACACACCCGACCTCGACGACGTGTTCTTCGCCCTCACCGGCGGCACCCCCGACGCCCCGGCCGCCACCCCGGCCCGCCCGACCAAGGAAACCGTCCGATGAGCTCTCTCTCCCTCGCCGTGCGCGACTCCTCCACGATGCTGCGCCGCAACCTCCTGCACGCCCGCCGCTACCCGTCGCTCACCCTGAACCTGCTGCTCACCCCGATCATGCTGCTCCTGCTGTTCGTCTACATCTTCGGCGACACCATGAGCGGCGGGGCGGGCCGCGACGCCTACATCGCCTTCATCGTCCCGGGCATCCTGCTCATGACCATCGGCTCCACCACCATCGGCACCGCCGTCTCGGTCTCCACCGACATGAACGAGGGCATCATCGCCCGCTTCCGCACCATGGCCATCCACCGCGGTTCCATCCTCTTCGGCCATGTCGTCGGAAGCGTCGTGCAGACCCTGGCGAGCCTGGTCCTCGTCGGCGCCGTCGGTGTCGCCATGGGCTTCCGCTCGGTGGACGCCACCTTCGTGGAGTGGCTCGCCGCCTTCGGACTGCTCGCCTTCTTCACCCTCGCGTTCACCTGGATCGCCGTCGGCATGGGGCTGGGCAGCCCCAACGCCGAAGCCGCCAGCAACAACGCCATGCCGCTCATCCTGCTGCCCCTGATCTCCAGCGCCTTCGTCCCCCTGCACTCGATGCCCGGCTGGTTCCAGCCGATCGCCCAGTATCAGCCGTTCACGCCCGCCATCGAGACCCTGCGCGGTCTCCTGCTGGGGACCGGGATCGGCAACAACTGGTGGATCGCGCTGGCCTGGTGCCTGGCCCTCACCCTCCTCGGCCACCGCTGGTCCACGGCCCAGTTCGACGCCGACCCGAAGTAGGCGACCGCACTCGTGCGCAGGGGCGTCAGGCCTTGCGGTAGGCGACCGCGCTCGTGCGCAGGGGCGTCAGGCCTTGCTCCAGCCGCCCGCGCCCGAGTAGAGGTCGATCAGGTCCACCACGAAGACGAGGGTCGAGCCCGGGGGGATCAGCGGTGACGGCGACTGATTCCCGTAACCGAGACGTGGGGGAACGACGATCTCGCGCCGGCCGCCGACCCGCATCCCCTTCACCCCCCGGTCCCAGCCCTTGATGACCCTGCCGCCGCCCAGGGCGAACTTGAACGGCAGCCCCCGGTCCCAGGAGGCGTCGAACTCCTTGCCGGACGCGAAGGTCACCCCGACGTAGTGGACCCTGACCACCATGCCCGGCTTCGCCTCGGCCCCGTCCCCGACGATCATGTCCCGGACGGTCAGCTCGGTCGGCGCGTCCCCCTCCGGGACGACGACCTCGGGCCTCGTCGATTCACCCATCGCACCCTCACCACTCTCTCTGTCGCACATGCCCTCCGCACCGGCCGGCCGGACACCCTGAACACGCTACGGGGCATGCTGTCAGGCCGGTCCGCGGCAGCGGCGCAGGGGCCGCCCTCCGGTCCGGGCGGTCGCGGCCCCTCCGGGCCGGGGGAGGCACCTGGTCGGACGCGCACCGCTCGCCGCTGCCCGGCGCCGGACCCAGGCTGGTGCCCACCAGGAAGAGAGGGGTGGGCCCGAGCATGAGCCGCACGTCCGCTCCCGAGCGACCCGGCCGCCACGCCGACGCCCCGCGCGGCCGGGGTGACGGCCCGGGCGCCGCCGACGCCGCCGCGCGGACCGGGCGACGGACGGGTACGGGCGGCTCCGGACGTGCCGCGCCGTGACGGCGGACCGCGGCATCTCCCGGAGTCCGGCGGCGGCGGCGCGGGCGGCCCTGAAGAGGCTCGGCCGCCCGCGGCCCGCCGACGTGAGTTCCGGTGCCGTCACCGGGCTCTTCTCGATCCCCGAAGGCATGGCGTACGCCGCCATTGCCGGATTCAACCCGGTGGCCGGGCTGTACGCGGGCGTCGTGCCCGCGATCGTCGGCTCGTTCACCACCCGGACCGTGCTGATGGTCACCACGCTCACCAGCGCCATCGCGCTGACCTCGCAGAGCGTGCTGTCCGACGCCGGACTGGACCCCGAGGACGCCGGGAACATCGCGACGCTGACCCTGATGGTCGGCGTCGTCATGCTGCTGATGGGCCTGCTGCGCCTGGGCGTGGTGCTCAGCTTCGTCTCCAACGCCGTGATGACCGGCTTCTCCACCGGCATCGCCCTCCAGATCATCACCGGCGTCCTCAAGGACGCCACCGGCTACGCACCACAGGGCCACAACAAGCTGTACCAACTGGGCGACTGGCTCGCGCACATCGGTGAGTGGAAGGGCGCCGCGACGCTGGTCGCCGTCATCACCGTCGCCGTCTGGGCGGCCTCCCGCGCCGTAGAGAAACTAAAACCCGTGGCGCTGCTGATCGCCATGGTCGTGGTCAGCGCCGGGGTCGCCGTCCTCTCCACCGACGTGGAGCTGGTCCGCGACATCGCCCGCATCCCCGCGCGCCTGCCCGGCTTCTCCGCACCGGACCCCGCCGCCGTGCCCTCCCTCGTCGGCGGGGCCTTCTCCGTCGCGCTCGTCGCCCTGGCGCAGGCCGCCGGGATCGCGCCGTCCATGCCGAACCCGGACGGCAGCCGCTCCGACGTCGACGGTGACTTCCGCGCCCAGGGATACGCCAACGCGCTCGGCGGGCTCTTCCAGGCACTGCCCAGCGGCGGCTCGATGTCCCGGACCGGCGTCGCGGTCAGCGCGGGCGCCCGCACCCGGTGGGCCGGGATCATCTCCGGCGTCTTCCTCGCCCTGGTGGTGCTGGTGTGCGGTCCGCTCGCCGAGCGCATCCCGATGCCGGTGATCGGCGGCCTGATCCTGGTGGTCGGCGGCGAGCTGATCCGGGGCCGACGGCACGACGTCGCGCTGGTCCTGCGGACGTCCTGGATGTCGGCCGCCGCGATGATCCTCACCTTCCTGGCCACCACCCAGCTCCCGCTCCAGCAGGCCATCGTGATCGGCGCCGTGCTGTCGCTCCTGCTGTACTGCGTCCGGGCCGCACGGCAGGCACGCCTCGTCGCCCTCGTCCGGGCGGGCGACGGCCGGTGGAGCACGGCGCCCCCGCCGACGCGCCTCACGCCCGGCGGGATCACCGTCCTGGACTACGCGGGCTCCTCGTTCTTCGCCGAACTCCCCAGGATCGAGGCGCAGCTGCCGACGCCGGACGCCGCGCGGGGCAGCGTCGTCATCCTGGTGGTCCGCGCGCTGCCCGACGTGCCGTCCTCCGCCGTCCTCACCCTCCTCGACCGGTACGCGGCCTCGCTCGCGGCCCGGGGCGGACGGCTGATCATCGCCGGGGCGCAGCCGTCGCTGGTCCGGCTCCTGCGGGCGTCGGGGCTCGCGGGCCGGCTCGGCGAAGGAGGCGTCGTCCCCGCCCGGGCCGAGATCTTCGCCCCGCTGGACACGGCGCTCGCCACCGCGCGGGCGTGGCGCGACGGCAACGCCGGGAACAAGGGCGAGAACAACCGCGAGAACGGCCCGGGAGACGGCCCGAGGAACGGCCCGGGAGACGGCCCGAGGACCGTCCCGGGAGACGGCCCGGCGAACAGCCCCGGGAACAGGACGGACGCGCCGGTGGACGAACCCTGAACCCCGGGGCGCGGCCAGGCCCCGGTTCGCCAGCCCCGCCCGCCCGACCTGCCCGCCAGAAGCAGAGCCCCCAGCATGAGGGGGCAAGATCCGCACCGCCGAACGGAGCCGCACCATGAGCGCCCTGCCCTTCGAGGACACCACCGACTTCGAGAACGCCGACCGTGGCTTCATCGACGCCCTGGACCCGGCGGTCGTGAAGACGGACGACGGCCGCGTCGTCTACGACAACGACGCCTACGACTTCCTCAAGGGCGACTGCCCCGACACGGCCAGCCCGAGCCTGTGGCGCCAGGCCCAGCTCTGCTCCCGCCAGGGCCTGTACGAGGTGTGCGAGGGCATCTACCAGATCCGCGGCCTCGACCTGTCCAACATGACACTCGTCGAGGGCGAGCGCGGCGTCGTCGTCATCGACCCGCTGCTCAGCGTCGAGACCGCCGCCGCGGGCCTCGCCCTCTACCGGCGGCACCGCGGCGAGCGCCCCGTCACCGGCCTCGTCTACACGCACTCCCACGGCGACCACTTCGGCGGCTCGCGCGGCGTCCTGCCCCGCGGCACCGAGGACGGCGTACCGATCCTCGCCCCGGAGGGCTTCCTGGAGCACGCGGTCAGCGAGAACGTGTACGCGGGCAACGCCATGACCCGCCGCGCCATCTTCATGTACGGCGACCGGCTGCCCAAGGCGGCCGACGGACAGATCAGCGCCGGCCTGGGCATGACCACCTCGAACGGCACGATCAGCCTCGTCCCGCCGACCCACGACATCACCCGCACCGGCCAGGAGGAGACGGTCGACGGCGTCCGCATCGTCTTCCAGCTCACCCCCGGCACCGAGGCCCCGGCGGAGATGAACTTCCTCTTCCCCGACAGGCGCGCCCTGTGCCTGGCCGAGAACGCCACGCACAACCTGCACAACATCCTGACCCTGCGCGGCGCCGTGGTCCGCGACTCCCGCGTCTGGGCCCGCTACCTGGACGAGGCCATCGAGTACTTCGGCGACGGCTACGACGTCGCGTTCGCCTCGCACCACTGGCCCACCTGGGGCCGCGAGAACGTCGTCGCGTTCCTGGCCGCCCAGCGCGACCTGTACGCCTACCTCCACGACCAGACCCTGCGCCTGCTCAACGACGGCCTGACCGGTCCGGAGATCGCCGAACAGCTGGAGCTGCCGCCGGCCCTGGAGAACTCCTGGCACGCACGCGGCTACTACGGCTCCGTCAACCACAACATCAAGGCGATCTACCAGCGCTACCTGGGCTGGTTCGACGGCAACGTCGCCCACCTGTGGGAGCACCCGCCCGTCGCACTCGCCCAGCGCTACGTCGACGCCCTCGGCGGCCCCGAACAGGCCCTGAGCACGGCCCGCGGATACGTGGACGCGGGCGACCTGCGCTTCGCCGCCACCCTCCTCAACCACCTCGTCTTCGCGACACCCGACAACGCCGACGCGAAGACGGCCCTGGCCGACGTCTACGACCGGCTCGGCCACGGCGCGGAGAACGGCACCTGGCGCAACTTCTACCTCACCTCGGCGATGGAGCTGCGCCACGGCGTCAACCCCATCGCCATCGACACCACCAACCCCGAGATGGCGATGGCCCTGACGACCGACATGGTGCTGGACTCCCTCGCCATCCGCATCGACGGCCCGCGCGCCTGGGACGACGACCTCACCATCGACCTCGTCCTCACCGACGAGGACCGCCGCCACCGCCTCACCCTCCACAACGGCGCCCTCACCCACCGCACGGTGACCGCCCCGAGGTCGGAGGCGGGCCTGACCCTGACCCTGACCAGGCCCCGACTCCTCGGCGTCCTCGCCGGGCAGGGCCTGGACGGCGTCGACGCGCACGGCGACACGTCGCTCCTCGGCCGGCTCTTCTCCTACGTCACCGAGCCCGACAGGGCCTTCCCGATCGTCACCCCGTAGGACCCGCGCTCAGCTGCCGCCGTCACCGCCCCGGTCACCGCCGCCGGCACTGTCGTCGTCCTCGTCGAACACGTGCACGGCGAACACGTTGATGTCGATCTCGCCCACGTCCAGACCGGTCATGGTCTCCACGGCGTCGGTGACGTGGGTGCGGATGTGGTCGGCCAGCTCGTGGATCGGCATGCCGTACTCCACCTCGATGTCGACATCGACCCGCACCCGCCCGTCGTCCACGTCGACCTTCACCGAGCGGCCCGCGTCGGATCCCCCGGACATCCGGCCGGTGACCGCGCCCAGAGCCTTCGACGGGCCCCTGCCGACGGAGTGGACGCCGTCGGTGCCGCGGATCGCGATGCCGGCGATCGTCGCGATGACGTTGTCCGCGATCGTGGTCGTGCCCCGCGAGGTCGTACCCCGCGAAGCCGACGGGCCCGCGCCCTTGTCGGCGGCGGTAGGGGGCCGCGATCCCGCGTTCGGACCGTTCGCCGTCGCACTGCCGTAGCCGAGGTCGGTGTCGGACATGGCCGCCTCCCAGAGTGACCGGAGCGGGCGGCGTGTCCGCCCGTCAGGGCGCCTCCTCCACTCTGCGCCCGCCGCCCGCGCTGCGCCATTCGGGTGACCGGGGGCGCCCGGCGGCCCGAGCGGTGGAGCAGGTCCGCGCGCGACCGGGGCCGCGCCGCGCCGGGCCCGGGGCCGGGCGCCACCTGTTCGGGCTATCAGGCCGCGCCCTTGCGGCCCGCGCGTTGAAGAGTGGTCCCCATGACCGAACGCTCGCGAAGCCCCCAGGCCACCGCCTCCCGGTCCCGGCCTCGGGACACCGACCGAGCCGCCCCCGACCTGCGGGAGCTGGTCCAGGAAGCGTGCCGCACGCTGACCGACCTCATCGGCTTCCCCACCGAGGGGGTGTCGGCCGTCTGCCCGACCGACAGCGACGGCTGGCGGGTCAGCGTCGACGTCCTGGAAGTGGCACGCATCCCCGACACCACCAGCCTCCTGGCCACCTACGAGGTGGAACTCGACGCACACGGACGCCTGAAGCAGTACCGCAGAGTCCGCCGCTACCGACGCGGATGGGCGGACAGCTGACGCGCGACCCGCGCGCCACCCGAGAGAACAGGGCCCCGCCATGACCACCACCTACAGCGAGGACGTCGTCGCCTGCGCACCGCGCGCGGGCACGCTGTACGACGTCCTGGAACTCATACTCGACCGCGGGATGGTCATCGACGTCTTCGTGCGGGTCTCGCTCGTCGGCATCGAGATCCTCAAGATCGACGCACGGATCGTGATCGCCTCCGTGGACACCTACCTGCGGTTCGCCGAGGCGTGCAACCGCCTGGACCTGGAGCACGACAGCCGCAGCAAGACCGTCCCGGAACTCTTCGGCGGGGGCGGCGCCGCGGCGGCCATGGGCAAGGCCGGCGCCAAGAAGGCCGCCCGCTCCGTCGGGGACAAGGTGAAGGACACCCTCGGTCTCGACTCCGGCTCCGACGAGGACACGGACGACGAGGAGCAGGAGACCTCCCGGCCGCGCCGCGGTGGCACCTCCCGCTCCCGCCCCACCGGCCGCGCCGCCAGACGGCCCCGCTCCCCGCGCCGCGACGAAGAGGACGACTGACCGTGCCCGCACCTCCCGCCCGCTCCAGCCTGTACGTGTACGCCCTCACGGACCCGGCGACCGCCGGACACGCGCGCCGTTGCCCGGCGGTGGGGGACCAGGGCGCATCCGTCACGGTCCTCGTCCAGGACGACCTGGCCGCCGTCGTGAGCCCCGCGGCCGAGCGGCCGCGGGCCCGCCGCCGTGATCTGCGCGCGCACCAGGACGTGCTGAACGCGCTCCTCGCGCACGGTCCCGTCCTGCCCATGCGCTTCGGGATGATCGCCGCCGACGAGGAGGCCGTACGGGCCGACATGTCCGCCCGGCGCGCGCAGAACCTGTCCGCCCTGGCGCGCGTGGCCGGGAGGGCCGAGTGGAACGTCAAGGGCGAGTCCGTCCCCGAGGCCCTGCCCGAACTGCTGCGTGAGGACGCCGGTCTGCGCGCCCTGCGCGCGAGCACCCGCCAGCGCCCGGGGTACGAGGCCGACGTCCGGCTGGGCCAGGCGATCGCCGCCGCACTCCAGCGCCGTGCGGAAGCCGCGGCCCGGGACGTCGTCGCCCATCTCGACGCCCTCGCGGTGGACGTGCGCGTCGGCGGCGCGGTCGCGGGAGGAGCCCTGAACAGTTCCTTCCTGGTGGCGCAGAGCGACGAGGCCCCGTTCCGCCGGGCCGTCCAGGCACTCGCCGAGCGGCATCGGGGCCGGATCGCCCTCACCGTCACCGGCCCGCTGCCCTGCTACAGCTTCGTCGGCGGCGACGCCGTGCCCGCGGGCCAGTGACGTGGGCCTGATCAGCGGCCTGCTCCTGCTGCCCCTGGCCCCGGTCAGGGGCGTCGGCTGGGTCGCCGACCGGCTCATCGACGCGGCGGAGCGTGAGCTGTACGACCCCGACGTCCTGCGGGCCCGGCTCTCCGCCCTCAACGACGCCCTCGACCACGGCGACATCGACCTCGCCCGCTTCGAACGCGAGGAGGAGCACCTGCTCGACCTCCTCGAACGACGCCCGCCCTCGCTCCATCAACCGGCCTCCTGACACGCGTCGGCTGGCCCTCTACCCACGGGAATTGTGCGATGAACGAATGCAGCAGAATCGCCCTCGGCGCAGCAGTGGCGGGCGGCTACCTTCTGGGCCGCACCAAGAAGGCCAAACTGGCCTTCGCCGTGGGCTCCTATCTCGCGGGCCGCAAGTTCGGCCTCTCGCCCCAGGAGTTGTTGCGTCAGGGTGCCCAGCGGCTGCGGGAGACACCGCAGTTCGCCGAGCTGACCGACCAGGTCAGGGGCGAGTTGCTGGACGCCGGCCGTGCCGCGGTGTCCGCGGCGGCCGATCGCCGGCTGGGGTCCTTCGCCGACCTGCTCGCCGACCGGACCCAGTCGCTGCGTTCCGCGCGTGACGACCGGGACGCCGAGGACGACCGGGACGACGACGACACGGCCCCGGACCGCGACGGCGAGGAGAGCGCCGACGGCTGGGACGACGCGGACGACCGTTACGACGACGACCGCTACGAGGACGAGGACGACGGCGAGGGCGAGCCGTACGACGACGAGGAGGACGAGGACGACGAGGAGGACGAGGAGGACGAGGCCGCGCCGGGCCCGGAGGACGACACCGACGACGCCGACGACGCCGACGACACCGATGACACCGACGGCTACGACGACCAGGACGACCACGACGGATCCGGCTCCCGACGGCGGCGTTCGACCGCGCAGAGCCGGGACAACGGCCCGGCGCGCGGCGAAAGGGCCCACCGGCGGACGCACCGTGATTCCGGCCGCCAGCCCGCGCCCCGCCGGGGTGCGGCCCGTGAAAGCTCCAGTGCCGTCGCGAAGCCGGCGCAGAAGCGGGCGTCGTCGGGACGGTCGGCGTCGCGGAAGAGGCCTGCGGGCGGCAGGTCGAGCAGCCCGGAGCCTGGCGGATCCGACCGCACCGAGTCCACCGCCGACCAGCGGGCGGGCACCAGTACGGGGAAACGGAGCGAGGGCCGCCGTACGGCGCAGCGGAGCGCGCCCGCGAAGAAGACGGCGGCCAAGAAGACGGCGGCGAAGAAGACCACCGCGAAGAAGGCTCCCGCCAAGCAGACCGCGGCGAAGAAGACGGCCCCCGCGAAGAAGTCGACCCCCGCGAAGAAGTCCGCCTCCGGGACCACGGCCAAGAAGACGGCGGCCAAGCAGACCGTGGCGAAGAAGACGGCGGCGAAGAAGACCGCGCCTTCGCGCAAGACGGCAGCGAAGAACACCGCGACTAAGAAGTCCGCGGCCAAGAAGACGGCAGCGAAAAAGACCACGGCGAAGAAGACAACGGCGAAGAAGACGACAACGAAGAAGACCGCGGCGAAGAAGTCGGGAGCCGCGAAGCGGACGACCGGTACCACGTCGACCCGTTCGAGGCGAAGGAGCTGACCCGGCCATGGCCGAACAGAAGAGAAGTGGCAGCCGGAGCAGCAGCTCGCACGACGACGGCGGGTCCCCGATGGACCGGCTGCGTGACGAGTTCACCGACTTCCTCGACGCCCAGGCCCAGCAGCTGACGGACAAGCTGGGCGACACCCTGACCGGCCTGACCGGAAAGTTGCAGGACGCCGCGGAGAACGGCGGCACGCTGCCGCGCGTCGGCGCCAGGGTGCTGAAGGGCGACTCGCCCGTGAAGGCCATGGTCGGGGAGAAGGCCAAGGACCTCAAGGACGGTGTGGTGGGGAAGGCGAAGGAACTGTTCTCGTCGGGCGGTCGCGGGGGCGGGGCCGGAGACACCAAGGTCACCAACATCGTCGAGGTCGTCGACGTGGGCGTCCCGCTGCGCACGGTCTACGACCAGTGGACCCAGTACGAGGAGTTCAGCAGCTTCACGAAGGGCGTCCGGAGCGTCTCGGCGTCCGACGAGGTGAGTTCGGACTGGAAGGTGAAGGTCGGCCCCTCCAGCCGGAGCTGGAAGGCCACCGTCCAGGAGCAGTTGCCGGACGACCGGATCGTCTGGACCTCCGAGGGCAGCAAGGGCTCCACCCGCGGCGCGGTCAGCTTCCACGAGCTGGCTCCGACGCTGACCCGCATCGTGCTGGTCGTCGAGTACTACCCGGCCGGCTTCTTCGAGAAGACCGGCAACCTCTGGCGCGCGCAGGGCCGCCGGCTCCGCCTCGACCTCAAGCACTTCGCCCGTTACGTCACGCTCAACGCCGACGAGGACGTGGAGGGGTGGCGCGGCGAGATCCGCGACGGCGAGGTCGTCCGCAGCCACGAGGAAGGGCTGGAGGACGACGAGGACGACGAGTCGTACGACTCCGATGCCGATGCGCGGGACGACGACGCCGACGCCGACGCCGCCGACGACGCCGACGACGAGGACTACGCCGAGGAGGACGGCTACGAGGAGCCGTACGACGACGACGCCGAGGACGACGACGCCGAGGACGACGACGCCGAGGACGACGACGCGGCCGAGCGGCCTGCACGGAGGCGATGATCACCTGTGTCCGAACTCGACACGTGGCGCACCTCGGCCCCTGCGGCGGACATGGAGCGCCGGTCCGACGGAAGCCTGGCCGACATCCTGGAACGCGTGCTGGACAAGGGCGTCGTGATCGCCGGTGACATCAAGATCGACCTGCTGGACATCGAACTGCTCACCATCCGGGTACGCCTGTTCATCGCCTCCGTGGACACCGCCCGCAAGGCCGGGATCGACTGGTGGGAGACGGACCCGGCGCTGTCCTCCCGCGCCGCTCGTGACGGCCTGCGCGAGGAGAACCGCAGGCTGCGCGCCGAGCTGGCGGAGCTGAAGCCGGGGGACGGCGACGAGACGCAGGACCGGCTGGAGCGGATGAGGGAGACCCGGTGACGGAGCGTGCACTCGATTCGACGCCCGCGGTCTGCGTCTTCGCCGTACGGCGTGGACGCGGCCCGGAGCTGCCCCGGGACCTGGCGGGGCACGACGGCGGGGGCCGGGTGCGGCTCCTTCCGTTCGGCGCGCTGTGGGCCGTGGTCCAGGACGTCCCGGCGGATCGGTACTCGCGCGAGGCCCTTCAGCGGAAGCTGGCGGATCCCGCGACGCTGGAGCGCTGTGTCCGGGCGCATCACGACGTCGTGACCGCGTTCGCCGTGCGCGCCGGGGCGATCCCCCTTCCGCTGGCGACGCTCTACCACTCGCAGGAGCGTGCGCAGGCGGCTCTCCGCGCCGGTGAGGGGGCGTTCGACCGCGGTCTCCGGCGGATCTCCGGCCGCAGGGAGTGGGCCGTGAAGGTCAGTCTCGTCGCGGGCCCGCCGGCGACGCCGGCCGCCTCGTCCCCGCAGCCGGTGGACGGGGCCGCTCCGGCGTCCAGGCCCGGGGGGCGCGCCTACCTGGCCCGGCTGCGCGAGCGCGGTCAGGACCGGGAGCGGCGCAGGGAACAGGCCGTCGAGGCGGCCGAACTCCTCGACAGGGCCGCCCGATCGGTGGCGACGGCCGCTGTGCGCCGCCGTCTGCACAGCGCCGAGATCACCGGCCGCGACCGCACGCAGATCATGAACGCCGCCTACCTGGTCGACGAGGAGCGCGGGCGGGAGTTCGTCGCGCTGCTCGACCGGCTGCGTGCGGCGCCCGAGCTGGGGGACTGCGCCGTGGAGATCGCCGGGCCCTGGGTGCCGTACTCCTTCGTGGAGGCCGTGGTGCCCTCCACGCAGGACCCGTCCGACCCGTCCGACCCGTCCGACCCGTCCGTCCCGCCCGGCCCGTCCGACCCGCCAGGCCCGTCCGGCCCGACTGAGCAGCCCAGCCGGGCCGAGCAGCGCGCGCGGTCCGATCGGGAACCGGCCTCGCGGCACGTGGAAGGAAGTCCCGTATGAGCCGCCCGGCCGGCACGGAACCGGTCGCGTGGCAGGGCCCCGACAGCGGTGCGCCCATCGGCGTACCTCTGGTGGATCTCCTGGACCGGGTGCTGGCCACGGGTGTCGTGGTCAGCGGCGACCTGGTCATCGCCATCGCCGAAGTCCCGCTCGTCCGCATCTCGTTGCACGCGCTGCTGGCATCCGTGAGCGAACGCGTCCCCGCCCCCTGGGCCGACGGAGGACCCCTGTGACCGCGAACGCCCGCATCGACCTCGACGCCGAAACGGTCGGCCGCGACCTCGCGTCCCTCGTCCTGACCGTGGTGGAACTGCTCCGCCAACTGATGGAACGCCAGGCGGTCCGCCGATTCGACGCGGGCGACCTCACGCCGGAGCAGGAGGACCGACTCGGCACCGCCCTGATGCAACTCGACGACTGCATGACGGAGTTGTGCGAACGCCACGGGCTGCGCCGTGAGGACCTCAACCTCGATCTCGGCCCGCTCGGTTCCCTGCTGCCCTACGACTGACGGCGTCGATCGTCGAACGGGTCCGGATCAGCGGTTTCCGATCCGGGGGCGACGGGCAGCCGGGAGGAACCAGCTTGTGCGGGAGTTACGACTCGCGGTGCAAGAAGCCATGACTCACCACAGGAGGGCCTGAGATGCTGAAGGCCATTGCGGACGTTCTGCGATCGATCGGTGGCGCCGTCGGGACGGTCGTCACTCTTCCGTTCCGCGCGGTCGCGCGACTCTTTTCCGGAGCCTCCGCCAGCGCTCACGGAAACCACTGACACACCGCACACCCGTCGGCGAAAGGGCGGAGGCGACTTCTGGTCGCCTCCGCCCTTTCGGCTGTTCGCGTGCGGGGGCCGCGCGAGGAGAGCCGGTTGAGGAGGGGGTGTCATTCGCGGCGGAGGGAGCACACGGTGTGCATGACGCATTGGACGATAGCCATCGAAGCGACGGGTGACGACGCTCTGGTCAGCGCGATCGCCCCGGACGCGATCGTGCACGCCTTCGATGCGGAGGTGCGCGAACCTCCGCACGAAGTCTCCTCCGCGTACGTGGTGAGATCCGAGGTCGACTGGAGCGCGTCGCTTCAGCGGGGACGGCGGTGCACGCTGTGCGCCGGGGTCGTGCCGCTCACCTGACGGTGAGGGCCGCTCCGCACGTGCCGTCGCACCGTGCGGAGCGGCGCCGCCCTGGCGGGGCCGTCAAATGACGGTCAGATGCCGGTGGGGTGCGCCTCGCACGCCTCGGCCCGCGTACGGAAGATCTCGAAGACCTGGTCGGACCCGGTCAGGGCGAGCAGCCGGCTCACCGTCGGATGCGGTGCGGCGAGCACCAGGCGGCCGCCGGACTCCTGGGCCCTGCGGTGCAGCCTCAGCAGCGCGTTGAAGCCCGACGAGTCACAGAACGTGACTGCCGACATGTCCATGATGACCGTCGGCGAGGTGGCGAGCAGATCCTGGACCTGCGTGTACAGGTCGACGGACGCGTGCAGGTCCAGCTCGCCCTTGGCGTGCACGAGGACGCGTCGTCCCTCGGGGGCGTCGACATGCAAGATGAGTCCGTTCACGTCTGTCCTCCGGACATCCGGGTCGTGCCGTGGTCGTTCCGTGCGGCGTACCACCAGTACCCCGGCGGCCCCCGCTCAGGCAGTCGGATGCCCCTCACGCACTCGCATAATCGTACATAAAGTCCCTTCTTTTCGAAGGTGCCCGCGTCCGCTCCGGGCGCCGGAGCGGCCCGCCCGTCCGGCCCGGGCTCAGCCCTGCGCCCGCTCCGCCACCGGCTGCCACTTCTCCCACACCGCGAGACGCTGCTCGTAGTCGGCCTTGGCGATGCCCAGCGGCGCGGAGCCGAGGAAGCAGCGCAGCGGCGGCTCGTCGGCGTCGACGATCTCCAGCACGGCCGCGGCGGACGCGGCCGGATCACCCGGCGTGCCGACACGCTTGCGGCGCTGCTCCTGCACTTCCTTGTGGAAGTCGGCGTAGGCGGGCAGCGGCTGGGACGTGCTCGATGAGGAACCCGCCCAGTCGGTGGCGAACCCGCCGGGCTCGATCAGCGTGACGTTGATGCCGAACGGTGCCACTTCCTGGGCCAGCGCCTGACTCATGCCTTCGAGCGCCCACTTCGACGCGTGGTAGATCCCGACCAGCGGGAAGGCGCTGATGCCTCCGATGGAGGAGACCTGGAGGATGTGGCCGCTGCCCTGCTCGCGCAGGAACGGCAGGGCCGCCTGCGTGATCCACAGGGCGCCGAAGAGGTTGGTCTCCAGCTGGGCGCGCGCCTCGGCCTCGGTCAGCTCCTCGATCATGCCGAAGTGGCCGTAGCCGGCGTTGTTCACCACCACGTCGAGGCGGCCGAACGTCTCGTGCGCCTGCCGCACGGCGGCGAAGCCGGCTTCGCGGTCCGTCACGTCGAGCCGCAGCGGCAGCAGCCGGTCCCCGTACTTCGCGCGGAGATCGTCCAGCGTGGAGAGGTCGCGCGCGGTCGCGGCCACCGAATCGCCGCGTTCGAGGGCGGCGACGGCCCACTCCCGGCCGAAGCCGCGCGAGGCACCGGTGATGAACCAGATCTTCTGCGTCATGGTGTGCTCCCTCGGGAAAACTCGTCATCCGGGCGGACGGCACTTCACCCGTCTCTTCCACAGACAACACCTTGGAGTGCACGCGAAGGCAAGTTGGTACGCCTTGTCCGCGATGACCGCGTCAGGCCGACGGGCCGAAGGTCCGTCGGACCTTCGGCCCGTCGGCGGAGCGCGCGGGAACCGGCCGGGGCGGCTCGGCCGTCAGCGGCTGCCGAGTATCCCGCCGTACTTCAGCGCGCTCGACGGCGAGGGCAGGCCGAGCTTGCCGGGGGTGACGTCGTAGGAGCCGGCGGCGGAGGCCGCGGGCAGCACCCAGACGCCGCCCGAGCCGCTGTTCTCACCGGGCGATCCGACGGCGATGTCGAGGGCGCCGTCGTGGTCGTGGTCCCCGGTCGCGAGCGCGGCGCCGAACGCGTCACCCGCCTCCGCGGCGCCGGGAACGCCCGGGGTGTTCTGGTGGAACGCCACCGAGTGCCCCGCGCCGTTCGCGTCGACGAGCCCGGTCGGGCCGCCCAGGAGCAGCGTCGCGGCGCCCGCCCCGGCGCGGTCCCCGATGGCCTCGCCGGGCGCGCCCGCGATCAGGTCGTCGCGGCCGTCGCCGTCGACGTCCGCCGCGGTGAGGGCCGCTCCGAAGTGGTCGCCGGCCTCGGCGACGCCCCGGACCCCGGGCGTGTCCTGGTTGAGGGTCTGCTGGCGGTAGCCGAAGTTCCAGGGGATGCCGGCGCCGTAATGGACGTGGATGCCGCCGCCCAGGGCGAGTTCCTCCGGGCCGCAGGGGTCGTCGATGTTCTCGTCGGCGATCTCGCGGCATTCGCCGAGGGCCAGGTCGTCGTGGCCGTCCCCGTCGAAGTCGCCGGTGGCCAGCGCGGAGACGCCGGCGTTGTCGGTGTTCCAGAAGTTGGCGAGCGACTTCTCCGCGGGGGACCAGCTCCACAGGCGTACGTGCGACTGGGTGAAGGGGGTCGTGGACCAGTACCCGGTGGCCAGGTCGGCGACGCCGTCGTCACTGCCGTCGAGGTCCGCGACCGCGAGGACCGGCGCGCGTCCGCCCATGGCGCCGGTGAACACGGTGCTGGCGGGACCGCCGCCCTGCTTCAGCACGACCTTGTCCGTCGCGCCGATCGCGACGTCCGTCCTGCCGTCGCCGGTGAGGTCGGCCGCCGCCAGGGACTTTCCGTACGCGGCCGCGGCCGAGGGGCCGTTGAGGACGGTGGTGCCGGTGCCCAGGCCGCTCCGGGCGCCGTACAGGACGGCGACCGTGCCCGCGTCGGTGCCCGCGCCGCCGACATCCTCGCCCGGGGCTCCGACGACCAGGTCCGCCCTGCCGTCGCCGTTCATGTCGGTCACGCTCACCGCGGCGCCGAACCGGTCGCCCTTCTCCGGGGTGCCGGGGACACCGGGGGTCGCCTGGGTGACCCGGGTGTCGCCGCTCGCGTCGAGCCCGTCCGGGCCGCCCCAGACCACGTCGACGTACCCGGCCCCGGCCCTGCCGTCGACGGCGCCGCCCGGCACGCCGACGGCGAGGTCGGCGTAACCGTCGCCGTTGATGTCGCTGGTGAGCGCGGTCGGCGCCGCCGGGGTGGCGGCGGTCGCGGGCGCTGCGAGGGGCAGGCCGGCGGTGGCCGCGGCGGCGACCGTCACTGCTGCGGCGTAGGTCCGTATGCGCACGGGGGGCTCCAACTCGGTTGCAGGGCACAGGGGTACTCCTGTGACAGCCGAGCGGGGGCCGAGGTTGTACGTGCGGCGGCTTCAGTGCCATCGGCACGTCCACGGGCGGGGCCCGGCGGTGTGCCGGGCCCCGCGTGTCTCGCCGCGGACCGCATCGTGACCGCGGTCCCGGCGGCAGGACCGCCGCTGCGGCTACATGTGGCGGCCGGTGCGTCGGCGACCGCCCCAGAGCAGGAGTCCGCCACCGCTCGCGAGGGCCGCGGCGGCGATGCCGCCCCACAGTGTGGCGTCGAAATCGTCCTCGCCGGTGTCGGCGAGCGTTCCGCGGCTGGAGGACGGGCTGGGAACCGGCGGCGGACTCTCACCGCTCCGGGTCGGTGACGGACTCGGGGTCACGCTCTGTGTGGGGGTCGGCGTGGGAGTTGGCGTGGGGGTCGGTGTCGGAGTCGGCGTGGGGGTAGGCGTCGGGGTCGGTGTGGGCGTCGGTGTGGGCGTCGGTGTGGGCGTGGGTGTCGGGGTCGGCGTGGGCGTCGGTGTGGCCGTCTGCGGCTGCGTGGGCGTCGGCGTGGGTGTGGACGCCGGCGTGCAGTCCGCGTGGACTTCGCCCAACCGTGCGCCGGCGATGGGGCCGTCGTGGACGGTGTTGCCAGAGAGGTCGTGCAGGACGCCGGTGACGCTCACGTCGAACCAGGCCTCGGCGGTGTACGCGCCCGGTGTCTGGGCCCCGCCGGCGGGGATCACGTGCTGGGTGAACGTGACGGTCAGCGAGCTGGTGCCCAGCGTGTCGGGCGCGCCGAGATCCTCGCCGCTGACGCTCAACGTGGTGGTGCCCAGGCCGACGGGCCGGTCGAGGATCATGATCTGCTGCCCGGCGGTGCGGGCGTACCCCAGGGCGTAGGGGCCGGTCGGCGGCGGGGTGCACTCCGCGTAGGTGTTCAGGGTTCCGGCGCTGCCCGAAGGGGTGCGGATGAAGTCCTGGCCGTGCACCTGGACCACCAGGCCCGCCGCGTCGACCTTGGCGTAGTTCTTGCCGTCGGCCCGCGAGGTGGTGACCGCGTGGGTGCCGTCCGTGTAGTGGGCGAGGACACCGTCGGGATCGGAGAAGTCCCCGGTGTCCGGTGCGCCGTTGACGGGAGGCGATCCCGCTGTCCCGTAGGTACCGGAGAAGGCGCTGGTATCCAGCGCGGGAACGTCCGACAGGGTCAGATCGATGAGCGCCGCGCTGGTGGTGCCGCCCGCCGCGGCGCGCGCGGTACTGCTGGTGGACACCCCCGCGACGACCAGGGCACCGACGACGGCGGCGGTACCGGCCACGGTCAGGGAGGTGGAGGCGGACTGCCGCCAGACGGCAGGAAGGGAGGGAAGGGCACGCATCGTTCCTCTCTAGAACAACCGCGGACGGGCCGGACGCTGACTCGCCCGGATTCCGGTCACCGTCACTCTCCGGACCCACAATGCGCCTTGCCGACGATATGAACGCGACGCGTGATCGCACCGAACCCCGGATAGGGCCGGTGCGGTGGCGGTTCTGTTCCCTGCGCGGCGATCCGAGGACACGCCTGCGTCGACTCGTAGGCTCCGGCAGATGATCAATGTGTTCGAGGACCACAGCGGGTACGTGGCCGTCCATCACGGCTGGGAGCAGACCGTCGTAGGGAGCACCGCGCACACCGCGGTGGCCCGCCTCCACGCGCTCCTCGTCTCCCACCGCGACGCCGGAGCGGCGCGCTTCCTCACCACCTCTGACGGGATGCCGGCCACGGACGCGGACATCGACCTGGCGCTGGTGGAGATCCGCGAATACGCGCAGGCCAAAGGGGTCGACCTGGCCGTCCTCGACGAGCCGGAGGCGCACGGTCCCGCCGACGGGAGGGTGCGGAACCATCGATTCCGCCGGATCGGCTCCCTGCCCGGGCGGTGAGCTCGGGGCCGCGCCCCCGGTGACGTCCCGCCAACTCTGATGCCCTGGAAGCGGGTCGGACCTCCTGCGGGTACAGGACGGCGGATCGAGTCTCTATCATCGGGATCATCACGATCGTCGTGATGATCGGATGATCGTCAGGACTCGCTCATGATCGTTGGTGAGGGTTTCACGCGGAGGAAGCCAAGGGTGTTCTCGGTGCAGGTCACGCAGGTCACGCAGGTCACGCAGGTCACGCAGGTCACGCAGGTCGGCCAGGTCGGCCAGGTCGGTCCGGAGGACCGGGGCGCGGTGTTCGCGCTGCGTGGCGAACTCGACTTCGAGAGCGTGGTGCAGCTGCACGAGGCGGGCGAGGCGGAACTCGCCGCGGGCCGTGGGGCGGGCCCGGTGGTGGTCGACTGCACCCTCCTGACGTTCTGCGACTCCTCCGGTATCTGCGCGCTGCTCGGACTGTCCCAGCAGTTGGCCGCGCAGGACCGGGTCCTGCGCCTGGCGGCCGTGCCGGACTCGGTGGCCCGCCTGTTCTCGCTGACGGGCCTGGACCAGATCTTCTCCGTGTACGCCGACGCGGGCCGAGCCCTGGCCGCGGACGCCGCCCCCCGTGACATCGTGGCGGACGATGCCGCACAGCCGAAGGAGAGGCAGAACATATGACGCGCGTACCGGGACAGCCCGCGCCGTGGCCTGCTGAGGCGCGGACCGGTGTGCGCGGCGTCGCCGCATCGAGCGCCGACGATGACCTGCGCTCCCTGTTCGGACAGTCGTCGGCGGTCTTCGCGTCCCTGGCCGGTCCGGCGCACATGCTGGAGACGGCGAACGCGGCGTTCTTCACGGCGATCGGCGGGCCGGAGCGCACTCGTACGGGGTTGCCGATCGGGCAGTTGATGCCGGAACTGGTGGAGCAGGGTTTTGTCGCGCTCCTCGACCGGGTCTACCGCACGGGTACGCCGTACACCGCGCGGGAGGCCCGTGTGGTGCTGGGTGTGGGTGCGCAGGCCCGTGAGGCGTTCTTCGACTTCACGTACGAGCCGCGGGT
>NZ_JBIVKH010000005.1:0-420527 GCF_044750685.1 Streptomyces sp. NPDC088785
GCCCGTCGTCCCCCCCCCCGCGCCCGGGCGGGGGGGGCCGGCCGGGCCGGGGGCCGGGGGGGGGGGGCCCCCCCCGGGGGGGCCCCCCCCCGGGGCGGGGGGGGGGGGGGGGGGGGGGGGGCCCGGCCCCCCCCCCCCGCGACGGGTGCGCCGAACACGCCGTTCCGGAAGGGGACTTGTCGCACAGGACACCGGGTTACCGTGTGCCCTGCCCGATCCCCTCACCTGCCCCTCCGAACGCGACAGGGACACCCGATGAGCGACTCCGCACCGCCCCCGAGCACCTCCCCGGACGCCGGTCCCCCCGCGGACGCCGACACCGCCGCCCGCGTCCGCGACCGCATCGACGCCACGCGCCCCCACCCCGCCCGGGTCTACGACGCGCTCCTCGGGGGCCGCAACCACTACCCCGTCGACCGGGCCGCCGTCCTCACGTCCCTGGAGCACAACCCGCGCGGCTACCTCGACGTGCGGCACAACCGCGACTTCGTCCGGCGCGCGGTGCTGCACCTGACCCGCGAGGCGGGGCTGCGCCAGTTCCTCGACGTCGGCACCGGGCTGCCCACCGCGCCGAACGTGCACCAGATCGCCCAGTCCGTCGCGCCGGACACCCGGGTCGTGTACGTCGACCACGACCCGGTGGTCCTCGCGCACGCCCGCGCGCTGCTGACCGCCGGGCCCGAGGGGCGCACCGCCTACCTCGACGCCGACCTGCGCGATCCGCACGCCATCCTCTTCGGGGCCCGCGCCACCCTCGACATGGAGCGGCCCGTGGCGCTGGGTCTCGCGGCGATCCTGCACTTCCTGGAGTCCCCGGCGGCGGACGAGATCGTGGCGACGCTGCTCGACGCCCTGCCGTCCGGCAGCGCCGTGTTCCTGACCCACCTCACCCCGGACCTCAACCCGCGGACCCTGCTGCCCGCGCTGCGGGCGACGGGCCTGGACTTCACGCTCCGCACGCACGCGGAGGTCCTGCGCTTCCTCACCGACAACGGCCTGGAGCCCGTCGCCCCCGGCGTGGTCCCGGTGCACCGCTGGCACCCGGACGACACCTGGCACAGCACGGACCTCGAACCGGAGGACACGGCCGGCCAGGACGCCCTGGAGGTGGCCGCCCGGCGCGGCATCGGCGACGTGCGGGACGAGGACATCAACATCTACGGGGCGGTCGCCCTCAAACCGTGAGCCGGGCCAGGCCGCCGACCGGGAATGCGGGGCGCGCCCGCCCGGTTCGCACCCCTCGGAACATCTCCACACGCACGTCGATTCACGCACGTCGATTCACGCACGTCGGTTCACGCACGTCGATTCACGCACGTCGGTTCACGAAAAGGGAGCAGTGGATGAGTGACACGGGGGCTGTGGCGCAGGCCGGGGCCGCGGGGGACGCGAGCGTGCACGGCACGGTCGCGGACGGCTTCGACGAGATCCGTGCGGAGTTCGCGGCCGTCGTCGCCGCCGAAACGGCCGAGTCCGGGGCGCAGTTGGCCGTCCACCACGACGGGCGGCTCGTGGTGGACCTGTGGGCCGGCGCGGGGATGACGGCCACGACGCTCACCGGGATCTTCTCCAACAGCAAGGGAGCGGCCTACGTCACCGTGGCGCTGCTCGTCCAGGAGGGCGTCCTGGACCTGGACCGCCAAGTGGCCTCCTACTGGCCGGAGTTCTCCCCCGACGGCTCGGACCGGCTGACGCTGCGCGAGCTGCTCGCGCACCGCTCGGGACGGATCGGGGTGGACGGGGGCTTCACGCCCGAGGAGCTGGCGGACGACCGGCTGATCGCCGAACGGCTCGCCGGGCAGCGGCCGTTCTGGGAGCCGGGCACCGGGTACGGCTATCACGGGCTGGTGATCGGCGCGCTGGTCGGCGAGGTGGTGCGCCGGGCCACCGGGCGCACCCTCCAGGAGGTCTACGAGGAGCGGGTCCGCGCCCCGTACGGTCTCGATGTGTGGCTGGGCCTGCCGGAGGCGGAGGAGGCGCGGTTCGCGCCGGTGCGGCCGAGCCTGCCGACGCCGGAGCAGCAGGCGCTCATGGCCGCCCACGCGCCGGCCGCGGACAGTCTCCTGGCGGTGGCGTTCAACCGGGCGGGCGGCGCGGACTTCTCGCTCGCCGACTACGTCAACTCCCGTGCGGTGCGCGCCCTCGGGCCCGCCTCGGCCGGCGGCGTGGGCAGTGCGCGCGGGCTCTCCCGGCTGTACGCGGCCGCGCTCTGCGGGGTCGACGGGCGGCCCGCGCTGCTGAAGCCGGAGACGGTCGCCGAGTTCACCCGGCGCCACTGGACGGGGACCGATCTGGTGACGGGCGAGCGGGACCACTTCGCGCTCGGCTTCGAGACCCACGGGCTGCGCTACCCGCCGCTCGGCCCGGACGCGTTCGGCCACGCGGGGGCGGGCGGCTCGGAGGCGTTCGCCGATCCGGGCTCGGGCCTCGCCTACGGCTACACGCGGCGCCGCCTGGGCTTCCCCGTCGGCCCCGGCCCGGAGAACCAGCGGCTGGTGGCGGCCCTGATGCGGAGCCTGAAGGGCTGACGCGGGCGGATCGGGCAGGGCCCGGGTCCGGGGCCCGGGGTGCGGGCTCAGGGCCCAGGGCTCAGTGCTCAGGTCTCAGGTCTCAGGTGAGGTGCGGCCCGATCTCCGCGATCGCGGCCGGGCCGACCCGGCAGCAGCCGCCGATCAGCCGGGCGCCCCGGTCGCGCCAGCCGGTGACCCGCCGCCCCGAGAAGGACCCCTCCCCGGTCCAGCGGCGGGCCCGGGCGTCCCAGGTCTCGCCGCTGTTGGGGTAGACGACGACCGGCTTGCCGGTGATCCGCGCCGCCAGCGCGACCGCGTCGTCCACGTCCTCGGGGGCGCAGCAGTTCACCCCGACCGCGATGATCTCCGGGACGTCGGCGGCCGGCCCGAACGCCTCGTCGAGCGGCTGGCCCGCGCGGGTGCGGTCGCCGTCGATGCTGTACGAGAGCCAGGCCGGGACCCCGAGCCCGCGCACCGCCCGCAGGAGGGCGCGGGCCTCGTCGGCGTCGGGGACGGTCTCCAGGGCGAGGACGTCGGGCCGGGCCCCGGCGAGGACTTCGAGGCGGGGCCGGTGGAACCGCTCCAGCTCCGCGACGCTCAGCCCGTACCGTCCCCGGTACTCGGAGCCGTCGGCGAGCATCGCCCCGTACGGGCCCACGGACGCGGCCACCCACAACGGCCGCGCGGTGCGCGCCAGGCGCGCGGCCTCCCGGGCCGACTCCACGCTCAGGGCCATCAGTTCGGCGGCGCGCCGGTGGCCGATGCCGTGCCGCGCGAAGCCCTCGAAGGTGGCCTGGTAGCTCGCGGTGATGGCGACGTCGGCGCCCGCCTCGTAGTAGGCGCGGTGGGCCGCGACGATCGCCTCGGGCCGGTCGGCGAGCAGCCGCGCCGACCACAGTCCGTCCCCGAGGTCGTGCCCGGCGGCCTCCAGCTGGTTGGACAGGCCGCCGTCGAGGACGAGCACGTCGTCGCCGCGCAGGGCGGACGCCAGGGTGCCGGGGCCGTCGGGGAACGCGCTGGTGTTCATGTCCCTGACGCTACTGGCCGGAGGGTGACTCGTCGGCGAGCCGGTTGCTGCGGTCGATCTCCGGCATGTGGGTCTCGGCCCAGGCCCGCAGGGCGGAGAGCGGCTCTTCGAGGGACAGGCCGAGGGCGGTGAGCCGGTAGTGGACGGCGGGCGGCACGGTGGGTTCGACCCGGCGCGCGACCAGGCCGTCGCGGACCAGGCTCTGCAGGGTGACGGACAGCATCTTCTGCGAGATGCCGGGGACCCGGCGCCGCAGTTCGGCGAAGCGGAGCTCGTGCGGAGCCTCCTCGGCCAGCGTCTTGACCGCCAGGGACGTCCACTTGGTGCCGATCCGGTCGAGCAGCTGCCGGGCCGGGCAGCGCGGATCCAGCAGATCTCCCCGCTCGCCGGGCCGCGCGCCGGGTCCGCCGGGCTTCGATGCGGTCACTCGGGGCTCACCACCTGAAGGGAAAGTGCCGTCTTGGACGGACCAGGTTAGTTCCCTAGCGTGACCTGGTCACCCTTCCTCACCAACGGCCGGAGCCCTCCCATGCCCGAACTGCTGCGCGTCCCCGTCAACGGTGTCGAACTGAACGTCGCCGTCGCCGGATCGGGCCCCGCCGTCCTGCTGCTGCACGGCTTCCCGCACACCTGGGAGCTGTGGACGGACGTCATGGCCGACCTGGCCGGCCGCCACCGCGTCATCGCGCCGGACCTGCGCGGGTTCGGCGCGAGCGGTCCGGCCGCCTCCGGGTACGACGCGGGCACGCTGGCCGAGGACGCCGCGGCGCTCCTGCGCGCGCTCGGCGTGTCCTCGGCCGCGGTGGTGGGCATCGACGCGGGTGCCGCCCCGGCCTTCCTCCTCGCCCTGCGGCGCCCCGGACCCGTCCGGCGCCTGGTCGTCATGGAGTCCCTCCTGGGCACGCTGCCCGGCGCCGGGGACCTCTTCGCCGGCGGGCCGCCCTGGTGGTTCGGCTTCCACGCCGCGCCCGGCCTCGCCGAGACCGTGCTGGAGGGGCACGAGGCCGAGTACGTCGACTGGTTCCTGCGCGCCGGCACGCTCGGCGACGGGGTGCGGCCCGCCCTCCGGGACGCCTTCGTCCGCGCGTACACCGGCCGCCCGGCGCTGAGCCGCGCGTTCTCGTACTACCGGGCACTGCCCGAGAGCGCGGTGCAGATCGAGCGCGCGGTCGCCGCCGCCCGCCTGACGGTGCCGACGATGGCCCTGGGCGCCCGGCCGGTCGGTGCCGCGCTGGAACGCCAGCTGCGCCCGGTCACCGACGATCTCACCGGGCACGTCATCGAGGACTGCGGCCACATCATTCCGCTGCACCGCCCGCGCGCCCTGCTCACGCTGCTGCGCCCGTTCCTGGGCGTGGACGCCGCCTGACCGGGACCGCTGCCGAATGCCGACTGTCGACTCTCGGCGGGCGCCCCGGACGGGGTCCGTTTCGTACAAGACCGTGGCGCACCGGCCGCCTACGGTGAGACGCATGACCGACATCAGCATGCGCATGGACGCCATCGGCGTCGCCACCTCCGATCTGCCCGCGTCCCTCGCCTTCTACCGCCTCCTCGGCCTGGCGTTCCCCGACGGCGCCGAGGAGCAGCCGCACGTGGAGACGGAACTTGCGGGCGGGATCCGCCTGATGTTCGACCCGGTCGAGGACGCCGCTGACCAGGGCCGCGGCCGGATCGCGCTGGCCTTCCACTGCGGCGACGCGGCCGGGGTCGACACGGCGTACGAGCGGGTGACGGCGGCCGGGCACCGGGGCGAGAGCAAGCCGTTCGACGCGCCCTGGGGGCAGCGGTACGCGGTGGTGCTCGACCCGGACGGCAATCAGATCGACCTGTTCGCGTAGCGGACCCACCCCGCGCACCACCCCCGCACGCCGGACTCCGGACTCAGACGAGTCGGCTCAGGGTCAGGCCCGTCAACTCCTTCACGTCGCGGGAGAGATGGGCCTGATCGGTGTAGCCCGCGCGGACGGCCGTCTCGGCGAAGGGGACGCCCGCACGGGCCAGCGCGAGGGCACGCTGGAGGCGCAGGACGCGGGCGAGCGTCTTGGGGCCGTAGCCGAACGCCGCCAGGGAGCGGCGGTGCAGGTGCCGGGGCCCGAGACCGGTCAGCCGTGCCGTCCGCGCGACGCTCGCGCCCGAGCCCAGCGCGGTGACGATCCCGGCGAGCACGGGATCGGGTGGCGCCGCCGCCGTCACGAGCCGCCGGGCGACGGCCTCCAGCGCGGCGGCGGGGTCGGCGGCGGCGCCGATCCGTTCGGTGAGGCGGCGCACCCGCGCGGACGGCCACAGCTCGTCGAGCGCGACCGCGCGGTCACGCAGCTCGTGCGCCGGGACACCCAGCCAGGCGGGCGCCGTGCCGGGGGCGAACCGCACGCCCGCGTACCGCGTGACGGCCGCCGGGGCGGGACGGTGGGCCCGGGTGTCGGGGCCCGCGACGCGCAGCTCCCCCGGCCCGTCCGCCAGCCACAGCAGGTCGATGCAGCCGTCGGGCAGCACGGGCCCGGCCGGGCCCCGCGCGGGATCGAGCGTGCGCGTCCACAGCACCGCGCCCGACAGCCGGGCCGCCCGCTCGGTGTACGCGCCGTCGCCACCGGGCGCCTCCCCGCCCGTCACGAGCGGTGCTCCCGGGAGTCGGCGATCCGCGCCGCCCGCCGCGTCCCCGGCAGCCCTGCGAAGACGTCCATCCCGCCAGCCTAGACGGGCGCGGGCGCGGGTGCGGGTGAGCGTGGTGCGGGGCTCCCGGCGCCGGTGCGTCAGGGGGCCGGGGCGTCCCCGTCGTCCGGCGGGGACTCCCCCCGGCGCGTGTGCGAGGTCCGCAGCCGCGACGTCACGTCCTCCGGCGGCAGGAACTTCGACCAGCGCTCGGGGAACTCGGACGGCATGTCCGGGTCCCCGAGCCCGTCGTCGGCGTCGTCGGTATCGTCCGGGTCGCCGGTGGTGTCCGGGGCGAAGGGGCCCGGCCACACCGGACCGTCCCGGCGTCCGGCGGCCACCCGGCGTTCGTTCTCGGCCCGCGCCGCCGCCGTGGCCACGGACGGCCACACCCGGTCGATCGCCGCGTTCACGGCGGCCCCCACCAGCACGGCGAACGCCGAGACGCCGATCCACAGCAGCACGGCGACCGGCGCCGCGAGCGAACCGTAGATCGTCGGGCCCTCGATGGTGTTCGTGAGATACAGGCGGAGCAGGAAGCTGCCCGGAATCCACATCGCGAGCGCCACCAGCGCCCCCGGCACGTCCTCGATCCAGGGCGAGCGCACCGGCACGGACACGTGGTAGAGCGTCGTGAGGAAGGCGATGGACAGCACGAGCACGACCGGCCAGTAGAGGACCTGCACCAACGTCTCCGACCACGGCACGAGCGCGATCACGGCGTCCGGTCCGGCGATCATCAGCGGCAGCGCGACCGATCCGACGACGAGCCCCACGAGGAACAGCAGGAAGGCGAGCAGCCGGGTCCTGACGATGCCGCGCACGCCGTCGAGCCCGTACATCACCGTCACCGTGTCCACGAACGTGGAGACCGCGCGCGAGCCCGACCACAGCGAGATGAGGAAGCCGATGGAGATGACGTCGGGTCGGCCGCCCTTGAGGACGTCGTCCAGGATCGGTTCGGCGATCTCCTTCACGCCTTGGTCGGAGAGGACCGTGCGCGAGGCCTCCAGGATGTTGTCCCGGACGCCCTCGATGGTGTTGGCGCCGGTCCACGCGTCGACGTACGCGAGCAGGCCGACCAGTGACAGCAGCAGCGGCGGCACCGACAGCAGCGTGAAGAACGCGGCCTCGGCGGCGAGGCCCAGGATGCGGTACTCCATGCAGGAGTTGACGGTGTCCTTGAGGAGCAGCCACGCGGTCCTGCGTTTGGAGACGTTCTGGTAGAGCACGCGCGCGCGGTGGAGTCGGCCCTGCCGCTGGGGGGATTCACTTGCTGGCTGCACGCCCTAAAGGTATCCGCCGCGGGCGACCTCACCCATCCCCGGTGGCACGGGGTGGCCCGGGTAGGTTTCGGCCCATGGCAGGCAGCACGCACACCGTCGGGGCCCAGGCCCCGCCCGCGACGGGGCACGACCTCTTCACCACCGACCGGCCGCTGGCGGAGGGAGTGGCCCGGCACCTCGCGCCGGAGCTCCTGGCCGAGGCGCGCGCCGAGCTGGCGCTGCTCGGCCGCACCGCGGGCTCGGCGCAGGTCCGGGAGTGGGGGCGGCTCGCGGACGCCCACCCGCCGGTGCTGCGCACCCACGGCCGCGACGGCCGCCGGATCGACGAGGTGGAGTGCCATCCGTCCTTGCACCACCTGCTGGGCGCGGGGGTCGCGGCCGGACTCACCTCGGCCTGGACCCGGCCCGGCGGCCATGTGCGGCGGGCCGCGGCGTTCCTCGTCTGGTCGCAGGTCGAGGGCGGGCGGCTGTCCCCGCTGTCGATGACGCACGCGGCGGTGCCCGCGCTGCGCGCGCAGCCGGAGCTCGCCGCGGTCTGGGAGCCGCTGCTCACCTCCGGTGCGTACGACGCCGGGGCGGGGCCCGCGGCGGGCAGGGCTGGGGCTCTGGTCGGCAGGGGGATGCCGCAGGGGCGGGGCGGCGGCGACGGCCCGGCGGACGCCGTGCGGGCCCGCGCCCTGGGCGACGGCGGGTACGTGCTGGCCGGCCGGCAGTGGTGGTGCGGCGCGCCGGTGGCGGACGGGTTCCTGGTGCTCGCGCAGGCGCCCGGCGGCCCGACGTGCTTCCTGGTGCCGAGGGTCCTGGCGGACGGCGGGCGCAACGGGCTCGCGTTCCAGCGGCTGGAGGACGCCCCGGGCGGCCGCTCCCTGCCGTCGGCCGAGGTCGAGTTCGACGGGACCCGGGCGCTGCGGGTCGGCGACGAGGGCCGCGGCCCGCACACGGTGGGCGGCCTGGTCGCCGCGTCCCGGCTCGACCAGGTGCTGGGTGCGGCGGGTCTGATGCGGCTGGCGGTGGCGCGGGCGGTGCACCACGGCGCGTACCGGGAGGCGGCCGGCGGCGGGCGGCTGCCCGACGGGCCGCTGGCGGAGAACGTCCTGGCCGATCTGGCGCTGGAGTCGGAGGCGGCGACGACGCTGGCGCTGCGGCTCGCGGCGGCGTACGACGCGCCGGATCCGGCGGAGCGCGACATGCTGCGGCTCGCGGTGCCCGCCGCCGCGTACTGGGTGACCGGGCGGTGCGCCCCGCTGCTGGCCGAGGCCCGCGACTGCCTGGGCGGCGCCGGCGGTGCGCAGCAGCCGGGGATGCCCCGGCTGCCGCACGACGCGGCGCCGACCCCGGCCGGGCCGGGGTCGGGGAACCGGCGGGCGCTTGACGTGCTGCGGGTGCTGCGCGGGGAGCCGGGCGCGTTCCACGCGTTCCTGGTGGAGATCGGCCGGGCGCGCGGCGCCGACCACCGGCTGGACGCGGCGGTGAAGGCGCTGCTGACCGAGCTGGGCGACCTGGACGGCATCGAGGCGCGGGCCCGCCGGCTCACCGAGCGGATCGCGCTCGTCCTCCAGGGCTCGCTGCTCGTCCGGTTCGCGCCCCCGGAGGTCGCGGACCTGTTCTGCGCGACGCGGCTGGGCGGGGACGGCGGCGCCGCGTTCGGCACCCTGCCGCACACCCTCGATCTGGGGGCGCTGGTGGAGCGGGCGCGGCCGGTGTGAGCCGCCCGCACCGGTGGTACGGGGATGGCGCCGCGCCGACACGGCACCATCCCCGCCTTTCAGAGGCCCCGTCAGGAGCTTGAGCGCCGCCGGGGCGGCGTTGCTCCCAGTTTCAGCTGCCGCACGGCTGTTCGCCAGGGTTGCAGGGGGTTGCAACGTTCCTTCTGACGTCCGACCCTGGCCGTGGTTCGGAGGACGCACGACGGCGTGGGTCCTCCGCAGACCGTCCGCGGACCGAGGGCTCAGGCATGAACAACGACTCCACGATCGATCTGGCGCGTCTGGCGGCGATGGACGTGACGCTCGCGTCGCGCCTGCTGGAGGGCGTGCGGGACGCGACGCTCGCCGGGCAGCGGCCACGGGTGCGGCCCCGGCCGGTCATCGGTGAGTCCTGGCGGCGGATGCTGCGGGACGGCGTCGATCCGGACCGTGACGTGCGCCGGGGGCTGCTGAGCGCCGACGAGGTCGAGGAGCTGCGGCACTCCTCGCCGCTGGCGCCGGTGCTGCCGGTGCTGCGGGAGGCGCTGGTGGCGGTGGCCGGGGCGGCGCGGCACATCATGGTGATCAGTGACGCGGACGGGCGGATCCTGTGGCGGGAGGGGCATCCGGCGGTGCTGCGCAAGGGCGACCGGCTCGGCTTCGAGGTGGGCGCGCACTGGGCGGAGCACGTCGTCGGCACGAACGGGGTGGGGACGCCGCTGGTGACGCGCCGCCCCGTGCAGGTGTTCTCGGCCGAGCACTTCGTCCGCTCGCACCTCTCGTGGACGTGCGCGGGGGCACCGATCAAGGACCCGCGCGACGGCCGGCTGCTCGGGGTCGTGGACGTCAGCGGCCCGCTGGCGACGATGCATCCGGCGACTCTGTCCTGGGTGACCTCGGTGGCGCAGCTCGCCGAGGCCCGGCTGCGCGAGCGGCACGTCGCGGGCCTGGAGCGGCTGCGGTCGGTGGCCGCGCCGCTGCTGGCCCGGATGGGCGGCCGGGCGCTCGCCGTCGACCCGTACGGCTGGCCGGCCGCCGTGACCGGGATGCCGCTGCCGGAGCGGGTGGCGCTGCCCAAACAGCTGGCGGAGGGCCGCTGCTGGATGCCGTCGCTGGGCGCCTGCCAGGTGACGCCGCTGGCGGGCGGCTGGCTGCTGGTGCTCGCGGACGACGCCCCGCGGCAGCCGACCGCGACCCGGATCCTGCTCGACCTGAGCCGTCCGCGCCGCCCGGCGCTGCACGTGACGGGCAGCGCGGCCTCCTGGGTGCACGAACTGAGCCCGCGGCACGCCGAGTTGCTGTACCTGCTGGCCCGGCAGCCGGGGGGCCGCACGGCAGCGGGCCTGGCCGACGACCTGTTCGGCGACCCCGGGCGCACGGTGACGGTGCGCGCGGAGATGTCGCGGGTCCGGCGCTATCTGGGCGGGCTGCTGGCCCATCGCCCGTACCGCTTCCAGGACGACGTGGAGGTGGCGGCGGTGCTGCCCGACGACCCGCTGGACCTGCTGCCGCACTCGACGGCCCCCGCGGTCGTCAGGGCGCGGGCCGCCGCGCCGTGAGCCCGCGGGGCCGCCGCAGCGGCCTTGGCCGGAACGCGCCGGCCGTGATCCGATGACCGCATGAGCAGCAGTGAAACCAGCGACCGCGCCACCGTCCGGGTCACCACCTGGTCCCTGGAGCAGACCGCCCCGTCCGACCTGCGGCCGGTGCCGCCGCCCGGCGGCGACACCGTCCGTGTCGTGCGCGCCGAGGTGCCCTCCCCGGAGTTCAGCCGCTTCCTGTACGCGTCCGTGGGCGGCGACATCCGGTGGGTCGACCGGCTCGGCTGGACGTACGCGCGGTGGCAGGAGCAGCTCGCCCGGCCGGGGAGCGAGACCTGGGTCGCGTACGAGCGGGGGACCCCCGCCGGGTACGTGGAGCTCCAGGCGCAGGACGAGGGCGTCGTGGAGATCGTCTACTTCGGGCTGATCCCGGCCTTCCGGGGGCGGCGGATCGGCGGGCACCTGCTGTCGTACGGGATCGCGCGGGCCTGGGACCTCGCCGAGCGGTGGCCGGAGCGGACCCCGACGAAGCGGGTGTGGCTGCACACGTGCAGCCTCGACGGCGAGCACGCCATGGCGAACTACCAGCGGCGCGGGTTCCGGCTGTTCAGGACCGAGGTCGCCGACGAACCGGACGTGAGCGCTGCGGGGCCCTGGCCGGGCGCCGACCGGTGACGGTCGATCACCCATTTCCCGGCAATCCGGACGGCCCGCGCCACCCTTGACGTGACCAGGACCACACCCGTCCGCCATGTGGGACACATACGTCCACATGGCGGACGATGGTGGACCGGGCCCAAAGTCCCGTGACACGCTTCCGTCATGTCTACAGCTGGAATCGCCTTGGTGAGTCGGCGGCACGTCGACTTCGGCCGCATGTCCAGCGCCATCTGTCCGGCGCGCTGAGAGAACCAGCACCGCCGACTCCCCGCTCCACCGATCTCCCCGCGCACCGCCGCGCCTTGCGCGAAGTGTGCGGGTCAGAGCCGCCCAGAGCCCTGCCTGAAGGACGTTATCCATGGCTGCCACCCCCGAAAACCCCACCCCGGCCGCGCCGCGCCGCAAGGTGAGCCGTCACCGCGGCGAGGGCCAGTGGGCCGTGGGCCACTTCACGCCGCTCAACGGCAACGAGCAGTTCAAGAAGGACGACGACGGTCTCAATGTGCGGACACGCATCGAGACGATCTACAGCAAGCGCGGCTTCGCCTCCATCGACCCCAACGACCTGCGCGGACGCATGCGCTGGTGGGGTCTGTACACCCAGCGCCGGCCCGGCATCGACGGCGGCAAGACCGCCGTACTGGAGCCGGAGGAGCTGGACGACGAGTACTTCATGCTGCGCGTGCGCATCGACGGCGGGCGGCTGACCACCGAGCAGCTGCGCGTCGTCGGCGAGATCTCGCAGGAGTTCGCGCGCGGCACCGCCGACATCACCGACCGGCAGAACATCCAGTACCACTGGATCCGGATCGAGGACGTGCCGGAGATCTGGAACCGGCTGGAGGCCGTCGGCCTGTCGACGACCGAGGCCTGCGGCGACACGCCCCGCGTCATCCTCGGCTCGCCGGTCGCCGGGATCGCCGAGGACGAGATCATCGACGGCACGCCCGCCATCGAGGAGATCCAGCGCCGCTTCATCGGCAACCCCGACTTCTCCAACCTGCCGCGCAAGTTCAAGTCCGCGATCTCCGGCTCGCCGCAGCTGGACGTGGCGCACGAGATCAACGACATCGCGTTCGTCGGCGTCGAGCACCCCGAGCACGGGCCCGGCTTCGACCTCTGGGTGGGCGGCGGCCTGTCCACCAACCCCAAGCTGGGCCAGCGGCTCGGCGCGTGGGTGCCGCTCGACGAGGTCCCGGACGTGTACGGCGGCGTCATCGGCATCTTCCGTGACTACGGCTACCGGCGGCTGCGCACCCGCGCCCGCCTGAAGTTCCTGCTCGCCGACTGGGGCACGGAGAAGTTCCGGCAGATCCTGGAGGACGAGTACCTCCACCGCAGGCTGACCGACGGGCCCGCCCCGCGGCAGCCCGCCGGCACCTGGCGCGATCACCTCGGCGTGCACCGGCAGAAGGACGGCCGCTTCTACGTCGGGTTCGCGCCGCGCGTCGGCCGGGTGGACGGGACGACCCTGACGAAGATCGCCGAGGTCGCCGCCGCCCACGGCTCCGGCCGGCTGCGCACCACCGCCGAGCAGAAGATGATCGTGCTCGACGTCGCGCAGGAGCAGGTCCCCTCGCTGGTGGCGGCGCTGGAGGCGCTGGACCTCAAGGTCGAGGCCTCGCCGTTCCGGCGCGGCACCATGGCCTGCACCGGCATCGAGTTCTGCAAGCTCGCCATCGTCGAGACCAAGGCCCGCGGCGCCTCCCTCATCGACGAACTGGAGCGCCGCATCCCGGACTTCGACGAGCCGATCACCATCAACCTCAACGGCTGCCCCAACGCCTGCGCCCGCATCCAGGTCGCGGACATCGGCCTCAAGGGCCAGCTGATGCTCGACCAGAACGGCGAGCAGGTCGAGGGCTACCAGGTGCACCTCGGCGGCGCGCTCGGCCTGGAGGCCGGGTTCGGCCGCAAGGTGCGCGGCCTGAAGGTGACCGCGAACGAACTGCCCGACTACGTCGAGCGGGTCCTCAAGCGCTTCCAGGCGGAGCGCGAGAGCGGCGAGCGCTTCGCCACCTGGGCGGGCCGCGCGTCCGAGGAGGCCCTGTCGTGAGCGAGCGCGCGGCCCCCTTCTACTGCCCCTACTGCGGCGACGAGGATCTCCGCCCCCACCCCGAGGGACACGGCGCGTGGGAATGCGCGGCGTGCAACCGGGCCTTCCAGTTGAAGTTCCTCGGGCTGCTGTCCCGAGGACTTCAGCGCAACGACGGTGGAGGGGAACAGATATGACCACGTCTCAGATCTCGTCGCACACCGAAGAGCCGCACACCGAAGAGCCGCACACCGAAGAGCTGCACACCGAAGAGCCGGGTACCGCGGGGCTGGGCGACGAAGAGGTGCGGGCGCTCGCCGAGCGGGCCGGGCGCGAGCTGGAGGACGCCTCCGCCACGGAGATCCTCCGGTGGGCGGGCGACACCTTCGGCAAGCGGTTCTGCGTGACCTCGTCCATGGAGGACGCGGTCGTCGCCCACCTCGCCTCGCGCGTCCTGCCGGGCGTGGACGTCGTCTTCCTCGACACGGGCTACCACTTCGAGGAGACCATCGGCACCCGGGACGCCGTCGAGGCCGTGATGGACGTCAACGTCATCACCCTGACGCCCCGCCGGACCGTCGCCGAGCAGGACGCCGAGTTCGGCCCGCGCCTGTACGAGCGCGACCCCGACCTGTGCTGCGCGATGCGCAAGGTCGAGCCGCTGGCGCAGGGGCTGACCGGATACGCCGCCTGGGCCACCGGGCTGCGCCGCGACGAGTCCCCCACCCGCGCGAACACACCGGTCGTCGGCTGGGACGAGAAGCGCCGCAAGGTGAAGGTCTCGCCGATCGCCCGCTGGACGCAGGACGACGTCGACGCCTACGTCACCGAGCACGGAGTGCTCACCAACCCGCTCCTGACGGACGGTTACGGCTCCGTGGGCTGCGCCCCGTGCACCCGCCGCCTCGTGGCGGGCGAGGACGCGCGCGCCGGGCGCTGGGCCGGGCGCACGAAGACCGAGTGCGGGCTCCACGGCTGACCCCCATGAACGCACCCCAGACTTTGGAGAAGCAAGTGACCGGAGCCACGATCTGGCTCACGGGTCTGCCGAGCGCCGGCAAGACCACCATCGCGTACGAGCTGGCCGAGACGCTGCGCGCCGAGGGCCGGCGGGTCGAGGTGCTGGACGGCGACGAGATCCGCGAGTTCCTCTCGGCGGGCCTCGGCTTCAGCCGTGCGGACCGCCACACGAACGTGCGGCGCATCGGCTTCCTGGCCGAACTCCTCGCCCGCAACGGCGTGTTGGCGCTCGTCCCGGTCATCGCCCCGTACGCGGACAGCCGTGAGGCGGTGCGCAAGCGCCACCAGGCGGGCGGCACCGCCTATGTGGAGGTGCACGTGGCGACGCCGGTCGACGTGTGCTCCGTACGCGACGTGAAGGGCCTGTACGCCAAGCAGGCCGCCGGTGAGCTGACGGGTCTCACCGGGGTGGACGACCCCTACGAGGCACCCGAATCGCCCGACCTGCGCATCGAGTCGCAGAACCAGACCGTGCAGGAGTCCGCGGCCGCCGTGCGCGCGCTGCTCACCGAGAGGGGTCTCGCCGCATGACGTTCGCACCCACGTCCTCCGTCTCCGAGGGATCCGGCGCCGAAGGGTCCGGCGGGGCCGACAGCCCGTACGCGCTGAGCCACCTGGACGCGCTGGAGTCCGAGGCCGTCCACATCTTCCGCGAGGTGGCGGGGGAGTTCGAGAAGCCGGTGATCCTGTTCTCCGGCGGCAAGGACTCCATCGTCATGCTGCACCTGGCGCTCAAGGCGTTCGCCCCGGCACCCGTGCCGTTCTCCCTGCTGCACGTCGACACCGGGCACAACTTCCCCGAGGTGATCGACTACCGCGACCGCACGGTCCGGCGGCACGGCCTGCGCCTGCACGTCGCCTCCGTGCAGGAGTACATCGACCGCGGCGCCCTCAGGGAACGCCCCGACGGCACCCGCAACCCGCTCCAGACGGTCCCCCTCACCGAGAAGATCCAGAGCGAGCGCTTCGACGCCGTCTTCGGCGGCGGCCGCCGCGACGAGGAGAAGGCCCGCGCCAAGGAGCGCGTCTTCTCGCTGCGCGACGAGTTCTCCCAGTGGGACCCGCGCCGCCAGCGCCCCGAGCTGTGGCAGCTCTACAACGGCCGCCACGCCCCCGGCGAACACGTCCGCGTCTTCCCGCTGTCGAACTGGACCGAGCTCGACGTGTGGCAGTACATCGCCCGCGAGAACATCGAACTCCCCGACATCTACTACGCGCACGAGCGTCCCGTCTTCAGCCGCAACGGGATGTGGCTGACGGCCGGCGAGTGGGGCGGCCCCAAGGACGGCGAGACGGTCGAGACGCGGCTGATCCGCTATCGCACGGTCGGCGACATGTCCTGCACCGGCGCCGTCGACTCCGACGCCACGACCATCGAGAAGGTCATCGCCGAGATCGCCGCCTCCCGGCTCACCGAACGGGGTGCCACCCGCGCCGATGACAAGATGTCCGAGGCCGCGATGGAAGACCGCAAGCGCGAAGGGTACTTCTAGAGATGAGCACCACCCCCGCTGTTGAAGAGCTGGCCGGTCTGTCCGCCACCACCCTGCTGCGGTTCGCCACGGCCGGCTCGGTCGACGACGGCAAGTCCACGCTCGTCGGGCGGCTCCTGCACGACTCCAAGTCGGTCCTCGTCGACCAGCTGGAGGCCGTCGAGCACGCCTCGCGTTCGCGCGGCGCCGCCGAGCCGGACCTCGCGCTGCTCACCGACGGGCTGCGGGCCGAGCGCGAGCAGGGCATCACCATCGACGTCGCGTACCGCTACTTCGCCACGCCCCGCCGCCGGTTCATCCTCGCCGACACCCCGGGCCACGTGCAGTACACGCGCAACATGGTCACCGGCGCGTCCACCGCCGACCTGGCCGTGGTCCTGGTCGACGCGCGCAACGGCGTCATCGAGCAGACCCGCCGGCACGCCGCCGTCGCCGCGCTGCTGCGCGTCCCGCACGTCGTGCTCGCCGTGAACAAGATGGACCTCGTGGACTACGAGGAGCGGGTCTTCGCGCGGATCGCCGAGGAGTTCACCGCGTACGCCGGCGAGCTGGGCGTGCCGGAGATCACCGCCATCCCGATCTCGGCGCTCGCCGGGGACAACGTCGTGGAGCCGTCCGCCCACATGGACTGGTACGGCGGCCCCACCGTCCTCGAACACCTGGAGACGGTGCCGGTCAGCCACGATCTGACGGGGTGCCACGCGCGGCTGCCCGTGCAGTACGTGATCCGCCCGCAGACCGCCGAGCACCCCGACTACCGCGGCTACGCGGGCCAGATCGCCGCCGGCACCTTCCGCGTCGGCGAGCCGGTGACGGTCCTGCCCTCCGGGCGCACCTCGAAGGTCGCGGGCATCGATCTGCTGGGCACCCCGGTCGACGTGGCGTGGACGCCGCAGTCGGTCACCCTCCTGCTGGAGGACGACATCGACATCTCGCGCGGCGACCTGATCGTGCCGAGCCACGACGCGCCCGCCACCTCGCAGGACGTCGAGGCGACCGTGTGCCACGTCGCCGACACCCCGCTCGTCGTCGGCCAGCGGGTGCTGCTCAAGCACACCACCCGCACGGTGAAGGCGATCGTCAAGGAGATCCCGTCGCGGCTCACCCTCGACGACCTCTCCCAGCACCCCTCCCCCGGGCGGCTCGTCGCCAACGACATCGGCCGGGTGAAGGTACGGCTCGCCGAGGCGCTCGCCATCGACACGTACGCGGACTCGCGGCGCACCGGGTCGTTCCTCCTGATCGACCCGGCGGACGGCACCACGCTGGCCGCCGGCATGGCCGGAGAGTCGTTCGCGACCGCCGAGGCCACCCACTCTGTTGCGGACGAAGACGGTTGGGACTTCTGATCACCATGATCTCCATCGATTACTACGGCACGTTCGCCAAGGAGGGCGGCCGCGTCGGCAGCGGCTCCCTCGGCAGCGGACAGGGCGGGGTCGCGCGATGTGCGTGAAGACGTACGCGCACCGCTTGCGCGCCCACACCCCCCGCACCCTCAGCACCACGTCCCGCGTCCGGCCCGTCCGGCGAAGACGAAGACCTGCCGACGTCCCGGCCACGCCCTGAGGCGTGACCCGCCGGGCCTACGAGAGGAAAACCTCCCGTGCCTGCCAGCCGCTCCACCCTCGCGCGACGCTCCTTGATGGCCGTCGCCGCCCTGCCGCTCCTCGCGCTCGCCGCGACGGCGTGCAGCTACGGCTCGAAAGCCGATGACAGCTCCAAGGAGAAGGTCGCCGCCAAGGGCAAGGCGCTCTCCGCCGACTCCGTCAAGATCGGCTACTTCGGGAACCTGACCCACGGCACGGCTCTCGTGGGCAACCAGAAGGGCTTCTTCCAGAAGGAGCTGAAGGGCACGAAGGCCTCCTACCAGGTCTTCAACGCCGGCCCCTCGGAGATCGAGGCGCTGAACGCCGGGTCCATCGACATCGGCTGGATCGGCCCCTCCCCCTCGATCAACGGCTACACCAAGTCCAAGGGCACGTCGCTGCGCATCATCGGCGGCAGCGCCTCCGGCGGTGTGAAGCTCGTGGTCGACCCGAAGAAGATCAAGTCCCTCGACGACGTCAAGGGCAAGAAGATCGCCACCCCGCAGCTCGGCAACACCCAGGACGTCGCGTTCCTGAACTGGGTCGCCGAGAAGGGCTGGAAGGTCGACGCGAACTCCGGCAAGGGCGATGTCTCCGTCGTCCGCACGGACAACAAGATCACCCCGGACGCCTTCAAGTCCGGTTCCATCGACGGTGGCTGGGTGCCGGAGCCGACCGCGTCCAAGCTGGTCGCCGAGGGCGGCAAGGTGCTGCTCGACGAGTCCGACCTGTGGCCCGACAAGAAGTTCGTGATCACGAACATCATCGTGTCGCAGAAGTTCCTCAAGGCGCACCCGGACGTCGTCGAGGCCGTGCTGCGCGGTTCGGTGAAGACCAACAAGTGGATCAACGCCAACCCGGACGCGGCGAAGGCGGCCGCGAACAAGCAGCTGGAGGCCGACTCCGGCAAGGCGCTCCCGGCGGACGTGCTCGACCCGGCGTGGAAGTCCATCGAGTTCACCGACGACCCGCTGGCGTCGACCCTCGACAGCGAGGCCGCCCACGCGGTCAAGGCGGGTCTGCTGGAGAAGCCCGACCTCAAGGGCATCTACGACCTGGCGCCGCTGAACAAGGTCCTCAAGGCCGAGGGTGCCGGCGCGGTCGACGACGCCGGTCTCGGCAGCAAGTAACCGTCCAGTCCCACCGAGTTCCCAGGAGGTGACGACCATGGCGACCACCCTCGCCACCACGGCGGCCGGCTCCGCCGTCGGCACGGGCGGCACGGCGGCCCGTATCGAGCACGTATCGAAATCCTTCGGCACACCGGCCGGGCCCCAGCTCGTCCTGGACGACATCAGCCTCGATGTCGCGCCGGGCGAGTTCGTCACCCTCCTGGGAGCCTCGGGCTGCGGCAAGTCGACGCTGCTCAACCTGGTCGCGGGGCTCGACGCCCCGTCGGCCGGCTCCATCACGACGGACGGGCGGCCCGCCCTGATGTTCCAGGAGCACGCCCTCTTCCCGTGGCTGACCGCGGGCAAGAACATCGAACTCGCCCTGAAACTGCGGGGCGTGGCCAAGTCCGAGCGGCGCACCCGCGCCGAGGAGCTGCTCACGCTGGTGCGCCTCCAGGACGCGTACGGCAAGCGCGTCCACGAGCTGTCCGGCGGCATGCGCCAGCGCGTGGCGCTGGCGCGGGCGCTCGCGCAGGACGCCCGGCTGCTGCTGATGGACGAGCCGTTCGCCGCGCTCGACGCCATCACCCGTGACGTCCTGCACGGCGAGCTGACCCGGATCTGGAAGGAGACGGAGGTCTCCGTCCTGTTCGTCACCCACAACGTCCGCGAGGCGGTGCGGCTCGCCCAGCGCGTCGTGCTGCTGTCGTCGCGGCCCGGCCGGGTCGCCCACGAGTGGACCGTCGACATCGAGCAGCCGCGCCGCATCGAGGACACGGCCGTGGCGGAGCTCTCCGTCGAGATCACCGAACAACTCCGGGGGGAGATCCGCCGCCATGGCAAGGACTGAACCGACCGCCCTCGTCGACCAGAAGGACGGGAACGACGCGAGCGGCACCACCGGCGGGACGGGCGCACCCGCCGACAGCGTCCGCACGGACGACCTCGCCGGGCTCGAAGCGGGCCTGGACGCGCTGGAGACGGTGCACGCGGGGCGCACGCCGTTCTCGAAGACGTTCCGCGAGAAGATCCTGCCGCCGCTGACCGCCGTGGTCGTCGTCCTGGTGGTCTGGCAGGCACTGATCTCCTTCAAGATCGTCGATGATCCGACGAAGCTGCCCGCGCCCGGCGACGTGTGGGCCGAGCTGCGCGACGCCTGGCTCAAGGGCGATCTGCTCGGCTACATCTGGACGAGCGTGTCGCGCGGCCTGCTCGGCTTCCTCTTCGCGCTCGCCATCGGCACCCCGCTCGGGCTGCTGGTGGCCCGGGTGAAGTTCGTGCGCGCGGCGATCGGGCCGATCCTGTCGGGCCTCCAGTCGCTGCCGTCGGTGGCCTGGGTGCCGCCCGCCGTGCTCTGGCTCGGCCTGGACAACTCGATGATGTATGCGGTGATCCTGCTGGGCGCGGTCCCCTCGATCGCCAACGGACTGGTGTCCGGCGTCGACCAGGTGCCGCCGCTGTTCCTGCGGGCGGGCCGCACCCTCGGCGCGACCGGCGTGCGCGGGCTGTGGCACGTGGTGCTGCCGGCGTCACTGCCCGGGTATCTCGCGGGGCTCAAGCAGGGCTGGGCGTTCTCCTGGCGCTCGCTGATGGCGGCGGAGATCATCGCGTCGTCGCCGGACCTCGGCGTGGGTCTCGGCCAGCTCCTGGAGAACGGCCGCAACGCCTCCTCCATGCCGATGGTCTTCCTCGCGATCTTCCTCATCCTGATCGTCGGTATCGTCATCGACCTGCTGATCTTCAGCCCGCTGGAGCGTCGTGTGCTGCGCGGCCGCGGCCTCCTCGTCAAGAACTGAGCGACCTCTCATGCACCACTGCGCCGGCTCCCCCGTCCTGCTGGTCATCGCCCACGGCAGCCGCGATCCGCGGCACGCCGCGACCGTGCACGCCCTGGTGCGCGAGGTGCGGGCGCGGCGGCCGGGGGTGCGGGTGGAGACCGCGTTCCTGGACTTCGACGTCCCGTCGGTGGGCGGGGTGCTCGCGTCCCTGGCGGCGGAGGGCGTCCGCGACGTGGTCGCCCTCCCGCTGCTGCTCACCCGCGCCTTCCACGCGAAGGCCGACATCCCGGCGGTGCTGCGGGAGGCGCCGCCGGGCCTGCGCGTGCGTCAGGCCGCCGTCCTCGGCCCGTCGCCGCTGCTGGTGTCGGCCCTGGAACGGCGGCTGTACGAGGCCGGGCTCGACCCGGCCGACAGGCCCAGGACCGGGGTCGTGCTGGCCTCGGCGGGCTCCAGTGACCCGGAGGCGATCGCAGTGATCGCAGATATCGCGCGGGAGTGGCGGCACACCGGTTGGTGCGCCGTGCGGCCTGCTTTCGCCTCCGCATCTCTGCCGCGCACGGAGGACGCCGTGCGCGCGCTGCGCGACCTGGGCTGCGAGCGCGTCGCCGTGGCTCCTTACGTGCTGGCGCCCGGCCGGCTCCCGGACCGGATCGTGGCGGGCGCCGCCGGTGCGGACGTGGTGGGCGGGGTGCTCGGCCCGGCGCCCGAGGTGGCGCGGCTGCTGCTGCGCCGCTACGACGACGCGGCCGCGGCCGTACGGGAGTTGCTGGCCGTCGGCGCCTGAGCGGCCGGGTCAGGACGCGGGGCCGTCCGGCCCGCACAGCCGCTCCCCGAGGTCGCTGCGCCCGTACCGGACGCTGCGTCCGCCGCGGGTGCGGGTCAGCAGTCCGGCGTCGTAGAGGATCGACAGGTGCTGGCTGACGGCGCCGGGCGTGACGGCGAGGCGGTGGGCCAGTTCGGTCGTGGAGGCGGGTTCCGCGAGCAGCCGCAGGAGCCGGGCGCGGGCCGCGCCCAGCAGCCGGGTCAGGGCCTCGCCCGAGGCGGGCGGCGCGGTCTCGGAGATCGTGGCGCGACCGCGCGCGGGGTAGCTGAGCAGTGGGGGGAGTCCGGGGTCGATCATGGTGTGGGCGCCGTGCGCGAACAGGGTCGGCACGAGGACGAGTCCGCGGCCGCCGATGGGGATGTCGGCCTTCGGCCAGGGGAGATAGCCGTGGCTGTTGGTCTGGACGAGGGTGAGGACCGCGCCGTCCCACGACAGGCGCGGGTCGAGGCCGGTGAACAGGCCGCCCACCCCCTCCTCCGCGAGCACCTTGCCGCGATGGGTGAGGTCGGCCTCCAGGACGGACTGCACGCGCGGCCACCAGTCGGCGGCGAGGCAGGCGTGCCAGTAGGACTCCAGCGCGTCGGCGATGCGGTGGCGGAACGCGGCCGGGTCGGCGAGCCCGGCGCGCAGCACGGGCGGCAGCCGGTCGGCCGTGGTGTCGTACGCGGAGGTGAATCCGGGTGCGAGAAGGTGCGGCGGCACCCGGCGCAGCGCGTCGAGCTGCCGGGCGAGCGCGGGGCGGGGCCGGTCGGGGCGCGGGGTGAGGAAGTCCGGGATCCACAGGTGCGGGGCGATGAGCGCGCCGAGGAGTTCGGTGTCCTGGCGGCGGAAGGCGGGCCCGAGGCGGCGCAGCCAGGGCCGCTGGTGCGGGTAGCGCGCGGGTTCCCGCCAGGCGCGCAGCGAGTACACGGCCTCCTGGAGCGGCGAGTAGGCGAACGACGTGCGGGCCAGGTCGCCCATGACGAAGCGGAACTCGATCACGGACGGCGTCCCTCTTCCGGTCGTCCTTTTAGCCCCACGCTAAAGAAATGTCGCGGCGTCCGGAACCCCGTTTCGCTGGAGGCATGACCACCTCACCACCGGCGGCGCGTCCCGCCGCCCCCGCGGCCACCCGTTTCGGCGGCCTGCTGCCCGCCGGCCCCGTGCTGCGGCGGCTATCCGCCCTCACGCTCCTCAACGCCTTCGGGCGCGGCCTGTTCTTCCCCGTCAGCGTCCTGTACTTCACGCGGGTCGTCGGCCTGGGCGCGACCTCGGTCGGGGTCGGGCTCACGGTGGCCGGGCTGTTCGGGATCGCCGCGGGGCCGCCCGCCGGGTGGGCCTCCGACCTGTGGGGGCGGCGCACGCTGCTGACCTGGCTGTGGATCGGCTGCGGCGGGGCGCTCGCCGCGTACACGGTGGTCGGGTCGTACCCGGCGTTCCTCGGTGCGGCGATCGCGTACGCGGCGCTGTGCCAGGCGGGCATGGGCGTGCGCAACGCGCTCTACGCGGACGTGCTCCCCGCCGGGGCGCGGGTGGAGGGCCGCGCGCATCTGCGGATGGTGACGAACGCCGGCATGGGGGTGGGCGGGGCCTTCGGTGCCCTGGCGCTCCAGCTCGACAGCCGGGCCGGGTACACGGTGCTGATCCTGCTGGACGCGGGCCTGTTCGTGGCCTCGGCCCTGCTGGTGCGGCGACTGCCGGGCGAGGGCGGGCGGCGGGTCGCGGACGGCGCCCCGGCGGGCGGCCGCTGGCGGGCGGTGCGCGATCTGCCGTTCCTCGCGGTGACGTTCCTCAACGCCGTACTGGCCTTGCAGTACGGCCTGTTGGAGGTGGGGCTGCCGCTGTGGATCGTCGGGCACACCGAGGCGCCGCGCTGGTCGGCGGCGCTGGTGATGGTCCTCAACTGCGTCCTGGTGGCGCTGGTGCAGGTGCGGGCGACCCGGGGCGTCGCGGATCTGCCGGGCGCGGTGCGGGCGATGCGCCGCGCGGGACTGCTGCTCGCACTGTCGTGCGCGGCGTTCGCGGTGACGGCCGGGCTGTCGCCGCTGGGGGCGCTGGCCCTGCTGGTGGTGGGCGCGGTGGTGCAGGTGCTCGCCGAGGCGCTGTCGGCGGCGGGCGGCTGGACCGTCGGGTACGGGCTCGCGGACGCCCGTGCGCAGGGCGTCTACCAGGGCGTGTTCAACTCCGGCCAGGCCGCGGCGGCCATGGCCGCGCCCGCGCTGGTGACGGTGACGGCGATCCGGCACGGCGCGGCGGGCTGGATCGTGCTCGCGGCGTTGTTCGTGGTGGCCGGTCTGGGGGTGGGGCCGGCCGTGCGGTGGGCGCGGCGGGACGCGGAGTGGCGCGGGGAGTGAGGGGGGTGAGGGGGGTGACGAGGGGTGACGAGGGGTCGGTAGGCGTCGAGCCGGCGGTGGCCCGCGGCCGGTCCACCGCGGGGCACGTCCCAGCCGTGCGGGACGAGTCCGGCCCACGGCCTCGCGAGCCGCGCCGCGTACCGCTCGGCCCAGTCGCCCCCGGCGGTGGGGTCGCGGTCCGCCAGGTCCTCGGGAGGGAGCTACGAGAGGGAACTACGGGGACGGGCTCCGGGTGGCCCGGAGCCGCGCGTCGACCGCGGCGGCCAGGTCCGCGATCGGGGTCGCGCCGGGCGGGCGCCCGTGGCGGGCCGCGTCGTTCGCGCGTTCCTGGAGGACGTCGTTGACCGGGGTCGGCACCCCGTGCAGGCGTCCGAGGAGGCCGATCTCGCCGTTGAGCCAGTCCACCTCGACGCTGCCCGCGCCCCGGTCGAGCGACTGCCAGGTGGAGCCGCCGCCGCGCGGTGCGCCGTCGAGCGGCTCCAGCGTGATCCGGTCGCCGCGCACCGCGCGCTCCTCCTCCGGCCCGGTGTGGGCGATCCCGGCGGCGTCCAGCACGGCCTCGCCCTCGGCGCGGGCCCGCCGGTACAGGGCGGCGCCCGCGTCGTCGGTGCGCACCCCGGACAGCGCCTCGATGGCGTTGGCGAGGTTGGCGAGCAGCTTGGCGTGCTTCCAGCGCATCACGTCGTCGACGACGGGCGCGGCGAGCCGCCCGCGCTCCAGTCCTGCGGCGATCTCCCGCGCCGTGCCGTCGCTGCCCGCGGGGTAGCGGCCCAGGTGGAGGATGCCGGTGAGCGGCGTGCCCGCGGCGCGCACCACGCCCGGCTCGACGAGGGTGGCGGGCAGCCAGACGCACATCGCGTACACGCGCCGGAAGGAGCGCAGGGCGAGCCGCTCGCTCTCGACGCCGTTCTGCGCGCACACCAGGGGCAGCCGGCCGGCCGCGGTGCCGCCGCCCTCGACGGGGGCGGCGCCCCAGGCGGCCAGCGCGGCGGCACTGTCCTGGGTCTTCACGCAGAGCACGAGGACGTCGTCGGCGCGCAGTGTGCCGAGGGCTCCCGGCCCGTCGGCGACGGGCGGCCGGTGCACGCGTGTCCCGTCCGGCGCCTCGAACAGCAGTCCCCGCTCGCGCAGCGCCTCGTACTGCTTGCCGCGCGCCACCAGGACGACGTCCTGCCCGGCCTCGGCGAGCCGGGCGCCGATGGCGCCGCCGACCGCTCCCGCTCCGATGATGAGATAGCGCATGAGGGCGACCCTGGCACAGACCCGGCCTCCCGAACCAGGTGCACAGGCCATCGGTTACCGTCGGGCCATGACGACCAGCGCTCCGCGGACGACCCTCACCCTCGGCTCCGACCTGCCCGTTCGCCGGCTCGGCTACGGCACGGTGCACCTCACGGGGCGGGGCGCCTGGGGGCCGCGCGGCAGCGACGCCGACGCGACGGCCGTGCTGCGGCGGGCCGTGGAGCTGGGGGTGACGCTCATCGACACCGCCGACAACTACGGGCCGGGCATCGCGGAGGAGCGGGTCGCCGCCGCACTGCATCCGTACGCCGACGACCTGGTGATCGCCACCAAGGGCGGCTGTGTGCGGACCTCGGCGGAGGCCTGGCACATCGACGGCAGCCCGGCCTGGCTGCGCGCGACGTGCGAGGCGAGCCTGCGCCGGCTGCGGCTGGAGCGGGTCGACCTCTACCAGCTGCACCGGATCGACCCGCGCGTGCCGCTCGCCGACCAGCTCGGGGTGTTGCGGGAGCTGCGGGACGAGGGGAAGATCCGGCACGTGGGCCTGGACTCCGTGCGGGCCGAGCAGCTCCAGGAGGCCGTCGACCTGGACATCGTGCCGATCGTCTCGGTGCAGAACCGCTACAACGTCCTGGACCGTGCCGCGGAACCGCTGCTGCGGCTGTGCGAGGCGCGGGGCATCGCGTTCCTGCCCTGGTTCCCGCTGGGCAACGGCGCCTTGACGGATCATCAGGGGCTGACGGAGGTCGCGGCGGCGCACGGCGCGACCCCGTCGCAGGTGGCCCTCGCCTGGCTGCTGCACCGCTCCCCCGTGCTGTGCCCGACGCCGGGCACGGGGAGCGTGGCGCACCTGGAGGAGAACGTCGCGGCGGCCGGGCTCCGACTCACCGAGGGGGACCTGGCCCGGCTGGACGCGCTCACGGTGCCGGGCGCGTGAGCTCCACGAGCCGCTCGACGGTGTTCCAGTTCCGGCTCGTCGCGATCAGGCCCTTCTGGACGGCGGGCCGGGCCAGCTGCTCGGCCAGCTTGGACCGGCCGAGCCCGTCGGGCGCGTAGAGGTAGAGGGCGCGGTCGCCGAGCCGGAAGTCCTCGGGCACGTGGGCGGCCCGGTCGATCCCGGCATACCGCTCCGGGTCCGGGGTCCGCGACAGGTACGTGACGTGCAGTTGCTTCGCCTCCAGCTCGGCGGCGGGGAACGGGCAGGCGTCCCGGACGGCCGCCAGGTAGGCGTGGTCGCGGACCAGGACGTCGACCGGGAAGCCGAACGTGTCGGCGACGGCCTGCGCGATCGCCGCGGCGAGCGGCTCCTCTTCGCCGCCCTCGGCCGTGAAGGTGACGTTCCCGCTCTGCAAGTAGGTCGTCACGTCGTGATGGCCCAACCCCTCGACCAGGGCCCGCAGTCGGGCCATCGGGACCTTCTTGTTGCCGCCGACGTTGATGCCGCGCAGCAGCGCCGCGTATCCGGTGATCGTCATGCGCCCACGATAGGGCGGCCGTCGCGCCCCGTGGGGGTGGGCGCGACGGCCGCCGACCGAGACGAAACCCTGGCCGATGGACGCGAGCAGATCAAGACCTCCAGACAGCTGTGACTTATTCAACAAGGTTCCGTAATACCGAAGCGGACGGCCCAACTCAGATAGATGTAAGGGGCGTTCGTCATCCTCCGCGCCGACGGCCGCCGCCCGCACCTCGTCGGGCAGCACGACGAAGCGCGCGCACGCCGCCCCTACCTTCGAATCCGGAGGTGACCTCATGGTGAGGAACGGGGAACGGCAGGAGGGGCGGGTCCGCGGCGTCGCGGCCCGGGCCGGCGGGTGGAGCGCCCGGCACCGATGGGCGGCGGTGGGGATCTGGGTGCTGTTCGTCGTCCTGGCGATGGGCCTCGGCAACGCGGCGGGCCGGGTCGACGTCAAGGAGAGCGACCAGCTGAAGGGCGAGACCGGCCGGGCCGAGCAGATCACCGAGCGGGCCGGTCTCGACGAACCGGCCGGCGAGACCGTGCTCGTCCAGGCGAAGGACGGCCGGCTGCGCTCCACGGCACCGGAGTTCCGGCGGGCGGTCGAGGACGTCGTCAAGGCCGTCGAGGGCACCGGCGCGGTCACGAACGTCCGCTCCCCCTACGCCGCCCGCGCCCAGTCCGTGTCGAAGGACGGCCGCACCGCGCTCGTCCAGTTCGACATGCGGGGCGACCCGGAGACGGCGGCGGACCGGGTCGGGCCGGTCCAGCGGGCCGTCGCGGGCGTCGCGGACGACCACCGCTCGCTGCGGGTGGAGGAGATCGGCGCGGCGAGCATGAACAAGACCTTCGACGACGCCTTCGGTGACGACTTCCGGACCGCCGAGTACTCGGCGGTGCCGGTGGCGCTCGGCATCCTGCTGATCGCGTTCGGCGCGCTCGTCGCGGCGCTGCTGCCGGTGGCGCTCGCGGTCACCGCGATCATGGCGACGATGGGCCTGATGGCGATCGTCAGCCATGTCCAGCCGATGAGCGACACCGCCAACTCGGTGATGCTGCTGGTCGGTCTCGCGGTCGGCGTCGACTACTGCCTGTTCTACCTGCGCCGCGAGCGCGAGGAGCGGATGAAGGGCCACGACGCGGGGACGGCGCTGCGGATCGCGGCGGCCACCAGCGGACGCGCCGTCATCGTCTCCGGCGTCACGGTCTGCGTGGCGATGGCGGGCATGCTGTTCACCGGCATCGCCGAGTTCCAGGCGATGGGGCTCGCCTCGCTGATGGTGGTCGCCGTCGCGATGGTCGGCTCGGTGACCGTGCTGCCCGCGCTGCTGTCGCTGCTCGGCGAGCGCGTCGAGAAGGGCCGCCTCCCCTTCCCGCGCCGGGGCCGGCGGCGCGGCGGCGAGAGCGGCAGCCGCTTCTGGACGCGCGTCCTGGGCGTCGTCCTGAGGCGGCCCGCCGTCTCGGTGGCCGTCGCGGTCTGCGCCCTGCTCGCCGTCGCCGCGCCGGCGCTCGGCATGAAGACCCAGAACCTCACCCTGGACCAGGAGTTTGGCGACTCGCTGCCGATCGTGGCGACGTACGACCGGGTCAACGCGGCGTTCCCGGGCGGCTCCGAGCCGGCCGAGGTCGTCGTCGGCGCCCCGGACATCGACGCGCCCGAGGTGCGCGCGGCGCTCGCCGACTTCCGGGCGCGGGCCGTCGCTTCGGGCGCCTCGCGCGGCCCGGTCGAGGTGACGGTGCACGCGGCGCAGAACGTCGCGTTCGTCTACGTGCCCCTGGTCGGCGGCTCCGACCAGGACAGGGCGGAGCGGAGCCTGACACTGCTGCGGGACGAGGTGCGGCCGGCCACGCTCGGCAAGGTCGACGGCGTCGAGGCGCCGATCACCGGTCAGGTCGCCGGGTCGAAGGACTTCAACGACCAGATCGTCGGCTCGGTCCTCCCCGTCTTCGCCTTCGTGGTCGCCTTCGCCTTCCTGCTGATGCTGCTCTCGTTCCGCTCGCTGACCGTCGCGATCACCTCGATCGTGCTCAACCTGCTGAGCGTGGGCGCCGCGTACGGCATCCTCGTCGCCGTCTTCCAGCACGGCTGGGGCGCGTCCCTGGTCGGCGCCGAGGGGGTCGGCGCGATCATCTCCTGGCTGCCGCTGTTCCTGTTCGTGATCCTGTTCGGCCTGTCGATGGACTACCACGTGTTCGTGGTGTCGCGGATCAGGGAGGCGCGGCTTCAGGGGCGCAGCAACACCGAGGCGATCCGGCACGGTGTCGTGACGACCGCGGGCGTGGTCACCAGCGCCGCCGTCATCATGGTCGCCGTGTTCTCGATCTTCGGCACGCTGTCCATGCAGTCGATGAAGCAGATGGGCGTGGGTCTCGCGGCGGCCGTCCTGATCGACGCGACCGTCATCCGCGGTGTGCTGCTCCCGGCCGTGATGGCCCTGCTCGGCGAGGCCAACTGGTACCTGCCCCGGTGGCTGCGCCGGATGCCGGACCTGACGCACGACGAGCCGCTCGCGCCCGCCCCGGTCCCGGCCGCGCCGGGCGACGAGGACGCGCGGCGGGCCGGGAACGCGAAGGGGGGCGAGGAAGTGCGCGTCTGACGACCGCCTTCCCCGCCCCGCTCCGGGACGGTGTGCCCGCCCGCCGCGTCAGACGGCGGTGGGCACACCCTCCTCGTGGTTCTTCTGCCGCGGGATCTCCGGCGCGGGGCTCTCCTGCGCCTGGCCCTCCTGCTCCCGCGCCTCCTGCTCCTGCGCCTCCAGCTCCTGCGCCTCCAGCTCCTGCGCCTCCAGCTTCTGGGCCGCGTGCTTCTGGGCCTCCTGCTCGAAGGCGTCGAGCGTGCGGCCGAAGTCGCGCGTGGACAGCAGCAGCTTGTAGACGATGGCGAGTTCGAAGACGAGCAGCAGCGCGCCGGCCACCACGGTGGTGCCGATCACCTGGTCGATCAGCGGGCCGACGATGAAGACGGCCATCTGGAACTCGATGCCGCTGATCAGGTGGGTGCGGATCCGGTGGCGCAGCAGGAAGGCACGCAGCCGCAGATAGCCCGGGAAGCGGCTGCGGAACTCCTGGTGCAGGTCGACGACCTGACGCTTGGGGGCCAGGACCGGGGTCTGCGGTGCCGGAGCCTCCTGGCCCGGGGTCTCCGGTGCCGCCGGCCCGTCCGCCTCGCGCCGCGCCTCCACCACGTCGCCGTCCTCGTCGACGCCCGTCTCGGCGTCGGCGGCGGCGCCGCTCAGGTCCTGCTCCATGTCGGCCGACGGATTGGCCCGCAGCAGGTCCTCCATGAAGGCGAGGCTCTGCTCGTTCTGGGCGCGGCGGGCGGCCCGCACATGCGCCTTGATCTTCTTGCGCATGGTGTGCCGCGTCTTGAAGATCTCCAGCGCGTTGAGATAGCGCAGCCCGTCGAGGAAGACGACGGCGACCGCGAGCCACACGTACCAGATGTCACCGGTGCGGTGGTACTGGCCGCCCATCAGGGCGACGGCACAGGCCATGACGCGGACGCGGTCGAAGATGTAGTCGAGCCAGGCGCCGAACACGGAGCCCTGCCCGGTCAGCCGGGCGACCTTGCCGTCCATGCAGTCGAGGATGAAGCTCAGGTGGTACACGACGGCACCGGCGATCAGCCAGCGCCAGTCCCCCATGGCGAAGCAGCCGGCCGCGCCGAGGCCCAGGAGGAGCGCGCCCCAGGTGATCTGGTTCGGCGTGATGCGTGTCCACCGGGCAGTGAGCCGCACGAGCGGCGTCGCGACCGGGTCGACGAGCAGCACGGTCCACCACGCGTCACGCTTCTTCTGCGTGAGCCGACGCACGTCGGACAGCGGTGGTATGTCTCGGGGCATGGGGGCGCCAACTTTCGATGTGCCAGAGCAGGTTCACCTCACGCTAAGAAAGTATTCACACCAAGTTCAAGAGAAGTTCGGCACAACCTTTGCCGAGGAGTAGTGGTCAAAGGCGGCAATGCGTGTCGGCCCGTTATCGCATGCGCACATCTTTTTCACGGACGAATGGAACCGCTCGTCCCCGAATTCCGTCGGTGCAGTTCCGCCTCGATGAGGTCGGCCGCGCGCGGGGTGCCGCCCTCCCCGGCCATCTCCGCCCGGATCGCGGCGAGGCGTCGCGCCACCTCGGGGTCGTCGACGAGCGCGAGGACGGCTTCGCGCAGGTTGTCGGCCGTGGCCTCCTCCTTCGGGAGGTGCCGGGCGACCCCGAGCGCCTGGAGCACGTCGGCGTTCCCGAACTGGTCGACGGCCTGCGGTACGCAGACCATGGGGGTGGCGGTGCCGAGCCCTTCCTGACTCCCGCCCGCACCCGCGTGGGTGAGGAAAGCGTCGGCCTGTTCCAGGATCGCCAGCTGCGGCACCCAGTTCCGCACGTCCACATTCCCCGGAATGGCGCCGAGATCGTCGGCGGTGACGTGCTTGCCGATCTGGAGCACGACGTGCCAGCCCGGCAGATCCCCGAATGCCTTGACGCACTCGCGGTAGAAGTCCGGCTGGTCGGTGAAGGACGATCCGAGCGAGACGAGCAGCACCCGCTCGGCATCGGCCGGCCGCTGCCACGCGCCCTGCGCGGAGCGATCGCCCCGGCAGGCGCCGACGAAGCTGTACCGCGTGGTGTCGACGCGGTCGGCGTGCGGCTGGAGCGCCCGGGGGATGAGGACGAGGGAGCGGGGCGGGCGCCCGACGAACGGGTCCGGTTCGTCCGCGATCCCGTTCTCCCGCAGCCAGGCGGTGAACTTGGCGTAGTACGCCTTGCCCCGCTCGGTGCTCCTCGGCCCGGCCCACATCGGCTCGGCGACCTCCTCCTCGTAGCCGTCCCAGGCCACGAGGTTCGGTGAGAGGGAGACCGCGGGCACGCCCCAGCGGCGGGCGAGCACGATGGCCGGGTACGAGGTGATGTCGTGGATCACGAGGTCGGGCACGCCGGCCCCGCCCTCGCCCTCGTACGCCTCGACGAGCTGCGGCAGGACCTGGATGGCGTCGTCGAGGAACGGCTCCACGTTGTCGAGCAGCGTGGTCCCCCAGGCCGCCGGGTCGTCGTCGGGGCCGGGCAGCGTGCTGCGGTACGGGATCGGCTCGGCGCCGGTCTCGGCGACCTTGTCCACGAAGAGGTGCGGGATCGCGTACGTGACGCGGTGCCCGCGGGCCACGAGCTCCCGGATCACTTCGAGACTCGGGTTCACGTGCCCGTGGGCGGCGATGGAGAACATGGCGATGTGGGCGCGGGCACGGTCCTGGGGGTGTTCCGGGTTCGTCATGCGCCTACCGTAAACGAGACGAGACGTCTCGTGCAACCATTTTGCGCAGCGGGACCCGATCCCCCCATCGGATCGGAGGGATCGAGGGGATCGAGGGGCGGTCCGCGTCGGGGGGCGGTCGGATCAGCGCTGGTAGCGCGCGAGGACGAGGTTCCCGTCCTCGACCAGGCGTCGGCGGAGTTCGGCGAGGCCGATCGCGCCGCTGTAGTACTCCTGGAGCGCGGGCGTGGCCACCTTGTCCTTCCACTCCGGGTAGCCGCGCACGGACTGCGCCGGGGCCGGGCGGAGTCCGGCGGCGAGGGCGGTGCCGGTCGCCCAGCCGTTCTTCGGCGTGCGCAGCGCGGGGTCCTTCAGGGCCCGGGTGCCGGTGGGCAGCATCCAGTCGCCGAGGGCGAGCCGGACCGTGTTGCGCGGCTGGAGGAGGAAGTCGATGAAGCGGGCCGCCTCCTTCTTGTGCGGGCTGTCCTCGGACACGGAGAGGGTCTGCGGGCTGACGCCCTGGGCGAGGCCGTCGGCGCCCGCCGGCGCGGGCAGCACCTGCCACTCGAAGCCCTCGGGCGCCTGCTGCACGATCTGCTGCCGGTAGGAGAAGCCGAGCGGCACCATCGCGTACTTGCCCGCGAAGAACCCGGGCAGCGTGTCCGATCCCCCCATGCCGAGCGTGCTGCCGGAGGCGCTGTGGTCGGTGTTCACCTGGTCGTGGACGGTGCGCGGCACCACCGCGTCCGCCGCGCCGAACCGGATCGTCACCCTGCCGTCCGCGCCGCGGTGGAACAGCGTGCCGCCGGTGGACAGCGAGAGGTTCAGCGTCGCCGAGACCGGCTCCTTCAGCGGCCAGGCGACGCCGTACTTCCCGTCCCCGCTCAGCTCCGCGGCGATCCGCCGGAACTCGCCCCAGGTCCAGGGCCGTCGCGGCGTCGGGATCCGCACGCCCGACGCCCTGAGCCGGGCCGCGTCGGCGATGAGCACCCGCGGCTCCTGGAGGAAGGGGACGCCGTAGATCCCGTCGCCGAAGGTCGTCGTGCGCCAGCTGCGGTCCGGGATGTCGGAGCGGAGGCGGGCGGGGAGGTAGTCGCGCAGGTCGGCCAGGTACCCGCCGTAGGCGAAGTCGGCCAGGTCGTCGGAGGCGTCGTGGATGATGTCGGGCGCCTCGCCGCCCTCGAACGCGGTCAGCAGCTGGTCGTGGACGCTGTCCCAGCTGCCCTGGACGTACTCGACCCGGATGTCGGGATGGGCGCGGTTCCACTCCGCGACGAGCCGCTTGTTGGCGTCGACGGACTCCTTCTGCCAGGCCAGGGACTGGAACTCCAGGGTGACGCGGCCGTCGTCCGCCGTCCCGGACCCGCCCGAGCAGCCGGCGAGCAGCAGGGCCGTCACGGCGGCCAGCGCGGTGGCGGCCCGGCGCGCGCCGCGCATCACTTCACCGCTCCGGCCAGCATGCCGCCGGCGACGCGTTTCTGGATCACGGCGAAGATCAGCAGGGACGGCAGGGTCGCCAGGAACGCCCCGGCCGCGAGCGGGCCCAGGTCGGCGGCGCCCTCGGCGCCCAGGAAGTGGGTGAGGAGCACGGGCAGCGTCTGCCGCTCCGGCGACTTCATCAGGACCAGCGCGAAGAAGAACTCGTTCCACGCCGTGATGAACGCGAACAGGCCCGTCGCCACGAGCCCCGGCGCGAGCAGCGGCGCCGTCACCGAGACCAGGGTCCGCAGCCGGCCCGCGCCGTCGACGGCCGCCGCCTCCTCCAGCTCCCGGGGCACGGCCCGGACATAGCCGACGAGCATCCACAGGGCGAAGGGCAGCGCCCACACCACGTAGACGAGGGTGAGGCCCACCAGGGAGTTGATCAGGTGGAGGTTCTTCAGGACCAGGAACAGCGGGATGATCAGCAGGACGAAGGGGAACGCCTGGCTGATCACCACCCAGCCGGTCGCGGCCCGGGCGAGCGGCCCCCGGTGGCGGGCCATGACGTACGCCATCGGGGTCGCGACGGCGAGCGCGGCGACGGCGGCGCAGGCGGCGACGAGCAGGGAGTTCCCGGCGGCCCGCAGCAGGGGCTGCTCGTCGAAGGCCTGCCGGAAGTTGGCGAGGGTGGGGTGCGTGGGGATCCAGGTGGGGTGCAGGCTCGCCAGTTCGCCCGCGGGCTTGAACGCCGTGGAGATCAGCCACAGGAACGGGAACGCGAGGAAGACGAGATACGCGAGGAGCGCGAGATACTGGCCCGCGCGGGTGGACCGGCCGACCTTGGACATCACTCGTCGCCTCCCTTGAGCCGGCCCGCAAGGTAGAGGGCGAGCAGGATCGAGATGACGGCGACCATGGCGCAGCCCATCGCCGCCGCGTAGCCGAACTGGCCGTAGCGGAAGGCCTCTTCGTAGGCGAACAGCATGGGCAGGCGGGTGCGGCCGCCGGGTCCGCCGTTCGTCAGGACGTAGACGAGGGCGAACGAGTTGAAGTTCCAGATGAAGTTGAGCGCGGTGATGGCGAGGGCGACGGGCCGCAGCGCGGGCCAGGTCACCGTGCGGAACCGGCGCCAGGCCCCGGCCCCGTCCATCGCCGCCGCCTCGTGCAGTTCGCGCGGGGTGTTCTGCAACCCGGCGAGCAGCGCCACGGTGGTCTGCGGCATGCCCGCCCAGATCCCCACGACGATCACGGCGGGCAGCGCGGTGGCGAGGCCGGTGAGCCAGTCGCGGCCGTCGCCGAGGCCGAGGCCGCGCAGCGTCTCGTTGAGGACCCCGGCGTCGGGGTGGTAGACGAGCCGCCACATGATGCCGACGACGACCTCGGGCATCGCCCACGGGACGATCGCGAGGGCCCGCGCCAGCCACCTGAACCGCAGGTTCTGGTCGAGCAGGAGGGCGAGGCCGAGGGCGAGCACGAACTGCGGGACCGTCACCCCGACCGCCCACACCAGGCCGATCCGGAACGACTCCCAGAACAGGGTGTCGTGCAGCAGGTCCCGGAAGTTGAGGGTGCCGACCCACCGGGTGGAGGCGGTGCGGCCGGACTGGGAGTCGGTGAGGGCGAGCCCGACGCCGTACAGGATCGGGCCCACGCTGAGGGCGAGGATCGGGATCAGCGCGGGCAGCACCAGGAACCAGGCCCCGCGCTCTCGCGCGGCGGTCCGCTCCGCCTGCGGCGTGCTCGCCGTCGTCATGGAATGCGGCTCCTTCGGGCGGTTCGGATGGCGCGGTTCGGCTGACGCACACGGCTTCCGGCCGCCCCGGCGGCCCACGTCATGGTCGTGACAACACCGGATGGCGTCAAGACGTACGGCACCCGGATGTCATGCCGCGCGGGATGCCGCACGGACGGGTACGGGGGCGCGCGGCGCCGGGTGCGAGACTGGGCCGGTACCAGCTGGAACGCGGGAGGCACGACATGGACGAGGCACGGGCACGGGACGTGCTGGCGCGGGCGGGGATCGACGGCGGCGCGGAGCTGCTCGCCCTCGGGGAGAACGCGGTCTTCGGCGCGGGCGACCTCGTCGTCAAGGTCGGCCGCGGTACCGAGCGGGCACCGGAACTCCTCGACCGGGCCCGCCGCGAGCTGGCCGTCGCCTCCTACCTCGCCGCACACGGCGTCCCCGCGGTGCGCGCCGCCCGGGACGATGCGCTGCTCGTCGACGGGCACCCGGTGACGCTCTGGCACCGCATCCCGGCGGCCGTGCGCCCGGCCGAGCCCCGCGATCTCGCCGCGCTCCTCACGCTGGTGCACGCGCTGCCGGTGCCCACCGGATTCGAACTGCCCCGGCGCGAACTGCTCGGCGGGGTCGAGCGCTGGCTGCGGCTCGCGGGCGACGCGATCGACGCCGCCGACGCGGACTATCTGCGCGCGCGGCGCGACGGGTTCGCCGCGGCTGCCGCCGCGCTCACCCCGCGGCTGCCCGTCGGGCCGATCCACGGCGACGCGCTGCCCCGCAACGTGCACATCGGGCCCGAGGGGCCGGTCCTGGTCGACCTGGAGACGTTCTCCTCGGACTTCCGGGAGCACGATCTGGTGGTCATGGCGCTGTCACGGGACCGGTACGGGCTGCCCGCGGCGGCCTACGACGGGTTCGTCGAGGCCTACGGGTGGGACGTGCGCGAGTGGGACGGCTGCGCCGTGCTGCGCGGCGCCCGGGAGACCGCCTCCTGCGCCTGGGTCGCCCAGCACGCGCCGGGCAACCCCGAGGCGCTGGCCGAGTTCCGGCGACGGGTGGCGTCGCTGCGGGACGGGGACGCCACCGTGCGCTGGTACCCCTTCTAGGCGGGCTCCCGGCGGGTTCCCGGCGGGTTCTCAGCGGGGGCAGCGCCCGGCGCTCAGACGCCCGAGGTGCTGGACCGGGCGTCGGCTATCGGGCGCATCGGCCAGGCCGGGTCCACCACCGCGTCCGTCTCGCCCTTTTTGCGGAGGAACGTCTGGAAGTCGGCCGCCCAGTCCGCGTACCACTCCACCTGCCTGCGGTGCAGTTCGGCGGCGCCCAGTCCGGCGACCTTGGTGTGCCGCTCGCCTATCGCGCGCGCCAGCAGCGTCGCGGCCAAGGCGTCCGCGGAGGCGTCGTGCGCGGCGTCGAGCGTCACTCCGTACTCGGTGCAGACCGCTTCGAGGTTGCGCTTGCCCCGGCGGTAGCGGTCGACGCTGCGGTCGATCGTGTACGGGTCGACGACCGGTGCCGGATCGGAGCCGCCGAGGCGGTCGCTCAGCGACGGCAGGCCGTACCGGGCCAACTCGGCGGAGAGCAGCGTCAGATCGAACGCCGCGTTGTACGCGACCACCGGGACGCCCGTGCGCCAGTATCCGACGAGGGCGGTGGCGATGGCGTCCGCGACCCGGTCGGCCGGCTCGCCCTCGGCGGTCGCGCGCGCGGTGCTGATGCCGTGGACCGCGACCGCCTCGTCCGGGATCGGGACGCCCGGGTCGGCCAGCCACGTGCGGTGGCCGAGGACCGCGCCGTCCCTGACCTCGATGACGGCACCCGTGACGATGCGCGCCTCGCGCGGATCCGTCCCGGTCGTCTCCAGGTCGAAGCCGACCAATAGCTCCCGGTGCCAGCTCATGGCAGCCCCCTTCTTCGTGGTGCGTTCCCCCAGTGACCACCACGATCGCATGCGCCACTGACAATCGGTCCGCGACCCGGTGCACCGCGGCACACACCGGGCGGGCCGGCGCCCCCACCCGCGGCGACAGCGCTACGACACCGGGCGCCCGTCCACCCACGCCTGTTCGAACTCATCGCGGTACGTCACGAAAAGTCCGTTCTCGCCGGTGTCGGCGGAGGGGCCCGACCGCAGCACCCGGCCGCCGCCGCGCAGCACCAGGACCGGCGCCTCCATCCCCCGCATCCGCCGCAGGTACGTCTGGACGACGGCGATGCCGTCCGAGCCGTCGCCGTCGACGAGGTAGGCGGTGAAGCGCGGGGTCTCGTCGAAGACCCGGATCTCGAACGCGGCGGGATCCCGCAGGCCGGCCCGCACCCGGCGCATGTGCAGGATGTTCATCTCGACGGCGCGGCTCAACTCGCCGCGCTTGAGGCCCAGTTCCCGCTCGCGCCGCTTGACGGCGCTGGAGGCCGGGTTCAGGAAGAGCAGCCGGACCCGGCAGCCGGACCCGGCGAGCCGCACGAGGCGCCGCCCCGAGAAGTTCTGCACCAGCAGATTCAGGCCTATCCCGATGGCGTCGAGCCGGCGGGCCCCGCCGAACAGGTCCTCGGCGGGGAACTGGCGCAGCAGCCGCACCCGGTCGGAGTGGACGCCGACCACGTCCGCGTACCGGTCGCCGACCAGGTCCTCGACGGCGTCGATGGGCAGCCGGCGGGCGGAGGGCACGTCGGAGCCGGCGCCGAGCATCTCCAGGAGCCGGGCCGAGGCGCGCTCGGCCTGGGCGAGGACCGTCTCGGACAGGGCACGGTTGCGGGAGACCACGTTGCGGGTGACCTCCAGCTCGTCCAGGGCGAGTTCGACGTCGCGCCGGTCGTCGAAGTACGGCTCGAAGCACGGCCAGTGCTGCACCATCAGCTCGCGCAGCTGGGGCAGCGTCAGGAACGACAGGACGTTGTCGTCCGCCGGGTCGAGGAGGTAGCCCTTGCGGCGGCTGACCTCGCGCACGGCGACGGCGCGCTGCACCCACTCCTGGCCGGCCGGTCCGGCGGCGGCGACGACCCAGTCGTCCCCGTTCACCGGCTCGTAGATGGGGCGCAGCACGGCCGCGACGACGGCCCGCAGCCGCTGCTCGACCAGGTTCAGCCAGATGTAGGCGCGGCCGGCCCGCTGTGCGCGCGTGCGGACCTCGCGCCAGGCGTCGGTGCCCCAGTCCAGTTCGGGTCCGATCTGCGATCCCACGTCCATGGGGCGGGCCAGCGACACCGCGCCGGGCGGGATGTCCGACGAGCCCGCCCCTAGCCCTTCCTGACCCTCGTGACCGTCGTCACCAGGGGGCAGCTCCAGACCACCCGAGCTCACCCGCTCCGCACCGCCTTCCGCTCCCCCGAGCTTTGTCGAGCTATGTCGAGCACTCCCCCTGCAACGATCAAGGAAGGGTACTCCGGGAGCGGCGGGCGGTGCAGCCGGATGGACCGGAGAGTTTCTCAACCGCCGTTCACGGGAAGGCCGTTCTGTCCGGCCAGATCCGCGGGAGTGAGCGGATTCATAGCGGTCACGTCCCTGGGGGCGATGGAGAAGCCCTGCCAGTGGACCGGCATGGGCTGCTGGTCCTCGTCCCGGGCGATGTGGTGGAACCCGATGTTGACCCAGGTGATCGGGTGCGTCAGCGCCTGACCCGAGACCCACTTGTCCACACTTGTCCCGCCGCAGTTCGCCGACGGGTTGTCGCTCGCGTACTGCTCGCACTTCTTGTACTCGGTGAAGTACACGTCGTGCTTGGTGAACGAGCGCCCGGGGAACTTGCTGGAGCGGCCGGGCACGAACTCGTACGAGCGCGGGTGGCCGTCCTTGTTCTTGCCGGCCGTGGACACCACGCGCCACCACCGCATGTCCTTCACGTCCCCGGCGAGTTCCTTGGTGACGGGGGTGCGGGTCGTCCTGGTGGTCGGCGCGCCGTTGCCGCTCGGCGCGGTGACCTTCGAGTCGTACTGCTCGACCTTGGCCTTGCTGGAGCCGTCGAGGCCGAAGTTGAGCCGCCAGAACACGTTGTGGCTGTGGCTCTCCGCGTAGGCGCTCGCGCCCTTGCCGATGGGCCAGCCCTTGCCGTCGGTGCCCTTGTAGTCGTACGGGGAGAGGCTGCCGGTGGCCCCGACGTTCGAGGTGATGGTGCCGTCGGAGGAGAAGCGCCACTCGGTGATGTACTCGTACCAGGAGGCCTTGTTGACCGTGTAGACCAGCAGGTCCTTGCCCTGCGAGCTGTACAGCTTGCCGCGGCCGCCGGTCGACTCGTCGTCGTTGAGCCGGTACGCGTGCCCACGCGCACGCGTGGTGGTGCACAGGCCCTTGATGCCGCCCCGGTCGGGGACCTTGACGGTCTTGATGGTGCCGCCCGGGCACTCGGCCGGCGTCAGGTTCTGCAACGCCTGGCCGAAGTCGGTGCCGGTGATGTCGTCGTACTCGTTCTCCCCGTCGTCGTAGGGGACATGGACCTGCGCGAGGCGGGCACTGGTGAGGACGGGGATCGGCTTGGGCTCGCTCTTGGGCTGGTAGCTGACAGCGTCCAGGACGAGCCCGGACAGCGTGTTGTAGTGCCAGCACATGCGCCAGGTGGTGCCGCCGTCGAGGGTCTGCTCGATCTGGTACGCGGCCGAGCAGGCGGGCGTGGCGGCGGCGGGGGCCCGCTGGGGCCCGGCGACGGCGGACGGGGCGGTGACGAGTGCGGTGCCGAGCAGCGCGGTGACCGCGAGGCCCGTGAGGACGGCGGCGGGCCGGGTGCGGGCGCGCGGGATTCTGTTGGCGTACGTGACGTGCATACGGAAGGGCTCCCTTGTGCAGGAGAAGCGGCGGCGGAAGTGGTCGGCGGGGCCGGGGCCCCGGTCGTCAGGACAGGCGGCCGACGGTCCGGTCGCTCAGGTCGACGACCAGGGCGCGGGTGTCGATCCACGGTCCGTTCGTGACCTTGGCGACGACGCGCAGGCACCGGTGCTTGCCGCAGGCGGTCAGGTCGGAGGGCACCTTGGCGACGGTCTCCTTGCGGAACACCATGCCGCTCAGCTGGAGCTGGCCGGGCGTGGTCAGCGGCTTGTCGGTGGCGTCCTCGTAGTCGCTCTTCAGGTCGGCGCCGAGCGGGCTGGCGATCAGCAGTTCGGCGGCCTGGCGCAGTTCGTCCCGGCTGGGCGGCGGCTGCACGCCCCGGTCGGTGGCGGTGTCCTCGACCTTGCCCGTGTCCAGGTTCACCGTGCGGGTGACGACCGCGTCCGTCCGGTAGTCGTAGAAGACGACGTCGGCCCGGCGCTGGGCCGCCGCGGCGGCGCTCAGGTCCGGGTCGGCCTCCGTCAGGTTCGTCGACAGGTGCTGCGGGCCCCGGTCGCCCTCCACGTCCCGCGCGTTCAGCCGCAGGCCGTTCGAGGCCTCGGCGAGCCGCTCCGCGCGGGCGGTCTCCGCGTCGGTCAGCGGATCGCGGCCGATGCCCTTCGCGCCCTCCTCGGGCGCGGCCTCGACCTTGCCCTCGGGTGCCACGGCGTCCTGCTGCGCGGTGGCGGCCCTGGCCGCGTCGTCCCCCTTGTCCTGCGGCAGGCTCACACCCAGCGTCACCGCGGCCCCCGCGACCGCGAGGGCCGCTCCCGCCACGATTTTCCCGAGATGGCGTCTTGCTAGCGCGCGCACATCTTCCCCCTTTGTCCCCGGCCGTCCCGTCGCGGGACATACCGGTATTGCGTGGTCGTCCTGTAAGAGGGACACAACTCCCGGCTGGTTCCGCCATGTTCGGGGGAGACTGTCCGATGTCGCCCGGAGCCCCGGGCCAGAAGTGGAAGAGTCGTCAGCATGCAGGTGTGGCCTGGACAGGCGTATCCGCTGGGTGCCTCGTACGACGGCGCCGGAACCAATTTCGCGGTCTTCTCGGAGACCGCCGACCGCGTCGAACTGTGTCTGTTGCACGACGACGGGTCGGAGACCGCGGTCGAACTGCGCGAGTCGGACGCCTTCGTGCGGCACGCCTATCTACCGGGAATCATGCCGGGGCAGCGGTACGGGTACCGCGCCCACGGCCCCTACGAACCCGAGCACGGGCTGCGCTGCAACTCGGCGAAGCTGCTGCTCGACCCCTACGCGCGCGCCCTCAGCGGGAAGATCGAGTGGAACGAGTCGGTGTACGGCTACCCCTTCGGCTCCCCCGACGAGCGCAACGATCAGGACTCCGCGCCGCACATGATGGCGTCGGTGGTCGTCAACCCGTACTTCGACTGGGGTGACGACCGTCCGCCGCGCACCGACTACCACGAGACGGTGATCTACGAGGCCCATGTGAAGGGCCTGACGATGAGCCATCCGGAGCTGCCGGAGGAGCTGCGCGGCACGTACGCGGGCCTCGCCCACCCGGCGATCATCGACCACCTCACCGAACTCGGCGTGACGGCGCTGGAGCTGATGCCGGTCCACCAGTTCGTCAACGACCACCGGCTGGTCGAGATGGGGCTGAACAACTACTGGGGCTACAACACGATCGGCTTCTTCGCCCCGCACAACACCTTCGCCTCCTGGGGCGACCGGGGCGAGCAGGTCCTGGAGTTCAAGTCGGCGGTGCGCGCGCTGCACCAGGCGGGCATCGAGGTCATCCTGGACGTGGTCTACAACCACACGGCCGAGGGCAACCACCTGGGTCCGACACTCTCCTTCAAGGGGCTCGACAACCCGTCGTACTACCGGCTGACGGACGACCAGCGCTACTACATGGACACGACCGGGACCGGGAACTCGCTGCTGATGCGGTCCCCCCACGTGCTCCAGATGATCATGGATTCGCTGCGCTACTGGGTCGAGGAGATGCACGTCGACGGGTTCCGCTTCGACCTCGCGGCCACCCTGGCGCGGCAGTTCCACGAGGTGGACCGGCTGTCGTCGTTCTTCGACCTGGTGCAGCAGGACCCGGTGATCTCGCAGGTGAAGCTGATCGCGGAGCCGTGGGACGTCGGCGAGGGTGGCTACCAGGTGGGCAACTTCCCGCCGCTGTGGACGGAGTGGAACGGCAAGTACCGCGACACGGTCCGCGACCTGTGGCGCGGCGAGCCGCGGGCGCTCGCCGAGTTCGCGGGCCGGCTGACCGGCTCGTCCGACCTCTACCAGGACGACGGCCGCCGGCCGCTGGCGTCCATCAACTTCGTGACCTGCCACGACGGTTTCACGCTGCGCGACCTGGTCTCGTACAACGACAAGCACAACGACGCCAACGGGGAGGGCAACCGGGACGGCGAGTCCCACAACCGGTCGTGGAACTGCGGGGTGGAGGGCGAGACCGACGATCCGCAGGTCCTCGACCTGCGGGACCGCCAGATGCGCAACTTCGTGGCCACGCTGATGCTGTCGCAGGGCGTGCCGATGCTCAGCCACGGCGACGAGCTGGGGCGCACCCAGAACGGCAACAACAACGCCTACTGCCAGGACAACGAGCTGGCGTGGGTGAACTGGGCGGAGTCCGGCGGGGCCGACCGGTCCGGTGCGCAGGGCGGCGCGTCCGGGGACACGCGCGAGGACGCGTTCCTGGCCTTCACGCGCGCGATGGTGCGGCTGCGCCGCGAGCACCCGGTCTTCCGCAGGCGGCGCTTCTTCCACGGCCGCCCGGTGGAGGGCACGCACGACGAGCTGTCGGACATCGCCTGGTTCACCCCCGAGGGCGAGGAGATGACGCAGGAGGACTGGGGGGCGACGCAGGCCCGCGCGCTGTCGGTGTTCCTCAACGGCAACGCGATCTCGGAGCCGGGGCCGCGCGGCGAGCGGATCACGGACGACTCGTTCCTGCTGCTGTTCAACGCCGATCCGGAGGCGCAGGAGTTCGTGGTGCCGGTCAATCACGGCCGGCAGTGGCACACCGTGGTCGACACGGCGCTGCCCGAGGGGGTCCCGGCCGACGAGGGCCCCAAGGTGCAGGCGGGCGACCGGTTGACCCTGACGGGCCGCAGCCTCACCGTGCTGCGACGGCCGGCCTAGCGGCGTCGGCGGCTCCCCGGAGGGGCCGCACGCGCAGGGCCACGAGGAAGGCGAGCCCCGCGGCCACGCTGCCGACCGCGAACGCGGCGGCGGGGCCGTGGGCCTGCGCCAGACGCCCCGCCACGGCGAGCGTGACGGCCTGTCCGCCGACGAACGCGCTCGCGGCGACCGTCATGCCCTCCGCGAGCCGGTCGCGCGGCACGGCGCGTTCGGTGAGCCCGAAGCCGGTGATGAGGTTCGGGGCGAACAGGGCGCCGAACACGGTCACGGCGACGTAGAGCACCGGCAGGGACCCGGTGACGATCAGCGGCAGGGACAGCAGCGCGGCGGCGGCCGTGGCGACCCGCCAGCGCGCGGGCAGGGTGAACCGCTCCGGCACCGCCGCCATCGACAGGCCGACGACGGCGCTCATGACGCCCATGGCGGCGTACACCAGGCCCGCCTGCTCCTCGTGGCCCAGCTCCTGGGTGAGCGCGGTGATCCCGGCGCCGCAGCCGCCCAGCAGGACGCCCAGGAGGACGAGCCCGACGCGGACGACGTGCACCTGGCGGGGCATGGGCGCCCGCTTCACGCGCTGGCCCCGCGCCCGCGGGGCCGCTCGGGGTACGGCCGCGGCCGTCGGGTGCAGGGCGAACGCGGTGCCGCAGACGGCGACCAGGACGGCCGCCGCGCCGAACGCGTAGGCGGGGTGGGCGACCACCGAGGCGACGCCGATGAGGGCCGGGCCGAGGACGAAGGACAGTTCGTCCATCGTCGACTCCAGGGACAGCACCGCGTCGACGACCCGCTCGTCGGCGCCATCGGCGCGGACCAGGGCGACACCGCGGGCCCGCGCGAGCGGCCCGATGCCGGGCACGGTGGCGCCCGCCGCGATGCCCAGGGCGACCAGCGCGGGCGTCGGCAGGTGGGCGAGCGCGCCCAGCGTGTAGAGCGCGACGGCGAGGGCGTTGGCCAGGGCGAAGACGAGCACGACGGGGCGCTGGCCGTGCCGGTCGGCGAGCCGGCCCACGAGGGGGCCGACGGCGACCTGGCCGAGCGCGAGCGCGCAGGCGACCGTGCCGCCGGTGGCCAGCGAGCCGCTGGTACGGGTGACCAGCAGGACGCTGCCGAACTGGATCACGGCGACCGGCAGCCGCCCCAGGAAGGACACGACCGGCAGCGGCCGCCCGGTCACCGCGAGGACCCGCCGGTAGGCGTCGAGCGTCGTGCCGGGGGCGCTGGTCCCCGCTGGTGTGCCGGTCATCGTCCGAAACTAACGAGGTGCGCGAGGGCCGACGCATGCGGCGATGACACGAAACCCGCCCACAGGGGTACGTAGATTCGCATGACGCCTCACGCCCCGACGGGCACCTACCGGCTCCAGCTGCAACCGGACTTCGGATTCGGCGCGGCCGCGGCCGCCGTCCCGTACCTGGCCTCCCTGGGGGTCTCGCATCTGCACCTGTCGCCCGTCCTGGAGGCGGTGCCCGGCTCGACCCACGGCTACGACGTCGTCGACCACGCGCGCGTACGCGATGAACTGGGCGGCGAGGAGGGGCTGCGGGACCTGGCCGCCGCCGCCCACGCGCACGGCCTGCGTCTCGTGGTCGACATCGTGCCCAACCACATGGCGGCGGCCCCCCGCCACAACCGCGCGCTGTGGGAGGTCCTCAAGGACGGCCCGTCGTCGCCGTTCGCACGCTGGTTCGACATCGACTGGGAGGCGCAGGACGGCCGGGTCCTGCTGCCGGTCCTCGCAGGCCCGGTGGGCGACGAGCTCACCCATCTGGCGGTGGACGGCGACGTGCTGCGCTACTACGACCACGTCTTCCCGCTGCGGCCGGGCACGGAGTCCCTGCCGCTGCCCGACCTGCTCGACGCCCAGTGGTACCGCCTGGCCTGGTGGCGCCTCGCCCGTACGGAGCTGAACTACCGCCGCTTCTTCACCATCTCGGACCTGATCGCGGTGCGCGTGGAGGAGCCCGAGGTGTTCGACGCGACCCACGCGACCGTGCTGCGGCTGCTGCGCGAGGGCGTGTTCGACGGCCTGCGCGTCGACCACCCCGACGGACTCGCCGAACCGGGCGCCTACCTGCGGCGCCTGGCCGAGGCGAGCGGGGGCCGGTGGACCGTCGTCGAGAAGATCCTGGAGGAGGAGGAACGGCTGCCCGGCGCCTGGCCGGTGGCCGGCACCACCGGCTACGACGCGCTGCGCCACATCGACGGCCTGTTCACCGACCCCGAGGGCGCCGACCGGCTGCTCACGCTGTTCCGCCGCTTCACGGGCGTCGCCGACGACGCGGGCGGCCGGTGGGCGGCCACGGCCCGCGGCGCCGCCCACCGGGTCGTCGGGCACGGCCTCGCGGCCGAGGTGGACCGGCTGACGCGGGAGGCCGTCGCCCTGTGCGCCCCGGAGCCCCGGCTGCGCGACCACGCGCCGTGGGCGCTGCGCACGGCCCTGTGCGAGCTGCTGGTGCGCGTGCCCGTCTACCGGCCGTACGTGTCCGGCGGGGACGAGCCCGCCACCGTCCTGACGCCCGCGGCCGCCGCGGAGGCCAAGGCGGTCTTCGAGGTCGCCGAGGAGGCGCGCGCGGTCGACGTCGTACGGGACCTCGCACTCGGGCTGCTCGGATCGGGGCCGCGGCACGAGGCGTTCCGGGCCCGGTTCGCGCAGACCTCGTCGGCGCTGCGGGCCAAGTCGGTCGAGGACGCCGCGTTCTACCGGTACACGCCGCTGCTGTCGGCCCTGGAGGTGGGCGGCAGCCCGCGGGAGCCCGCCGTCTCCGCCGAGGCGTTCCACGCGTACTGCTCGCGCGTGCAGCGCGACTGGCCGGACACCTCGACGGTGCTGTCCACCCACGACACCAAGCGCAGCGCGGACGTGCGCGCGGGCATCTCGGTCCTCACCCAGTGCCCGGACCGCTGGGACTCGCTGCTGTCCGAGGTCACCGAGCGGACCGCGCACGGCGGCACGAGCGCGCCCGACCCGCAGCTGGCGTGGGCGGCCTGGCAGCTGGCCGCGGGGCTCGGTCCGGCCGAACCGGAGCGGCTCCAGCAGGCGATGCTCAAGCACGTGCGCGAGGCGGGCCTGCACACGACGTGGACGGAGCAGGACGCCGCCTACGAGGACGCGGTACGCGCCTTCGTGGCGTCCGGCCCGTGCGGTCCGCCCGGCGACGTGGTGCTGCGGTTCATGGACGGGCTGCTCCCCCACGTGCGGGCCAATGTCCTGGGCGCCGCCCTGGTCCACCTGACGATGCCCGGGGTGCCGGACGTGTATCAGGGCAGCGAGCGCGAGTACCGCGCCCTGGTGGACCCGGACAACCGCGCCCCGGCCCGCTTCGACGAGAAGGAGGGCGGGGCGCTGTCCCGCGACAAGGAGGCGCTGACCCGGGCCGCGCTGCGGCTGCGCGGGGAGCGCCCCGAGTGGTTCGGCGCGTCCGCGACGTACGCACCGCTGACGGCGCGCGGGCCCGCCGCGGACCACTGCGTGGCCTACGCGCGCTCCGGGCGCGTGGTCGCGGTGACGACCCGGCTGTCGCTGCGGCTGGCCGAGGCGGGCGGCTGGCGGGACACGGAGCTGAACCTGCCCGCGGGCGAGTGGTCCGAACTCCTGGCCCCCGGGCGACGGTTCGGCGGGACCACGCGCGTGGGTGAGCTGTTCGGGGAGCTGCCGGTGGCGCTGCTGGTCCGGGCGGACTAGGACGGCTGCCCCACCGTTACGTTTTTCGTGGCTCCGCAATGGTGCCTCCGGCCTGCGGGTCCGGCATGACTTCCCCCCTTGTTGTTCATGATGCGGGGGGCGGTGTCACCGGGCCCGAAGGCATTCAGGGGCCGCTGATGAGGAGCTTGAGCACCATCTTCACCCGAGCCGGAAGATGTGGCAGCTCGGTGCCGAGGCAAGGCCGGACGAAAAGCGTGAGCGGAGGGGCCTGCACGTGATCGACACCGGCGACATCGACGGCTTCCTCGGCCTGGACGTCGGCAAGGGCGAACACCCCGCCACCGCCGTCGCACCGGCCGGCAAGAAGGCCTTCGACAAGCGACTGCCCACCACCGAACCCAGACTCCGCGAGCTGTTGGCCAAGCTGAAGGCCGAGCACGGAACCGTGCTCGTGGTGGTCGACCAGCCAGCCTCGATCGGCGCCCTGCCGCTCCTTCTTCCTCTCCGCGTTCGCCGCCCTGGGCGACCCGGCATCGCGGGCCTACGACGCCAAGAAGATCGCCCGGGGAATGCACCACACGCAGGCCCTGCTCTGCCTCGCCCGACGCCGGGCCGACGTCCTCTTCACATGCTCCGCGACGGACCCCTCTACGAACCGCAGCCGGTCAGGTCAGGCTGAGTCACCGAGAACCTGCCTTGCTTCGGTCCACAGCCGCTCGAACTCCTCAGCGGAGATCTCGGCTGCCTCGGGTTGGTCCTGCCAGCCGTCCATGGGGCCTTCGGCGAGAACGCCGTACTGCCGTTCATAGCGGCCCATCGCCGCGAGATCGGCATGGTCGCGCAAGTGCACAACCTCCGCCAGGGAAGCCGCCGTCACCGGCCGCGAGTCCTGCCCCCGGACCTCGACCTGACGCGCGGCCCAGCCGCCGTCATCGGCCTCGAAGTACAGCCACAGATCTTCGTCCTCGTAGTAGGTGCGGAACCAGGTCGCCATGCCGCCATCCTGACCCACCACCTTGACCAAATACATAGGGGCACCCCCCGGGCGCGGCCCGTCAGCGGACGCGGACGACGAGGGCGGTCGGTGCCCTGGTGAGCAGGCCCGCCGGGGCGGGGCGGAAGCCCGGGGCCCAGGCCAGGGCGGGCAGGGTCGTGAGCAGGGCGCTCAGGCCCGCGCCCGCGATCATGCGGGTGAACGGGACGCCGAGGCAGCGGTGCCGGCCGGCGCCGAACGCCAGCCGGCCGGGGTCGGTCCGGAACAGGTCGTAGCGGTCGGGGTCGGGGAACCGGGCCGCGTCCCGGCCCGCCGAGCCCAGCAGGCAGGCCACGGTGGCGCCGGCCGGTATCGTGCCGCCGCCCGCCGGGACCGGGGCGAGCGCGCGGCGCAGCACGAGGTGCACGGCCGGGTCGCGGCGCAGCGACTCCGCCCAGGCCGCGTCGCTCAGTGCGGGCCGCGCCCGGACCAGGGCCAGCTGGGCGGGGTGGTCGAGGAGGTTGGCGAGATGGGCGGCGAGGGCGCGTCCGGTGGCCTCGCCGGCCGCGCCGAGCAGGGTCGCCGCGATCCCCACGACGGCCTCGTCGGGCAGCGGGCGCCCGTCGGCGCGCGCGGTGCACAGGACCGACAGGAGGTCGTCGCCCGGGCGGACGCGGCGGCGGGCGACGTGGGGGCGCAGGGCGTCCGCCACGGCGGCGGGCACGGCGCCCAGGTGCGTCAGGTCGGTGCGGCTCCAGGCGGCGACGCGGGCCGTCTCCTCGTGCGGCAGGCCGAGCGCGGCGACGGCGGCGGCCGACGGCAGCCAGCGGCAGAACTCCTCGACCAGGTCGGCCTCCTCGCGGCGCACGAGACGCCGGGCCAGGACGAACGCGGCGCGCTCCACGCCCGCCCGCACGGCGGCCAGGGCGCGTCCTTGCAGTTGCGGGGAGACGAGTGCCCGGTGGGCGGCGTGCGTGCCCTGTTCGAGGTGGCTGAAGGTACGCCCGGGGGGCGGGGCGACCAGGCGCGGGTCGGCGAGCGCGGCCCGCACGTCGGCGTACCGGCTCACCAGCCAGGCCCCGTACCGCTCGTCGTGGTGCAGCGGGTGGGCGTCGCGCAGCGTGCGGTAGAGCGGATAGGGGTCGCGTGCGACGTCCGGCTCGGCCAGGCTCGGGGGCGTGCGCCGCACGCGCGCTCCCTCGGTGACCGGGCGCGCGGCAGGTTCCAGGGGGCACAGCACCGCGGGGTTCCCTCCTGGGCCGGTGCGCCGGGTGCCGCGCACGGATGCCTCCAGCGCACCACCACCGGCGGGGGTGCGCAGCGCCCGTGCGGCCGAACGGGTGAGCGGGGCCGGGCGCGTCCCGCGGGTGCGCCCCGGCGCGGGCGCGCACCGGGGCGGAAATCCCTGTCGACTGGACGCGCGGCGGGCGGCCGGGGCGCAGGGGGGGCGGTGTCCGGCGGCGGGCGGCTGCGGGACCGGCGGACCGGAACCGGCAATCCCCTTCGGCGGGCCGGGCCTTTCCGGGATGATTGCGGGAGTCGGCGTACCGGCGGCCGGGGCATCGGCCCGGCCGGATCGGCCCGGCACAGCCACGCCCGCACCACGTCGTCCGAGGCCGTCGGCGAGACGCTCCCGGAGCGTTCCGGGCATGGTCCGCACCGGCGGACGGCAGCCGGTACGGACCTTCTTGACAGGGATCGGCAAGCGTGGGGTACTGCGGATTGCCGACGGCGGGAGCACCAACGGGGGTGAGTCATCTGACGGACCAGCGGTACCCCACTGCGGCCCAACTGGCCCGGTCGGCGCGGGAGCTGACCACTGTACGACCTGACCTGTGCCGACTGCGCCAGGTGGGGACCTCGCGCGGGGGGCGTCCCCTGCATCTGCTCTCCGTGGGCCACGACCACCGCACGGTCCTGATCGTCGCGGGCGCGCACGCCAACGAACCGACCGGCGGCGCCACGGCGCTGCACCTGGCCCGGCGGGCCCTGTTCGACCAGGCGCTGAGGTCCGACCGGTCCTGGCACTTCCTGCTGTGCGCCGACCCGGACGGCGCGGCCCTGCACACGACGCCGCGCCCGCGCACGCTGCTCGACTACCACCGCCACTTCTTCCGCCCGGCCGGGCCCGAGCAGCCGGAGTGGTCGCCGTCGGTCCTGCCGGCCGACCGGCTGCCGCCGGAGACCACGGCGCTCACCGGGGTCATCGACGAACTGCGCCCCTATCTCCAGGTGTCGTTGCACGGCACCGAACTGGGCGGCAGCTGGGTGCAGTTGACGCGGGACATCCCGGGGCTGGCCGAGCCGTTCGCCAAGTCGGCGGCCGAGCTGCACATCCCGGTGGAGACGGGCGCGTCGGACGCCGCGGGCTGGCCCGCGTCGGGGCCCGGCGTGCACGTGATGCCGGATCCGGACGCGCAGGCGGCGTTCCCGAGCCTGCCCGACGACGCCCGGCACTCCACCTGGCACCACGCCCACCGGTACGGCGGTTCCACGGCGATCGTGGAGGTGCCGATGTGGGCCAGCGACCTGGTCGACGACCCGGCGCCGCATCCGGCGCCCGAGCGGGCCCTGCGGCGGCTCTCGGCGCGGCTCAGCCGGGACACCCGGCTCGTGGAGGACATCCTCGCGGAGGCGCTGCCCCGGCTCCCGGACACCCGGGGGCCGCTGCTGCGGGCGGCGCGCTGGGCGCTGAGCCTGGTCCCGGGGCTCGCGGACGACTGGATGCGGCCGCCTCCGCCGGACGCGACGATGGCGTACGTCGGCAGCATCGACGCGTTCGCCCGGCGGCTGCCGCTGCGGGCCGCCGCCATGCTGCTGCGGGTCCTGGAGGAGGCCGACGACCGGGCGGCGCCCCGGCTCGATCTCCTCGTCACCCGCTGGTGCGAGGTGTACGCCGACCGGTTCGGGGCCCGGTGGGTGCCGCTCGACCACCAGGTCGAGCACCAGGCGCGGACCACGGTCGCGGCCGTCCGGCACGCGCGGGGCTGAGCGTCCCGGCCGGCGACGGCCTCAGCGGCGGTCCGCCGCGGGGCCGCCGTCGGCGGACAGCCGGAACGACATGCGGCCGAACCCGACCTGGTCGCCGTCCCTGACGACGGCCGCGCCGATCACCCGCCGTCCGTTCACCGACGTGCCGTTGGTGGAGCCCAGGTCGCGCAGGATCCACAGGCCGCCCTGGCGGCTCAGCTCCGCGTGCACCCGGGAGACCGACTCGTGGCTGAGCCGCAGTCCGTTGGCCGGGTCGCGGCCGATGCGCAGCGGGTGCGGCTGGGCGACGGGCAGCAGCAGCCTCGGCAGCCGCTCCACGGTCCAGGCCCGGTGCAGCCGCACCGTGAACCCGGAGACGGCGCCGACGGCGCCGAGCATCACCCGCGTCCAGCGGTTCTCGGGGCGCAGGTCGGCGGTGAGCGAGGCGAGTTCGTCGGGCTTCTGCGTGGTGAGGGCCAGCTCCATGCGGCGCACGAACGTGTCGTGCGAGAGCCTGCCGAGGGCGACGCCGTCCCTGAGCACCCGCAGCGCACGGTCCCGCTCGGCGTCGGAGAGCCGCGCCGGGTACGGGTGGTGCTCGAACGATGACGTCACAGGGGCGATTGTCCGGCAGCGACGCCCGGGGTGTCCAGAAAGGGGGGTGCGCGGAACACACCTCGGCGAACCGGAGGCGCGGCGATCACGTCTGACGCACCATGGACGGGTCGTCACCGTGAGCAGACCAGCTGTTACGCGAGGGGGAACGTCCGTGCAGTTCGAGGTGTGGGCACCGCAGGCAGAGCGCGTGGAACTCCGGTTGGAGGACGCCACGCGCGCGTTGGAGCGCGATACGGAGCGGCCGGGCTGGTGGACGGTGGCGGCGGACGCCGCCGACGGGGACCGCTACGGGTACCTGCTCGACGGCGGGCCGCCGTTGCCGGATCCGCGCTCGCCGCGCCAGCCCGACGGCCCCGACGGCCTCAGCGCGGTCGTCGACCACGCGCGGTACGCGTGGCGCGGCGACTGGGCCGGGCGCGATCTGACCGGCGCCGTCCTGTACGAGTTGCACGTGGGCACGTACACGAAGGAGGGCACGCTCGACGCGGCGGCCGCGCGGCTTGGGCACCTGGCCGAGCTGGGCGTCACGCACGTCGAGTTGATGCCGCTGTGTCCGGTGCCGGGGCGGCACGGGTGGGGTTACGACGGGGTCAGCCTGTGGGCCGTGCACGAGCCGTACGGCGGCCCGGAGGCGCTGAAGCGGTTCGTCGACGCGGCCCACGAGCGGGGCCTCGGGGTCGTCCTGGACGTGGTCCACAACCATCTGGGCCCGTCGGGGAACTACCTCCCGGCGTTCGGCCCGTACTTCACGGACACCCATCACACGCCGTGGGGCAGCGCGGTGAACCTGGACGCGGCCGGGTCCGACGAGGTCCGCGCCTATCTCGTCGGCAGCGCGCTCGCCTGGCTGCGGGAGTACCGCCTCGACGGGCTGCGGCTGGACGCGATCCACGAGCTGCACGACCGGCGCGCCCTGCCCTTCCTGGAGGAACTGTCGGCCGCCGTCGACGGGTTGGCGCAGCGGCTGGGCCGTCCGCTGTTCCTGATCGGCGAGTCCGACCTCGGCGATCCGCGGGTCGTGACGCCCCGCGCGGAGGGCGGGCTCGGGCTGCACGCGCAGTGGAACGACGACGTCCACCACGCCGTGCACGCGGCCGTCACCGGTGAGGGGCAGGGCTACTACGCGGACTTCGCGCGCGCGCCGATGGCCGCGGTGGCCAAGACGCTCACGCACGGCTTCTTCCACGACGGGACCTATTCGGCGTTCCGGGGGCGCCGGCACGGCCGCCCGCTGGACCGCTCCCGGGTCTCCGCGCACCGGCTGCTCGCCTACACCCAGACCCACGACCAGGTCGGCAACCGCGCGCAGGGCGACCGGCTCGCCGCGTCGCTCTCCCCCGGGCTGCTGGCGTGCGCGGCGACGCTGGTGCTGACCGGGCCGTTCACGCCGATGCTGTTCATGGGCGAGGAGTGGGCGGCGGGCACGCCCTGGCAGTACTTCACCGATCACACCGATCCGCAGCTCGCGGAGGCCGTGCGCAAGGGGCGGCGGCGGGAGTTCGCGGCGCACGGCTGGGCGGAGGCGGACATTCCCGATCCGCAGGACCCGGCCACCCGGGAGCGCTCGTGCCTGGACTGGGCCGAGCCCGAGGCGGGGGTCCACGCGCGCGTCCTGGCCTGGTACCGGACGCTGATCGCGCTGCGGCGGGCCCGCATGGACCTCCAGGACCCGGATCTGGCGGCGGTGCGGGTCGCCTTCGACGAGCGGGCCCGGTGGCTCGCCTACCGCCGCGGGGACGTCCGGGTGGCGGTGAACCTGTCCGGGGCACCGGTGTCGATCCCGCTGGGCCGTCCGGTGACCCGGCTGCTCGCCGCCTGGGACCCGATCGACGTGCCCGGCGCCGACGGCCTCCTGACCGTGCCGCCCGAGTCGTGCGTGGTCGTGGAGGCGCCGTAGCCGCTCGGGGGCGGGGCGCCGGGGTCAGCCGACGACGGCCATCTCCCGCGCGGTGGCGTTGAGGCGCCGGCCGCCGTCGGCGGTGACCGTGACGATGTCCTCGATGCGGACGCCGAAGCGGCCGGGGAGGTAGATGCCGGGCTCCACGGAGAAGCACATGCCGGGCACCAGCTCCTGCTCCTCGCCCTCGATCATGTACGGCGGTTCGTGGGTGGTGACGCCGATGCCGTGCCCGGTGCGGTGGATGAAGGACGCGCCGTACCCGGCGTCGGTGATGACCTTGCGGGCGACGCGGTCGACGTCCTGGCAGGCGATGCCGGGGCGCACGGCGTCGCAGGCCGCCGTCTGGGCGGCCCGCACGATGTCGTGGACCTCGCGCTCCTCGGCGGTCGGCTCGCCGACGTGCACGGTGCGGGTGGTGTCGGAGCCGTAGCCGTGCTTGAGGCCGCCGAAGTCGAGGACGACCATGTCGCCGTCCTGGATGACGCGCTCGCTCGCCTCGTGGTGCGGGTTGGCGCCGTTGGGGCCGGAGCCGACGACGGTGAAGTCGACCTGCGAGTGCCCGAACCGCTTGAGCAGGTCGGACAGGTCGCGGGCAATGTCGTTCTCCTCGCGGCCCGCGAAGGGCACCTTCTTGATCTCCTCGTAAGCGGCGTCGGCGGCGGCGCCGGCGGCCGCGAGCCGCTCCAGCTCGGCGGCGTCCTTCACGGCGCGCAGCATGGGCAGCGCCTCGGTCAGGGACACGTAGGAGGTGTCCGGGAGGGTCCGCTGGAAGCCGAGCAGGTGCATCGCCCAGGCGTTGTCGCTGACGCCGAAGCGGCCGGAGCCGTCCAGCAGCGGGGCCGTGACGGCGTAGGGGTTCTTGCCGTCGGTCCAGTCGCGCAGCGTCATGGCGTCGGCGCCCGCGGCCTTCGCGGCGTCGGGCGCCTCCAGGGTGGGCACGACGAGGGTGGGCCGCTGTCCCGCGGCGAGCACCAGGAGGGTGAGCCGCTCGGTGTCGGCCGGGACGTGGTAGCCGGTGAGCCAGACCATGTCGGGGCCCGGTGCGACGAGCAGCCCGGCGAGTCCGGCGTCGGCCGCGGACTGCGCGGCGCGGTCCATGCGGGCCTGGTAGTCGGCCGCGGTGAAGGGGGCGGGTGTGCCGGTCGTCATGGGTCCGGGCCTTCCGTGGGTGCGTGGACGCGGGTCGCGGGCGGCTGCCACCGCCAGGGAGCATCCTGCCCGCCCGCGCGGGGCGACGCGACCATGGGGGCGGGCGCGCGCCGGGTGGCGCGGGTGCCGGGTTAGTGCCGGGGCTCCGCCACCTTCAGCACCATCCCGCAGGGCAGGACCTGGGTGTCCCGCCGGCCGCCCGCCGCGTACTCGTATTCGTACTCGCAGCGCCGCACGGCGCCCCGGGGCGGGGACACCAGCTCGATGACCGCCTCGAAGAAGAAGTCGCTGGTCTGTCCGGCCGGCACGGTCACGGGTGCGGTGGCGTGGTTCTTCAGACGGTCGAAGTCCGGCGTGTCCGGGTCGCCCTCGGGCGCGAGCAGGGGGATCGCGTCCACGTCCGCCATGGCGTAGGCGCCGAAGCCGGTGATCTTCATGCCCTGCGGCGGGTCGACGATCCGCGCCCGGGTGATCCGGATGCTGTGCCCGCTCCTGTTGGTCGGCAGGGGCAGGGCGTAGTACCAGGTCTGCCCGATCCGGGCGTGCGTGAAGCCCACCTCCGTCGTGGGCTGCGCACCGCCGCCCTCCAGGGCGTGACCCGCGCCGCGCCCCGGGGGCGCCCAGCCCGCCAGAAGGGCGCAGACCACGAGCGCGATCGCGCCGGTGGGCGTGGCGAACATCCGGCCCGTCCCACGACTTCTCATACCATCCCCCACAGAGCGGTCCCCCACAGAGCCTCCCGCGCCGGCACCGGCGTTCGGGGCACGAGCCCCCCGGCCCCTGCCGGGCGAACTCTAGAGGATCCGCGTACGGCGGGTCCGGCCTGGTCAGGCACGGTGGGCGGCGGCGCGGGGCCGGACCGCGCCGCCGCCCACCGTGTGCCGCCCTATCCGGTGTGTCCCTCGTGGCCGTGCCCGGCGCCGTGGTCGAACTTCAGGGCCTCCGGGGGCAGCACGACGAACGGCCGCATCATGCCCATGTCCTCGTGCTCCAGCAGGTGGCAGTGGTACATGAACCGTCCGTACGCGCCGTCGAACCGGCCCATCACGCGCAGCATCTGGCCGGGCAGGGCGCGGAAGACGTCCTTGTACCCGTGCTCGTTGGGCGGGAAGGGGACGGTCGTCGCCGCGTCGTACGTCACCGGCTTGACGGTGCCGCCGGCCGCCGGGTCGAAGCCGGAGGCGTCGTAGGCGTCGCGGCCGAGGATCTGGAAGTCGGCGAGGTGGATGTGCATGGGGTGCACCACCGGCGGGTTCACCGCGAGGTTCAGGAAGCTCCACTGCTCGTGGCTGCCCTCGCCGATGGTGAAGCCGAGTCCGTCGTTGAAGGTCCGGGCGGTGCGCCGGTAGGTCCTGAGCGTCCCCTTGTCGTCGACGACCTGGACGACGCCCTCGACGGGCGGGCTCAGCTCGGCGGCCTGCGCCGGGTCGACCTCCGTCATCTCCCAGATCTCGGGGTGGCCGCCGCCGCCCTTGGTGGCGGGCGGGGTCAGGACGATGAGCCGGTGGCCGTGCGGGATGTCGTGGGTCAGCCGCCGGAAGGAGCCGGACAGCACCTCGGGCAGGGTGAAGGAGTCCGGCTCGGCGCAGTCGCCGACCCGGAACTCCAGGACGTGCGGATAGCGCACGTCACCGGCGATGTCGGGCACCCCGGCCGGCTGCCGGGGTCCCTTGTCGACCAGGCGGACGCGTCGTCCGGCGAGCGCCGCGAAGTCGACGAGCAGGTCCATCCGCTCGGCAGGGGCGACGGTCAGCTCCGGCAGCGCGGCGTCGAAGTCGACGGGCACCGGGCGCGGCAGCAGTCCGCCGTCGCTGCCGATCTGGTGGAGCACGCCCGGGACGGGCTCGCCGTCCTCGTCGATCAGTACGAGGTGGTAGATCCGGGCGTTGGAGGCGTTGACCAGGCGGAAGCGGTGCCAGGCCGGGTCGACGTCCGCGTACGGCCAGATGCGGCCGTTGACCGTCGTGTACGGGCCGGTGAAGGGCACGGTGACGGGCTTGCCCGTCTCCGGGTTCGCCTCCTGGACCTTGACGGTCTTGTGGAGCAGCCGGCCGGTGAGCCGGCCGTCCTCGTCGGTGTCCAGGTTCCGGTCCGCGAGCAGCAGCGGGATCTCCCGCTCGCCGCACGGCAGGCCGAGCGCGTCCTCCTCGTCGTCCCGGACGAGGTACGTGCCGTAGAGCCCCGTCTGCACGTTCCACCGGGTGATGTTCATGGCGTGGTCGTGGTACCACCACTGGACCGCCTGGTGGTCGTTCGGGTACTCGGAGAGCTGGGCGTCGCCCGAGCCCACCGCGTTGTCCGCCCAGCCGTCGTTGCCGCCGCCGGTCTGGGCGCCGTGCAGGTGCGTGACGAACCAGGCGGGCAGGGCCGCGACGTCGGCGCTCGGCGCGACCCCGGCGCGGCCCGGTTCGGTGCTCGGACCCGGTGTCGCCGCGCTCACCTCCACGGCCGTCACCGGGTATTCGCTGCCCTTGGGGACGCGGTTGGTCCAGGCGATGCGGACGCGCTGTCCGCGCCGCACCTCGATCGTCGGGCCCGGCACCGAGCCCGCGTACCCCCACATGAGGGTCGGCGGGAGCTGCGGGTGCAGCCGCTGCCACAGGGGGCGCACGGCGATCTCGGTCTCCCGCAGGACGTCGTCGGACGCGGGCCGCAGCACCGGCGGCACGGTCAACGGCGCGCTGTAGGGCGTCAGTTCGCCGGGCGCGGTGGTGGCGCGGTCCGGTGTGCGGGTCGTCGTGCGGTCGGATATCCCGATGGTGCCAGTGGTGCCAGTGGTGCCAGTGGTGGCAGTAGTGCCAGTGGTCTCAGTGGTCTCGGTCATGGAAAGAACACCCCCGTGTGTTCTCGTGGAGTCCCCCGGTCTTACGGCCGGTCAGTGGCCGTCTCGCCCTGTAAGACCGCGGACGGCCCGGCAAAGTTCCCTGAATCCGTCATTCCGGACGCGGAGATCCGGAAACCGGATCCGGTGCCCGGTGTCAGGAGCGGGACGGGCGAGGCGGGGATCCGGTCCGGCAGGAAGCCGTGGGCGCGGGACGCGAGGTGCTCCGCGCGGTAGCGGTCCACCTTCCGGTGCCAGTGGAGGATGCCGGCCAGCCAGTTCCGCAGCTGTCCGACGTAGCCGTCGATGGCGTCGCGCGCCGGGCCGTCGAGGCGGAAGTCCTCGTACAGGACGGGGAGTTCGTGCGCGACCACGTGTTCGAACTGCTGGAGGCGCTGGGTCATCAGGTCGTGCACGATGTGCAGGGCCGTGGGGTAGTCGACGCCGAAGAAGGTCTGCACGACGAGGATCGCGTTGTGCAGCTCGCCCTCGTACTCGATCTCCTTCTGGTACGAGAAGACGTCGTTGATCAGGCAGGCGTAGTCGACCGCCGCGTTCTCCAGGGAGCGGACGGGTCCGCTGCGGTACACCTCGGGCGGCACGGCCGGGCCGTGGCCGAGCCGGCACAGGCCCATGGTGAGGTCGGAGCCGAAGGTGGCGCGGCGCATCTCCAGGTAGTCGACGGGGTCGGGGACGCGGTGCTGCATCTGGTTGGCCAGCTCCCACAGCCAGCTCTCCGTCATCACCTCGACGGCCGCCTTCAGGGTGCGCCGCTGGTCGGCGCTCATCCCGCCGGCCGTGCGCGCCCACAGGTCGACCAGGCCGCGCTCCATGGCGTTGACCGGCGGCGGCGCCGGTTCGCCGTCGATCGTCATGCAGGCCGAGAGGCGCTCGGTGCAGAGCTTCGCGGCGGCCATGTCGCGCCGGTTGCCGAAGACGAGGGGGTAGTAGTCGTCCCCGTACGTCCCCCAGGTGAGCCAGGCCGCGTTGAGGTCGAGCGCCTCGGGGGTGCCGTCCGGGTCGATGCCCGCCGAGCACAGCGGGAGGTCGGCCGCGGCGAGCCGGTCCTCGTCCCAGACGCCCTCCGCGAGGATGCCCATGCGGCGCGCCCACGGCACGAGCCGGGCGCGCGCGCCGTCGAGCCCGGGGTTGAGCCGCAGTTCGAACGGCAGGGCGAGGTCGGGGATCAGTGAGGGGCCGACCTTCTGGAACGGCACGTGGGTGTACGCCCGCAGCCGCTCGACGCCGAGGGCGTCGAACAGCGCCCGCACGTCGGTGCCCCTGGTCCCGACGCCGGTGGGGCCGTCGAGCGGGCCCCGCTCGCGCACCGCACCCTTGTTCATGTAGCGGCTGGAGCGCAGGTGCCACTCGTGCCCGCCGGACTGCCAGTCCTGGAGGCCCCGGGTGTACGCGGCGACGGCCGCGATCTGGTCGGGGGTCAGCCCCTGCGCGGCGGCGAGCGCGGGCACCTCGGTGAACGCGGTGTGCTCGAACTGGTGCAGCCGGGACGTGAGGACGTCGTTGACGGCCTCCGCCGCCTCCTGCGTGGTGCAGCCGAAGAAGGTCTCCAGGACCAGCACGCCGTTGGAGAGCTCCCCCTCGTCCCGGACCTCGCGCTCGTACGAGAAGAGGTCGTTGCGCAGGTGGACGCCGTCGGAGAAGGTCTCCATCAGCACGCGCAGCGGCCTCGACCGGGCGACCGGCGCGGGGACCTCCGCGGTGGCGTACTCGACGAGCCCGGCCGACCAGGGGGCGCCGCCCACCTTGCGGCGCATCTCGATGTACTCGACGGGGTTGGCGATGCGGCCCTCGTCGATGTTGGACAGTTCCCACATCGACTCGTTGAGGAGGTGTTCGGTGGACTCGGCGAAGCGGCGGCGCCAGTCCAGGGACATGGCGGGCACGGTGCGCCGCCACAGGTCGGCGAGCCCGGCCTCGACCGGGTTCTCCGGCTCGGGCATCGGGGTGGCCGGGTCCTCCAGGTCCATGGGCATGAACAGGGGCAGGCGTTCGAGGTGGGCCTTGCCGGACGCGCGGTCGTTGGTGCGCTTGAACATGTCCAGGAAGTGGTCGTCGAAGAAGAAGACCCACACGTACCAGTCGGTGATCAGCGACAGCGCGGGACCGTCGCAGTCGGGGTGCGTGTACGCGCACAACAGTCCGTAGTCGTGGGCGTCCAGGTCGCCGCGGTCCCACACGCCGGAGCCCGCCAGCATGCCCATCTCCTCGGCCCAGCCGGCGGAATGGGCGCGGGCCTCGTCGAGGTGGGGGTTGAGGCGTGCCGTGTACGGCATGTAGAAGCGCGGCAACTGGAAGGGCTGCGAGGCCGCGTCGAGGGACTGCTCAGTCATGTGCGCGGCACTACCCGCGAGTTCCGACGGGCATCCGCCCGGGGCGAGATGATCGCACTATCGCGTGAACGAGGAGTGATCCGGCCCCGGACGGGGAACGCGCCCGGATCAGCCGCCCGCGCGCTCCCGCGAGGCGCTCCAGTGGCCGGGGCGTTCCAGCTCGGCCGGGAGGCGGGTGGCCGTGTCCCCGCGCGCCGCGTTCAGCTGGGCCTGGGTGAGGAAGAGCGCGCCGCGCAGGTCGGCGCCCCCGATCCGGGCGTCGCGCAGGTCGGCGCCGATGAGGTCCGCGGTGCGCAGGTCGGCGCCGGTCAGGTCGGCGGCGACGAGCAGGGCGCCGCGCAGATTGGCGCCGCGCAGGTCGGTCCCGCGCAGGCGGGCGCCCATCAGGTCGGCGCCGCGGTGGTTCTTCTTGCGGCCCGGAACGGCGGCACGTTCCAGTTCGCTCGCCTTCAGGAGCAGGGTGTTGACCTCGGCGCGGACGGTGGGGACGTCGGCGGCGAGGAGTTCGGCGGCGGACGCGCGCGTGAGCAGGTCGATGTCCTCGCGGGCGCGGCGCGCGTCCCGGTGCACGGGGGCGGCGCGCGGCAGTTCCAGCACGTCGGTCAAGTAGCGCAGCAGTTCTTGCAGTTGACGCATGACGGGGAAGACCTCGTACATGGTCCGCGCGGTCTTCGGCCGCTCGCGCCAGCCGATGCCCTCGAAGGTGACCTGCGAGACCTTCTGTCCGGCGCCGAAGCAGTCGAAGACCGTGCAGCCCCGGTAGCCCTCGTCGCGCAGCGTCGCGTGGATACCGCAGCGGAAGTCCTCCTGGAGGTTGCGGCAGGGCGTGCCGGCGTTCTTGTCCGCCGCGAAGTCCTGGGACCTGGCGAAGGGCAGCGCCACGCAGCACAGGCCGAAGCAGCTGCCGCAGTCCGCGCGCAGCTCGGTGCGTGCGTACGGGTCGGGATCGGTGTGCGGGTCGCCGGGCGGAGTGGAGCGGGAGGAGGCGGGCTCGGGGGCGGAGCCGGACTCGGGGGCGGAGCCGGAGGAGATCACGCCCCCATTGTCACCGATCGGCGGTGTACGCCCCCTTGTGGGGGGCCCGGGCGCGCGCGACCGTGGACGCGACCGGCACCGCCCCCGTCCCCCAGGAGTCGACGTGGCCCCCTCCCGCTCGCCCCTGTTCCCGTCGTCGTCCCCGTCGCCGGGCTCGTTCCACCTGCCTCACGAGCTGCACGGCGACGGGCCGCACAAGGTGATCGCGGTGCACGGCTGGTTCGCCGACCGTGCCGCGTTCGCGCCGGTCGTGCCCGACCTGGACCGCGCGGCGTTCCAGTACGCGTTCGTGGACCTGCGGGGCTACGGCGAGGCGCGGGACGTGCCGGGCGCGTACACGACGGCCGAGGGCGCGGCGGACGTGCTCGACCTCGCGGACCGGCTCGGCTGGCACCGGTTCTCGCTGCTCGGGCACTCGATGGGCGGCAGCGTGGCGCAGCGCGTGGTGGCCTCGGCCGAGGAGCGGGTGCGCCGGCTCGTGGGCGTCTCCCCGGTCCCCGCGTCGGGCCTGCCGCTGCCGCCCGAGCAGTGGGAGCTGTTCTCGACGGCGGACACCCGGCCCGAGCACCGGCGCGCGATCCTCGACGTCACCACGGGCGGCGTGCGCCCGGGTGCGTGGCTGGACCGCATGGTGGCCCGCTCGCTGGCATGCAGCGACGCGAAGGCGTTCCGCAGCTGGCTGGACTCGTGGTCCGGGGACGACTTCCACGACGGCCTGGAGGGCTCGACGGTCCCGGCGCTCGCGGTGACCGGCCAGCTCGACCCGGCGCTGTCGGCGGACCTGATGCGGGCGACGTGGCTGCGCTGGTTCGTCCGCGGCGAGCTGGTCGACCTGCCGGTGTGCGGGCACTACGCCATGGACGAGGCGCCGCTGGCGCTGATCCGGGTCGCGGAGGACTTCCTGCGGGCGGACGCCGACTGACGACTGCCGACCCCTGGCCCCTGACCCCTGGCCCCTGGCCCCTGACCGACGGCTGCCGGGTGCCGGGTGCCGGGTGCCGACCACCGGGTGCCCGTTCCGGTAAAGCCCGGTTGCCGAACGGTCGTCTTCGGGCGAACACGGGCAAGATGCGCGAGTCCCGCTCGCCCGCCCCTCGTGCGTCCTAGATTGGCCGCTCGGTCCGCGCACGACGGCGGACCGCGGGGGAATCGGGGGACACACCATGGATTCGGTGACGGCTGTCGCCGCCGCGAGCGCCGCGCTCGTGGCCGGCGGGGCACTGGAGAGCGCCGCCCAGGAGGCGGGGCGCGCGGGCTGGGCCGGGGGCGTCCGGCTCGTGGAGCGCATCCGCGCGCGGTTCCGCGGCGACCACGTCGCCGAGGCCGCCCTCGCCGGGGTGACCCGGGCGCCCGACGACGCGGACGCCCGAGCGGACCTGGAGCGCCTGCTCGCCGTGCACATGCTGCGCGACCGCGCCTTCGCGGACGAGCTGCGCCGCGCCGTCGACGAGGCCGCGACCGCGACCGCCCGGGGCACGGGCCCGCAGGTCAGCGCCGCGCTCATCAAGAACGCCACGGTGTTCCACGACAAGGTCGAGATCCAGGGCGACTGGAACGTCTCCTAGCCCTCCCCCGCCGTCCGCATTCCGCATTCCGCATTCCGCATTCCGACCCGCCCGCCGCCGGGCGCGCCCACGACGCGCGCCCGGGCGGGACCGGTGCCACGCCACGGAAGACCAGAACCCTTGGACGAGGAAGCAGCAGCAGAATCCCGGCCGGCCGGCGGCAGTGCCGCCGACGGCGCCCCGGCCGACGCCGCCCCGGCGGCGCGGGAGGCCCCGGAAGCGGCGCCCCGCCCCTTCGACGAGGAGCGCGACGGGCCCGTCAGCGAGGAGGAGGCGCTGCGCTCGCTCGCCGCGGGCGCCGGGGCCGACGCGGCGGAACGCTCCGAGGCGCGGCGCGCCTCGGCCATCGCCGACCTGATCGCGGCCCGGCTCGGCGACGACGCGGCGGGGACCCGGATCGGCACGCTCGCCCTGTTCAACGACTCCGTCAGCTTCGGCGGCGGCTTCCACCCCGGCGGCGGGCGCGGCCCCGGACCGGCCCGGGGCACCGGCGCTTCCGTGGCCCTCGACGCCACCGAACTCGCCGACCACACCGCCCTGTTCGTGCAGCCCGAGGGGTACGACACCGCCCTGGACGAGCTGTGCGAGCAGGCGCTGCTCGTGCTGACCGGGCCGCCCGGCAGCGGACGCGCGGCCACCGCCGTGAACCTGCTGTCCGAGTCCATGGCGCTCGGCGGGTCCGGGGGCGGCGGCTGCCACCGGCTGCTCGATCCGGCGGTGCCCGCCGATCCCGGCTGGGAGCCGCCCGCGAAGGACCGCGGCTATCTCGTGGAGGTCGACGAGGGCCCGTCGGGCGCCGGACCGTTCGGGGTGCGGCGGCTGACGTCGCTCGCCGCCACGCTGCGCGCGTCCGGCTGCCGGCTCGTGCTGACCGGCGGCCACGACCTGGCGCGCGCCGCCGCCGGGGAGGCGGGCGCCGCGCCGTACGCCCGGTTCGCGCTCGCGCCGCCCGACCCGCTGGCCGTGCTGGAGCGGCGGGTGCTCGGCCACGGCCCCGACCTGCGGGCGCGGTCCCGGCTGCGCGCCCTCCTGGACACCTGCGGCGCCACCCGCGCGCTGCGCGAGCAGCCCGCCGCCCGGCACGCGGTGCGGCTGGCCTCGGTGATCACCGCCGACGGCGACCTGGCCGCGGCCGTCGCGGCGCTGCGCGATCCGAGCGAGCAGGTCAGGGGCTGGTTCCAGCAGCACCGGGCACCCGCCCCGGTGGCGTTCGCGCTCGCCGCGGCCGTGCTGGAGGGCAGCGGCTATCTGACGGTCGCCGAGGCGGCGGTCGCCCTGCACACCGCGCTGGCCCCGCCCGAACCGGCCCCGGCCGACCTGCGGTTCACCGACCGGCTCGGCCACGAGCAGCAGTGGCTCAAGGTCGACACCGCGGCGGACGGCCCGCCCCGGGTGCGGTTCCGCAGCCCGCTGCTGGGCCGGGCGGTCCTGGTGCACGCGTGGAGCACTTTGGACGGGCGGCGGGACGCCGTCCTCGACTGGCTGCGGCGGCTGCTCGGCCACCGTGACCTGGAGGTGCGGGCCCGCGCCTCGGTCGCCGCCGGGGTGCTCGCGTGGGCCGACCACCACTACGCGGTGCACCGGTTCCTCACCGCGTGGGCGGGCAGCACGTCCTGGCCGCAGCGGCAGGGCGCGGCGACCGCGCTCGGTGTGGCGGGCAGCCGTCCCGGGTCCGCCGACGCCGTCTGGGAGCTGCTGGACTCCTGGGCGCGCGGCGGGAGTTCGGCGTACGAGCGACGGCTCGCGGGAACCGCGGCCGACGCCGTGGGCACCCTCCTCGGCCGCACCGCGCCGGACCGCGCCGTCGGCGTGCTGCGCGCGGCGCTCGACCGCGGCGACGACTGGGGCACGCTGCCGTACGTGGCCTGGGGCGGCGTCCACCTCGTGCACCAGGGGCAGGCCGCCTCGCTGCTGTCGGCGCAGCTGGAGTGGTCCGCGCCGCAGGACCACTCCCCCATGGTCAACAAGACGCTCTCGGCGTTCGTCTTCGCGGTGTCCCGGCCGTACGAGCGTCCGGCCGGCGTCGCGGAGACGGTCAAGGGGATTCCGGGTGTCCCGGTGCTGCTCAGCCGGTTCTCCTCGTACAGCGAGCAGTTGACCGAGCTGTGGGCGCGGGCGCTGGCCCGCCGCCCGGTGCAGGACGCGGCGCTGCCCGCGCTGCGGGAGTGGATCGACACCTTCGCGCCGCTGTGCCCGGGCGCGCTCGACCACATCGCGGAGCTGCTGCGCGGGGTGGCCCGCAGACCGGGCAAGCACCGCGAGCGGCTGCGCTGGTGGCTGGAGAAGTGGGCGGACGACCCCGACCGGCCGTCGGCGGGCGCGGCCGTGCTGCGCCACCACGTCTGAGCCGCGTAAACCGACCGTCCCGCCTGCGCGCGGGCCACACGAAAGACATGCAAGACGCGAGAGACGCGAGAGACGCGAGAGAGAGGGAGGTGGCGGACCGACCGTGCGGGAACAGACCTACGACCCCGTCCTGGAGGTCACCGAGCTGTCCAGATGGCGTCTGACGAGCCCGCTGCGCCCGCCCGACCCCGGCCGGGCGCTGGTCCTGGTGCGCGACAGCGGCCCGTCGCTGACGGTCCGCTGCGGCGAGGACGTCCCGTCGGCGCGGTACGGCGCCTACCGTTCGGTGCACACCGTCGACGTCGGCGAGCACCGGCTCGTCCTGGACATCCCGCTGCTCAGCCGGGACCCGGCCTTCTCCTTCCGCAGCCGCGTCGACCTGGTCTGCGCGGTCGTGGACCCGGCGGAGATCGTGGCCCGCGGCATCCGGGACATGAGCGGCGCCCTGTACGCGTTCCTGCGCACGGCGTTGCGCGAGGTGGCCCGGGACTACGACATCGCAGAGTTCCACCGGGCGGAGCGGGCGCTGAACGACGCGATGGCGGTGTTCGGCGGGGACGACGCTGTGCGACTGCGTTCGGTGCACGTCGAGTTGCTGGTCGACGAGGACGAGATCGCCACCAGCGGGCGGGAGTTCCGGAAGGTCGAGCGGGAGACCCGGCTCGCGCGCATGCGGCGCACCCGGCACGTCGAGATGATCCGCGAGGAGGGCGTCGACGGCCTGATCGCGGAGATCGTGGAGAAGGAGGGGCCGCGCGCCGCGCTCGCCTGGATCGAGAAGAGCGACGCGGAACAGCGCGAGGTCGAGCGCGAGGTCATGCGGATGGTCCTGGAGCGCGGCGACGCCGACCGGGAGCCGTTCGAGCAGACCGAGCTGGAGCGCGCCGTCCTGGACCGGGTACTGCGCGGCGGCGGGGACGGCCTGTTCGGGGCGGCGTCCCGGCGCGGCCGGCTCACCGGCTCGCTCTCCCGTGCCCTGGAGCCGGGCGCCGGAGATCCGCCCGACGCGCCCGCGCCCGCTCCCGACCCCGCCGCGCTCAGGGGCGAGGTGCTGCGGGACGGGCCCCGGCCGCGCGGCACCGGCCGCCGCCCGGCGCCGGACGCCCCACCGGAGGACGAACCGCTGCCGCCGCCCGACGGCACCCCGCCTCCCCCGCACCGGCCTGGACAGGCCCCGGCCGAGCCGTCGGCGCCGCGGGTGAGCCGGGTGCGCGGCACCGCCACCCGCCGGCCCACCGACCCCGGCAGGGAGCCCCGATGAACCAGCCCGCCACGCACCGCCCTGCGGCGAGTCGGCCCGCCACGGACCAGTCCGCCGTGGGCCAGTCCGCCATGCACCGCCCTGCCGTGGACCAGTCCGCTATGGACCAGCCCGCCACGCACCGGCCCGCCGTAGACCAGCCCGCCATGCGCCGCCCCGCCATGGACCAGCCCTCGATGGACCGGCGCCCGCTAAACCCGCCCTCGTTGAACCAGCCCGCCACGACCCCACCCCCGATCGACCACCCACTGACGAACCAGCCCCCAGTAGACCCGCCCACCACGACCCAACCCCCGACGGACCGGCTCGCCATGAACCAGCCCCCGATGGACCCCTCCGCCACGAGTCACCCCCCGCTCAGCCAGCCCCCAAACGGCCACCCCCCGAACAGCCAGCCCCCGACGAACGACCCCGCGACGAACCCCCAACCGCAACCCCCCTCGCCCCCGCCACCCTGGCCCCCGGCGACACCCCGGCCCTCCGTGGCCGGGGCCGTCGGTGACGGGCCCCCGCCGGAGCGGCCGCCGACGCCTCAGTTGTACTGGGGCGCCGGCCGGGGCCCGCTCCAGGCGGTGTCCGTGTGGACCGAGCGGGTAGCGGGCCGCGGTGAGGACGCCGAGCCGTTCGTCTGCCACCACTGGGACACGACCCAGGGACTGCTCGCCGTCTTCGACGGTTCGGGCGGCGCCGGCGCGTCCCCCGCCTGGCAGGCGCCCGACGGCACCGCGCGGACCGGCGCCTGGGTCGGCGCGCGGGCGGCACGGCTCGCCACCGACTGCTGGTTCCACGACGTCGTACGGGAGGGCCAGGAGCCCGACGGGCACACCCTGCACACGTACGTGAAGTACTTCCTCGAACAGGCGCCGAAACGGCAGAGCAAGATCAGCGGGACCATGCGCCGCCAGTTGCCGACCACGCTGGCCGGGCTGCACTACCAGGTCGACGGGGACGAGACGGAGGTCGAGGTGCGCCCGCTGTGGACGGGCGACTCGCGGGCCTACGTCCTGCTGCCGGACAGCGGGCTGCACGTGCTGACCCGCGACCACACCCGGGAGAGCGACGCGCTGGAACTGCTGCGCAGCGACCCGCCGATGACGAACCTCGTCTGCGCCGACCGGGAGTTCGAGATCGCCACGCGGCGGCTGACGCTGCCGCTGCCGTGCGTGCTGGTCGTCGCCACGGACGGCTTCTTCGGCTACGTGCACACGCCGGGCGAGTTCGAGCGGCTGCTGCTGCGCACGCTGGAACAGGCGCACCACGCGCTCGACTGGTCGGATCTGCTGCGCCGCGAGGTGCAGGCGTACACCGCCGACGACGCCTCGCTCGCGCTGCTGGCGCTCGGGCACCGGGACTTCGCGGACCTGCGGGCCGGCTTCGCGCCCCGGCTGCGGCAGCTCACCGACCGGCTGACGCGGGACCGGCCGGACGCGCTGACCGGCCCGCCGGGCGACGGCGCCGACCCGCGGGAGGCGGCGGCCGCGGTCAAGGCGTGGCAGGAGCGGACCTGGCAGGAGTACCGCCCCGCCTACGAGAGGTACCTGCCGCCCGCGTCCGAGGAGTCCGCATGAAACAAGGAGAGGTGATCGCGGGCTACCGCATCACCACCGCGCCCACCAACGCGGGCGGCGGCAAGTGCATCTGGGCCTTCGCGGAGAGGGCCGGGACGGCGTACTTCATCAAGCAGTTCCTGGAGCCGAAACGGCCCAAGGACGACGCCCGGCAGACGCCGAGCCTGCGGATCAGGCGCCAGCTCGCCCTGGAGTTCGAGGAGCGGCACCGCACGATCATGGCGCGGCTGCGGCCCGACGCCCGGGGCGGCGGGAATCTCGTCCTCGCCACGGACTTCTTCCACGAGGGGAGCACGTACTACAAGGTCACCGAGCGCATCGACACCTCCAGCCTGGAGAAGCCGCAGGCCCTGGAGCCGCGGCAGAAGATGGTGCTGCTCAAGACGCTCGGGACCTCGCTGACGCAGCTGCACGACATCGACGTGGTGCACGGCGACCTGAAGCCGCTGAACGTGCTGGTGCAGAAGCGGGACGACGCGGCGTTCCACACCGCGAAGCTGATCGACTTCGACGACTCGTACGTGGCCGGGAAGCCGCCCGCGCCCGCGGACATCTCCGGCGACTCGCTGTACGGCGCCCCGGAGTGGCGCCGCTATCTGCGGGAGGACGGCTCGTGCCGCGCCGAGGACCTGACCTGCGCGGTCGACGTGTACGCCCTGGGCCTGATGACCCACCTGTACCTGACCGGTGAACTGCCGGGCCACGACGCGCGGTTCGGCTCACCGGCCGACGCGGTCGACGGCGGCGACCCGCTGCGTCTCGACCCCCGCCTGTCGGACGAGATCCACGCGCTGCTGGGGGACATGCTCCAGGGTGACCCCGGGCGCCGCCCGCGCGTGGCGGCGTACCTGAAGGCGCTGTCGGACCCGGACGTCTGCGCGCTGCGCCACCGGCGCCCCGGCACCGCCGCGCCGGGACGGAGGGCGGCCCCCGCGAAGACGCCGACGCGGACGAGCCGGATCCGCGTCAACGGCAAGCCCCGGCCGGGCGAACCGGCGCCGCCGGCCGCGCCCGCCCCGGACCCGGCGGCCCCGCCCGCGCCCCGCCCGCCCCGCTCCTCCCGGGTCCGCATCAACCTCGGCGACCGGCGCCGGGACCGCAACACACCGTGAACCAGGAGTCGTCCATGAACGCCAGCAACGAGCAGTACCAGGGCAATCTTCAGTACGCCGTCGACATCGTGTTCTGCATCGACGCGACCGGGAGCATGTTCCCGGTCCTCGACACCGTGAAGGCGAGCGCCCTCCAGTTCCACGACCGGCTGAACGACGTGATGGCGAAGAAGGGCAAGGCGATCAGCCAGCTGCGGCTGAAGACCATCGCCTTCCGGGACTTCGGGGACGACCCGGGGTCGGCGATCGAACAGACCGAGTTCCTGCGGCTGCCGGAGCAGGCGGCGGACTTCGAGCGGTTCGTGCGCGGCATCGACGCGGGCGGCGGCGGCGACATCCCGGAGTCGGGTCTCGAAGCGCTCGCCCTCGCCATCAACTCCCGCTGGGAGACGGGCCTGGACCGCAGGCGGCACGTCATCGTGATGTTCACGGACGCGCCCGCGCACCCGCTCGGCACCGTCGGCGCGTCCGCGCAGTCGTACCCGGCGCACATCCCCCGCAGCATCGACGCCCTCTTCGAGCAGTGGGGCTACGCCCGCAGCCAGACCGCCGTCATGGAGCAGTCGGCGAAGCGGCTCGTGCTCTTCGCGCCGGACCAGGACCCGTGGAAGGACCCGATCTCCGAGGAGTGGGACCTCACCCTGCACTTCGAGTCCAAGGCGGGCGAGGGGCTGGAGGAGTTCGAGATGGACGAGATCATCGAGACGATCGCGAACAGCCTGTGAAACGGGAGCTGAGCTGGCCCGGCTGCGAGATCCTGCTGGCCGAGGGGGCCGTGGAGTTCGCGTGGCCGGGCATCGCCTTCGTCCAGTTCGCGGTCGCCGAGTGCGCCGAGGCGTCGCTGCGGCCCCGGTCACCGGACGGCGAGGGGCAGTTGGTGTTCCGCTTCCGCGCGGCCCGCCCGGACACGGCGGACCTGATCGTCGTCCGGGTCGCGGTGCCCGCCGCCGAGGTCCCGGAGGCGCGTGACCTCGTGGCGGAGCTGCACCACGACCACGGGGTGCCGGACCGGCCCGCCGACGAGGACGGGGCGGCGCGGCTCGAACAGGTCCCCGACGAGGCGCGGGACTGGCTGCTCGCGCCCTCGGGTCCGGCGTCCGCCGAGCTGTTCGCCCACGTCATGGACCGGATCGAGAACGATCCCCGGTGAGGCGGCGGCCGGGCCGGGAGAGGTGACCGAGAGTGGCGGCGACGGACAACTGGCGCTGCGGGGACTGCGACACGTTCAACGTCCCGGCGGAGACGACCTGCGCGGTCTGCGGCGGCACGCGCCGCGCACCGGCGCCCGCTCCCGCCCCGCGCCCCGCGGTGAAGCGGCCCGCACCGGCCCGGCCGGCCGGGGCCTGGCGCTGCACCAGGTGCGACACGAACAACACCGGGGACGACACGGCCTGCCTCGTCTGCGGCGCGGGCCGGCGGTCGGCGGCGAAACCGGCCGCCCGGAGGAAGGGCCCGGCCAAGCGCGCCACCGGGAGACCGGCGCCCAGGAGGTCCGCCCCGGGCCCGCGCGCCGAGAGCCTGTTCCACCCGCCGCCGACGACGGCGGCGGGCTACGTCCCCACGGCCTCCCCGGCGCCGCCGACGGTACCCGCGGCCCCGCCGCCCGTGCGGCGTCCCCGGGCGGCGCCCGCGCCGAGGCGGCCGGCGAAGAGCGCGGGCGGCTGCGGCGGCTGCCTGATCGCGCTCGCGGTCGGGGGCGCGCTGCTGTTCGGGGCCCAGCACTACTTCGCGTCGCACGACTCCGGCACCGGCGGCGCGGACGGCCCGGCCGCGACCGGTGCCTGCCCGGCGCGGGTGGCGGACGCGCTGTCCTCGGGCGGCGGCGCGGAGCTGGTCGACGCGTACCGCACGGAGAACAAGCAGATCACGCTGTGCCGCACGACGGCCGGGGCGCTCTACTACTACGGCGAGTTCAGCGACCACCGCGAGGCGGGCATCGCCATGCGGGCGACGCGGACGAGCGACGGCTACGAGGCGACCAACGGCCCGTACCGCTACGTCGTCCACGGCGACCTGGTGACGATCTACCAGTCCGGCGAGAAGATCGGCGAGGAGACGGTGACACCCGACCCCTCGCCCCGGTGACCGGCGGGGACGCGCCGGTCAGGCCCTAGCCCTCCTGCGCGGGCTCCAGCTTCAGCGAGATCGAGTTGATGCAGTACCGCTGGTCCGTGGGGGTCGCATACCCCTCGCCCTCGAACACGTGACCGAGGTGGGAGCCGCAGCGCGCGCAGCGCACCTCGGTCCGCAGCATGCCGTGCGACCGGTCCTCGATCAGCTCCACGGCCGCCGAGTCCTTGGGGTCGTAGAAGCTCGGCCAGCCGCAGTGCGACTCGAACTTCTCGGTGGACGTGAACAGCTCCGCGCCGCAGGCACGGCAGGAGTACACGCCCGTCGTCTTCGTGTCGGTGTACTCACCGGTGAAGGCGGGCTCGGTGCCGGCCTGGCGCAGCACCGCGTACTCCGCCGGGTTCAGCTCCGCGCGCCACTGCTCGTCCGGCTTCTCGACGTCGTACGTCATGTCGCTCATCCCTTCAGACGGTCCAGGATCCGCGGGCCGAGGTCGGTGACGTCGCCCGCGCCCATGGTGAGAACAAGATCCCCGGGCTTGGCCATTCCCGCGATCGCGGCGACGGCCGCGTCCTTGTCCTCGGCGGCTCGCACGTCGGCGCCCGCGGCCCGGGCCGCGTCGACGATCAGGGCGCTGGTGACGCCCGGCACCGGGTCCTCGCGGGCCGGGTAGATGTCGAGGACGACCGAGGCGTCGGCGAGGGCGAGGGCGTCGCCCATCTCCTTGCCGAGTTCCTGGGTGCGGGAGAACAGGTGCGGCTGGAAGAGGACGAGCAGCCGGGCGTCACCGACGGCCGAGCGCATCGCCTCCAGGTCCGCGGACATCTCCGTGGGGTGGTGGGCGTAGGAGTCGACGACCTGCACGCCGCTCTCCTCGCCCTTGAGCTGGAGGCGCCGCTTGACGCCCGTGTAGGACTTCAGCGCGCCGGCCAGGTTCCGGGACGGGATGCCCATGGCGACGCCCGCCGCGAGCGCCGCGACGGCGTTGTGCGCGTAGTGGCGGCCGGGGACGGAGACGGTGAAGGTGAGCAGCTTGCCGTCGAGCAGGACCGTCACTTCGCTGGCCAGCCCGCGCGGGGTGATCTTGTGGATGCGGATGTCGGCCGCCTCCGACTCGCCGTACGTGACGACCTTCAGGGAGGTGGTGTCGCGGATGCGGCGGGTCAGCTCGGCGGCGCCCGCCTGGTCCGCGGCGATGACCAGGGTGCCGCCGGGGACGATCTTCGTCGTGAAGGTCTCGAAGGACTCGTAGATCTCGTCCATCGACGCGTAGTTGGCGTGGTGGTCGAGCTCCACGTTGAGGATGATCGCGACTTCCGGGCGGTACTTGTGGAAGCTGCGGTCCGACTCGTCGGCCTCGGCCACGAAGAGGTCGCCCTCGCCGTGCAGCGCGTTCGAGCCGGGGACGTCGAGGTCGCCGCCGATCGCGTAGGAGGGGTTCAGGCCGAGCGAGGTCAGCGACACGGCGAGCATCGACGTCGTGGTCGTCTTGCCGTGGGTGCCCGCCACGGCGATCGGGCGCAGGCCGTCCATGAGGGAGGCGAGGGCGTCGGAGCGGTGCACGACCGGGATGTCCAGCTCCCGGGCGCGGGCCAGCTCGGGGTTGTCCTCGCGGATCGCGGAGGAGACCACGACGCAGCTGGTGTCGGGGGCCACGTGCGCGGCGTCGTGCCCGATGTGCACGGTGGCGCCGAGCGCGCGCAGGGCCTCGGCGGTGCCGGACTCGCGCGCGTCGCTGCCCGCCACGCGCGCGCCGCGCTGGGCGAGGATCTTGGCGATGCCCGACATCCCGGCGCCGCCGATGCCGATGAAGTGCGGTCGCTCCATGGCGGCGCTGGAATGCGGAAGGCCGGGTGCCATGCGTGTTACTCCCCTGAGGTTCCGATGCGTCCTGGTCCGCGGCGTCCGACCACGGCCCCGACCCAGCCTATTGCCTCCGGACCGGCCGTCCCGCACCCCGTTCGGCGCGGGTCACGCCTTGCTGTGCGAGAACAGCTTCAGGACCGGCACGCCGACCTTGTGGCGGGCCTGCGAGGCCCAGTCCCGGTGGAAGAACTCCTCGACGTAGTGCGGGTCGGTGAGCACGATGACCTCGTCCGCCCGCACCTCGTCGACCAGCGCCTTGAGGGCGTTCAGCGGGTGGTCCTCGATGAGCCGGCCCCGGGCGGCGCTGCCCGCCTGGTGCAGGGCGGCCAGGGAGACCTGGAGCGCCTGCTCGGCGGGGCCCTTCGCCTCGTCGCCCTCGGGGACCTCGCCCTCGCGGGCGGCCTCGTCCAGCTCGCCCATCGCCACGTCGTCGATGGCGCGCAGCAGCCGGTCGGCCTGGTCGCCGCGGGGCTGGAGCAGCACGTGGAAGATGACGTCCTCGTCACCGTGCAAGGTGGTGACGAACTCCACGTCGGCAGACGTCAGGGCCTTCTCGATCATCAATACGCTCGTGAACACGACGGGCGCCCTTCTTCTCCTACCGTGGGCCGTCCTTCGACGGGGGCCCTGCGGACTGCGGAAACCATCCTGCCCCGTGGCCGCACGGGGTCTGCGAGTTTTAGTGTGCCCAGCGAAGACTAAACGGAACAGATCATTCCGTTCCGTGTCGCCTCCGACCGTATCGGGTGAACAGGAAACCGTCCTCCTCCAGCAGAGAGAGCAGCTCGAAACGTTCCGGCACGGGCAGGGCAGGGCCGCCGGCGATGCGCTGGGCGGCGCCTGCGGTGAGCGTCGGCGACACCGTGAGGCACAGCTCGTCGAGTACCCCGCCCGCGATGAATCGACCGAGCGTGCGCGGCCCGCCCTCGGTGAGCAGCCGCCGGTGCCCGCGCTCGGCGAGGACGGCGACCACGCGGTCCGGTTCGACGTCCGCGCCCGCCCCGGCGTACAGCACCTCGACGCCGGCCCCGCGGGCCGCCTCGACCCGCCCCGCTGGGGCGTCCGAGCCGGTGATCACGTACGTGGGGGCCAGTGGCTCGGTGAAGAGCGGGAGGGAGAAGTCCAGGTCCAGGCGCGCGCTGAGCACCGCGATCGACGGGGCGGGGTCCTGACCGGCCGCGGCGCGGCGGGCGGCGAACGCCTCGCGCGCGCGGGCGGGCCGGTACCCCTCCTGGCGGACGGTCTGGGCGCCGACGACCACCACGTCGGCGAGGGCGCGCAGAGTGCCGAAGATCCGCATGTCGGTGTCGTTCGAGATCGGCTGGGAGCGGCCGTCGTGCTGGGCGGCGCCGTCCAGCGTGGAGACCATGTTGGCCCGCAGCCACGGCCGCCCGGACGCCTCCGGCGGATAGGCGTAGGCGTCGGCGAGCGCGTCGAGACTCCACTCGCGGCCGCCGGGCGCCGCGGGGCGCGGGACTTCCCCGGCGCCCTCCCGGCCCACGTGATCTGCTGTTTCGTACGTCACAGGGAACAGGCGTCGCATGACGTGCAGTGTGGCACGGCCATTAAGCTGATGAGTTGTGTCGTCCTCCAGCCAGCCGCCCGCCCCGTCGTCCTCCGCCCACGGGTCCGCCGTGCCCTCCCCGACGGGCGCCGCCGCGCCGCAGTCCCTGTGCGCGCGTGAGCCGCACGTCCCCGCGGAGCGCCTGGTCGCGGAGCTGGTGCCGCCGCCCCGCTTCGCGTCGGCCCGCTTCGACACCTACCTCCCGGACCCGGACCAGCCGAGCCAGACCCAGGCCGTCGAGGTCCTCTCCTCCTTCGCCGCCGGGCTCGGCGCCGCGCACTCCGCGGGCTCCGGCCGGCGCAAGTGGTTCGCCAGGAAGCCGGCCGCCCCCGCCGGACCGCGCGGGGTCTACCTCGACGGCGGCTACGGCGTCGGCAAGACCCACCTCCTCGCCTCCCTGTGGCACGCGACCCCGGCCGAGCCCGCGCTCAAGGCGTTCGGCACCTTCGTCGAGCTGACGAACCTGGTCGGCGCCCTCGGCTTCCAGCAGACGGTGAAGACGCTCGGCGGCCACCGCCTGCTGTGCATCGACGAGTTCGAGCTCGACGACCCGGGCGACACCGTGCTCGTCTCGACCCTGCTCGGCCGCCTGGTCGAGTCGGGCGTCGCGCTCGCCGCCACCTCGAACACGCTGCCCGGCAAGCTCGGCGAGGGCCGGTTCGCCGCCGCGGACTTCCTGCGCGAGATCCAGGGCCTGTCCGCGCACTTCCGCCCGCTGCGCATCGACGGCGAGGACTACCGCCACCGGGGGCTGCCCGAGGCCCCGCCGCCGTTCTCCGAGGAGCAGGTCACCCGGGCCGCGTCCGCCACCGCGGGCGCCACCCTCGACAGCTTCCCGCGGCTCCTGGACCACCTCGCCCGGGTGCACCCGAGCCGCTACGGCGCGCTGACGGACGACCTGACGGCGGTCTGCCTGACCGACGTGTCCGCCGTGCCCGACCAGTCCACGGCGCTGCGCCTGGTCGTGCTGGCCGACCGGCTCTACGACCGGGAGATCCCGGTGCTCGCGGCGGGCGAGCCGTTCGACCGGCTGTTCAGCGAGGAGATGCTGAACGGCGGCTACCGCAAGAAGTACTTCCGCGCGATATCCCGGCTGACCGCGCTGGCCCGGGACGCCAAGGGGCTCGTCGAGGCCTGAGGAACCCTGAGGAACACGGCGCTCCGGCCGTCTGCCGGAGCGCGCGCGTACGTGGTAGACACAGCCGGGTCACAGTTCCTGTCCGCCAACAGGAGGTTGCACCCATGTCTCGCACCACTGACGCATGCACCGACGACGCACGCACCACTGATGCACGGCAGTCCGCGACACGACGTCAGATCCTGGCCCGCACCGGCGCGTTGGGGGTGGGGATCGCCTTCGCCGGGGAGCTGTCCGAGCTGTTCGCCGGCTCGGCCGCGGCGCAGGGGCGCGCCGGGTACGGCCCCCTGGTCGAGGACCCGGCCGGGCTGCTCGACCTCCCCCGGGGATTCCGCTACCGGGTGCTCTCGCGCGAGGGCGACGCACTGCGGTCGGGCGAGGGCAGGGTGCCGAGCAACCACGACGGCATGGCCGCCTTCGCGGGCCGCCGGGGCCGCGACCGTGTCGTGCGCCTCGTGCGCAACCACGAGAACCGGGTCACCGCCGCCGTCCCGGTCCCGGTCGTGGAGGGCCTCACGTACGACCCCGCGGCCAAGGGCGGCTGTACGGTGCTCACGCTCGGCCGGGACCACGACGTCCTCGACGAGCGGGTCGGCATCGCCGGCACCGCCACCAACTGCGCGGGCGGCCGCACCCCCTGGGGCACCTGGCTGACCTGCGAGGAGACCGAGGACCGGGCCGGCACCAACGGCTACACCAAGGACCACGGCTTCATCTTCGAGGTCGACCCGGCCGACCCGCGCCGCTCGGGCGCCGTGCCGCTGACCGCGATGGGCCGCTTCCAGCACGAGGCGGTCGCCGTCGACCCCGGACGCGGGGTCGTGTACGAGACCGAGGACGCCTTCGACAGGCCGTTCGGCCTCTTCTACCGCTTCCTGCCCCGCCGCCCCGAGGGCGGCCTCGGCTCGCTGCGCGCGGGCGGCCGGCTCCAGGCGATGCGGGTGCCGGGCGTGCCCGACCTGTCGGCGGTGCAGGAGACGGGCGCCTCCTTCGCCGGCGTCGAATGGGTCGACGTGCCCGACCCGCTGGCCACCACCACCCCGATCCGCAACCAGGACTTCGGGCCGAAGGGCATCACCCACGGCCAGAAGCTGGAGGGCTGCTACTGGGGCGGCAGCTGCGTCTACTTCGTCTCGTCGTACGCGCGCAGCCGCGAGGGCTCGGCCGCCGACCACTTCGGCCAGATCTGGCGCTACGACCCGTCGGCCCGGCGGCTGACCCTCGTCGTCGTCTTCGGCCCCGACACCGACGTGCAGCTGCCGGGCGAGGAGCCCGACAACATCTGCCTGGCGCCGGGCGGCGGCCTGATGGTGTGCGAGGACGGCGAGGGCGCCCAGCACGTCTTCGGCGTGACCCGCAAGGGCGCGGTCTACCCGATGGCGCGCGGGCGGCAGAACATCGGGACCGCCGCGGAACCGGCGTGGGGCGAGTTCGCGGGCGTCACCTTCTCCCCCGCCGGGGACACGATGTACGTGAACGTGTACACCCCCGGGACGACCTTCGCGGTGACGGGGCCCTGGCACGAGTAGCGGCGGCGCCGGGACGGACGCAGGATCGTAGGACCTGACCGAGAGGGGCGCGCGGTGGCGAAGGGCAAGAGCGGGAGAGGCGGGGCGCGGAAGGCGGCGCCCGCGCTGCGCGAGCTGCTGCGCGTCCCCGGGGACGACCGCGTCGACCTGACGGCGTACGACCCGGCCGGCACCCCGGGCGGCCCGGCGGACAAGGCGTCGGGGGTCGCGGCCACCGCGGCGCTCGGCGAGCGCCTGGCCGGACTCCAGGAACGCCTGTGGGCCGCGGGCTCGGCCGGCGACCGGCGCCGGATCCTGCTCGTCCTCCAGGGGATGGACACCAGCGGCAAGGGCGGCACGGTCAAGCACGTCATCGGCCAGCTCAACCCCTCGGGCTGCCGCATCAAAGCCTTCAAGGCGCCCACCCCGCAGGAGCTGAACCACCCCTTCCTGTGGCGCGTGGTCAAGGCGCTTCCGGAGCCGGGCGAGATCGGCATCTTCGACCGGTCGCAGTACGAGGACGTGCTCGCCGCCCGGGTGCGGGAGCTGGTCCCGCGCGCGCAGCTCAACCGCCGCTACGGGCAGATCAACCGGTTCGAGCGGACTCTCGCCGACGACGGCGTGACCGTCGTGAAGTGCTTCCTGCACATCTCGTACGCGCAGCAGAGGCGCCGGCTCCTCGAACGGCTCGACAACCCGGACAAGCACTGGAAGTTCAGCCCCGGGGACATCGAGGACCGCGCGCTGTGGCCCGCCTACCAGGAGGCGTACGAGATCGCCCTGGAGCGCTGCTCGACGGACGCGGCCCCCTGGTTCGTGGTCCCCGCCGACCGCAAGTGGTACCGCGACTGGGCGGTCAGCACGCTGCTCCTGGAGCATCTGGAGGCCCTCGACCCGCGCTATCCCGAGGCGCGGTTCGACGTGGCGGAGTGCCGGCGGCGGCTGCTCGCGGGCGACTGAGCCCACCCGGCCCGGCGGGCGGCGGCGGCCCGGACATGTCCGCCGCGCCGCGTGGGAAGGGTGCCCTCATGAAGCAACCATCCGCACAGTCATGGGAGTTCACGGACGACCGCGGGCATCTGGCCGCCTCACCCCGCACCCCGGAGCGCGTCGTCGCCTACATCCAGGCCGGGGCGAGCCTGTGGGACCTCGGGACCCGGCCCGCGGGGATCTTCGGTTCGTACCACGACGGGGACAGCCCCGACCGCGCCAAGTCGGGCGCGCTGCCGCTCGACGAGGTGCCGTACCTGGGCGCGGGGGCCGGGCTCGGCCTCGACGACGTGCTCGCCGTGCGGCCGGACCTGGTGGTCGCGCTCACCTACGGGGGCGGGCAGGTCTACGGGATCGAGCCCGACACGGCGAAGCACCTGGAGGAGCACGTCCCGGTCGTGGTCGTCGACGTGGGGCAGGGGCGGACGCTGGCCGCGGTGCGGGAACGGTTCGCCGAACTCGGCCGCTCGCTCGGCGCGGAGGAGGGCCCGGACGCGCTGGCCGCGCTGACCCGGGCGGAGTCGGGGCTCGCGGCGCTGGCCGGGTCCGCGCGGGGCACGGCCCGGGTGCTGGCCCTGTCGCCCGGCGGCCCGGACGCCGTCCACCTGGCGCGGCCCGCCAAGTGGCCCGACCTGAGCGCCCTGACCGGACTCGGGGTGCACACCGTCGAGCCGCCCGAGGGGCCGGGCGCCAACTGGCACACCGGCACCTGGGCCGACGCGGCCGCTCTCGCCCCGGACGTCGTCCTGCTGGACGCCCGGGCGAACGCGGCGCCGGCCGCGCAGTACGCCGGTGACGCCCACTGGGCGGCCGTGGCCGAGCGGGCCGCCGTGCTGCCCTGGAACCCGGAGACGCCGGCCAGCGCGGCCGCGCACGCCGCGTTCTTCGAACGGCTGACCGGGGCCCTGCGCCGGGACGGCTGAGGCAGGTTTCACCTCCTGGGGCCCGGGGCACCCGCGCGGCAGTCCTGATGCCGTTGAGGGAGACGGAAATGCAGTGGTTGGACTGGGCCGCGTGCACCCACGAGGACCCCGAACTGTTCTTCCCGGTCGGTTCGGCCGGGCCCGCCGTGCAGGACGCCGAGGCCGCGAAACAGGTCTGCCGCCGGTGCCCTGTCGTCACCGAGTGCCTCGACTGGGCGGTGGCCACGGGCCAGACGAACGGCGTGTGGGGCGGCACGTCGGAGCGCGAGCGGGCCCGGCTGATCAGAGCGGCGCGCCGGGCCCGGACCGGCCGGGAGGTGCGGGCCCGCTGACCGGGTGAGCAAACCGCGACGATGACCGAATAATCCCATTTACACAGTTATCGTCGCGGCGTGATCAGCAACCGCTCCCTACACCGCGCCCTCCTGTCGTGCGCCCTCGGCGCCCTCGCGCTCGGCACCGCCGCCTGCTCCGGCGATCCCGGCCACCCGCCCCCGGGGCAGGCCGGGCGGCCCGCCGCGAGCCCCTCGGCCGCGGCCGCGCCGACCGCGCCGCCCCGGCTCGCCCCGGGGCCCTCGGGCCTCACCCCCGTCTTCAGGAGCGCCCGCGGCGACGTGGGCGTCCGGGACGCGCGGGAGAAGACCGTCGCCCTCACCTTCGACGCCGACATGACCGCCGACCAGGGGCCGCGGGCCGCCGCGGGCGAGCGCTTCGACAACCCGCGGCTCATCGCGACGCTGCGCCGCCTGAAGGTCCCGGCGACCGTCTTCATGACGGGCCGCTGGGCCGAGGAGTACCCGGCCGAGGCCGAGGACATCGGCGGCGACCCGCTCTTCGAGGTCGCGAACCACTCGTACAGCCACTACGCCTTCACCGGCGACTGCTACGGCCTGCCGACCGTGCCCGCGGCGCGGATGCGGGCGGACGTGGAGCGGGCGTTCACCGCGTTCCGCAGGGCCGGGGTGCGGCACGTGGTGCCCTACTTCCGCTTCCCGGGCGGCTGTTACGACCGCGGCGCGCTGCGGGCGCTCACCCCGAGCGGCGTGACGGCGATCCAGTGGGACGTGGTGAGCGGCGACGCGTTCGCGACCGACGCGGGGGCGGTGACCCGGCAGGTGCTCGACGGGGTGCGGCCCGGCTCGGTGGTCGTCATGCACTGCACGCGCAGCGCGGCGCCGACGACGGAGCGCGTGGTGCGGGACGTGGTGCCGGCGCTGCGGGCGCAGGGCTACCGGTTCGTGCGGGTGTCGGAGCTGGTGGGGGCCGCGGCCCGCAAGCGCTGACGCGCCGCCGTACGCTGGCCGGCATGACCGCAGCCCACCGCTCCACCGCCGCACCCGCCGCCGCACCCGCCGACGCGGGGCCGTTCGCCGAGTGCGTCCTGTGCCGGGAGCCCACGGAGCACCCGGAGTCCACGAAGGGCGCGACGCTGTGCCCGGTCTGCGCCTGGCAGGAGGCGCAGCGCACCGCCTGCTCCGGCTAGCTCCCCGGCGGACGGCGGCGGGCGGCGGCGGGCTGGCAGACTGGAGGGCGTGACCAGCGACGACACCGCCACCGACAGCCCCTTCCGGTCCGAGCCCACCGCGCGTGACGAGGCCCCGCAGTTCGTGCTGCCCCTCGTCGTGCGGATCGAGCGGGCGGCGCCGCCGGCCCGCACGGACGCGCTGGAGACGGCGGCCCGTGCCGTGCTGACGATCCTCTCCGACGAGCGCTCGCTGGGCGACGGGGAGTGGGCGCGGGCGATGCGGGACTGGCAGGACGCCCGGATCCGCAAGGTCGTGCGGCGGGCCAGGGGCGCCGAGTGGCGGCGCGCCGAGGCGCTGGACGGCATCACGGTGACCGGGGCCGCCGGGGCCGAGGTGCGCGTCTTTCCGCCGGTGCCGCTCGACGGCTGGCCCAAGGACCTGGCCCGGCTCCAGGTGTCCGGCACCGATCTCGACGACCCCGAGCCGCCCGCCGCGCCCGCCGCGACGGGCGTGACGCTCTGGCTCAACCCCGACCTGGACATGACCGCGGGCAAGGCCATGGCGCAGGCCGGGCACGGCGCGCAGCTCGCCTGGTGGGAGCTGTCGGAGGCGCGCCGCAAGGAGTGGCGCGAGGCCGGCTTCCCGCTCGCGGTGCGGGTGTGCGGGGACCGCGCGCGCTGGGCGGCGCTGACCGGGTCCGGGCTGCCGGTGGTGCGCGACGCGGGGTTCACGGAGATCGCGCCGGGCTCGTGCACCGTCGTCGCCGAGGGCCCACAAGACGGCGGCCTGCTGCCGGACCTCGGCCACGTGTGAGACACCGGAGCACCCCGGGAAACCGGAGCACGCGGAGCACCCCGGGTCCGCGGAGAAACCGGGGAACGCAGCGGTCACAGCCCTGAAAGCGGCCGGATCGGACCCTGGCGGCGCGGCCCGCGGGGGCCTAGCATCGGTCGGGCAGAAGCAGCGTCGGACGCGCGCGGCACCACAGCGCGGCCTCCCGACGGGGCGGCCCCTCGCGCCGCCCGCACCGCCCCCGAGACCCCGGGTTTCTCCGTCCGCCGTCACCCGTGCGGCCGGGGGCGTTCACGCCGTCGATCGCCCCCCGCCGCTGGTCCCCACCGATGCCCCGGGGTGGTCTCCCGCCCGCCCCGGGCGGCGGGGACGGTGAGCACGCGAACCGCGCTGGGGGAGGCGCAGGTTCCCGTGCTCATGGGCCGCCGCCGATGCCGGCCTCGCCGCCGGCGGCGGCCCCTTCGACGCGCGGCGCCGGTGCCCGGCGCGGAACCTCAAATGTTCCTCTGAACGTCTCCCCCGGGGGGTTCGGCCGGTCGTGCCGGGGCCATGACACCTGGACAGTGTCGGCGTGGCGGAGGGGGACGGACATGGGGCGGCTTCCGCGGCTGGGTACGGGGATCGGATGGCGGCCGGAGATCGCCGGGGTGGTCGAGGCGATGCCGGGCATCGACTGGGTCGAGGCGGTCGCCGAGAACGTCTGTCCCGGACAGCTGCCCGACTCGCTGCGGCGGCTGCGCGAGCGCGGCGTGACCGTCGTGCCGCACGGGGTCTCGCTGGGGCTCGGCGGCGCCGAGCGGCCCGACGAGGGGCGGCTCGCCGAACTCGCGGCGCGGGCCGAGGCGCTGGGGGCGCCGCTGGTCACCGAGCACATCGCGTTCGTCCGGGCGGGCGGCGAGCGCACCGCGTCGCCGCTGCTGGAGGCCGGGCACCTGCTGCCGGTGCCGCGCACCCGGGACGCGCTCGACGTGCTGTGCGAGAACGTCCGCATCGCGCAGGACGCGCTGCCCGTGCCGCTCGCGGTGGAGAACATCGCGGCGCTGTTCGGCTGGCCGGGCGAGGAGATGACCGAGGGGCAGTTCCTGTACGAGCTGGTGGAGCGCACCGGTGTCCGGCTGCTGATCGATGTGGCGAACCTGCACACGAACCACGTCAACCGGGGCGAGGATCCGGCCAGGGCGCTGGGCGAGCTGCCCGTCGAGGCGATCGCGTACGTGCACGTGGCGGGCGGCTTCGAGCGGGACGGGGTGTGGCACGACAGCCACGCGCACCCGGTGCCGCGGCCGGTGCTCGACATCCTGGCCGACCTGGCGTCGCGGGTGACGCCTCCGGGGGTGCTGCTGGAGCGGGACGAGAACTTCCCCGAGGACACCGGGGAGCTGGCGCGCGAGGTGGAGACGATCCGGGCCACGGTCCGGGCGGCCGGCGGACCCGCGCCGGCCGGCGCGGGGGACGCGGCGCGCGCGGAGGTGGCCGAGGCCGGCGACTCCGTGCGGGGCCGGGTCGCTCTCGCCCAGGCCTCCCTGCTCTCCGCGCTGGTCGCGGGCACGCCCGCGCCGGAGGGCTTCGACCGGGTCCGGCTGGGCGTGCAGAGCCGGGCGCTGGCGGGCAAGCGTGCCGACGTCGTCGCCAAGGTCGCGCCCGAACTGCCGCGGATCCTGGGCCCGTCGGCGTACCGCACGGCGTTCCTCGCGTACGCGGCGCGGCGCCCGATGACCGGCGGCTACCGGCGCGACGCACTCGACTTCGCCGAGGACCTGCTCCTGGAGCAGCGGGTCGCGCGGCCCGGCCCGCGCCGCGAGCTGACCGCCTGGTGGCTGGAGCGCTCCGGCCCCGCCCCGCTGGCCGGGCGGCCGGTGGCCCGGGCGCTGCGCGCCGCGCGGTTCGCGCTGCGCGGGAGCCGGCGGACGGCCGCGTACGCACCGGGGCGGGGCGCGCGGACCGCACAACCCCCGCGTCCCGTCCACCGGTTGACGTAGTCGGTGCCGATGGCCGGTACCCGGTGCCGGGGGCGCACTAGCGTGCGGTGCCGCACCAGGAGGCACCATGCGACCGCTCTCGACCCACGGTTCCCGCCCGAACGGGACCCTGCTCATCATCACCGGGCTGCTGGCCACCCTGGCCGCGCTCGCCTTCCCCCTCTGGTCCTCCGCGGACCGGTCGGCGACCGGCCCGGACACCCTCGACGCGCAGAGCGTGCCGACCGCGTTCGGCCCGCTGTCCGCGACCGACCGGCTCTTCGTCACCAAGGTGCGGCTGGCCGGGCTGTGGGAGCTGCCCGCGGGGCGGCAGGCCGAGGAGCGGGCCCCGACCGGGGCGATCGCGACGGCGGGCGAGCACCTGGTGCGGGGCCACACGTTCCTGGACGCGCGGGTGCGGGAGGTCGCGGCGCGGCTGCGCCTCGACCTGCCCGACCGGCCCACCCCGCAGCAGCGGGGCTGGCTGCGCACGCTGACGGCGGCGCGGGGACCGGACTACGAGCGGGCGTTCGCCAACCTGCTGCGCGCCGCCCACGGCCAGGTCTTCGCGCTCGTCGCCCAGGTGCACGCCTCGACCCGCAACACGCTCGTACGGGATCTCGCGGACGACGCCAACACCACGGTCCTGGACCACATGGAGGTGCTGGAGGCGACCGGCCTGGTGGACTTCGACGCGCTGGCGCGGAGCGCGGCCACCGCGGCCCCGCCGCCCGGGACCCGCTCCCCCGCCCCGCCGGGTCCGGCCGCGTCCCCGGCCCCGGCGGCGCCCGTCGCCCCGGCGCCGGCGTTCCCGCTGCCGCCCGCCGCGTCCAGCCCCGCCGCCGGGCGGTGAGCGCCGCCGGTGTCCGTATGGTGAATGCGCGGTGGCGGAACGCGGCACACCTGTCGTAGAAACACCCCATGTTCTGGGTGCTCTTCCTCCTCCTGGCCTGCGCGGCCGCCGTCGCCTCCTGTGCCCGGCTGTGTCTCACCGCGGTGCGCGCCGCCGCCGGTGAGCGCGCGGGGGACCCGGCCGGTGCGGGGGCGCGCGTCCTGCCGGAGCGCGAACTGTCCCTGTACGAGACGGCGTTCCTGGCCGGCGGGCCGGGGCGGGTCGTGGACGTGACGCTGGTGTCGATGGCGCGGGCCCGCAGGCTGCTGCTCGCGCACACCGGCTGGGTGACGGTGATCGACCCGGTGGCCGGGGACGCCATGGAGCGTGCGGTGCTCGGCGTCATCGGGCCGGCCGGGCAGACCAGGACCGCGCCGCTGCGGACCGCGACGGCCGCGGGCGACGCGGTCCGCGCGCTGGCCGACGGGCTCGTCGCGGCGGGCCTCGCGGTGCCCGACGCCGTCCGCGTCCCCTTCACGGGCGCGGTGCGGCAGGTGCGTGCGGCGGCCGTCGCCGTGGTGGTGCTCGGCGCGCTCGCCACGTGCACGCCGAGCGGCGGTGCGCAGCCGCCGCGCACGCCGGTGGCGCTCTGGTTCGCGCTGCCGCTGCTGCTCACCCTGGGCTGCCTGGTCATCGCCCGGATCGAGGCACGCGCGCAGCTGGACCGGGCCTCCCCGGCCGGGCGGCGGCTGCTCGCCGCGCGGGCGGCGGCCTGCGACGGGCTGTTCGCGGTCGCCGTGCGCGGGCTGCGCGCGGTGGACGATCCGGGGCTGCGGTCCGCGCTCCCCGAGTGAGCGGGGAGCGCGGGCCGACGCATCGGAGTCATTGATCCGACACCGGCGACCCGGTGCTTTACTTCGCCGACGGCCGCACGAACCATCCCCCTATGAGACACGCGATGCGAGCCACGTCCGTCCTCTGCGCCGCCGCGGGATCCCTGGTCCTGACCGCGCCGGCCGGTGCGGGCGCCGCTCCCGTCCCCTCCCCCGCGCCCGTCGCCGCCGCGGAGCGGGCGGGTGTCGCCGTCGCCGCCGCGCGGGCCGCCGTCGCGGGCATCACCTGGGGGGCGTGCCCCGCGGTGGAGGACCTGGACGACCCGGTGCGCTGCGGCACGGTCTCCGTCCCCCTGGACTACGCCGATCCGGGCGGCGAACGGATCGAGCTGACGGTCAGCCGGATCGCCGCGCGCGGGAAGAAGGGCGAGCGGCAGGGCGCGTTCGTGTTCAACCCGGGCGGCCCCGGCGGCAACGGCATGTACTTCCCGCTGGCCGGCTCGCTGCCGGAGTGGAAGCGGATCGGCGCCGCCTACGACCTGATCGGCTACGCGCCGCGCGGGGTGGGCCGCTCCGCGCCGCTCTCCTGCCAGGACCCGAAGCGCTTCGCGAAGGCGCCGACCCAGGCACCGGCGCACCCCTCGGCCTCGTACAAGAAGGAGCGGGTGGCGCGGGCCAGGTCGTACGCGGCGGGGTGTGCGAAGCATCCCGGGATCGCGCACTACACGACGCTGGACAACGCCCGTGACCTGGACGTGCTGCGGGCCGCGCTGGGCGAGCGGCGGCTGACGTACATGGGTGCCTCCTACGGCACCTACATCGGCGCCGTGTACGCGCGGCTGTTCCCCTCGCACGTGCGGCGCATGGTGTTCGACTCGGCGGTCGACCCCGCCCCGGAGCGGATCTGGTACCGCAACAACCTGGCGCAGTCGGCGGCGTTCGAGGTCCGCTGGCGGGACTTCCGGACGTGGGTCGCCCGGCACGACAGGACGTACCACCTGGGCGCGACGCCCGGGGCGGTGCTGCGCTCGTACGAGAAGGTGCGCGCGGAGCTGGCGCGCGAGCCGGCCGGCGGGAAGGTCGGCCCGGGGCAGTTGCAGGCGGCGTTCCTCCAGACCGGGTACTACGACGACTACTGGCCGACGCGGGCCGCCGCGCTGTCCGCGTACCTGAAGGGCGACCCGAAGCCGCTGATCGGCCAGGCCACCCCGCCGTCGGGCGAGCGCGCCGAGCGGGAGAGCGAGAACAGCGCGGCCGTCTACACGGCCGTCGAGTGCAACGACGCGCCCTGGCCCACGGACTTCCGCGTCTGGGACCGCGACAACACCGCGCTGGCGAAGAGGGCGCCGTTCGAGACGTGGGACAACGCGTGGACGAACCTGCCGTGCGCGTACTGGTCGACGCCCCGGCAGCGGCCGGTCGACGTGCGGACGGCCCCCGGTGAGCTGCCGCCGACGCTGATCCTGGCCGCCGAGCGGGACGCGGCGACCCCGTACGCGGGCGCGCGGGAGCTGAACCGGCGGATCGCCGGGTCGGTGCTCGTGACCGAGCGGGACGCCGGGACGCACGGGATCGGCGGCGGCGCCAACGCGTGCGTCAACGGGCACTTCGACCGGTACGTGCTGGAGGGCCGGGTGCCCGGCGGGCGCGGGGCGTCCTGCGCGGCGCACGCGGAGCCGACCCCGCTGCGGTAGCGCACCGCGTGCGCCCCTCCCGGTCGCCGGGAGGGGCGCACGCGCAGGCCCTAGGCGAGCCCGGCCACCAGGTCGGCGACGCTCTTGCGGCGACCCGTGTAGAACGGCACCTCTTCGCGCACGTGGCGGCGGGCCTCGGAGGCGCGCAGGTGACGCATCAGGTCGACGATGCGGTACAGCTCGTCGGCCTCGAAGGCGAGGATCCACTCGTAGTCGCCGAGCGAGAACGAGGCGACGGTGTTGGCCCGCACGTCCGGGAAGCCGCGCGCCATCTTGCCGTGGTCGGCGAGCATCGTGCGCCGCTCGTCGTCGGGCAGCAGGTACCACTCGTAGGAGCGCACGAACGGGTAGACCGAGACGTAGTCGCGCGGCGTCTCGTCGGCCAGGAAGGCCGGGATGTGCGAGCGGTTGAACTCGGCGGGGCGGTGCAGCGCCATGTTCGACCAGACCGGGTCGAGGGCGCGGCCCAGCCTCGTGCGGCGGAAGAGGTTGTAGGCCTCCTGCAACTCGTCGGCCGTCTCCGCGTGCCACCAGATCATGACGTCGGCGTCGGCGCGCAGGCCCGACACGTCGTAGGTGCCGCGGACCGTGATGTCCTTCGCCGCGAGCTGGTCGAACAGCTCCTGGACCTCGTCGGCGAACCCGGCGCGGTCCTCCGGGAGGACGTCCTTCAGCTTGAAGACCGACCAGAGCGTGTAGCGGATGGTCTCGTTGAGATCCTTCGCCAACTTGCCCTTGTTCGGGATGCGGGCTGCCGCCGCGTCGGGGGTGGTGTTCTCGTCGCTCATGTCCGTCATTCTCCCGCGCCGCCGTGCAGGCTCTGCACCGGGTGCGCCTTCAGCTCCTCGCGGGCGCCGGTGTCCCCGCGGACCTCGTCCACGGCCGCGTACGCGCTCGCGATGCAGGCCGGGATGCCGACGCCGTCGTACGCGGCGCCGCACACGGCGACTCCGGGCAGCCGTCCGATGTGCTCGCGGACGCGGGTGACGCGGTCCGCGTGGCCGACGGGGTACTGGGGCAGGCCGTCCCGCCAGCGCGTGACGTGGGCGTCGAGCGGGGCGGCGGTCAGCCCGGTGGCCTCGCGCAGGTCGTCGCGGGCGATGCCGACGAGGTCGGCGTCGTCGCGGGCCAGGTCCTTGTCGTCGCCGTACCGGCCGACGGAGGTCCGCACGATGCGCAGGTCGGGGTTCTCGTCGGCGATCCAGCCCCACTTGTGGGAGGCGAAGGTGGCGGCCTTGATGGTGCGGCCGTCGACGGGCGGGACGAGGAAGCCGCTGCCGGGCGGGAGGCCGGCCTCGCTGGTGCGGTAGGCCAGCGTGATCAGGGCCATGCTCGCGTACTCGATCGACCGGAGCTCCTGCGCGGCGTTCGGGGAGGCGGTGCGCAGGAAGCCGGCCGCCGCCGGGGCGGGGAGGGCGACGATCACCCGGGGGGCGCGGAAGGTGCGGCCCGATTCGGTGACCACGCGCCACAGGGGGGTGCGCCGGTCCGTCGGGTGCGCGTCGTCGGCGGCGGCCGCCGTGGTGCCCCGGGCCCCCAGCTGAACCGCGCGCTCACCGAGGACGATCTCGCCGCCCCGGGCGCGGACCGACGCCGCCACCGCTTCGGGGAGGGTGCCGATGCCGCCCTCGATGCCCATGAAGACCGGGGCGGGGCGCTCCGCGGGCTGGGGGGTGCGGGCCTGGAGGGCGCGGACGGCCGCCGTCAGGGAGGTGTGGCGGCGGGCCTCCTCGAAGAGCTGGGGCACCGCGCTGCGCAGCGAGATGCGGTAGGCGTCGCCCGCGTACACGCCGCCGAGGAGGGGTTCGACGAGGCGGTCGACGACCTCACGGCCGAGCCGGGCCGCGACGTACTCGCCGACGGCGATGTCGTCGCCGATCGGGGTGGGCGGCAGCTCCGCGTCCTGCGCGATGCGGGCGAGGCCCTCGTCGGAGAGGACCCCGGCGAGCGCGTCGGCGGAGCCGGGGACGCCCATGACGTGCCCCTTGGGCATGGGGCGCAGCGCGTCGCGGGTCCAGATCGAGGCGGTCGCGGTCGACGGCGGCCGGAGCCGCTCCCCGAGGCCGACGTCGGCGGCGAGGCCGACGGCCTCGGGGCGGCGGGCCAGCATCGACTCGGCGCCGAGGTCGACGCGCGCGCCGGCGATCTCGCCCGCGCGCAGTTTGCCGCCGAGCCGGCCGGAGCTCTCCAGGACCGTGACCCGGACACCGGGATCCCGGTCGAGCAATCGGTGGGCGGCCGCCAGGCCGGTGATGCCGCCCCCGACCACCAGGACGTCCCTGACGGTCGCTGTTTCCGTACGTGTGTCCGCTTCGCGCATTCTTCCACTCTCTCAGAACGCGGGGCCCGTCTCCGCCGAGTCCCGACCGTTACCGGTTCGCGGCCGCGCGGCAATCACCGAATGGCCCACTCGCCCGTCGAAGGAGGTGTCGGACAACGGGCTTTTCTCTGGGGGTACGTTCATGCGGGATTCCGGTTCGTCCACGGCGCGGCGGGTGCCGCGCGTCCTGGCTCCGCTGCTGCTCGTCGCGGCGCTGGCGCTCACCGGCTGCTCGGGCTCGTCCGCCGACGGGGACACGGCCGACGCCAAGGTCCGCCGGGCCGGCGCGGCGGACTCCGGGGCGGGGGCCGCCGGCTCGGCGGCCGAGCGGCCGGGCGGGAGCGGCACGGCGGCGCCGAAGCCGCCGAAGCCGGCGGCCACGCACATCATCCGCACCGCCTCCCTGTCGGTCCGCGTCCGGGACGTGCCGGACGCGCTGGCCGCGGCCCGCACCGCCGCGGAGAACGCGGGCGGCTACGTCGGCGACGAGACCACCGACCGCGACGGCCACGGGCACGAACGCACCCGGGTCACCCTGCGGGTGCCGCAGGAGTCGTACGAGGAGGTGATCGGGCGGCTCTCGGGCACCGGCCGTCTGCTCTCCCGCGTCCAGGACGCCAAGGACGTCACCGATCAGGTCGTCGACGTCGACAGCCGGGTCGGGTCGCAGCGGGCCAGCGTGGCGCGGGTGCGGGAACTCATGGACCGGGCCACGAAGTTGAGCGACGTCGTCGCTCTTGAGGGCGAGCTGTCCAGCCGCGAGTCGGAGCTGGAGGCGCTGCTCGCGCAGCAGGCGTCGCTGAAGGACCGCACGACGATGGCGACCATCTCGCTGAAGCTGTCCGAGGCGCCGCCCGCGAAGAGCGGCGGGGACGACGGCGGGACCGGCTTCCTGGACGCCCTGGCGGGCGGCTGGGGCGCGTTCGTGGCGTTCCTGCAGTGGGTCGCGATCGTGCTCGCCGCCGTGCTGCCGTTCGCGGTCCTGGTGGCGCTGCTGATCCTGCTGTGGGTGCGGGTGGTCCTGCCCCGGCTGCCGCGGCGGTCCGCGCCGGAGCCGGGGCGGACCGCGGTCGGCCCGCTGCCCGCACACCCCCGGCAGCGGCCGGACGAGCAGGACTGACGGGTACCGGCGGGTGCGGTCCACGTAGCGTGGGCCCATGACTGCTGAGCGACTTGTGGTGATCGGCGGCGACGCGGCGGGCATGTCCGCCGCGTCGCAGGCACGCCGTCTGCGGGGCCCGGACGAGCTGGAGATCGTGGCGTTCGAGCGGGGGCACTTCACCTCGTACTCGGCGTGCGGGATCCCGTACTGGGTGGGCGGACAGGTCGGCGGGCGCGACGAGTTGATCGCGCGGTCGCCCGAGGAGCACCGGGCCAGGGGCATCGACCTGCGGACGCGGACCGAGGTGGTGGAGCTGGACGTCCGGGACCGGCGGGTGCGCTCCCGCGACCTGGCGAGCGGGGCCGAGTCCTGGACCCCGTACGACAAGCTCGTGATCGCGACGGGTGCCCGGCCGCTGCGCCCGGAGCTGCCCGGCATCGACGCGCCCGGGGTGCACGGGGTGCAGACGCTCGACGACGGGCAGGCGCTGCTCGACACCCTGCGGGCCACGCCGGGGCGCCGGGCGGTGGTCGTCGGCGCCGGGTACATCGGCGTGGAGATGGCCGAGGCGCTGCTGAACCGGGGTTACGAGGTGACGGTGGTCAACCGGGGCGCCGAGCCGATGTCCACGCTCGACCCGGACATGGGCCGTCTCGTGCACGAGGCGATGGCGGGCCTGGGCATCACGCTGGTGAACGACGCCGAGGTGACCGGGATCCGCACCGGTGACGACGGGCGGGCGCGGGCCGTGGTGACGCGGGACGCCGAGTTCCCCGCCGACGTCGTGGTGCTGGGCCTCGGGGTGCGGCCCGAGACGGGGCTGGCGCGGGCCGCCGGGCTGCCGCTCGGTGAGCACGGCGGCCTGCTCACCGACATGGCGATGCGGGTGCGCGGGCCCGCGGCGGGCGGGGTCGTCTGGGCGGGCGGCGACTGTGTCGAGGTGCTCGATCTGGTGTCGCGGCGCGAGCGGCACATCGCGCTGGGCACCCATGCGAACAAGCACGGGCAGATCATCGGGGCGAACGTGGGCGGCGGGTACGCCACGTTCCCCGGTGTCGTCGGGACGGCCGTGAGCAAGGTGTGCGCGCTGGAGATCGCCCGGACCGGGCTGCGCGAGAAGGACGCCCGGCGGGCGGGGCTGGACCACGTGACGGTGACCATCGAGTCGACGAGCCGGGCGGGCTACTACCCGGGGGCCGCGCCGATGACGGTCAAGATGCTGGCCGAGCGGCGCACCGGGCGGCTGCTCGGGGTGCAGATCGTGGGCCGGGAGGGCGCCGCCAAGCGGGTCGACGTGGCGGCGGTCGCGCTGACGGCCGGCATGACGGTGGAGGAGATGACGACGCTCGACCTGGGGTACGCCCCGCCGTTCTCCCCGGTGTGGGACCCGGTCCTGGTGGCGGCCCGCAAGGCGGTCGCGGCGGTGCGGGCGCGGGGCTGACGCCCCGCGCCGCGCTCAGTCGGTGCCCTCGATGATGCGGAAGTCGCGCTCGACCCCGTCGGAGAGGGCGGCCAGCGCCTCCTGGTAGGCCGCGCTCTCGTGCGCCGCGACGGCCTGCTCGAAGCTGTCGAACTCGATCAGGACGGTGCGCTCGGCGATTCCGGCGTCGTGCGCCACGACCCGGCCGCCGCGGGCGAGGATCCGGCCGCCCCCGGCCTCGACGGCCGCGGGCGCCAGCCGGTTGTACGCGGCCAGCTTCTCGGGGTCCGCGATGGTGCGGTAGGCGCTGACCCAGTAACCCTTGGGCATGGAACCTCCGGAGTCGGGAGCGCCTCTAGCGGGCGGTCCGGGTGTGGACGTAGTCGACGAGGCGGGTCAGCGCCTCGGGGTCGGTGGTCGGCAGGACGCCGTGGCCGAGGTTGAAGATGTGGCCCTCCAGGCCGGCGGCGGCGTCCAGGACCTCGCGGGCCTTCTCCTCGACCGCCTCGGGGGTGGAGAAGAGGATCGCCGGGTCGATGTTGCCCTGGAGCGCCTTGCCGGGACCGACCCGGCGCGCGGCCTCGTCGAGCGGGACGCGCCAGTCGACGCCGACGACGTCCGCGCCGGCCTCGCCCATCAGGCCGAGCAGTTCGCCGGTGCCGACGCCGAAGTGGATGCGCGGCACGCCGTAGTGCGCCACCGACCGGAAGACCTTCTCCGAGGCGGGCATGACCGAGCGGCGGTAGTCGGCCGGGGAGAGGGCGCCGACCCACGAGTCGAAGAGCTGCACGGCGCTCGCGCCGGCCTCGATCTGGACCTTCAGGAACGCGGAGGTGATCTCGGCGAGCCGGTCGAGCAGGTCGGCCCACAGCTGCGGGTCGCCGTACATGAGGGCCTTGGTGTTCTCGTGGTTGCGGGACGGGCCGCCCTCCACGAGATAGCTGGCGAGGGTGAACGGCGCGCCCGCGAAGCCGATGAGCGGGGTGCCGCCGAGCTGGGCGGTGAGCAGGCCGATGGCCTCGGTGACGTAGGAGACGTCGTCGGGGGTGAGGTCGCGCAGCTGGGCCAGGTCGGCGCGGCTGCGGATCGGGTGCGCCACGACCGGGCCGACACCGGGCTTGATGTCGAGGTCGATGCCGATGGCCTTGAGCGGGACGACGATGTCGCTGAAGTAGATGGCCGCGTCGACGCCGTGGCGGCGCACCGGCTGCATGGTGATCTCGGCGACCAGCTCGGGCCGCATGCACGACTCCAGCATCGGGATGCCCTCACGGACCGTGCGGTACTCGGGCAGCGACCGGCCCGCCTGCCGCATGAACCACACCGGGGTGTGCGGCACGGGCTCGCGCCTGCATGCCTTCAGAAAGGCTGAATCCTTGACTGCGTCGGTCGTCGCTGACGGCTGCTGGCCCGTGGCCTCGGTGTTGGCACTCACACGGGAGAGTTTCGCACGCTCGCGCCGCCCGCCGGGAACGGCGTCTGCGCCGGGTGTCCTTACCCGCGCCCGGCGCCCGTTCCCCTTAACCTTCCCCCGATGCCGACGACGCCGAACAGGATGAGTGAATCAGTGAGGGACGGGCAGAACGCTCGGGACATGAACGCTGCACAGAAGAAGGACGACACGGCGCCCGCTGCCCCTCCTGCCTTTCGCACGGCGGTCGACGCCCTGCGCGTCGCACGGCTGCGCCCGGAGATCGAGATCGACCCGACGCGCCCGCCCCAGCGCCTGGCTCCTTTCGCGTACGCGCTGGAGGCCGCGGTCATTGAGCCGGGCCCCGACTCGGACGATGCGGAGGCGCTGGCCGACGGTCGTCTGGTGCTGCTGCACGATCCGGCGGGGCACGAGGCGTGGCACGGCACGTTCCGGCTGGTGACGCTGGTGCGTGCGGAACTGGAGCCGGAGATGGCGGCGGATCCGCTGCTCCCGGACGTGTGCTGGTCGTGGCTGACCGGTGCGCTGCGGGCGCGGGGGCTCTCCTACGGGGAGCCGTCGGGCACCGTCACCCGGGCCAGTTCGCACTACTTCGGCGGGATCGGTGACCGGCCGGCCGCGTCGCAGATCGAGATCCGCGCGTCCTGGACGCCGCGCGAGGGCCGGGGCGGGGTGCCGGACACGGCGGCGCACCTGGCCGCGTGGTGCGAGCTGTTGTGCCAGCTGGCGGGGCTGCCGCCGGTCACGGCCGGTCCGCAGGGCACGGAGGGCGGAGCGGTGGTGACGCTGCCGCAGCGCAGGGGCCCGCAGACCCACTGATTCGAGGGGCGGTTTTCGGCCGCATAGGCCGTACCGCCCCTCTCGCATGTCCGCTGTCCGGGCGAATCCATTCGGTTCGATCTTCGGATGATCGATAACTTGTCCGAATTGGGTGAATTGTTACTCACCAAATCGTGATCTTTCTCTAAAGGCGGGCGGGTTTGCTGCCGAAGACCTCAGTGACCTTGAAAGCACGGTTCGTCCCGGCTTCACCCCCCGAGCCGGCTCCGTCCCGCACCCCAGGAGGCCTGGTGTCCGTTCTCCTCGAGCAGCCCGCAAGCCTGGTCGCCTACCGCCCGAACAAGCCGACCGCGATGGTCGTCGTGGCCGATCCGCGCGTACGTTCCACCGTGACCCGCCATCTGTGGGCGCTCGGTGTGCGCGATGTGATCGAGGCCTCGTCCGTCGCAGAGGCTCGTCCCCGCATCGGCAACCCCCGTGACATCTGCGTCGCCGACGTCCACCTCCCCGACGGGTCAGGACTGACGCTTCTCTCCGAAACGCGAGCCGCCGGCTGGCCCAACGGTCTCGCCCTCTCCGCCGCCGACGACATCGGTGCCGTACGCAACGCCCTGGCGGGCGGCGTCAAGGGCTACGTCGTCACCGGCACCCGTACCAACGTCGGCCTGCCGACCCGTCCCGGTGCCGCTCCGATCGGCTCAGCGGCCGCCCGGATGCACCGCCGCCCCCCGGGTGCCCCGAGCCACCCGGGCGGCTACCGCGAGCTCTCCGGCCGTGAGGTCGAGGTGCTCCGGCTCGTCGCCGAGGGCCAGTCGAACAAGGCCATCGGAGTCTCGATGGGCCTGTCCGCCCTGACCGTCAAGAGCCACCTCGCCCGGATCGCCCGCAAGCTCGGCACGGGTGACCGCGCCGGGATGGTGGCGGTCGCCCTGCGCACCGGAATCATCCACTGACCCTCCTCCGCACCCGCTGGCCGGATCTTTCCGGTTTACGCACCTCGAGCGCCCGTCGACGGAACGTTCCGTCGACGGGCGCCGTCCGTTCACAGATACCCTTGACAGGTGACCGACGCCCAAGAAACCGCAGCAGACAGCCCCCTGCGCACCTCCGGAGACCCGCGGCAGCGGCCGCACACGCCCTCGGCTCCGGACACCGACGTCACTGCTGACGGGGCACCGGTCCCCCTGCTCGAACCCCGCGAGGGCATCCCCGAGGTGATCGCCGACCCGGCCGCGCTGGCCGACGTCGTCGCCGCCTTCGCCGCGGGCACCGGGCCGGTGGCCGTCGACGCCGAGCGCGCGTCGGGGTACCGCTACGGGCAGCGCGCGTACCTGGTGCAGCTGCGCCGCGAGGGCGCGGGCACCGCGCTCATCGACCCCGTGGGCTGTCCCGACCTCTCCTCCCTCGGCGACGCGCTCGCCGACGCCGAGTGGGATCTGCACGCCGCCACCCAGGACCTGCCGTGCCTGCGCGAAATAGGCATGCGGCCCTCGCGGCTCTTCGACACCGAGCTGGCCGGGCGGCTCGCCGGGTTCCCCCGGGTGGGCCTGGGCGCCATGGTCGAGAACGTGCTCGGTTACGTCTTGGAGAAGGGGCACTCCGCGGTCGACTGGTCGACCCGGCCGCTGCCCGAGCCCTGGCTGCGTTACGCGGCGCTCGACGTGGAGCTCCTCGTCGACCTGCGGGACGCCCTGGAGAAGGAGCTGGACCGGCAGGGCAAGCTCGAATGGGCGCACGAGGAGTTCGACGCGATCGCCTCGGCGCCGCCCGCGCCGCCGCGCAAGGACCCGTGGCGGCGGACCTCCGGCATGCACAAGGTGCGGCGCCGCCGGCAGATGGCGGTCGTCCGGGAGCTGTGGACCGCGCGGGACGCGGTGGCGCAGCGGCGCGACGTCTCCCCGGGCAAGGTGCTGGGCGACGGGGCGATCGTGGAGGCCGCGCTGGCGCTGCCGCTGAACGTGCAGGCGCTCTCGGCGCTGCCCGGGTACGGGCACCGGATGGGGCGGCGGCAGCTGGAGCAGTGGCAGGCCGCCGTGGACCGGGCGCGGGAGCTGCCCGAGTCCGAGCTGCCGCAGCCCGGGCAGCCGGTCGCCGGGCCGCCCCCGCCGCGCGCCTGGGCCGACAAGGACCCGGCCGCCGCGGCGCGGCTGTCCGCGGCGCGGGCCGGGGTGACGGCGCTCGCCGAGACGCTGAACATGCCGCAGGAGAACCTGATCACGCCGGACACCGTGCGGCGGGTCTGCTGGGAGCCGCCGGCCGCGGCCGACGCCGAGTCCGTCGCGGCGGCGCTGGCCGGGCACGGGGCGCGGCGCTGGCAGATCGAGCAGGTCACGCCGGTGCTGGTGGCCGCGCTGTCCGCCGCGCAGGCCTGACCCGGCGCCGTCCGCGGCCCGCGTCGCGGCCGGTCGCGCCGCTCCCCGCGCCCCGGGTGGCCGTTCGCCCGCGGGGCGGGAGCGGGGCCGGGCGGGGTGTGACGTTCACCGCTCCGGCCGAGGGGGCTGGGCAGCATGGTTACCCACAAGTAGCATGTGGGTGAGCGCGCGCTCAGTCGCGCGCCGTGGCAGTGCCGTCCCGCATCTTGGAGGAGAGCCATCGTGCCTCGTACCGTCAGGGACGTCGTCTTCGTCGACGGCGTCCGCACCCCGTTCGGCAAGGCGGGCCCGAAGGGCATCTACCACGAGACCCGCGCCGACGACCTCGTCGTGAAGTCCATCCGGGAGCTGCTGCGCCGCAACCCGAACCTGGACCCGGCGAAGATCGACGAGGTCGCCATCGCCGCGACCACGCAGATCGGTGACCAGGGCCTGACCCTGGGCCGCACGGCGGGCATTCTCGCGGGGCTGCCGCAGTCGGTCCCCGGCTACTCCATCGACCGCATGTGCGCCGGCGCGCTCACCGCGGTGACCGCCACGGCCGGCTCCATCGCGTTCGGCGCCTACGACGCCGTCATCGCCGGTGGCGTCGAGCACATGGGCCGCCACCCCATGGGCGAGGGCGTCGACCCCAACCCGCGCTTCGTCAGCGAGAAGCTCGTCGACGAGTCGGCCCTGTTCATGGGCATGACCGCGGAGAACCTGCACGACCGCTACCCGCACATCACCAAGCAGCGCGCCGACGAGTACGCCGTGCGCTCGCAGGAGAAGGCGGCCAAGGCGTACGCGAACGGCAAGATCCAGCAGGACCTGGTGCCGATCTCGGTCCGCAACACCAACGCCGACGTGGGCGAGACCGGCTGGGGCCTGGTCACCGCCGACGAGCCGATGCGCCCGGGCACGACCCTGGAGAACCTGGCCGGTCTGAAGACACCGTTCCGCACGCACGGCCGCGTCACGGCCGGCAACGCGGCGGGCCTGAACGACGGCGCCACCGCGTCGCTGCTCGCCAGCGAGGACTTCGCCCGGGAGAACGACCTCCCGGTCCGGATGCGCCTCGTCAGCTACGCCTTCGTCGGCGTGGAGCCGGAGGTCATGGGCTACGGCCCGATCCCGGCGACGGAGAAGGCCCTCGCCAAGGCGGGCCTGACCATCGACGACATCGGCCTGTTCGAGATCAACGAGGCGTTCGCCGTCCAGGTGCTCGCCCTGCTCGACCACTACGGCATCGCGGACGACGACCCGCGCGTCAACCAGTACGGCGGCGCCATCGCCTTCGGCCACCCGCTGGCCTCGTCCGGCGTCCGGCTGATGACCCAGCTGGCCCGGCAGTTCGAGGAGCAGCCGGACGTCCGCTACGGCATCACCACCATGTGCGTCGGCTTCGGCATGGGCGCGACCGTCATCTGGGAGAACCCGCACTTCGAGGGGGACAAGTGAGCACCACCGCTGAGCTTTTGAAGGGTGCGGCCGAGCTGTTCCCCGGTGAGGTCGTGACCTCCGCGCACGTACGTCACCTGGAACTGCCGTACGCCGCCGGCCGGTTCGCCCTGATCACGCTGGACAACGGCTTCGACCACACCAAGCCGACCACCTTCGGCCCCGGCTCGCTGGCGAACCTGAACGTCGCCATCGACCAGGTGGAGAAGGAGGCGGCGGCCGGCGACATCGTCGGTGTCGGCATCACCGGCAAGCCGTTCATCTTCGCCGTCGGCGCCGACCTCAAGGGCGTCGAGCTGCTGAAGAACCACGACGACGCGCTCGCCATCGGCAAGGGCGGCCACGAGGTCTTCAAGCGCCTGTCGGGGCTGGCCGTGCCGACGTTCGCGTACTACAACGGTGCCGCCATGGGCGGTGGCGTCGAGGTCGGCCTGCACTGCTCCTACCGCACCGTCTCGAAGGCCCTCCCGGCCTTCTCGCTGCCCGAGGTCTTCCTCGGCCTGGTGCCCGGCTGGGGCGGCTGCGCGCTGCTGCCGAACCTGATCGGCGCCGACCGTGCGGTCTCGGTCATCATCGAGAACTCGCTCAACCAGAACAAGCAGCTCAACGGCAAGAAGGTGCACGAGCTGGGGATCGCCGACGCGATCTTCGAGGGTGCCGACTTCCTGGAGCAGTCGCTGATCTGGACGGCGAACGTCCTCAAGGGGGACGTCACGGTCGAGCGCCCGGACGTCGACCGCGGTGAGGCCTGGGACCAGGCCGTCGCGCGCGGCCGGTTCATCGCCGACTCCAAGGTGCACGGGGCGGCCCCGGCCGCGTACCGCGCGCTGGACATCATCGCCGCGGCGAAGAGCGGCGACCTCCAGGCCGGGTTCGACGCCGAGGACCAGGCGCTCGCCGACCTCATCATGGGCGGCGAACTGCGCGCCGGCATCTACTCGTTCAACCTGGTGCAGAAGCGGGCCAAGCGGCCCGCCGGCGCCCCGGACAAGTCGCTCGCGCGTCCCGTCACCAAGGTCGGCGTCGTCGGCGCCGGTCTGATGGCCTCGCAGCTCGCCCTGCTGTTCCTGCGCCGTCTGGAGGTGCCGGTGGTCCTCACCGACATCGACCAGGAGCGCGTCGACAAGGGTGTGGGCTACGTCCACGCCGAGATCGACAAGCTGCTCGGCAAGGGCCGCGTCAACCAGGACAAGGCCAACCGCCTCAAGGCCCTGGTCTCGGGTGTCCTCGACAAGGCGGAGGGCTTCTCGGACGCCGACTTCGTCATCGAGGCCGTCTTCGAGGAGATCGGCGTCAAGCAGCAGGTGTTCGCCGAGGTCGAGGCCGTCGTCCCGGCGCACGCCATCCTCGCCACGAACACCTCGTCGCTGTCGATCACCGAGATGGCGTCGAAGCTGAAGCACCCCGAGCGGGTCGTCGGCTTCCACTTCTTCAACCCGGTCGCGATCCTCCCGCTCCTGGAGATCGTGCGCGGCGAGCGGACCGACGACGCGGCGCTGGCCACGGCGTTCGGCGTCGCCAAGAAGCTGAAGAAGACCGCGGTGCTCGTCAAGGACGCCCCGGCGTTCGTCGTGAACCGCATCCTCACCCGCTTCATGGGCGAGATCCAGAACGTCATCGACGAGGGCACGCCGGTCGAGGTCGCCGAGAAGGCGGTCGAGCCGCTGGGGCTGCCGATGTCGCCGCTGGTGCTGCTGGAGCTGGTCGGCCCCGCGATCGGGCTGCACGTCTCCGAGACCCTGAACCGCGCCTTCCCGGAGCGCTTCACGGTGTCGCCGAACCTCGCGGCCGTCGTCAAGGCGGGCAAGCGCGGCTTCTACGTCTACGACTCCGGGAAGCCGGAGCTGGACCCCGAGGTCGCCGCGCTCCTCAAGCAGGGCGATGTCGTCCTGACCGAGGAGCAGGTCCGCGACCGGGTGCTCGATGCCGTCGCCCAGGAGATCGGGCTCATGCTCGACGAGGGGGTCGTCGCCGAGGCGCAGGACATCGACCTGTGCCTGATCACCGGCGCGGGGTGGCCCTTCCACCTGGGTGGCATCACGCCGTACCTGGACCGGGAGGGTGTCTCGCAGCGGGTGAACGGCAAGGCGTTCCTGGAGCCCGGGGTCGCCAGCGTCCCGGCGTAGTCCCGATCCGCCCGGTGATGGCCGCCCCCGCACTTCCGGTGCCGGGGCGGCCATCGCCGTTCCCACCCGCGCCACCGTCGTGGCTGGTCGCGCCGTTCCCCGCGCCCCTAGGTGGCCTTTCGCCCGCGCGCCGGTGGCCGCTTCTCGCGCCGTTCCCCGCGCCCCCGGGTGGCCTTTCGCCCGCGCGCCGGTGGCCGCTTCTCGCGCCGTTCCCCGCGCCCCGGGTCGCACCTCGTCCGCGCGCCGGTGGCCGCTTCTCGCGCCGTTCCCCGCGCCCCGGGTCGCACCTCGTGCGCGCGCCGGTGGCCGCTTCTCGCGCCGTTCCCCGCGCCCCCGGGTCGCACCTCGTCCGCGCGCCGGTGGCCGCTTCTCGCGCCGTTCCCCGCGCCCCTGGGTCGCATCTCGTCCGCGCGCCGGTGGCCGCTTCTCGCGCCGTTCCCCGCGCCCCTGGGTCGCACCTCGTGCGCGCGCCGGTGGCCGCTTCTCGCGCCGTTCCCCGCGCCCCTGAGGCATGCGCTGCGCGCAGCCTCTCCTCGGGGCTGCGCTTCGCGCGTCTCCTCGGGCCGGTGGACGGTGGGGTGTCTCGCTGATGAGATGGCGCACGCAGTGCGCATCTCAGGGGCGCGGGGAACTGCGCGACCAGCCCCCGCCGGGCCGCAGACGAAAGGCCACCCAGGGGTGCGGGGTGGGTCAGAAGGTGGGGGTCCAGGGGGTCAGGGCCAGGGCGGGGTCGGGCTTGCGGTGGGCGAGGAGGAGGCGGGGCTCGGCGCCGGGGAGGAGCACGGCGGCGACCACCCGCCCGCGGGCGTCCTCGGTCAGGGCCAGCCGGGCATCGGCCGGCAGCACGTCGCCGGACTCCGTCCACCAGGCCCCGGCACTCTCCGTCTCCGTCGGATACGCGGCGAACGCGACCCGCCCACCCCGGCTCCGCTGGGCCAGCAGCGTGCAGTCCACATCGTCCAGCCGGCACCGGACGGCGACAGGCGCACCGTCCCCCGCGGCCTCCACCAGGCGGACCGGCTCCTCGTCGCCGCGCCAGGCGTACAGGCCGCCGTCCTCGGTGACGTAGAAGAGCGTGGTGTGCCCGGCCGAGGTCGCCAGGGCGCACAGGCTGTCGGGGCGGACGGCGGCGGGCCGCGGCGCGTCGTCGAGGACGAGTGCGGCGCCCGGCTCGGGCTGCCGCCAGCGCAGCAGGCCGTCGCCGGTCGCGGCATAGAGCGTGATCAGGCCCGATTCGCCGGTGACGGCGGCCGGGCGGCCCCGGACCCCGCGGCCCTTCAGGTCGCGCCAGGCGCCCCAGCCGCCCTTCTCCGCCTGGATGCGCAGGCTCATGCCGCCGCCGTTGTTGCGGACGAGGACGTGGGCGCGGCCCTGCGCGTCCACGGCGACGGCGGGCGGGCCCGTGCGGTCGCCCTTCTTGTTGGGGTGGCCGATCGCGGACCAGTCGAGCGCGGACAGGTGCGGCTGGTAGTGGGTGGAGTGGACCAGCCCCGACTCGCCGGGGACGGTCGGGCGCCAGGCGGCCAGATGGGTGTATCCGAGGGCGCTGCGGGCGAGCGCGACGGTGTCCGGGTGGACGCGCTGGTCGCCGCCGACGGTGCGCGGGGCCGTCCAGGGGCCGCCGGGCGCGCGCTCCGCGCGGCAGACCACCGCGTCGCCCTCCGGTGCGGGTGCGTAGGCGCGGAGGCCGCCCTCGCGCCCGCGTATCAGCCAGTCGCCGTTCACGTGGTCCAGCTTAGGCGGGGGTGCGGGGGCGGCTCGTGCGACCCTGGGTCCATGGACGCAGTGCTGGTGGTCGACGGTGCCAATGTCGTGGGGTCGGTGCCCGACGGCTGGTGGCGGGACCGGCGCGGCGCCGCCGAGCGGCTGCGGGCCCGGCTCGCGGCGCACGCGGAGCGGACCGGCGCCGAGGTGGTCCTCGTGGTCGAGGGAGCGGCGAAGGGCGTGGAGTCGGTGCCCGGCGTCCGGGTCGAGTCGGCCGCGGGCAGCGGGGACGATCACATCGTGGAGCTGGTGGCGCGCCTCGGGCGGCCCTGCACCGTGGTCACCGCCGATCGTGAACTGCGGCGCAGGGTCGAGGAGTTGGGTGCCGGGTGCGCGGGTCCGCGCACGGTCTACGACGGGTGAGCCCGGTCCACGGCCCGGCCGGCCGGCAGGACCACGATCGCGTTGGACACCGGGCGCTCCTCGGAGCTCGAACCGGGGCCGTCCGTCGGGGTGTTGCGGACCGTCCCGGAGACCACCATGGTGCTCGACCCGCCGCCGTCGAGGTTGACGGCGTCCCGGGCCCCGAGACCCACCAGGACGCGGGCGGCCTCGGTGAAGGTGGCGCCGACACTGCGGCCCGGGCGGCGTCCGTCGATGACGACCAGCAGCAGCGTGCCGTCGGCGGTGACCCCGGCGACCGTGCGCGGGTGCCGGGTGCGCTGCGCCGACGGGGGGAAGCCGCTCGCGGCGGCCTCCACCCGGATCCGGCCGTCGCGGACCAGGCGGGGCCCGCCGCCGATCAGGGAGACCTCCGGGCCGCCCAGGCCGTCGCCGTTCGGGTCGGTCACCCGGGAGGAGACCTTCAGCACGCGTCCCTCGGCGGCGTGGGCGCGCAGCCAGGCCGCGCCCTTCCCGAGCCCGGTCAGGGTGCGTCCGCCGCGCGGGATGGGGCCGCCCGCCGGGGTGCGCAGCCGGGTCACCCGGCCGTGCGGGTCGAGGACCGCCTCGGCGCTGCCCTTCCCCGCCCTCGGGGAGTCCTCGCCCCACTCGGGGCGGAAGTCGACGATCTCGTCGGGGTCGGTGCACAGCCTGCCGTGGCGCGGAGCGGTCACCGGGCGGCCGTCGGCGCTGCCGCCGCAGTCGAGGATCCGCCCCGGCACCCGGTCGACCCCGCCGACGCGGGCGCGGGCGCCGTCGGACGACGTCACCCGGATCGAGGAGCGGGCCTCGGTGATGCGGGGCGGGGTGCCGGAGGCGTCGAGGACGAGCGCCGGGTTGGCGCCCTCCGACTCGCTGAGCAGCCGGCCGCGGTCGCCGTAGAGGCCGAGCGGGTCGCCCGGGTAGCCGCCGTGGTGGGCGCCGGTGTTGATGTCGAAGAGGGTGCCGTTGACGGCCGCGACGGCCCCGGCCCGCTGCGCCAGCTGCCGGACGGTGGCGGTGTCCTGGAGCCGGTCGCCGTGCGTGGCGGCCAGCGCGACCGAGGCGTCCGGCGCGATGGACAGCACGTGGAAGCGCAGGGGCCGGCCGTCGGCCAGAGTGCGCGCGGCGTGCTCGTAGCGCACTCCGTCGGGCAGCCCGGCGGACCGGGTCGGCGACGGGGTGGGGCGGGGCCGTCCGTCGTCGGACCCGGAGCCCGAGCAGCCTGCGGTGAGCAGCAGGGCCAGTGTCGCCGCGAGGCCGGCGCACCGCTTCCCGGGCCGGCTCACCCGGTCTCGGGCAGTGCGCCGGGCGCCTCGCCCAAGTAGCCCAGGTAGAGGGTGATCTCGGACCACACGGTGTGCCCGCCGACCGCTTCGTAGGACAGCGCGAAGCGGTCGTAGCCGCGGTGCACGGGGTCGGCCAGGTAGGTGACCTCGCCGTTCGGGGCGCAGGTCACCGTGCCGTGCCGGGCGAAGGTGGCGCCGGTCGGGCGCAGGCCGGGTTCGGGGCTGTACCCGGCCGGGATGGTGATGCGCGCGCCGGGGCGCACGGTCATGCCGCGGCCGGGCAGCCAGCCGGTGCGCACCCGGAAGCCGCGGTCGTTGAGCCGCGCCGACGAGACCAGTTTGTCGCCCTGGTTGGCCATGAGGCCGAGGACGAAGTGCGGCAGGACGACGGCGCCCTCGGGGGCCTCCGCGTCGATCTTCAGCTGGCAGGTGACCGTGCGCGGTTCGGCGCCGGAGGCGTATGCGGCGTAGCGCGCCTTCTCGGCCATGTGGGCCATGCCCTGCACGCGGGCGACGGTGGCGGGGCCGAGGCCCTCCTCCATCAGGTAGCCGTAGGTGCGGTAGGGGGTGCCCGTGGGGTGCAGGGTGAGGGCGAGCGTCAGCTGCTGTCCGGGGACCACCGGGTGCAGCGGGTCGGTGTCGGCGGCGAGTTGGAGCAGGCCGCCGAGGCCGGGGGTGCGCGGGTGGGCGACGCGGGCCTCGCCCAGCGGGTACCAGTCGGTCATCGTCCGGCCACCCGCTCCTTGGTCACGTGCGCGTAGGTCTGGTCGTCGAGGTAGCGCAGGGCGTCCTCGGGGACGGCGTCGCCGAGGTGCTGGATGCGCTCGGGCGGCAGCAGGCCCTGCCGGCCGAGGCGGTCGGCGACGAAGCGGGCGCACTCGATGGCACCGGCCGGCCGCAGGTGCGTCCGGTCCTCGATGCCGTCGGGGTAGTGCGGGTGCTCCCCCGCCTCCAGGCTGAGGAAGACGCCCCGGGTGCCGTCGAGCCCGGCCTGGCTCCACCACTGCGAGGACCAGTGGTTGAGGTCGATCAGCGGGACGGTGCAGGCGGCGGCGAGTTCGCGCACGGCCTGCGGGTAGAGGCCGAGGCTGCGCCGGAAGTTGCCGTGCGGGTCGAAGACGCGGCGGTCGTGGCTGGTGACCAGGACCGGGTGGGCGCCGCGGTCGCGGGCGGCGTGGACGTGCCGGCGCAGGTACCACTGGAAGTCGGTGAACGCGGAGGTGCCGCGGCCCGGCTGCTTCTTGTGGTCGATGAGGCCGAAGGAGATCAGGAAGAGGTCGCCGGGGGCGATGTTCTGCTCGATCCACGCGAGCCGGCCGCGCTCCACGAAGCTGCGCGAACTGGCTCCGGCGCGGGCCGCGTTGATCACTTCGGTGGTGGGCAGGAACAGCGGCAGCGCCTGTCCCCAGCCCGCCATCGGGGCCTGGCTGTAGGGCCGGTCGGTGACGGAGGAGTCCCCGGCCAGGAATACGCGGGTCATTCGGCGACCACCCCCGGGTCCATGGTGTCGATCACGTCGAAGGCGCGCTCGCAGTTGAAGGTGTCGCGCAGGACGAAGAACTCCTCGGCGCGCCGCGTGTACTGCGGTTCGACCTGGAAGTCCCGGCTGATGGAGGCGATGATCTCGTCGACGGCCCGCTCCACGGTGCCGCAGGTGGGGCCGAAGCCGTCCCGTGCGAGGTCGAAGTAGCCGCGCTTGTAGTGCTTGCTGTAGAAGGCCTCGTCGTCGAAGTTCGTGTAGACGATCGGCTTGCGCATGTAGGCGACGTCGAAGAACACCGACGAGTAGTCCGTCACCAGCATCGAGCACTCGCGCATCGCCAGCTGTACGTCGCGGCCGGTGGTGGAGACCGTGATCGAGGGGTGGTCGATGCGGAAGTGCTTGAGGTAGGGGCGGATCTCGTAGTGCGGCATGAACTCCAGTTCCACGTTGTAGTACTGAAGGGCCTTCAGGAGGCGTTCGTCGCGCAGCAGGGACGAGAAGAAGCGGTAGTACTCGGAGGCGGCGAACGGGATGTCCGGCTTGGCCGCCTTGTTGTACGAGGGGGCCACGATGTCGCGGCGCCAGGTGGGCATGACGAGGACGCGGCGCAGCCCGGGGACGGGTTCGAGGGCGTCGAAGCGCGGCAGGCCGGTGGCGGCGACGCGGTCGTAGCCGTACCCGCAGTGCTCGGCGTAGTAGGCGCGCTCGCTGCGGCCGGTGGTCAGCACCATGTCGACGTTGGTGACCTGGGCGTGGATCGACGGTGCCACGTCGTTGTAGACGACGCCGTGCTGGAGGAAGACGCGCTGGTAGCGCAGGAGGTCGCCGTAGCCGCGCAGGAACGCCCGCTTGGACAGGCCGGGGAAGCCGAGGTAGGCCTCCAGGTCGTAGGCGTTGATCAGGCGGCGGGCGTGCAGCAGGTAGACCCGGTACTTCCAGGACAGCCGGTCGATGACGTGGCCGTAGGGGTCGATCTTGGCGCGGTCCGCGGCGTCGCCGTTGATCGCGTAGTAGACCTTGCGCTTGGGCTCGTTCCGCCGGATCCACTTGAACAGGTGGTACGAGTTGTCCTGCGCGGTGTCCTCGCGCTCGCCGATGATCCAGATGTTCTTGCGGTGCAGCCACGGGTGGGTGAGCCAGTACAGCAGGCGGGTGCGCCAGCCGGGCCGGCCGGGCAGCGCGGCCCGCAGTTCCGCGCGGAACCGGCCGAGCTTGCTGGTGCCGCGGCGCAGCAGGCCCGTGATCCGCCGCACGGCGATCTGTTCGTCGTCGTCGATGGCGAGCAGGACCGTGGCGCGGCCCGCCCGGTGGACGCCCTTGAAGCGGTGCAGCATCTGCCGGGCCTCGACGGGCGTGTCCAGGTGCCGGTCGCCGTCGTGGACGCGGACCGCGACGGTCAGGTCGCGGCTGCGGAGGCGGCCGAAGTCGCCGGGCCGGACGACGGCGCGCCAGCCGGAGAACCAGTCCTGTTCCTTGCGGGTGCGCCAGCGGTCGCGGCGGTAGACCTGTTCGACGGGGACCGTGGCCTCGGACCGGCCGTCGCTGAGGACGAGTTCGACGCGGTTGCTGTACTCGTGGGCGATGTCGACGCCGGACAGGACGAGGAGTCCCTCGAAGGTGATCGCGTCGCGGGTGACGTCGAAGGTCTCCAGGACGACCTTCTGGCGGTCGACGCGCAGGAGGGCGGTCTCGGTGGTGTCGGCGGTGAGCCGGCGGAACAGGCCGGTGTCGTCGATGTACAGGTGGGGCGCGTAGTCGGGCCGCTCGTGCGGGTCGCAGAAGAGCGCGAAGTTGCCGGTGCGCACGGCGTGGTGCTGGAGCCGGGCCTGCGCGGCGACGGCGTACTGGAGGATGAGGTCGTCGGGTATCTGCGCGTAGACGTCGTGCAGGGCGTGGAAGACCGCGGCGATCTCGGCCCGGCTCATGATGCGGTGGATGTTGCGCAGGTACGGCTGGAAGGTGCGCACGACGAAGCGCTGGGCGAGGCGGGCGGCGCGCGGGGAGAGCGCGCTGCTGCGGCCCAGGAGGTGCCCGCACAGGCGGATGAGTTCCTGGGTCTTGACCGGGTCGTTCCAGGGCAGGTCGAAGAGGGAGTCGCGCTGTTCGCGGTCGCGTTCGTAGGTGCTCGCGGTGGGTGCGATCGCGACGCGGCGGGCGTGCAGCAGCGCGGGCACGGTGACCCAGGCGTCCTCGTGGCCCGGGCCCATGCCGAGGCGCAGGTTCTGGCGGCGCACGAGGTCGGTGCGGAGCAGCTTCGCGCCGAGGCCGGTGGAGAAGATCAGGTAGGGCGCGTCGTGGAGCTGGGTGACGGTGGACTTCTGCTTGCCGAAGTAGCGCTTCCACGGGGCGTCGGTGTCGCGGCGCGGTCCGGGGAAGTTGTCCTGGTCGCCGACGACGACGTCGGCCCTGGTGCGCTCGGCGGCGGCCAGCAGCCGGCCGATGACGTCCTCGCCGAGGATGTCGCGGGCGCGCGCGAACATCACGTAGGGGGCGCCGACGTAGCGCAGGCCGTGGTCGAAGGCGGCGCGCATGCCCATGAGGGCCTGCGGGACGACGGTGACGTTCGGGTAGTGCGTCGCGAAGCCGGCGAGCCGGCGTCCGGTGCTGTCGGCGGAGCCGTCGTCGACGAGGATCACCTGGGTGCGGGCGAACTCCTGCTGGGCGGCGAGCGAGTTGAGGAACTCGTACAGGTTGTACTCGTCGTTGTGGCAGTGCACGACGAGGGAGGCGGCGAACTGCTCCGTGGTGGCGCCGGGGGTCGGCGCGGGCGCCTGGGACCACCAGAGCCAGGGGGTGCCGCGGTCGTCGGTGCGCTCGGCCTGGGCGGTGGTCTCGGGGCGCAGGGCGAGGTTGCCGCTGACGGTCTCGTAGATCTCGTAGGTCTCGTCGTCGCCGTGGTAGCGCTCCCTCGACATGTCGAGGCCGCGGATGCACACGGTGGTGGTGGTCCGCTCGCCCGCGTGCCGGATCTGGACGAAGAGGTTCCAGATGGCGCCGCGGGCCTGGCCGGAGCGGCCGACGGTCTCGTCGAGGTCGACGGTGGTGTGGAAGTTGATGTACTCGTCGTCGACCTCGACGCCGCTGACCGGGAAGGTGTGGTCGGTCTTGGGGCTGCGGCGGCGCAGGACGGCGATGAGTTCGAGCTTGTCCTTGGGGGCGACGCGGCCGAACTGGTTGCGGATGCGGCCGGTGACGTGGAGTTCGCCGTCCTGGATCTCGACGCGGGTGGCCTGGTTGAACAGCCGGGCGTCGTTGAGCTTCTGGCCGGTGAGGTCGAGGTCGGTGACGTCGAGGAAGTAGTCGGCGTGCGGGCGGCCGAGCAGCGCGCCGGACCAGAAGACCTTGCCGTCGCGCTCGACGAGGTCGCTGCTGAGGACGGAGCGCCGCTGCACGTAGTCGGCGACGGTCAGGGCGACGTCGACCCGGCCGTGCATCAGCCCGAAGGCGCGGACGCGCTCCAGGGGGCCGGCCAGTTCGTACGTGTCCGGGGGCAGGGAGCGCAGGTAGGGGGCGACGGCCGCGACGAACGCCTCCCGGTAGGCGTCGCCGCCCTCGCGCAGCTCGGGGGTGTACAGCTTCAGGTCGTGCGAGAGGAACTTGGCCGCCTTGTGGGCGATCAGGTCGTGGCCGCCGTTGTGCGCGAGGAACGCGTCGGTCCACTGGTGCACGAGGACGCGGTCGCGGATGCTGCGCAGTTCCTCGCGGCGGTTGGTGATCGAGGGGGTGTCGGTCTCGCGCTCCCAGATCCAGCGGTAGACCGGCGCCGTGAGCAGGGTGATGGTGCGGGCGCAGAACCCGGCGACCGTGGAGAAGTACGTGTCCTCGAAGTACACGTTCTCCGGGAAGCGGATGCCGTTGTTGAGCAGGAAGTCCAGCCGGAACAGCTTGGCGGCGGCGATCGGGTCGTCGACGAGCTCGGGCGCGGCGGCCAGGCCGCCGGCGACGGTGCGGTCGGTGCCGTAGAGCTGGGGCTGCCAGATCGTCGTCTCGTCCTTGGCGAGGTTGACCCGCAGGGCGCGGCCCGCGGTGATCTCCGAGCCGGTGTGCAGCGCGGCGGCGAGCAGGGTCTCGACGGCCTTGTGCGGCAGTTCGTCGTCGGCGTCGAGGAACATCAGGAACTGGCCGGTGGCGGCCTCGATGCCGTTGTTGCGGGGCGCGCCGACGCCGCCGCTGTTCTGCGGCCTGGCGATGATCCGCACCCGGCCGTCGCGGTGCGCGTACCCCTGGGCGACCGTGATCGTGCCGTCGGTGGAGGCGTCGTCGACGACCAGCACCTCGACGCGCTGGTGCGTCTGCCCGAGGGCGGAGCGCAGGGCGCGGTCGAGGGTGGCGCCGGCGTTGTAGGCGCCGACGACGATCGTGACCGTGTACGCGGACGGGTCAGGACGGGGCGCTGGATGCTGGTTCATCGCAGGCGCCCGTCGCCCTCCGTCCAGGGCTGCTCGACGCGCTGGACGACCTGGACGGGGATCTGCTGGGTGGCCTGGTGGTCGGCGGGGAGGTAGCCGCCGAGCGGGGAGACGTACGGGGGGTCCTGCTGGTGCCGCTGGTACGGGTCGGGCCGGTACGCGTCGGGCTCGGGCTCGGGCTGCGGGTACGGGTGGAAGCCCGGGTCCTCGTACGGCTGGGGCGCGGGGAACCGCTCCTCGACGTCGGCGGGCGGCATCGCGGCGGCGGGCACCCGGCCGCGGTGGCGTCCGGCGAAGAGGTGGTCGGCGACCGTGCCGACGGTCTGCGGGGCGGGCGCCAGCTCGTCCATGACGCGGGTGAAGTCCCGGGTGGAGAGCCAGAACTTGTACATGATCACGAGCTCGAAGAGGCCGAGCAGCACCGCGGAGGCGGCGGTGGTCCACAGGATCTGGCCGATCAGCGGGCCCACGATGAAGATGAACATCTGGAACTCGATGCCGCTGATCAGGTGCGGCCTGATGCGGCTGCGCAGCAGGGCCTGGCGGACCCGGGTGTACCAGGGGAAGCGGCCGCGGAACTGGGCGTGCAGGTCGACGACCTCGCCGGTCCCGGCGTGCTCCTTGAGGACGTCGGCCTCGATGCCCGGGTTCTCGCGCAGCAGGTCCTCCATGAAGACGACCTTGGGCTCGGCGTTCGCGGCGGCCTGGGGCTGCTGCGGGACCGGGCGGCCCTGCGGGGCCTGGTGGCCCTGCGGAGCCTGGTGGCCGGGCTGCTGGGGGATGTGCGGGTGGTGGGCCTGCTGCTGGGCCTGGCGGGCCCGCAGCAGCCGCTGGTTCTGTTCGAATTGCCGCTGGGCCTGCTCGGCGGCGGCCCGGGCCTCCGCCTCGGCCTCGGCGGCCTTGCGCTCGGCGGTGACCTTCTCGATCTTCGTCCGCATCGACATGCGCATCTTGTAGATCTGCAACGCGTCGACGTAGCGCAGCATGTCGAGGAAGACGACGACGAGCGCGGCCAGCAGGAAGTAGGCCTCGTGGGTGCGCAGGTACTGTCCGCCCATCAGGGCGAGCGCGCAGAACAGCACGCGGATGCGGTCGAAGACGTAGTCGAGCCAGCCGCCGAAGACGGAGCCGTTGCCCTTGAGGCGGGCCAGCTTGCCGTCGATGCAGTCGAGGATGAAGCTCAGGTGGTACAGCGCGGCGCCGATGATCAGCGACGTGCGGTCACCGCGCAGGAAGAGCCCCGCGGAGCCGAGGCCGACGAACAGGGCGGCCCAGGTCACCCGGTTCGGCGTGACGAAGCGGAACCGGGCGAGCCAGCACAGCATCCGGGTGGCCACCGGGTCCACGAGCAGTACCGTCCACCACGCGTCACGCTTCTTGCACGTGAGCTTCTGGACGGCCCGTACGGACAGCTTTCTCATCGACCCTCTGCGACTCTGCTGACTTCACTTGGTGTTCACAGCACATTCGGTCGCTATTCGGACAGTGACCGCGCGGAGGATCTTTGCTGGTTTCCTTGATTTCAGTCAAACCTCAGAACAAAAACGACATAGCTTCTTAAAATTAAGCCAACTCTCACCTTTCATAAGGGACATAAGGTCTAGACCTCCCCGCATCGCGAGGAAACCGACGGCCAATCGTTGCCAGATCGATGGGGAGACATGCATCACGTCCCCTCTCCTACAGCCATCGGCGGTCGAAGTGCGTCCGCGAACCGTCCGGATCCGTCGCGCTCCGAGGCGTGTCGAAGCGGTGAAATGCGTTTATAGTGCTGCGACGTCCGGCTGACCCCACGCGCGCCGGCACGGCACGACCGGACCCGACCCCGCTACGGCGATCCCCCACTCCGGCTCTCACGTGCACCCATCTGACGTCCGCCGCCCCGGAGGATTGCGAACCCATGAGTCATGCCACCGCCACGCCCAGCCGACGACGCGGCAAGGCCCCACGGCGCGAGCGCACCCGCGGTCAGCGCATCCGCCGCATCATCCTCTGGTCGCTGCTGGTCCTGGTGCTGGCCGCGGGCGGTACGGGCTACTGGCTCTACAGCAACCTCAACGGCAACATCGACGGCGTCGACCTCGACAAGGCGCTCGGCACCGACCGCCCCGAGAAGCTGCCGACCAGCGGCACGAACGTGCTGGTCCTCGGCTCCGACTCGCGGGCCGGGGCCAACGCGGCGCTGAAGACCGGCAAGGTCTCCGGCGCCCGCTCGGACACCGCCCTCGTGATGCACATACCAGAGGGCCGCAAGCAGGCCACGGCCGTCAGCATCCCCCGCGACACCCTCGTCACCCGCCCCGAGTGCACCAAGTCGGACGGCACCACCCTGCCGTCGGCGAAGCGCGTGATGTTCAACTCCGTGTACTCCGTCGCCGGGCCCGCCTGCGTGGTCAAGACCGTCGAGCAGATGTCCGGGGTGCGCCTCGACCACTTCATGGAGATCGACTTCGCGGGCTTCAAGGGCCTCGTCGACGCCATCGGCGGCGTGGACGTCACCGTCGACCAGGCGATCCACGACAAGTCCAGCGGGCTCGACCTGACCAAGGGCACCCACAAGCTGGACGGCGCCCAGTCCCTCGCCTTCGTCCGCACCCGGCACGGCATCGGCGACGGCAGCGACCTCGGCCGCATCGGGCTCCAGCAGCAGTTCATGATCGACCTGCTGAGCGAGATCAAGAAGCAGGACCTGCTCGGCAGCCCCACCAAGTCGTACAAGATCGCGGACAGCCTGACCTCCTCGCTGACCACCGACTCCGAGCTGGCGAACCTCAAGGCGCTCGCCGAGTTCGGCCGCAGCCTCAAGGGCGTCGACCCGGAGACGATGGAGACGATCATGCTGCCGGTGGCCTACGACACCGTCGACCGCAACCGGGTCGTCGCCGCCGAGCCGCAGGCCACGCAGTTGTGGAAGGCGCTGCGCACCGGCGCCGACATCCCCGAGTCGGCGAAGAAGTCCCCCGCCACCGGCGGGAACTGAGCCGTCGAAGGGGCGGGCGCCCACGGCGCCCGCCCCTTCGGCGTTCCCGGACCGGGCCCCGCCTCAGATCCGGTACCAGTCCCCCAGCGAGAGTCCGGAACCGGCTGTCTGATGAGTGATCCACACCGTGCCCGACTCGTCGACCGCGGCCAGCGTGAGCGCGCCGCGCCCGTCCACGGCGAGCCCGGGCCCGCCGACGCCACCGCGCCCGGTGTCCGACCACCACACGCCGTTCGCCTCCGACTCCGAGACGAACGCGGCCAGTTGGATCGTGCCGGTGACACCGCGGTGGGCGAGGACCGTGCAGTCGTAGCCGTCGACGTACGCGCGCACCGCCGCGACCTGGCTGTCGTCGGCGCCGCCGCCCACGGCGACCGGCCACACGCCCGGCCGCTGGGCTATGAGCCCGCCCGCCCGGTCCGCCCAGTAGTACGTGATCCGCTCCCGCGCCGTCTCCACGCCGCTGACCGTGCCCACGGCGGGCGTCTGCGGGATGTCGTAGCCGCGCAGGAACTCGCCGCCGGGCTCGGTCTGGTACCAGTGCAGGGCGGCGCGCCGGCCGGGGACCAGCAGTTCCACCCGGCCCGAACCGGTCACCGCGGGGGCCAGCCCGTGCAGGGCCTGGTCGCCGCCGAGGTCCTGCCAGGGCAGCCACTTGCCGCCCTTGCCCTCGCGGCGCAGGTGGACCCCGCCGGCGCCGTTGCGCACGAAGATGTGGACGTTCCCGTCGTGGTCGACGGCGCCCGCCGGACGGCCGAACTTCCGCGCGCTCTCCAGGTCCTTGAACGGGGTGCCGAGACCCCGCCACTCCGACAGCGGGCGGCCCGTCTGGTACTGGATGGCGTGCACGATGTCGACGGTCAGCGCGCCGTCCGCGCGCCGGCGGTCGCGGCGGCCCAGGAAGTGGACGTAGCCGTCGGCGCCCTGCGCCAGCGACACGAAGCGGACGTTCGGCGCGGGCAGCAGCACCGGCTCGCTCCAGCGCGGCACCCCCGGGCGCTCCTGCGTCCAGCGCCGGATGCCGTCCTTCACCGGGAGATAGACGGTCAGCCGCCCGTCCTTGCCGAGGAACAGCCAGCGGCCCCCCTCGACGCCGACCGGCTCGGGCGCCCGGCTCGACGACTCCCCGCTCACGCTGCTCCTCGGCATGACCGGTGCCACCCTCCCACTGAGATCGATCCCGGCCCTGACGCCCGGAACCTGAAATTTACTATCATATGCAGCTGAGTCTTGACAGGGGAGGGTCAAGCAGGACGCCCCGGCTCTCAGGAAGCGGAACCGCGCGGCCGGTAGAGCACGGCCCCGTCGACTCCGCCGACCCTCTCGTAGCCTGCCAGCAGCCGCCGCAGCGCCCCCACCCTCCCCACCCCGTACGGCCCGCCCCGCGAGTCGTCCACGACGAGACCCGGCGGCCGGACCGCGAACTCCGCGCGGAAGGTGCGCCAGGTGCCCGGCACCGCCCACCGCTCCCCCACGCGCGGACCGTCCCGGCCGCCGCTGTAGTTGGTCAGGAGCCCCGCCGTCAGGAAGCGGCTCGCCGGGGGCCGGTCCGCCAGCCAGTACGTCTCCGGGTGCATGCCCCAGATCAGGACCGGCTCCCGGGGCGCTGTACGGGCCCGTACGGCGTCGGCGACCCGCTCGGCGTGGGCGAGGTCGGGGCGCGGCGCGAGCAGGCCCCAGGCGACGAAGAGGCCGCCGCAGCAGGCCGTGACGAGCAGCGCGCGGGCCACCCGTGCGCGCGGCAGGTCCCGCAGCGCCGCCGCGCCCAACAGGGCCAGCGGCGGCGCGAGCTGGAGGTAGTAGTGGCCGAAGAAGTGGAATCCGGCGAGGACCGCCACCGCTGACGAGCCGAGCCAGACCCACAGCCACGCGGCGGGGCGGCGCGGGGCGCGGGCCAGCGACGGCAGGAAACCGGCGCAGGCCGCGCCGAGCAGCGCCGCGTTCACCGCTCCCCGTCCCAGGACGTGGAGTTCGGAGCCGGTGAAGGAGGCGTAGCTGCCCGAGCCGGTCACCGTCCAGAACAGGAAGCCGCCGGGGTCGGTGGCGCAGGCCGCGGCGAGGACCGGTACCGCCACGCCCGCCGCGCAGCGCACGACCGCCGCCCGGGGCGCCCGGCACCGCCACATCATCCACAGCACCGGGCCGAGGACGGCGGCCCCGGTCTGCTTGGTCAGGAAGGCGCCCGCGACGGCGGCCCCGCACCATCCCCAGCGGCGCCGGTCGGCGCACCAGAGGGCCGCCGCGGTCCACGGCAGTATGAACACCTCGAAGGTCGCCGCCTGGGTGTCCTCCGGGTTGAGCCCGACGGAGACGAGCAGGTACAGCACGCCCGCGGTGCGGCCGGCGCCGTCGCCCCAGCGGCGCCGGGCGGTCGACGCGAGCAGCACGGCCGTCAGCAGGTGGGCGGCCACCGCGCACCACTTGAGCGGGGTGAGGGACTGCGCCCCGAAGAGGGCGAACACGGCCTCGTACAGCCAGGGCACGAGCGGTGGCTTGCGGTCGACGACCGTCTCGTAGAGCGCGCCGCCGTGCGCCAGTATCCCGGCCTGAACGGCGAGATAGCCCTCGTCGGGGTTCCACAGGGGGCGCGCGAAGGAGGGCAGCCGGGTGGCGGCGGCCAGCACCGCGAGGAGCGGCAGCAGCCGGGGCCAGTAGCCGGGGCGGGGGGCGCCGCGGCGGACGTCGGACACGTGCGGCAGCGGCTGCGGCGCCTGGGTGAGCATGGGCGTCAAACTATCCGGCCCCGCACATCCCGCCGGGGCGGGACATACGGGGCCGGATCGATGAATACCGGATTACCGCGCGTCGCCGGTCCCGACGGTCTCCGCGCCCTCCGCGGCGCGGCTGTGCCGGCGCCCGTACGCGAAGTAGATGACGATGCCGATGAGCATCCACACGGCGAACCGCAGCCAGGTCTCGACCGACAGGTTCAGCATCAGCCACACCGAGCAGGCGACCGACGCGACGGGCAGGACGGGCACCCACGGGGCCTTGAAGGCGCGCGGCAGGTCGGGGCGGGTGCGGCGCAGGATGAGCACGCCGACGGCGACGATGACGAAGGCGAACAGGGTGCCGATGTTGACCAGCTTCGACAGCTCGGTCAGGGAGACGAAGCCCGCGACGAGCGCGGTGAGCAGGCCGAGGATGATCGTCGAGCGGTACGGCGTACGGAACTTGGGGTGGACGACGCTGAAGACCGGCGGCAGCAGTCCGTCGCGGCTCATCGCGAAGAAGACGCGGCTCTGGCCGAGCAGCAGGATCATGCAGACGACCGTGAGGCCGACGACCGCGCCGAAGGAGATGACACCCGCCCAGAAGGGGTGGCCGACCGACTTGAACGCCTCCGCGAGCGGTGCCTCCGGGTCGAGCTTCCGGTAGTTCTGCATGCCGGTGACGACGACGGCGACGGCGCAGTACAGGACGGTGCAGATGGCCAGCGAGCCGAGGATGCCGCGCGGCACGTCCTTCTGCGGGTTGCGGGTCTCCTCGGCGGCCGTGGCGACGACGTCGAAGCCGATGTACGCGAAGAAGACGACGGCCGCGGCGGTGAAGATGCCCATGATGCCGAAGTTGGACGGGGCGAACCCGGCGATCCCCTCCAGGAGGGTCTGCGACAGGCCCGTGCTGCCCCCGGTGGGCTTGCTCGGCGGGACGTACGGGTCGTAGTTGGAGCCGGTGATGAAGAAGGCGCCGACCGCGATCACGATGAGCACGACGGTGACCTTGACGGCGACGACGGCCGAGGTGACCCAGGCGGACAGCTTCATGCCGAGGACGACGACCGTCATGACCGCGAGGACGAGCAGGAACGCGGCGAGGTTGAAGGTGAAGCCGCTGCCCTCCCCGGGGCCGCGCAGCGCCTCGGGCAGCGGGATGCCCCAGCTGTCGAGGAGCGACTGGACGTACCCGGACCAGCCGACGGCGACGGTGGCGCAGCCCAGCGCCAGTTCGAGGATCAGGTCCCAGCCGATGATCCAGGCGGGGAACTCGCCGAGGGAGGCGAAGGCGAAGGTGTACGCGGAGCCGGCGACCGGGACGGTGGAGGCGAACTCGGCGTAGCAGAGAGCGGCGAGGGCGCAGACGACGGCCGCGACGGCGAAGGCGATGGTCACCGCGGGGCCCGCGTAGTCGGTGGCGGCGGTGCCGGTGATGACGAAGATGCCGGAGCCGATGACGACGCCGACGCCGAAGACGGTGAGGTCCAGTGCGGAGAGGGACTTCTTGAGCTGGTGCTCGGGCTCTTCGGTGTCCTTGATGGACTGCTCGATGGATTTGGTGCGCAACAGGCCGCTCGTGCGGCGCGTGCCCGGCCTTGGGCCTGAGTCTGGCTGCGTGGTCACCGGCATACCTCCATGCGGCTCGGTCCTCGGTCCCGACATGATCGAGACGAGTAGGCACCGGATACCCGGTCCGTCACGGGTATTCACGCGAATGGGCCGGTCGAACCACCCGAAGGTGGTCCGACCGGCCCGGGTCGGGTGCCGGCGGAGCCGGGTCAGTCGCGCGCCGGCTCCATCTGCTCGGCGACGGCGGACGCCTCGCGGCGGCCGTCCAGCTTCGAGACCAGGCCGGTGACCTGGCGCGCGATGTCCGGGGCCGTCAGGCCGATCTCCGCCATGACCTCCTTGCGGGAGGCGTGGTCGAGGAAGCGCGGCGGGATGCCGAAGTCGCGCAGCGGCACGTCGACGCCCGCGTCGCGCAGGGCCTGCGCGATCGAGGAGCCGACACCGCCGACGCGGGAGTTGTCCTCGACGGTGACGACGACGCGGTGGCGCTCGGCGAGCGGGGCCATCGCCTCGTCGACCGGCTTGACCCAGCGCGGGTCGACGACCGTCGTGGTGATGCCCTGCTTGTCGAGCAGGCCGGCGATCTCCAGGCACATCGGGGCGAGCGCGCCGACGGAGACCAGCAGGACGTCGGGGCGGGCGCTGTCCGGCTCGCGCAGCACGTCCATGCCGCCGATCGTGCCGACCGCCTCGACGGCGGGGCCGACGGCGCCCTTGGAGTAGCGCACGACCGTCGGCGCGTCCTCGACCTGGACGGCCTCGCGCAGCTGGGCGCGGACCTGGTCGGCGTCGCGCGGGGCGGCGATCCGGATGCCGGGGACGACCTGGAGCAGCGACATGTCCCACATGCCGTTGTGCGAGGCGCCGTCGGTGCCGGTGACGCCGGCCCGGTCGAGGACGAACGTCACGCCGCACTTGTGCAGGGCGACGTCCATGAGGACCTGGTCGAAGGCGCGGTTGAGGAACGTCGCGTAGACCGCGAAGACCGGGTGCAGGCCGCCGGTGGCGAGGCCCGCCGCGCTGACGGCGCCGTGCTGCTCCGCGATGCCGACGTCGTAGACGCGGTCGGGGAAGGCCTTGGCGAACTTCTCCAGGCCGACGGGCTGGAGCATGGCCGCGGTGATCGCGACGATGTCCTCGCGCTCCTGGCCGAGCCGGAGCATCTCGTCGCCGAAGACCGAGGTCCAGTCGGCGCCCGCGGCCTTGATCGGCAGGCCGGTGTCGGGGTGGATGGGGCCGATGCCGTGGAAGCGGTCGGCCTCGTCCTCCAGGGCCGGGCGGTAGCCGCGGCCCTTCTCGGTGAGGCAGTGCACGATGACCGGGCCGCCGAACCGCTTGGCGCGGATGAGGGCCGACTCCAGGGCCTCCATGTCGTGGCCGTCGATGGGGCCGACGTACTTCAGGCCGAGGTCCTCGAACATGCCCTGCGGGGCGATGAAGTCCTTCAGGCCCTTCTTCGCGCCGTGCAGCGTCTCGTACAGGGGCCTGCCGACGACCGGGGTGCGCTCCAGGAGGTCCTTGCCGCGGGCCAGGAAGCGCTCGTAGCCGTCCGTGGTGCGCAGGGTCGCGAGGTGGTTGGCGAGGCCGCCGATGGTGGGCGCGTAGCTGCGCTCGTTGTCGTTGACGACGATCACCAGGGGGCGGTCCTTGGCGGCGGCGATGTTGTTCAGCGCCTCCCAGGCCATGCCGCCGGTGAGCGCGCCGTCGCCGATGACGGCGACGACGTGGTCGTCCCGTCTGTTCAGCTCGTTGGCCTTCGCGAGGCCGTCGGCCCAGCCGAGGACCGTGGAGGCGTGGCTGTTCTCGATGACGTCGTGCTCGGACTCGGCCTGCGAGGGGTAGCCGGAGAGGCCGCCCTTCATCTTGAGCCGGGAGAAGTCCTGGCGGCCGGTGAGCAGCTTGTGGACGTAGGACTGGTGGCCCGTGTCGAAGAGGATCCGGTCCTGTGGCGACTCGAAGACCCGGTGCAGGGCGAGGGTGAGCTCGACCACGCCGAGGTTCGGCCCGAGGTGGCCGCCGGTCTTGGATACCGCGTCGACGAGGAAGGTCCGGATCTCTCCGGCCAGCTGGTCCAGCTGCTCCAGGCTGAGCCGGTCCAGATCGCGCGGTCCCGTGATGCGGGTCAGCAGCGGCACCCGTGCCTCCTTGCAGTAGAGCTGTAGTAGCTGGCTGAGCTGTTCGAGCTTGCCGGGTCTGTCGAGTCTAATGTTCCGCCGTTGCGAGCGGCGTCCGGGCCGTGCGTTCGGGGCATGACTGTGCCCGGTGTCACCGTTGACACCGGGCACGGTCAGTCCGGGAATCCCTGCTCAGAAGGGGTCAGGCACGGCCGGCCGACTTCTGGGTCTTGCGGGTGACGGAGTCGATGACGACCGTGGCGAGGAGCACACCACCGGTGATCATGTACTGGATCGGGGTGGCGATGCCCTGGAGGGCCAGGCCGTACTGGATCGAGGTGATGACCAGCACACCGAGGAGCGCGTTCCAGGTGCGGCCCCGGCCGCCGAAGAGGCTGGTGCCGCCGATGACGGCCGCGGCGATGACGTTCATCAGGAGGTCGCCGGAGCCGGCGCCCTGGTTGGCCGCCGCGATCTTGGAGGCCCAGAAGAGGCCGCCGACCGCCGCGAACAGGCCGGCGATGGCGAAGACCGAGATCCGGACCGCGGTGACGTTGATACCGGCGCGGCGCGACGCCTCGACGCTGCCGCCGAGCGCGAAGACCTTGCGGCCGTACGAGGTGCGGCGCAGCACGAAGTCCGAGCCGACCAGGACGATGCCGAAGAGCAGCACCGCGAGCGGCAGGCCCTTGTAGTTGTTGAAGATGACGGCCACGCCGAAGACGCCGACGGCGAGCAGCAGCGTGCGCACCAGCAGGTCGCTCAGCGGGCGGGACGGGATGCCCGCGGCCTCGCGGCGCCGGTTGGCGAGGAAGCTCGGCACGAAGTAGGCGAGGACCGCGATCAGGGCCAGGCCGTAGGCGGCGGCGACGTCGGAGAAGTAGTACGTGGTGAGCTTGCCGACCACGCCGTCGCTGTCGAGGTTGATCGTGCCGTTGGAGCCCAGGATCTGGAGCATGAAGCCGTTCCAGAACAGCAGGCCGGCCAGGGTGACCGCGAACGCCGGGGCGCCGATGCGGGCGAAGAAGAAGCCGTGCAGGGCGCCGATGACCGCGCCCGCCGCGAGCGAGATGAGGACGGCGAGCCACTCGTTCATGCCGTGGGTGACGCTCAGCACGGCGGTGATCGCCGAGGAGACGCCGGAGACGGAGCCGACCGAGAGGTCGATCTCGCCGAGCAGCAGCACGAAGATGATGCCGACCGACATCATGCCGGTGGCCACCATGGCGACGAAGATGTTGTTCAGGTTCTCCGCGCCGAGGAACGCCGAGTTGAGGCTCTGGAAGATCGCGCAGATGACGATGAGGCCGATGACGACGGGTATCGCACCCAGGTCACCACCCTTGATCTTGCGCTTGAACTCGCTGAGGTAGCCCGCGAAGCCCTGCTCGCGCACGAGGAGGCGGGGGTCGACGGCGGTCACGGACGCGCCGGCGGCCGCGGGGGCGGCGTCCACGGGGGCCTGTGCCTTGTCGGTCTTGTCGATGCTCACTGCTGAGCCTCCGCGTTGCTGCGCGCCGCACGACGGGTCACGGCATTGTCCGTGGCGCCGGTGATGGCGGAGATGATCTCTTCCTGCGAGGTCGTCCTGACCTCGAACACGCCGTTGTTGCGGCCGAGCCGGAGCACGGCGACCTTGTCGGCGACGGCCTTCACATCGGCCATGTTGTGGCTGATGAGGATGACCGCGTGACCGCGCTCGCGCAGGCGTTCCACGAGGTCGAGGACCTGCGCGGTCTGCTCCACGCCGAGGGCCGCGGTCGGCTCGTCGAGGATGACGAGCTTGGGCTCGCCGAGCATGGAGCGGGCGATGGCCACGACCTGGCGCTGGCCGCCGGAGAGCGAGGCGATCGGGATGCGCACGCTCGGGATGCGGATGGACAGGGTCTGGAGCAGTTCGCGTGCGCGGCGCTCCATCTCGACCTCGTCGAGGACGCCGCGGCGCTTGATCTCCCGGCCCAGGAACAGGTTGCCGACGACATCGAGGTTGTCGCACAGCGCGAGGTCCTGGTAGACGGTCGCGATGCCCAGGTTCTGGGCGTCGTGCGGCTTGTTGACCGCGACGGCCTTGCCGTCCCACTCGATGACGCCGTCATCGATGGGGTGCACGCCGGCGATCGTCTTGACAAGGGTGGACTTTCCGGCGCCGTTGTCGCCGACCAGGGCGACCACCTCTCCGGCGTGGACCTCGAGCTCGACATCGGTGAGCGCCTGAACGGCACCGAATCGCTTCGAGACCCCGCGCAACGCCAGCACAGGCGTAGCGGACACGTGAACCATCTCCTTCGCCGCCAAAGGCCTGACCCGGCGGGAGGTTGAACCAAGAAGTATGAGGGGGGTTGTTCCGTCCGGCGCCGCGCCGTTGAGCTGCGGGGCTGTCGGCGGCGGGGCGCCGGACGTGTCTTCCACGGGAGCGCTCTCGCGCAGGTGCGCGGGTCCCGTGCGCAGGCGGGGAGTCACGGGGGCGTCGGGTCGGACGACCGGACCGCCCCCGGTGACTCCGGACGGCCTGTTACTTGAGGCCGGCCTTGTCGCAGGCGGCCTTGTACTTGGCCGTGCAGATCTCGTCCAGGGTGTAGTAGCCCTGGTCGATGACCGTCTCCTTGATGTTCTTCTGGGTCAGGGAGACGACGGGCACGATGACGGACGGGATGCCCTTGTCGGTGCCGCTGTCGACCGTGCTGGTGGTCAGGCCGGCCGAGTCGATCTTGCCGGTCTTGGCGACCGCGACGGCCATCTTGGCGACGGTCTCGGCCTCCTGCGGGTACGACTTGAAGACCGACATGTTCTGGTCGCCGGTGACGATGCGCTGCACACCGGCGAGCTCGGCGTCCTGGCCGGTGACCGGCGGGAGCTTGCTCAGACCCGCGCCCTTGAGCGCGGTGATGATGCCGCCGGCCATGCCGTCGTTGGCGGAGTAGACGCCCTTGATCTTGTCCTTGCCGATCGCGGAGATGGCGCCTTCCATGTTGGCGTTGGCGTTCTCCGGCTTCCACTCCTTGGTGTCGTAGGACTTGGCGATGTCCACCTTGCCCTTGAGCACCGAGAGCGCGCCGTCCTTGAACTGCTTGGCGTTCGGGTCGGTGATCGCGCCGTTCATCATGACGATCTTGGAGCTGGCCTTGGCGTCCGAGCCCATGGCGTCGAGCAGGGCCTTGCCCTGGGTCTTGCCGACCTCGGTGTTGTCGAACGAGGTGTAGGCGGCGATCGGGCCCTCGGCCAGGCGGTCGTAGGCGACGACGGGGATGCCCGCGTCCTTGGCCTTCTTGACGCCGTTGGCGACCGCCTTGTAGTCGACCGCGTCCAGGATCAGGACGTCGACCTTCTTGGTGATCATGGTGTCGATCTGCTGCGACTGGAGCGAGGCGTCCTGCTTGGCGTTGAGGTACTCGACCTTGCCCTTGCCCTTGGTGAGCTCCGATATCTGCTTCTCGATGATCGGCTTGTCGAACTTCTCGTAGCGAGCCGTCTGGTTCTCCGGAAGCAGCAGGCCCACGGTGAGGGCGTCGCCCTTCTTGGAGCCGCTGCTCGCCTTGTCGCCGTCGTCCTTGGACTCCTTGGCGGAGCCGCAGGCGGCGAGAGAGACAGCCATGGCGGTGGCACAGAAAGCAAAGGCCGCACGACGCATCTGCGTGTTCACTTCAGAAACCTCCCTGACGAGGCCGCGTCGTTGCGGCCGAGGTAGCTGGGAGTCAACTCGGCCGCAACACAAGCGTCAAGGAGTAAATACTTAACGAGATGGCAACGGTGTCATGCGTTCTCTAAGTGAAGGCAGGTGTAGCCGCGGGAACAGAGCCCCCGCCAATCCCTTCCAAAAGGGTCGAATCGCCCATTTCACTCAGTGCCAGGGCGAGCGCCCCGAGCACCTCCGCGCGGCCGCCCAACGCCCCCGGGAGGACCGAGAGTTGGCGGGCGGCGCTGGGGATCGCGTAGCGGCTCACGGACTCCCTGATGGGCCCCAGGACCAGCTCACCGGCCTCCGCCAGGTCGCCCCCGAGGACGACCCTGCTGGGGTTGAGCAGATTGCAGAGATTGGCCACGCCGGAGCCGATGTGCCGGCCCACGTCCGCGATGACGCGGCGGCAGCCGGGGTCGCCGTCGCGCGCGAGCCGCACGACGCCCTCCATGGTCAGGTCGGTGCCGTGGCTCGACTGGAGCAGCGGCAGGACATAGCGGGCCGCGGTGAAGGTCTCCAGGCAGCCGCGGTTGCCGCAGCGGCAGACCGGGCCCGACTCGTCGAGCGTGATGTGCCCGATCTCGCCGGCGGTGCCCCCCGGGCCCCGGTAGATCGTCCCGTCGATCACCAGGCCGGAGCCGACCCCGCTGGCGACCTTGATGTAGGCGAGGTCCCTGACCCCGCGCCCGCTCCCCCAGACCAGCTCGCCGAGCGCGCCCAGGTTGGCGTCGTTGTCCACGTGCACCGGGACGCCGAGCCGCCTGCTCAGCTCCTCGGCGGGCCGGGTGCCGGTCCAGCCCGGCAGGATCGAGGTGGAGCCCAGCGTGCCGCTCTCCACGTCGATGGGGCCGGGTACGCCGAGCCCGACCCCGGCGACCTTGGTGCGGTCCACGCCGGTCGCCGCGATCAGGCGCTCGACCAGCTCCTCGGCCCGGTCGAAGCCCTGCGCGGCGGACGCGTCCACGTCCAGCGGCTCGGACTCCTCGGCGAGCACCTGGTGCGCGAGGTTGCCGATGGCCACCCGCAGGTGCGTGTGGCCGAAGTCGACACCGATCACGATGCCCGCGTCGCCGCTGAGCGAGACGCTGCGGGCCCTGCGTCCCCCGGCCGAGGTGGGGGTCACCTCGACCGTCCCCCCGTCCTTGAGCTCCCGGACGATGTTGGAGACGGTCGCCGCGGACAGGCCCGTCGTCCTCGCGATCTCCGCCTGCGTGAGCGATCCGGCGAGGCGTACGGCGCGCACGACCCGCTCCAGATTGGCCCGGTGCAGCGACGACTGCGACCCCGGAGTCTCCATTGACCCACCCTTATCCGTGGCTCGCGTCACCCTGGGTGACCGAACCTTGTACAAGTTATGAACTCCAAGCTCTGCTGAACCGGCCAGTGGCGTCAAGCCCTTGAGGGAAATCGGTTCCAGGCCGTGTCCGCCCCGGGCTACCGCCGGTATCCCCCTCACACGCAGGGCTCCGGCCCCGGAGGGCCTTCCCTCCGGGGCCGGAGCCCGGTCGCGCGGCGGTGGGGAGCGCTACTTGAGCGCCCCCGCCGTGAGCCCCGCCACCACCTGTCGCTGGAAGACGATGTACGCGGCCAGGATGGGCAGCATCGCCATCACCAGGCCCGCGAAGAGCCCGGAGTAGTCGCCCTTGTAGCCCTGGCTGGTGGCCAGCTCGACCAGGCCCTGGGCGAGGACCTTCTTGTCCCCGTTGAAGAGGACCGTCGGCAGCATGTACTGGTTCCACTGGCCGAGGAAGTTGAAGATGCCCACGCTGATCAGGCCGGGCTTGGCCATCGGCAGCATGATCTGGAAGAACGTACGGGTGTGGGAGGCGCCGTCGACGAAGGCCGCCTCCGCGATCGACGACGGCAGCGTCCGGAAGAAGGACGTCAGGAAGAACACCGTGAACGGCAGCGAGTACGCGATGTAGGCCAGGATCAGGCCGGGGATCGTGTTCAGCAGCTGCATGTTGTTCATGACGTAGAACAACGGCACCAGGGCCAGCATGATCGGGAAGCTCATGCCGCCGACGAACAGGAAGTAGATGAACCGGTTGCCGGGGAACTCGAAGCGCGCCAGGACGTAGGCCGCCATCGAGCCGAGCACCAGGGTGCCGACCAGCGAGCAGCCCACCACGATGATCGTGTTGAGGAAGTACTCGCTCATGTGCGCCGACGACCAGGCGCGGGACCAGTTGTCGAAGTGCAGCTTGTCGGGCAGCGACCACGGATCGCTCAGGATGGAGTTGTCGTCCTTGAAGGACGTCATGACCGCCCAGAGCAGCGGCAGCACGACCATGATCGCCCAGATGATCAGGACGCCGTGCGAGAAGACGTTCAGGGTGCTGCCGGTGATGCTCTTCCCCGGGTCGGGGGCGGCCCGCTCGCCCGTGCGCTGTCCGGGGACGCGCCCGGCGGCGTCCGTCTTCGGGTCGGCGGGGGGCGGGGTGTCAGTGGTCTTCATCAGTACTCCAGCCGATCGCGCCGGCCAAGACGCATCACGATCGCCGCGAACAGCAGCGTGACGATGAGGAGGGCGACGCCGATGGTGGTCGCGTAGGCGGCGTTCGCGTCACGGAACGCCGACTGGTACACGTACAGCGGCAGCACGGTGGTCGAGTAGTCGGGGCCGCCGGGGCCGACGGTCATGATGTTGACCGCCGAGAACGCCTCCGCGCCGAGGGCGAGGATGCCCATGTAGACCCAGCCGGACTGGATGGTGTCCCACAGCAGCGGCAGGGTGATCCTGAAGAAGGTCGTGACGCGGCTCGCGCCGTCGAGCAGGGCCGCCTCGTAGAAGTCCTTCGGGATGGAGGCCATGCCCGCGGAGAAGAGCACGACGAAGAAGCCGACGGTGCTCCACACCAGGACGGCCATGACCGCCCACAGCGCCCAGGTCGGGTCGCCCAGCCACTGGGGCTGGAAGCTGCCGAGGCCGACGGCGTCGAGCGCCGAGTTCAGCAACCCGCCGTTGGGGTTGTAGATGAAGCGGAAGAGCAGGGAGACGATCGTGACCGAGAGCACCTGCGGGAAGAAGTACGCGATCTTGTAGAAGCCGGTGCCGCGGACGCCGGCGACGGCGGCGCCCTTACGGCGCCGCCCGCCGACGTTCAGCATGAAGGCGAAGAACAGCGCGAGGCTCAGTGTCACCAGCGGCAACAGCACGACGAAGAGCACACTGTGCTGCAACGACTTCCAGAAGATGTCGTCGTGCAGCATGCGTGTGTAGTTGTCGAAGCCCACCATCTTGAAGTCGGGGCTCAGGCCGGTCCAGTCGGTGAACGAGTAGTAGATCGACTGGATGAACGGCCAGATGACGAAGATGGCGTACAACGCCAGGGGGGCCACCAAGAACCCCACAATGAAGCGGTACTTGCCGTGTTGCATGGTTACCGACCCCGATCGCTGTGCGGGTGCCGCACCAGTGGACATGTGCGCACGTGCTGTTCTTCCGCCTGTCGCTTACTGGTGCTTGTAGTGCTTGATCGACTGGTCCTTGGCGGCCGCGTCGGCGTAGCCCTGGATCTTCTTGATGGCCTCGGCCGGGGTGAGGCGGCCCGCCATCATCTCGCCGAGACCGGCGACGCCGATCTGCTCCTTCTGGAGCTTGACGTACCAGTCCTGGAGACGCGGGTTGACGACGTTGTCGCCGGCCTTCTCCAGCGCCGCGACGCCGGACTTCAGGCCCGGGGTCAGCTCGATGCCGTCGGTGCCGCCGTTGAAGGCCGACAGCGACTTGACCTGGCTGGTGAAGTTCTTCGACGAGGCCTCGCTGAGCATGATGCGCAGCTGCTCCATGCCGCCCTCGGCGTTCGCCGCCTTGGCCGGGACGATGAACGGCTCGCCGCCGGACGCCCAGATGGTGCCGAACGGCATCTTGTCGCTGGAGTCGAGGCCGGTGGGGGCGCCGACCTGGAGGTTGAAGTCCTTGGGGATGACCTTCGCCGACTCGTTCTCGACCCAGGAGCCGTTCGGGATGAACAGCGCCTTGCCCTTGGCCCACTCGGTCTGCGACTGGATGTGGTCGATGCCGGGCGTGCCCTTGAGGATGTAGCCCTTCTTGAAGAGCTCGTAGTACGCCTCGAAGGCGGCCTTGACGGCCGGGTCCTTCCACGCGTTCGGCTCCAGGTTGTCGATCTTGTCGAGAACCTCGCGGCCGCCGATCTTGGCGATGAACGGGTAGAGCGAGAACGGCAGGTAGTACGGGTACTTGCCCGCGTACGTCCAGCCGGCGATGCCCTTCTTCTTCGCCTTGGCGCACAGGGCGAGCATCGCGTCCCAGTCCTCGGGGTACTGCGCGTCCAGCTTGTCCAGGGCGGTCTGCGAGTACCAGACGCCGTAGACCGTGTACGCGTAGTACATGATCCACACCGGGTCGCCGTCGAACTGGCCCATCTCGACGATGCCGGGCCGCAGCGTGTCGCGGACCTTCTTGTTCGGGTCGTCGATGGACGGCGCGTCCAGCAGCGGGGTCAGGTCGGTCAGCTGCTTCTTGCCGACGAGAACGCCCATGTCCATCTGCTCGGCGCCCGAGTTGTCGATCAGGTCCGGCGGGGTGCCGCCGTTGAACTTCGGCTGGAGCTCGGACTGGATCTTCTGCGTGGCGTGGAAGGAGACCTTCGCCTTCGGGAACGCCTTCTTGTACTGGGCGTTGGCGTCGGTGGCGTACTTCGTGCCGAAGCCGCCGTCGAAGATGACCACGGACAGGGCCGCGCCGGCGTTGACCGCCAGCGGGTTGTCCTTGGACTTCGTGCCCTTCTTGACCTTGTCGTCGCTGCCGCTGTCACCGCTCGCACACGCGGACAGCAGACCGGCGGCCGGCACGGCGGCGATGCCGAGCGCCGCGGAACGCTTGATCAGGGTGCGCCGGTCGACGCCACCGTTACCGTGCTGGTCGGAAGTGGATCCCATGCTCAAGTCCTCGCCTTCTCCAGGACTCAGGCGGTGAACCGGATCCTCCCCGGCACCGCGGTGATGTGCTGTGTTGTGCCCCTGTTCAGGGGGAACGCAGATGGAGCTGGGTGGTGCGCAATGTGTCGGGACGCCTGAAGATGCACGGATCCCGGGGCGCTCCACGCGCCCCGCCGTCTCCCCCCGCCCCCCGGTCCGCCGCGGCCTGAATTCGGGCCGGGCCGGACGCCGACAGGTATAGTCCACTCCCTGTGAGCGGGGCAAGATCGAATGCAGGTTTGGACGCCGGTCTTTTCCGAGTTGAGACCTCCCGGAAATAAGCCGCACGGCGGGCGTTGTCGAGCGTCCCAACTTCCTTGTCTACAAAGCCTGTACGCAGAGCCCGGAATGCGACTCCGGTGATCTTCGTTCGCACTGACTTTCAACACCCTTGACACCAACCGTCACTTGACGCCCTACTGGACCTTGCGCAGCGAACTGACAACGTTGTCGACGTGGCCGGAGGGTGCACGCTCCATGCAAGGCAGAGGAACCAGACACAGATTCGCCTCCACGGCCGCCCTGGGCGCGGCCGCACTGGTGCTGACGGCGGCCGGGCAGGGGGCCGCCGTCGCGGCGGCACCCCACAAGCCGCACACCGACCGGGAGTTCAGCTCCTCCTTCGAAGCGGGGCAACCCGCCCCCGACTGGCTGAACACGGTCGACACCGCACCGGACGGCAGCAAAAGGGCGTCCGGGGTCGACGGCGCCTACACCGGTGGAGTTCCGGGCAATGTGAACGGCCATGTGACCGAGGTCCGGGCCAGCGGTGAGAACAGCGGCAGCGGCGAGGGCGCGGCCAACCTCGCGGACGGCGAGTCGAGCACGAAGTGGCTGGCGTTCACGCCGACCGCCTGGGTCGAGTACGACCTCGACACCGCGCTCAAGATCACCAACTACAACCTGACGTCGGCCAACGACCACGACGAGCGCGACCCGAAGGACTGGGTCCTCACGGGCTCGGCGGACGGAAAGGACTGGACCACTCTCGACTCCCGCACCGGCGAGAGTTTCGACAAGCGGTACCAGACGAAGAAGTACGAGCTGGAGAAGCCGGCCGAATACGCCCATTTCCGCGTCGAGTTCACGAAGAACAACGGCGCGGGCGACGCGACGCAGCTGGCCGATCTCCAGCTGTCGACGGGTGACGAGCAGGCGCCGGCGCCCGAGGACATGCTCTCGCTCGTCGACAAGGGCCCCAGCGGCTCGCCGACGGCCAAGGCCGGGGCGGGCTTCACCGGCAAGTACGCGCTGCGCTACGCGGGCACGCACAAGACGGACGGCCGCGCGTACTCGTACAACAAGGTCTTCGACGTCGATGTGAAGGTCGCGCGGAACACCGAGCTGTCGTACAAGATCTTCCCGCAGATGGCGGACGGCGACCGCGACTACGACGCCACGAACGTCGCGGTCGACCTCGCCTTCACCGACGGCACGTACCTGAGCGGCCTGAAGGCGGTCGACTCCCACGGCGGCCTGCTGACCCCGACGGGCCAGGGCGACGCCAAGCGGCTCTACGTCAACCAGTGGAACGCCGTGAAGTCGTCGATCGGCTCGGTCGCGGCCGGCAAGACGATCGACCGGATACTCGTCGGGTACGACTCGGCGAAGGGCCCGGCGAAGTTCCGCGGCTGGCTCGACGACATCGCGGTGAAGCGGGCTGCCACGGCCGCTCCGAAGGCGCACCTGAGCGACTACGCGTCGACGACCCGCGGGACGAACTCCAGCGGCGGCTTCTCGCGCGGCAACACGTTCCCGGCGACGGCCGTCCCGAACGGGTTCAACTTCTGGACGCCGGTGACGAACGCGGGCTCGGACAGCTGGCTGTACGACTACGCGCGCGACAACAACGCGGACAACCTGCCCACCATGGAGGCGCTGGCGGCGAGCCACGAGCCGAGCCCGTGGATGGGTGACCGGCAGACGTTCCAGATCATGCCGTCGGCGAAGACCGGCGACGCGCTGGACACCTCGCGCTCCGGCCGGGCGCTGCCGTTCAAGCACGACAACGAGACGGCCCGCCCGTACTACTACGGCGTGACGTTCGAGAACGGCGTGCGCGCGGAGATGGCGCCGACCGACCACGCGGCGGCGCTGCGCTTCAGCTATCCGGGCGCCGACGCGAGCGTCGTCTTCGACAATGTCTCGGAGCAGGGCGGTCTGACGCTCGACAAGGACAACCGTGTCGTCACCGGCTACTCGGACGTGAAGTCGGGCCTGTCGACGGGCGCCACGCGCCTGTTCGTCTACGGCGTCTTCGACAAGGCGGTCGAGGACGCGGACGCGTCCGGCGTGAAGGGCCACTTCACCTTCGACGCGGGCAGGGACCGCACGGTGACGCTGCGCCTGGCGACCTCGCTGATCTCCATCGACCAGGCGAAGGACAACCTGGCGCAGGAGCTGCCCGCGAACCGCTCCTTCACCTCGGTGAAGAACGCGGCGCGCGCGCAGTGGGACCGGATCATGAACCGGGTGGAGGTCGAGGGCGCCACGCAGGACCAGCTCACGACGCTGTACTCCTCGCTGTACCGCCTGTACCTGTACCCCAACTCGGCCTTCGAGAAGGTCCGTTCCCAGGGGAAGCCGACGTTCAAGTACGCGTCGCCGTTCTCCGCGATGACGGGTCCCGACACGCCGACGCACACCGGCGCGAAGATCGTCGAGGGCAAGCCGTACGTCAACAACGGCTTCTGGGACACCTATCGGACGACCTGGCCCGCGTACTCGCTGCTCACGCCGGACCGGGCGGGCGAGATGGTCGACGGGTTCGTGCAGCAGTACAAGGACGGCGGCTGGATCTCCCGCTGGTCCTCGCCGGGGTACGCGGACCTGATGACGGGCACGTCGTCGGACGTGGCGTTCGCCGACGCGTACGTGAAGGGCGTCGACTTCGACGCGGAGGACGCCTACAAGGCGGCCGTGAAGAACGCGACCGTGGTGCCGCCGCAGTCGGGTGTGGGCCGCAAGGGCATGGACACCTCCCCGTTCCTCGGCTACACGTCGACGGACACCCACGAGGGCCTGTCCTGGGCTCTTGAGGGCTATCTGAACGACTACGGCATCGCGCAGATGGGCCAGGCCCTCTACAAGAAGACCGGCAAGAAGCAGTACCGGGAGGAGTCGGAGTACTTCCTCAACCGGGCCCGCGACTACGTCAACATGTTCGACGACAAGGCCGCCGGTACGGGCTTCTTCCAGGGCAAGGACGCCAAGGGGAACTGGCGGGTGAAGTCGCAGGACTTCGACCCGGCGGTCTGGGGCTACGACTACACCGAGACGAACGCGTGGGGCTATGCGTTCACCGCGGTGCAGGACAGCAAGGGCCTCGCGAACCTGTACGGCGGCAAGGACGGCCTCGCGAAGAAGCTGGACACGTACTTCGCGACGCCGGAGACCGGTTCGGCGGACGTCGCCGGGTCGTACGGCGGGGTCATCCACGAGATGACCGAGGCGCGTGACGTGCGCATGGGCATGTACGGCCACTCCAACCAGGTCGCGCACCACGTCACGTACATGTACGACGCGGCCGGCCAACCGTGGAAGACGCAGCAGAACGTGCGTGAGGTGCTGTCCCGCCTCTACACCGGTTCGGAGATCGGGCAGGGCTACCACGGCGACGAGGACAACGGCGAGCAGTCGGCCTGGTACCTCTTCTCCTCCATGGGCTTCTACCCGCTCGTCATGGGCAGCGGCGAATACGCCATCGGCTCCCCGCAGTTCACCAAGATGACCCTGCACCTGGAGAACGGCCGCGACCTGGTCGTGAAGGCGCCGAAGAACAGCGCGAAGAACATCTACGTGCAGGGCGTGAAGGTCAACGGCAAGACCTGGTCGAAGACCTCGCTGCCGAACTCGGTCGTCTCCAAGGGCGGTGTCGTCGAGTTCGCCATGGGCGACAAGCCGTCGAAGTGGGGCACGGGGGCGGACGCGGCGCCCACGTCGATCACCAAGGACGACGAGGTGCCCTCGCCCCGCAAGGACGCGATCACCGGCTCGGGCCCGCTGTTCGACAACACCTCGGCCACGTCGGCGAGCGTCGAGTCGGCGGACCTGCCGGTCGCGTCCGACGGCACGAAGGCTGTGCAGTACACGCTGACGTCCGGCGACCACGCGAAGGCCCCGACGGGCTGGAAGCTGGAGGCGTCGGCCGACGGATCGTCCTGGAAGACGATCGACGAGCGGTCCGGCGAGTCCTTCGCCTGGGACAAGCAGACCCGGGCGTTCTCGGTGCCGAAGCCGGGTGCGTACGCGCACTACCGCCTGGTGTTCACGGGTGGCGCGGCGACGGTCGCGGAGGTGGAGCTGCTGTCGTAGTCGGCTCCGTGCCAGGTGCGGGCCCCGTCGGGATCTTCCGGCGGGGTCTGTGCCGTCCCCGGCCCGAACTCGCACCACACGACTTTCCCGGGGTCCCGCTCCCCCACGCCCCACGTGGCGGCCAGCGCCTCGACGAGCAGCAGGCCACGGCCGTTCTCGGCGGTGGCGCTCCGCTCGGGGACGGCCGGGGTTCCGGTGCCGCTGTCGTGGACCTCCACGCGGACGGTGCCGCTGCCCTCGTCGTGGGTGATCCGCAGCAGGAAGCCCCGGCCGGGCGGGACGCCGTGGAGGAGCGCGTTGGTCGTCAACTCGCTGACGCAGAGCAGGATGTCGTCCGCGCGGGACGTCTTCTGCCAGGCCGTGAGGGCGGCCCGGGCGAAGGCGCGGGCGGCCGGGACGGCTTGGCGTTCTCGGCGGTAGAAGCGTTCGCGGGATTGCGGGTTCATGGACGGAAATGTTGCGGAGAGTGATTCACTCGGGACAGTACGTGGACCCCGACAGATTTTTTGTCGGGGTTCGAGTGGGGTCGAGGGAGAGTGGGGGCGGGGAGATTGACCGTCATGAGCCCTGGGAAGCGTCCGCCGAGGAATCCGTCGGCGTTGAGGATGGTCGGTGAGCTGCTCGCCCTGTTCCGCAGGTCAGCCGGGTTCACGCAGGCGGCGCTCGGTGAGCGACTGGTGATCGCCGAGTCCACCATCGCCGCGTACGAGCAAGGCAGACGGCCGCTCCTCCTGGACACCGCCCGCCAGATGGATCAACTCCTCGACACCAAGGGTGCGTTGGTGACGGCGGTGCAGGCCATGCCGGAGATCGACCAGTTCCCGCTCTACGCCGAGCAGTACATGGCGCATGAGCGGGAGGCCATCGCGCTGTCCTGGTACGACGTCCTGGCTGTGCCCGGCATCCTCCAGACCGAGGAGTGCGCCCGCACGGTGCTGCGCAACCGCGTGCCCGCGTACGACGAGGACGAGATCGCTACCAAGACGGCGGCGCGCGTCGAGCGCCAAGAGATCCTGCACCGCAAGTACCCGCCGACGCTGAGCTTCGTCGTCTGGGAGGCCACGCTGAAGCTGGCGTATCTCGACCCGCTGGCGCGCATGGAGCAACTGCGGCACCTGCGCTCGTGTGCTGAACTGCCCGGCCTGGCATTGCAGTTCCTGCCCTTGGACTCACCGACACATGCCGGACTCAACGGAGCCTTCACCCTCCTGGAAACCCCCGAGCATCAGCAGCTCGCGTACACGGAGTCGCAGCGCGGCAGCCAGTGGGTCTCCACCCCGGACGAAGTGTCCATCCTGGCCCGCAAGTATGCGATGCTGCGATCACAGGCCCTGACACCTGAGCAGTCCAAGGGCCTGCTGGACCGGCTGCTAGGAGACCGATGAACACCGCACGGAACTGGTTCAAGTCGAGCTACAGCGGCAGCGAAGGCGGCCAGTGCCTCGAAGTGGCCTACCACTGGCGGAAGTCGAGCTACAGCGGCGACGAGGGCGGTCAGTGCGTCGAAGTCGCCGCCCACGCCACCGCCATCCACATCCGCGACTCCAAGAACACGGACGGCCCCCACTTCACGGTGGCGCCCAGCGCCTGGGCGGCCTTCCTGGAACTGCCCCGCGCTTAATGGAGTGGACGGGACGGTGGCGCGGCGCTTACTGTCAGCCGCGAACCGTGACACAGCCCGAGGAGGTGGGACCCATGACCGCAGTACGCACGTGGGTGCTCTCCTCATTCTCACGGGCCGGCCACTGACCTAGGTCGCCGGGAGCGCCCGTACTGGGCGATTCCGAGAGGCAGAGACCTATGGACACCACAGAGATCACGCGCGTGGCCGACCGGCACTGGCATGCGCTGGAGAACGATGAAGTGGTCGGCCGGGGCGAGACCTGGCGCAGGCACGACGGCCGGACCTTCCTGAGCATCGACTCCTGGCACGACACGGCGTTCGACGCACTCGCGGCGGCCATGCTGGCGGAGCTGCCGAGGCCGCTCTACACGCTGGTCGACACGGCCGACCCCGCGCTGGCGTCCCAGTGGGAGCGGGCGGGGTTCTCGCCCGCGCGCACCGAGTACGTGTACCGCGTGCCGACCGACCCGGAGCGCACGGGACTCGGTGCGGCACGGCCGCCGCGGGGCGTGACGATCCTCCCCCTCGGCGCGGCGGAGAAGGACCCCCTGCGCGAGCTGGACCGTACGGTCCGGGCCGAGGTGGAGGCCACCCTCGGCTGGCGGGAGATGCCGGCCGAGGTGCTGCCGCGCCTGGACGACGCCACCGTGATCGACCCGACGAAGTACGCGGTGGCCGCCGAGGGCGACCGGTACGTGGGGTTGATGCGGGTGGCGCCGGTCCCCCGGCAGCCCAGGATCGGACTGCTCGCCGTGCGCGCCGACCGGCAGCGGCGCGGGATCGCGCGGGCGCTCCTGGCCGACGTGCTGGGCACACTGCACCGGTCGGGGGCCCTGCTGGCCACGGCCGAGATCGGCGCGGTCAACACGGCCGCCGCCGCCCTGTTCGACACCATCGGCGCGGAACGCGTCGGAACCAATCTGGAGGTCGTACTTCACTGATGCCGAAGACAAACCCGGGAATCGAGATCGAGGGCACCGTCACCGAGTGCCTGCGCAACGCCACGTTCCAGGTGGAGCTGACCAACGGGCACAAGGTGCTCGCGCATATCAGCGGCAAGATCCGCAAGAACTACATCAAGATCCTGCCGTTCGACCGGGTGCTCGTGGAGCTGAGCCCCTACGACCTGACGCGCGGCCGGATCCTCTACCGGTACCGCAACTGACCTGCCGCGGCGCTCACTTCCGCCAGAACAGGTGATGGACGACGCTGCCGCCCGGACTCGGCACCACGTCGACGTGGAAGCGGTCGCGCAGCTCGTCCGGCGACTCCCACAGCCGGGAGCCCGAGCCGAGCTTCACGCCCGGTGACACGGCGACGTGCAGCGTGTCGACGAGGTCGGCGTCGAGGAACTCGCGGATGACCGTGGCCCCGCCGCCGAGCCGCACGTCCTTGCCCTGGGCCGCCTCGCGCGCCCGGGCGAGGACGGTGGCCGGGTCGGCGTCGACGAAGTGGAACGTCGTGTCGGAGAGAGTGATCGAGGGCCGGGTGTGGTGGGTCATGACGAAGACCGGCGTCCGGAACGGCGGCTCGTCGTCCCACCACCCCTGCCACTCGTGGTCCTCCCAGGGCCCCTTCTGCGGGCCGAACTTGCCGCGGCCCATGATCTCGGCGCCGATGTTGCGGGCGTAGTCCCGGACCAGGTAGTCGTCGAGGCCGCGGCTGCCGCCGGGCTCGGAGCGCATCAGCCAGCTGGCGGTCCGGCCGCACCAGGCCATCAGGACCCGCGGATCGGCATGCCCGAACGGCCGCTCGAAACTCTGCCCGTCCCCCGCCCCGAATCCGTCCCCCGAGACGTTGAAGTTCTGGACGCGCAGCAACTGCGATGACATGGGTTCCTCCTGGATCGCGGACGACACTGCTCCGACTCTCCCCGCCCCCGGAACTCATCGCCAACGCGGCGCGCCGTGCGCGGTTTTCAGCCATGTTCAGTCTCGGCCGTGCGCATGTGCCCCATGGAAACCGTTGCCCAAGATCATCGATTCTGGTCATCGGTGACGATTCACCGTGATCAGGAAGGGCTTGTTCCGCACCGTGTAGATCTTCCCTCCCGGGGCACGACCGCCGACTTGTGTGTTTCTTGTGCGAACTTGTGTGCCCTTCGTGACCATCGGGGTCCACGAGGTTTGTTTTTTCCAGTGGGGGAAGTTCTGATGCGACAAATACGGGGTGTGCGCCCCCGGCGTGCGGAGAAGAAGCTGAGATCGGCGGCGTTCGCGGTCCTCGCGTCCGGCGCCGTCACCCTGTCCCTGCTCCCGGCGACCACCTCGGCGGCGGCCGAGGGTCCGGCGTCGGCCTGGGGCAAGGACACGCACTACGCGATCCCGCCGGTCAAGGTCGGTACGACCACACCGCCGGCGAACAAGGAGCCGCAGGCGGCCGGACGGATCGCCGCGGCGGGGGTCCCGCAGGGGCAGGGCGCGGTTCCCTGGCACCGCATCTCCGGCTTCAGGATCACGGACGCGCTGGTCGCGCGGGTCAACTACTCGACCGGCAACCTGATGCTGGCGTCGACCAGCTTCGACATCGCCGGCGTCGGCAACCAGCTCCAGCTCGCGCAGACGTACAACTCGATGGACTCCTCCTACGGCCGCGTGGCCCGGCGGTGGTGGCTCAATTACGAGCGCAAGCTGGTCGACTCGGGCGACACGGCCACCGTCTACGACAGCTCGGGCGCCGCCCTCACCTTCACCAGGTCGGGGACCGCCTGGACGACCCCGGCCGGCTACTCCAAGGACCTCACCAAGAACGGCGACGGCACCTGGACGCTGACCGACCGCAAGTCCGGGTCCAAGGACACCTACGCCGGCGACGGCTCGCTGACGAAGATCACGGACAAGAACCACGGCGTGTTCTCCGTCGCCCAGAACGCCTCCGGCGGCTTCAAGGTCACCGACACCCGGTCCGGCCGCTGGGTCGAGCTGAAGAAGACCGTCGACAAGCTGCGCTGGGACGCCACCGACAACGCGGGCCGCACGGTGCGCTACGACCTCGACGGGTACGACAACCTGCGGGTCCTCACCGACACCACCGGCAAGAAGACCCTGTTCTCGTACGACGGCTCGAACCGGGTCACGAAGATCACCACGCCGGAGAACCGGATCACCAAGTTCACCTACGACACGGCCGACCGCGTGACGAGCATGCTCCGCGCCACCAGCGCCGACGCCACGACCGGGCCCACCTACCGGTACACGTACTCCGAGGGTGACGCGACCGCGGCCGGGACGACGATCGTGACCGACCCGCTCGGGGACGCCACGAAGTACGAGCACGACGGCGACGGCGAGGTCTCCAAGGTGACCGACCCGCTCGGCCACCACCGCTCGGACGGCTACGACGACAACCACAACGTGAAGACCGCCACCGACGCCATGGGCACCGGGAGCGACGGCAGCGGCGGCAACGAGACCACGTACGGCTGGGACGGCCGCAACAACCCCACCAGCGCCAAGCTGCCCACCGGCGCCACCGGCACGATGGGCGGCTACCAGACGATCGCCGGTTCCGACCTGCCCGGCACGATGTCCACGGCGGACGGCAGCAAGGCGACGTACAAGTACGACACGGTCGGCAACACCACCTCGGTCGCCGTGTCCGGCGAGGACGGCGGCACCCGCGACTTCGTCTACAACAAGGCGACCCCGAGCTGCGGCGGCTTCGAGGGCCAGCCCTGCTCGGTCGAGGACGCGCGGGACAAGAAGACCAGCTTCGCCTACGACGACAAGGGCAACCTGAAGACGGTCACCCCGCCCTCCCCGCAGGGCGTCACGACGTACGTGTACGACGACAAGGGCCGCCCGGCCGCCGTCACCGACGGCCGCGGGGTGACGCTGGCCTACACCTACGACAACCGCGACCGCGTCACCAAGGTCACCGGCCCCACCGCCACGGTCACCTACACCTACGACGGCGACGGCAACCTGACCCAGCGCACGGACGGCACCGGGACCCAGAGCTACCAGTTCGACCCGCTGTCCCGGGAGACCGTCCGCACCCTCCAGGACGGCTCGCAGACCGTGCTGACGTACACGGCGGACGGCAACGTCGAGTCCTACCAGGACCCGCAGGGCAAGACGGTCTACCAGTACGACCACGCCAACCGGATGACGACGCTGACCCCGCCGGACGGCAAGAGCACCACGTACACGTACACCAACAACGACACGCTGAAGACCACCAACTACCCCGGCGGGACGGTCCGCACGGTGACGCCGGACAACTCCGACCGGCCCCAGCAGATCAAGGTCACCTCGCCCCAGGGCACCCTGGTCGACCTGTCCTACACGTACACCTACGGCGCCTCGAACACCGACGGCACCAAGATCCGCACCTCGACGGACGCGGTCGCGGGCACGAAGCGGACCTTCGAGTACTCGGACGCGGGCCGCTTCTCCTATGCGGCCGAGACCAAGGGCTCCACCACGGTGGAGACCTGGCAGTACTGCTACGACGCCGCCGGCAACCTCACCTCGCAGGGCACCACGAAGGGCTGCCCGCGCGGCACGACGTACACCTACGACGACGCGAGCGAGCTGATCACCAAGAACGGCTCGGCGGCCGGCTGGTCCTACGACAAGATCGGCAACGAGACCGCGGGCGCCAGTGACGTCGCCCGCACCGCCGAGACGTACACGGACTTCTCCCAGCTGTCCTCGATCACCACGGGCGGCACCGCGCGGGCCGGGCAGTACGCCTCCACGGACAGCAGCGAGCGCGTCAAGCTCGGCGAGACCGTCTTCCACAACGGGCCGGTGGGCCTGTCGGCGTCCACCACCGCCGGTCTGGACACGGGATTCATCCGCAGCCCGCAGGGCACCTTGAACTCCATGACCCGTAGCGGCAAGAGCTACTACTACCTGACCGACGCCCTCGGCTCCACCGTCGCCCTCGCCGACGGATCGGGCGCCAAGGTGGCCTCGTACCGCTACAGCCCGCGCGGTGTCACCACCCCGACCGAGAACGCGGGCGTCAGCCAGCCCTACCGCTTCGCCGGCTCCTACCAGGACCCGACGGACATGTACCACATGGGTGCCCGCTACTACGACACCCGCACCGGCCGCTTCACCCAGACCGATCCCTCCGGCCAGGAGAAGAACCCCTACCTCTACGCCGAGGGCGACCCCGTCAACCGGATCGACCCGCAGGGCCTGCTCTCCCTGGACATCGGGGGCGAGCTCTGCGACGTCCTGTGCGTCGGCGGCGGGGTGAGCGTGAACGAGGACGGAAGCCTCCACCCCTACGTGCAGTTCGGCGTGGGCAGCCCGGGAGCCAGCGCCGACGCGAGCCTGGCCTCCGGATCGGCGGACGGCGGCAGCTGGACCGGAGAGGTCTCCTGCGGAATCGGTCCCGCGGAGCTCGGTGTCTCGACCGACGGTTCCGAGAGCGTCGGAACCGGTGGAAGCTCCGGGAAGTGCTCGGCAGCCGCCAAGTACACCTGGTAGATGGGATTTCGGAGACGGATATGAACGCAGTCCTGCCCCTGGCAGACGGACGCGCGGACGGACCCTCGTGGTCCCCCTACCTCGCGATCGGCCTGTTCCTCCTGTTCGCGGTCATCCTGGGCATCCGGCTCATGAAGAAGCGGCGCAGGTGACCCGTGAACATCCTGGTCGGCATCATCATCGCCGCGTTCGGCCTCTTCATGGCCATCGCGGGGCCGGGCCTCGCCCGCACCCTCGGCACGCGCGCGGGCAGGCGCTTCGAGGGCTCCAACACCGTCGCCTTCCGTCTCATCGGCACGGCGCTGGCGGTACTCGGAATCCTCTTCGCCGCCGGCGTGGTGGGGTCCGCCTAGTCCGCTGACGGTCCGCTGACAGGCCGCTGACGGTCCGCCGCGGCGGAGCGGGCGTACGCCACGCGAAGGGGCCGCGTCCCGGGAGAGAACCCGGGACGCGGCCCCACTGCCGCTGCCTGCCGACTAGTTGCGGATCAGGTTGCGCAGCACGTACTGCATGATGCCGCCGTTGCGGTAGTAGTCCGCCTCGCCGGGGGTGTCGATGCGGACGACCGCGTCGAACTCCACGCCGGTGTCGGTGGTGACCTTCACCGTGCTCGGGGTGGTGCCGTTGTTCAGCTCCTCGACGCCGGTGAAGGAGAAGGTCTCCTCGCCGGTCAGGCCGAGGGAGTCCGCGTTCTGGCCCTCCGGGAACTGGAGCGGCAGGACGCCCATGCCGATGAGGTTCGAGCGGTGGATGCGCTCGTAGGACTCGGTGATGACGGCCTTGACGCCGAGGAGCGCGGTGCCCTTGGCGGCCCAGTCGCGGGACGAGCCGGAGCCGTACTCCTTGCCGCCCAGGATGACCAGCGGGGTGCCCTGGTCGATGTAGTTGCGCGAGGCGTCGTAGATGAAGGAGACGGGCGCGTCCTCCTTCGTGAAGTCGCGGGTGTAGCCGCCCTCGGTGCCCGGCGCGAGCTGGTTGCGCAGGCGGATGTTGGCGAACGTGCCGCGGATCATGACCTCGTGGTTGCCCCGGCGCGAGCCGTAGGAGTTGAAGTCACGACGCTCCACACCGTGCTCGGTGAGGTACTTGCCGGCCGGGGTGTCGGCCTTGATCGCACCGGCCGGGGAGATGTGGTCGGTGGTGACCGAGTCGCCGAGCTTGGCGAGGACCCGGGCGCCCGTGATGTCGGAGACCGGGGTGGTCTCCATCGTCATGCCCTCGAAGTACGGGGGCTTGCGGACGTAGGTGGACTCGGTGTCCCACTCGAAGGTGTTGCCGGTCGGGATCGGCAGCGCCTGCCACTGGGCGTCGCCCGCGAAGACGTCGGCGTAGGACTTGTTGAACATGTCCTCGCCGATCGAGTTGGCGACGACGTCGTTGACCTCGGCCTCGGTCGGCCAGATGTCGGCCAGGTGGACGGGCTTGCCGTCCTGGTCGACGCCGAGCGCGTCCTTGGTGATGTCGACCTTCATCGAACCGGCGAGGGCGTACGCGACGACCAGCGGCGGGGACGCCAGGTAGTTCATCTTGACGTCGGGGTTGATGCGGCCCTCGAAGTTCCGGTTGCCGGAGAGGACCGAGGTGACGGCGAGGTCGTGGTCGTTGACCGCCTTCGAGACCTCCTCGGGCAGCGGGCCCGAGTTGCCGATGCAGGTGGTGCAGCCGTAGCCGACGAGGTTGAAGCCGACCTTGTCGAGGTACGGGGTGAGACCCGCCTTGTCGAAGTAGTCGGTGACGACCTTCGAGCCCGGGGCGAGGGTGGTCTTGACCCACGGCTTGCGGGTCAGGCCCTTCTCGACGGCCTTCTTCGCGACGAGGGCGGCGGCCACCATCACGTACGGGTTCGAGGTGTTGGTGCAGGAGGTGATCGCGGCGACGGTGACGGCGCCGTGGTCCAGCTCGTACGTCGAGCCGTCGGGGGCGGTCACCGTGACCGGGTTCGACGGGACGCCGTTGGAGACGGCCGGGGCGTCGGAGGCCGGGAAGGACTCCTTGCCCGCCTCGGAGTCGTCCGTGACGTAGTTGCGCACGTCCTGGGCGAACTGCTGCGACGCGTTCGCGAGGACGATGCGGTCCTGCGGGCGCTTCGGTCCGGCGATCGACGGGACGACCGTGGAGAGGTCGAGCTCCAGCTTCTCGGAGAAGTCGGGCTCGGCGGCCGGGTCGAGCCAGAGGCCCTGCTCCTTGGCGTACGCCTCGACGAGCGCGACCTGCTGGGCGTCACGGCCGGTCAGGCGCAGGTAGTTCAGCGTCTCGTCGTCGATCGGGAAGATCGCGGCGGTGGAGCCGAACTCCGGCGACATGTTGCCGATGGTGGCGCGGTTGGCGAGGCTCGTGGCCGCGACACCCTCGCCGTAGAACTCGACGAACTTGCCGACGACGCCGTGCTTGCGCAGCATCTCGGTGATCGTCAGCACGAGGTCGGTGGCGGTGGTGCCGGCCGGCAGCTCGCCGGTCAGCTTGAAGCCGACGACGCGCGGGATCAGCATGGAGACCGGCTGGCCGAGCATGGCGGCCTCGGCCTCGATGCCGCCGACGCCCCAGCCGAGCACGCCCAGGCCGTTGACCATCGTGGTGTGCGAGTCGGTGCCGACCAGGGTGTCCGGGTAGGCCTGGCCGCCCCGGACCATGACCGTGCGGGCCAGCTTCTCGATGTTCACCTGGTGCACGATGCCGGTGCCCGGCGGGACGACCTTGAAGTCGTCGAAGGCGGTCTGGCCCCAGCGCAGGAACTGGTAGCGCTCGCGGTTGCGGCCGTACTCCAGCTCGACGTTCTGGCCGAAGGCGTCCTTCGTGCCGAACTTGTCGGCGATGACGGAGTGGTCGATGACCAGCTCGGCCGGGGAGAGCGGGTTGACCTTCGCGGGGTCGCCGCCCAGCTCCTTGACGGCCTCACGCATGGTGGCCAGGTCCACGACGCAGGGCACGCCGGTGAAGTCCTGCATGATCACGCGGGCCGGCGTGAACTGGATCTCCTGCGAGGGCTGCGCCTGGGAGTCCCAGTTGCCGAGCGCACGGATGTGGTCGGCGGTGATGTTCGCGCCGTCCTCGGTGCGGAGCAGGTTCTCCAGAAGGACCTTGAGGCTGTAGGGAAGGCGAGCAGAGCCCTCGACCTTGTCCAGCCTGAAGATCTCGTACGACTCGTCGCCCACGCTCAGCGTGCTGCGGGCGTCGAAGCTGTTCGCCGACACGACAGTCTCCTTCATATATGTGCGCGTTCCACCGCATCCTGCCGCCACGCCGGGTCGCCAATCCGCTAAGGTGAGGCTAAGTTAGGTAACCCTTACCGCCAGACTCGATAGCGGCTGCGGCTGCGGTGCGCCTCGGCAGATATCTCGATGTCGAGATAACTCTAATACATCACCCGTCGGTGCCTTCAAGCGGTGCCGTGCGGTGCTCACCGCTGCGCGTACCCACGTACGCCCCTTCCACCGTCCTCCCATCGTCGTACGGCGCCCCGCGGACCACCAGCGCTGACCGGACCGACCCCCGAATATTTACTAAGGCTGCCTTATCAGTTAGCTTGAATACATGAACGAGGAGCCGGATCCCGACGCCGTCGCCGCCGCCCTGCTCGCCGGCTTCAGCACGCTGGTGCGCCGCGTGCGGCAGACACCCGTGGAGAGCGGGCTGACGATGCCGCAGCGCACGGCGCTCGGGCGGCTGGCACGGCTGGGCCCCACCACCGCGTCGGCGCTCGCCCGCGAGGTGCAGATCACCGCGCAGGCGATGGGCGCGACGCTCGGCGTGCTGCGCGAACGCGGCTTCGTCGAGCGCAGCCCGGACCCCGACGACGGGCGCCGGATGCTGCTCTCCGCGACCGACGCCGGGCTCCAGGCCCTGCGGGACAAGCGCAGCGAGCGGGTCGAACTGCTCTCCCGGGTGCTGGCCTCCGACGCGTTCACCCCGGCCGAGCTGGCACAGCTCGCGGCCGTGGCCCCGCTGGTCGAGCGGCTGGCCGAGCGGATCTGAGGGCCGCGACCCGAAGACCTGGATCCGAGCCCCTGAGAGGAGACCGGCCGATGGCGGATTCCGGCGCGACACCCCCGGCGGACGGCGTGGTCGACGAGCGCTACAAGTGGACGGCACTGACCAACACGACGGCCGCGGTCTTCATGTCCGCGCTGGACGGCTCGATCGTGCTGATCGCCCTGCCGGCCATCTTCCGCGGCATCCATCTGGACCCGCTGGCGCCCGGCAACATCGCCTACCTGCTGTGGATGATCATGGGCTACCGGCTGGTCCAGGCCGTCCTGGTGGTCACGGTCGGGCGGCTCGGCGACCTGTACGGGCGGGTGCGGATCTACAACAGCGGGTTCGCGGTCTTCACCTTCGCCTCGATCCTGCTCTCCTTCGACCCCTTCGACGGCGGCCACGGCGCGGTCTGGCTGATCGGCTGGCGGGTCCTCCAGGCCGTCGGCGGGTCGATGCTGACCGCGAACTCGGCGGCCATCCTCACCGACGCCTTCCCCAAGGAGCGGCGCGGCTTCGCCCTCGGCATCAACCAGGTGGCCGCCCTCGCGGGCATGTTCATCGGCCTGGTCCTCGGCGGGCTGCTGGCGGCCTGGGACTGGCGCGCGGTGTTCTGGGTGAACGTGCCGGTCGGGCTCTTCTTCACCGTGTGGGCGTACCGCACCCTGCGCGAGACCGGGCGGCACGACGGCGGCGGCATCGACTGGTGGGGCAACATCACCTTCGGGGTGGGGCTGAGCGCGGCCCTGATCGCGGTCACCTTCGGCCTCCAGCCCTACGGCGGGCACACCATGGGTTGGACGAACCCGCTGGTCCAGACGCTGCTGGTGGGCGGGGTGGCGCTGCTCGTGGCGTTCGTCGTCATCGAGCGGCGGGTCGCCGCGCCGATGATCCAGCCGGGCCTCTTCCGCAACCGGGCCTTCACCTTCGGCAATCTCGCGGGCCTCGCCATCTCGATCGGGCGCGGCGGGCTCCAGTTCGTGCTGATCATCTGGCTCCAGGGCATCTGGCTGCCGCTGCACGGCTACGCGTACGACGACACCCCGCTGTGGGCGGGCATCTTCCTGCTGCCGCTCACCGCGGGCTTCCTCGCGGCGGGCCCGGTCTCCGGCCACCTGTCGGACCGGTTCGGCTCGCGCGGGCTGGCCACGGGCGGCGCGCTGCTCTTCGGCGCCAGCTTCCTCGGCCTGATGGCGCTGCCGATCGACTTCGACTACTGGGTCTTCGCGCTGCTCCTCGCGGTGAACGGGATCGCGAGCGGGATGTTCGCCTCCCCCAACTCCTCCTCGATCATGGGCAGCGTCCCGGCCCGGCTGCGCGGGGTCGCCTCCGGGATGCGCGCCACCTTCCAGAACTCCGGCACCGCCGTGTCGATCGGCGTGTTCTTCTCGCTGATGATCGCGGGCCTGGCCGGCAGCCTGCCGCAGGCCCTCACCGCGGGCCTGCGCGAGCAGGGCGTGCCCGCGCACGTCGCCGCGCAGGTCGGCGATCTGCCGCCGGTCGCCTCGCTGTTCGCCGCGCAGTTGGGCGTCAATCCGGTGGGGAACCTGCTGAAGCCCAGCGGGGCCCTCGACCACCTCGGCCCGGCGCAGCGGCAGACCCTGACCGGCGGCGAGTTCTTCCCGCACCTGATCGCCGGGCCGTTCCACTCGGGCCTGGTCGTCGTCTTCACGTTCGGCGCGGTGCTCGCGCTGCTCGCCGCGATCGCGTCCCTGCTGCGGGGGCCGGGGCGGCGCGTGCGGTCCGGGGCGGCGGGCGGTCCGGTGCCCGCGCCGTCCGGCGGCGCGCGCCCGGCTCCCCCGGTGGCCTCTTCCCCGGCTCCCCCGGCTCCCCCGGTTTCCTCGACCCCGCCAGGCTCGTCCGGCCCTTCGGCCTCCCTGGCCCCCTCTGATCCACAGGAGTAGGCAGCACCATGGCACTCAGCACCGTCGACCCCGTCCCCGCGCTCGTCGTGATCGACCTCCAGAAGGGCATCGCCCCGGCCGGGTCCCCGTTCGACCCCGTCGTGGAGCGTTCGGCCCGGCTGGCCGACGCCTTCCGGCGGCACGGCCTGCCGGTGGTCCTCGTCAACGTCGTCGCCGCCGCGCCCGGCCGCACCGACGCCGGCCGCGGCCGGTCCGGCGCGGCCCTGCCCGACGGCTTCGCCGACCTGGTCGACGAACTCGGCGCGCGGTCCGGGGACCTGACCGTCAGCAAGCGGCGGCGCAGCGCCTTCCACGACACCGGGCTCGACACCCTGCTCCGCGACCACGGCGTCACCCAGGTCGTGCTGGCCGGCGTCGCGACCGGTTCGGGCGTCGAGTCGACCGCGCGGTCGGCCGTCGACCACGGCTACCACGTCGTGCTCGCCACCGACGCGATGGACGACCCCGACGCCGAGATCCACGACCACAGCGTGCGGCGCGTCTTCCCCAAGCTCGGCGAGACCGCCACCACGCAGGAGATCATCGACATGGTGGAGGCGACCCGATGACGCTGCTCGGACGGCTGCTGAAGAACCGCCGGGCGAACGAGGCGCACTCCGCGTGGCACCTGCCCGCGCTCCAGGCTCCCGACGACCTGACCCTGACCAGCCGGGACTTCACCGACAACGCCCCCATGCCGGCCCGGCAGGCGGCGAAGAACGCCGGCGGCGACGACGTCTCCCCGCATCTCGCCTGGTCCGCGCCGCCCGCCGGGACGGCCCAGCTCCTGCTCGTCATGGAGGACCTCGACGTGCCGACGCCCCGGCCGATCACGCACTGCGTGGCGCTGATCGACCCGTCGTGCGCCGCGCTGGAACCCGGCGCCCTCGGCGCCGGGGCGCCGGGGGCCGGGGTGCGGCCGCTGCGCGCGAGCATCGGCCGGGGGTACCACGGGCCCGGCCCGATCAAGGGGCACGGGCCGCACCGGTACGTCTTCCAGCTGTACGCGCTCTCGGCGCCGCTCGACGGCGCGGCCGAGCGGCAGCGGCCGCGCGCCCTGCTGTCGACGGTCACCGCCCCGGTCCTGGGCCGAGCCCGACTGACGGGCACATACGAACGCCACTAGCCCTGCCGGGCCCCCGAGGACACCGCGCCGCCACTCGCCCCGCCAGGGGCGCGGGGAACTGCGCGACCGGCCCCCACCGGGCGCGCACCCGCGAACGGCGCTGCACCGACCGCCCCTTGAAGCGCGCACCCCGCACCGGGTGCCGCCTTGCCCACCCTGCCGCCCCAGGCGGCAGATTGCCCAAGACGGAGGGGACGCAGAGCACCCGGAGCCCGGGCGGCAGCCCGCCCACGGCGGAGGGGGCGGCGAGCAGCCGGAGCGCGGGCGGCGGAGCGCTCGGAGCGGGTGGGCTCGGGGCGCGGGGAGGCGGACTGATCGGGGGGTGGGCGGGTATCCGGTCGGCACCAGCCAGAAGGAGAGAACGCCATGCCCCTCACATTCCGCAAGAGCTTCCGCATCCTCCCCGGCGTCCGCCTCAACATCAACCGCAAGTCCTGGTCCATCACGACCGGCGGCGGCTCGCACGGCCCGAAGCACACGCACAGCAGCACGGGCCGCCGCACGACCTCCATGGACCTGCCCGGCCCGTTCGGCTGGCGCAAGACGACCACCAAGCGACGCCGGGGACACTGACGTCCCGTCACCCCGATCACGCCGATCACGCCGATCACCCCGATGGACCCCCCAGGATGCGTCATCTCATATCTGAGATAACGTTCCCCTCATGGCAGACGACTACCTCGTACGCATCGGCAAGCTCATCCGCGACGCCCGCCAGCACCGGGGCTGGACGCAGGCGCAGCTTGCCGAGGCGCTCGGCACCAGCCAGAGCGCCGTCAACCGGATCGAGCGCGGCAACCAGAACATCAGCCTTGAGATGATCGCCCGCATCGGCGAAGCCCTCGACAGCGAGATCGTGTCCCTGGGCTACGCGGGTCCGATGCATCTGCGCGTCGTCGGCGGGCGGCGCCTGTCGGGCTCGATCGACGTGAAGACGAGCAAGAACGCGTGCGTGGCACTGCTGTGCGCGTCGCTGCTGAACGACGGGCGCACGGTGCTGCGCCGCGTGGCCCGGATCGAGGAGGTCTACCGCCTCCTGGAGGTCCTCAACTCCATCGGCGTGCGCACCCGTTGGATCAACGACGGCGTGGACCTGGAGATCGTGCCGCCGGCCGACCTCGACATGGAGGCCATCGACGCGCTGGCGGCCCGCCGCACGCGCTCGATCATCATGTTCCTGGGCCCGCTGCTGCACCGCATGGACCACTTCAAGCTGCCGTACGCGGGCGGGTGCGACCTCGGCACCCGCACCATCGAGCCGCACATGATCGCGCTGCGCCGGTTCGGCCTGGACATCGCGGCGACCGAGGGGCTGTACCACGCGCGGGTCGAGCGGGACGTCGCGCCGGACCGCCCGATCGTCCTGACCGAGCGCGGCGACACCGTGACGGAGAACGCGCTGCTGGCGGCGGCCCGCCACGACGGCCGTACGGTGATCCGCAACGCGTCGTCGAACTACATGGTCCAGGACCTGTGCTTCTTCCTGGAGGCCCTGGGCGTCAAGGTCGAGGGCATCGGCACCACGACGCTCGTCGTGCACGGCGTGCCGCACATCGACGTGGACGTCGACTACTCGCCGTCCGAGGACCCGGTCGAGGCGATGAGCCTGCTGGCCGCGGCGGTCGTCACGGAGTCCGAACTGACCGTGTGCCGCGTACCGATCGAGTTCCTGGAGATCGAGCTGGCGGTCCTGGAGGAGATGGGCCTCGACCACGACCGCTCGGCGGAGTACGTCGCGGACAACGGCCGCACCCGGCTGGTCGACCTGACGGTCCGTCCCTCCAAACTGGAGGCGCCGATCGACAAGATCCACCCGATGCCGTTCCCGGGCCTGAACATCGACAACGTGCCGTTCTTCGCGGCGATCGCGGCGTCGGCGCAGGGCAAGACCCTCATCCACGACTGGGTCTACGACAACCGCGCGATCTATCTGACGGACCTCAACCGCCTGGGCGGCAGGCTCCAGCTCCTGGACCCGCACCGCGTCCTGGTGGAGGGCCCGACGCGCTGGCGCGCGGCGGAGATGATGTGCCCGCCGGCCCTGCGTCCCGCGGTGGTCGTGCTGCTGGCGATGATGGCGGCCGAGGGCACGTCGGTACTGCGCAACGTGTACGTGATCAACCGCGGTTACGAGGAGCTGGCCGAGCGGCTCAACTCGGTGGGCGCGCAGATCGAGACGTTCCGCGACATCTGACGGACACCGCACCCCGCCCCCGGCCCGCCGAGAAGCGGGCCGGGGGCGGAGCGGGGTCAGGCGTCGATGCCGTAGAGGGCGAACTGCTCCCACGAACCCGAGACGTCGGCGGAGCGGGCGCGCAGCACGTACTGAAGGGAACCGGTGTAGCTGTTCTCCATGGCGACGAAGAGGCCGTTCAGCGTGGACCGCAGCGCGTAGCGGTCCAGATCCGCGTTGTAGTACAGGGCGAACCGCTCCCAGCCGCCGACGCTCGTGGAGCGGGCGCGCAGGATGTTCCGCGCGCTGCCGGCGTAGTTCTTCTCCACGGCCACGTAGCGGTTGTTCGCGAGCGAGCGCAGGGCGTAGGTCTGCGTGGCCTCGTCCCACTCGAAGGCGAAGCCCTCCCAGGAACCGCCGACCTGGGCGGAACGGGCGCGCTGCACGCCGGTGTTCGGGGCCGGGTAGGTCACCTCGGTGGCCACGAAGCGGCTGTTGCGGTCCGAGCGCAGGGCCAGCCGCTCGGGCTCGTCGGCGGCGAGCGGCGCCCGCCGGGCGTCCGTCCCGCCCGTCGCGCGCGCCAGTCCGGACGCGTCCAGCGCCTCCCAGCCGGCGGGGACGGCGCGCGGTCCGGCCGCCGGGGCAGCGAGCGCCGCGGGAGCGGCCAGACCGGTGACCGCCACCAGGGCGCTCAGGGACAGCAGAACGGAAGTCGTACGTCTCACGGGAATTCCTCGGCTTTCCTCACACGGACACCAGGGCGGTGGTGGAGCCTGGTCAGCATAGGGACGCGGCCGGTATCAATTCGAAGCGATCCGGCGGGAATTCCCCGGCATTCCGGATTCCGCGATTTCCCGTTAATTCGAGAGCCACTCCGCGTTTCCCGGGCACGTTCCACCGGGGCGTGAGCCGTAAAGTCGCACCATGAGTGACTGGCTGATCACCCCTGGTCGGCGCCGGGTGCGGCGTCCTCGGATGCTGTCCCCGCTGAGGGAGCATCTGCGCGACACGTTCTGGTTCGCCCCGACCCTGGCGATGGTCGTGGTGGGCCTGGTGTGGTGGGTGACGTCCTGGGCCGACGAGGCGATCGTCGAAGCATTGCAGGACGCCGGGGAGTTCGGCGCGGTCGAGGATCTGATGGGGATCGCCGACGACGTGAAGACCGTCGTCACCACCGTCAGTTCGGCGATGATGACGTTCATCGGTGTCGTCTTCAGCATTTCGCTGGTGGCCGTGCAGATGGCGGCCGGTCAGCTCTCCCCGCGCGTGGTGCGCCTGTTCGTCCGCAGCCGGATCACCAAGCTCACCTTCGCGGTCTTCCTCGCCACGTTCCTGCTGTCCCTCCTGGTGCTGACCTCGTACGACGGGGTGCGGGACCCGAGGCTCGTCAGCACGGTGCCGTTCCTCCAGGCGTTCCTCACCCTGGGGCTGGTGGCGCTGAGCCTGCTGCTGTTCGTGGTGTACGTGAATTCGACCCTGCGCATGATGCGGGTGGGACACGTCGTCGACCGGGTGGCCCGGGAGGCGTTCCGGGGCGTGCACACCCTCGCGTACGAGGATGCGGACAACTCCGGGCTCGGGCCGGAGACCGGACGGGTGGCCCACGACGGCCGGGCCGGAGTGCTGCGGGACGTGAACATCGTGCGCCTCGTGCGGATCGCCCGCCGCCGGGGCGTGGTGCTGCGGATGGTGCCGCGGATCGGCGACTTCGTCGTGCCCGGCACGACGATGTTCACCGTGCACGGCGGGCCGACACCGTCCCGGCGCCACCTGCGGTCCTGCGTGTTCGTCGGCGTCGAGCGGGCCTTCCACCAGGACCTCGGGTTCGGGCTGCGGGTGCTGGCCGACATCGCCCTGCGCGCGCTGTCGGCGGCCGTGAACGACCCGACCACGGCGGTGCAGGCCATCGACCGGATGGTGCAGTTCCTGGCCGTCGTGGGGCGGGGACCGCTGGACACGCTGCGGCACCGGGACCGCGGCGGCGCCGTGCGGCTGGTGCGGCCGGTGCCGGGCTGGGGCGAGCTGGTGGACCTGGCGTTCACCGAGATCCGGGGGTGCGCGGCGGGCACCCCGCAGGTCACGCGCCGGCTGTTCGCCGGGTTCGACGATCTCCTGTCGCTCGTGCCGGAGGAACGGCAGGAGCCGCTGCGGCGGCACCGGACGCTGCTCGGCGGGAGTGTGGAGCGCACGGTGCCGGACGCCGCCGACCGGGCCTTCGCGCTCCATCCCGACCGGCAGGGCATCGGCTGACGCCCCGTCGGCCGTGCGCGACGGGACGAGGAGCCCCGGGAGCGGGCCCGGGGTCCTCGTCGGCGGTCTCTACGGCTCGGTGCCCCAGACGAGGGTGCCCGCGACGTAGACGGTGATCCTGGACGAGTCGGCGTACGCGGTGTTGGTGCCCCGGCTGTAGTCGTCGGCCTCGTTGAAGTTCGACCAGTCCGACTTGGCCAGGCGCAGCTGGAGGTCGCCGGTGGTGGCGCCGGCGGCGAGCGTGCCGCTGCCGAAGCCGAGCTCCAGGTAGTGGTCGGCGCCGGTCCTGGCCTGCGGCAGGGTACCGACCGACGACTTCACCGCGGAGCAGCCGAGCTGGGCCCAGTCGCACCAGGTCTGGTAGCCGGCGGAGGAGGACTCCCCGGTGAACCAGTAGCGGACGGTGACCTTGGACAGGTCGACGCTCGCCGTGCCGCCGTTGGCGAGCTGGAGGCCGGGCCTGATCTGGTTGTCCGTGGCGGAGGAGTCGTTGTTCTTGTACTGCGCCTTGAGGCCGGACGTGCCGCCGCCCCCGCCGGACGCCTTGGTCTGCGCGGTCACCGCCGAGGAGGCGGCGGACACGTTGCCCGCGGCGTCCCGGGCCCGGACCGTGTACGTGTAGGTGGTGGACGCCGAGAGTCCCTTGTCGGTGTACGACGTGGTGGTGGCGGTGCCCACCTTGGTGCCGTTGCGGTAGACGTCGTAGCCGGTGACCGCGGTGTTGTCCGTGGAGGCCGTCCAGGTCAGCGGGACGCTGTCGGCGGTGGTCGTGCCGGCGGCCAGACCGGCCGGGACGGTGGGCGCCTGGGTGTCGCCGCCGCCTCCGCCGCCACCGCTCAGCGGCGGATAGGCGTTGGCGAGCAGCTGGCGGAACCCGGCGGAGAACCAGTGGCCCGCGAGCGGTGAGTCGGGGAGCGCGCCGGTCGGGTTGTTCCCGTTGCGGGCGTTGCCGGTGTACGTCGGGTCGCACATCCGGTCGAAGCCCTTGCCCTCGTCGTTGTCGACGGCCTTGCTGGCGCCGTCCGACTCGCCCGGGGGCTTGGCCCAGACGTAGGCGTCGATCCCGGTGTCCGGTGCGGTGGCCGGGCGTTCGCCGATGCCGGCGCCGCTCTGGTTGCACCAGTTCCCGGCGTGGATGCGCCGGTCGACGCGTCCGCCGTCCACGTAGGCGTCGACGCTGGTCGACGGGCCGGGGCCGGTGGGCCGGGCGGCGCCGCCCCAGCCGTTGCGCGAGGTGTCGATGAGCATGCCGATGCCGCTGTCGAAGCCCTGGGCGACGAGCGCGGAGCGCAGGCCCTGCGCGAAGGTGGTCTCGTCGTCGTACTGGTTCCAGTCGATCCACTTCGACTGGCGCACCGTCTGTCCGTTCACGCTGTCCGTGATCTTGACGTAGGGCTCTTTGGTGGCCGAGTAGTTGGCCGTGTTGACGATGAAGCCCGTCACGTCGCCGACGGTCGCGCCGTTCGAGGTGGCCGCCTTCTTGAACTCCTGCGCGGAGGGCACGAGGTTGCTGTCCCAGCCGAGCCAGCCGTGGTGTCCGGCGTCGATGTAGTTGTAGGAGTTGGACAGCGCCCCGAGCTTGTGCAGGGCGTAGCCGACGCCCTTCTCGTAGTTGCCGTTCGCCTTCATGGTGGCGCACTGGGGCGTGGAGCCCGCCGTGCCGCCGGCGTTGGTGACCAGGTTGGGCAGGGAGTCCGGTTCGATGAGGTTGACGATGCGCAGGCTCGCGTAGGCGGGGTCGGCGAGGATCGCCGCGATCGGGTCGATGTAGTCGGACTGGTACTTCGCCAGGTCCTCCGCGCCGAGTTCGCCGTTGGAGGCGAGGGCGGCGCAGTCGCGGCCGGGCAGGTCGTAGATGACCAGTTGCACGAGGTTGGCGCCCTGGGCCTTCGCGGCGTCGAGATGGGCTTTGAGCCCGCGGGCGTCCGCCGTGCCCTGGATGGCGGCGATCCGGTCGAGCCAGACGAAGGTCGGCTGGTTCGCGACGGCCGATCCGCCCGGCTCGGCCGCCGCCTTGGCGGACCAGTCGGGGTTCACGTACGCCTTGGCCCCGACGTAGGGGTTATCCAGTTTGGCCGCGGCGGTGGCGGTGTGCGGCAGGGCGGTCAGCGACAGCGCGCCGATGAGGGCGCCCGAGGCGAGGGCGGCGGTCCGCCGGTGGGTGCGGCGGGGGCGTGCGGAGCGGGACGGTCTGCGTAAGCGCATGGAGCTCTCCCGTGGGTGACGGAGAAACGGGTGCGGACGGGCTGCGAGCAGGTGCGGTCGGACGAGGGGACGGTCGGACGACGAGCTGGTGCCGTCGCACGACGGGTGTCCCTGGTCCGCACGGCGGGGCTCCCGCGCGGCGTGGGTCTGCCGTGCGGGGGCCGTGCCGGTCGAGCCGTGGGGCGGTGGAGCGGAAGGGCGCCGGGGCGAGGCCGGCCGGGTCCGGCGGGTGACCGCCGCGACCCGTCCGGGTCACCGCCTCGCGATGCCTGAGCGGTGCCGGCCGCGAGGAGAAGCGGAGGACAGGGCACCGGTGCTGGGAGCGCTCCCACAGCGTGCGGCGCCGGACCGCACCTGTCAACACCCGCGCCGGAAAGGGTTGGCGAGAACCCGGGCGGGCTGCGGGGCGGGCGGGGGGTGGCCCTACGGGCCCCTGCGGCGCGCGGCCGGAGCACTCCCCCTCGCGGCATTCGATCATTGCGCAAGGTATTGACGCATACACGCTAAGTGGCTTCCATGGGCGCGGACCCGGTCACGACGAACGGGCCGCGCGGGGCGGGACACTCCGGGCGGCTCGTGGGAGCTGTCGTCACCGGACGGCTCCACCCGCCCCGCCCTCGACCCCCGTCATCCGCCCACCGTCGATTGGGAGCGCTCCCACGCCCGTACGCGTTCCGCCTTCCCGCCGAGAGGACCCCTCCCATGAGCCCCCCACTGAGCCGCAGATTCAGGAAGGCGCTGGTCGCGCTCGTCGCCACCGCCGCCGTGGCGCTCGTCCCGCTCACCGCACCGCCCGCCCTCGCGTCGCCGGACCGGGCCGCGCCCGGGGCCGCCACCGCCGCCGCCGCGGGCGCGGGGTACTGGCACACCAGTGGCCGTCGCATCCTCGACGAGCAGAACCAGCCGGTGCGCATGGCGGGGGTCAACTGGTTCGGGTTCGAGACCGCCAACTACGTCGCCCACGGCCTCTGGTCCCGCGACTACAGGTCGATGATCGACCAGATGAAGTCGCTCGGCTACAACACGATCCGCCTGCCCTACAGCGACGACATCTTCAAGAACACCGTCCCCAACGGCATCACCTATGCCAACGGCCTCAACTCCGATCTCAAGGACCTCGGTTCCCTGGCGGTCATGGACAAGATCGTCGACTACGCGGGGGCGATCGGCCTCAAGGTCGTCCTCGACCGGCACCGTCCCGACGCCTCGGCCCAGTCGGCCCTCTGGTACACCGCCGCGGTCCCGGAGACCACCTGGATCGCCGACCTGAAGGCGCTCGCCGCCCGCTACCAGGGCAACTCCGCCGTGGTCGGCATCGACCTGCACAACGAACCCCACGACCCGGCCTGCTGGGGCTGCGGCGACACGGGCGTCGACTGGCGGCTCGCCGCCGAACGCGCCGGGAACGCCGTGCTGTCCGTCAACCCGCGCCTGCTGATCTTCGTCGAGGGCGTGCAGACGGTGAACGGCCGGTCCACGTGGTGGGGCGGCAACCTGGCCGGCGTGGCCGACGCACCGGTCCGGCTGAACGTGGCGAACCGGCTCGTCTACTCGGCGCACGACTACGCCACGAGCGTCGCTCAGCAGCCCTGGTTCGACGACCCGTCCTTCCCCGCCAACATGCCCGGCATCTGGGACCGGAACTGGGGGTACGTCTTCAAGCAGAACATCGCGCCGGTGTGGCTCGGGGAGTTCGGCACCACGTTGCAGTCCACGACCGACCAGAAGTGGCTGGCCGCCCTCGTCGACTACCTGCGCCCGACCGGGACCTACGGCGCCGACAGCTTCCAGTGGACCTTCTGGTCGTGGAACCCCGACTCGGGGGACACCGGCGGCATCCTCAAGGACGACTGGCAGACCGTGGACACCGCCAAGGACGGCTATCTGGCCTCCGTCAAGGCACCGGCGTTCGGTGGCGGCGGAGGGGGCGGTGACACCACGGCGCCGTCCACGCCGACCGGGCTCCGGGTGACCGGGACCACCTCCACGAGCGTCTCCCTGGCGTGGACGGCCGCCACCGACGACACCGCCGTCACGGCCTACGACGTGTACCGGGGCAGCGGCAAGGTCGGCGCGGTGACCGGTACGTCCTACACCGACACCGGCCTCACCGCCGGGACGCGGTACGACTACACCGTCCGGGCCCGCGACGCCGCGGGCAACACCTCCCCCGCCTCCGCCCCGGTGGGCGCGACCACCTCCGGCACGGGCGGCGGGTCCGCCGGGTGCACGGCCGTCTACAAGGTGAGCAGCGACTGGGGCAGCGGCTTCAACGCCGACGTCACGGTCACCAACACCGGCCCGACGGCGACCAGGTCCTGGCAGGTCAGCTGGGACTGGCCCGGGAGCCAGACGGTCAGCGGCATGTGGAACGCCTCCTTCACCCAGGCCGGGAAGTCGGTGACGGCGCGCAACGCCGACCACAACGGCTCCGTCGCCCCCGGCGCGTCGACGTCGTTCGGCTTCGGTGCCGCGCCGGGCGGGGCGGGCACCCCCGCCCTGGTCTGCCGCGCGGGCTGATCCCGCGCCCGGACGCCGTGGCGGCTCCTCCCCCGGGGAGCCGCCACGGTGCGGCCCGCTACTTCCGGACCGGGCACACTCCCGGAGCGGCGACCGTGTTGTAGAGCGGGGCCGCCTGCGCCGTCACGTTGACGGTGCCGAGCTGCTTGAGGATCTCGTCGGAGAGCAGGTCCTGCTGGCCCTTGAGGGCGTCGGCGACCACGGTGTCCTTCGGGAAGACCATCTCGGCGGCGATGTTGTCCTGCACGATGCGGGCGAGGTTGTCGAGCGCGGTGAAGACCGGGTCGGCCGGCGGTTCGAGGCCGGGCAGGTCGATGAGGTGGGTCGCCACCTTCGCCGCGTTCATGCAGTCCTTGATGATGATGGTGTTCTGGTTGAGCACGCTGGTGGTCCACTGCGAGATCACCACGCAGTACAGGTCCGCCCACGCCGCCTCGCCCACCTTGGCGCGCCAGGTCTTCATGATGTCCTGCACGCCCTTGATCTGGGCCTGCGAGGCGTGCTCCATGTTGGTGCGGATGGCCGGGTAGACGCTGCCGGAGAACTGCTCGAACGACGCCATGTCGAAGTGCTTGGCGGCGATGGAGGTCTTGATGAACGCGAGGGCGCCGTCGAGGATCGTGGCGCACGACGTCTGGAGCGCGGCCGGCAGTCCGGCGGCGGGCAGATTCTGGCGGGCGGTGGAGAGCTTGGCGGCGTACGCCTTGAGGGGCTCGATCCACGCCGTGGACGCGTCGTCGTTGTAGGCGACCATCACCAGGTCGTGCGGGTCGATGCGGTCGGCGTTCGGCAGGTTGGGGATCTTGTCGGCGAGGTAGGAGGCGATCACCGAGAAGACGCCGAGCGGGGTGTGGGCGATGGACTTCGCCAGCTCGAAGGTCTGCGCGACGGGGTTGACGGACTCCTGCCCGTCCTTGGTCACGAGGGTGAAGCGGCCGCCCTTGGCGTCGTTCTGGACGACGACCACCGGGGCGAGGTGCTTGATCAACTCGGCTTTGAGGGTGGCGTAGTTGGTGCGCATGCCCGCGTTCACGGCGAACATCGACTCGCGCGCCTGCGCCTGGGTGACCGTGGTGGCGCCCACGGTGTCCGCGGCGCTCGGCGCGGCCGCGTAGCCGAGCAGGGCCGCGGTGCCGACACCGGTGGCGCCGCCTATGAATCCTCTGCGCGTAGCCATCTTCGTTTTCTCCATAGGGATGTCGAGAGCGTGGTCGAGAACTGCTGATCGGTCATGGGGGGACCTTCGGTTGGGGGGATGGGGGGATGTGGGGGGGCGGGGGGATGTGGGGGGGGCGGCGCAGCAGGCAGGGAAGGAGCCGCAGCCGCGGCTCTTTCCCTGCCGACCGTGAACGGCCCTTGCTCCTGCGCTACTTGATGTCGCGCTGGTGGGGCACGACGACGCCGAAGCGGTCCTGGATCGTGGCGAGCGCGGCCTCATGGACCTGGCGGGCCGGGATGCCCCGCGGGTTGCCCGCGACCGGCAGCGGGCGGGTCGCGGAGGCGTCGCCGATCACCGTCGGGCGGTAGCCGTTGTAGACGGCGCCCTCGGTGGTGAACAGGGTGCACATGTGGGTCATGAAGCCGGCGATGATGACGTTCTCGCGGCCGGTCTTCTTGAGCACCGCGTCGAGGTCCGTGTCGTGGAAGCCGTTGGGGACGGCCTTCTCGACGACGGTCTCGCCCTTCGCCGGCTTGAGCGCCGGGATGATCTGGCCCGCCTTCGACGTGAGGTCGTAGCCCTTCTCCACGATGTGCACGACCGGGGTGTGCGCCGCGCGGGCGCGGTCCAGGAGCGCCCGGGTGTTCCTGACGGCCTCGCGCCAGCCCGTCAGCTCCATCGTGCCGCCGGTGTACACGTTCTGGTAGTCGACGAGGACGAGGGTGGCGTCGGACAGCTTCGCGGGCGTCTCGTCCAGCTTCATCAGCCGGCGCAGCGTCGTGGTGTCCTTCGCGTGGTTCTCCGTGGCGCGCGGCTTGCCGCCGCCGTCCCGGGTGGCGGCTTCCGAGCTGCCGCCGCACGCGGTCATCGTGGCCGCGAGCACGGCGGCGGCGCCGAGCGCGGCGGCCGAACGGAGCAGCTTCATCAGACGATCTCCTTCTGCGTGGGGACCACGACGCCGTACAGGTCGGCGATGGTGGCGAGGGCGCTGTAGTGCACCTGGCAGGCGTCGATGTCGGTGCCCACGACCGGGAGCGAGCGGGTCGCGGTGGCCTCGGCGACGACGGTCGGCCGGTTGCCGTTCAGGAACGCGCCCTGGGCGGTGAACGCCACGCACATGTGGGTCATCCAGCCCGCGATGACGACGTCCTGGCCCTCCTTGAGGTGGGTGGCGAGGTCGGTGCCGACGAACGCGTTCGGCGCCTGCTTCACGACGACGGCCTCGCCGTCGACGGGCGCGAGCTTCGGGTGGATCTGGCCGATCTCGGCGCGGATGTCGTACGGGGTGCCCTCGCCGCCGTCGTTGATGACGTGCACGACGTCGGTGCCTGCCGCGCGGGCCCGGACCAGCAGCTGCGCGGCGGCGTCGAGGGACTTCTCCCAGCCGTCGAGTTCCATGACGCCCTGGGTGTAGGTGTTCTGGAAGTCGATCAGGATCAGCGTCGAGTCGGCCAGCTTCGCGGGCGCCTGGTCGAAGCCGTTCAGCTCGCGCAGCGTGGTTCGGGACATGGGTGTACCGCCTTCGGAGTTACGGGGGAGAAACCGGCCCGCGGTGTTCCCCCCGGGCCGTGACACCACGCTATGACCCGGCTGTGACGTCGGCAATGACGTCTAACATGCAGATACCGACATGCGGCGTACGGGAGGAACTGTGGCGGACACGGCCGGGCGACTGATCGTCATCGTGCTCTTCGAGGGGGTCGACCTGCTCGATGTCACGGGCCCTCCCGAGGTGTTCTCGCTCGCTCTGCGCGAGACGGACGCGGCGGCCGGGTACGAGGTGGTGCTCGCCGCCCGGACGCTGGATCCGGTGACCACCGGCGCCGGGGTCCGGGTGCTGCCGGACCGCACCTTCGCCGAGGTCGCGGCGGGCGCCGTCGACACGCTGATCGTGCCGGGGGCGGTGGAGGTCGGGCCGGGGGGCCGGACGCGGCCGATCGTCGATCCGGAGCTGGTCGACTGGGTGCGGGTGCTCGCCGCGCGGACGCACCGGATCACCTCCGTGTGCGTGGGCGCGCACCTGCTCGCGGCGGCGGGGCTGCTCGACGGCAAGCGGGCCACCACCCACTGGTCGACCGCGGCCCAACTGGCCGCCGACCACCCGGAGGTGACGGTCGACGCCGACCCCATCTTCATCCGCGAGGACAACGTGTGGACGGGCGCCGGGATCAGCGCCTGTCTCGACCTCTCCCTCGCGCTGATCGCCGACGACCTCGGCGAGGCGGTCGCCCTGCGCGTCGCCCGGCAGCTCGTCATGTACCTCAAACGCCCCAGCGGCCAGAGCCAGTTCAGCGTTCCGCTGGAGCAGGTCTCCACGACCCGGCGCATCGAGGACCTGCGCCATCACATCCTGCGGCACGTGACCGAGCCGCTGACGGTCGCCGACCTCGCCGCGCACGCGCACGTCAGCGACCGGCACCTGACCCGACTGTTCAAGACGGAGCTGGGCACGACCCCGCACGCGTACATCGAGTCGGTGCGGGTGGAGAAGGCCCGGCACGAACTGGAGTCGTCGGACGCCACGCTCGAACGGGTCGCGTCCGTCTGCGGGTTCGGGACCGTGGACACGCTGGTCCGGGCGTTCCGCCGGCGGCTGGCCACGACCCCGACCGAGTACCGGCGGCGGTTCCGGGTCCCGCAGGCGACGTGACGGGGGCAGGGGTCGGGGGCCAGGGGGCAGGGGTCGGGGGCCAGGGATCAGGGCCAGGGGTCAGGGCAGGACGGCGGTGCCGTCCAGTTCCACCAGGGCCGTCTCGTCCCACAGCCGGGTCACGCCGATCACCGCCATCGCGGGGTAGTCGCGGCCCGCGAGCCGCTGCCAGATCGCGCCCAGCTCCCGGGCGTGCGCGCGGTAGTCGGCCACGTCCGTCGCGTACACGGTGACGCGGGCGAGGTCCGCCGGGACGCCGCCCGCGTGGCGCAGCGCGGTGAGGAGGTTGGTGAGGGCGCGGGCGAACTGGGCGGGCAGGTCCTCCCCCACGATCGTGCCGTCGGCGTCCAGGGCGGTCTGCCCGGCGAGCATCACCAGGCGGCGGCCGGAGGCGACGACGGCGTGCGAGAAGCCGGTGGGCGGGGAGAGTTCCGGCGGGTTCACCCGGTGCGGACCGCGGCTCATCGGGCCGCCTCCTTGTACGTCTCGCGGGCGATGACGGCGCGCTGGACCTCCGAGGCGCCCTCGTAGATCCGGGGCGCGCGCACCTCCCGGTACAGGTGCTCCAGGAGGTGGCCGCGGCGCAGGGCGCGGGCGCCGTGCAGCTGGACCGCCGCGTCGACGACGTGCTGGGCGGTCTCGGTGGCGAGGAGTTTCGCCATCGCGGCGCGGCCGGGCACCCCGTCGGCGCCCTCGTCGTACGCCGCGGCGGCCGCGTACACCATCAGGCGGGCGGACTCGACGCGCACGGCCATGTCGGCGACCTGGTGGGCCACGGTCTGGAGGTCCTTGAGCGGGCCGCCGAACGCCTGGCGCCGGGCGGTGTGGGCGAGTGTCGCGTCGAGCGCGGCCTGGGCCATGCCGACGGCGAACGCGCCGACGCTCGGGCGGAAGAGGTTCAGGGTGTTCATGGCCACGCGGAAGCCGCCGCCCGGTTCGCCGAGCACGTCGTCGGCGGTGACCGGGACGCCGTCGAAGGCGAGGGTGCCGATGGGGTGCGGCGAAAGCATGTCGAGCGGGGTGCCGGTGAGGCCGGGGCGGTCCGCGGGGACCAGGAAGGCGGTGACGCCGCCGGCCCGGCTGCCGGGTTCCCCGGTGCGGGCGAAGACGGTGTAGAAGTCGGCCTCCGGAGCGTTCGAGATCCACGTCTTCTCGCCGCTGAGCAGCCATTTCTCCGCGCGGGGCGCTTCGGCGTCGGCGCGCAGGCCCAGGGCCGCCGCGTCGGATCCCGCCCCCGGCTCGCTCAGCGCGAACGCCGCGACGGCCCGGCCGGTCCGCACCGCGGGGAGCCAGCGGTCGCGCTGCGCGCCGGTGCCGTAGGCGTGCACGGGGTGCGCGCCGAGCCCCTGGAGGGCGAGGGCGGTCTCCGCCTCCGTGCACACCTGGGCCAGCGACTCGCGCATCAGGCACAGGTCGAGCGCCCCGGCGGTGAACAGGCGCTCCAGCAGGCCGAGCCGCCCCAGTTCGGCGACGAGCGGGCGGTTGACGCGGCCCGGTCCGCCCTGCTCCGCGAGGGGGGCCAGGTGCCGTCGCGCGAGGTCGCGCAACTCCCTGCACCCGGCGAGCTGGTCGGGATCGAGCGAGAAGATGCCCATGCGCCCACCGTATCGCGGACCGTTGACTGTCGTCACCATCACGATACGGTGGGAGGGCGCCGGCGGCGTACGGCAGCGGCGCGCGCACGGCACCGGAGTGCGGCCACGCGACGGCAAGGGGGCACCCGGCCATGGACCGACCGCTCGGCTCGCTTCTCCCCTCGGGGCACACCGACACCTTCGCGCGGGACCATCTGCCGCCCGCCGGGGCATGGCCCGGCCTCCTGCTCGACCGGCCGGACCTGCGCTACCCCGCCACCCTCAACTGCGGGGCCGAGCTGCTGGACGCCACCGTCGAGCGGTTCGGCCCGGACCGCCCCGCCTTCCACTCCCCCGGCCGGCCGCCGTGGACGTACGGCGAGCTGCGGGCGACCGTCGACCGGATCGCGCACGTCCTCACCGACGACCTCGGCGTCGTCCCCGGCAACCGCGTCCTGCTGCGCGGGCCCACCACCGCGCACCTCGCGGCCTGCTGGCTCGCCGTGATGAAGGCGGGCGGTGTCGCGGTGACCGTGCTCGCCCAGGCGCGGGCGGCGGAGCTGGCCACGATGTGCGACATCGCCCAGGTCCGGCACGCGCTGTGCGACGCGCGGTCGGTCGACGATCTGGCGAGGGCGGACGCGCCGGGGCTGCGGATCACCCCGTTCGGCGGGGACGGCCCGGACGACCTGCTGCGCCGGGCGGCCCGCCACCCGGCACGGTACCCGGCGGTGCGCACCTCCGCCGACGACGTCGCGCTGATCGCCTTCACCTCGGGCACGACCGGCCGGCCCAAGGGGTGCATGCACTTCCACCGGGACGTGCTCGCGATCGCCGACACCTTCTCCCGGCACGTCCTCGCGCCCACCCCGGACGACGTCTTCGCGGGCAGCCCGCCGCTCGGCTTCACCTTCGGGCTCGGCGGCCTCGTGGTCTTCCCGCTGCGCGCCGGGGCGTCCGCGCTCCTCCTCGAACAGGCGGGCCCATCACGGCTGTTGGCGGCGGTCGCCGAGCACCGGGTGTCGGTGCTGTTCACCGCGCCGACGGCCTACCGGGCGATGCTCGCGGACCCGTCCTGGCCCGCGCACGACGTCACCTCGCTGCGCCGCTGCGTCTCGGCCGGGGAGAACCTGCCCGCCGCCACCTGGCACGCCTGGCACGCGGCGACGGGGCTGCGGCTCATCAACGGCATCGGCGCCACCGAGCTGCTGCACATCTTCCTGTCCGCCGCCGACGGCGCCGCCCGGCCGGGCGCGACCGGGGTGCCGGTGCCCGGCTGGCAGGCGCGGGTGGTCGACGAGGCGGGCGCCACCCTCCCGGACGGCGAGCCGGGGCTGCTCGCCGTGCGCGGGCCCGTCGGCTGCCGCTACCTCGCCGACCCGCGGCAGAGCGCGTACGTGCGCCACGGCTGGAACATCACGGGCGACACCTACGTGCGCGGGGCCGACGGCTATTTCCGGTACGTGGCCCGCGCCGACGACATGATCATCTCCGCCGGGTACAACATCGCGGGCCCCGAGGTGGAGGACGCGCTGCTGCGCCACCCCGACGTGGCGGAGGCGGCCGTGGTGGGGCGGCCCGACGCCGCGCGCGGGCAGATCGCCGTCGCCCACGTGGTGCTGCGGGCGGGGGCGCGGCGGGACGCGGACGCGCTCCGGGAGTTCGTGCGGGCCGAGCTGGTGCCGTACAAGTGCCCGCGCGAGGTGATGTTCCTGGACGCGCTGCCGCGCACCGCCACCGGGAAGCTCCAGCGGTTCCGGCTGCGGCGGCCCGGAACCGTACAGTGATCACGTGTCCGAGCAGACCCCGCATACGCCCCGGTCGTTGATCGTCACCCTGTACGGCGCCCACGGGCGCGGCTTCCCCGGTCCGGTGCCGGTCGCCGAGCTGATCCGGCTGCTCGGCGCGGCGGGGGTCGACGCGCCGTCGGTGCGCTCGGCGGTGTCCCGGCTGAAGCGGCGCGGGCTGCTGCTGCCCGCGCGCACGGCGGCCGGGGCCGCCGGGTACGCGCTGTCGGACGACGCCCGCCAGCTCCTCGACGACGGCGACCGCCGGGTGTACGGGCAGGCCGCGGGCGGCTCCGGCTGGGTGCTCGCCGTGTTCTCCGTCCCGGAGTCCGAGCGGGCCAGGCGGCACGTGCTGCGCTCCACGCTGGCGGGGCTCGGCTTCGGCACGGCGGCGCCCGGCGTCTGGCTGGCGCCCGCCGGGCTGTACGCGGAGGCCCGGCACACGCTGGAGCGGGCGGGCTGCGCCGGGTACGTGGACCTGTTCACCGGCGAGCACCTGGGGTTCGCGGCGACGGCCGAGGCGGTGGCCCGCTGGTGGGACCTGCCGGCCCTGGCGAAGCTGCACGAGGCGTTCCTGGACGAGCACGGGCCGGTGCTGCGGGCCTGGGAGGAGCGCGCGGACACCCCGCCGGCGGCGGCCTACCGGGACCATCTGCTGGCCCTGGACTCCTGGCGGCACCTGCCGTACGCGGACCCCGGCCTGCCGCCGGAGCTGCTGCCCGCGCGGTGGCCCGGGCTGCGCTCGGCGGCGGTGTTCACGGCGCTGCACGAGCGGCTGCACACGGCCGCGGCGGCGTTCGTGCGCGCTTCCTGACCGCCCGGTCCCGCCGCCGGCCGCGTCACCGGGGCAGGGAGAGCCGGGGCCTGGGGGTGTCGAGGCGGCCGGTCCGCGGGGGCCTGCTGCCCGCGCGGTACGGGTCGGGCCAGCCGACGCCCGGGCCCGTGTAGCCCTGCTCGGCCGCCGCGTGCAGGGTCCAGTGCGGGTCGTACAGGTGCGGGCGGGCCAGCGCGCACAGGTCCGTGCGTCCGGCCAGCAGGAGGGAGTTGACGTCGTCCCAGGAGGAGATCGAGCCGACGGAGATCACCGGGACGCCGGTCTCGGCGCGGATCCGGTCGGCGTACGGCACCTGGTAGGAGCGGCCGTACGCGGGCCGTTCGGCGGCGACGACCTGCCCGGTGGAGACGTCGATCGCGGCGGCGCCGTGCGCGCCGAAGGCCCGGGCGATCGCGACCGCGTCGTCGGCGGTCGTGCCGCCCTCGGCCCAGTCCGTCGCCGAGATCCGCACGGTCAGGGGCCGGTCGGCGGGCCACACCTCGCGCACCGCGTCGAAGACTTCGAGGGGGAACCTCAGGCGCGCCGCGAGGGAACCCCCGTAGGCGTCGGTGCGCCGGTTCGTCAGCGGGGACAGGAACCCGGAGAGCAGATAGCCGTGCGCGCAGTGCAGTTCGAGGAGGTCGAAGCCCGCGCGTCCGGCGCGGCGCGCCGCCGCCGCGAACTGGTCGCGCAGCTCGGCGAGTTGGGCGGCGGTCAGCTCGGCCGGGGTCTGGCTGCCCTCCTTGTACGGGATCGGGGAGGCCGCCACCAGGGGCCAGTTGTCCGCCGGGTCGGGCAGGGGTTCGTCGATGCCCTCCCACATCAGGCGGGTGGAGCCCTTGCGGCCGCAGTGGCCGAGCTGGACGCCGATCGCGGTGCCGGGCGCGCGGGTGTGCGCGAAATCGGTGATCCGTCGCCAGGCCGTCTCCTGCGCGCCGGTGTACAGCCCGGTGCAGCCGGGGGTGATGCGGCCTTCGGGGCTGACGCAGACCATCTCCGTCATGACCAGGCCCGCGCCGCCGAGCGCCCGGGCGCCGAGGTGGACCAGGTGGAAGTCGCCGGGGACGCCGTCCGCGGCCGCATACATGTCCATCGGGGAGACCACGACGCGGTTGCGCAGCCGCAGCCCGCCCAGCCGGAACGGGGTGAACATGGGCGGGGTGCCCTCGGGGCAGCCGAACTCGCGCTCCACCGCCTCGGTGAACCGGGCGTCGCGCAGCCGCAGGTTGTCGTGGGTGACGCGGCGGCTGCGGGTGAGCAGGTTGAACGCGAACTGCCGGGGCGGCTGGTCAAGATAGCGCGGCAGGTCCTCGAACCAGGCGAGGCTGGCCCGCGCGGCGCGCTGGGTGGAGGCGACGACGGGCCGCCGCTCCGCCTCGTACGCCCGCAGCGCGGCGTCCGTCGCGGGGTGCTCCTCCAGGCAGGCGGCGAGGGCGAGGGCGTCCTCGACGGCGAGTTTGGTGCCGGAGCCGATGGAGAAGTGCGCGGTGTGGGCGGCGTCGCCGATGAGCACGCAGTTGCCGTGCGACCAGCGGTCGTTGACGACCGTGCGGAAGGTGAGCCAGGCGGAGTCGCCCGCCTTCAGGGGGCGCCCGCCGAGCGCGTCGGCGAAGATCTTCGCGCAGGCGTCGACGGACTCCGCCACGGGCAGGTCCGCGAGGCCCGAGGCCCGCCAGACCTCGTCGCGCGTCTCGACGATGACCGTCGACTCGTCCGCGCTGTACGGGTATCCGTGCAGTTGCAGCACGCCGTGCCGGGTCTCAGCGATCTCGAAGCGGAACGCGTCGAACGCGCCGTCGGCGGCGAGCCAGATGTAGCGGTTGCGGTGCTCCTCGATCCGCGGGCGGAACGCGTCGGCGCAGGCCGTGCGGGTCGCGCTGCGCACGCCGTCGGCGGCGACCACCAGGTCGTGCGCGGCGCGCAACCGGTCGAGGGGCGGTGCCTGGGTGCGGAAGCGGAGGTCGACGCCGAGCTGGCGGCAGCGGCTCTGGAGGATGTCGAGCAGGCGGCGCCTGCCGAGCGCGGCGAAGCCGTGGCCGCCGGAGGTGTGGCGCACGCCCCGGTGCACGATGTCGATGTCGTCCCAGCGCACGAACTCCTCGCGCAGCGCCGCGTACACGACCGGGTCGGCGTGCTCGATGCCGCCGAGGGTCTCGTCGGACAGGACGACGCCGAAGCCGAACGTCTCGTCCGGTGCGTTGCGCTCCCAGAGCGTGATCTCGCGGTCCGGGTCCAGGCGCTTGAGGAGCGCGGCCGCGTACAGGCCGCCGGGACCGCCGCCGACGACGGCGATCCTCCGCGCGCGCTCGCTCACGCCGGCCTCACCTCCCCCGCCACTTCGGCGGGCGCTTGTCGGTGAAGGCCGCGTGGAACTCGGCGTAGTCCTCGCCGGTCATCAGCAGGGCCTGGGTGGCCGCGTCCAGCTCGACGGACGCGGCGAGGGGCATGTCCAGTTCGGCGGTGAGCAGCGCCTTGGTCTGGGCGAGGGCGAGGGCGGGGCCGTCGGCGAGCCGGCGGGCGAGGGCGAGGGCCGCCGTGTCGGCCAGGCCCTCGTCGGTCAGCTCGCTGACGAGCCCGATCCGCTCGGCCTCCGGCGCGCGCACCGCGTCGCCGAGCAGGAGCAGCCGGGTGGCGTGGCCGAGGCCGACGACGCGGGGCAGCAGATAGGCGGCGCCCATGTCGCCGCCGGACAGGCCGACCCGGGTGAACAGGAACGCGAAGCGGGTGCTGGGGTCGGCGACCCGGAAGTCCGCGGCGAGCGCGAGCACCGCGCCGGCGCCCGCGGCGACGCCGTGCAGGGCGGCGATCACCGGGAAGGGGGCCTCGCGCACGGCCCGTACGACCTGGCCCGTCATCCGGTTGAAGTCGAGCAGCCGGGCGGTGTCCATGCCGAGGGTGGCGCCGATGATCTCGTCGACGTCGCCGCCGGAGCAGAAGCCGCGGCCCTCGCCGGTCAGGACCAGGGCGCGCACCGCCCGCTCGCGGGACAGCTCGGCGAGCAGGTCGCGCAGGTCGGCGTAGGCCCCGAAGGTGAGCGCGTTGAGCTTCTCGGGCCGGGCGAGGGTGACGGTGGCGACGGCGTGCCGGTCCACGGTGCAGCGGAGGTGGCGCCAGGTCTCGGTGCGGGGGGCGGAGCCGGTGAAGGGACTCATGCGCGTACGGCCTCCTGCGGGCAGGGGTGCTCCGGCGGCTGGCTGTCCTCCGACGGTATCACCGGTTCGTGACCGTCGTCAGCAGCACGCGATACGAGAAGGTGGCCGGCGGGAATAAGGAACAGTTCAGCTCATAGAGCCCAATGTCCCGAGGAAGACCACCGGGAGCCTCTATCGGCACACGCCGTACCATTCATAAGGTTGAACGCAGGACGGCCACCCCACGCACAGCCCCCCGTGACCCGTCCCGCCCGAACCGCCCCCACCCGCCCCCTCAGGACCCGCTTTGACTCCTCCCCCCGGGCCCTCCACGCCCACGTCGTGGCGGATAGCCCTGCCGCACACCGCGGCCGCCGTGCCGGTGGCGCGCGCCCTCGTCCGTACCGCGCTCACCGAGATCGACTCGCCGGCCGCCGACATGGACACCGCGGAGCTGCTCACGGCCGAGCTGGTGGCGAACGCGGTGGAGCACACGGCCGGTGACGCCCCCATCGAGCTGGTGGTGGAGCTGCTGGAGACCGGGTGCCAGGTGGAGGTGCACGACGCCGACCCGGCGCCGCCCGCGGACCTCACCAATCCGGACGACGCCGAGGAGCCGGACCCGTGGCAGGAGCACGGCCGCGGCCTGCTGCTGATCCGCACGCTGTCCTCCTCGTGCGGACACCGCCCCACCGAGTCCGGCAAGGCGGTGTGGTTCACGCTGCCCGCGGTGCCCCGGCAGCGGCCCGCGTCCGAGGCGTAGCGCGCCCGGCGTCCGGGGCCTACGGGCGGCCGAGCGTGGCGACCATGACGGCCTTGATCGTGTGCATCCGGTTCTCGGCCTCGTCGAAGACGACGGAGTGCGCCGACTCGAAGACCTCGTCGGTGACCTCCAGGGACTCCAGGCCGTACTTGGCGTGGATCTCCCGGCCGACCTTGGTGCCCAGGTCGTGGAAGGCGGGCAGGCAGTGCAGGAACTTCACGTCCGCGTTGCCCGTCGCGCGCAGCACGTCCATCGTGACGGCGTACGGCGTGAGCGCCTCGATCCGCTCGGCCCACACCTCCTCGGGCTCCCCCATGGAGACCCAGACGTCGGTGACGACGAAGTCGGCGCCGGCGACGCCGTCCGCGACGGACTCGGTGAGCGTGATGCGCGCCCCGCTCGTCTCGGCGAGCTTCTCGGCCTGCGCGACGATCCCCGCGGCGGGCCAGTAGGCCCTGGGCGCGACGATCCGTACGTCCATGCCGAGCAGGGCGCCGGTGACGAGGTAGGAGTTGCCCATGTTGAAGCGGGCGTCACCGAGGTAGGCGAAGGAGATCCCGGTCAGCGGCTTGTCGCTGTGCTCGGTCATCGTGAGCACGTCGGCGAGCATCTGGGTCGGGTGCCAGTCGTCGGTCAGACCGTTGTAGACCGGCACGCCGGCGAACTCGGCGAGCGTCTCGACGGTCTCCTGCGCGTCCCCGCGGAACTCGATGGCGTCGAACATCCGGCCGAGGACGCGCGCGGTGTCCTTGCTCGACTCCTTCTTGCCGATGTGCGAGCCGGCCGGGTCGAGGTACGTCGTCGAGGCACCCTGGTCGGCGGCGGCGACCTCGAACGAGCAGCGGGTCCGCGTCGACGACTTCTCGAAGATCAGCGCGATGTTCCGGCCCTTGAGGTACTGCGTCTCGGCGCCCGCCTTCTTGGCGGCCTTCAGCTCGGCGGCCAGCTCGACCAGCCCGCGGAACTCCTCCGCGCTGAAGTCCGCCTCCTTCAGGAAGTGGCGGCCTGTGAGGTCGGGGCGGGCGGTCGTCGCCATGGGGCGCTCCTGAGGGGACTCGGGGTCGGTGAGGGGACAGCGAAGGGACAGCGAAGAACAGCGAAGGAACAAAGCGAGGGATAGATGATGGAAGTCTATACGATCTTCCACATTTATATACAGCCCTCTCCGGCTCAGCCGCGGTCGCTCACCGGGGCGCCCGGAACCCGGCGGTCGCCGCCGTTGCGGTCCTGCCACAGGCGGTAGACGTCCACGGCGCTGTCGCGCGGCTCGTGGCGCATCGGCAGCCGGCGCTCCTGCCAGGGCTTGGCGAACTCGTCGTAGAACGTGTTCAGCTCGAAGTACTTGCGGTCGTCCACGTAGTGCGGTTCGTACGCCTCCCGGGTCGTGACGAAGACGACCTCGTCCGGGGAGCAGTAGTAGAGCGCGCCGAGGCACATCGGGCACGGCTGGGCCAGTACGTAGATCGTGGTGCCGGTGAGGTGCTCGGTGCCGAGCCGCACGCACGCGTCGCGGACGGCCAGCACCTCGGCGTGGGCCGTCGGGTCGTGGGTCTGGGCGACCTGGTTGGCGCGCTCCGCGATGATCTCGCCGTCCTTGACGACGACGGTGGCGAAGGGGCGGCCGCCGTCCAGGACGTTGGCACGGGCCAGGTCGATGGTGCGCTGGACGAAGTCCATGGAAAACCTCCGGTCGATGCTCTCCGGCCGCCTGCGGCCGGCCTCTGTCGAACTGCTACCCAGCCTGGATGAACTGCCCCTATAGCGTCCAAGACGCAGTACCCATGGCTGCTATTGATGACATCTATACCCGGCGCTAGGCTCGCCGCATGGCTCCCGTCGAACTGCGGCACCTGCGCTATCTCCTGGCCGTCGTCGAGCACGGCACCTTCACCCGGGCCGCCGAGGCGCTGCACATCTCCCAGCCCACCCTGTCGCAGCAGATCCGGGCGCTGGAGCGGGCCGTGGGGCAGCCGCTGCTCGACCGGTCGGGACGCGCCGTGCGGCCCACCGACGCGGGCGCGGTCTACGCCGGTCATGCGCGCCGGGCGCTGCGCGAGCTCGCCGCCGGGGAGGCGGCCCTGCGCGACGTGCAGGATCTCTCGCGCGGGCGGCTGCGGCTCGCGGTGACGCCCACCTTCACCGCGTATCTCGTCGGGCCGCTCCTGGCGGCCCTGCACGCCCGGCACCCCGGGCTCGACCTGAGCGTCCGGGAGGCGACGCAGGAACACATCGGGGAGGGGCTGACCGCCGACGAGCTGGACGCGGGCATCGGCTTCACCGGCGGCGCGGTGCCCGGTGTCGCCGCCGAGCCGCTGTTCACCGAGACGCTCGGCGTGGTCACGGGCGCCGGGGCGGGGCCCGCGCCGCTGCCGGTGGCCGCCCTCGCCGGCCGGGACCTCGCGCTGCTCGCCGGTGACTTCGCGACCCGCGACCGGATCGACGCCTACTTCCGGGAGCAGGGCGTGGCGCCCCGGGTCGTCGTCGAGGCCGACTCGGCGCTGGCGCTCCTGGAGATCGTGCGGGGCGGGGCGCTCGCCACCGTGCTGCCGGACGCCGTGACGCTGAACCGGCCCGGACTCTCCCCGGTGCCGCTGCGCCCGCCGCTCCCGCACCGCACGGCGGCGCTCCTGACCCGCGCGGGCGGCCACCGCTCGGCGGCGCTGCGCGCGTTCACGACGCTGCTGCGCGCCCAGGTGGCGGAACGGGGGCTGCCGCCCGCGCCGCCCGGATGACCCCGCCCGACCGGCGCGGGCGCCTCAGGCGCCGGTCACCGGGTCCCGCTCCACCGGGCAGCTCATGCAGCGGGGGCCGCCGCGGCCCCGGCCCAGCTCGCTGCCCGGGATCTCGATGACCTCGATGCCCTGCTTGCGCAGGAAGGTGTTGGTCGTCGCGTTCCGCTCGTAGGCGACGACGACGCCCGGCTCGACCGCCAGCACGTTGCACCCGTCGTCCCACTGCTCGCGCTCGGCGGCGTGCACGTCCTGGGTGGCGGTCAGGACCCGGATCCCGCTCAGGCCCAGGGCCGCCGCGATGGCCCGGTGCATGTGCTCCGGCGGATGGTCGGTGACCTTCAGCTCCCGGCCCGAGGTGCCGGGTTCGATGGTGTACGAGCGGAGCATGCCCAGGCCCGCGTACTGCGTGAACGTGTCCCCGTCCACCATCGTCATCACCGTGTCCAGATGCATGAAGGCCCGGCGCTTCGGCATGTCGAGCGCGACGATCGTGCGGGCCGAGCCCTCGGCGAACAGCTTGTGCGCGAGCATCTCGACCGCCTGCGGGGTGGTCCGCTCGCTCATGCCGATGAGGACGGCGCCCTCGCCGATGACGAGCACGTCGCCGCCCTCGATGGTCGACGGGTAGTCGGCCTGCCCCTCGGACCAGACGTGGAACCGCTCGTCGCGGAAGAGCGGATGGTGCCGGTAGATCGCCTCGAAGTGCACCGTCTCGCGCTGCCGGGCCGGCCAGCGCATCGCGTTCACCGAGACGCCGTCGTAGATCCAGGCCGAGGTGTCCCGGGTGAAGAGGTGGTTGGGCAGCGGCGCCAGCAGGAAGTCGTCGAGGTCCATCACGTGGAAGCGGACGGACGTCGGCTCCGGGTGCCGGGCCAGGAACTCCCGCTTCGTCATGCCGCCGATCAGTGCCTCGGCCAGCTCCTGCGCGGGCAGGCCCTCGAACGCGGCCCGCAGGTGGTCGGTGGCGAGCGGGCCGTACTCCTTCTCGTCGAACACCCGGTTCAGGACGCGGGTGCGGGCGGCCTCCTCGGCGAGCGCCTCGGTGAGCAGGTCGCCGAAGAGGTGCACCGTCACGCCCCGGTCGCGCAGCACGTCGGCGAACCCGTCGTGCTCCTGGCGTGCCCGGCGCACCCAGAGCACGTCGTCGAAGAGCAACTGGTCCTTGTTGCTGGGCGTGAGCCGCTTCAGCTCCAGATCGGGCCGGTGCAGAATCACGCGGCGCAGCCGCCCGGCCTCGGAGTCGACGTGAAATCCCATGGGTCCATCCTTCCCCGGGAAGCGCGGGATGCGCCTGCCGCGCCGTCCCGCGCTCCCGGGCCCCGGCCCGCGCCCGTCACAGCCGGGGGTCGACCGGCTCCGACTCCAGGGCGAGCACCGCGAAGACCGCCTCGTGCACCCGCCACAGCGGCTCCCCCTCGGCCAGCCGCTCCAGCCCCTCCACGCCGAGCGCGAACTCCCGCGCGGCGAGCGAGCGCTTGTGGCCGAGGGAGCGCTGCCGCAGCGTGTGCAGGTTCTCCGGCCGCGTGTACTCCGGGCCGTAGACGATCCGGAGGTATTCGCGGCCCCGGCACTTGATCCCGGGCTGCACCAGCCGCCCCCTCTCGTCGCGCACCAGTGCCCCGACCGGCTTGACGACCATGCCCTCGCCGCCGCGCCCGGTCATCTCCAGCCACCAGTCGACCCCGGCCCGCACCGACTCCGGGTCCGCCGTGTCGACGTACAGGCGTCGGGTCGTGTGCAGCAGCCCGCTCGTGTCGTGCTCGACCATCCGGTCGATGTACGCGAGCTGTTCGTCGTGCGGCAGCCCGGTGAGTGACCGGCCGCGCACGGCGAGGATCTGGAACGGGGCGAGCCGCACCCCCCGCGTCCCGTCCGTGCTCCAGCAGTAGCGCCGGTACGCGTCCGTGAACGCGGCGGCGTCGGCGGCCCGCTCCCGCTGCCGGCCGAGGAGGTCGCCCACGTCGACCCCGCGCCCGGCGGCGGCCTCCAGCGCGTCCAGGACGTCCGGGAACACGGCTCCGGCGGCGGCGCCCACCGCCGCGTACTGCGAGCGCAGCAGCCCGGTCGCCTTCAGCGACCACGGCATCAACTCGGCGTCGAGCAGCACCCAGTCGGTGTCCAGCTCGGCCCAGAGCCCGGCCTCGGTGACGGCCTCCGCGACCCGGCCGAGCACCGCCTCCGTCATCTCGGCGCTGTCGAAGAACGGCCGCCCGGTGCGGGTGTAGAGCGCCCCCGTCACCGGCGCGGCGCCCTCGGGCACGCCGAACCGCTCCCGCGCCACGGCCGCGTCCCGGCACACCAGGGCGACGGCCCGCGAGCCCATGTGCTTCTCCTCGCACACGACCCGGGCCACCCCGTCCGCCGCGTACTGGGCGAAGGCCTCCGCGGGGTGCTCCAGATAGCCCGCCACCCGCGACGTCGCCGTCGGGGCCATGGTCGGCGGCAGGTACGGCACGAGCCGCGGGTCGACCGCGAAGCGGCTCATGACCTCCAGCGCCGCCGCCGCGTTCTCCTCGCGGACCGTGATCCGGCCGCCGTGCCGGGTCTCCACGGTCCGGCGTCCCCGCACGTCGGCGAGGTCCAGCGGCCGGCCCTCGTGCCCGCCGGGCGCCTCCGTGGCCAGCGGCCTGGCCGGCTCGTACCAGACCCGCTCGGCCGGTACGTCGACCAGCTCCCGCTCGGGCCAGCGCAGCGCGGTGAGCCGGCCGCCGAAGACGGCGCCGGTGTCGAGGCAGATCGTGTTGTTCAGCCAGGTCGCCGCCGGTACCGGGGTGTGTCCGTAGACCACCGCCGCCGTGCCGCGGTAGTCCTCCGCCCACGGGTAGCGCACGGGGAGCCCGAACTCGTCGGTCTCGCCCGTCGTGTCCCCGTACAGCGCGTGCGACCGCACCCGGCCGGAGGTCCGCCCGTGGTACTTCTCGGGCAGGCCCGCGTGGCACACGACGAGCCGGCCGCCGTCGAGGACGTAGTGGCTGACGAGCCCGCGCAGGAACTCCCGCACCTCGGTCCGGAACTCCTCGCTCTCCCCGGCCAGCTGCTCGACGGTCTCGGCGAGGCCGTGCGTGTGCCGGACCTTCGCGCCCTTGAACCAGCGGCCCAGCTTGTTCTCGTGGTTGCCCGGCACGCACAGCGCGGTGCCCGCCTTCACCATGCCCATCACCCGGCGGAGCACCCCGGGGGTGTCGGGTCCGCGGTCGACGAGGTCGCCGACGAACACCGCCGTGCGGCCCCGCGGGTGCACCCCGTCGACGTACCCCAGCCTGCCGAGCAGCGTCTCCAGCTCGCTCGCGCAGCCGTGGATGTCGCCCACGATGTCGAACGGTCCGGTGAGGTGGGTCAGGTCGTTGAACCGCTTCTCGCGCACGACGCCCGCCCGCCGCACCTCGTCCGCGCCCCGCAGGACGTGCACCTTCCGGAAGCCCTCCCGCTCCAAGTGGCGCAGCGAGCGGCGCAGTTCACGGGTGTGCCGGGTGATGACGCGGCGCGGCATGCCGGCGCGGTCGGTGCGCTTCGCGTTGCGCGCGGCGCACACGTCCTCCGGGACGTCGAGCACGACGGCGATCGGCAGCACGTCGTGCGTCCGCGCCAGGTCGACGAGTCGGCGGCGCGCCTCCTGCTGCACGTTCGTCGCGTCGACGACCGTCAGGCGGCCGGCCGCCAGGCGCTTGCCCGCGAGGTAGTGCAGCACGTCGAAGGCGTCGGCGGTGGCGCTCTGGTCGTTCTCGTCGTCGGCGACCAGGCCGCGGCAGAAGTCGCTGGAGATGATCTCGGTCGGTGCGAAGTGGGCGCGGGCGAAGGTGGACTTCCCCGATCCCGAGGCGCCGATCAGGACGACCAGGGCGAGGTCGGTGACGGGCAGCGTGCGCGGGGGTGTCGCCGGTGCTGTCGGTGTGGCGTCGGTGGTGCTCATGCGGCCGTCGCCTCCTTCTCGGTGGTCGTCGGGTCGGTCGTGGCTGGGCCGGTCGTGGGCCGCTCGGACAGGGTGAACACGGCCATCTGCGTGGGCGGCCCCACCTCGGGGTCGTCGGGGCCCACCGGCACGTGGCGCACGCCGTATCCGTGCCGCGCGGCCACCCGCTCCGCCCAGCCGCGGAACTCCTCGCGCGTCCACTCGAAACGGTGGTCGCCGTGCCGGACGTGCCCGGCGGGCAGGGTCTCCCAGCGGACGTTGTACTCGACGTTCGGTGTCGTCACGAGGACGGTGCGGGGGCGCGCGGACCCGAACACGGCGTACTCCAGGGCGGGCAGCCGCGGCAGGTCGAGGTGCTCGATCACTTCGCTGAGCACCGCCGCGTCGTACCCCTTGAGCCGCTTGTCGGTGTACACCAGCGAGCCCTGCACGAGCCGTACCCGCGCGGCCTGCCGCTCCCCCATGCGCTCCAGCCCGAGCCGCCGCGCGGCGACGGTGAGCGCGCGCACGGACACGTCGAGCCCCACGATCTCGGTGAACCGGGCGTCCTTGAGCAGCTCGTGCACCAACTGGCCCTGTCCGCAGCCCAGATCGAGCACCCGGGCCGCACCGGCGGAGCGCAGCGCGTCGAGGATCGCCGCGCGCCGCCGCACCGCGAGCGGCACCGGCTTCTCCTCGGTGTCGGTCGCCTCGTCCACGGCGTTGTCGATCTCCTCGACGTCCGTGTCGTCGGCGTCCGCGAGCCGCGCCAGTTCGAGCCGCTGCGACGCCTCGCGCGTCAGCGACCGGCGCCGCGCCAGATAGCGGGAGGTGATCAGGTGCTGCTCGGGGTGACCGGCCAGCCAGCCCTCCCCCGCGCGCAGCAGCTTGTCGACCTCGTCGGCCGAGACCCAGTAGTGCTTGGCGTCGTCGAGCACCGGCAGCAGCACGTACAGGTGCCGCAGCGCCCGGGCGAGCCGCAGCTCCCCTTCCAGGACCAGCCGCACATAGCGCGACCCGCCCCACTCGGGGAACGTCGCGTCCAGCCCGACCTGCTCCGCCCCGACGGTCCAGCCGAGCGGCGCGAACAGTCTCCGTACGAGGTCGGGGCCGCCCCGCGCGGGCAGCACGGGCACCTCGACGCGCAGCGGCAGCGGCTCCTCGGCCCGCTCGGGGCGCGCCTTGCACACGCCGCGCAGCGCGCTGGAGAACACCGTGCCGAGCGCCACCGCGAGCAGCGAGGAGGCGGCGTACGGCCGGTCGTTCACGTACTGCGCGAGCGCCGCGTCGGGCGACCTGCCCTGCCCGCCCCTGCCCTGGCGTCGCCGCACCAGCGCCACCGGATCCACGTCGAGCAGCAGCGCGGCCGTGCACCGCTCCGCGCTCGCCTCGGGGTAGAGGACGTGCGCGGTGCCGTAGGAGGTGGTGAACGCCTGCGCGCTCTCGGGATGCTTGTGCAGCAGGAACCCGAGGTCGGTCGCGGGGCGTTCAGGGGTGCCGGTGGCGCTGATCGTCAGGAACACATCAGCCAGTCTCCCCTGGTGAACGCGACAGCGACCAGCGAGTTTTCCCGTGTGCGGCCCGGCCCCGGGCATCATGGACGCATGGATCTTCGAGTTTTCACCGAACCGCAGCAGGGTGCCACCTACGAGACGCTGCTCCGCGTCGCGCAGACGGCCGAGGAACTTGACTTCGACGCCTTCTTCCGGTCCGACCACTACCTCCGCATGGGCTCCTCCGACGGTCTGCCCGGGCCCACGGACGCCTGGACGACGCTGGCCGGTCTGGCCCGTGAGACCCGGCGGATCCGGCTCGGCACCCTGATGACCGCCGGCACCTTCCGGCTGCCGGGTGTCCTCGCCATCCAGGTCGCCCAGGTCGACCAGATGTCGGGCGGCCGGGTCGAGCTGGGGCTCGGCTCCGGCTGGTACGCCGAGGAGCACGCCGCGTACGGCATTCCGTTCCCCAAGGAGAAGTTCGGGCGGCTGGAGGAGCAGCTCGCCATCGTGACGGGGCTGTGGGAGACGCCGGTCGGCCAGCACTTCAGCTTCGACGGCGCGCACTACCAGCTGAAGGACTCCCCCGCGCTGCCCAAGCCCGCCCAGGAGCGGGTGCCGGTCCTCATCGGCGGCCACGGCGCGAAGAAGACGCCGGCGCTCGCCGCCCGGTTCGCCTCCGAGTTCAACATTCCCTTCGCCTCCGTCGCCGACAGCGAGGCGCAGTTCAAGCGGGTCGCGGCGGCTGCCGTCGAGCACGGGCGGGCGGCGGACTCCCTCGTCTACTCCAACGCCCTCGTCATCTGCGTGGGCCGGGACGACGCCGAGGTGAAGCGGCGCGCCGACGCGATCGGCCGGGACGTCGACGAGCTGAAGGCGAACGGGCTGGCCGGCTCGCCCGCGGAGGTCCTGGAGCGCATCGCCGCCTACCGGGCCGTCGGCTCGCAGCGGATGTACCTCCAGATGCTCGACCTGGACGATCTGGACCACCTGGAGCTGATCGCGTCCGAGGTGGCCCCGCACCTCTCCTGATCGCACCACGTCCTTCACACCCCCTCCCACCTGCGTCGAGTCATCCGATCCGCCGAACCCGCACCCGTCGAGCGGGGCCGTCCGTCAACTCCGCCCGCGCCCTGCCCCGCTCGACGGCCCCTGTCGGGTGAATTGCGTCAACCCGCCGTGCGGGGTGGCCCCCGCGCAGTGACCCGGCCCGCCCGATGATCGTTGGCTCGGGCGGAGCCGGACCGCCCGGCCCCCGCGCCGGCGGTCGCTGCCGCGCGTCACTTGCGTCAGCTGCCCTCCCGCACGGGAAGGGCGAGGCCGAGGAGGCCGTCTCATGTCCCAGGAAGCCGTCCCAGAACAGGCCGCGCACGACACGACCGTGCCGGAGCAGCAAGGGGCACCCAAGGGTCTGTTGCAGCAGATGGAGGAGCTGATGGCGGCCCTCAACGCCGATCTGTCGCAGCTCGACGCCGACCTCCAACAGCCCCCGGGCGGCGCGCGTCCCGCCGCCGAGGACCTCTGAGGCAGCCGCCCGCCGGGGCAGCGCCGCGCTCCCTGGGCCGCCCGCGGGGAGCGCCGCGCCGGGGGTGCCGCTGCCGCGGCCGGGCTCCCGGTCAGGCCGCCGAGTCGGAGCCGGGCTCCGGCCCGGTGTCCGCCAGCCGGCTGCTGCGCTCCGACAGCCGCCTGAGTATCTCCAGGACGCGGTCCCGGGACTCGTCCGCCGCGTCGATGGCCTCCATGCACTGCCAATAGGCGCCCTCCTCGAAGGACTCGCTCGCCACCGCGACGAGCGCGATGCCCACGTCACCGAGCAGCGCGCCGAGGTCCATCAACGCGCCGTGCACATCGCCCAGTTCGGTCAACTGGGCCGCTCGTATCCCACCGGCTCCCACCACCGGGACCGCCGATCCGCCACTGCCCCGCGCTCCCGCCTCACAGAGCCCGAGCGCCTCTCCTCTCAGCTCCGGCGGCCCCAGCATGGCGAGCCGGCTCCCGACCGCCTGCGCCAGGGCCTGTGCCTGCCACGCCTCCCGCATGATGTCCGGCGCGTCCTGGCTCTCCGCCAAGGCCCGTCGGCCGACCCTGATGAGCCGCACCGCATCCATCCGCGCCTCCGCCCGTCCCGCCCGAACTCCCTTGTCCACTACCCAGAGTGAGGGTTCGAGAGTCGAAAAGCCAGGGGAGGCCCGAAATCTGTGGAGAAGTAATCCGCTGTGGATATTTCTATGACTCCGGAGAGTGACGGATTCCCTTTTCCGGAGCCCCGGGAACCGGGAACCGGGTCTCGTTGCGGTCGATCTTCGCCGCGAGAGCGGCGAGCGCGTCGACGCCGAGCACCTCGCACAGCTGGAGCAGGTACGCGAGGACGTCGGCGACCTCGTCGCGGACCCGGTGCGCCGACTCCGGGTCGTCCATGACCCGGGCCGACTGCTCGGGCGTCAGCCACTGGAAGATCTCGACGAGTTCGGCCGCCTCGACGCTGAGCGCGGTGGCCAGGTTCTTCGGGGTGTGGAAGGGCTGCCAGTCGCGGGCGGCGGCGAAGCGGGCGAGGCGGGTCTGGAGGGCGGCGACATCGAGGTCGCCGCCGGCGGCCGGACGGGCGGCCCCATGATTCTGTGCGTCTGTCACGGCTCCAGGTCTACCATCGTCGCCCCGTGCGCCCGCGCCTCCCGCTCGGCACCCGCCCCCTGGCCCATCGCCGCGACGAGCCGGATGTGGCCCCGGGCGCACATCCGGGCGGCCAGCGCGGTGAGTTCGGTGCTCTGGACCGGGTCGAGGCCCCGGTCGAAGCCGTCGGCGGCGACGGTCAGCGTCTGGTACGCCTCCGGCACCTCGGCCGCCGCGTCGACCTCGAGGACCTGGGGGCCGGTGAGCAGCACCAGGGCGAGGGCCAGGTATCTCAGCTCGCCGTCCGCGAGCCGCTCGACGGGGGTGCGCAGTCCGTCGCCGCGGTCGACGAAGGCGCGGACCGAGCCGTCCCGTCCGGCGGGCTCGGCGAACACGTCGAGGACCGGTCCGGCGAGGCCCGCCCGCGCCGCGGCGACCAGCAGCGCGTGCCGGTTGCCGCACTCGCTGCGGGTGCGGCGCAGCACCGCCGCCAGGTTGTCGCAACCGCTGAGCAGCCGGTCGGCGCGGGCCGGGGCCGGAGCGCGCATCCGGGCGGGGTCGGGGTCGCAGGCGAAGGCCGAGCGCAGCCCGACGACCACCTGTTCCGCCGCGGCGAGCACTTGCAACTGCCCCTCCGTGCGCCCGGAGACGCGCAGCGGGAGCAGGGCCGTGCCGAGCAGGTCGTCGGGGAGCGGGCCCCGGGTCACCGGCACCGAACCGGCCGTGTGCCAGGCGGCCTGGACGTCGCGGCGGCCCGGGTCGCGCAGCGCGGTCTCCAGGTAGACGACGCCGGAGCCCGTCAGCCGCTCGCCGACGACGCGCAGTTCGGGTTCGGCCTGGACGGCGAGGTCGAGCCGGACGGGGCCGGCCGGGCCCTCCACGGTGCAGCCGATGCGGAAGCCGCGGCGGCGCTGCGCGTCGGGCCGGGCGCGCTCGGGGACGCAGGCCGGCGGGTCGGGGAACACCTCCTCCAGGTGCGCGCCGCCGCCGAGCCGGGCGAGGGCGTCGAGGGCCCGCAGGGCGCTGCTCTTGCCGCTGCCGCTGGGACCGGTCAGGGCGGTGAAGGGGCCGAGGGGGACGGTGGTGCCGCGATGGCGGGCGAAGGCCGACAGCCGCAGCTCGGTCACGCGCGGGCGGCCGGAGGACGCGCCGGGAGGTAACGGGGGCGCGCCCCGCTGGAGCACGGTCATGAGGTGAACGTAGGCGGACCCGCACCGCAGAACCGTTCGTCCCCGGTGACCTTCCTACGATCGAGCGATTATGCCGATCGGGCTTGCCGATCGGCGCGCGGTCAGGACAGCGCGCCCGCGCCCGCCACGAGGCCCTGGACCTCGGTGCCGGGCGGGGCGAGCAGGAACACGTTGCGGTCGACGCGGTGCATGCCGCAGCCGAGGCCGAGGACGACGCCGCTGCTGAAGTCCAGGACCCGCTTGGCGACTTCGGACTCGGCGCCGCTCAGGTCCAGCAGGACCGGGATGCCGGACATCACCGTCTCGGCGACCTCGCGGGCGTCGCCGAAGACGTTGACCCGCAGCACGACGAAGCGGCGGCGCGGTTCGGTGTCCACGTCCGGCATCGCCCGATGGTCGATCGCCGACGGCCACTCGTTGCGGCTGCGCAGCGGTACGACCTGGGCGAGCCCTTCCCACTGTTCATCGGTGACGTCGTGGCTGTTCACTGCCCCCACCCCGTCCGGGCTCGCACTGTTGTCTGCACCGAACAATTCTTACGTCATGTCACCCGCTTGGCCCAACACCGACACGGGTCGGCGCCGCTCCGGCTCACGCGGTCTGGGTGACCGCGTCGACCGCCGGGGTGCGCAGCGCCCGCCGCGCGGTGACCAGGCCGGTGACCATGGTGGCCGTCCCCGCAATGGCCACGACCGTGATCCAGATGCCGGGTCCCTGGTCGGGGAGGAGTCCGTCGGTGCGTACGGCGGTGAACGGGAGGAGGCCCGCGAGTGCCGCCAGTGTGCCGAAGAACACTCCGGTGACGGTGAGGACGGCTCCTTCCACCGCGACGGTTCCCAGGACCTGGGCGGGGGTCGCGCCGGCGAGGCGCTGCTGCCCGAACTCCCGCACCCGGGCGGCCGTCGCCGCGTACAGGGAGTTGACGAGCATGACGCAGGCGAACACGACGATGATGCCGACCACGGTGAGGTTGAGCGTCTCGAGGTTCTTGTCCTCCATGGACCGGGTCGCCCCCGACGCCTTGATCGTGTCGTTCTCGACGGCCTGCATGTACAGCGTCGCGGTGGCCATCGCGGTGAAGAGGATCAGGGGTACGAGGACGCCGGACAGTTGGGAGGCCCGCGTCCGCATGTTCCGCACGCCCAGGTAGCCGCCCGCGCCGGTGAGCGCGGTCAGGAGGGGCTCGATCCGGCCGAGGACGGAACGCAGCAGGCCGGTCGAGACGAGCGCGAGCCCCACGGAGAGCAGGATCGCGCCGTAGGCGGGGGCGGCCATCAGGGCGGGGTCGGTGGCCTTCATCGTGAACGTCGCGCAGACGGAGACGCAGCCGACGACGAGGGCGGCCCAGGACAGGAACGTCCGGGCCCGGCGCCTGCCGGGCCGGAGTCCCGCCGTCTCCCGGGTGACGCGGCGCACGGCGAGGAACGCGGCGCCGGCGGCGGCCAGGAGCGTGACGTCGACGCCGGACAGCAGGGCGATCGGCCCGAAGGAGTAGTCGACGCGGTCGGCGACCTGCCCGCTGTCCTTGAACACGTCGAGCAGGACGGCGCCGCCGAGCGCGGCCGGTCCGACGGCCAGCAGGGCGCCGGCGAGCGCGACCGCGACCGACTCGCCGACGACCATGCGCTTGATCTGGCCCGGGGTGGCGCCCGCGGTGCGCAACAGGGCGATCTCGTCGGTGCGTTGCCGGACGTTGACCGTCAGGGTGGACGCGACGGCGAAGAAGACGAGCAGGGTGCCGTAGCCGCCGACGACGCTCGCCGCGGTGGTGAGGGTGTCGGCGCTCCGGCTGTCGACGCCGCCGCCCGCCGCCGTGTCGTGCATGGCGTTGAACGTCATGATGATCGCCGCGCCGAGGAAGGCGGACAGGAGGGTCGCGAGGAAGCGGCCGGGGCGTTGCCGTACGGAGCGGGCCGCGAGGCCGAGTGTGGTGAACACGGCTCACACCCCCCGCGGTACGTCGTCGCCGAGGTGGGCGAGGCGTTCGGCGACCGCGTCGGCGGTGGGCGCCGTCAGGTGACCGGCGAGCCGGCCGTCCGCGAGGAACTGGACGGCGTCGGCGTACGACGCTGCGACCGGGTCGTGCGTCACCATGACGACGGTCCTGCCGTGGCCGCGCACCGCGTCCCGGAGCAGGCCGAGCACGTCGCGGGCGCTGCGGGTGTCGAGGGCGCCGGTCGGCTCGTCCGCGAAGATCACCGAGGGTTCGGTGACCAGGGCGCGGGCGATGGCCACGCGCTGCCGCTGGCCGCCGGAGAGCTGGTCGGGGCGGTGGCCGAGCCGGTCGCCGAGGCCGACGGCGGCGAGGGTCCGCTCGACGCGGGCCCGGTCCACGCGGCGGCCCGCGAGCTTGAGCGGCAGCACCGTGTTCTGGGCGACGGTCAGCGTCGGCAGCAGGTTGTACTGCTGGAAGACGAAGCCGATGCGGGTGCGGCGGAACCGGGTGAGCGCGGCCTCGCCGCGCGGCGGCTTCGCGGAGTCCGTCATCTCCTCGCCGTCGACCATGACCAGGCCGTGGTCGGGGCGGTCGAGCCCGGCGGCGCAGTGCAGCAGCGTCGACTTGCCGGAGCCCGAGGGGCCCATCACGGCGGTGAAGGTGCCGGCGGGCAGGGAGAGGGTGAGGTCGTCGAGGGCGCGGATCGCGGTGCCCTCGCCGGCCGGGGCGGGGGCGCCGCCCCGGGTGCCGTAGGTCTTGGTGACCCGCACCAGACGGAGCGCCTCGCCCTGCCGCGGCGGCGGTCCGGCCGTCCGTGCGGTGGTCTGTGCCGGTGGCTTTCGCATGGTCGCCGATCCCCTCGTCGAGGCGCTCGCGCGCCCTGTCGTCGATGTCCTCGCGATGTCGTTCACGATGTCTTCGACGGTAGGGACGGCGGGCGGCGGGGACACGGGGCGTAACGACCGGATCAGGGGTGTACGCAGCACCACCCCAGGCGGTGCGGACAGGCCCTAGGCGAGGCCGCCCGAGCGGGCCAGCCAGCGGCCGGCGTGCCGGGTGACCTCGATGGGGCGGCCGAAGCAGGCGGTCATGCGGTCGGCGGTGAGCACGTCCTCGACGGCGCCGCGGGCGAGCACCCGGCCCTCCTTGAGCAGCAGCGCGTGGCTGATCGCGGGGGACAGTTCTTCCAGGTGGTGGGTGACGGTGACCGTGGCGAGGCCGGGCCGGTGGTCGGCGAGCCGGCGCATGGTGTCGATCAGGTCCTCGCGGGAGGGCAGGTCGAGCGCGTTGAACGGCTCGTCGAGCAGCAGCAGCGCCGGGTTCGCCATCAGGGCGCGGGCGATGAGGATGCGGGCGCGCTGACCGCCGGAGCAGACGCCGTACGGGCGGTCGGCGAGGTCCTTGATCTGGAGTTCGGCGAGCAGTTCGTGGGCGCGGTCGCGCACCTCGGTGCCGTACGTCTTCCAGAGCGGTTGCACCGTGCCGGAGTGGCCGGTCAGGACGACGGTGTGGCCGGTGAGGTCCTGGGGGACGCGCTGGGAGGTGGAGACGTGGCCGATGTGGGCGCGCAGCTCGCGCACGTCGACGCGGCCGAGCCGGTGGCCGAGGACCTCGACGGTGCCGGTGGTGGGGAAGGTGGTCGCGCCGATGAGCCGCAGGATGCTGGTCTTGCCCGCGCCGTTGGGGCCGAGCAGCGCCCAGTGCTCACCGGAGCGGACGCTCCAGTCGATGCCGTCGAGGATGACCTGACCGGTGGTGAGGCGGCGCATGCTCGCGCCGTCGAGGGTGGCGACGACGCGCGCACCCGTCCCGTTCGTCCTGTCCATGATGCCTCCCGGTTCCTCGCGTTCGGACGCAGAGTAGCTGTAGAGCGCACATATCCGTCGGGGCGTCCGAGGTGTGGACCCGGCCTGCGCACGGGCGGGTCCGCCGGCCGGTGCCTCCCCGTGGGTGGCCGTCCCGGCGCCGACCCGCCCGGGGCGCGGGCCCCGGGCCGTGCTATCCAGGGACGGTGAAGATCCCGCCCGGCCCCGGCGCCGACCGCCCCTTCGACGCCGTGCTGTGCGACGTCGACAACGTGATCCGGTTCTACGACAGCGGCCGGGTCGCCGAGCTGGAGCGTCAGGCCGGGCTGCCGGAGGGCGGCACCGCGGAGGTGGCGTTCGCGCCCGAGGTGGACCTGCCGCTGATGCGCGGCGAGATCACGCTCGGGCAGTGGGTGGAGTCGATCGTGGCCGCACTGGCCGGGCGGGTGCCGCCGGAGCGGGCCAGGGAGCTGGGCCGGGCGCTCGCCGCGTCGCCGTTCCGGGCGGACGCGCGGGTGGTGGCTCTGCTGCGCCGGGTGCGGGCGGCGGGGGTGCCGCTGGTGCTGGTGACGAACGCGACGGTACGGCTGGAGGACGACTTGGCGGAGATGGGTCTCACCGGCCTGGCCGACCATGTGGTCAGCAGCGCCCGGCTCGGCGTGGTCAAGCCGGATCCCAAGATCTACGAGATCGCGGCGTCGCTGGCGGGCGCCGCCTTCGAGCGGTGCCTGTTCGTGGACGACACCGTGGAGAACGTCGAGGCGGCGGTCGCCCTCGGGATGACCGGGGTCCACTTCCGCGGGCCGGACGACCTGCGGGCGGCGCTGGGGCCGCTCCCGGCCCTCGGGTGAGGGCCGGGTGCCCGCCCGGGCAGGGGCGCCGTCTCAGCCCGCCCGGGTCAACTGCTTGAGCGCGATGTTGAGTTCGAGGACATTGACGGTCGGTTCGCCCATGAACCCCAGGAGCCGGCCGTCCTTGTGCGCGTCGACGAGCCGCTGGACCCGCGCGACGGACAGGTGGTTGCGCTCCGCGACCCGGTGCACCTGGAGATCGGCGTACCGCGGGGAGATCGCCGGGTCGAGGCCCGACCCGGAGGAGGTGACGGCGTCGGCGGGGACGTCGGAGCCCTTCACCCGGTACGTGGCCGTGGAGTTGTCGTCGATGACGGCCTGCCGGGCGGCGAGGACGCGGTAGCAGAGGGTGGCCCGCTCGTCCTCGGTCCGGTACGCGCCGAGCGGCAGGCACGCGCCGTCGCGGGCGCCGCTGTCGCCGGAGAGGTTGGTGGCGCCGGAGAGGATCAGCTTGTACTGCGTGTTGACGCTGTTCTCGCCGAGGCCGTTCTGCGGGCGGCCCTGGAACCACTTCGGGTCCGGATCGCCGTGCTTGTCGGTGTAGGACTGCCCGATGAGGGACGAGCCGACGACCTTGCCGTCCGCGTCCTTGATCTCCGAGCCGTTGGCCCTGCCGGGGAAGGCCGCCTGGGCGACGCCCGTGACCGCCAGCGGGTAGAGCACGCCGCAGACGACGGTGAGGACGATCAGGGCCCGCAGACCCGCCCAGAGCAACCGCCCGGTGTTTCCTACGGAGTTGTTCATGAGGATCAGCCGATTCCGGGGATGAGGGAGATGAGCAGGTCGATGATCTTGATGCCGACGAAGGGCGCGACCAGGCCGCCGAGGCCGTAGACGGCGAGGTTGCGGCGCAGCAGCCGGTCGGCGCTGACCGGGCGGTAGCGGACGCCCTTGAGGGCGAGCGGGACCAGCGCGACGATGACGAGCGCGTTGAAGACGACGGCCGACAGGATCGCGGAGTCGGGCGACGACAGGTGCATGATGTTCAGCCGGTCCAGGCCCGGGTAGACCGCGGCGAACAGGGCCGGGATGATCGCGAAATACTTCGCCACGTCGTTGGCGATCGAGAAGGTCGTCAACGCGCCGCGGGTGATGAGCAGTTGCTTGCCGATCTCGACGATCTCGATGAGCTTGGTCGGGTTCGAGTCGAGGTCGACCATGTTGCCGGCCTCCTTCGCGGCCGACGTGCCCGTGTTCATCGCGACGCCGACGTCGGCCTGGGCGAGGGCGGGGGCGTCGTTGGTGCCGTCGCCGGTCATCGCGACGAGTTTGCCGCCCGCCTGCTCCCGCTTGATGAGGGCCATCTTGTCCTCGGGCGTGGCCTCGGCGAGGAAGTCGTCGACGCCCGCCTCGTCGGCGATCGCCTTGGCCGTCAGCGGGTTGTCGCCCGTGATCATGACGGTCCTGATGCCCATGCGGCGCAGTTCGTCGAACCGTTCGCGCATGCCGGCCTTGACGACGTCCTTGAGGTGGATCACGCCCAGGACGCGGGCGCCGCGGGTGTCCTCCACCGCCACCAGCAGCGGCGTGCCGCCGGCCGCGGCGATCCGGTCGGTGAGCTCCCGGGTGTCCTCGGCGACCTCGCCGCCGCGTTCGCGCACCCAGGCGACGACGGAGCCGGTCGCGCCCTTGCGGATTTTGCGGCCGTCGACGTCCACGCCCGACATGCGGGTCTGGGCGGTGAAGGCGATCCATTCGGCGCCGTCCGACTCGCCCGGCCGCCGCTCGCCCGGTCCGTGCTCCTCCTCGGCGAGGGCGACGACCGAGCGGCCCTCGGGGGTCTCGTCGGACAGCGACGACAGCCGTGCGGCGTCCGCGAGTTCGCGGTCGGAGACTCCTCGTACGGGGACGAACTCGGCGGCCTGCCGGTTGCCGAGGGTGATGGTGCCGGTCTTGTCGAGGAGGAGGGTCGACACGTCGCCCGCGGCCTCGACGGCGCGGCCCGACATGGCGAGGACGTTGCGCTGCACCAGCCGGTCCATGCCGGCGATGCCGATGGCGGAGAGCAGTGCGCCGATGGTCGTCGGGATCAGGCAGACCAGCAGGGCGACCAGGACGATCAGGGACAGGTGTGCGCTGCTGCCCGCGGTGGCGAACGACCAGTCCGCGATGGGCTGGAGGGTGGCGACGGCGAGGACGAAGACGATGGTCAGCGACGCGAGCAGGATGTTGAGCGCCGTCTCGTTCGGCGTCTTCTGCCGGGCCGCGCCCTCCACCAGGCCGATCATGCGGTCGATGAACGTCTCGCCGGGCCTCGTCGTGATCTTGACGACGACGCGGTCGGAGAGGACCCGGGTGCCGCCGGTGACGGCGGAGCGGTCGCCGCCGGACTCGCGGATGACGGGGGCGGACTCGCCGGTGATCGCGGACTCGTCGACGGAGGCGACGCCCTCGACGACGTCCCCGTCGCCGGGGATGATGTCGCCGGCCTCGCAGACCACCAGGTCGCCGACGGTCAGCGCGGTGCCGGGGACCTGTTCCTCGCGGTCCGCGACCAGCCGGCGGGCGACGGTGTCGGTCTTCGCCCTGCGCAGGGTGTCGGCCTGCGCCTTGCCGCGGCCCTCGGCGACGGCCTCCGCGAGGTTCGCGAAGACGACCGTCAGCCACAGCCAGGCGCTGATGGTCCAGCCGAACCAGTCGGAGGGGTCCTTGAACGAGAACACCGTCGTCAGGACCGAACCGATCAGCACGACGAACATCACGGGCGTCTTGACCATGACGCGCGGGTCGAGCTTGCGGCAGGCGTCGGGGAGCGACCTGATCAGCTGCTTGGGGTCGAAGAGACCCGCGCCGACCCTGCCCTCGTCGTCCCGGGGCGACTGGGGGCCGGTGGGCGCGTCCGGGTGCGGCGCCCGGGTGGGGGTGGCTGTGGACATGGCGTCCTCTGGATTCCTCGTCTTCCGCGTCTGCGGTGGCTTCTGTGTGTCGGCGTTCATCTAGGACAGCCCCTCGGCGAGCGGGCCGAGCGCGAGCGCCGGGAAGTAGGTCAGGCCGGTGATGATCAGCAGCGTGCCCACGAGCAGGCCGGTGAAGAGCGGCTTCTCGGTGCGCAGGGTGCCCGCCGTGGCCGGGACCGGTCGCTGTTCGGCGAGCGAGCCGGCGAGCGCCAGCACGAACACCATCGGCAGGAACCGGCCGAGCAGCATCGCGAGCCCGATCGTGGTGTTGAACCACTGGGTGTCGGCGCCGAGACCGGCGAACGCGGAGCCGTTGTTGTTGGCGCCGGACGTGTACGCGTACAGGATCTCGGAGAAGCCGTGGGCGCCGCTGTTCAGCATCGAGTCCGGCGGGGTGGGCAGGGCCATCGAGGCGGCCGTGAAGATCAGTACGAGGGCGGGGGTGACCAGGATGTAGCAGGCGGCGAACTTGATCTCGCGGCTGCCGATCTTCTTGCCGAGGTACTCGGGGGTGCGGCCCACCATCAGTCCCGCGACGAACACCGCGATGATCGCCATGATCAGCATGCCGTAGAGGCCGGATCCGGTGCCGCCGGGCGCGATCTCGCCGAGCTGCATGCCCAGCATGGTCAGACCGCCGCCGAAGCCGGTGAAGGACGAGTGGAAGGAGTCCACCGCGCCGGTCGAGGTGAGGGTCGTGGAGACCGCGAAGATCGACGAACCGCCGATCCCGAACCGGTTCTCCTTGCCTTCCATGGCGCCGCCCGCGAGGTCGAACGCCGGTCCGTGGTGGGCGAATTCGGTCCACATCATCAGGCCGACGAAGGCGACCCAGATGGTCGCCATCGTGGCGAGGATCGCGTAGCCCTGCCGCACCGAGCCGACCATCCTGCCGAACGTGCGGGTCAGCGCGAACGGGATGACCAGGATCAGGAAGACCTCGAAGAGGTTGGTGAACGCGGTGGGGTTCTCGAAGGGGTGGGCGGAGTTGGCGTTGAAGTAGCCGCCGCCGTTGGTGCCCAGCTCCTTGATGGCCTCCTGGGAGGCGACGGCGCCGCCGTTCCACTGCTGCGTGCCGCCCGTGAACTGGCCGACCTCGTGGATGCCGGAGAAGTTCTGGATCGCGCCGCAGGCGACCAGGACGATCGCGCCGACCACGGCGATCGGGACGAGGATCCGGACGGTGCCGCGCACCAGGTCGGACCAGAAGTTGCCCAGTTCACCGGTGCGGGAGCGGGCGAACCCGCGGACCAGCGCCACCGCGACGGCGATGCCGACGGCGGCCGAGACGAAGTTCTGCACCGCGAGCCCGGCGGTCTGCACGACGTGGCCCATGGCCTGTTCGCCGTAGTAGGACTGCCAGTTGGTGTTGGCGACGAACGACGCGGCCGTGTTGAAGGCCTGGTCCGGGTCGATCGACCGGAAGCCGAGCGAGCCCGGCAGGCTGCCCTGGACGCGCTGGAGCAGGTACAGGAAGAGGACGCTCACGGCCGAGAAGGCGAGGACCGCGCGCAGGTAGGCGGTCCAGCGCATCTCGGCGCGGGGGTCGGCGCCGATGCCCTTGTAGATCCACTTCTCCACCCGGAGGTGCTTCTCGGAGGAGTAGACCCGGGCCATGTAGTCGCCGAGGGGACGGTAGGCCAGTGCCAGCGCCGCGATGAGCGCGAGCAGCTGGAGCGCACCGGCAAGGACGGGGCTCATGTCGGGCTTCAGAACCTCTCCGGGTAGATGAGGGCGAGGACGAGATAGCCCAGCAGGGCGACGGCCACGACGAGGCCGACGATGTTCTCGGCGGTCACAGCTTCGTCACCCCCTTGGCGACGAATGCCACCAGCGCGAAGACCGCGATCGTGGTGACGACGAAGGCCACGTCGGCCATCGTGAGCTCCCTGGATGATGAATCGGTGGGGTGGGTCGAACTGTCGTTTGTGCTGACAGTGAGAGGAAACCCCCGGTCATGGCCGGTTCCGATCCCCGTTGACGGCTCCCTTACGCGGCCGTACGCGCCCTTGACGGGTCTCTTACGCGGCCGTACGGGCGGGGCCGGGCGGCCGGTGCGTCCGGGGTCTGTCCGCGCACTGTCCTGGAGCTGTCACACTCCGCCCCGGGCTCTGGCCGCGGGGGGTGCGGCGGGCGCATCGTCGAAGCAGCGGACAACCCTCTTGGAGGTGCGCCATGTGTGATCACCGACCCGCGTGCACGAGCCCCGAGCACGTCGTCGCCGCCCACCCCGAGCAGGGCTGGAGCCTGCGGTGCGACGGCCGGATCGTCTTCGACGACACCGGCGAGCTGCTGCCGGACGGGCGGGCGGTCGCCCCGCACCGGTCGTATCCGGCGCCGCTCGCCGCCGCGGCCTGACCCCGCCCGCCGCCCGCGCGGCCCGCGGACCGGCCCGCGGCCGGCCGGATCACGCCCCGGCGACCGCCTGGCCGTCGTCGGGGGCCGCCGTCTCCGCGGCGAAGTGCCGGGTGTCGAGGCGCAGCCGCCACAGGTTGCGGCGGTGGGCCGCGGCCAGTTCGGCCTCCAGGGGGGACGGCGGGACGGCCAGCACCGGGCAGTGGGCGCGGGCCAGGCAGTAGCGGCTCACCGAGGGCTGGAGCAGCCGGTGGAGGGTGCCGCGGTGTCCGGCGCCGACGACGAGGAGGTCGTCCTCCCGGTCGGCGGCCTCCACCAGGACGCGGCCCGGGGCGCCCTGCGCCAGCAGTGCGTGCACGCGGACGCCGGGGCCGTCGGGGAAGACCTCGTCGAGGGTGCCGAGGAGGGTGGCGCGCGCGAGGTCCTGCCAGTCCTCCCCGGGGAGCGGCATCAGCGGGCCGGTGCGGGCGCCGAGCGCGCCGGCGGGCGACCGCCAGGCGAGGACGGGCCAGAGCTCGGCCCGGCGGTGGCGGGCCTCGGCCGCCGCTCGGCGCAGGGCGGTGCGGCTGCCCAATTCGCCGTTCACCCCGACCACGACGCGGAGCTTGCGCGGGGTGGAGGCCGCGGCGGATCCGGACATCGCTTCACCTCCCCTGAGACCGACCGTGGTTCCCGGATGCCCCGTCGGCGACGCGGGACAACACCGCGCGCGGGACTCACCCGCCCATTCCAGCTCCGGGGCGCGGCCGGGACCAGCCGCGGCGGTCCTTCCTGGCGTGTTCCTGACGGCGGCCCGGCCCGTGCGGGAGGGCGCCCGTCACCAGCGCGTCAGCGTCCGGACGATCTCCGTCAACAACCCGTCAGGGCCGGCCCGGGCGGTGGGTGCGGCGGGCATAGCGTCCTCGCCGAACCATCCGCGAAACCCGGATCCTCCAGGAGGCATCCCATGACCGAACCCGTGTGCGGCGACGACCCCGAACCCGTCGAACGGGTCCCGGCCGGACCGCTCTGCGTCCCCGTCCGGCCGGGCCCCTTCGGGCACGCCGCCCGCCTGTTCCGCACCCCGCTCGGCGACCGCACGGCCGTCGGCTTCACCTCCGCCCGCGCGCTGGCCGCGACGCTCGGCCCGGACCAGCCGTGGATCCGGCTCGCGGAGCCCGCGCTGCGCGCCCTGGCCGCGCCGCTGGGCGCCGGCACGGTCACCGTCGATCCGCAGCTCACCGCGCCCGCCCCGGCCCGGCACCACACCCGGGAGCCCCGAGCGGCCGCCACGATCCGGGCGACCGGGCCCGCCGTCGACCGCACCCCTGTCGACCGCACCGCCGTCGACCGCACCGCCGTCGACCGCGCCCCCGGCGATCGCACCGCCGTCGACCGCACCCCCGTCAACCTCACCCCCGTAGACCGCCCCACCGTCATGGACCGGCCGAGGAAGGCGCCCCGATGACCACCACCCACGTCCCCGCATCCGTACCGGAACCCGCCCCGGCACCGGAACCCGCCTCGGCACCGGAACCTGCCCCGGTCACGGCCCCGGCACCTGTGCCCGCGCCCGGGCCCGTGCCCGCCCCCGCCCCGGCGACCGCGGCCCCGGCGACCGCCATCGGCCCCGCGGAGCTCTCGGTGTGGCCCGCCTCCGCCGCCGAGCCCCGGCCCGGTGACGTGACGGTCGGCGGCGTGGCGCTCGCCGAGGTCGCCGCCCGCTTCGGCACGCCGGTGTACGTCCTGGACGAGTCCGAGGTCCGCCGCCGCTGCCGCGCCTACCGGGAGGCCTTTCCCGACGCCGGGATCCACTACGCGGCGAAGGCGTTCCTGTGCCGCGCGATGGCCCGCTGGATGGATGAGGAGGGCCTCGGCCTCGACGTCTGCTCGGCCGGCGAGCTCGAACTCGCCGTCGCCGCCGGGTTCCCCGCCGACCGGATCGTCCTGCACGGCAACGCCAAGACGCCGCAGGACCTCAGCACGGCCCTCCGGTACGGCGTCGGCCGCATCGTCATCGACAGCCCCTCCGAGATAGCGCGGCTGGCCGCCGCGGTCGGCCCCGGCGGCCACCAGAGGGTCATGGTGCGCGTCGTGCCCGGCATCAGCGCGGGCGGCCACGCGAAGATCAGGACCGGCACCGAGGACCAGAAGTTCGGGCTGTCCCTCTCCGACGGCTACGCCCAGCACGCCATCACCCGCATCCTCGACCAGCCGCAGCTCGAACTGACCGGTCTGCACTGCCATCTGGGCTCGCAGATCACCGAGGTCAAGCCGTACCTGTCGGCGGTGCGCCGGATGGTCGGCCTGATGGCCCGCCTGCACGAGCAGCACGGTCTGGTGCTGCCCGAACTGGACCTCGGCGGCGGTCACGGCATCGCCTACCGGCCCGGTGAACCGGTCCTCGACCTGCCCCGGCTCGCCCGCCGGGTCCGCGCCGAACTCGCCGCCGCCTGCGCGGCGGCGCGGCTGCCCGTGCCGCGCCTGATCATCGAGCCGGGCCGGGCCGTCGCCGGTCCGTCCGGCGTCGCGCTCTACCACGTGGTGTCCGTCAAACGGACCGGCGGCCGCACCTTCGTCGCCGTCGACGGCGGCATGAGCGACAACCCCAGGCCCGCCCTGTACGGGGTGCGGTACGCACCCCGGCTCGTCGGCCGGCCGGGCGGCGCCGCGCTCGCGCCGGCCACGGTCGTGGGCCGGCACTGCGAGGCCGGTGACGTGGTCGCCGCCGACGTGCCGCTCCCCGCCGACGTGCGGGCCGGCGATCTGCTGGCCGTGCCGGTCGCCGGGGCGTACCACCTGTCGATGGCGTCCGGCTACAACCTGGTGGGACGCCCGCCGGTGGCCGCGGTGCGCGACGGCCGGGCCCGGCTGCTCGTGCGCCGCGAGTCGATGGAGGACATCCGCAGCCGGGACGTGGGCCTGTAGCCGCGCCCGCACCAACTCTTCGGACAACTTGCATGATCTTCCTGCGGAAGGAGGGATCCCGCGCCTAGGGTGCGGAGCGTTCGATTCGTCGCTCAACCGTTCGCACCCGCACGGCGCCCGCACGCAAAGGAACGCTCCATGAAGGAACGCCGGTACCGCATCCTGGTGACCGGTTACGCGATCTCCTCGTATGGGACGTACCTGAACCTGGTCGCGCTGAACCTGTACGTGTACGCGGTGACGGACCGGGCGCTCGCCGTCGGCGTGTTCATGGCCGTCCGGCTGGCCGCCGGGTTCCTGGCGGGGCTCGGGGCCGCGGCGCTGCTCGCGCGGTGGGCGGCGAAGCCGGTGATGTTCTGGGCGAACGTGGCCCAGGCGGCCGCGCTGGCGCTCCTGGTCTGCGCGCCGGACGGGCTGCGCACACCGGCGCTGTTCCTGGTCTCCGCGGTGGTCGGCGGGGCGGGCACCTTCTTCATGGTCGCCTTCCGCAGCTCGATCCCGGACATGGTGGACGAGGGCCGGCACACCTGGGCGAACTCGCTGATGGTGAGCGGCCGTTCGATGGCGATGGTGGTCGGGTTCGCGTCGTCGGGTGTCGTGGTGTCGCTGCTCGGCTACCGGGCCGCGTTCCTGCTGGACCTGGTGACGTTCCTGGTCTGCGCGGGCACCGTGGCGCTGCTGCCGCCGGCCGCGCGGCCGGAGCGGGCGGAGTCCGCCCCGGCCGCGACGGGCCGCCGGCGCACCCCGGGCGCCCTGGCCGCGCTCGCCGCCGCCCCGGTCATCGCCCTGATGGTCGCGCTGCGCGGGATCGACGCGCTCGGCTCGTCCTCGCACAACGCGGCGCTGCCGGTGTACTCCACGCAGTTGGACGCCGACCGGCCCGCGGTGTTCGTCAGCGTCTTCTGGTGCGTGTGGGCGCTCGGCAACGTGCTCGTGCAGCAGGTGCTCCAGCGGTGGGTGAAGCGGGACGGGCGGTCCGTCGGGGCGCTCGGGTTCGGGCTCGGCACGATCGCGATGTCGGCGACGTTCATCCTCGCCTTCGCCGGGCTCCCGTGGGCCGTGACGATCGTGGTCGCGCTGCTCGCGGGCGCGGCCGACGGGGTCACCGAGGTGTCGTACAGCTCGCACCTCCAGACCCTGCCGACGAAGCTGCGCACCCATGCGTTCGGGCTGTCGGCGACGGTCGAGAACCTCGGCTTCGGCGTCGGCATGATCGTGGTCGCGGCGGTCCTCGACGTGTTCTCCCCGCTGTCGGTGGTCGGCGTCGCGCACGGGGTGGCGATCGTGGTGGCCCTGGTGTTCGTCGCGCGGGTGCTGCGGCGGCGGCGCTCCGGCGCGGCGTCCCCGGAGGAGGGAGGCGGCGATGCGGGACCGGCGCGTGGCGGTCGTCGGGATGGCGCTGAGGTTCCCGGGAGCTGACGGCCCGGACGCGTACTGGCGGGACATCGCGGCGGGCGTGACGCACGTACGCCGGTTCGGTGACGCCGACTTCGCGGCGGCCGGGGTGCCGGAGGCGACGTACAAGGAGCCCGGCTTCGGCGGGGCGAGCGCGCCGCTGCCCGGGATCGACGGCTTCGACGCGGCGTTCTTCGGGATGAGCGGGCGCGAGGCGACGGTCACCGATCCGCAGCAGCGGCTGTTCCTTGAGTGTGCCTGGCACGCGCTGGAGGACGCCGGGTACGCGGGCACGGACGCCCGGGTCGGGGTGTACGCGAGCGTCGGCTACCGGCTGTACTCGCTGCACAGCTACCTCGCGCGGAACATCGGGGAGCAGGCGGACGTCGACGACTGGACGGCCGTGAAGCAGATCCAGGTCGGCAACTACCCGGACTTCACGGCGAACCGGGCCGCGTTCCGGCTCGGCCTGACCGGTCCCGCCGTGAACGTGGCCACGGCCTGTTCCAGTGCGCTCGTCTCCGTGCACCTGGCCTGCCAGGCGCTGGCCGCGGGCGACGCGGAGATGGTGCTGGTCGGCTCGGCGGCGCTGCACCTGCCGCAGGTCACCGGGCACCGGCGGGTGAAGGGCTCGACGCTGTCGCCGACCGGCACGGTGCGGGCCTTCGACGCGGCGGCGGACGGCACGGTCGGCGGCAACGGCGTGGCGGCCGTGGTCCTCAAGCCGCTGGAGCGGGCGCTCGCCGACGGGGACACCGTGCACGCGGTGATCCTCGGCTCGGCGGTCACCAACGACGGCGCGGACAAGGCCGGTTTCGCGGCGCCGGGCGTGGCCGGGCAGCGGGACGCGGTGCTGGGCGCGCTGGCGGCGGCCGGGGTGCCCGCGGAGTCGGTGCGCTATCTGGAGGCGCACGGCACGGGCACGTACAAGGGCGACCCGATCGAGTTCGCCGCGCTCACCGAGGCGCTGCGCCGGCACACCGGGCGGCGCGGGTTCTGCGCGCTCGGCTCGACGAAGCCCGCGATCGGACACCTGGACAGCGCGGCCGGGCTCGCGGGGCTCGTCAAGGCGATCCTGGTGCTGCGGCACGGCGTCGTCCCGCCCCTGGTGAACTTCACCCGGGCCAACCCCCTGCTCGGCGTCGAGGACAGCCCGTTCACGCTGCCGCGCCGGGCCGCCCCCTGGCCCGCCGACGCCGACGGCCCGCGCCGGGCGGGCGTGCACGCGATCGGGATGGGCGGCACCAACGCGCACGTCGTCCTGGAGCAGGCGCCGCCCGTCCCGCCCCGCACGCCGTCGGCCGCTCCCCCGCTGCTGCCGCTCACGGCCCGTTCCCCCGGGGCCCTCACCGCACTGGCCCGCGCGTTCCGCGACCGGCTCGTACGGGGGCCGCGCCCCGACCCGGCCGACCTGCTGACCACGACGGCGCTCGGCCGTCCCGCGCACGGGCACCGGCTCGTCGTCACCGGGGACCCCGTCGAGGGGCTCGACGCGTTCCTCGCGGGGCGCCCGGACCCGGCCCGCTACCGCACCGGCACGGTGAACGTCGGCACGTCGCCCGTGTTCCTGTTCAGCGGCCAGGGCGGGGTACGGCCCGGCATGGCGGCGGCGCTCGCGGAGCGGTTCCCGGTCGTCGCCGAGACGCTGGAGGAGTGCGCGCGCGTGCACCGGCGGGAGACGGGCCGCACCGACTTCCGCGAGCGGCTGACGGCCGCGGCCGGGCCGACCGCGGGCCACGGCGGCGGCTGGGACACGGCGTTCGCCCAGCCCGCCCTGTTCGCGTTCCAGGCCGCGCAGGTGCGGCTGTGGGCGTCCCTGGGGGTGCGCCCGGCGGCGGTCGGCGGGCACAGCGTCGGGGAGTACGCGGCGCTGTACGCGGCCGGCGCGCTGACCCTCGACGACGGGATGCGGCTGCTGTGCCGCAGGGGCCGCCTGACGCAGGACACCGCGCCCGGGGCGATGCTGGCCGTGTTCGCGCCGTACGAGCGGGTGCGGGCGCTGCTCGACGAGGTCGGCGCCGGGCTGGAGCTGGCCGTGGTGAACGGTCCCGCGCACCACGTCGTCGCGGGTCCCCCGGCGGCGGTGGCGGCGGCGCGGCGCGCGCTCGGCGACGTGCCGTGCGAACCGCTCCCGGTGGACCGGGCCTTCCACACGGCGCTGCTCGACCCGGCGCTCGACGATCTGGCGGAAGCCGTCCGGGAGGCCGGGCTGCGGCCGGTGGGGACGGCGTTCGTGTCCGGGACCGACGGCGCGGTCCGTGCGCCCGGCTGGCTCCCCGACGCCGGGTACCTGGTCCAACAGGCCCGGCGCACCGCGGACTTCCACGCGGTGCTGCGCGCCCTCGCCGACCGGGACGTCCTGCTGGAGCTGGGGCCGGGCGCCCCGCTCACCGGCATGGCGCGCCGGGCCCTGCCCGGGGTGCCGTGCCTGCCGACGCAGGGCCGGGCGGCGGGCGCAGACGGGCTGTGGCAGGCGGTGGCCGCGCTGACCTGCGCGGGTGTGGCCGTCGACTGGCGGGCGCTGCTCGCCGGGGACCCGGGCCGCCGCATCCCGCTGCCCGGCTACCCCTTCCAGCACCGCTCCTACTGGACGGGCCCCGCCCCCGTCCCCGTACCCCCCGTGGAGGACGCAGTGACCGAACAGGACCAGACCCTTCCGGTGCTCACCCGGGTCCGCGAGCTGACCGCGCACCATCTGGGCTTCACCATGGACGAGGTGGCGCCCGCGCAGAGTTACGTGGGCCTCGGCGCCGACTCGCTGCAACTGATCGGCATGCTGCGGCAGTTGGAGGCCGAGTTCGACGTGCGCATCGCGATCCGGGAGATCCTGGAGGACGCGGGGACGCCGGAGCTGACGGCCCGGCTCATCGCGGAGCGGCGCGCGCGTCCCGCCGCGCCGCCGCGGGCCCGGGTGATCACGCCCGGCGAGGAGCGGCCGGCCGTGGCGGAGGAGCCCGCTCCGTACGCCACCCGCGCCGAGGTCGCCGAACTCACCCGGCAGATCGATCTGTTGGCCGAGACGCAGACGGCGATGCTGACCCAGCTGTCCGAGGCGGTGGCCCTGCTCGGCGCCGACCGCGGCGCCCGGTGACGGCGTCGGCGGCGGACCGCGCCGCGCAGCTGTCCCGGGACCTCACGGCGCGGCTGGCCCGCGCCCGCAGCAGCGCCGGCGCGACCGCCGAGCAGCACGGGCCGCGCGTGGTCGTGCCCGCGGACGCCGGGATGGCGGGCCGGGACGCCGACGCCCGGCAGCGGGCGCACGCCGCCGAGCTGGCCGCGCGGCTGGGCGAACGCACCGCCTCCTCCAAGGAGTCGGCGCAGCGGCAGCGCGCGGTGCTGGCCGACAGCCGGGCCGTGGTCGGGTTCCGGCGGGCCACGAAGGAGACGCTGTATCCGCTGGCCGCCCGCTCGGCGCGGGGCGCCCGGCTGACCGACATCGACGGCAACACCTACACCGACATCACGATGGGCTTCGGCGCGCTGCTGCTCGGGCACGAGCCGGAGTGCGTGACGGAGGCGGTGCGGGCCCATCTCGACGGCGGGCTGCGGTTCGGGCCGCGCCCGGTCGAGGCCGGTGAGGTCGCCGAGCTGCTGGCCGGGCTGACCGGCATGGAGCGGGTGGCGTTCGCGAACTCCGGCACGGAGGCGAACTCGGGCGCGATCCGGCTCGCCCGCGCGGCGACCGGCCGCGACCGCGTCGTCATGTTCCGCGGCTCGTACCACGGCCACATCGACCCGCTCCTGGGCCGCCCCGGGCCGGACGGCGGCCGGGCGGTGCCGGTGTCGCGCGGCATCCCGGCGAGCGCGGTCGCCGATCTGCTGGTCCTGGAGTACGGCAGCCAGGAGGCGCTGGACACCATCGACGCGCTCGGCGACACGCTCGCGGCCGTCGTCGTGGAACCCGTGCAGTGCCGCAATCCCGGCCTGCGGCCCGTCGCGTTCCTGCGCGCGCTGCGGGAGCTGACGCGGCGGCGCGGGATCGTGCTGCTCTTCGACGAGATGCTGACCGGGCTGCGCCCGCACCCGCGCGGCGCGCAGCACCACTTCGGCGTGGTCCCGGACCTGGCCACGTACGGCAAGGCGCTCGGCAGCGGCTATCCGGTCGGGGCGATCGCGGGCCGCGCCGATCTGCTCGACGGGGTCGACGGCGGGTTCTGGCGCTACGGCGACGACAGCGGGCCGGGCACCGAGACCACGTTCTTCGGCGGCACCTACCTCCAGCACCCGCTGTCGATGGTGGCGGCCAAGGCGGTCCTCACCCGTCTGACCGCCGAGGGCCCGGCGCTCCAGGAGCGTCTCAACGCCCGGACGGACGCGCTCACCGCCGACCTCGACGCGTTCTTCCGCGACGAGCAGTTCCCGCTGCGGACCGCGCACTTCGGGTCCATGTTCCGCTTCACGCACCGCGCCGACATGGAGCTGCTGTACCCGCACCTGCTGCTGCGCGGGATCTACGTGTGGGAGTGGCGCAGCTTCTACCTGTCGACCGCGCACACCGACGCGGACGTGGAGCGGATCGCGGACGCGGTGAAGGGCTCGCTGCGGGACCTGCGCGAGGGCGGCTTCTTCCCGGCGCGGCGCAGGCCGCCCGCCGCCGCGCCGGAGCCCCGGCGGCCGCGCCCGGCGCCCGACTTCGGCATCTACTTCTTCGGGGACCACCCCGACGCCGAGGACACCTCGCAGGCGTACGAGCGGGTCGTGGAGACGGCCCGGTTCGCGGACAGCCACGGGTTCAGCTCGCTGTGGATCCCCGAGCGGCACTTCCACTCCTTCGGCGGGCTCTTCCCGAACCCGGCCGTGCTCGCCGCCGCGCTCGCCCGGGAGACCGAGCGGATCCGGCTGAACGCGGGCTCGGTGGTGCTGCCGCTGCACGATCCGGTGCGGGTCGCCGAGGAGTGGGCGGTCGTGGACCGGCTGTCGGGCGGCCGGGTGGGCCTGGGCTGCGCCACCGGCTGGCACGCGCAGGACTTCGCGCTGCATCCCGGCCGGTTCGCCCGGCGCAAGGAGATCGCCTTCGAACACCTCGACGCCGTACGGGAGTTGTGGCGCGGCGGGACCGTGCGCCGGGACGGCGGCGACGGCCGCCCGGTCGACGTGGCGACGCTGCCGCGGCCGGTGCAGGAGGCGCCGCCGATGTTCCTGGCGACGTCCGGGCGACGGGAGTCGTACGAGGAGGCGGCCCGCCGCGATCTAGGCGTCGTCACCCATCTGATGCATCAGAGCGTCGCCGAACTCGCCGCGCACATCGCCCACTACCGGGCCGCCCGCGCCCGGCACGGCCTGGACCCGGACGCGGGCCGCGTCACCGTCCTCCTGCACACGTATCTCGCCGACGACCACGCGACGGCCCGGGCGCAGGCCCGCGAGCCGATGACCCGGTATCTGCGCTCGTCGCTCCAACTGCGGGCGGCGGCCGGGGCGGTGGCCTCCGGCGAGCAGGACGTGGCACGGGCGAGCGAGGCCGATCTGGAGTATCTGTTCCTGCGGGCCTACGACCGGTACTGCGACGAGCGCGCGCTGATCGGCTCCCCCGCGACCTGTGCACCGGTGGTGGCGGCGCTGCGCGCGGCGGGCGTCGACGAGATCGCCGCCCTGGTCGACTTCGGGATGCCCGCGGACCTGGCGCGGGCGGGCCTCGACCGGCTCGCCGCGCTGCGGGAGGCGACCGCGGCGGAGCCGCGGGCCGCCGTCGAGGACGCCGGACAGGCCACTGTCGAGGACGCTGTCGAGGCCGCTGTCGAGGCCGCTGTCGAGGACGCCGTGGCGCCCGCGACCGCCGCCCAGCGCCGGCTCTGGCTCGCCGCCCAGCTGATCGGCGACCCGGCCGCGTACAACGAGGTGCAGGCGGTGCGGCTGCGCGGCCCGCTCGACGTGGGCGCGCTGACGGCCGCCGTCGCCGGGCTGGCGGACCGGCACGCGGGGCTGCGCACGGTGTTCCGCGCGGGCGGCGCCGACGGCCTGCTCCAGCAGGTGGTCCGCGCGTCGACGCGCGTCACGACGGAGCTGACGGACGCCGGGGAGGAGGACCCGGACGCGGCGATCGCGGCCGCCCTGCGCGCGGCGAGCACCCGCCCCCACGACCTCGCCGAGGGCCCGCTGTTCGCCCCGCACCTGCTGACGCTCGCCGACGACGACCACGTGCTGGTGCTCGGCCTGCACCACCTGATCACCGACGGGCACTCCGCGCGGCTGCTCGCGGACGACCTCCAGGAGCTGTACACGGCCCGCGTCGAGGGCCGCGCGCCGCGCTTCCCCGAACCCGCCGGGACGACCCTCGACCCGCCCGGACCCGCCGCGGACGGCGAGGGGGACGGCGAGGGGGACGGCGACGGCGACCTGGAGTGGTGGCTGAAGACCCTCGACCCGCTGCCGCCCGTGCCGGCGCCGCCGACCGACCGGCCGCGCGGGCGCCGGACCCCGGGGCGCGGCGCGGCCGCCGAGGCCGGGCTCGACGCGGCACGGACGAGGGCGGTGCAGGAGTGGAGCGGGCGGCACGGCGTCACCCTGTTCGCGACGCTCCTGACCGCCTGGCAGCTGGTGCTGCGCGAGCGGACGGGCCTGGACGACTTCGTGATCGGCTCGACGTTCGCCCGGCGCACGCCCGCGACGGCGCGGACCGTCGGCTTCCACGCTGCGGTGCTGCCGCTGCGGGCGACGCTCACCGACGGCATGCCGGTCGCCGCCGCCGTGCGGGCCACGCGCGACGCGCTCTTCGAGGCGGAGCGGCACCAGCGGGTCGACCCCGACGACCTCGCGGCCCGGCTCGGCGGTGGCGCGGGCCGCACCCGCCCGCTGGTCACGGTCTCCGCCGACCTGGACACGGCCCCGCTCACCCGGCTCGCCCTGCCGGGGCTCACCGCGTCCGACGTCCCGGGCGGCGCCTCGTCCGCACCCCTCGAACTGGCCCTCATGGCGGTGCGCACAGCGTCGGGTCTGCGGCTGCGGATCCGCTACGACGCCGACCTCTTCGACGACGCGACGGTCCGCGGCCTGCTGGCCGACCTCGACCGGGTGCTGCGCGCCATGGTGGACGACGCGGCGCGCACGGTGCGGGACACGCGCCCCGGGCCGGCCGCCGCGCACGACGGCGTGCGGGCCGTGTGGCGGTCGGTGCTCGGCGTCGGCGACGTCGCCGACGACGCCGACTTCTTCGACCTGGGCGGCAACTCGATCACGGCGATCCGGCTGGTGAACCGGGTGCGGGAGGAGCTGGGCGCGGAGATCGCCCTCGCGGACTTCTTCGCGGACCCCACGCCGCGGGCGATGGCCCGTCGGCTGGCGGGCGCGCCGGGGACCGCGGACCCGGGCCCGCGCGGGGGCGGGGACGGGGTCGTCGACCGGGCTCCGGTCAGCCCCCAGCAGGACCGCATGATCGCCGGTCATCACGCCGTGCCCCGCGCCGAGGTGTGGAACGTGCCGACCCTGATCCGCTTCGGGGGCGCCCTGGACCCGGAGGCGCTGCGCACGGCCCTGGCGGGGCTGGTGGAGCGGCACCACGCCCTGCGGACCCGGTTCGTGCGGGGTGCGGACGGCGCCTGGCGGCAGGAGGTGGTGGCCGCGCCGCCCCCTCGGCTGCGGGTCGGCGACCTGTCGCGGCTGCCGTCCGACGCGGCGCGGGAGCGGGCGGACGCGGTGTGCCGGCGCATGGCGGCGCAGCCGTTCGACCTGGCCGAGCCGCTCTTCCCGCGGTGCCGGCTGCTGAAGGTGGCCGACGACAGCTGGGTGCTGATGTTCGTGCTGCACCACGCGTGCGCCGACGGCTGGTCCCACTCGGTGCTGCTGGCGGAGCTGGCCGAGCTGTACACCGCGGCCGCGGCGGGCCGCCCGCCCACGCTGCCCGCGCCGTCCGCGCAGGCCCCGGACTACGCCCGCGCCCAGCTCGCCGCGCACGACCCGGTCGAGGAGGAGCGGCGGGCCGCGTTCTGCGCCCGGTACCTGGAGGGCGTGCCGTGCGCGCTGGACACGCCCACGGACCGGCCGCGGCCCGGCACGCTCAGCGGAGCGGGCGGCACCGTGCGCGGCACGGTCCCCGCCGAGGTCCGCGCCGCCCTGGAGACGCTGGCGGCCTCGGTGCGGCAGACGCCGTTCGCGGTCGCGGCCGCCGCGCTCGGCGTGCACCTGGCGCGGCTGTCCGGGCAGCGCGACGTGCTGCTGGCCGTGCCGTACGCGAACCGGGCGGGCACCGCCGGTGACTCGCTGGTGGCGATGGTGTCGACGTCGGTGATGGTGCGGGTGCGGATCGACCCCGGCGACACCTTCACCGATCTGGTCGCCCGCACCGGCGCCGAGGCCCTCGCCGCGATGGCGCACGTCCTGCCGACCGCCCGCATCATGCGGGCGATGCGCGACGCGGGCGCCACCGAGGTGCCCGACCGGGTGCCGAACGTGCTGGCCTTCCAGAACTATCCCGACACCGACATCGAGATCCCCGGACTCGACGTCGAGGTCACGGACCTGGCGCCGCCCGTCGCCCGCGCCGAGCTGGTCTTCGGCCTCTCGCCGCGCCGCGACCCGGCGCGCGGCCTGCGCACCTTCCTGGAGTACTCGGCCGACCTCTGGGACGAGGCGACGGCCGACGGACTCCTCTCCTCCTACGCCGTGCTGCTCGGGGAGCTGTGCACGCACCCCGGGCGCCCCCTCGCGGCGCTGCTCCACCACCCTCATCCCTCGCCCCAGGAGGCGGACACCGCATGAACCTGCCCACGCAAGCCGAGCACGTCGAGGACCTGCTGACGTTCCTGCGGGAGAGCCCGTCCCCGTACCACGCGGTGGCCTCGGCGGTACGGCGTCTGGAGAAGGCCGGGTTCACCGAGCTGACCGGCACCGACGAGTGGTCCGGCCACAGCGGCGGCCGCTACCTGGCCAAGGGCGGCGCGCTGATCGCCTGGCACGTGCCCGAGGGCGCCCCGGCCCACGCGCCGTTCCGCATCATGGGGGCCCACACCGACTCGCCGAACCTGCGGGTGAAGCCGACGCCGGACACCGGGCGGGCGGGCTGGCGGCAGGTCGCCGTGGAGATCTACGGCGGCGTCCCGCTCAACACCTGGCTCGACCGGGACCTCGGCATCTCCGGCCGGCTGACCCTGCGCGACGGCACCTCGACCCTCGTCCGCATCGACGAACCCCTGCTGCGGGTACCGCAGTTGGCGATCCATCTGGACCACGGCGTGAACGACGGGCTCGCCCTGCACCGGCAGCGGCAGACCCAGCCCATCTGGTCGCTCGGCCCCACGGAGAAGGGCGCCCTGCTGCGCCGGGTCGCGCACGGGGCCGGGATCGAGGCCGCCGACATTCTCGGCTGGGACCTGATGCTGCACGACGTGCAGCCGCCCGGACTCCTCGGCGCGCAGCGGGAGTTCATCGTGTCGTCGCGGCTGGACAACCTCGTCTCGGTGCACGCCGGGGTCACCGCGCTGCTCGCCGCCGCCGCGACGGCGGCGCCCGGCCGGGTGCCGGTGCTCGCCGCGTTCGACCACGAGGAGTCGGGCAGCGGCTCCGAGACGGGCGCGCAGGGCCCGCTCCTGGAGCGGGTGCTGCACCGCTCGGTGACCGCGCGCGGCGGCGGCGCCGAGGACTGGGAGCGGGCGCTCGCGGGCGGCCTGTGCGTCTCCGCCGACATGTCCCACGCGGTCCACCCCAACTACGCGGAGCTGCACGACCCCGACAACCACCCGCTGCCGAACGCGGGCCCGGTCGTGAAGGTCAACGTGAACCAGCGGTACGCCACCGACGGCACCGGCTTCGCCGCGTGGGCCGCCGCCTGCGAGCGGGCCGACGTGCCGTGGCAGCGGTTCGTGTCCAACAACGCGCTGCCGTGCGGGACGTCCATCGGGCCGATCACGGCGGCCCGGCTCGGGGTGACCACGGTCGACGTGGGCGTGCCGGGCCTGTCGATGCACTCCGCGCGCGAACTGGTCGGGGCGGACGACCCGGGGCATCTGGCGCGCGGGCTCGCCGAGTTCGTGACGGCCGGGTGAGGCGCGGATGCCGGTGAGGACGTTCAGGCTCGACGGGGCCCGCCCCGAGGACGCGGCCTGGCGGGTGCTGCTCGTGCCGCACGCGGGCGCGGGCGCGGCGAGCGGCGCCGGGTTCGCCGCGCACGCGCCCGTCGACTGGGCGGTGGCCACGGCGCGGCTGCCGGGGCGGGAGTCCCGGGTGCGCGAACCGGTGGGCGGGCTCGCCGAGTTGGCGGCGGACGTCGCCGCCACGGCCCGCGCGCTGCCGGGTTCGGCGCCGCTGCTCGTGGTCGGCGTCTGCTCCGGCGCGGTGCTCGCGCTGGAGGCCGTACGGGCGTTGCAGCGGGCCGGTGACGTGCCGGTGGCCGGATTCGTCGTCGTGTCGCAGGGGGCGGTCACCGAGCGGCCCGGTCCCGGGCGGCGGCTGCCGCGGGAGACCGACGACCCGGCGCGGGTCCTGGACGTCCTGCGGGAGTTCGGCGGCGTGCCCGAGGCGCTGGCGGCGGACCCGGAGATGCTGGCGCTGCTGCTGCCGTCGATCGTCGCGGACCTGCGGGCGGTCGAGGAGTACCGCTCGGGGCCCGAACCGGTCCTGGACTGCCCGCTGCTCGCGGTGTTCGGGGACGCGGATCCGCTGTGCCCGCAGGAGCGCACCGAGGACTGGGAGCTGTTCAGCGACCGCGCCCGGACGGTGTGGCTGCCCGGCGGGCACCTGCTGCTCACCGAGAGCCCGGCGCTGCTCGTGGACGCCGTCGCCGGGAGCCTGGACCACTTCGCGAAGGGGGCGCCCGCGTGACCCGGATCGACGCCCGGCTCCTGGACCGCTGGGACCGCGATCCGTCCCTGCCCGCCCTGACGGCCGGTCGGACGGTGCTCACCATGGGCGCGCTGAAGGAGCGGGTGCTGCGGACCGCGGCCGCGCTGCGGGCGCACGGCGTCGGTCCCGGCGACCGGGTGGTGGTGCACCACGAGCGGTCCGTGGAGTTCTTCGTGGCGCTGCTCGGCGCGGCGTTCGCGGGCGCCGCGCACGCCGCGCTCGACCCCGGTGACCCGCTGGAGCGCGTACGGGAGACGACCCGGGACTGCGCGCCGCGGATCGTGCTCACCGACGCCCGTCTCGCGCACCGGTTCACGGGGCTCGCCGAGGTGCTGACGGACGAGGAGTGCGCCGCGTACCCGGCCGCTCCCGCGCCCGCGCTCGACGCGTCGCCCGACGACCCGGTGGTGGTCATCTACACCTCGGGGTCCACCGGCCGCCCGAAGGCCGCGCTGATCAGCCATGCCGCCCTCGTCTCCCGGCTGGACGCCTTGCAGTCCACGCACCGCATGGACGAGCGCGACCGGATGATCCACCACACGGCGTGCAGCTTCGACATGTACCTCAGCGAGACGTACTGGCCGCTGCTCGCGGGCGCCTGCGTCGTCGTCGCCGAGCCGGGGCGGCAGCGCGACGCCGACCATCTGGCGGCCCTGATCCGCGACCACCGGGTCACCACGTTCTACTGCGTGGTCTCGCTCCTGGAGCTGTTCCTGCTGGCCCGCGACCCGGCCGAGCGGTACGACGGGCTGCGGCAGGTCCTCACCGGCGGCGAACCGCTCGCCCCCGACCTGGTGGCCCGCTTCCACGCCCGCTCGACGGCGTCGTTGACGAACCTGTACGGGCCCAGCGAGTGCACGGTCTACTGCTCGTACTGGGTCTGCCCGCGCGACCCGGATCCGGCGACGGTCCTGATCGGCGGCCCCGCCCGGGACACCGAGCTGCACGTCCTCGACGCGTCCGGGGCCCCGGTGGCGCCGGGCGATCCGGGCGAGCTGTACATCGGCGGCGCGGGCCTGGGCCTCGGCTATCTGCACCGCCCCGAGCTGACCGCCGAGCGGTTCGTGGCCACCCCGTACGGGCGGCTGTACCGCTCCGGCGACCTGGTGCGGGTCGCGGGCCCCGGCGGGGCGCTGGAGTTCCTGGGCCGCGCGGACCGCCAGGTGAAGATCCGCGGTATCCGGATCGAGCCCGCCGAGATCGAGGCGGCGGCGCTGTCCTGCGCGGGGGTCCGGCAGGCCGCGGTCGTGGCGCACGGGGCGGGCGCGGGCCGGGCCCTCGCGCTGTTCGTGGTGCCCGAGGACGGCGCGCCGCCGCCGCGGGCGCTGGGTCCGTCGGTGCGGGCGGCCCTCCTCGGCCGGCTGCCGCGCGCCCTGGTGCCGCGCACCGTCGGCGTGCTGGCCGCGCTGCCGCTGACCGCCAACGGCAAGCTGGACCGGCCGCTCCTGGAGAAGCGGGCGGGGGCGGCGGGGGCCGCCCCGGCGGGCCGGGACCGGCTGCCGGGCCCGGGGGCGGGTGAGGGGTCCGGTGACCTCGGTGGTGCGGGCGCGTGGGGGGATGTGGACGCGCTGGTCGTCGCGGTGTGGCGGGACGTGCTCGCCGTGGAGGGCGTCATCGGCGCCGACGACGACTTCTTCGACCTGGGCGGCGACTCGTTCGCCGTCGTCCGGGTGGTCGAGGCGCTGCGCGCCCGGCTGGGCCTCGGCATCCCGCTCGCGGCGCTCCTGCGCGAGCCGACCCCGCGGGGCCTGGCCGAGGAGCTGCGGACGCTGCGGGAGGCCGGCGCGTGAACCTCCCGCAGGAGCCGGCGATCCGGTCGTTCGCCGATCTCACCGACGCCGCGCTCGACCGGCACCGGCCGGTGGTGACCCTGTTCAGCGGCGGCCTGGACAGCACCTATCTGCTGCACCGGCTGGCCCGGGCCGGCTTCACGGACGTGCACGCCTTCAGCGCCGACCTGGGCGCGGGCGAGGACGCCGACGACCTGCGGCACATCGCCGGCCACCTCGGGGTGCGGCTGCACCTCGTGGACGCCCGGCGGACGTTCGCCTCGTCGTTCGTCCGCCCGGCGATCGCGGCGCAGGCCGTCTACCTGGACACGCATCCGGTCAGCTCGTCCCTGAGCCGCCCGCTGATCGCCCGGCTCGCCCTGGACCTGGCGACGGAGCTGGGCGCGGCGGCGGTCCTGCACACGGCGAACCCGTCCCAGAACACGCTCCGCCGCCTCAACGGCGCCCTGCGCCTGCTCGGGTGCGCCGTGCCGTACGGCAGCCCGTACGACCTCGATCCGGTGGACCGCGAGCGCAAGGCGCGCGAGCTGGAGGAGATCGGGCTGCCGCACCTGGGCAAGCGGGTGGCGAGCGTCGACGCGAACCTGTGGTGCCGCGAGTTCGAGTCGGGCGTCCTCGACGACCCGGAGGACCACACCGTCCCCGAGCACCTGTACACGTGGACGGCCCGCCGGGCCGAGCCGCCCGCCGACGAGACCGTGGAGATCGCCTTCGCCCGCGGCGTCCCCACCGCCGTCGACGGGGTGCCGCTGCCGCTGCCCGAGCTGATCGGGGCGCTCAACGTGCGGGCGGGCGCCCACGGCATCGGCCGCTACAGCGGCCTGGAACACCTGCCCGGCGGCCACAAGGTCCTCGAACTGCGGGAGATGCCGGCCGCCGCGCTCCTGCTGGGGACGTACCGCCACCTGGAGACGGCGACGCTCGCCGCCGAGACCGTCCGGGAGAAGATGCACCTCGAACAGGTCTGGGTGCGCGAGGCGGTGGAGGGCCGCTGGTACGGCGAACTGCGCGCCGCCTGCCAGGAGTTCATCACCTCCTGCGCCGCCGCGGTCACCGGCACCGTCCGCTGGCGGCTGTCCCGGGGCGCCGCGCACACCCGCGCGATCACGGCGGCCGCCCCGGTGTACGTCCGCGACCGGGAGGCGTGGGAGCGGCTCGGCCGGCCCGGTCCGCACCGGTGACGGCGCTGGTGGGGACCGGCCCGGCCGGACGGCTCAGCGGCGGCCCTTCAGCCGCTCCACCCCGCCGACGCCCACCCCGGCGAGGCCGATCTGGAGGGCCAGTTCGACCCAGTCGACACCCGGGGTGTCCGCGACGCCGAAGGCCCCGGCGACGGCCGTGCCGGCGAGCGCGGCGACGATCCCGACCAGGATCGTCCAGAGCACGCCGATGCGCTGCCTCCCGGGAATCACCAGTCGGCCGAGGATGCCGAGGACCAGGCCGATCACGATCGCGGTGAAGATGCCGGAGATCTCCATACCCGTACGCCTCCCGTTGCTCCTGCTTCGCGCCGCGCCCCGGCGTCACGGCCGGGTCCGGGCGCCCCGGCCAGGGAGACGCAGCGGGCCGGGACGCGGTTGAGCCGGGGGGCGCCCGCGTCCGCGGCCCGTCGCCGCTCACACCGCGACGAGTCCGGGCTCCTTCCGTGCGGTGAGGCGGCCGGCGCGGGCCAGGGCGGCGACCGACGCCGCGCAGGCGAGGCCCGTCGCGGTCAGCGCGGACCAGGTCAGCCACAGGGCGTCGTGGCGTACGGCGAAGTCCCACAGGGCGCCGGTGGCGAGGTTGCCGAGGGTGATGCCCAGGCCCGACACCGTGTGGTAGAGGCCGTAGTGGGTGGCGACGAGCCGGTTGCCGGAGAGCGAGACGACGGTGTCCATCTCGAAGGGGTAGACGATCGCGCCACCGGCGGCGAGCAGGGCCACGGCGGCGCCGAGGGCGAGGACGGCGCCCACCCGGCTGCCGGGCGGGGCGAGCGCCGGCGGCAGGAAGGCGAGGCCCAGCACGGCGAGACCGCGCACCAGGGCCCGCTGCGGGTCCCAGCGGCGCTTCGCCCAGTCCGTCAGGCGGAGTTGACCGGCCACGGCGACGGCGGCCGAGACGACGAACAGGCCGCTGGTCGCCCAGGTCCCGCGCGCCCCCAGGGCCCGGCCGGCCGCGAGCGGCAGCGCCAGGTAGACCTGGAAGGTCAGGACGTACGAGCCGGTCATCGCGACGGCGAAGAGCAGGAAGGGCCGGTTGCCGACGACGGTGCGCCACTGTCCGATGACGCTCGGCGGGGTGGCGTCGGCCCGGTCGCCGCGCCGGGGCGGCAGGGCCCGCCATTGCAGCACGGTGAGCGCCGCGAAGAGGACGGCGGCGACGGTGCACACGAGCCGGAAGTCGGCGGCCAGCAGGGCGAGTCCGACCAGCGGGCCGAGCAGCATGCCCGCCTGGTAGTGGACGTTGAAGGCGGCGAAGGCGTCGACGCGCCGCTCCCCCGCCTCGGCGGCGAGATAGGCGCGCACGGCCGGGTTGAACAGGGCGCCCGCGAATCCGGTGGCGGCGGACGCGGCGATCAGGGCGGGCAGGTCGTCGACCCAGCCGAGCAGCCCGAAGCCGACGGTGCGCAGCAGGCAGCCCGCCATGATCGGGGCCTTGTAGCCGACGCGGTCCGCGAGGGTGCCGCCGATGAGGAACATGCCCTGCTGGGAGAAGTTGCGGACGCCGAGGACGAGTCCGACGGCCCAGGCCGCGAGGCCCAGCGGTCCCGCGAGATGGGCGGCGAGGTACGGCATGAGCATGTAGAAGGCGAGGTTGATGGCGAACTGATTGACCATCAGCAGCCGTACGGGGGCGGGGAAGGAGCGGGTGCGCCGCCACACCGCCCTCATCGGGTGGCTCCGGTGAGCGAGCGCGCGGCGGCGCGCGGGGCGGTGACGTGGGTGCAGCGGGTCCAGCGGGTGACGACCCGGTCGGTGGCGCGGGCGATCTCGTCGGGGTCGTCGGCCGGCGGGCCGCCGAGGAGTCCGTGCTCGGCGCAGTACGCGTCGTCGAAGACGGTGCCCACGTAGCGTTGCGGGCCGTCGGGGAAGACGGCGACGATCCGGTTGTCGGCGGGCAGGGTGCGCGCGAGCCAGCGGGCGACGAGGGCGACGGCGCCGACGCTCCAGCCGCCGGTGGCGTAGTGGTGCCGGGCCAGTCTGCGGGCCGCCCAGACCGCTTCGGGGGCGGCGGTCCAGTGGACCTCGTCGAAGAGGGCGTGCTGGACGTTGCGCGGATGGATGCTGCTGCCGAGGCCGCGCATCAGCCGGGCGGTGGCGGGCTGGCCGAAGAGGGTCGACCCGGCGGCGTCGACGGCGACGACCCGCAGGCCGGGGAAGCGGCGGCGCAGGACGGAGGCGACGCCCGCCGAGTGGCCGCCGGTGCCGACGGAGACGACGAGCGTGTCGATCCGGCCGAGCTGGGCGACGAGTTCGTGGGCGAGCGGCGCGTAGGCGGCGACGTTGTCGGGGTTGTTGTACTGGTCGGGGCACCAGGACCCGGGGTGGGCCGCGAGGAGTTCCGCGACGCGGCGCCTGCGGGCCTCCTGCCAGCCGCCCGCCGGGTGCGCGGTGTCGACGAGGTGGACGTCGGCGCCGTACGCGGTGAGCAGTCCGGTCATGAGGGGTTCGATGCCGGGGTCGGTGACGACGGTGACCGGGTGCCCGTACGTGGCTCCGGCGAGGGCGAGTCCGAGGCCGAGGGTGCCGGAGGTGGACTCGACGACGCGGGCGCCGGGCGCCAGCCGGCCGCGTTCACGGGCGGCGCGCACCATGTGCAGCGCGGTGCGGTCCTTGATGCCGCCGGGGTTGTGCCCTTCGAGTTTGGCCCAGAAGCCGCGTCCGGCGGCGGTGAAGGGTTCGCCGATCCACAGGACGGGGGTGTCTCCGACCAGTCCGGCCGGGGTGTGCGTCGGACGTCGGGCGTCGGTGAGGAGCCCGGTCGGGGCGGCCGGAGCGCGGGCGGGGGTGGGCGTGGGGGTCTTGTGCATGGCGTGTCTCTCCCGCGGCCGGCGCCGTCGGGCGGCCGGCCGGCCGGTGTGGTGCGGACGGAGGTCGGGCGGTGCCCTGGGGCGGTCGCGGGTGGCCGTCGGTACGGCTCGCGCGTCCGCTCCGGGGCGGGCCCGATCAGGTCCGCCACACGCCCAGGCGGGCCCGGCCCTGCCGGGGAGAGGGAGGCGGGCACACCGGCGGCCCGGGCGCCCCGGCGGCCCGTACGGGCGGGGGCGCGGGGGCGAGGCCGGCGAGGTGCGGCTCGGCGCTCTGCGCGTCGCGCGGGATCGCGGCGCCGGTGCGGTCGCGCGGCGGCTGCGCGGTGGGCTCGTCCATCCCCCGGCACCGCCCGTCACCGTCGCGGTCACCGTCCATGGGGGGTGCGGTGGTGGCGTGGGCCACCGTGGTGGGGCCGGGGGTGAGGGCGGGGCCGGTCCGGGCGGCGGCGGAACCCGCGGCGTGACCGGTCGCGGCGATGGTGTCGGCGCGCGGCACCCCGGCCGGGGCGGGGCCGTGGGCGCAGGCCAGCAGATGCAGCAGCGCGGCGAGGAGCACGACGAGGGCGGCCCCGGACCACGCTCCGGGGCGGTCGCCACGGCGCACCGACAGGATCTTCATCGCGGCCGAGAGTAATCGACCGGCTACATAAAGTGCGCGTGAGGACGGGCGGGGCGCGGCAGGGGCCGCGGGCGGGCGGATGCGGTGATCCCGGATAGGTTGGCGCGCATGCAGTCATACACGATCGGCCAGGCAGCGCGGCTGCTCGGCGTGAGCCCGGACACCGCCCGCCGATGGGCCGACGCGGGCCGGGTGACGACCCATCGGGACGAGAGCGGCAAGCGGCTCATCGACGGCAAGGACCTGGCGGCGTTCTCCGTCGAACTCGCCAAGAGCGGGCCCGGCGAGGAGGACACCTCGTACACGTCGGTCCGCAACGCCTTCCCCGGCATCGTGACCGCGATCAAGCTCGGCGACGTGGCGGCCCAGGTCGAGATCCAGGCGGGCCCGCACCGGCTGGTGTCGCTGCTGACCCGCGAGGCGGTCGAGGAACTGGCGCTGGAGGTCGGCGTGGAGGCCACCGCCCGGGTGAAGTCGACCAACGTCCACATCGACCGGGTCTGAACGACAGCCCCGACACCACGGACCGGGCCTGAGCGCCCGCCCGGCCGTGGAGGAGGGACCGGACCCGAACAGCCGCCCCACCGGCACGGACCGAGCCCGAACAGCCGCCCCACCGTGGAAGACCGGGCCCGAACGGCCACCCCACCGGCGCGGACCGGACCTGAACAGCCGCTCCACCGGCGCGGACCGGGCCCGAACGGCCGCCCCACCGGCCCGGACCGGGCCCGAATCCCCGGCTCGGTCCCGGACGCCCGTCACCCCTCCTGCCCCTCCCAGCCCTCCCAGCCCTCCCAGCCCTACTCCTCCCGGCACATCAGAGCCGTCCACAGGTCGAGCCGGTCCGAGAGCCGGGACAGGTCGCGGCCGGTGAAGTGCTCGATGCGGCGGACCCGGTAGTGCACGGTGTTGACGTGCAGATGGAGCGCCTCGGCGGTGCGGGCCCAGGAGCCGTCGCGGGTGAGGAAGGCCCGCAGGGTCTCCAGCAGGGCGGCGGCCGACGCGGTCCGCGCGTCGAAGAGCGGGCCCAGCACGGTCCTGCTGTAGGCGGCCCGCACCGAGGCCGGCACCCCGGCCAGGAGGGCGCCGAGATCGCCGAGCGCGGCGGCGTCGACGAGGGACGCGGCGCCGGGGGCGGCGCCGCTCGCGCAGCCCAGGGCGTAGCGGGCCTCGGCCAGCGCCCCGGGCAGGTGGTGCGGCCCGGCGGCCGGGGTCCCGGTTCCGCCGGACAGCGCCCCGTCGGGCACGCTGACGCTGACGCGCGCCCACGCCCCGGCGAACGCTTCGGCGGGGAGGGGACCGGCGACGACGGCGAAGGCGGTGCCGTCGGGGAGCCGTCCGACGGCCGCGGGCCCGGCGTCCGCCCAGGCCACGGTCTCCGCCAGCGCCCCTTCCGCCGCTCCGGCCCGCCGGGCGCCCGCGGCGGCGACGAGCACCCGGTAGGGCCCGTCGGCCGGGAGCCCGCAGGCCCGCAGCGCCCGCCCGACGTCCGCGCCCCCGACGTCCGCGCCCCCGACATCCGCGCCCCCGACATCCGCGCCCCCGACATCCGCGCCCCCGAGGTGCGTACCCCCGGCGTGCGTACCCCCGGTGTCGGCGTCCCGGCCCGCGCCGGATCCGGCGAGCAGCGCGCCCAGTTCGTCCGCGGCGCGCCGGTCGGCGGCCCGGCGCCGGGCGAGCGCCTCCTGGCAGCGCGCGAGGACGGCCGCCACCTCGTGCAGCAGCTGCGGCGGCGCGGCCTCGGCGTCGGACAGCCACAGCTCCCAGCGCTCGTACGGCGAGGGGCCGTCCGCCTCGATCGCCACGACCGCCCCCGCCCCGCCGGCGGGCGGTTCCGTCGGCCACGGCGCCCCCGCGACCACCCGCCCGGCCCCCGTCACCACCCGGGCGAGGACGCCCATGCGCGGCGGGGCGAAGGCGGCGTCGAGGACGGCGTCCGGTCCGGCGCCCTGGGCGAGGAGCCGGCCGAGCCGGTCGCGCAACTGCCCGGGCAGCGCGTTCCGGCGGCTCAGCTCCCCCCACTGCTGGAGGTAGACGCTCTCGGTGACGGACCGGAACATCACGTGCGGCGGCACCCCCGCCAGCGGCAGCCGGTGCCGCACGCACGCCTCGATCAGCGCGTCGGGGACCGTGCCGTGGGTCTCCTCGCCGGCCAGCAGGACGGCGGCGTCGGCGGCCCGCAGCGCACGGACGAACCGGTCCGCCTTGTGCTCGCCGTCCCGCGGGCTCCACCAGACGAGGCCGCTGAGCACGGCCTCGCCGGACCGGACGAACCGGGCCGGATCCTCCAGGTCGGTGACCGTGACCCCGCTGATCTCCCGCCGCAGCGGAGGGCCCTCGGCCCACAGCGTGCGCAGGCCCAGATCCTGGTCCCCCAGGAGGTTTTCGACGTGCATGTGTTCCGGCTCCTCGTACGGGCGCCGGGCGCGGGATCGACCACCCGGCATCTCGCAATCACCAGGTGAATGCGAGTGTTCGCATAGTAAGTGCCAGGCGAAACGAGGAAAACGCCCCTTGGCCGATTCACCAAAAGGCGGGCTCGGGAGCGGGCCGATTCCGTGTGGCGCACCAGTCGTGCGGGCCCCGCGCGGATTGCTTCACTGACGCCCATGGACCTGAACACGGTGGCGGAGATCCGGGACGGGCGGGTGCCCGCGCCCTGGCGGCCCGGCGACGCCTGGCTGGGCGGCGGCACGTATCTGTTCTCCGAGCCGCAGCCCGGCCTGCGGCGCCTGGTGGACCTCAGCCGCACCGGCTGGACCCCGGTCGAGCGGCATCCGGACGGCTCCCTGGAGATCGCCGCCACCTGCACCATCGCCCAACTGTCCCGATTCGCCAAGGAGTCGGCCGAGCCCGCGGCCCCGCTGTTCGAGCGGTGCTGCCGGGCCTTCCTCGCCTCGTTCAAGATCTGGAACATGGCCACGGTCGGCGGCAATCTCTGCAACGGCCTCCCGGCGGGCCCGATGATCTCGCTGACGGCCGCGCTGGACGGCGAGTGCCTGCTGCTGTCCCAGGACGGCGCACGCCGCCGGGTGCGGGTCGCCGACTTCGTCACCGGCGCCGGGCGCACGGTCCGCGCCGAGGGCGAGCTGCTGCGCTCGGTGACCCTGCCCGCGCGGAGCCTGGGGTGCCGTACGGCGTTCCGGCAGGCGTCGCTGTACGGGCTCGGCCGCTCCGGCGTGCTGGTCGTCGGCGCGCTCGACCCGTGCGACGGCTCCCTCGCCGTGACGGTCACGGCGTCCACCGTCCGGCCGGTGCGGCTGTGGTTCCCGCTGCCGCCGTCCGCCGGCACGCTGCGCGCGGCGATCGGGGCGGCGGTCGCGGACGGGGAGTGGTTCGACGACCTCCACGGGCTGCCCGAGTGGCGGCGCCACATGACGTACCGGTACGCGGAGGAGATCCGCCGCGAGCTGGGGGAATCCACCGGATCCGACGAGGGGGCACGATGAGGGTCGAGGTCAACGGACGTGCGCACGCGGAGGACCCGCGTCCGGGACAGTGTCTGCGCACCTATCTGCGCGAGCGCGGCTGGTTCGGCGTCAAGAAGGGCTGCGACGCGGGCGACTGCGGCGCGTGCACCGTCCATGTCGACGGCGAGCCGGTGCACAGCTGTCTCTATCCGGCCTTCCGCGCCGACGGCCGCACGGTCACCACGGTCGAGGGCCTGGCCGCGCCGGACGGCGAACTCCATCCCGTGCAGCGCAAATTCCTCGACGCGCAGGGCTTCCAGTGCGGTTTCTGCACCGCCGGTTTCCTGATGACGACGGCCGCCCTGGACGAGGAGCAGCTCACGGACCTGCCCCGGGCGTTCAAGGGGAACCTGTGCCGCTGCACCGGCTACCGGGCGATCGAGGACGCCGTGCGCGGGGTCAAGCACGTCGAGGAGCCGGCCGCGGGCGAGGCCGTGGGCCGCAACCTGCCCGCCCCGGCCGGCCCGCAGGTCGTCACCGGCACCGCCCGCTACACCTTCGACCTGGACTTCTCCGCCGGTCCCGGGCTGCTGCACATGAAGCTGCTGCGCTCCCCGCACGCCCACGCGCGGATCACCGCGATCGACACCGCGGCCGCCCTGCGCGTCCCCGGCGTCCACCTGGTCCTCACCCACCACGACGCGCCCGAGCGGCACTTCTCCACCGCCCGACACGAGCACCCCGAGGAGGACCCCGCCGACACGCGCGTCCTCGACGACACGGTGCGCCACATCGGCCAGCGGGTCGCCGCGGTCGTCGCGGACAGCGAGGCGGCGGCCGAGGAGGGCTGCCGACGCGTCGAGGTGACGTACGAGGTGCTGCCGGCCGTGCTCGACCCGGAGGAGGCGATGCGGCCGGGCGCCCCGGTGGTGCACGACAAGGACGCGGCCACCGCCCGCATCTCCCGGCCCCGGGCCAACGTGGTCGGGGAGGCGCACGGCGAGACCGGCGACGTCGAGGCCGGGTTCGCCGCGGCCGTCGCGGACGGCGGCGCCGTCTACGAGGCGACCTTCCGCACCCAGCGCGTCCAGCACGCCAGCCTGGAGACGCACGGCGCGGTCGCGTGGTTCGACGACGACGGCCGGCTGACCGTGCGGACCAGCTCGCAGACCCCGTTCCTGACCCGCCGCGCGCTGTGCGACCTGTACGACCTGCCGCGGGACGCGGTGCGGGTGGTCGCGGGCCGGGTCGGCGGCGGCTTCGGCGGCAAGCAGGAGATGCTCGTCGAGGACATAGTGGCGCTCGCCGTGCTCCGGCTGCGCCGCCCGGTGAAGCTGGAGTACACGCGCGCCGAGCAGTTCTTCGGCGCCACGACCCGGCACCCCTTCACCATCGGCGTGAAGGCGGGCGCGCGCCGCGACGGCACGCTCACCGCGCTTCGACTGCGGGTGGTGTCCAACACGGGCGCGTACGGCAACCACGGCCCGGCCGTGATGTTCCACAGCGTCGGCGAGTCGATGGCCGTCTACCGCTCCCCGAACAAGAAGGTCGACGCGTACTCCGTCTATACGCACACCGTCCCGGCCGGCGCCTTCCGCGGCTACGGCCTGGGCCAGGTGATGTTCGCCGTCGAGTCGGCCTTCGACGAGCTGGCCCGGCGCCTGGACCTGGATCCGCTGGAGTTCAGGGCGCGCAACGTCATCGGCGCGGACGAGCCGATGATCACGCCCGGCGGCCACGAGGAGGACCTGCACATCGCCAGCTACGGTCTCGACAGCTGCGTCGACATCGTGCGCCGGGCCCGCGCCGGGTCCGCGGACGTCACCGCCCCGCCGGGCTGGCTGGTCGGCGAGGGTGCGGCCCTCGCGATGATCGCGACCGGTCCGCCGGGCGGGCACCTCGCGGACGCCGCCGCCTCGCTGCTGCCGGACGGCTCCTTCGACCTGGCGGTCGGCACGGCCGAGTTCGGCAACGGCACGACGACCGTGCACCGGCAGATCGCGGCCGGTGAGCTGGGCACCACCGTGGACCGGATCGCCGTCCGGCAGTCCGACACGGACGTGGTGCGCCACGACACCGGGGCGTTCGCCTCCACCGGGACCGTCGTCGCCGGCAAGGCCACGCTGCGCGCCGCGCGCGCCCTCGCGGACCTGCTCCTCGACTTCGCCGCGGCCCGGCTGCGGGTGCCGCGCGCCGAATGCCGGCTCGCGGAGGAGGCCGTCCTGCACCCGGGCGGCCGCCTCCTCCTCAAGGAGCTGTACGCGGCCGCGCGCGCCGTCGGGGTGGAGTGCACGGCCGACGGCCACTTCGGCGGCACCCCGCGCTCGGTCGCCTTCAACGCCCAGTGGTTCAAGATCGCCGTCGACCCGGGCACCGGCGAGATGCGGATCCTGCGCAGCGTGCACGCGGCCGACGCCGGGCAGGTGATGAACCCGATGCAGTGCCGCGGGCAGATCGAGGGCGGGGTCGCGCAGGCGCTGGGCGCCACGCTCTTCGAGGACGTGCGGATCGACGGGCGGGGCGCCGTCGACACGGCCGCCTTCCGCCGCTACCGGCTCCCCCAGTACGCCGACGTGCCGCGCACCGAGGTCCACTTCATCGGGACCACGGACGCGATCGGCCCGCTCGGCGCCAAGTCGATGAGCGAGAGCCCCTTCAACCCGGTGGCGCCCGCCTTCGCCAACGCGCTGCGCGACGCGACCGGCATCCGGTTCACGGAGGTGCCGCTGACCCGGGACCGGGTGTGGCGGGCGCTGGCGGAGCACGGGGTGCCCGGTGCCTCGTAGGAGCGCCGACGGACCGCGCTCACGGCCAGGAGCGGTAGCCGCCGTCCACCCGGATGCCGGTGATCCCGCTGACGTAGCGGGCGCCGCAGCGGTCCTGCGGCAGCACCAGCTGCGGTCCCGCCCGGTCGAGCGGGGCGCCGTCGACGGTGGCGGCGAGCAGGACCGGGGCCCGCCCGAAGTCGGGGTCTATCTCGGCCCAGGACAGGAGGCTGTGGTGGCCGTCCGTGCCGGTCACGGCGATGAGGAAGCGCAGCCGGTCCTTGCGCCTGACCGGGTCGAAGCCGGGTCCGGCGGCGGTGAGCACGTCGTGCAGGAGCGGGCCGGTGAAGCGGTGGTGCTGGACGCCGCTGGTGGCGCACTCGAAGGCGACCGTCGCCCGGTGCTGGGGCCAGCCCAGCAGATCGGCGACGGTCAGCCGGGACGGCCGGGCGAGATCACCGGCGAGGACCACTTCCGCCACGGCGGCGGTCGTACGGGCAGCTGCGCGGTTTCCGCTCACGGGCCACCACCTCCCGAGGGACCGTACCCGGCCGGGCCATCTGGACAAACGCATATACCATCTGTCGAATCATCCAGTCTGGCTCATGCGATTCAACTATGCACTTACCCCTCGTATTTGCGGCAGTATGCTCAGCGTAAGAGCACTCATTCGAACAGGAGTACATCCGTGATGACCCCCTCCGTGCGCCGGACCCGCCGCGCCACCCGGATCGCGCAGGTGACCGGGGCGAGCGCCGCCGTGCTGCTGGCGGTGAGCGCGTGCTCCTCGTCCGACGACTCCGCGTCCGACGCGCCGTCGTCCTCGTCGAAGGCGTCCTCGGACAAGCTGTCCGGCACGGTCACCGTGTTCGCCGCGGCCTCGCTCCAGGAGAGCTTCACGACGCTGGGCAAGCAGTTCGAGAAGGAGCACCCCGGCACCAAGGTGACCTTCAGCTTCGGCGGCAGCGACTCGCTGGCCGCGAGCATCACGGGCGGCGCCCCGGCGGACGTGTTCGCCGCCGCGAGCCCCAAGACGATGAAGATCGTGACGGACAAGGGCGACGCCGCGGGCACCCCCGCGACGTTCGTGCGCAACCAGCTGGAGATCGCCACCCTGCCGGGTAACCCCGACAAGGTCGCCTCCCTGAAGGACCTGACCGGCAAGGACCTGAAGGTCGTGCTGTGCGCGAAGGAGGTGCCGTGCGGCGCCGCCGCCGACAAGGCCCTCACCGCCAGCAGCCTCAAGCTCACTCCGGTCTCCTACGAGCAGGACGTCAAGGCCGCGCTGACGAAGGTGGAGCTGAAGGAGGCTGACGCGGCGGTCGTGTACAAGACCGACGTGAAGGCCGCGGGTGACAAGGTGGAGGGCGTGGACTTCCCCGAGTCGGCCCAGGCCATCAACGACTACCCGATCGCGCCGCTCAAGGCGTCGAAGAACAGCGCCGCCGCCAAGGCGTTCATCGCCCTGGTGCGGTCCGCCGAGGGCCAGAAGGTCCTGACCTCGGCCGGGTTCCTCAAGCCGTGACCTCGCGGGACGAGCCCGGCGCCGCGGCCTCCCCCCGCACGGGTGGGCCGCGGCGCCGCCGCGGTCCCGGGCGCACGCCCGCCCGGAGCCTGCGCGGTGCGCCGCTGCCGCTGCTGGTGCCCGCGCTGATCGGCCTGGCGTTCCTGGTCCTGCCGCTGCTCGCCCTGCTCGTGCGGACCTCGTGGTCCGATCTGCCCGGCCAGCTGACCAGCGCGTCGGTGTGGCAGGCGCTGCGCCTGTCGCTGCTGTGCGCGACCGCCGCGACGCTCGTCAGCCTGCTGATCGGCGTGCCGCTGGCCTGGCTGCTGGCCCGCGTCGACTTCCCCGGCCGCGGTGTCGTACGGGCCCTGGTGACGCTGCCGCTGGTGCTGCCGCCGGTGGTCGGCGGTGTCGCCCTGCTGTCCGCCCTCGGCCGCAACGGAGTGGTCGGACAGTGGCTGGACGCCTGGTTCGGCGTCACCCTGCCCTTCACGACGGCCGGGGTCGTGGTGGCCGAGGCGTTCGTCGCCATGCCGTTCCTGGTGATCAGCGTCGAGGGCACGCTGCGCGCGGCCGATCCGCGGTTCGAGGAGGCGGCCACGACGCTGGGCGCCTCCCGGTTCACCGCGTTCCGCCGGGTCACGCTGCCGCTGATCGCGCCGGGTATCGCGGCGGGGGCGGTGCTCGCCTGGGCGCGGGCGCTCGGCGAGTTCGGCGCGACGATCACCTTCGCCGGGAACTTCCCCGGCCGTACCCAGACCATGCCCCTCGCCGTCTATCTCGCCCTCCAGAGCGATCCGGAGGCGGCGATCGCCCTGAGCCTCGTCCTGCTGGCCGTCTCGGTCGCCGTCCTGGCGGGGCTCCGCGACCGTTGGATGACCGCCTCATGACCGATCCCGGCACGAACGTCCAGGCCCCGGGCGGGCGGAAGGAGCCGGCCCCCTCCGGCGCCGGGCTCGACGCGCGGCTCGTCGTCGAGCGGCCCGCCTTCCGGCTGGACGTCACCCTGACGGCCGCCCCCGGCGACGTCGTCGCGCTGCTCGGGCCCAACGGCGCCGGGAAGACGACGGCGCTGCGCGCGCTGGCCGGGCTGGTCCCGCTGAGCGACGGTCACTTCCGGCTGGACGGCGCGGAGCTGGAGCGGGTGCCGCCCGAGCGCCGCCCGGTCGGTGTCGTCTTCCAGGACTACCTGCTCTTCCCCCATCTGTCGGCGCTGGACAACGTCGCCTTCGGCCCGCGCTGCCACGGCGCGTCCAAGGCCGACGCCCGGGCGCAGGCCGCCCGGTGGCTGGAGCGCATGGGCCTGGCCGGGCACGCGGGCGCCAGGCCACGCCGGCTCTCCGGCGGTCAGGCCCAGCGCGTCGCCCTCGCCCGCGCCCTGGCCACCCGTCCCCGGCTGCTGCTCCTCGACGAGCCGCTGGCCGCGCTCGACGCCCGGACCCGGCTGGAGGTCCGCGCCCAGCTCCGGCGCCATCTGGCCGACTTCGAGGCGGTGGCGGTCCTCGTCACGCACGATCCGCTCGACGCGATGGTCCTCGCCGACCGGCTGGTCGTCATCGAGGACGGCCGGGTCGTGCAGGAGGGCACGCCGGGCCACATCGCCCGGCATCCGCGGACCGACTACATCGCCCATCTCATCGGCCTCAACCTGTACCAGGGCGAGGCCGCGGGCCACACCGTACGCCTGGCCGCGGGCCCCGAGATCACCACGACCGAGGAGCTGACGGGACCGGCCTTCGTGACGTTCCCGCCGAGCGCCGTGACCCTGTACCGCGACCGCCCCGACGGCACCAGCGCCCGTAACCTCTGGCGCTGCGAGGTCGCCGGCCTGGAGACCCACGGCGACCAGATCCGCGCCGATCTCACCGGTGACCTCCCCCTCGCGGCGACCCTGACGACCGTGGCCGCCGCCGAACTCGGCCTGCACCCGGGCGCGGAGGTCTGGGCGGCGGTGAAGGCGGCGCAGACCCACGCCTATCCGGCCTGACGGGCGACCCGGGAAACCCACGGGCGACCACCGCCGCCTGCTGCCCGCACCCGGCCGCGGGCAGGTCCGGCACACTGAACCCGCCGCGAGCACCGCACGACGACCATGCCCGCACCCGCACCCGCACACGGACAGAGGGATGACGATGCCCCGGTGGGGAACGACGGCCGTACTGGCCCTGATTCCGCAGGCGCGACCCCTGCTGTCGCTGGCCGCCGAGGTGGACCCCCGGGTGGTGCGGCCCGGGGTGCCGGCGCACGCCGCGCTGCTCTACCCGTGGCTGCCCGCCGACCGGATCGACGAGCGCGAACTGGACCGGCTGCGTGCCGCGTTGCCGCCCGGCCCGGTCCGGCTGCGGCTGGCCGAGGTCGAGCGGCACGACGGTTTCGTGGCGGTCGCGGTGCCCGAGCTGGAGGCCGCGGCCACGGCCGTGCGGGCCGTCTACCCGGACCACGTGCCGTACGGCGGCCGGTTCGGCGCGAACCCGCCGGTGCACCTGACGGTGGCGCTGGGCGCAGGCCCGGACACCGCGGCGGCCGTCGCCGACCGCGCGGGCGCGCTGCTGCCGATCGACGCCGAGGTGACGGCGCTGCACGTGGTCGCCCTGACGCCCGCGGGCTGGCGGGAACTGACGGAGCTTCCGCTCGTGCCGTGAGGAAGGGGTGCGGGCGCTGTTACGGAAGTCGATCTCCCTGTGACAGAACACAGACCTCGTGGACGACCGCCTGTGACTCCGTGCGGGATACAAATATCTCGACCGCACCGACAGCACATCACCGCACCGCACCTGGGGGAACACCGTGAAGTCCACCCGCATCACCGCTCTCGCCGCCGTCAGCCTCGCCGCCGCCCTCTCCCTCACCGCCTGTGGCGGCGACGGCTCCGGGACGGACGCGTCGGCGGCCAAGGGCTCCTCGTCGTCCGCCTCCTCCTCGTCGAAGGGCTCGGCCACGTCGACGGACCGGACGGACCGGTCGACGGGCTCGTCGTCGTCGGGCAGTGACGCGACGTCGTCCGACGGGTCGGGGTCGGCGTCGGGCCAGGGCGCCGGGATCGGGACCGCCGCGAAGGGCGCGACGCGGACCAGCAGCAGGATCGCGTTCTGCAGGACCGCGGACCTGGCCATCGACGCCGTGGACGCCGCACCCGACAAGAACTCCGGCCGCATCGACATCACGATGGTCAACCGCGGCTCGACGACCTGCTCGGCGACCGGCTTCGCCGGTGTCGACATCAAGGACGCCGACCACACCTCGAACCCGATCGGGCGCGGCCCCGCCCAGCCGCGCATCACCACCCTGAAGCCCGGCGACGCCGCCGTCTTCGACCTCGCCTACACGATCGACGGCAGCGGCGACAGCCTCTCGTCGCCGACCGACATCCTGGTGACGCCCCCGAACGAGACCCACACGGTCACCCTGGACTGGCCCGCGGGCGCCGGGGACATCAAGGGCGCCTACACCGACGTGCAGGTCTACCCCACGCACACCACCCACTGACGCCGCCCCGTCGCGCGGGCCGGTGCGCCCGGTGTGCGGGGCGCGGCCGTGCGCGGGCCCCGACCCGCGGCGCCGCCCGCGGACGCACCCGTCCGAGTAGGCTCGGCACGCGGCCGCCCCGGACCCGGCCCTCTCCGCGCACACCGCTCCGCGCAACAGAGGCTCTGCGCACCTCACCCCACCCCCGATCGGGTCGGGGCCGCGTAAGGTACGACGCGTACCGGTCGGCGCCCTGTCCGGTCAGGCCGCGGACGCGGCGGGACGGAGCTCGGTGACCAGCGACGGTATGGCCGCAGTCCTGCGCGCGCTGCGCCCCGGCAGTGGCGGCGATCCCGCACTGGCCGGGGCCCTTCTGCTGGGTGTGCCCGGCGTCGTCGTGTCGGCGTTCCCCCTGCCGCCGGACGCCGGCGGTGCCCGGACGCCCGAGCCGCTGTGGTCCTTCCCCGACCTGGCCGCCCGGTTCGACGAACTCCAGTTCACCCTCGGCGAGGGTCCGGGCCCCGACGCGCTGCGCGCCGGGGTCCCCGTGCTGGAGCCGGATCTCCTGCGCGTCCGTCCCGACCGGTGGCCCGCGCTGCTGCCCGCCGCACAACAGCTCGGCGTGCTCGGCGTGTGCTGCTTCCCCCTCGCCCTGGGCGGCGTCCAACTCGGCCTGCTGACCGTGCTGTGCGACGGCAAGGGCACCCTCGACCGGCAGCAGCTCACCGACGTGGACATCCTCACGGCGGCCCTGATCACCACGCTCCTCGGCGAGCCGCGCGCCCCGGGAGAGGATCCCGGCGACGACGGGAGCGACGGCGACCGGCCGTGGCCCGCGGAGGGACTGCACCGGGCCGTGGTGCACCAGGCGACCGGCATGGTCAGCGTCCAGCTCGGGACCTCGCTGGCGAACGCCCTCGTCCGGCTGCGCGCCTACGCGTACGGCAGCGAACGCGCTCTGGGCGACGTGGCGGAGGATGTCGTCGCACGGCGATTGCGGTTCGGCGACTCTTTTGACGGCGACTTCGACGACGATGAGAGCGGGCCTCGTTCGCCCGACGGTGGAGAGGGATGATCAATATGGCCCGGGAACAGCGGCTCGCCGAGGTGTTCGTCGAGATCGCGGACTCGCTCATCGACGACTACGACGTACTGGATCTGCTCCAGCGGCTGTCGACGCGCTGCGTGGAACTCCTGGACGTGTCGGCCGCCGGCATCCTCCTGGCCGACGCCCGCGGCGAACTCCAGGTCATCGCCGCCTCCGACGAGAACACACGGCTGCTCGAACTGTTCGCGCGGCAGCACGACCAGGGGCCGTGCGTGGACTGCTTCCGCGGTGGCCGGATCCGGACCAACATCGACCTGCGGCACCCCGAGGCGGCCGCCGCCTGGCCGCGGTTCACCCCCGAGGCGCTCGCCTCCGGTTTCGTGGCGACGCACGCCGTCCCGCTGCGCCTGCGCGACCGGGTGGTCGGCGCCCTGAACCTCTTCCAGGTGAGCGAGCACCGGCTCGACGACGACGACATCGCCCTGGCGCAGGCGCTCGCCGACGTGGCCACGGTCACGATCCTCCAGCAGCGCACGCTGGAGCAGGCCCACGTCGAGAACGCGCAGCTCAACACGGCGCTCACCAGCCGGGTCCTGGTGGAGCAGGTCAAGGGGGTGCTGGCCGAGCGCTGGAACACCTCGGTGGACGAGGCGTTCGCCGCGTTCCACTCCTACGCCCAGGCCCACCGGCTGCGCCTGTCGGACCTCGCCCGGCGCATCATCGACGGCACGTTCGACACCACGGCGATCCCGTTCCCCGCCGACACCGCGTGACGGTGGTGACGGGGACGGTCCCGACGTCGCCGCGGGACAGCCCCTGACGGAAATCCGAGGAACGTCGCCAGGGGCTGCCCCGACGAGAAAACGCGCTCCCCTACGGCGTCTTCTCGTCGGCCTCGTCCTCTGCGACTCCGGGACGCGGGAGTGCCCCGGTGCTGACTGCCTGGGAGGACGAGGAGCCGGAACCGCGGGTGTCGGCGTCGCGGGTCCGGCTGTCTCGAAGCCGCACCCAGGGTCATGGGGCACGTGAGGACCGATACGTACCCGGCGTGACCCGATCAACACATCAACTCCCCTCCCGATCCGGCCATTTCCCGGAACCCCGGAAGTTGTCCCTGCGGCACCGCGCGCATCGGCCGCGGAATCCGGGACGATGGGCACGCGACCCACCGGCCCCGGACGGAGAGAGATGAACGCCACGGCCCGCGAGCGGCACCTGGCCGAGATCTGCGTGGACATGGCCGGTCCGCTGGTCGACGACACCGAGGTCGTCGACCTCGCGCGACGGCTCACGGCGCACTGTGTGGACCTGCTCCATGTGCAGGCCGCGGGGATCATGCTCCTGGACGAGGGAGGGACCCCCCGGACGGTCGTCGCCTCGGACGCCCACGCCCATCTGCTCGGGCTCTTCGCGCTGCTGCGCAAGCAGGGGCCGTGCACCGAGTGCTGCCGCTCCGGCGCCGGCCGCACCGACGTCGACCTGGCCCGGCCCGCGGGGACGCTCGGCTGGCCGCAGTTCGCCGCGCGGGCCCGCGCCACGGGGTACGTGCGGGTGCACGCCATCCCGCTGTGCCTGCGGGAGCACACCGTCGGCGCCCTCACCCTGTTCCAGACCACGCCCCGCCCGCTCGGCGACGAGGACACCGCCGTCGCCCGGGGCCTCGCCGACCTGGTGGCCATCGCGATCCACCAGCAGCGCGTCCTGAAGAGGTCGCGGGACCGCACCCGGCAGCTGACCGGGGCCCTGACCAGCCGCGTCGCGGTCGAACAGGTCAAGGGGATGCTGGCGGAGCGCTGGAACACCTCGGGCGAGGAGTCGTTCGCCGTGCTGCGGGCCTACGTCCGCGCCCACCGGCTGCGCCTGTCCGACGTGGCCGAGGCGATCGTCGCGGGCACCTTCGACACCGCGTGCATCCCGGCACCGGCCGCCACCGCCACCCCCACCCCTACCGTCACCGTCACGGTCACGCCGGAGGACCTCCCGGCCACGACGGCGGCTCGGGTGGCACCCACGACGCCGGTGTCCTCGGTGACGCCCGCGACGCCAGTGACACCCGTGACGCCAGTGACACCCGCGACGCCGGTGACGCCGGGGCGGTGACGCCCGGCATCGCGCACGCCGCACCGTCCCGGCGCTACCAGCGTCACCGGCCCCACCGGCCCCACCGGCCCCACCGGCAGTGGCGTAGAAGAAGTGCGCAGGGCGAAAGCGGTCGAGCCGGTCACCAGGGGCACCCGGAGATGGGCGCCTCCGGCCGCGACGAGCTCCCCTCCACGGCTGGGGCCGCCCCGACCGTGGCGCCGATGTCGCGAGACCGCGTCGGCGTCACGGCGACGGCTCAGGTCCCGGGGAGTTCGGTGACGCCCAGGGAGAAGTCCCAGCCGCCCACCCCGTGCCGGGCCAGCCCCATCGTGAGCACGCCCGCTCCCTCCAGCCAGTGCGCCATCCCCAGGCCGCCGACGTCCAGCGGACGCATCCCGAGGCTCGTCACGAACGCCTCCACCTCCGCTTTGGCCCGTGCGTCGTCCCCGGCGATGAAGATGTCGGGCCGCCCGTCCTCCAGGACGTGCCGGAAGACCGTGTTGAACCCCTTCACCACACGGGCGCCCGCCGGAGCCGCCTCGGCGGCCCGCTGCGCGATCGAGGTGACCCCGTCGTGGGCCAGCCCGTCGGCCGTGGGGTTGAAGGGATTGCTGATGTCGACGAGGACCTTGCCCGCGAGGGCGTCCCCGTAATGGGCGACGGCCGGCACGACCGCGTCGGCCAGCAGGGCCACGACCACGATGTCCCCGGCCGGAACGGCGCCCCACTCCCCCGCCGTCGCGCCACCGCCGAGGGCCTCGGCCAAGGCGGCGGACCTGGCGCGATCGCGTCCCATGACCTCCACGGCGTTGCCGCCCGCCAGGGCCCGCGCGCCGAGGGTGCGGGCCATGTTCCCCGTGCCGATGATGCTGACACTGATTTTGTTGCTGTTGCTGTTGCTGTTGCTGTTGCTGTTGCTGTTGCTGCTGTCGCTGTCGCTGTTCATGGGGTGTGCTCTCTTTCCTCAGATCGCCGCGGTGCCGCCGTCGGCGGTCAGTTCGAGGCCGTTCACATAGCTGGAGTCGTCCGAGGCGAGGAACAGCGCGACCGACGCGAGCTCCTCGGGACGGGCCATCTCACCGCGTGGGATCAGGGCCTCGAACTGCCGCTTCGTCTCCTCGTCGAACAGTTCCTCCTGCTTGGCCGTGGCGACCTGGCCGGGAGTCAGCACGTTCACCCGGATCCGCCGGTCCCGCAGCTCGTTCAGCCACACCCTGGCCCAGGCCTGCTGCACGGCCTTGCTCCCCGCGTACACGCTCCAGCCGGGGAAGCCCTTGAGCGAGGCGTTCGACCCGGTCATGAAGATCGAGCCGCCGTCGTTGAACAGCGGCAGCGCCTTCTGGACCGTGAACAGCGTGCCGCGTGCGTTCAGCGAGAACGTGCGCTCGAACTGCTCCTCGGTGATCTCACCGAGCATCCCCTGCTCCCCCATGCCGGCGCTCGCCCACAGCACGTCGATCGAGCCCTTCTCCCGCCTGACCGTCTCGAACAGCCGGTCCAGGTCCGCCAGGTCGGCCGCGTCCCCCCGCACGGCGGTCACGTTCCGGCCGATCACCTCGACGGCCTCGTCCAGTGCCTCCTGCCGCCGGCCCGTGATGAAGACGTGCGCCCCTTCCTCGACGAACAGCTTCGCGCCGGCCAGTGCCAAGCCGGTCGACGCGCCCGTGATCACCGCGACCTTGCCCTCTAGCTTTCCCACGACAACTCCTTAAGTGAACCGCTCGGTGTACTTAAACGTAGGCGAGAGACCGCAGGCGGCGCAAGCTAAGTACACCGATCGGTACCGAGCGGAGTTACGATGGAGTCATGACGAAGCTGGAGAAGGGACCTCAGGGCCGGCGCCGGGGCCGGGGGGCGCGCGAGCGCATCCTCGGCGCGTCACAGCAGCTGTTCCGGGCCCAGGGCATCAACCGCACCGGCATGGACCAGCTCTGCGAGGTGGCCCAGGTCTCGAAGCGCACGGCGTACCAGCACTTCGCCGGCAAGGACGACCTGGTCGCCGCATACCTGCGCCGATTCGACCCGGACGTCATGGCCGGGGTGTTCGACCGCACCGACCTGACGCCCCGCGAGCGGCTCCTCGCGGCCTTCGAGGTCCCCGCGTCCGGCCCGGAGGAGCTCACCCCGCTGTGCCCCTACATCGCGGCGTCCGTCGAGATCCACGACCCCCTGCACCCCGCGTCCCAGTACGCGCGCGAGTACAAGCTCGCGGTCGCGGCCCGGCTCACCGCGACGGCCCGTGAGGCCGGCGCCGCCGACCCCGAACAGCTCGGCGAACAGCTGGCGCTGCTGCTCGACGGCGCCTCGGCCCGCACCCGCGTGCTCAACGCCGAGTCCTACCCCACCGCGGCCGCCATCGCGGCCGTCCTCATCGACAACGCCCTCCCCGCGGCGGCCCCGGACCGGACGGCCGGAACCGCGCAGGCCGGGCAGGCAGAGACCGCGGGCGCCTGACCCTCAGGCCACGTCGGCCGTCACGCGCGGCTCGTCCGCCGGGTGCGTGAGGCGGATGACGAGGGCCGCGATCAGCCCGCCGACCAGCGGCGCCACGAGGAACAGCCACAGCTGCGACAGGGCCTGGCCGCCCGCGAAGAGCGCCGGGCCGAGCGAGCGCGCCGGATTGACCGAGGTGCCGGTCAGCGGGATGCCGACGATGTGGATGACGCCGAGCGCGAGACCGATCGGCAGGCCGTCGAACCCGACCACCGCGACCCTGCTGGTCACGGCGAGGACGACGTACGCGAGGAGGAAGGTGAGCACGGTCTCGGCGAGGAACGCGCCTCCCCCGGACAGGCCCACGTCGGAGCGGCTGCCGTAGCCGTTCGAGCCGAAGGCCCCGCTGGTCTCCAGCCCCGGGATCGACTGGACGAGCCAGTACAGCAGCGCCGCACCGGCGATCGCGCCCGCGAACTGGGCCACCCAGTACAGCACCGCCCGCCGCACCTTGATCCGCCCGGCCGCGAGCATCGCCAGCGTCACCGCCGGATTGACGTGACAGCCCGAGATCGGCCCGATGGCGTAGGCGAGGGCGAGCAGGGTGAACCCGAAGGCGAGGGCCACCCCCAGGGTGCCCATGAACTTCAGGCCGATGACGGCCGAGCCGACGGCGAAGAACACCAGCAGAAGGGTGCCGAGGAACTCGGCGACGACAGCGCGTTGCTCGGATCGCTCCATGACCACATCAGCCTCCCAGCGGCTTTTTGGGCTGGTTTGACACCTTTCTGAACCCATGGTGCGGCCAAGCGGGCGATCTCTCATGTCGAGCCTGCCGAGGGGCGCCGCCCCGGGGCCCCCTCGGGCACGGACCCTGACAGTTTCAGCCAGATGTACGGGTATCAGCCATATCGGTGATGCCATGACAACCGTTCGCTGATCCGACGTGTCATACCTAGCACAGCCAAAAGCCAAGAAAGACCACAAGGGGGAGATATGCGACTTTCGCGATCTATGTTGTCTCTGGCAGCGGTGGCGGCACTGACGGCCGGGTCGACCGCCGTCCTGGCGTCACCGGCGTCCGCGGCACCGAACACCACGCCGCAGAAGGTGTGCGGCAGCAGTTACAAGACGGTCAACTCGGCGGCGGTGGGCTCGCTCGGCACCGTCTACCTGACCTACAACGCCACCAACGGCCGCAACTGTGTGGCCACCATCCGCAAGAGCCCCGGCACCGCCGTGGACATGTCGGCGTGGGAGTACGTGGCCGACACCGACCAGGGCGACTCCGACTACGGCACCTACACCTCGTACGCCGGCCCGACCTCCGTCTACGGCAAGGCGCACTGCGTCGACTGGGGCGGCAGCATCAAGAACGTGTACGTCAGCGTGTACGGCTCCAACTGCGCCGCGCTGCGCGAGCACCGGGTCACCACGGTCCGCTGACCTGACCTGACCTGACCTGACCGGCACGGACGCGTCCCGTCATCTCCGTACGGCCGCGTCCCGCCCGTCACACCCGCACCGTCGCGGGCCCCGCGCACGCCATTCGTGCGCGGGGCCCGCGTCGCGCTGTCCGCGCGCGTCCGCCTGGGGGGCGCCCCGGCGGAGGGCGTCCCGGGGCGTCAGCGGACCGCGTCCCCCAACTCCGCACCGTCCGTACGGGCGTTGCCGTCGCCGCCGTGGTCGTAGCCGATGTCACCCTCGCCGTCGCCGTCGCCGTCGTTCGCGGCGGCGGCCGCACCCCGCATCAGCTGCCCGGCCTGCGCGTCGGTGGCGGCGGACGGCACCACGAGGAGGTCCCAGCGGCCGTGGCCGGGCGCCAGCAGACAGACCGTGGACGGAGCCCGTTGGGTGGTCGTCCGGCGCAGCCGCACGACCTGCCCGGCCACGACCAGCCGGGCCGGGAACGGGGTCCACACGTCCTCGTCGACGAGGACGCTGGTGACCTGCCCCCACGCGGGCGGCAGTGCGGCGAGCAGCCCGGGCAGTTCGGCGGCCAGGTCGGCCGACCGGGGCCACCAGGCGCCGTCGATGCGCTGGGGCATGTGGCCCTGCGCGGCCCGGGGCATCAGGCGCAGCCGGACGGCGGACGGCGGCGCGAGCGGCGACGCGGAGAGCGGGGGTGGAGGCGGCGGGGCGACGGTCATGCGAGCTCCTGGGCGGGTGCGGGCGACTCGGGTGCGGCCACTCGGGGTCCGGGCGTGGCGGGCGGAGCGGAAGGCTCCGGGACGGCCGGCGCGGCTGATCGGGCCCCGGCCGGGTGCCGGACCGGACGGCCCGGCGCGCGTTCAGCCGGTCTCGTCGGGGTGGGCGCGGTCGGCGGAGGTGCTGCTGGAGTCCAGCCAGGAGCTGAGCGGGCCCGCGGCGCGCGCGGCGTCCACGGTGAGGTGCAGCCGCGTGCCGGTGCCCGACGGGCCCGCCGGGTAGCTGCGCTGCTCGTCGCCGGTGAACATCAGCCGGAGGGCGTCCGCGACGCGTCGGGCCGCTTCGGGGGACGCGGAGACCAGACGGACCTCCACCTGCTCCCCGTCCAGGTCGTGCGCGTCCTCGGAACGGGGCGGGGGAGGTGTGCGTTCGGGTCTCACAGGGCGGAACCTGGCCCGGACCTGAGGGGTCCGTATCTGTTCTGCGACGGGGACGAGGCCGGTTCGACCACCGGCGTACGACGTGCCCTCGACGTCTCCACCATACTCCGGGGGCCGCGCCCGGGAGGCGGTCACGAGCGGTCCTCGTCCCTGCGGTCCTCGCGCGTCCACCGGTCCCTGTTCTGGCGGCGGTAGCGGCGGTCCCAGCGCTCCCGGCGCACCCGGTCGTCGCGGTACCGGGCGTAGTCGGAGTCGGTCTCGCCGCCCCGGCCGTCGAGGCGGGCCCGACCGCGGACGACGCCGAAGAGCAGCACCGCCCCGGCCAGCCACCACAGGGGGTTGACGAACCCGAGCCCGAAGAGGATCACAAGGAGAATGAGCGCGAGCACGAACACGGCGGGCCCCCTCGAAGCGGAACGGAGTCGGCGCTGCCGGGGGCTGGGGCCTCTGCGTCCAAAGTACTCCTCCGCCGGAGCGGGGTGCCCGCGGTTCAGCGCGGCAGCGCGAAGCGCAGGATGCGGCCCCAGGTGGAGCCGTACTGCCGCCACAGCGGGCCGGTGACGTACGGAATGCCGTACTTCTCGCAGAGTTCCCGCACGCGCGGGGCGATCTCGGCGTAGCGGTTGCTGGGCAGGTCGGGGAAGGCGTGGTGCTCGATCTGGTGGCCCAGGTTCCCGCTGAGCACGTGGAAGAGCCGGCTGCCCTCGATGTTGGCCGAACCCTGGACCTGCCGCAGGTACCACTCGCCGCGTGTCTCCCCCTCGACGGACTCCTCGGTGAAGGTGCGCACGTCGCCGGGGAAGTGGCCGCAGAAGATGATGGTGTGCGACCAGAGGTTGCGCACGGTGTTGGCGGTGGCGTTGCCGAGCAGGCAGGGCAGCGCGGACGGCCCCGCGAGCAGCGGGAAGAGCACGTAGTCCTTGGCGAGCTGCCGGGTGGCCTTGGCGGCGAGGGTGGTCAGGTCGGTGACGAGGGAACGCCACGGCTTGCGGCCCGCGACGACGGCGTCGGGCTCCAGGTCGTAGAGCGCGATGCCCCACTCGAAGAGCGGCGCGAGGACGAGGTTGTAGAGCGGTTGGACGGCGTGGCGCGGGAGCCATCGCTGGTCGGCGCTCATCCGGAAGACCACGTACCCGAGGTCCCGGTCGAGGTCGACGACGTTCGTCCAGGTGTGGTGCAGGTGGTTGTGGGTGTGCTTCCACGCCTCGGCGGGGGTCGGGAAGTCCCACTCCCAGGTGGCCGAGTGGATGGCCGGGTCGCCCATCCAGTCCCACTGGCCGTGCAGGATGTTGTGGCCCAGCTCCATGTTCTCCAGGATCTTGGCGAGCGAGAGCAGGGCGGTGCCCGCCGCCCAGGCGGGCGGGAAGAGCGAGACGCCGAGGGCGAGCCGGCCGCCCGCCTCCAGACCGCGCTGGGCGGCGACGACCGTGCGGATGTAGCGGGCGTCCTCGGCGCCGCGCGCGGCGATGATCTCGGCGCGGATCCGGTCCAGTTGCGCACCGAACTCCTCGCTGACGGGGTCGGCGGGCACGAGCGGGGTCGTGGTCACGGGTACTCCTCGGGTGACTGGGCGTCGAGGTCGGGTGACTGGGCGTCGAGGTCGGGTGACTAGGCGTCGAGGGTCAGGGGTCCGGCGGCGGCGACGACGCAGGTCTGGATCAACTCGCCCTGCCGGTCGATCACTTCACCGGTGCGCAGATCGCGTACCCGGCCGTGCGTCACGGGGGTGAGGCACCCGAAGCAGATGCCGCGCCGGCAGCCGTACCGCATCGGCACCCCCGCCGACTCGCCCACGACGAGGAGCGGGACGGCCGGGTCCGCAGTGGCCTCGGCGCCGGTGCGGGTGAACAACACCCGGTTCCCCGCGGCGCCTTGGGCGGTCCGCGGCGGGACGGGAGCGAGCCGGAAGCGTTCCACGTGGAGCCGCCCGGCGAGCCCCGCCGCGCGCCAGTGACGCTCCACGGCGTCGAGCAGGGCGGTCGGCCCGCAGGCCCAGGTCTCCCGCTCCCGCCAGTCGGGGCAGAGCCGCGTGAGCCCCTCGGGCGTGAGCCGGCCGAGCCGCCGCGAGTGGTGCTCGCGATAGTCCAGCCAGCTCAACTCGGCCTGCATGGCTTTCAGTTCGGAGCCGAAGATGCTGGCGCGGGCCGTGGGCGCGCTGTGCACCAGCGTCACGGCGGGGTGCGGCGGCGGACGGCGCGCCAGCGCGCGCACCATGCCCATGACCGGGGTGATCCCGCTGCCCGCGGTGACCATGAGGATGCGCGGCGGGGGACGCTCCGGGAGGACGAACCCGCCCTGTGCCGGGCCGATCCGGAGGAGCGTTCCCGGCGCGGTCCGGTGGGCGAGCCGCGGTGACACGGCGCCGCCGGGGGCCGCCTTGACGGTGATCGTCAGGAGCCCGTCCGGGCGCTGCGGCACCGAGGTCAAGGAGTAGGTCCGCCACTGCCACGCCCCGTCCGCCTCGACGCCGACGGGCAGATACTGCCCGGGCCGGTGCCCGGCCCAGCCCCGGCCGGGCCGCAGCGTGAGCGTGGTGGCGTCCGCGGTCTCCGCGCGCACCGCCGTGACCCGGCACGCCGGATGGCGGGCGCCGAGCAGCGGGTCGATCAGGGAGAGGTAGTCGTCCGGGGCGTGCGGGCTGGTCAGCCAGGAGGCGACGGTCATCAGCCTGTTCGTGAGGGCCGATAGCGCGGGCATGCACGGGTTCCTCTCAGAGGGCAGCACGACAGGTCGCGTACGTCGAGTCGTCCCGGGCCCGGCGGGGACAACGTAACCACGAGGGTGCGCACCGGCGCCGAACGGTGAGGCGCATCCCGCCACGCCCCAACTGCGGTGTCGGCCTCCGCGCGGCCGGGCGGTGCGGTGATCTGCACGGACGGGACGGGCCACGGGAGGGGTAAATGGCCGGAACCGAACACCGGTTGGCCGCAACCGGACATCGGCGGGATCGTCCCGGCGGGGCTAGACTGACGGACGAAGGCGCCGCACTCGGACGGCAGTCGGACCGCGTCCCTGTCGCCATCCCTTCTGCCCCCAGCCCCGGGCAGGCGGCCGCGATCCCGGGCGGCGTAGGGAATCCCTGTTCCGCCTTCACCCCCACTCCCCCCACCTTTGCCCCACCTTCAGATTCAGCAGCGATCGGTTCGCCCCACCCCTGCGAGAAATGCGCGGACCGCAGTGCTGCCGTAGTGCTTGGGACCACAGGCGCTCACGCGAGAGCGGCGTACCCGGGCACACCCCTGTCCCCGGCCTCCGCGCTCGCCGTCACACGCCGGCATCCGCCGGCAGTCACGCCGAGGAGGGCCCATGACAGGCCGACATTCCCATCACGACTCCCCCGACACCGCGCAGTCCTTCGCCCGGTTCGCCTCCTGCCCCGTCGGGCGCGAGCACGACGAGCTGTGCGCGGAACTGGTCGCGGCCTGGCTGCCCATGGCCCACCGCATCGCCAGCCGGTTCCGCAACAAGGGCGAGAACCTCGACGACCTCCGGCAGGTCGCCGCGCTGGGCCTGCTGAAGGCCGTACTCCGCTTCGATCCCGCGCGCGGCGCCTTCGAGATCTACGCGGTGCCCACCATCACCGGCGAACTGCGCCGCCACTTCCGCGACTACACGTGGGACGTCCGCGTGCCGCGCCGGGTCCAGGAACTCCGCTTCAAGATCCGTCTCGCCCGCACCGAGCTGGCCCAGCACCCCGGCCGCCTCGACGTCGAGCCCAGCGCGCAGGAGATGGCCACGCAGGCGGATCTCACGCTGGAGGAGGTCGGCGCCGGCATGCAGGCCCTGGAGAGTTACAGCGCCCTCTCCCTCGACGCGGACGTGCCCGCGGCGGGCGGCGGCTCCAGCATCGTCGACACGCTCGGCGAGGACGACCCCGGGTACGCCCTCGCCATCGACCGCAGCGCGGCCAAAGAGGCCCTGCACGACCTCCCCGTACGCGAACGCACCATTCTCTACCTGCGGTTCTTCGAGGACATGAGCCAGGCCCGCATCGGGGAGGAGATCGGGCTCTCCCAGATGCACGTGTCCCGGCTCATCGCCCGCAGCTGCGCCCACGTCCGGGCCTGTTCGACCTGACCGGGGCCCCGCCCTCACCGCCCGCTGGTGGGGCGGGGAATGGTGCGGGTGTCGAAGGTGCCGTCGGTGATGCCGACGGCGAGGGCGGTGATGGCCTGCTGGTGGGTGCGCGCGTAGGCGCGCATGAGGTGGAAGGCGGCGTCGGGCGTGGTGTTCCAGCGTTCGGCGAGGACCCCCTTGGCCTGCTCGACGGCGATGCGGCTGTGCAGGGCGTGCTGGAGCTGGTCGCGTTCGGTCTCCACCGCGTCGATGGTGCGCTGTTGCAGCAGGGCGATGGTGGCGACGTCGGCCAGCGCCTGCCCCAGGGCCAGATCGGAGTCGGTCAGCGGCTGCGGGCTGACGCTGAACAGCCCGAGCACGCCGATGGTGCGTCCGCGCAGCCTCAGCGGCACGGCACTGGCGCCGGACAGCCCGCCCTCCAGCGCGGCAGGGGTGAAGTGCGGCCACTCACGGGCCGCGTCGGCGGTGGTCAGATCGACACCGGTGCGGGCGGTGCCGGTGCGGTAGCACTCCTGGCAGGGGCCTTCGGTGTGCTGGAGGGCGAACAGCTCCAGCAGGCGGGTGTACTCGTCCGAGGCGGCCAGCACCTGGAGGACGTCGTCGGCGTCCGCGAGCATGACCCCCGCGGCGTCGATACGGAGCAGGTCCATGCAGTGGCCGCACAGGCGTTGCAGCAGGTCCAGCACGTCGAATTCCGCCGTGAGGGAGTCGGCCATCTCCACGAAGACGGGTGCCAGGAGCTGGTCGCGGTTCATGCGGGCGGGTCCTTGTCGTCAGAGGGGTCGCAGCCGGGGTCCGCGAAGTGCGGCCGTGACGGTGCCGTGCCCGGCGGGTTCACCGGCGGCGCCGAGGCCGCCTCGGGTGGTTCGGGTCGGCGGAACATCGGGCTCCCGGAGCGTGGAAGGTCGACACTCCCGGCCGGCCGGGCGCGACACCCGGGGGCCCTGCGCGACACACGGCATCGTGCGACGACATGGGGCATCCGGCACGGTGTGCCCGACGGACGAGGAGTCTTGGCCGACTGCCCGGAGGAACCGGAGCCGACGCACGTCGGGGGCTCGGACGCACCCCGAGCCTACCGCTCGTACGACCCGTGGGGACAGGGGCGCATCGGGCGGGCGACGCGCCCGCACGGTGGGCGGGACGCGGCTGGTCGAACGGCCCGGACGGCCCGGGCGGCACGCCGGGCGCGGGGCGCGCACCGGCCTCCGCACCCACACCCACACCCATGCCCGCCGGCCACATCGGTCTGGACACCGGCACCGGTTCGCACACGTGCCGCGCGTCCAGGGGCGCCGTCCGTCGTCCGGGCCGTCCGGTCGTGCCAGGGGGTCAGCCGACGGCTCGTCCGCGCAGCGGCGCTCCGGCCGCGTGGAGGCTCCTGAGCGCGAGCACGTAGGACTGGAACAGGCCGGTCTCCAGGTAGGGCACCCGCAGCTCCAGGCAGTGCGCCCGGACGATGTGCTGCGCGGCGCGCAGGTTCGGCGAGGGCATGTGCGGGAACAGGTGGTGCTCGATCTGGTAGTTGAGGCCGCCCAGGAGTACGTCGGTGAGCCGGCCGCCCCGCACGTTGCGCGAGGTCAGCACCTGACGGCGGAGGAAGTCGGGGCGTTCCTGCGCGCCGAGGATCGGCATGCCCTTGTGGTTGGGCGCGAAGATGGAGCCCAGATAGAGGCCGAACAGGCACTGGTGCACGAGGAGGAACACCACCGCCTTGCCCGCCGGGAGCACCAGGAACAGCGCGCCCGCGTACAGCGCGACGTGGCCGGTCAGCATGAGGGCTTCCGTCCGGCGCCGCTTCAGGGCGGGGTCGGCCAGTGACCGCAGGCCGGCGACGTGCAGGTTGAACCCTTCGAGGGCCAGCAGCGGGAAGAAGAGGTACGCCTGCCATCCGCCCAGGAGGCGCGGGAGGCCCTCCGCCCGCTCGGCCTGTGCCGGGGTCCAGACGAGGATGTCGGGCCGCACGTCCGGGTCCAGGTCCTCGTGGTTGGGGTGGGCGTGGTGCCGGGAGTGCTTGTCCTGCCACCAGCCGTACCCCATGCCGATGCCGAGGTTGCCGAGCAGCCGTCCCGCCCGCGCGCTGCGCTCGCCCCTGAGCCAGACCTGATGGTGCGCCACATCGTGGGCCAGCAGGGCGACCTGGCCGAAGGCGAACGCCAGCGCCGCCGCGAGAACCAGGGTCCACCAGGAGTTGCCGACCAGTGCGAACGTCGCCCACAGCAGACCGTACGCGGCCAGGACCGCCGTGATCCGGACCACGTAGTACCCGGGGCGTCGGTCCAGCAGCCCGGCGGCCTTGATCTTCTTCGACAGGAGCGTGAAGTCACTGCCCGAAGGGGTGACGGCGGAAGCGACGGGGGCGGCGGCGAAGGGAGGGGAGAGAGGGGAGAGAGGGGAGAGAGGGGAGAGAGGGGAGGGACCGGAGAGAGGGGAGAGTGGGGAGGTGTGGGGTGATGAGGGTGTGGAAGTGGCCATGGGCCCCGACTTTCAGAGACATCCACGTCCGGCGGCGGTCCCGGGAGAGCGGCGTGCGCACGGGGATGCCGTGCGGGTGAGGCCGCCGTCCGCGTTCGTGCCGGCGGATCGAATGGGCTGCCCGGGGCTGGGGGCCAGGGAGCGGCCGACGGCCGCCCCTTCCTCTTCAGAGTAACCGGACCGCGCCCGCCCATGTGTGCGGCCGGGACTCTGTCGGAACCGCTGCCCGGACCACCGTCGGACCGTCGTCGGGACGCCGTGGGAGGCGTCGCTGGAAAGCCGTCGGGACGCCGTCGGGACGCCGTCGGGACCGCCGAAGACCGGACACGAAGGGCCTCGCGTGCCCCGAACGGACGGAGGCTGTGAGTTACTGATGGCTTTGACCTGTTCCCACCGCGTTCCAGCGGTTTCCGGAAGGCGGCACATGACCGAAGCCATCCATATCGGGCGCAATCCCGCCCACGAGCCCGACCTCCAGAAGCTGATGACGCAGGTGGCGCAGGGCGATCAGGGGGCCTTCGCCGCGCTGTACGACGCCGCCGCCGGAGCGGTGTTCGGCATCGTCCGCAAGATCCTGCGCGATCACGCGCAGTCCGAGGAAGTGGCGCAGGAGGTGTGGCTGGAGGTGTGGCGCACCGCCCCCCGCTACCGCGTCGAGCGCGGGACGGTCCTCAACTGGCTGCTCACGCTGGCGCACCGCCGCACCGTCGACCGCGTCCGCTCCGCCGAGGCGACGACCGCCCGTGATCACAGGGCCGCGCTGCTGGAGCAGACGCCCGGTTTCGACGAGGTCTCCGAGCAGGTCCAGGCGCGGGCCGAGCGGGAGGAGCTGCGCCGCTGCCTGCGCACCCTCACGGAGATCCAGCGGCAGTCGGTGACACTGGCGTACTACCAGGGCCTCACGTACAAAGAAGTGGCCGAGCAACTGTCGACGCCTTTGGGCACGATCAAGACGCGGCTGCGGGACGGACTCATCCGGCTCCGCGACTGCCTGGGGGTGACGGCATGACCACCGACTCGACCGATCCGCACACGCTCACCGGCGCGTACGTGCTGGACGCGCTGGAGGACGACGAACGTGCGGCGTTCGAGGAGCACCTGGCCGGGTGCGGGACCTGCGCGCAGGAGGTGCGTGAGCTGTCCGCGACCGCGGGCCGTCTCGGCCTGGCCGCCACGACGGCGCCGCCCGATCACCTGAAGTCGCAGGTGCTGGGGATGATCGGCGAGGTCCGGCAGGAGCGGCCCCAGGACCCGCCGGCCCCCGTCTCCCGTAAGGGCCGGGGCCGGTTCGGGCGTGGCACGCACTGGGCGCTCGCCGCCTGTGTGGCCGCGATCGCCGGTCTGGGCGGGACGGCCGTGTGGCAGCACCAGCAGGCGGACGACGCCCGCCAGGAGGCGCGGTCGGCGCAGCGGCAGGCCGATCAGGTCGCGGCCGTGCTGTCGGCGCCGGACGCCGCGGTGACCTCGGCTTCGCTCGACGGCGGGGCGCATGGGTCCGTCGTCGTCTCGCGGGCCGGCGGAAAGGCCGTCTTCATCGCGTCCGGCATGGCCGCACCGCCGAAGGGCAAGGTCTACCAGCTGTGGTTCGCCGACGGCGGCCACATGCGGCCGGCCGGACTGATGAACCCCTCCCGCACCAGCCAGAGCGTCCTGATGGCGGGGAGCGTCGACGGCGCCTCGGGCATGGGGGTCACCCTCGAACCGGCCGGCGGCTCCCGGCAGCCGACCAGCCGGCCCCTCGCCACGATGAAGCTCCCGGCCTGACGTTTCGGGACGAGTTCGGGCCGCGCACCTCACCCGTTCGGGTGGGCACCGGGAATCCACCAATCCGTCGTCCGGAGCGCTCCGGATTCCCGGTGATGGAGGCGGATGGCCTTCACAGTTCTGATCGTTGAGGGATTCTCATGCAGACTCGCCTGCGCCGTGCCGCCGTTGTCGTCGCCGCTGCCGCCATGCTGCCGCTGGCGCTGACCGCCTGCTCCGACAGCGACTCCAAGGACAAGGCGTCCGACAGCTCCTCGGCCGCCGCGTCGAAGGGCTCGGACATGGCCAGCCCGTCCGACGACATGGCCGCCGCCGACGACGCGCCCTTCGGCACCGCCTGTTCGTCCGTGCCCAAGGACGGCGCCGGCTCCTTCGACGGCATGGCCAAGGACCCCGTCGCCACCGCCGCCTCGAACAACCCGGCCCTGTCCACCCTGGTCACCGCCGTGAAGAAGGCCGGCCTGGTCGACACCCTGAACAACGCCAAGAACATCACCGTCTTCGCCCCCACCAACGACGCCTTCGCCAAGATCCCGAAGGCCGACCTGGACAAGGTCCTCAACGACAAGGCCCAGCTCACCAAGATCCTCACGTACCACGTCGTGGGCCAGAAGCTGGCCCCCAAGGACCTGGAGAACGGCTCCTTCGCCACCCTGGAGAAGTCCAAGCTCACCACCATGGGCTCCGGCGACAAGTACAAGGTCAACGACACCGCCAACGTCGTCTGCGGCAACGTGAAGACCGCCAACGCCAACGTCTACATCATCGACTCGGTCCTCATGCCCAAGAGCTGACGACCCCTCGACCGACGCGACCGCGCGGCCCCGCCGACGGCCACGCACCCGCCCGCCTCGGCACCCGTGACGGGCGGGCGGCTCCCCGAACGACGGGGCGCCGCCCGCCCGTTGTGCCGAGGTGCGCCGACGCGCCGGAGGCCGGGACGACGCGATGCCGGAACACCGGCATATCGGGAGGGCGGAATACCGGGATGACGGGATGACGGGACGCGACCAATCCGGCGCCCGTGCGGGCTCCGGACTAGAGGCGTCAGAAGTTCGAGAATCCGACGCCGCCCCCGCGACCCACGAACGGGGCGGCACAGGAAAGAGGCTCGCTGTGACAGCCCGTCGCACCGCACGACTGACCATCCTCGCCGCGGCCCCCGCGGCCCTGGCGCTCTGCGCCGTTCCCGCCGTCGCGCACGAGGGCCACACCACGGCCGCGTCCGGCGACACCTACCAGGTCGACCTGGCGCCGCTGAACGACTCCGGCTCCAAGGGCACCGCGATGCTCTCCCTGGACGGCACCCGACTCACGGTGAAGATAGAGGCGTCGGGACTCGTCCCGGGCCAGCCGCACGCCCAGCACATCCACGGATCCACCACCGGGCACGACTTCCACTGCCCCGACGCGTCCGCGGACAAGAACAAGGACGGCATCGTCACCACCGCCGAGGGCCTGCCCTCCTACGGTGACATCAACATCTCCCTGACCACCAAGGGCGACACCTCCAAGGGCAGCGGCCTGGCCGTCGACCGCATGCCGACCGCCGACAAGAGCGGCAAGCTCTCCTACCAGCGCACCCTCACCGTCTCCCAGAAGGTCGCCGACCACATCAAGGACCTGCACGTGGTCCAGCACGGCATCGACCCCAACGGCAACGGCACGTACGACTTCGGCAAGGGCAAGAGCGAACTCGACCCGAAGCTGCCCCAGGAGGCCACCGCTCCCGCCGACTGCGGCATGCTCCAGGGAGCCGCGGTGGGCTCCATGCCCGTCGGCGGCGTGGAGACGGGCTCCGGCGGCACGGCAGGGGTCGAGGCCCCCGGCCTGATCGCCGGCGGGAGTGCTGCGGTCCTGGCCGGCGCCGGCGTGTTCCTCGCCCGTCGCCGCAGCAACCGGGCGACCAGCAGCGGAAGCTGACGGATCATCATGGACTCGCGTGACGCCCCGCGTGGTTCCTGGTGGCGCGGTGGCCGACAGCGCCTGCTGTCGGCCACCGCGGCCGCGGTTCTCATCGCCGCGGGGATCGTCGTCCTCACGGTCGCCCTGCTGCGCCAGACCCCGCCCCCGCCCGGAGCAGCCTCGGCCCGCTCCCCGGGCACGGCGACATCCCCCTCGGCGCCTCCTGCCACGGGGCACGACGGGAAGCACCGCCCCGAGGCGGCGCCCAGGACGATGCCTGCGTCGCCGCCGACCCGGCTGTCCATCCCGGTCATCGGGGTGAAGACCTCCTTGGAGCGGCTCGGGCTCGACGGGAAGGGGGCCATGCGCACGCCCGAGGATCCCGCCCGTGCGGGCTGGTTCACCCCCGGCCCCGCCCCGGGGGCGAAGGGACCCGCCGTCCTGGCGGGCCACGTCACCTGGAACCGGGCCCGGTCCGTCTTCTTCGACCTCGGCAGCCTGCGGGCGGGCGACCACGTCTATGTCGACCGCGAGGACGGCACCACCGCCCGCTTCACCGTGACCCGCACCGCGCAGTACGCGAAGGACCGGTTCCCGTCCGTCGAGGTCTACCGCAACACCGACTACGCCGCGCTCCGCCTGATCACCTGCGCCGGCACCTACCGCGACCACAGCTACGCCGACAACATCGTCGTCTACGCCCGCCTGGACACCGCGGGCACCTGAGCGTTATTCGACGGTGCGGGCGAGGATCCCGAGCGTGGCCCGCAGCCCGGCCTCCGGAATCACGGGGAAGATCCCCGCCTGCCGGTACTTGTCGTCGACCTGGCTCCAGTCGTAGTAGGAGGTGACGGCGGTACCGGTCCCGCTGGGCCGCAGGCGGTAGCCGTAGAGGTGGCGGATGGGCGGCTGGACGGTCCCCGAGATGGTCCACTCCAGGAGGGCGTCGCGTTCGTACCCGGTGATGATCACGGTCACGTCGTACCGCCCCATGGGCAGATCCCCGAGGGCCTCCCGGTCCATGTGCACGACGAACTCGTCCCCCACCGCACCGACGGGCTCCCCCTCCGCGGACTGCAACATCCCGGAACTGTCGATGCGCACGTGCCCCTGCGGCGACCGCAGCACATCGAAGATCACGGAGGGGGCGGCGTCGATCTGCCGCGTGACGTCAAATCGCTCTGCTGTCATGTACCACCCTTAACACCCCCACTCGGAGCCCGCGGCCGCAGGCCCGCGTACAGGTCAGGAGGATTCAACCCCTCTTGGCCTCTGCACCCACGAGTAGGCGAAAATCCCGACCGCCCACATCACCAACCGAGTACTGCCGACAGGGCGACGAGTGGCGCACACGCCAAGATTCCTACCCCCAGAGCGAGACCGACATCGAGCCGAACCTTCTTTTCGGAGGCCTGAACAAGGGCCAGGGCCACCGAGAGCCCCATCATAATCCCGAAAAGGAAGGAATCCACAACATTCCCCATTCTGATTCCAGGCACTACCAGCAGGCACCATCCGGCAGGAATCGCCACGCGATATCAATTACATGCAGCACTCACAGAACTTGCCCCAGGAAGCCTTATGCGCGGTCTCGATTTCGACTGCGAGAAGGCGCGGGAGCGGGCGGCGCCGAAAAGGAAGATATTTACTGCTCCTGACCGACTGACATGGACCAGCGAACCGAAGCGGGCGCTTCGACCTTCACGAAGGCGTCGCTCCGCCCCCGCCTGAGCTTTACCTGATTATAGGCACTGCTGACCTTCCCCGTCACACACTCCAACGGGAAAGATATTCCCATCGGCTGCATGGTCACTGTCAGCTCCCCCTTACCCTTGCAGTTGATTGCGATAGCGAGCGGAGCCGCGTTGCTGACTCCCTCCGATATTTCTATTTCTCGATTGCCGGTAACAGATTCGGCGTGGGCGAGAACCTTTCCTCCGGGGAGCGCCGGAGCGCGCGTCACCGATTCACCTGGGATGCCCGCCCGATCTTCCGTGGCATCGTCGCGATCGCCACTGCTCTTTCGAGCGGCGCCCGAAGGAGCCTCAGCACCGCCCTGTTCAGCACCAGTGCAACCGCTGACCACCACCGCGGCTGCCAGGACTCCCGCGCCGACCGCGACCCGAAGCCCACGCACATCCATCAGGATTCCCATATGTACCAACCAATTCTCTGGGGCTGTAGCTGGCGATCGTGTTCTTCGTACTCGCCTGGCAGTTGCTGTAGATGCGGTAGCTCTTGCCCGTGTTCTTGAGCCGGCAGACCCCGAACTTTCCGTTGACCACCCTGTTTACGGGCGTGAGAGATAGGCGTTGTACGTCTCCTCGATCTCGGCGACCATCACGCTCACCTTGGCCCTCAAATTGCCTGAGAGGGCGCCGTATTGACGTACGCGTAGTCGCCCGGCGTCGGCGTCGAGCCTGCGGCGCATGCGGTACCCTCCGCGCCGATCATCGGTGGTACATCTGCGGAAACCGCAATATGCCTTGGAGCGTTGATGTCCACAAGGAATCTTTCGACCGGGCCACCCCCCTGGGAGCCGGATGGGAGGAATTTACGCCCTTTGATCCCCCGAACTGGATGCCCGCCACCACCGCCCGCACATCGAACGCGCCTCCTGCGAACGAGGCCAGATCCGCGCCGTCCGCCAGCGCTCGGCACATCTCGAACGCCGGATCGGTCCGCCAATCCCTCACACCACACCCCCGCCATCGAATCCCCAAAGACTCGATCATGCCCCGCCCGGCTGCCCCCGACGGTCAGCTACCGGACATCCTTGGGCACAACCCGACGCGCCACCGCCTTCGTCTGGGCCTGCGTCACCGGAGGCGAGCCCCGTTTCGCTCCGCGACCCATCGAGGCCGAGCAGTCCGATGACGTCCGCCGGGCCTGGCTCCCCTGGCGCAGCAACACCTGGTTCCAGCTTTCACGATCCGATCCGCTCAACCACTACGCGGCCCTTCGAAGGCTCCTCATCCAACACGCTGAAGGCCTCACGCAGAGAATCAATCAGGGAGACGAAGCCGCGTGAAGGGCTTGCCGATGGAGCCATGCCCAGGCCTGACGCAGGCCAGCATCGGCCACCAATTTTCGCAGTTCGGTAGGCATATTGGGCGCATCCCGCCAGGCGCCCGCGGTCGCGATAAGCGCGTCCCACAGAACCTCGGCAGCAGCACCAGGCTGACCAGTATCGAGTTCGGTGAGCAGCCGCCTGCAGAGGACGTTGGTGACGTCATACACCGCGCCCGCAGCCCGGGCCGCATCGGCCACACCCGAGTCCGCGGGGTGAAACGGCTCGCCAGGAAGCCGAATGGCAACCGAACCAGCGGAGTGACTACGCCCGTGAACGAAGTCACGCAGAGCGCGGAGTTGCTCCCGGGTCGGCAGCGCCGTTCGCTCGGTCACGAGCCGACTCTATCGACGCCCGTGACTCAGCACGGTGCCGCCTGTTGCGGCCGGCCAGCGAGCACGAAGTCGCGGTACTCGTCCTGAGCCACACCCTGTTTGACCCAGCGGCCACGAACGGCGCCAGTTCGGTGCTCCGCAAGCGCGAGCGCGTCCCGCGGTCCCGCTGCCGTGGCGATCTCCAGGCCGAACTCGTCATCCTCGGACTCAGGATCCAGCGGTGGGAACTCGACGAGGTCGTAGAAGCCCTCGTTTCCGACGTCCGCCGACATGTGGAGAACGACCTTGAACTCAGAATTAGTCGGGACAACCTCGACCCAGCGGACCCCAGGAGCGTGGGCATCACCGACGGGCCCGAGGAACTGTTCGACCGATCGACCGCGGGTCAGGGCACTGACCGCGAAGGACTCGACTAGGTAGCGCACCTGGGCAGCATAGGGGCAAGGGGGGACAGTGCGCTTCAGCAGCGGCTGTGGGTGGACGATCGATTCCGCGCTGACCCGACAGTCAGCGTGCCGAGTTACGACGCTGTCCCCCTGCCACTCTCGGTGCCGCTTCCAACTCTCGTGACCAGGTTCCAACTATCGCGTCCCGGCTCAGGCATCCGCTCGACGGCGCGCGCAGGTGAGAGAGCACGCGGGCCGCGAAGTCAACGACCTCCGCGGCGCTGAGTTCCGCGATGAACTCAGCTGTCAGCCACGAGCACCAATCTGCAGTGACCTGCCAGCTGTCGTCATCGCTCCGAGCCAGCTCCAGCCACGCATCAGCACTGCCGAGGCGTATCCGCGGTTCTTCCATCGCCGCCCTCCGACATCGGTGCCCGGGCTCGCGCTCCTAGGCTCTCTGTCGTCAGACGTCATCGCACGCCATCCCCCCTCTCCCAAGCCGGCGAGCCTTCACGGACAGAGCGCTAGATGGTGGAGCGGACCTTCGCCTGGCTCCACGGCTTCCACCGACCCCGGGTCCATCGGGAACGCCGAGTCGGCATTCCCAGAGCCTTCCTCAAACTGGCCTGCTGCCACCCTGACCATCGGCCGCCGGGCCATGCCGCACAGCCGGTGGGATGACGGCGACATCGCCGACAGCAAGTTAGTTCGACCGGCTCCGCACCGAGCGCGAGGAGAGCCCAGGCGCCCGCCTACTCCTCACCGAGCGGGACGACGGGTAGGAGTGGCCGCTCCGCGAATGGCCCACCGAATCAGGGGCATCGAGTGGGCATGAATGACTTCTTGAAGCTCGTCCTCGCGCTCGTCGTCATTGGCATCGCGGGCCTCGGCATGTGGTTGCGGTCGACGAGCGCCCGCGACTTCTGGCGCCGCCGCCGCGCCCGCTGAGCGGTGGCCTACTCCTCAGGCTTCGGAGCTTGCCGGACACCGGACAATCGGCCGGAGCGCCGTTTCCACCTCGTGCCGGTCGAGGCCCTCTGCGGCGGCGTACTAGGTCACGGCGTCCTGCGCGCGGGCCCCTGCCTCGAACCAGGGCATCTGCTACCTCACCAAGGCGGACCCACAACCGAATCACCGCAAGAGCGACCGTGCCGCGGAAGGCAGCGGAAGGCATAGGCCCTCTTCTCCTAGCGAGTCGCCACGGCCCCGGAGCTTTCGAGGGCGCGGAAGCAGCGCTCGACTTCGTTCCTCCGCCCATAGGCAGTGCTGGCGACGCCGGCCAACCGCCGTCCACCGGGGCCGCCGTCACTCGCGAGATGAACCTTCGTCGTGCGACCACCCCGTGACCGACCGAGCGCCTCATCAAGGCGATGCTCGGCCGCACGACCCCGGCGCCCCAGCACCCGAGGCGGCGCGGCGATGAGCCCCGGCCACCGCCTGCTGGTCAGTCGTCCTTCTTGGCAGGCTCAAGAATCGCCACGCATTCCACATGGTGCGTCATCGGAAACAGATCGAACGCCCGAAGCGTCCGCACCCGGTACCCGCCCTCCCGGAAGTACCCCAGATCCCGGGCCAGCGCTGCCGGATCGCAGGCCACGTACGCGATGCGGCGGGCGCCCAGGGTCGAGAGGTGGGCGACCGTCTTCTTGCCGGCGCCCGCGCGCGGCGGGTCCAGGACGATGAGGTCGACCTCGGTGATGCCGGTGCGCGGGAGGACCGACTCGACCTTGCCCTGCTCGATGCGGACCCGGTCGAAGGCCTCCAGGTTGTGGCGGGCGTCCTCGACGGCGCGCTTGCCGGACTCGATGCCGAGCACCGCGCCCTTGTCGCCGATCCGGTCCGCGAGCGCGCCCGCGAAGAGGCCGACGCCGCAGTAGAGGTCCAGGGCCATGTCGCCCTTGCGCGGCAGCAGCCCCTGCATGACGGCCTTCATCAGGGTGTCCGCGGCCCTGGGGTGGACCTGCCAGAAGCCGCCGCTGCCCACCCGGTACGTACGGTCGTCGGCACGCTCGCGCACGAACGGGCGTCCGTGGACGCGGTGGACGCCGCCGTCCTTCTCGCCGATCCGCATCACGGAGACCGGCTTGTCCAGCTCCACGATCGGCAGGCGGGCGCCCACCAGCGGCTTGAGGATCACCTGGCGGTCCTGCGAGCCGCTGGCCGCGATCGCCTCGACCGACTCCATGCCGGTCCAGTCGCGCTGCTCGATGCCCAGCTCGGAGACGCCCTCGGCGGCGATCATGCAGTGCTCGATCGGCTCGACCTCGTGCGAGCGGTGGCGGCGCAGACCGGCGTGGCCGTCCTCGGTCACCGCGTACTGCACGCGCGTACGCCACTGCGGGACCTCGCCCGCCGGCAGCTTGTCGCCCTCGGCCGGCATGACCGTGCCGTCCCAGCCGGCCTCCTCGGGCGTGAGGCCCGCGAGGCGCTGCAACTGCTCGGCGATGACCTCGCCCTTCATGCGGCGCTGCGCGCCGGGCTTGGCGTGCTGCCAGTCGCAGCCGCCGCAGCGGCCGGGCCCGGCGTAGGGGCAGGGCGCCTCGACGCGGTCCTTGGCGGCGTCCAGGACCCGCACGGCGTCGGCGCGCAGGAAGCGGTCGCCGTCCTCGCCGTCCGTCACCCGCGCCACGACCCGCTCGCCGGGCAGCGTGTGCCGGACGAACAGGACCTGGCCCTCGGCCGTGCGCGCGATGCAGTGACCGCCGTGCGCGACGGGGCCGACCTCGACCTCGTACTCCTCCCCCACCAGTGACTTCTTCGGTTCTGCCTGCATGGCGGGGGCTCCAGTACGTCAGGGGGGAACTAAAAACGAGCAAAGACAAGCAAGGACAAGCAAGGACAAGCACGGTCAAGCACGGCCACGTGCCAGCGGCCGGACAACAGCCCACCAGTCTACGTGGCTGTCGCCCGGCCGCTCACCACGAGCCGACCGTCCGGGAACGGGGCTACTTGCCGGTCGGCTCCTTCGGGCGCTTCTCCACCGGGCCGCGGCGCACCGCACCCGGCGCACTCCACTCGGAGCGCCGGCGGGCCCGCTTCTTCGCGGCCTCGGACGACTCCAGCTGGTAGGGCACGGAGGTGACCATGATGCCGGGTGTGAAGAGCAGCCGGCCCTTCAGGCGCAGCGCGCTCTGGTTGTGCAGCAGGTGCTCGTACCAGTGGCCGACCACGTACTCGGGGATGATCACGCTGATCGCGTCGCGCGGCGACTCCCGGCGCAGGCTCTTCACGTATTCGATGATCGGCCGGGTGATCTCGCGGTAGGGCGAGTCGAGGACCTTCAGCGGTACGTCGATGCCGCGCCGCTCCCACTCCTCGCGCAGCGCCTTGGTCTCGGCCGGGTCGACGTTGACGCTGAGCGCTTCGAGGGTGTCCGTGCGCATCAGCTTGGCGTAGGCCAGGGCCCGCAGCGTGGGGCGGTGGATCCTCGACACGAGGACGATCGAGTGGACGCGGGACGGGCGGACGCTGTCGTCGGAGGGCGTCTCCGGCGCGGCGATCTCCTCGGCGACGCGGTCGTAGTGCTTCCGGATCGCGGTCATCGTCGCGTAGAAGATGCACATGCCGAGCAGTGCGACCCAGGCGCCGTGGGTGAACTTCGTGACGAGGACGACGACGAGGACCAGGCCGGTGAAGAAGGCGCCGAACGCGTTGATCGCGCGGGAGCGGATCATGTGGCGGCGCTTGTCGGCGTCCCGCTCGGAGCGCAGGTGGCGGTTCCAGTGCCGGACCATGCCGGTCTGGCTCAGCGTGAACGACACGAAGACGCCCACGATGTAGAGCTGGATCAGCCGGGTGGAGTCGGCGCCGTAGATGACGACCAGGAGCATCGCCGCGCCCGCGAGCAGCACGATGCCGTTCGAGAAGGCGAGGCGGTCGCCGCGGGTGTGCAGCTGGCGCGGCAGGTAGCGGTCCTGGGCGAGGATCGAGCCGAGCAGCGGGAAGCCGTTGTACGCCGTGTTGGCGGCCAGGAAGAGCACCAGGGCCGTCGCCGCGGCGAGGATGATGAAGAGGAAGCTGCCCTTGCCGAAGACGGCCTCGGCGACCTGGGAGATGACCGGGTTCTGGACGTAGCCGCCGCCGACCGCGAGACCGTTGTGGATCAGGTCGGTCGCCGGGTGCTCGGCCATGCGGACCTTGGTGGTCATGGCGAGCGCGATGATGCCGCAGAACATGGTGACGGCGAGCGCGCCCATGAGGGCCAGCGTCGACGCCGCGTTCTTCGACTTCGGCTTGCGGAACGCCGGTACGCCGTTGGAGATCGCCTCGACGCCGGTGAGCGCCGCACAGCCGGACGAGAAGGCGCGCAGCAGCAGGAAGACCAGGGCGAACCCGGCCAGCCCCTGGTGCTCGGCCTTGATGTGGAAGTCGGAGGTGGGGGCCCGCATGGTGTCGCCGAGGACCAGGCCGCGGAAGGCGCCCCAGGCGATCATGATGAAGACGCCGGCGACGAACACGTACGTCGGGATGGCGAAGAGCTTCCCGGACTCCTTCACCCCGCGCAGGTTCATCAGCGTCAGCAGGACGATGACGACGCAGGCGCAGAGCACCTTGTGCTCGACCACGAAGGGGACCGCGGAGCCGAGGTTCTCGATGCCGGAGGCGATGGAGACGGCGACGGTCAGGACGTAGTCGACGAGCAGGGCGCTGGCGACGGTGAGTCCGGCCTTGGGGCCGAGGTTGGTGTTGGCGACCTCGTAGTCGCCGCCACCGCTCGGGTAGGCGTGCACGTTCTGCCGGTACGAGGCGACGACCGTGAACATCAGCACGACGACCGCGACCGCGATCCAGGGGCTGAAGTGGTACGCCGACACGCCCGCGATGGACAGGACCAGCAGCACCTCGCCGGGCGCGTACGCGACGGAGGAGAGCGGGTCGGAGGCGAAAACGGGGAGTGCGATGCGCTTCGGCAGGAGCGTTTCTCCGAGCCGATCACTGCGCAGTGCGCGCCCGATCAAGATCCGTTTGGGCACGTCGGTCAGTTTGGACACGCAGAGGATCGTAAGCGTTCGAACGGGGGGCCGCCCACCCGCCACCCCCATTCGCCCCCAGCCCTCCTCGTGACCCTCCCCACGCCCTGCCCCGCGCCCCGCCCCGCGCGGCTCCCCCGAGCGCCCGTCGCCGCCCTCCCGCGCCCCCGGTCCGCCACCTCGTCCGGCCTCGCCTTTCCCCCGTTCCGTCCGTTCTCCCCCGTCCCCGTTCTCCCGTCGCTGCGCCCCCTTCCCCCGTCCCCGCGCCCCTTCCCCCGCCTCACGCCCCGGCTCCCGCCCCCTCTCCCACCCGTTGCCGCACTCCATCCGCGCTCGACCCGCCCTCCGCGCGGGCCGCTCCCCCTTCCCGTCCTCTCCCCGTCCCCCGCCCCTCTCCTCCGTCGTTCCTCCACCCTTCCCCCCTCGCCCACGTCCGGGCGTCCGGGCGGGCGCGGGCCCCGGACGGACGCCCGGACGATCTAGTGCCTCCACGCGAAGGTCGAGTTCGCGCCCATTGCCGATACGGTGGTCCAGAACGCGAGCCGCAACACAAGCCCGCACCGTGCCCGAGATCGAGCCAGACTGGCTGGGCCGAGCCGCGAGAGAGAGACATGAGCAGGACGTTTACGCAGGTCGGTAGGCCTATGAGGAGTGCGGGGTAGGGCCGTGCATATCGTGATCATGGGCTGTGGCCGAGTAGGGTCCCAGCTTGCCCAGACCCTGGAACAGCAGGGCCACACGGTCGCCGTGGTCGACCAGGATCCGACGGCCTTCCGCCGTCTGGGCTCCGGGTTCGGCGGCCGCCGTGTCACCGGTGTCGGTTTCGACCAGGACACCCTGCGCGAGGCGGGCATCGAGGAGGCCGGCGCCTTCGCCGCCGTCTCCAGCGGTGACAACTCGAACATCATCGCCGCCCGGGTGGCCCGCGAGATGTTCGGGATCGAGAACGTGGCGGCGCGGATCTACGACCCCCGCCGCGCCGAGGTCTACCAGCGCCTGGGCATTCCGACGGTCGCCACGGTCCGCTGGACCGCCGACCAGATGCTGCGCCGTCTGCTGCCGTCCGGTGCGGAGCCGCTGTGGCGCGACCCCACCGGCGGGGTCCAGCTCGCCGAGGTGCACGCCTCGGAGTCCTGGGTCGGCCAGCGGATCAGCCGTCTCCAGGAGGAGACGGGCGTCCGTGTCGCCTTCCTGACCCGGCTCGGCGAGGCGATCCTGCCCACGTCGCAGACGGTGCTCCAGGAGGGCGACCTCGTCCACGTGATGATGCGCACGGACGATGTCGAGAAGGTCGAGGCGGCGTTCGCCGACGGCCCTGAAGGGGAGGGCGGTCACTGATGAGGGTCGCCATTGCCGGAGCCGGTGCCGTCGGCCGCTCGATCGCGGGCGAGCTGCTGGAGAACGGGCACGAGGTCCTGCTCGTCGACAAGGCGCCGACCGCCATCTCGGTCGAGCGCGTCCCGCAGGCGGAGTGGCTGCTCGCCGACGCCTGCGAGATCACGTCCCTGGACGAGGCGGCGCTCCAGCGCTGCAACGTGGTCATCGCGGCCACCGGCGACGACAAGGTCAACCTGGTCGTCTCCCTGCTCGCGAAGACCGAGTACGGGGTCCCGCGCGTCGTCGCCCGGGTCAACAACCCCAAGAACGAGTGGCTGTTCAACGAGTCGTGGGGCGTGGACGTCGCCGTCTCCACCCCGCGCCTGATGTCCGCCCTGGTCGAAGAGGCCGTCAGCGTGGGCGACCTGGTCCGGCTGCTGCGCTTCAGCCACGGTGACGCGAACCTGGTCGAGCTGACGCTCCCGCCCGAGTCGGCGCTCGCCGGCACGCGCGTGGGTGACGTCCAGTGGCCGGAGGACACGTCCCTGGTGACGATCATCCGTGGCACGCGCGTCCTGGCGCCCAGCCAGGAGGACTCCCTGGAGGCGGGCGACGAGCTGCTGTTCGTGGCCGCCCAGGCCCGCGAGGAGCAGCTGGAGGACCTGCTGTCGGTCCGCCGCGCGGACGCATAGCGCACGAGGATCTTGGACAGGGGCGGGCCCCGGTGAGCGTGCTCACCGGGGCCCGCCCCTGTCCGATCGATTCGGTGCGACCGCGCGCGGGCCGCACCCGCACCCGCGAGCCGCGAACCGTCAGCCGTCAGCCGTCAGCCGTCAGCCGTCGCGACGATGCCGTGCGGGCCCGCCGGAGGCAGCGGTCCCCTCAGAGGCGGTGGCCCCCTCGGAGGCGGTCTCCCGCTCCTTGGCCGCGGCCTCCTCCGCCTCCATCTCCGCGAACACGTCGATGGGCGGCGGCGCCTTGGCGAGGAACACCCAGGTCAGCCACACGGCGAGCAGGAACGGCGGGATCTTCAGCGCGATGAGCACCCAGCCGAACTGCGTGTTGTCGGAGTCCGTGTCGGCCCAGAAGTACATCGGGAAGAGAATCGCGCACTTGGCGAGCAGGATGAGCCCCCAGGCCCAACTCGCCTTCGCGTAGGCCTTCTTGCGGCCCGGGTTCCGCGTCCGCCAGGACAGGTTCTCCTTGAACACCGGGCCGAGGATCAGCCCGATCAGCGGGACCCCGCACAGAGTGGTCACGATGTACGCGACCGCGAGCCCCAACGTGTAGAGCATGCCCGGCAGATAGAAGTCCTTGGCGTTGCCGGTCATCATCGCGAAGACGACACCGAAGGCGACGCCGAAGACCCCGCTGAAGGCGTGCTTGACCGTGCCCTTCCTGACCAGGCGCACGACCACCAGGACGAGGGACACCGCGAGGGCCGCGATGGCCGACACGTGCAGGTCCTTGTTGATCGTGAAGATGGTCACGAAGAGGAGGCCGGGGACCACGGTCTCCACCATGCCCCGCAGGCCACCGAAGGCCTCGAAGAGCGCGGCCTCGGTCACCGCCCTGTCCGTGGTCGCGTCGGCATCGACACCGGCTTCGCGATCGGTCGGCTTGTCGAGGGACGTCACCGGCTACTCCCGTCCGAGCGGTCTGAGTTCGTATTTGGGGTTGAAGAGCACCCTACGGCCCCGGATCATCGAGATCCGCCCCGATGCGATCAGCTTGCGGCCCGGCTCGATGCCCACGATCGAGCGCCGGCCGAGCCAGACCACGTCGAGCGCGGCCGAGCCGTCGAACAACTCCGCCTCCAGAGCGGGGACTCCGGCGCGTGGTCGCAGGGTCACCGTGCGCAACGTACCAGTAACGGTCACGATCTGTCGGTCGTGGCAGTCACCGATACGCGTACAGCCAGTGGTCTCCGAGTCCTCGCGCAGCTCCTCCGACTCCAGGTCCTCCTGCGAGGTGGAGAGTCGGTCGAGCATGCGCCGGAATCGGCCCGCAACAGCACTCATACAGGAAGCGTACCCGGGGCCACGGACACGGACGCAGGGGCTACTTCTCGAACCTGTAGCCCATTCCCGGCTCCGTGACGAAGTGCCGCGGATGCGAGGGGTCGGTCTCCAGCTTGCGGCGCAGCTGCGCCATGTACACCCGGAGGTAGTTCGTCTCCGTCCCGTAGGACGGCCCCCACACCTCCTGGAGCAACTGCTTCTGGCTCACCAGGCGTCCCGTGTTGCGCACCAGCACCTCCAGGAGGTGCCACTCGGTCGGGGTGAGCCGGACGTCCCGGCCGTCGCGGTGGACCTTCTTGGCGGCCATGTCGACGGTGAAGTCGGAGGTCTCGACGATCCCCTCGTCCTCGCCGCCGCCGGTCGGCTCGGCCCGCCGCACGGCCGCGCGCAGGCGTGCCAGCAGCTCGTCCATGCCGAACGGCTTGGTGACGTAGTCGTCGGCGCCCGCGTCGAGCGCCTCGACCTTCTCGTCCGAGGAGTGCCGGGCGGACAGCACCAGGATCGGCACCCGGGTCCAGCCGCGCAGGCCCCGGATCACCTTGACGCCGTCCATGTCGGGCAGCCCCAGGTCGAGCACCACGACGTCCGGGTGGCGCGCGGCGGCCAGCTGCAACGCCTGCGCGCCGTCGGAGGCGGCGTCCACCTCGTACTTGCGCGCCTTCAGGTTGATGACGAGGGCGCGGACGATCTGCGGCTCGTCGTCGACCACGAGCACCCGGGTCATGCGGACCTGCCTCTCTGAGCTGTCGTGCTGATCAATGGTTGATCAAGTGTGGGGTCCGGCGTCCGGCCGGCGTGCGCCGCGCGCAGGGTGAGGACCATGGTGAGGCCGCCGCCCGGGGTGTCCTCCGCGGTGAGGGTGCCGCCCATCGACTCGGCGAAGCCCCGCGCGACCGCGAGGCCGAGGCCCACTCCGGCGCCCCGGGGGGCGTCGCCGTAGCGCTGGAAGGGGGCGAAGATGCGGTCCTTCGCCTCGTCCGGGACGCCGGGGCCGCGGTCGACCACCCGCAGTTCCACGCGGTCGCCGAGCGTGCTGGCGGCGACCAGGACGGGCTCGTCGGGCGGGCTGTACTTGACGGCGTTCTCGACGATGTTCGCCACCGCGCGCTCCAGCAGCCCCTTGTCGACGCTCACCATCGGCAGCGTCTCGGGCACGTCCAGGTCGACGCTGAGGTCCGGGTCCGGTACGCCGACCAGGGCCAGCGGCACCACTTCGTCGAGGTCGATCTCCCGGATCAGCGGGGCGACCGTGCCCGTCTGGAGGCGCGACATGTCCAGGAGGTTGCCGACCAGGTGGTCGAGGCGGTCGGCGCCCTCCTCGATCCCGGCGAGCAGTTCCGCCTGGTCCTCGGGCGACCATTCGACGTCCTCGGAGCGCAGGGAGGACACCGACGCCTTGATGCCGGCCAGCGGGGTGCGCAGGTCGTGCGAGACGGCCGCCAGCAGGGCCGTGCGGATGCGGTTCCCCTCGGCGAGCGAGCGGGCCTGGTCCGCCTCGGAACGCAGCCGCTGCCGGTCGAGGACCACGGCGGCCTGCGCGGCGAAGGCGGCGAGCACCCGCCGGTCCTCGGCGGGCAGGACCCGGCCGGACAGGGCGAGGGCCAGGTGGTCCCCCACCGGCATGTCGACGTCCGCGTCCTCGGGGCGCCCCAGCGGGCGCGGTCCGGCGCTGCCCGCGCAGGTCCAGGGCTCGGTGTCGCTCTCCCGTTCGAGGAGGGCGACGGAGTCCATCGCGAAGGTCTCCCGTACGCGTTCCAGGAGCGCCTCCAGGCTGGTCTCGCCGCGCAGCACGCTGCCCGCGAGGAACGACAGGATCTCGGACTCGGCGCGCAGCCGGGCCGCCTGGTGGGTGCGCCGGGCCGCGAGGTCGACCACGGACGCCACCGCCACCGCGACCCCGACGAAGATCGAGATGGCCACGATGTTCTTCGGGTCCGCGACCGTCCACAGGTGCAGCGGCGGGGTGAAGTAGTAGTTCAGCAGGAGCGAGCCGAACGCGGCCGAGGCGAGCGCCGGGAGCAGCCCGCCGACCAGCGCCGACGCCACGATGAGCGACAGGAACAGCAGCATGTCGTTGGCGAGGCCGAGGTTGCTGTCCACGTTCGTGAGGATCAGGGCGAGCAGCGCGGGGCCGCCGACGCCGATGAGCCAGCCCCACACGACGCGGGAGCGGCCGAGCCGGGCGCCGCGTGCGACGGGCAGGCCGCGCCCCTTGGCGACCTCCTCGTGGGTGACGATGTGCACGTCGAGGTCGGGCCCCGACTCGCGGGCGACGGTGGCGCCGACGCCGGGCCCGAACACGTACTGCCAGGTCTTGCGGCGGGAGGAGCCGAGCACGATCTGGGTGGCGTTGACCCCGCGCGCGAACTCCAGGAGGGCGGCGGGGATGTCGTCGCCGATCACGTGGTGGAACGTTCCGCCGAGGTCCTCGACGAGGGTGCGCTGGAGCGCCAGTTCCTTGGGGGACGCGGCCGTGAGGCCGTCGCTGCGGGCGATGTACACGGCCAGGACCTCGCCCCCGGCGCCCTTCTCGGCGAGCCGCGCGGCCCGCCGGATCAGCGTCCGGCCCTCGGGGCCGCCGGTGAGGCCGACCACGATGCGCTCGCGGGCCTGCCAGGTGGAGCGGATGTTGTGCTCGCCCCGGTACTCCTGGAGGTAGGCGTCCGCGCGGTCGGCGACCCAGAGGAGGGCCAGTTCGCGCAGCGCGGTCAGATTGCCGGGGCGGAAGTAGTTGGAGAGGGCCGCGTCGACCTTGTCCGGCTTGTAGATGTTGCCGTGGGCCATGCGGCGGCGGAGCGCCTGGGGCGACATGTCGACCAGTTCGATCTGGTCGGCCCGGCGGACCATCTCGTCGGGGACGGTCTCGCGCTGGCGGACCCCGGTGATCGACTCGACGACGTCGCCCAGCGACTCCAGGTGCTGGATGTTGACGGTGGAGACGACGTCGATGCCGGCGGCGAGCAGCTCCTCGACGTCCTGCCACCGCTTGGCGTTGCCGGAGCCGGGCACGTTCGTGTGGGCCAGTTCGTCGACGAGGGCGACGGCCGGCGCCCGCCGCAGGACGGCCGCGACGTCCATCTCCTGGAAGGCCGCACCCCGGTACTCGACCCGCGCGCGCGGGACCTGCTCCAGGCCGTGCAGCATCACCTCGGTGCGGGTGCGCCCGTGGTGCTCGACGAACGCGACCACGCAGTCGGTGCCGCGCTCGACGCGCCGGTGCGCCTCGGAGAGCATCGCGTACGTCTTGCCGACGCCCGGTGCCGATCCGAGGTAGATCCGTAGCTTGCCGCGTCCCATGGCCCCATTGTCTTCCAGTCGGCGTCGTTCGGTCGGCGCTCCACGCAGCGTCGACTGTACGGCCGGTGATCCGGACAAAGGGGATGGTTGCCTGGTGGGCGGGCGGCTTTGACGCAACCCTGATGCGCCGGGGCCGCCCGCCCCCTCCGGTCAGCTCGGGTTCTCGGCGTGGGTCAGGGTCTCCCAGGCCACGAACAGGTTGTTCGAGCCCGCGGGCCGCTGCTGCTCGGTGAGCTTCTGGGTGTTGCTCATCGCGGTGCCGAGGCGGGTGTGCAGGGCGTTGTAGCCGACCTCCGTGACCGGGCCGAGTCCGCGGGTGACGCTGCCGCCGCACAGCCAGCCGGGCGGCGCCTCGCCGAGCTCGTACCTGGCCTGGAAGCCGAGCGCCTGCCGCAGCCGCTCGCCGACGTCCGTGCCGTACAGGTCCTGGCCCTGGATGCGGCTGGTCTCGGCGATGTGCGAGATGGCCGAGATGCCGTACCCGGTGTGCGTGAAGTCGCGGCAGGTCTCCTGCGTCAGACCCGCCACGAAGGTCGACTGCCCCTGCCAGTAGGCGACGATCTTCGCCTTGGTGTCGAGGTTCTGGCCGGGCACGGTTCTGGGGAGGGCGCCGTCGGTGGGCAGATAGACGTACGCGGCCGTGCGCGTCCGGAACGTCGCCATGGCCTTGTCGTACGAGGCCCTGTCCTCCAGGAAGACGGAGATCCCGACGGCGGCCTCCATCATCGACAGCTCCCAGTTGCCGTTGGAGTGGCTGCCGTTGATGACCTCGGCCAGGTAGACGTCGCGCAGCAGCGTCCGGAAGCGGCCCTCGTTCGCCCAGCCGCCGCTGTACGTGTATTTGATGATCTCGGCGGCCTTGGGCCAGGAGGAACCGGCCCAGCCGGTCTGGAGCGGCGCGTTGCTGTTGGTGTGGCTCTTGAGGGTGCCCGACCAGGCGTCCATGAGCGCGATGGACTTCTTCGCGTACCGCTCGTCGCGGGTGATGTACCAGGCGAGGGCGTCCGTGTACGCGGCTATCGCATCCTCGCGCTCGTCGGTGCAGCCGTAGTTGGGGTCGGAGTACGGGCCGCACTCGACGGTGGCGCGGGGCTTGGGGGTGCGGTTCAGGTCCGCGTACTTGCTGGCCATCATCTGGTCGAAGGCGCTCTTCCAGGGCTGCGCCCCGGCGGCGACCTTGGCCCTGGCGAAGTCCAGCTGTCCCTGGGAGACGGTGACTCCGGGGTGCGCGAAGGCGGCCGGCGCGGCGGCGGCGCGCTCGGCGCCGGGCCAGGCGAGGACGCCGGCGACGAGGGCGGTGACGGCGGTGGTGGTCGTCAGGGTGGCGAGCAGGGCGGTGCGCGAACGTCTGTGACGAGCCTGCATGGTGGGGGCCATCCGTTCCCGTATATGAACGTGGGGCGCCGATGTGAACTCCGGCGTTGGGCGGTGACCCTAGGTACGGACCAGCCTTCCGTCAAGACCTGAAGAAAGAACCGCGCCGGGGCGCGGGCAGCGAAAAGCCGGGGGCCGCGCACCCCTGAGGGATGCGCGGCCCCCGGCCGCGTACGACTGCCGAACCGCGTCAGCGGATCTCGGTGATCTCCGGACCGCGGGCCAGCTGGCCCATGCCGCCGGAGAAGCGCGAGGCCTCCTGGCTGTCCTGACCGGCACCCTCGGCGACCATCTGCGCGTCGTCCGGGAGCTTGAGGACGATCGGGTCGCGGGGGGCCATCGGACCGTCACCGCGCACCACGACCGTGTCCCGGAAGATCTGCTCCAGCAGACCGGCGGCCTGCGGCTGCACCGCGCCCTGACCGGAGATCACGCCCCGCAGGAACCAGCGCGGGCCGTCCACACCGATGAACCGGACGACCTGGAAGCCGCCCGTGCCGTCGGGCAGCTGCACCGGCACCTGGGCGCGCAGCTCCCAGCCGAGCGAGCCCTCGATCTCGTCGATGACACCACCCTGCTGGGTGATGCCCGAGGCGATCTCCTCGCGGACCTCGCCCCAGATGCCCTCCTTCTTGGGGGCGGCGAAGGCCTGCAACTGGATCGCGCTGTCCCGCAGGACGACGGTCGCGGCGACGATCGCGTCACCGGCGACCTCCACGCGCAGCTCCATGCCCTCCACACCGGGGACGAAGAGGCCGCCGAGGTCGACCCGGCCCTCGCCGGGCTCGCGCACCTCGGAGCCGTCCCAGGGGCCGTCGGGACGCGGCTCGGGCTCGAGTCGCACCCGCCGCGACCCGGTCGCGGCGTCGTCGTCGGCACTGTCGACGCTGTCGTCGACGACCTGCTCGGCCTCGCCCGCCGCGTCCACTGCGTCCTCAGCGGAGCTGTTCTTCTTGCGACGTCCGAACACGTCACTGTCCTTCCCGGTCGGATACGACCGAAGCGTATCGATTCCCACCCTTTTGACCGCCTGTGTCCTCGACGGCCCCGGCGGAGCCGCCCACAGAGGCATGCCCGCCGGTGGACCCGAAGCCCCCCTCGGCCCGCGCCGATCCGGGAAGCTCCGCGACCTCGTGGAAGCGGACCCTCTCGACCTGCTGGACGACCAGTTGGGCAATCCGGTCGAAGCGCTCGAACCGCACGCTCTCGCGCGGGTCGAGATTCACCACGATCACCTTGATCTCCCCACGGTACCCGGCATCCACCGTCCCCGGGGCATTCACCAGAGCGACACCGCAGCGTGCGGCGAGACCGGATCGTGGGTGCACGAAGGCCGCGTACCCCTCGGGGAGGGCGACAGACACTCCGGTGGGCAGCACGACGCGCTCGCCGGGGGCGAGTTCGTGCGCCTCGGTGGTCCGCAGATCGGCACCGGCGTCGCCGGGCTGCGCGTACGCGGGCAGCGGTACGTCGGGGTCGACGCGCCGGATGAGCACGTCGAGCGACTGCTGGGTCACGGGTTCACCTCGAAGGCACGGGCGCGCCGGATCCGATCCGGGTCGCTCATGGCAGCCCGGATCTCCTCCGGGCGGCCGTTGTCGATGAAGTGGTCGACCTTGACCTCGATGAAGAGGGCGTCGGCGCGGACGGCGACGGGCCCGTCGGGGCCGCCGATCCTGCCGGTCGCGGTCGAGTAGATCTTGCGCCCGGCCACCGCGGTGATCTCGGCGGACAGGTGCAGCACGGTGCCCACCGGCACGGGCCGCACATAGTCCGTCTCGAGGCGTCCGGTGACGGCGATGGCCTGCGTCAGCCAGTTCAGCGAGCCCAGCGTCTCGTCGAGCGCGGTGGCCAGCAGGCCGCCGTGTGCGAGACCGGGGGCACCCTGGTGCTCGGGGCGTACGGTGAACTCGGCGGTGACGGTGACGCCGTCGCCGGCCCGGGCGGCCAGGTGCAGCCCGTGCGGCTGTTCGCCGCCGCAGCCGAAACAGTGTCCGTAGTGCGGGCCGAGGAGGTCGCCGGGGGCGGGCGCGTCGGGGTGCCGCACCGGCGCTATCGCGTCGGCCGGGGGCGTCAGAGCTGCTGAAGTACCACTCACAGGCGCAGACCTTACCTGCGCGTCCAGCACCCGCACGCATCGTGCCAAGCTAGTCCGCATGGAGCTCTCGACTGTGCCGTACGAAGAACGACTCACCGCGCCCCGTTCGTGGTGGCTCATCACCTTTCTCGTCGGGGTCGCGGGCGGCATCATCGCGCTGCCCTTCGGCACGCTCCCGCTGCTGGGCGGCTTCGTCGTCTTCCTGCTCGTCGCGGCCGTCATCACCAGTTCGTACGGCTCTGTCCGCATCCGTGTCGTGGGCGACTCGCTGATCGCGGGCGACGCGAAGATCCCGCTGTCCGCACTGGGCACCGTGGAGATCCTGGACGCCGAGGAGGCGCGCGCCTGGCGCATGCACCGGGCCGACCCGCGCGCCTTCATGCTGCTGCGCAGCTATGTGCCGACGGCGGTGCGGGCCGAGGTCGTCGACCCGCAGGACCCCACCCCGTACGTGTATCTCTCGACCCGCGAACCTGAAGCTTTGGCAAAGGCTCTGGGCGGCGGGTCAGCCCTCTAGCTCCAGGGGGTCGCCCGGGGGCTCCAGGGGCGGCAGGTCGGCGAGGGCGTCCCACGGCACCTGGACGGGCCGCAGGTCCTTGCGGATCCGCTCGGCGAGCTTCTTGGTGTCGCGCCGGTTCATCACCGCGCCGACCGCGGCACCGACCATGAACGGCGTCAGGCTCGGCAGGTTCCGCACCATCCGCTTCATGATCTGCTGGCGCAGCTCGCGCTTCATCTGGCCGCCGAGCGCCGCGTTCACCGTCGTGGGCTTGGTCATGTCGATGCCGCGCTCGTCCGACCAGGAGTGCAGATAGGCCGTGCTGCGGTCCTTCAGACCGCCGGGCGGGCGCAGTCCGTAGACCTCGTGCAGTTCGGCGATGAGCTTGAGCTCGATGGCCGCGACGCCCGTGATCTCCGCGGCCAGCTCGGTGGGCATCGCGGGCGGTACGGGCAGCATCGCCGCGGCACCGACTCCGGCGCCCACGGTGGACGTCGCGTTCGCCGCGCCGGCGACCAGCTTGTCCGCGAGCCGCTCGGGCCCGAGGCCGGGGAACTGTTCGCGGAGGGTCGCGAGGTCCCGTACGGGCACCCGCGGCGCGTTCTTGATGATCTGGTCGGCGAGATAGCCGATACCGGCCCTGGCGGCGGCGCCGCCCTTGGCCATCCCCGTTCTCGCGGCACTGCCGCCTCTGGTCATCCCCGTTCTCGCGACGCCGCCGCTCTTGCGGACGCCGTCCCTGACGGCGGCCACCCGGCGTCGGGCCGCCTCTGCCCTGGGGTGCGTCCCGGTGGCCCGGTCGGCCTCCCGCAGCTCCACGGCGTCCACGGCTCCCGCCGACGCCGCTGCCGACAGGTCGCCCGTCACCTCGTGACCGTCCGCCACTTCGAGCGAGGCCTCTTCACCGGCTGCGCCGGGGAAAGAGCCCCGCTCGTCGTCACGCACGGCCTCCGACGGGCCTTGAGCCGCATCCCGCTGCCTACTGCGGATGCGGCGCTTCCAGGGCGGGGTCGAGCCAGTCATGCCCGACCCTGCCTCAGTCGCAGTCGCGACAGATCGGCTGCCCGTTCTTCTCCCGCGCGAGCTGGCTCCGGTGGTGCACCAGGAAGCAGCTCATGCAGGTGAACTCGTCCTGCTGCTTGGGCAGGACACGGACGGCCAGCTCCTCGTTCGAGAGGTCGGCGCCCGGGAGCTCCAGGCCCTCGGCCGCCTCGAACTCGTCCACGTCGACGTTCGACGCGGACTTGTCGTTCCGCCGGGACTTCAGTTCTTCGATGCTGTCCTCATTGAGGTCGTCATCGGTCTTGCGTGGAGTGTCGTAATCCGTTGCCATGTCGCCTCTCCCCCTCTGGGTGTATGCGGTGTCTCAGCGCACGTAACGCATGAGAGGCCGGACTTGTGCCCGACCTGAGGCGGAGATTTTGCCTCACATCAAGGTCTGTTACTCAATCGACACCCAACCGGATCCCCCGAGAGTGATCAGCTTGGGTGGCGAACGGGACCGTACACGGTCCCGATATCGCACTGCACGACCGCCATCCCGTGTACTTCCCGTGATCAAGGCGCCCGAAAACCCGGATTTTCCAGGCTTTCTACCGTCTTGAGCGATCACGGACCGTAGATGACCGGAAATTCGCCCATGTGATCGATCACACAGGATCCCTCCCGGCGCAGGTCCCGAAAATTCCGCTAAAAGCGAACTCCGTCAGCGCGTCGGCGGAAGCATGTCAGATCCGCACGCGCTGTGCATCTCGAACCGCTTCAGTACTCGCCCTAGAGGGGCAGGGTGACGCGCATCACCAGGCCACCCCCCTCGCGGGGTTCCGCCACGATCCGGCCGCCGTGGGCGCGCGCCACGGACCGGGCGATGGAGAGCCCGAGGCCCACGCCCTTGTCGCTGCCGGTCCGCTCGGTGCGCAGCCGCCGGAACGGTTCGAAGAGGTTGTCGATCTCGTACGCGGGGACCACCGGCCCGGTGTTGGCCACGAGGAGGACCGCCTGACCGTGCTGCGCCTCGGTGTCGACCTCGACCCAGCCGTCCTCCGGCACGTTGTACCGGATCGCGTTCTGTACGAGGTTGAGCGCGATGCGTTCCAGGAGCACGCCGTTGCCCTGGACGACGGCCTCCTTGCGCTCGCCGCGGATCTCCACGCCCTTGTCGTCCGCCTCCGACCTGGCCTGGTCGAGCGCCTGGGAGGCGACCTCCGCCAGGTTCACGGGCTTGCGCTCCACGATCTGGTTGTCGCTGCGGGCGAGCAGCAGCAGGCCCTCCACGAGCTGCTCGCTGCGCTCGTTGGTGGCCAGGAGGGTCTTGCCGAGCTGCTGGAGCTCGACGGGGGCGCCCGGGTCCGAGAGGTGGACCTCCAGGAGGGTGCGGTTGATCGCGAGCGGGGTGCGCAGCTCGTGCGAGGCGTTGCCGACGAAGCGCTGCTGGGCGGTGAACGCCCGCTCCAGGCGGTCGAGCATCTCGTCGAAGGTGTCCGCCAGCTCCTTGAGCTCGTCGTCCGGGCCGTCCAGTTCGATCCGGCGTGTCAGGTCCGTGCCGGCCACCCGGCGCGCGGTGCGCGTGATGCGGCCGAGCGGGGACAGCACGCGGCCGGCCATGGCGTAGCCGAAGGCGAACGCGATGATCGCGAGGCCGAGCAGCGCCATGAGCGAGCGGCTGAGGAGGACGTCGAGCGCGTGCTGGCGCTGCTGGTTGACGCAGGCGTTCAGCGCGTCGTTCAGCTGGGAGTCCGACGGGTTGGACGGGAAGCTGCACACATTGCTGACGATGTTGACCGTGCTGCCGTTGTCGACGATCTTGAACGGCAGTTCGCTGCCCACGTTCAGTGCCTGCGCCGCGAGCAGATAGATGATCGACAGCAACAGGATGCCCGCGATCAGGAACATGCCCCCGTAGAGGAGCGTGAGCCGTATCCGGATCGTGGGGCGCAGCCACGGGAAGGGCGGTTCGTCCTTCGGTCCTGGCAGCCAGGTCGGCTTCGGCGGCGTCGTGGGCCTGGGGGGCGCGGGCGAGGTGGCCATCGAGTGATCAGATCCGGTATCCCGAGCCCGGCACGGTGACGATCACAGCGGGTTCGCCGAGCTTGCGGCGCAGGGTCATGACGGTGACCCGCACGACGTTGGTGAACGGGTCCGTGTTCTCGTCCCAGGCCTTCTCCAGGAGCTGTTCGGCCGAGACCACCGCTCCCTCGCTGCGCAGCAGCACCTCCAGCACGGCGAACTCCTTGGGCGCCAGCTGGATCTCCTTGCCGTCGCGGAACACCTCGCGGCGGTTGGGGTCCAGCTTGATGCCGGCGCGCTCCAGGACGGGCGGCAGCGGCACGCTGGTGCGCCGGCCCAGGGCCCGGACCCGGGCCGTCAGCTCGCTGAACGCGAAGGGCTTGGGGAGGTAGTCGTCCGCGCCGAGCTCCAGGCCCTCCACCCGGTCGCTGACGTCGCCGGAGGCGGTCAGCATCAGGATGCGGGTGGACATGCCCAGCTCGACGATCTTGCGGGCGACGTCGTCGCCGTGGACGAGCGGGAGGTCGCGGTCGAGGACGACCACGTCGTAGTCGTTGACGCCGATGCGCTCCAGGGCGGCCGCTCCGTCGTACACGACGTCGACGGCCATGGCCTCCCGGCGCAGTCCGGTGGCCACCGCATCGGCGAGCAGTTGCTCGTCCTCGACGACGAGTACGCGCACGTCGCTTGTCCTTCCACTAAAGCCTTCGGTCGCCCACGGACAGCGCTCGGGCGCAGGTGGACAGGTCCGGTCACGGGGTTGTGGGTCACCATCCTGCCCCTTTCGGCCATAAACCGGCTGTAAGGCGGCCTGGCGTCCGGGGAATGCGGGATTTTCTCGCCGGGTTGAGGTTTCTGCGGAAGGGCCCGCGGGGAGGACGGAGCTACACCCGCGATCACGCTTTGTATGTGGCATGCCACGAGCCGCTGTCGAGTCCGCCTCCCGCACGGCGGGCCGATTCGTGATCGCCCCTTCCACAGGGCACACCCCCGTGCCACCGACCCACGACCCAGGACGAGGGGGCGCAACCATGGACGCATTCACCGCAGGCCTGCTCCAGCGCATAAAAGCGGCCGAGACCGACCTGACGCTGGCGCGCGAGACCGGCGACGACTTCCTCGCCGAGGTCGAGCAGGGCGAGCTGGACGATCTCCACCGCCTCGCGGCCGAGCACGGCGTGGAGATCCACGCCTCGGCCGTCTGACGCACGCACCGCTCCACGTACCGCACGCACCGCACACAGAGGCACACCGCACCACCACAGGGAAGGGCCCCGGCGCCTGGTTCGATCCAGGCGGGCGCCGGGGCCCTTCTCGCGCCCACCGTGGGGCTCGGGGAGATCAGTCGTGCCAGGCGCCGAGCTCTTCGAGGCGGTTCTGGAGCGCCTCGAAGAGGCCGGGCGGAGCGGCGACCGTCAGCTCGCCCGACAGCACGTCCCCGGGGCGGCCGCCGGTGCGGGCCCCCGCCTCGCGCGCGATGAGGTCGCCGGCCGCGAAGTCCCAGGGGTTCAGGCCGCGCTCGTAGTAGGCGTCGAGCCGGCCGAGGGCCACGTCGCACAGGTCGATGGCGGCCGAGCCGCCGCGCCGGATGTCGCGGACGTGCGGCACCAACTCCCGTACGACATCGGCCTGACGGGCCCGCCGCTGCGCGAGGTAGCCGAATCCCGTTCCGACCAGTGCCTGCTCGAAGGGCGGCGCCACGCGCACGCGCGCGGGCTCGTCGTTCACGAACGCGCCGCCGCCGAGGACCGCGCGGTAGGTCTCCCCGCGCATCGGGGCCGCGACGACGCCGACGAGTGTCTCGCCGTCCTTGCGGGCCGCGATCGACACGGACCACTCGGGGCGCCCGTACAGGTAGTTGACCGTGCCGTCGATGGGGTCGATCACCCACTCGACGCCGCTGGTGCCCTCCGTGGCGGCGCCCTCCTCGCCGAGCACGCCGTCCCCGGGGCGGCGCCCGGCCAGGAAGTCGGTGATCAGCTTCTCGGAGGCGATGTCCATCTCGGTGACCACGTCGACGGCGCTGGTCTTGGTGGCGGCGACGCCGAGGTCGGCCGGGCGGCCGTCGCGCAGGAAGGTGCCCGAGCGGGCCGCCGCCTCCAGGGCGACGTCGAGGAGCTCTGCCTTCAGATCGCTCACAGCGGTGTCCTTACGCGTACGGGCTGTCGGCGCCCGCGGCCGCGGGCTTGGGGGCGCGGGCCGGGCAGCAGCCCACCGGGCAGAGGTCGTGGCTCGGGCCGAGCGCGCCGAGTGCGCAGGGTGTGACGTTCCTGCCGCTCTCGGCGGCGGCGCGCTCCAGGATCAGCTCGCGCACGGCGGTGGCGAAGCGCGGGTCGGCGCCCACGGTGGCGGAGCGGCGCACCGGCAGGCCGATCTCCGCCGCCTTGTCCGTGGCCTCCGTGTCGAGGTCGTACAGGACCTCCATGTGGTCCGAGACGAAGCCGATGGGGGCCATGACGACGGCGGGCACGCCGGCGTCCCTGCGCTCCTCCAGGTGGTCGCAGATGTCGGGCTCCAGCCAGGGGATGTGCGGGGCGCCGGACCGCGACTGGTAGACGAGCCGCCAGGGGTGGTCGACGCCGGTCTCCTCGCGCACGGCGTCGGCGATCAGCCGCGCGACGGCCAGGTGCTGCGCCACGTACGCGCCGCCGTCGCCGTGGTCCTCGACGGGTCCCGAGGTGTCGGCCGCGGCGGTCGGGATGGAGTGCGTCGTGAAGGCGATGTGCGCGCCGTCGCGGACGTCGTCGGGGAGGTCGGCGAGCGAGGTCAGGACGCCGTCGACCATGGGGCGCACGAAGCCGGGGTGGTTGAAGTAGTGCCGCAGCTTGTCGACCCGCGGGACCTCCAGGCCCTCGGCCTCCAGGGCGGCCAGCGACTCCGCGAGGTTCTCCCGGTACTGGCGGCAGCCCGAGTAGGACGCGTAGGCGCTGGTGGCGAGGACCACGATGCGGCGGTGGCCGTCGGCGACCATCTCGCGCAGGGTGTCGGTCAGGTAGGGCGCCCAGTTCCTGTTGCCCCAGTAGACCGGCAGGTCCAGGCCGTGCTCGGCGAAGTCCTTGCGCAGGGCGTCGAGCAGCGCCCTGTTCTGGTCGTTGATCGGGCTGACCCCGCCGAACAGGAAGTAGTGCTGTCCGACTTCCTTGAGCCGTTCCTTGGGGATGCCGCGGCCCCGTGTCACGTTCTCCAGGAACGGGACGACGTCGTCGGGGCCCTCCGGGCCTCCGAAGGAGAGCAGGAGCAGGGCGTCGTACGGGCGGGCGTCGAGGCTGGCAGCGTGCGCTTCTGGCATGTGTTCGATCCTGCCACCCGTCACTGACAGGCGGAAAACTGCCATGCCGGTCGAACTCCGACACGCGTAAGCTGTTTGAGCCGCGTTCACGCCTTACCTGTTACGCCCCGCACCGTGCCGAGCCGCCCTCGGGCACACCGGGAGCCCGCTCGACCGGAGTCGCTTTGCCCAGCCCCTACCGCGCCATTTTCGCCCTGCCCGGCACCAAGAGCTTCTCGGTCGCCGGATTCCTGGGCCGGATGCCCCTGTCGATGATGGGCATCGGCATCGTGACGATGGTCTCGCAGCTGACCGGGCGCTACGGCCTCGCGGGCGCCCTGTCCGCGACGGTGGCGCTGTCCGCCGCGGCCATCGGGCCGCAGATCTCGCGCCTCGTCGACCTGCACGGCCAGCGGCGGGTGCTGCGCCCCGCCACGCTCGTCTCGCTCGTCGCGGTCACCGGGATGCTGCTGTGCGCGAAGTACGAGGCGCCGGACTGGACGCTGTTCGTGAGCGCCGCGTTCATCGGCTGCGTCCCGAGCGTCGGCTCGATGATCCGGGCCCGCTGGGCGGTGCTCTACCGGGACACCCCGCGGTCGCTGCACACGGCGTACTCCTTCGAGTCCGTGATCGACGAAGTCTGCTTCATCTTCGGGCCGATCATCTCGATCGGGCTGTCCACGGCCTGGTTCCCCGAGGCCGGTCCGCTGCTCGCGGGCTGTTTCCTGGCGGCCGGGGTCTTCTGGCTCACCGGGCAGCGCGCCACGGAGCCGCTGCCGCATCCGCGTACCCATGAGAGCTCGGGATCGGCGCTCCGCTCGCGCGGGTTGCAGGTCCTGGTGGCCACGTTCATCGCCACCGGCGCGATCTTCGGGTCGATCGACGTGGTGACGGTGGCCTTCGCCGACGACCAGGGGCACAAGTCGATGGCCAGCCTGGTGCTCGCCGTGTACGCGGCCGGCTCGTGCGTCGCCGGGGCCGTGTTCGGGCTGCTGCACTTCAGTGGCGCACCCGCCCGCAGGTGGCTGGTGGGTGTGTGCGTGATGGCCGTGAGTATGATCCCCCTCCAACTGGTCGGGAACCTGTCACTCCTGGCCGTGGCGCTCTTCGTAGCGGGCCTGACCGTCGCTCCCACGATGATCACGACGATGGCCCTCGTCGAGCAGCACGTACCGCGCGCGAAGCTGACCGAGGGCATGACCTGGGTGAGCACCGGACTCACCGCCGGTGTCGCGCTCGGCTCCTCCGTGTCCGGCTGGGTGATCGACGCCGCCGGTGCGAAGGCCGGGTACGGGGTGCCGGGAGTCTCCGGCGCCGTCGCGGTCCTGGTCGCGTTCCTGGGGTACCGCCGGCTGAAGCAGCCGGTTCCGCAGCGGGGAGGAACAACCGATGAGCACGGCGCAGACGGGCAGCAGCAGCAAGAGCGGCGCAGCGTGGCGTAACTGGGCGGGGAACGTCGTGTCGCGCCCGGTGCGCGAGGTGACGCCCGCCTCGGTCGAGGAACTGACCGAGGCCGTGCGCAGGGCCGCCGAGGACGGGCTGAAGGTGAAGGCCGTCGGCACGGGCCACTCCTTCACGGCCGCGGCGGCGACCGACGGTGTGTTGATCCGCCCTCAACTGTTGACGGGCATACGGAACATCGATCGCGACAAGGGCACTGTCACGGTCGAGGCCGGCACGCCGCTCAAGCGGCTCAACCTGGCTCTGGCCCGTGAGGGCCTGTCGCTCACGAACATGGGCGACATCATGGAGCAGACCGTCTCCGGTGCCACCAGCACCGGCACCCACGGCACGGGCCGCGACTCGGCGTCCATCGCCGCGCAGATCAAGGGGCTCGAACTGGTCACGGCGGCCGGTGAGCTGATCTCCTGCTCCGCGACGGAGAACCCCGAGGTCTTCGCGGCCGCGCGGATCGGCTTGGGCGCGCTGGGCATCGTCACGGCGATCACCTTCGCGGTGGAGCCGGTCTTCCTGCTCAGCGCCCGCGAGGAGCCGATGGCCTTCGACAGGGTGCTCGCGGACTTCGACGAGCTGCACGCCGAGAACGAGCACTTCGAGTTCTACTGGTTCCCGCACACCGGCAACTGCAACACCAAGCGCAACAACCGCAGTGCGGGGCCCGAGGCGCCGGTTTCGAGGGCCGGCAGCCTGTGGGAGGACGAGATCCTCTCCAACGGTCTGTTCCAGGTGGTCAATTCGATCGGCCGGGCGGTGCCCGCCACGATCCCGGCGATCGCCAAGGTCTCCAGCAAGGCGCTCTCCGCCCGGACCTACACCGACATCCCCTACAAGGTCTTCACCTCGCCGCGCCGGGTGCGCTTCGTGGAGATGGAGTACGCGGTTCCGCGCGAGGCCCTCGTGGCAACGCTGCGCGAGCTGAAGGCCATGGTGGACGGTTCGGACCTGCGGGTCAGCTTCCCCGTGGAGGTCCGCACCGCCCCGGCCGACGACATCGCGCTGTCCACGGCGTCGGGCCGGGAGAGCGCCTACGTCGCCGTCCACATGTACAGGGGCACGCCGTACCAGCGGTACTTCACGGCCGCCGAGCGCATCTTCACCGCCCACGAGGGCCGCCCGCACTGGGGCAAGGTGCACACCCGCGACGCCGAGTACTTCGCGGGGGCCTACCCGCGCTTCGGCGAGTTCACGGCGCTGCGCGACCGCCTGGACCCGGACCGCCTGTTCGGCAACGCCTACCTGCGCCGGGTCCTCGGCGACTGACCGCGCCTACTCCCCCGGCACCTGCGTGCCGGTGTCGCTGGTGGCACCGGTGTCCGGGCCCGTGCTCTGCGACGGGGTCGGCGTGGGCGTCGGGGTGGGCGACGCGCCGTCGTCACCGGTGTCCGAGCCGTGGTCGGACCCGCTGTCGGAGCCGTTGTCCGTGTCGCTCCCCGTGCCGGGGTCGCCGCCGCTCCGGCTGGGCGTCGGCGCGGGATCGACGCTTCCGCCGGTGGACGAGCCGTCGCCGTTCTCCGTGGCGCCGTCCGTGCCGGTGCCGCTAGTGCCGGACGGCTCCTGCGAGGTGCCGGGCTCGGGCCCGGTGTCGCGGCCGGAGGACCGGTTGTGCCCCTTGAAGGCGTCGCCGATGGTGGTGTCGCGGCCACCGCTGAAGCTCTGGCCGCTCACCACCTCGTACGTCGTGATGCCGCCCATGGTGACGCCGAAGACGACGGCCGCGGCGATCAGTGGCCGCTTCCAGCTCTTGACGCGGCTGCGGTGGACCGTGCCGTCGGTGAACTCCCCGTCGCCCGCGTCCGGGGTCCCCGGCTGTCCGGGTCCGTCGTCGGTGACGCGCAGCAGGCGCGTGGCCTCGTCGGCCTCTGCGGTGGCCGCGAGCAGCTGTGTCCTGTCCGGGTCGGCCGGGCGGACCGTGCCTAGGACGCGCGTGCGGTCGTCGTCGGCCACCGGGTCGGTGGCCGTCGGGCCCGTGGTGTCGGCCAGCAGGTCGGCCGTCGGGCCCGTGGTGTCGGCCAGCAGGTCGGCCACCGCGCCGGTGTCGAGCAGTTGCGTCCCGTCGAGGTCCGTCGCCGGGCCGGTGGAGACGTGCGGCAGCAGCGTGGTCCCGTCGGCTTCCGTGCCGCTCTCGGGTGTCGCGGTGTCCGCCGGATCGGGCCTGCCCCACGTCGTGGTGGTCGGCGTGGTGGGCAGCGCGCTCACGGCGGGCCGGGCCGCGCGCGGGGGCTCGCCCGTGACCATCGCCGCGGTGGCGTCCATCGAGGTGTCCGAGCGGAACGTGCGGGGAACGGGGCGTCCTTCGGCCGTCACCGGGACCTGTCGCCCCTTGGGCTTCGTGGTCACGGCGACGTCGCGTATCTGCTCGCCCGTGCGCCGGAAGAAGTGCTGGAAGACGGTGCCGCCGCAGGTGGCGAGGGCGCTGACCACGCCCGCGCCCAGGATGGTCCCGTAGACGCCGAAGCTGGAGGCCAGCTTCGCGGCCACGACGGCGGCGACCGCACTGCCCGCCACCTGGGGCACGCTCAGATCCAGCCGCTTCTTCTCCTTGGGCTCGCCCTGATCGTCCTTGGAGTTCTCCGGCTTCTCGCCCATTTCCCTACCTAGCCTGCCCTTCTCGACATACGCGAATGATTCGTACAGAAGTTCCCGAGGTTACGCGAACTACCTGTGTCGTATGAGAGAGGGACGTACATGAGGAGCACTCAGTTCCGGTTCCACGTTTTTCGTGAAGCACGCCACGCACAATCTCCACGAACGGGACGTCCGCGACCGTCGCCCCGTACCCAACTCCCCGCCAGCGTGAGAAGTTGAGCGGCGTGCCGATCCACGCAAGTGGCCCGAATGGAGTACTGTTGCGAGCCCTGGGTCCGGTCTCCCGCCAGGGTGTACCGGGGCCTGCCAGGACCGCCGGGAGGGGGCTCGTTGCACAGGGTGACGGACTCGGTCACTTAGCGTTGCGAACAAGTAACCGTGCCATAACGGCGATCTTGGGCCCATGCCCGACACGCCGGGCAACTCGGCAAGGTTGTGGCAGGCTGCACCCGGGCAGGCCACACTCGACTAGCGGAAGCAGCGACGCACGTGACGTCGGCAGGCACCACCCGGGAGGTCCCCATGCCCGAACTGCGTGTCGTGGCCGTCTCTAACGACGGCACACGGCTGGTGCTGAAGGCTGCGGACAGCACGGAGTACACGCTTCCGATCGACGAGCGCCTCCGGGCCGCCGTGCGCGGCGACCGTCCGCGTCTCGGCCAGATCGAGATCGAGGTGGAGAGCCACCTCCGCCCGCGTGACATCCAGGCACGCATACGAGCAGGAGCCTCCGCCGAGGAGGTCGCCCAGCTCGCAGGCATTCCGGTCGACCGCGTACGCCGTTTCGAGGGCCCTGTGCTCGCGGAGCGCGCGTTCATGGCCGAGCGGGCCCGGAAGACTCCCGTGCGCCGTCCCGGCGAGAACACCGGCCCCCAGCTCGGCGAGGCGGTGCAGGAGCGACTCCTGCTGCGCGGCGCCGACAAGGAAACCGTCCAGTGGGACTCCTGGCGCCGCGACGACGGCACCTGGGAAGTCCTGCTGGTCTACCGGGTCGCGGGCGAACCGCACGCGGCGAGCTGGACCTACGACCCGCCCCGCAGACTCGTCCAGGCCGTGGACGACGAGGCGCGCTCGCTGATCGGCGAGTCCGACGACATCGGCGCGCCCGAACCCACGTTCCCGTTCGTGCCGCGGATCGCCCGGCTGCCCCGGGACCGGCCGCTGGACCGCGCCCTGGACCGGCAGCTGGAACGTCCCGTTCCGCCGCCGGAGCCGTCCTCCGAGGAGAACCTGCCGGCGATCGCCTCCTCGGAGCGCGACTCGCTGACCAGCCTGCTGGAGGCGGTCCCCAGCTACCGCGGCGACATCGTGGTCCCGGAGCGTCCGACGGCGGCCCCCGAGCCGCCGGAGGAGTCGGAGCCGCCCGCGGCCGCCGAGCTGGAGGAGCCGCCCGCCGCGTCGGCCGGAGCCGGCGCGGCCTACGCGGACGTGCTGATGCCGCGCTCCGTCGCGGGCCACCGCGACCGCCTCACCGGCACCACCGACCGCCAGGCCGAGGCCGACGGGGTGCGCCCCGGCCGCCGGGCCGCGGTGCCGAGCTGGGACGAGATCGTCTTCGGCACGCGCCGCAAGAAGCAGGAGTAGCGACCAGAGGTACGCGAGCGGGGCCCCGGGTGTTCACCGCCCGGGGCCCCGCTCGCGTCACCGGGGACGGCTACTGCGGGTCGGGGCCGGTCGCCACGGGGCGCGAGGTGTCCGCCGACCACTGCGACCACGAACCGACGTACAGCTCCGCGTCGATCCCCGCGACCGCGAGCGCCAGCACCTCGTGGGCGCCCGAGACGCCGGAGCCGCAGTAGACGCCGACCCGGCCCGGGCCGCCGCTCGCGCCGAGCGCCCCGAAGCGCTCGGCGAGTTCGGCCGCGGGACGGAAACGGCCGTCGTCCGCGACGTTCTCGGTGGTCGGGGCCGACACGGCGCCGGGGATGTGGCCGCCGACCCGGTCGATGGGCTCCACGTCGCCCCGGTAGCGCTCGGCGCCCCGTGCGTCCAGGAGCAGTCCGGAACGGGCCAGCGCCGCCGCCCCGTCCGCGTCGAGGAGGCCGGTGGCACCGGGTGCAGGGGTGAAGGTGCCGGGCCGCGGCGCCGGGCTCGCGGTCTCCAGGTCGCCCTCCCAGGCGGGCAGCCCACCGTCCAGGACCCGGACGGACGGATGCCCCGTCCAGCGCAGCAGCCACCAGGCGCGCGCGGCGGCCCAGCCCTGTCCGCCGTCGTACACGACCACGTCGCGGTCCGCCGACACGCCCGCCGCCCGCATGGCGGCACCGAACACGTCGAGATCCGGCAGCGGGTGCCGGCCCGCCTCGGGGCCCGCCTTCCCGGCCAGTTCGTGATCCAGGTCGATGTAGACCGCACCGGGGACGTGACCTGCCGCATGAGCGGCGCGCCCGTCGAATTCCGGGGCTCCGGCGGCTTTCGCGAGGCTGAGCTGCCAACGGACGTCCAGCACGACGGGTGGGTGCTCCCCCGCCAACTCGCTCGCAAGTTCGGATGCGGTGATGATGGCATTCATGTGGGTCATCCTTGCTCATGCTCTGGCCCGAGCGCCCGCGTTCGGATAGCGTGCTCGATCGACTACACAGCGTCGACCGTCCGGTCACGGTCGGGTGATGGCGAGGCAACGTACGCGAAACGTCGTTGCGGGCATCCACGGCGCGGGGCCCGCTGGTTCCGGCGCGGTCAGGAAGCGCCGCGCGGCACTCGGTGCCACCATCAGCACGGGCGCGAAGCGCCGTGCGGGATCCCGACGCAGGGCCCGAGGGTTCTGGTCCGAGAAGTCCGAGGAGAGAGTGACGATGACCGAGGCAGCAGCCCGGCGCGTGCCCGGCACCCCTTGCTGGGTGAGTCTGATGGTGCACGACATGGCGGCGACCCAGGACTTCTACGGGGCGCTGTTCGGCTGGGAGTTCAAGCCAGGGCCGCAGCAGCTGGGGCCCTACGCGCGGGCCCTGCTGGACGGCCAGGAGGTGGCCGGCATCGGTCAGCTGCCGCCCGACCGGCAGCTGCCGATCGCCTGGACGCCGTATCTGGCCGCGGAGGACGTGGACGCGACGGCGGAGACGGTGCGGCACCGCGGCGGCACGGTGGGCGTCGGCCCTCTGGACGCCGGTGAGGCGGGCCGGATGGCGATGGCCTCCGACCCGGCGGGCGCGGTGTTCGGGCTGTGGCAGGCGGCCTCGCACCTGGGCATGGCGGTCACCGGCGTCCCCGGCTCGGTGGTGTGGAACGAGCTGGTGACCCGGGAGACCGCGAGCGTCGCCACGTTCTACCGGGCGGTCTTCGACTACACCGAAGAGGCCGTGGTCTCCGCCGACTTCGACCATCTGGAACTGTGCCTGGAGGGTCGGCCGGTGGCGTCCGTGCACGGTGTGGGGCACTCCCTGCCCCGTGACCGCGGATCGCACTGGATGACGTACTTCGAGGCCGCCGACGTGGACGAGGCCGTGGAGCGGCTCGCCGACCTGGGCGGGCACGTGGTCCAGCCGGCGCGGGAGGGCGCGCACGGGCGGGTGGCCACGGTCGCGGACCCGGAGGGGGCGCGGTTCGCGCTCGTGACGTCGCGGAAGGCCTGATCCGGCCGGACGGCCGGGCCGAAGCCGGTCGTCCGGGGTCGCGCGGGCGGCTCAGGCGGAGGCGACCGGCAGCACGTCGGGTGAGAGCGCGGCGGCGCGGGCGCCCGCGCTCGTCATCCGGCGCCGGTGGTGGCGGCGGCACAGCACCTCGTAGCCGATCCGGTCCTCGACCTCGTCGACATCGCCGACGACGACCTGGGCGCCCTCGACCACCATCTCCCCGTTGACGGTGCGCGCGTTGTGGGTGGCGCGCGCGCCGCACCAGCACAGCGCCTCGACCTGGAGCACCTCGACCCGGTCGGCGAGTTCGACCATGCGCTGGGAGCCGGGGAACAGCTTGGAGCGGAAGTCGGTCGTGATGCCGAAGGCGTAGACGTCCAGTTCGAGGTCGTCGACGATCCGGGCGAGCTGGTCGATCTGGCCGGGCGCGAGGAACTGTGCCTCGTCGGCGATCACGTAGTCCACCTTGCCGCCCTGGGACAGGTGATCGACGACGTACGCGTACACGTCCAGGTCGTCGGCGACCTCCACGGCGTCGGTGACCAGGCCGAGGCGTGAGGACAGCTTTCCCTGGCCGGCCCGGTCGTCCCGGGTGAAGATCATGCCCTGGAGGCCGCGCGCGGAGCGGTTGTGCTCGATCTGCAGAGCCAGGGTGCTCTTTCCGCAGTCCATCGTTCCGGAGAAGAACACCAGCTCGGGCATGGGGGGTCGAGCACCTTTCGGGTCGCGGGAGGGCGTGGGAGGTCGTGGGGGGACGGCGGCGGGGCGGGCTTCAGGTGCGGACCTCGAGGAGCGGTACGAGCTGTTCGGCCGGTGTCATGGAGCCGTGGTTGCCCACCATGAGGGACTCCTTCGGCTCGGACCGCGAGGCGATGATGAGCACGTCGTCGCGGGCGGCGGCGATCACGTCGCCGAGGCGGTCGCGGACCCGCTCGTCGACCTGGGGGCCGAACCAGCCGGCGGCGATCGCCTCGTCGCGGCTCGCGATCCAGAACTGCTCGCCGAGGACCTCGCGCCAGACGGCGAGGACGTCGCCCTGGGCACCGGGCACGGCGTAGACGTGGCGGGCGCGGCCCTCGCCGCCGAGCAGGGCGACACCGGCGCCCAGCTCCCAGTCCTCGTCGAAGTCGATCCGGGACTGCTCGTCGAAGGGGATGTCGACCATGCCGTGGTCGGCGGTGACGTACAGGGCGCTGCGCGGCGGCAGTTGCTCGGCGAGGCGCTGGGCGAGCCGGTCGACGTACATCAGCTGGCCGCGCCAGGGGTCGGAGTCGAGGCCGAAGCGGTGCCCCTTGCCGTCGACCTCGCTGTAGTACGTGTAGACCAACGACCGGTCGCCCGCCGCCAGTTGCTCGGCGGCCAGGTCCATCCGGTCCTCGCCGGAGAGCCGGCCGTAGAAGGTGCCGCCGCTCAGCGCGATCTTCGTGAGGGGGGTCGACTCGAAGGCGGGGGCGGACACCTGGGCGGTGCGCACGCCCGCGTCGTGCGCGCGCTGGAAGATCGTGGGGTGGGGCTGCCAGGCCTTCGGGTTCGTCCAGGGCTTCCAGCGGAGCTGGTTCATCAGCCGGCCGGTGTCGGGATCGCGCACCGTGTACCCGGGCAGGCCGTGGGCGCCCGGCGGCAGTCCGGTGCCGACGGAGGCGAGGGAGGTCGCGGTGGTCGCCGGATAGCCGGCGGTGATCGGGCGGCCCGTGCCCCCGCGCGAAGACGCTATGAGGGAGTGCAGGAAGGGCGCCTCGTCGGGGTGGTCCTTCAGCTGCTCCCAGCCGAGGCCGTCGATCAGGAAGACGCACGCGCGGTCGACGGGGGCCAGCTCGGTGATGGCCGGTGCGCAGTCGGGGACGCCCAGGTGGGCGCCGAGGGTGGGCAGCAGGTCCGCGAGGGATCCGGTGCCGTACGCCGGGACGGGAGCGGTGTGGACGGGCAGCGGCTCTACGTCGTCCCAGGCGGCCTGCGTCATCAGCGTCCCGCGCCCGCGGTGGCCTCGGAGAGGGACTGGGCGAAGGCGAGGGCCTGGCGCACGGTCTCCGGACCGTCGCCCGCCTCGCTGACGCGCAGGCTCAGGTCGTCCGCCGTCGAGCTGCCCGTGTAGCCGTGGTCGGCCTCGCAGTTGGGGTCGCCGCAGGCGGCGGGCTCCAGGTCGAGGCGGGAGACGGCGCCCCAGCCGATGGTGAGGACGACCTCGCGGGGCAGGGTGCCCGGGACGTACTTCTCCGGATTGGCGACGACACGGCTGAGCACGACCGAGGAGATCCGGTCGAGCTTGACCGATTCCGTGGACGTCGTCGCGTACGGGGTCGGGGAGGTGCTGTCGGCCGCCTGCTCGTCGGTGTGGCTGACGATGAAGCGGGTGTCGGTCAGGACCAGGACGGTGACGTGACGACGGACCTCGTTCGCGTCGAACGTGGTCTCCTGGTGGACGAGATACGACGAGATCGGCTCGCCGCCGACCGCGGCCTCCACCGCCTCGGCCACGAGGGCCGGGTAGTAGCCGCTGCGCTCGATCGCCGCTCGCAGCCCTTGGGTCGTCGTACTGGTCTTGGCCATGAGGTCCATCCTAAGGCCCGGGAAGAGGCTGCCGATGCCCCTGTGGATAACTCTCCGTGAGGGCGGATCGGCGCCGTGCCGGGGCGCGGGCCGGGTCAGTAGTCGCTGGGCAGCGTGCGCGGGCCCAGGTCGTCGCGGGCGGGCGGGGGCGCGAGCCGGACGGAGGCGCCGAGCACGGTCAGTCCGGCCTGCGCGACGACGACCGGTTCCAGGGTGACGCCGACGACCTCGGGGTGGTCGTCGACCAGCCGCGACACCCGCTGGAGCAGTTCCTCCAGAGCGGGGGTGTCGACGGGGGCGGCGCCGCGCCAGCCGAACAGGATGGGGGCCGTCTTGATCGATCGGACCATCGCCTGGGCGTCGCGGTCGGTCACCGGGACCAGGCGGTGCGCGTTGTCGCCGAGCAGTTCGGACGGGGCGCCGGCCAGACCGAAGGAGAGGACGGCGCCGGCGGCCGGGTCGATGACGGCGCGGACCACCGTGTCGACGCCGCGGGGTGCCATGGCCTGGACGACCGGCCGCAGTTCGGCGGGCCCGCCGAGCCGTTCGGTGAGGTCGTCGTAGGCGCGGCGCAGATCGTCCTCGTCGGCGAGGTCGAGGCGGACGCCGCCGAGGTCGGCGCGGTGGCGCAGGTGCGGGGCGGTCGTCTTGAGGGCCACCGGGTAGCCGAGCGTGCGGGCGGCCTCGGCGGCCCGGTCGGCGTCGGGGGCTGGCAGGGTCCGGCGGACGTCGATCCCGTAGAGGGCGAGCAGGTCGCGGGTGCCCTCGGGGGCGAGGTCCGTGCCGCGCGGGTCGTCCTCCTTGGCGAGCAGGGCGGTGATCAGGGCGGCCGCCGCCTGCTCGTCGAGACGGTCGTACTCGGGCACCTTGCCGGGCTCCGCCGCGTCGCGTCGCCACTGGGCGTACTTGGCCGCCTCGGAGAGGGCGCGGACGGCCCGCTCGGCCGCGGGGTAGGCGGGGATGAGGCGTGGGGCGCCCTCCCCCGGGGCGTCGGTGGCCGCGGGGGCCGGTCGCGACGGGGCGTTGGGTCCGGTGCTGGCAGCGGCCGACAGGGCCTCGGCCAGGCCGCCCAGTTCGACGTGGACGACGAGCACCGTCTTCGTGGGGGCGGTGGCCGCGGCCGCGCTCAGGGCGGCGGCCAGCTCGGCGTCCCCGGTGGGGTCCTCCCCCACCACCGGCATCGCCGTGACGACGACGGCGTCGGTCTTGTCGTCGGCCAGCGCCTCCTCCAGCGCAGCCCGGAAGTCCGCCGCGGAGGCCTGGGTGGTGAGGTCGCGCGGGGTCTTGGGCCGCAGTCCCTCGGAGAGGCAGACGTCGTAGGTGAGCAGGCCCAGTGACTCCGAGTTGCCCAGGATGGCGACGCGCGGGCCCGCGGGCAGCGGCTGACGCGCGAGGAGGAGTCCGGCGTCGACGAGTTCGGTGATCGTGTCGACGCGGATGACCCCCGCCTGGCGGAGCAGCGCGGAGACGGTGGCGTAGGGCAGGCGGGTGGCGCGGACGGCGTGGCCGGTCGGCGCGATGCCGCTGTGCCGGGCGCCCTGCACGACCACCAGCGGCTTGGCAGCCGCCGTGCGGCGGGCCAGGCGGGTGAACTTGCGCGGATTGCCTATCGATTCGAGGTACATCAGGGCGACGTCGGTGTCCGCGTCGTCGTACCAGTACTGAAGAACGTCGTTCCCGGACACGTCGGCGCGGTTGCCCGCCGAGACGAACGTGGAGACGCCGGTGACGCCGGTGACGCCGCCGCCCCTGCGGTGCAGCCGGGCCAGCAGGGCGATGCCGATGGCGCCGGACTGGGCGAACAGGCCGATGCGTCCGGCGCGGGGCATCTCGGGGGCGAGGGAGGCGTTGAGCCGGACGTCGGGGGAGGTGTTGACCACCCCGAAGGCGTTCGGCCCGATGAGGCGCATTCCGTAGGAGCGTGCCTGGCGGACGAGGTCGCGCTGGCGCTCGCGGCCCTCGGGGCCGCTCTCGGCGTATCCGGCGGACACGACGACCAGGCCCCGCACCCCGCGTGCGCCGCATTCGGCGACGACCTCGGGCACGTAGGGCGCGGGTACGGCGACGACGGCCAGGTCGACCGGCTCGGCGGGGTCGATGTCCTGCACGGAGCGGTGGGCGGGGACGCCGTCGACGTCGGTGAGGCCGGCGGGGAACGCCTTGTTCACGGCGTAGAGGCGGCCGGTGAATCCGGCCTCCCTGAGGTTGCCGAGGACGCTGAGGCCCACGCCTCCGGCGGTGCGTCCCACGCCGATCACGGCGACGGAGGAGGGGGCGAGCAGGCGCTGCACGGAGCGGGCCTCGGCGCGCTGCTCGCGCGCGTGCTGCACGGCGAGGGACGCCTCGGTGGGTTCGATGTCGAACTCCAGGCGGACGACGCCGTCCTCGAAGCTGCGCTTCTGGGTGTATCCGGCGTCCCGGAACACCTTGATCATCTTGGTGTTGGCGGGCAGCACCTCGGCGGCGAAGCGGCGGATGCCGCGCTCGCGCGCGACGGCCGCGACGTGCTCCAGGAGAGCCGAGGCGACACCGCGTCCCTGGTGGGCGTCCTGCACCAGGAAGGCGACCTCGGCCTCGTCGGCCGGGGCGGAGGCGGGCATCCCCCGCGCGTCGATCCGGTCGAAGCGGACCGTGGCGATGAACTCGCCGCCCACGGTGGCCGCGAGGCCGACCCGGTCCACGTAGTCGTGATGGGTGAAGCGGTGCACGTCCTTGGCGGACAGCCGGGGGTAGGGCGCGAAGAAGCGGTAGTACTTCGACTCGTCCGAGACCTGCTCGTAGAAGCTGGTCAGCCGCTCGGCGTCCGCGGTGGTGATGGGCCTGATCCGGGCGGTGCCGCCGTCGCGCAGCACCACGTCGGCCTCCCAGTGGGCGGGGTAGGCGTGCCGGTCCGACGGGGTGTCCATGCCGCAAGGGTAGGGCCGACCGCCGACAGTCGGAGGAGGCGCGTGCGGTGGTTTCACGGGTCGCGCCCCGCGCGCGCGGGAGGCAGGCTGAAGAAGGCCGCAGGGCCGTGCTCGCAGGGGACGTGGGTCCGCGTGGAGCACGGGCCACGGTGTGTGAGAATGGTCTAGACAACTGTGAGACACCTGAAGGGCAGCATCACATGGCTGAGCGCCGCGTCAACGTCGGCTGGGCCGAGGGCCTCCACGCCCGTCCCGCCTCCATCTTCGTCCGCGCGGCCACGGCGGCCGGCGTCCCCGTGACGATCGCCAAGGCCGACGGCAACCCCGTCAACGCCGCCTCCATGCTCGCGGTGCTGGGCCTGGGCGCCCAGGGCGGCGAGGAGGTCGTCCTGGCCTCGGACGCCGAGGGCGCGGACGCCGCGCTCGACCGTCTGGCCAAGCTGGTCGCCGAGGGGCTCGAGGAGCTCCCCGAGACCGTCTGACCCACGGCACCGTCCGCTGTGCGGACGCCTTTCGCCGGAGCCGCGCGTTTCCCCCCGGAGCGCGCGGCTCCGTCGTTCTCGTGGCGCGTATCGCTCTCCCTGTTCCACGCCCCGCCGAAAACCCGCACGGCAGAAAACGCAGGAGAAATCGACCGCACCGAATTCGATGCGAAAAGGCAGCGGAGAACGGGCCGCGAGCCTTTGCGCGAATAGTGCACTTCTTTGTATACGGCTCCCTTGTTAATGCTGGAGCCCCGCCGTGTTTACGGGATGTTGCGAAGTCCTCACACGGTCGCCCGCGCGCGGGACGCGCAGGCGGTGGGCCGCCGTCGCGCGCTCGGTGTGCTGGGCGGTCAGGGTGCGGGCCCGGTCCGCGTCACCGCGGGCCACGGCGTCGACGATGGCCCCGTGCTCGGCCCAGGAATCGGCCGGGCGGGCCGGGGTGTCGACCGCGTACATCCAGGCAATCTTGTACCGCAGCTGAGTGAGCAGGGCGATCAGGCCGGGGCTTCCGGATGCCCGGGCGAGCGTCTCGTGGAACCAGCCGCCCAGGGAGCGCAGGTCCTCGTTCTGCCCGCGCCGGGAGCGCTCCTGGCCCAGTCTGACCAGGCCGCGCAGCACTTTGAGGTGGGCCTCGGTGCGGCGCTGGGCCGCCCGGGCCGCACCCAGCGGTTCGAGCAGCATGCGGATCTCCAGGAGGTCGGCGGCCTCCTGCTCGGTGGGCTCGGCGACGCACGCGCCCGCATGGCGCCGCGTGACGACGAACCCTTCCGCCTCCAGGGTGCGCAGCGCCTCTCGGACCGGGACGCGCGAGACGCCGTAGCGCCGCGCGAGCAGTTCCTCGGTGAGTCTGCCGCCGCGCTCGTAGACTCCCGCGACGATGTCGTCGCGGATCGCCGTGCATACCGAGTGCGCGGGAATGCGCATGACCCGACCTCCGCCTTAATCCCCGCGAAACGCGGTCGATTGACGCCCCTGCCGGCGCGTTGAGTTCCGGTCAGCGCGCTTGGCCAACGACTCTATTCCACCGCGCTCGAATTTCCGACGGCAGCCCGGAATCCAGGGATATTTTTTGGACACCGGCGGGCTGCTCAGGACAGGCGACGCGAAAGCCCCGGCTCGGCGAGCCGGGGCTTTCGGGTGCTTCTGCGGGGGGGGGCGCGGTCAGACGTTCACGCCGTGCGCGCGCAGGTACGCGATGGGGTCCATGTCCGAGCCGTACTCGGGGCTGGTGCGGGCCTCGAAGTGGAGGTGCGGGCCCGTCACGTTGCCGGTGGCGCCGGAGAGGGCTATCTGCTGGCCCGGGGTGACCGACTGGCCGACGGAGACGCCGATGGACGACAGGTGACCGTACTGGGTGTACGTACCGTCGTTCATCTTGATGACGATGTTGTTGCCGTAGGCGCCGCCCCAGCCGGCCTCGACGACGGTGCCGGAGCCCACGGCGTGCACCGCGGTGCCGCTGGCGGCGTGGAAGTCGATGCCCGTGTGGCTGCCGGAGGACCACAGGCCGCTGCTGGCCTGGTAGGCGGTGGAGACGTACGAGCCGGAGACGGGCGCCACGAAGGAGTTGAGGCGCTTGCGCTCGGCCGCGCGGGCGGCGCGCTCCTTGGCCTCGCGCTCCTTCTCGGCCTTCTCCTCGGCCTTGCGCCGCGCCTCTTCCTTGCGCTTCTCGGCCTCGGCCTCCGCCTTCTTCTTCGCGGCGGCCGCGTCGGCGGCCTTCTTCTGGGCGGTGGCCTGGGCGTCGATCTGGTCGGCGAGGGAGTCGCCGATGGAGACGGCCTGCGTCAGGTTGTTCTGCTCCGGGGCCGCGGTGTCCGCGGCGAGCGCGGGAGCGGCGAGGCCGCCGACGACACCGGTCGTGGTGAGCGCGGCGACACTCGCGACCTGCGCGGTGGTACGCGTGATGCGGCTCGGACGACGGTGCTTCCCGGTGGCACGGGTGAACGCCATGGAGAGGCTGATCCTTTCCTTCCCTCTCGCCTACCGGGTTAGCTGACGGGTTCGGAGCAGGAAGGTCTCCTACGGGCCACTCCACGCGGAAGGGGCCCGATTCACCCCAGGGACTTCGGTGGGTCCCCGGCTCCCCTGGCTCGCGCCATGGGGACTCGGCGATGACTGCCCGGTGACGCGGCGCGGCACAGGTGCGGCGGACAGCCGGACCGACGCTAAGCGGGACATCTTTTATTCAACAAATGAATCCCGGCTTTTGTAGCGCACGCCACAGAGCAGACAGGCAACCTCCGCAGCAATTCGGACATTTACGAAGCATGGTGATCATGTTTGTGCACGTGAGGGACATCACGGACACGACCGGAGCCCCGGTGACCTCACGGGTCACCGGGGCTCCGGGGCGGTGCGGCCGAGGGCGTCCGGGTCAGCCGGCGACCACGGTCACCTCACCGATGCCGAGCGCCCTGACGGGCTCCTCGATCTGTGCCGCGTCCCCGACGAGGACCGTCACCAGCCGGTCCGCCGGGAAGGCGTTCACGACCGCGGCGGTGGCCTCCACGGTGCCCGTCTCCGCGAGCTGGCGGTACAGGCGGGCCTGGAAGTCGTCGGGGAGGTGCTGCTCGACCTGGTCGGCGAGGGTGCCCGCGACGTTCGCGGCGCTCTCGAACTTGAGCGGGGCCACCCCCACCAGGTTCTGCACCGCCGTGTCCCGCTCGGCGTCCGTCAGGCCCTCCACGGCCAGCGTGCGCAGCACCTTCCAGAGGTCGTCGAGCGCGGGGCCGGTGTTCGGGGTGTCCACGGAACCGCTGATGGCGAGCATCGAGGCGCCCGTGCCGTCCGGCGCGGAGCGCAGCACCTGCGCGAAGGAGCGCACCCCGTAGGTGTAGCCCTTCTCCTCGCGCAGGACCCGGTCCAGACGGGACGTCAGGGTGCCCCCCAGGCAGTACGTGCCGAGGATCTGCGCGGGCCAGACCCGGTCGTGCTTGTCGGGTCCGATGCGGCCGATCAGCAGTTGCGTCTGCACGGCGCCGGGGCGGTCCACGATGACGACTCGGCCGGTGTCGTCGGCCGTGACGGGCGGGACGGGCCGGGCTTCGGCCGTGTCGCCGGTCCAGGCGCCGAGCGTGTCGGCGAGCAGGCCGTCGAGGTCGACTCCGGTCAGGTCGCCCACCACCACGGCGGTGGCGGTGGCGGGGCGTACGTGCTTCTCGTAGAAGGCGCGTACGGCCGCCGCGTCGATCGCGGCGACGGTCTCCTCGGTGCCCTGGCGCGGGCGCGACATGCGCGCCTCGGCCGGGAAGAGCTGCTTGGAGAGCTCCTTGGCGGCGCGGCGGGCCGGGCTGGCGCTCTCGTGCGGGATCTCGTCGAGGCGGTTGGCCACCAGCCGCTCGATCTCGCCGTCGGCGAAGGCGGGCGCCCGCAGGGCGTCGGCCAGCAGGGCCAGCCCCTTGGGGAGCCGGGAGACCGGCACTTCGAGGGAGACGCGCACGCCCGGGTGGTCGGCGTGCGCGTCCATGGTGGCGCCGCAGCGCTCCAGCTCGGCCGCGAACTCCTCGGCCGAGTGCTTGTCCGTGCCCTCGTTGAAGGCCCGCGCCATGATCGTGGCGACCCCGTCGAGGCCCTGGGGCTCGGCCTCCAGGGGCGCCTCCAGGTTGACCTCCACGGCGACGACCTGCTGGCCGGGGCGGTGGCAGTGCAGCACGGTGAGGCCGTTGCCGAGCGCGCCGCGCTGCGGGGCGGGGAACGCCCAGGGCCTGGCCTCGCCGGGCTGCGGCTGCGGGTGGAAGTCCATGCTCGCGAGCTGTTCGGTCACTGGCCCGCCTCCTCGTCGTTCGCTGCGGTCTCGTCGTCGGCCTCGGCGGGGGCCGTGGGCTCGTACACCAGGACCGCGCGGTTGTCGGGCCGCAGTCGCGCCTTGGCGATCTCCTGGACCTCCTCGGCGCTCACGTCGAGGACGCGCCCCACGGCGGTGAGGGCGAGCTGCGGGTCGCCGAAGAGCACCGCGTAGCGGCACAGTTCGTCGGCGCGGCCGGCCACGGTGCTGAGGCGGTCCAGCCACTCGCGCTCCAACTGGGCCTGCGCGCGCTCCATCTCCTCGGGGCTCGGGCCCTCCTCGGCGAACCGGGCCAGCTCCTCGTCGACGGCCGCCTCGATGACGGGCACCTCGACGTCGCCGGAGGTCTTCACGTCCAGCCAGCCGAGGGAGGGCGCGCCGGCGAGCCGCAGCAGGCCGAAGCCCGCGGCGACGGCGGTGCGGTCCCGGCGGACCAGGCGGTTGTAGAGCCGCGAGGACTCGCCGCCGCCGAGCACGGTCAGCGCGAGGTCGGCGGCGTCGCACGCGCGCGAGCCGTCCGCGGGGAGGCGGTAGGCGGCCATCAGGGCACGGGCCGGCACCTCCTCCTCGACGACCTCGCGCAGCTGCTCGCCGATGACGTCCGGCAGGCCGCCGTCGCGCGGGACGGGCTTGCCGTCGTGGGCGGGGATGGAGCCGAAGTACTTCTCGACCCAGGCGAGCGTCTGCTCGGGGTCGATGTCGCCCACCACGGAGAGCACCGCGTTGTTCGGCGCGTAGTACGTGCGGAAGAAGCTCCGCGCGTCCTCCAGGGTGGCCGCGTCCAGGTCGGCCATGGAGCCGATGGGGGTGTGGTGGTACGGGTGGCCCTCGGGGTACATGAGGGCGGTCAGCTTCTCGAACGCGGTGCCGTACGGAACGTTGTCGTAGCGCTGCCTGCGCTCGTTCTTGACGACGTCGCGCTGGTTCTCCATCGACTCGTCGTCGAGGGCCGTGAGCAGCGAACCCATCCGGTCGGCCTCCAGCCAGAGCGCCAGCTCCAGCTGGTGGGCGGGCATGGTCTCGAAGTAGTTCGTGCGCTCGAAGCTCGTCGTGCCGTTGAGCGAACCGCCCGCGCCCTGGACCAGCTCGAAGTGTCCGTTGCCCGAGACCTGCTTCGAACCCTGGAACATCAGGTGCTCGAAAAGGTGAGCCAGGCCGGTCCGGCCCTTGACCTCGTGGCGCGAGCCGACGTCGTACCAGAGGCAGACCGCCGCGACCGGGGTCAGGTGATCCTCGGAGAGCACCACGCGCAGGCCGTTGGCCAGCCGGTGCTCGGTCGCTGTCAGGCCGCCGGAGCCGGCCTCGGCGGTGGCCGTGTGACCCATGGGCATGTACGTCCCTTCGATCGCGAAAAGTGCAGAAGTGCTGCCAGTCCTGCCACTGTATGCAAGCGCGCCGACCCCTGGCGAAGTTCCCGCCAGGGGTACGCCGTGAGCGAGCACGCGGTCCCCCGGGACCCCCGAACCGCACGGTACGGACGGGTCGCGAGCAGCGTTGTCAGTGCCGCGGTCCACAATGGTCCGCAACAGTTCCCGTTTCATGTACCCGTTCATGTTGGTGAAGGAGCCGCAGCAGCGATGGCCCGCCGCAGCACGAAGACCCCGCGACCCGATGACGACGCTGCCTTCGAGGAGAGGATCCTCGACATCGACGTGGTCGACGAAATGCAGGGCTCCTACCTGGAGTACGCGTACTCGGTCATCTACTCCCGTGCCCTGCCCGACGCACGCGACGGGATGAAGCCGGTCCACCGGCGCATCGTCTACCAGATGAACGAGATGGGGCTGCGCCCCGAGCGCGGCTACGTCAAGTGCGCCCGCGTCGTCGGCGAGGTCATGGGTAAGTTGCACCCCCATGGCGACGCGTCGATCTACGACGCGCTGGTGCGTCTGGCCCAGCCGTTCTCCATGCGCGTGCCGCTGGTGGACGGGCACGGGAACTTCGGCTCGCTCGGCAACGACGACCGCCCGGCGGCCATGCGGTACACCGAGTGCAAGATGGATCCCGCGGCTTCGCTGATGACGGAGTCGATCGAGGAGAACACGGTCGACTTCACGCCGAACTACGACGGCCAGGAGCAGGAGCCCCTGGTCCTCCCGGCGGCGTACCCGAACCTGCTGGTGAACGGCGCGTCGGGCATCGCGGTCGGCATGGCGACCAACATGCCGCCGCACAACCTGGGCGAAGTGATCGCCGCCGCACGGCATTTGATCAGGCACCCGGGCGCCGACCTCGACACGCTCATGAAGTTCGTGCCGGGGCCCGACCTGCCCACGGGCGGCCGGATCGTCGGCCTGTCGGGGATCAGGGACGCCTACGAGACGGGCCGCGGCACCTTCAAGATCCGCGCGACGGTCGCGGTGGAGAACGTGACGGCGCGCCGCAAGGGCCTCGTCGTGACCGAGCTGCCCTTCGCGGTCGGCCCCGAGAAGGTCATCACGAAGATCAAGGAACTGGTCGGTTCGAAGAAGCTCCAGGGCATCGCCGACGTCAAGGACCTGACCGACCGCGAGCACGGGCTGCGCCTGGTCATCGAGATCAAGAACGGCTTCGTGCCGGAGGCCGTCCTGGAGCAGCTCTACAAGCTGACGCCGATGGAGGAGTCCTTCGGCATCAACAACGTGGCGCTGGTCGACGGCCAGCCGCTCACCCTCGGCCTCAAGGAGCTCCTCGAGGTCTACCTGGACCACCGCTTCACCGTCGTGCGCCGGCGCAGCGAGTTCCGCCGCAGCAAGAAGCAGGACCGGCTGCACCTGGTGGAGGGCCTGCTCGTCGCCCTGGTCGACATCGACGAGGTCATCCGCATCATCCGCTCCAGCGAGAACAGCGCGGAGGCCAAGCAGCGCCTCATCGAGCGCTTCTCGCTGAGCGAGATCCAGACCCAGTACATCCTGGACACGCCGCTGCGCCGGCTCACCAGGTTCGACCGCATCGAGCTGGACGCGGAGCGCGACAAGCTCACCGGCGAGATCGACGAGCTGACCGGGATCCTCGACTCGGACACCGAGCTGCGCAAGCTGGTCTCCACCGAACTGGCCGCCGTGGCGAAGAAGTTCGGGTCCGACCGGCGCACGGTGCTCCTGGAGTCCGCGGGCACCGCGGTCGCCGCCGTGTCGCTCCAGGTGGCCGACGACCCGTGCCGCGTGCTGCTCTCCTCGACCGGCCTGCTGGCCCGTACGGCGAACGGCGAGCCGTTCCCCGCGGACGACGACGTCAAGCGCGTCAAGCACGACCTGATCGTCTCCGCGGTGCCGGCCACGGCCCGCGGCGAGATCGGCGTGGTCACCTCCGAGGGCCGGCTCCTGCGGCTGAACGTGATCGACCTGCCGCAGCTCCCGGACACGGCGTCCGCGCCGAACCTGTCGGGGGGCGCGCCCGTCACCGAGTTCCTGTCCTCCCTGGACCCCGACGAGAAGGTCGTCTGCCTGATGACGCTCGACGAGTCGTCACCGGGCCTGGCCATCGGCACCGAGCAGGGCGTGGTCAAGCGCGTGGTGCCGGACTATCCGAGCAACAAGGAGGAGCTGGAGGTCATCACCCTCAAGGACGGTGACCGGATCGTGGGCGCGATCGAGCTCCGGACGGGCGAGGAGGACCTCGTCTTCGTCACGGACGACGCGCAGCTGCTGCGATTCCAGGCGTCCATCGTGCGCCCGCAGGGCCGTCCCGCGGGGGGCATGGCCGGGGTGAAGCTGGCGACCGGCGCGAAGGTCATCTCGTTCACCGCGGTCGACCCGGCGGTCGACGCGGTGGTGTTCACCGTGGCCGGCTCGCGCGGCACGCTCGACGACTCGGTGCAGACGACGGCGAAGCTGACGCCGTTCGACCAGTATCCGCGCAAGGGGCGCGCCACCGGTGGTGTGCGCTGCCAGCGGTTCCTGAAGGGCGAGGACTGCCTGAGTCTGGCCTGGGCCGGTCCGGCGCCCGCCCGCGCGGCGCAGAAGAACGGCATCCCGGCCGAGCTGCCCGAGATGGACCCGCGACGCGACGGCTCGGGCCTGTCGCTGCCGAAGACGGTGGGGGCGGTGGCGGGGCCCGTGTAGGACGGCGGGGCCCGTGGCCCGTCGAGGGCTGTGGCGGGCCCCGTGCGGGGCACGTCTGTGGGGGCCGAAGTCGCGTGCGGGAGTCGTGTGCGGGGCTCGTGAGCAGGCGGCGGAGGCCCGTGGGGGCTGCCGCGAGGCCAGGGCCGTGCCGGGCATGCCAGTGGGCAGGGCCGAGGGCCCGCCCCGTGCGGGACCGGGGCCCGGGCCCGTCCGGGGCCGCTAGAAGGCGGCGTCCCCGTACAGGTCCGTCTCGTCCGCCCCGCTGCTCTTGTCCTGCACGTAGCGGAGCACGCCCCACATGCCGTGCTCGTCCGCCGCGTGCGGGGCGTCGTCGTTACCGCGGCGGCAGGCGGCGAGGGCGGCGCCGAGCGCCGTCGTATCGATGCCCGCGCCGATGAGGACGAGCTGGGTGCGGCGCGCGTCGCCGCTCGGCCACGGTTCCGGGTAGAAGCGCAGGAAGCGGCCGACGGCGTGCACGGCGTACCGGTTGCGCGGGTCCCCGGCGCCGAAGTCGACGTAGCCCTTGATCCGGTAGAGGCCCTCCGGCCTGCTGTCCAGGAAGGCCATCAGCCGGCGCGCGTCCAGGGGCGTCTCGGAGGTGAAGGCGACACTCTCGTACGCGTCGTGCAGATGCCCGGCGTGCGCCGAGCCCCCCGCCGCCGCGGGCCCGTCTTGGCGGTGCAGGTCGTCGAACGACAGCTGGCCGATGCGCTCCTCCCCCGGCCGGCAGTCGAAGAGCACCTCCGGGTCGACGCGCCCGAACGAGACCGGGACGACGGCGGCGCGCTCCGCCGCCTCCCGGACGACGCCCAGCACCCGCTCCCGCTCCGCCGCGTCCACCCGGTCGCCCTTGTTGACGACGACGAGATCCGCGAGGCCCAGATGGCGGGTCACCTCGGGATGCTTCTCCCGGGTCGCGTCGAACTCCGCGGCGTCGACGACCTCGACCAGACCGCCGTACACGATCCGCGGGTTCTCGCTGGCGAGCACCATGCGCACCAGCTCCTGCGGTTCCGCGATCCCGCTCGCCTCGATCACGATGACGTCGATGGCGTGCACGTCATTGACGGGACGGGTCAACTTGTCCAGATAGACGTCAAGCTCGCTCGCGTCGACGGCGCAGCACAGACATCCGTTGCCGAGCGACACGGTCGAGTCGCCCAGCTGCCCGGCGACGGCCATCGCGTCGATCTCGATCGCCCCGAAGTCGTTGACGACCGCGCCGATCCGGGTTCCGCCGCTGTGGTGGAGCAGGTGGTTCAGGACCGTGGTCTTCCCCGAGCCGAGGAAGCCCGCCAGGACGACGACCGGGATCTGCGGCGGGTTCGCCTTGCTCACGACGCGCGACCTCTCTCACTGTGCGGCACCGCCGGCCCGGTGGCCGGATCTCGTACGAAGGACGACTGCCGCCCCAGGATACGAGCGTCGTAATGGTCCCCCGGTGAACGATTGCCCACGCCGATCGCCGGGAAGATGTCCTGACATGGCGCCGGTGTGTGCGACCCGAGCTTCCCTCCGTGCGCCTCCTCTCCGCCCCCCTGCCGATCAGAGCCGCTCGGCATCCTGGGAGGCGGCAAGCGCACCGCCCACCGCTCGCCGGTCCCCGTCCTTGTCGACCCGCACCGACGACCGGCCCGCGGTCGCCTGAACCGGGGGTTGACATGGCCACTAAGAGTTATGGAGCACGGGCACGGGCCGCCGCGCTGGCGGCCGGTGCCGGGACGGCTGCGAGGTCACTGATCTCGCTGGTGACGCGCAGACGGCGGAACGCCGCCCTCACCGAACAGCATCGGCTCCACTTCGATCTGCTCTGCAAGGCCATGGACGATCCGGCGCTGGCCGCCGTCCTCGACACGTACGAGACACCGGTCCCGGCCGAACAGCAGCGCCAATTCCTGTTCGCCAACGCGCTCTACACGAACGCCCTCTACTTCCACCGCATCGGCGCCATGACCCGGCGCGAGCTCTACGGCCATCTGCGGGTGATCTGCCGGAATCCGGTCGTCCGGGCCTATCTGACGGCGACGCGCCACCACCGCGCCAGCCTCGACGGGACCTCCGCCGAGGCCGAGCTCGGCCGCATGGTCGAACAACTGCTCAAGGATCAGGACGACGCCGAGACGGACGAGTGGTGGGTCGTAGGCGAACCTCCTTGCGAATAAACCCAGTTGGCGCACAGCGCGCGCTTCACCAGGGCTCCCGAGCGGCTAATGTGTGCCCGCTCCTAACCCACACATAGCCCCAAGGACCGGGATCCTCTTGAAAATCGTGCGCCGCATTGGTGCGTCTCCCCGTCAACGCGGAAGCGCCACTGGTCAGACCTGCCCCGACATCTTCGAGCTGTCGGACGGCAACTTCGCGGTCATCGGCACGGACGTGACCGAGGCACTCGACACCGAACTGCCCGCCGACGCCGCGCGGGCCGACTACGAGCGGATCGTGGTCATCTCCCGCGACACGCTGGTGCGGGCCAAGGCGGACATCCCCGAGGCGTGATGCCCGCCGTCCGGACCGGCCGTCGGACCGGCCATCGGACCAAACCGTTCCACCCAGTGCGACGACGCAGCGCACACCTTCGCCGGGACGCCGCCGGACACGAACCAGGCGGCCACCACGGGCGACACCCCTCGCACCGGGACGCCGACGCCCTACCCCGGACGTCCGGCAGCGGCACGAGCGCGGCACCGGACGATCCGGACTCCCGCGGCACGGACCGCCCTCCGGACGGACCCGCTCCCCGATCGGGACCGCGCGACTCCCGCGCGGCCGGGCCCGGCGACCACCGTCGCCGGGCCCGGCCGCACCGGCACACGTCGTCGAGCACCCCGTAAGCACCCCGTACGACCACACCCGCCACAGAGCCCCGCGCGGCCGCACGGACCCCTGGACGGTCTTCGCAGCCGGACCGATCCCGGACGGCAGGCAGCGGCGCCGGCCCCGGCTCGCGGGTCACGAGGCGGGCGGCACCGCCACCGGCGGCTCCAGGCCAACATAGCGCGCGGCGGGTCGGATGATCTTCGAGTCCTCGGCCTGTTCGAGAATGTTGGCGCTCCAGCCGACGACCCGCGCCGCGGCGAACGTCGGCGTGAACATCGTGCGCGGCAGACCGCACAGCTCCATGACCACGCCCGCGTAGAACTCCACGTTCGTGTGCAGTTCCCGGCCCGGCTTCAGTTCGGCGAGGATCGCTTCGACCTGGCGTTCGACCTCGACCGCGAACTCCACCAGCGGTCCGCCGAACCCCTCGGCGATACCGCGCAGCATCCGTGACCGCGGGTCCTCCGTGCGGTACACGGGATGCCCGAAGCCCATGATCCGGTCCCCGGCCAGGACCCGCTCGCGGATCCAGGCGTCGATGCGGTCCGGAGTGCCGATCGCGTCCAGGGTGTCGAGCGCACGGCTGGGCGCCCCGCCGTGCAGCGGACCGGACAGCGCTCCCACCGCGCCCACCAGACAGGCGGCGACGTCGGCGCCGGTCGACGTGATGACGCGCGCGGTGAAGGTCGACGCGTTGAATCCATGATCAATGGTGGAGATGAGGTACTGCTCCACCGCACGCGCGTGCGCCGGGTCCGGCTCCGAACCCGTGAGCATGTACAGGTAGTTGGCGGCGTAGGACAGATCCGCGCGGGGCTCCACCGGTTCGAGCCCCTCGCCGAGCCGGTGCAGCGCGGTGAGCATCGTGGGGACCACGGCGGTCGCGGCGAGGGTGTCCTCGCGGCGCCGGTCCGTACCGATGTCGTAGACGGGCCGGAATCCCCGGGAGGCGCCGAACAGCGACAAGGCCGTGCGGAGCCCGGCGAGCGGCCCCGACAGCGAGCCGGCCGCGGCGATGGCGGGCAGGGCCACGGCCACCTCCGGCGGGAGCGCGCGCAGGGCGGCGGTCTCGCGGGCGAAGGCCGCGGAGCGCTCGGCGTCGGGCAGTTCGCCGTGGATCATCAGGTGCCAGACGTCCTCGAAGCCACGGTGCCGCGCGAGCTCGACGGCGGAGTACTGGCGGTAGTGGTAGAAGCCCTCGCGTCCCCTGACGTCCCCGAGCGCGGTCTCGGTGACGACGACACCGGCGAGCCCGCGCGGTACGTCGACGACAGGGGTGGCCGTGGTCCCGTTGATCGGCATGATTCCTCCCTTTACTTGATTCGACTGTCCATGCTTGACTCGGTCTCTGTCAATATTGATTCAATCAACTTGTTGTTGTCCGGATACGGTGACGCACATGAGGGATCACGAACCGGAATCACCGGCCGCCCACCAGGCCCGTCGGCTGAGCACCAGGGAGACCGCCGACCTGCTCGGGGTGAAGCCGGAGACCGTGTACGCGTACGTGAGCCGGGGCCAGCTCACGAGCCGGCGGGGCGAGGGGCGGCGCGGAAGCACCTTCGACGCCGCCGAGGTCGAGGCCCTGGCCCGGCGCAACAGGCGGGAGAGCACGACGGGTTCGGCGGCGAACGAGCTGACGGTGCGCACCCGTCTCACGCTCATCGAGACCGACAGGTACTTCTTCCGGGGGGTCGATGCCGTGGAGCTCGCGCAGCGTCACTCCTACGAGGAGGTGGCGGAGTGGCTGTGGACCGGGACCCTGTGCCCCGGCGCCCGGTTCATCGCACCGAAGGAGTCACGCGCGGCAGCCCGCCGCGCCGTCGCCGCACTGCCCGAATTCACCAGCCCCGTCGACCGGTTGCGGGTCGCGGCGGTCGCGGCGGCCACCGCGGACCCGCTGCGCTACGACCTGTCCGAGGAGTCCGTCCTCGGCGCGGCCCGCTCCCTCATCCCCACGCTCGCGACCGCCCTGCCCCTCGTGAACCCCACCTACGCGGACGGGGAGCCGATCGCGCGGCGCCTGTGGGGCCGGCTGACCCACCAGGTGCCCTCCGACGGGTCGGTGCGCGCGCTGGACATGGCACTCGCGCTCCTCGCCGACCACGATCTCGCCGCCTCCACGCTCGCCGTCCGCGTGGCGGCGTCGGCGCGCGCGCACGCGTACGCGGCCGTCTCCGCGGGCCTCGGCGTCCTGGAGGGGCCGCTGCACGGCGCGGCGAGCGGTCTGGCCCACCGGATGCTCCTGGACGTCCTGGAGCGCGGCGGCGCCGGTCCCGTGGTCTCCGACGAACTGCGGGCCGGGCGCCGCGTCCCCGGGCTCGGACACCGCCTCTACCCGGGCGAGGATCCACGCGCACAGGCGCTGTTCGCGGCCCTGGAGGAGCTGCCCGCGGCGCGGCCCGCGCTGGCCGCGGCCCGCGACGTGGTGGCGACGACGGCCCGCCACACCGATCTGCACGCCAACGTGGACCTCGCGCTCGCCGTGTTCACCGCCTCCTTCGGGATGCCGGCCGAGGCGGGCGAGACCCTGTTCGCCGTCGCACGGACGGCGGGCTGGATCGCGCATGCCCTTGAGGAGTACGGCGAGCGTCCTCTCCGGATGCGGCCCACGGGCCACTACGTGGGCGTGCGTCCGCCGCAGCCGCTGCCCACGCCTCCGGGTCGGGAGTGATCCGCACGGCGGATTAGGCTGCCCTGCGTGAGTACGTGCACGACCGCCTCCCGGGAACTCGACGAGCCTCTCGCGGGAACCGCGGCCACCGCCCGGACCTGGCTGCTGATCGAGCAGTCGGGCCCCTGGGGCGCCAAGGCCCTGACCTCCAGCCATCTGGACCCCGAGGTGGGCCGAGCCCTGGAGGCGGCCGCCGACGGCACCGGCGTGCGGGTCGCCCTCGTGCGCCGCCCCGGCCGGCACGCGGACCGCCACGGGCAGCCGCGACGGCAGGTCTTCGTCGCCCACACCGTCCCGGGCGACGCCTGGCTGCGGACCGCGACCGTCACGGCTCCCGAAGAACTGCTCACCCTCGACTTCGCCGCCCTGGGGGCGGGCGTCCACGGCGGTTTCGGCGCCCCGCACGAGGGCGCCCCGCTGGCGCTCGTGTGCACGAACGGAAAGCGCGACCGCTGCTGCGCCGTCCTGGGCAGGCCGCTCGCCACGGAACTCGCGCTCTGCGGGGAGGAGGGCGTCTGGGAGGTCACCCATCTCGGCGGGCACCGCTTCTCCCCCACCCTCCTGGTGCTGCCGTACGGCTACGCCTACGGGCGGGCCACGGCCGCGGAGGTCAAGGACATCCTGGAGGCCGTTCGCGCGGGCCGCGTGATCACCGAAGGGTGCCGGGGCAGCTCCGCCTGGGACCGCCCGGGCCAGGCGGCGGAGCTCGCGGTGCGCCGGACCGTGCACGAGGACGCGGCCGACGCCCTGACCGTCGTACGCAGCGAAGCCGCCGTACGTAACGACGGAGGCCCGCCGTGCTGGGAGGTGACGGTCGCCCACGTCGACGGGCGCCGCTGGCAGGTCACGGTGGCCCAGGGAACGTCGGCGCCGGCGCGGCCCGAGAGCTGCGGGGCCGCCCTCGGGTCCCCGGCCCGCATGGACGTCGTGGCGATCAGGACCGTTCCCGCGCGCCTCGGCTGACGCCGCTCCCGCTCCCTCGGGCGACCGCGTCCCGGCGCTCCCCGGCCGACACGGGGAGCCCGGGACCGTACGGCTGCCGCCGCAGGCCCACGGGGACGGCTCCGGTCCCTATGGGGACGGCCCGGGCCCGTACGAGATCCGCGCCACAAGGTCTTCGGCGGGGGCGCACGGGCCCGTAGCGTTCGTCCCCATGAGCACCACTCCGCCCGTCCGTCGCCTGCGCTTCGGCCTGCCCAGGCGCATGTTCGCGCAGGTCCTGGTCATGCAGCTGGCGGTCGCCGCCGGTGTGGCCGTGCTCGCCACCGGGCTGTTCCTGGCCCCGTTGGGCGACCAGCTGGACGACCAGGCGATGCGCCGGGCGCTGGCCATCGCACAGACCACCGCGGCCCAGCCGGGGATCGCCGACGACCTGCGGTCCACGCGGCCCACGGCCGGCGGGCCCGTGCAGTCCGCGGCCGAGCGGATCCGGCGGGCGAGCGGCGCCGAATACGTCGTGATCATGAACAAGGAAGGCGTGCGGTGGTCGCACACCGACACGGCCCAGATCGGCGAGGTCGTCTCGACGGACCCCAGCGAGGCGCTGGAGGGCCACGAGGTGATGCAGATCGACGACGGGACCCTGGGACGCTCCGCACGCGGCAAAGTGCCCCTCAGGGGCCGTGACGGCGCCATCGCGGGCGCGGTGTCGGTCGGCATCGAGTACGACACCGTCCGCGCCCGCCTCCTCCACGCGATCCCCGGCCTGTTCGCCTACGCGGGCGGGGCACTGGCCGTCGGCGCGCTCGCCGCCTACGTGATCTCCCGCCGGGTCCAGCGGCAGACGCGCGATCTCGCCTTCTCGGACATCGCCGCGCTGCTGGCCGAGCGCGAGGCGATGCTGCACGGCATTCGCGAGGGTGTCGTCGCCCTGGACCGCGACGGCCGGATACGGCTGCTGAACGACGAGGCGCAGCGGCTGCTCGGCCTCGGCCCCGCGTCGATCGGCGAGCCGCTGGAGACGGCCGTCGGCCCCGGGCGGACGACCGACGTGCTCGGCGGCCGGGTCACGGGCACCGATCTGCTCGCCGTGCGAGGCGAGCGCGTGCTCGTCGCCAACCGGATGCCCACGCACGACGGGGGCGCGGTCGCCACCCTGCGCGACCGGACCGAGCTGGAGCAGCTCGGCCGCGAACTCGACTCCACGCGCGGCCTGATCGACGCGCTGCGCGCTCAGGACCACGAGCACGCCAACCGGATGCACACGCTGCTGGGACTGCTCGAACTGGAGATGTACGACGACGCCGTGGAGTTCGTGGGCGAGGTGGTCGGTGACCACAGGGCGACGGCCGAACAGGTCACCGAGAAGGTCCACGATCCGCTGCTGGCCGCGCTGCTCGTCGGCAAGGCGGCCGTGGCGGCCGAGCGGGGCGTGGCGCTGCGGCTGTCCGACCGCACCCTGCTGCCCGACCGGTTGATCGACCCGCGCGGCCTGGTGACCGCGGTCGGCAACCTGGTCGACAACGCCCTGGACGCCGTCGCGGGCACGCCGCACGCGCGCGTGGAGGTCGCCCTGCGCGTGGACGGCACGACCGCCGTGGTGCGGGTGCGGGACACCGGATCCGGCGTCCCCGAGGATCAACGGGAACTGGTCTTCACCGAAGGATGGTCCACGAAGAAGCCGCCCGCGCACGGCAGGCGCGGAATCGGCCTGGCCCTGGTGCGCCGGCTCGCGGAGCGGCAGGGCGGCACCGCCACGGTCGCGGAGGCCCATGGCGGCGGAGCCGTGTTCACGATCGTGCTGCCCGACGCGCTCACCGCACCGGACTCCGGCGAAGGCCAGGGCGAGGGCGACACCGCCGGAGCCGGTTCGGACAGGGGCGCGGGCACCCCGGCGACGGAGGTTTCACGATGAGCGACGGACCGATCGACGTCCTGGTCGTGGACGACGACGTCCTGGTTGCCCGGGTCAACGCCGCCTACGTGGCGAAGGTCGCCGGATTCCGGGTCGCCGGTGAGGCGCACAACGCGGCCGAGGCACTGCGGGCGGTGGAGGAGCGGCCCGGGCTGGATCTGGTGCTCCTGGACCACTACCTGCCCGACGGGACGGGCCTCGACCTGGTGCGCGAGATGCGCCGCCGCGGCCACCAGACCGACGTGATCATGGTGACGGCGGCCCGGGACGTGGCCACGGTGCAGGCGGCGATGCGCCAGGGCGCGTTGCAGTACCTGGTCAAACCGTTCGCGTTCGCGGGGCTGCGCGCCAAGCTGGAGGCGTACGCGGCGCTGCGGCACACCTTCGCGGGCGGCGGCGAGGCCGAACAGGCGCAGGTGGACCGGATCTTCGGGGCGCTGTCGGCGACCGGGGCGCAGCCCCAACTGCCCAAGGGCCACTCGCCGGGCACGGCGGAACTGGTCCGCCGAACCCTGACCGACGCCGAACAGCCGCTGTCCGCGCAGGAGATCGCCGAACGGACCGGCCTGAGCCGGCAGACCGCGCAGCGCTATCTGAAGCTGCTGGAACGCACCGGCGGCGCGAAACTGACGCTGAAGTACGGCGACGCGGGCCGCCCCGAGCATCTCTACGTCTGGGCGAACCCACGGCCGGGCGCCGGGGCCTGATAGCGGCCCCGGCGCCCCGGGAACGGCCCCGACGGCCCGCCAGCGGCTGGTGCGGTCCGTCGGGGCCATGGACTCACACGGCGCCGGCGCCGGTGAGCGCCCGCACCTCGGTCTCCGCGTGCCTGGCCTCGTCCGGGGGCTCGTGCGAGGTCACGGTGCCCAGCCAGCCGGCCAGGAAGCCCAGGGGGATGGAGACCAGACCGGGGTTCTCCAGGGGGAAGTACTGGAAGTCCACCCCGGGGAACAGGGAGGTCGGGCTGCCCGAGACCACCGGCGACAGCACGACCAGCAGCAGCGCGGGCAGCAGGCCGCCGTAGACCGACCACACCGCGCCCCGCGTGGTGAAGTTCCGCCAGAACAGCGAGTACAGCAGCACCGGAAGGTTCGCGGACGCGGCCACGGCGAACGCCAGGCCCACCAGGAACGCCACGTTCAGATCGCGGGCCAGCAGTCCGAGCGCGATGGCGAGCACACCGATGCCGGCCGCGGCGACCCGCGCCACCGCGACCTCGCTGCGCTGCTTGCCCACCGGGTTGCCGTTCCGGTCGCGTCGCCGCAACGACGCGTACAGGTCGTGTGCGACGGACGCCGAGGAGGCCAGCGTGATGCCGGCGACGACGGCGAGGATGGTGGCGAAGGCGACGGCCGCGACGACGGCGAACAGCACCGTGCCGCCGGTGGAGTCGGCGCCGCCGCCCAGGTCGAGGGCGAGCAGCGGGACCGCGGTGTTCCCCGCCGCGTTCGACGCCCGTACCGCGCTGGAGCCGACGATGGCGGCCGCCCCGAACCCGAGCACGATCGTCATCAGGTAGAAGCTGCCGATGAGGCCGATCGACCAGACGACGGAACGCCGGGCGGCCCGGGCGGTGGGCACCGTGTAGAAGCGCGACAGGATGTGCGGGAGGCCCGCCGTGCCGAGCACCAGCGCGAGGCCGAGGCTGATGAAGTCGAAGCGTGCGGTCCAGCTTCCGCCGTACTTCAGGCCGGGCACGAGGAAGTCGGAACCGTGTCCGCTGCGGGCCGCCGCGGCCCGCAGCAATTCGTTGAAGTCACCGTGGAAGCGCGCCAGGACGAGCACCGTCAGGGCGATCGTGCCGCCCATGAGCAGAACGGCCTTCACGATCTGGATCCAGGTGGTGGCCCGCATCCCGCCCAGCGACACGTAGATGACCATGAGTGCGCCGACCCCGACGACCGTCCAGGCCTGTGCGGCTCCGCTCTTGCCGCCGAGCAGCAGCGCGACCAGGCTGCCCGCGCCCACCATCTGCGCCACCAGATAGAGAACGGAGACGGTGACCGAGGACGTTCCCGCCGCGATCCGCACGGGACGCTCCCGCATCCGCGCCGCCACGACGTCGGCGAGAGTGAACCGGCCGCAGTTGCGGACCAGTTCGGCCACCAGGAAAAGCACCACGAGCCAGGCGACGAGGAAGCCCACGGAGTAGAGCAGGCCGTCGTATCCGAAGAGCGCGATCACTCCCGAGATGCCGAGGAAGGACGCCGCCGACATGTAGTCACCGGCAATGGCGAACCCGTTCTCCATGGGCGAGAAGAGCCGGCCGCCGGCGTAGAACTCCTCCGCCGATCCGTGCCGGTTGCGGCTGACGAAGGTCGTGATCCCCAGCGTCACCGCCACGAAGGCGCTGAACAGCACCAACGCCAGAGTCTGATGCGTCCCGGTCACCACTGACCACCCTCGCCGCGGAACGTGCCGTTCGTGCTCGCGGAGCTCGCGATGCCGCGCGTCATCTCCTGGGTGTCCCAGCGCAGATCGAGTGCCGGACGGTCGCGGCGCAGCCGTGCGTGACGCACGTACAGCCACGTCAGCAGGAAGGTGCTGGCGAACTGGCCGAGCCCCGCCACCATCGCGACGTTCACCGCGCCCACGACCTGCTGGGCCATGAGGCCCGGTGCGGTCGTGGCCGCCACCACGTACGCCACGTACCAGGTGAAGAAGACCGCGCACGCGGGGACGACGAACCTCCGGTAGCGCCTGCGTACTTCTTGGAAGGCGTCGCTGCGCTGCACTTCCAGGTAGATGCCCGCCGCGCTCCGCTGTTCCGGCACGGGCTGGGCGGGTACGGCGGGCGCCGGCGCACCCGTGCCGTCCAACTCGCCCCATCCCGAGGCCAGCGCGTCGTACCAGGGATCGCCGATTCCGCCGCGATCACCGGCCCGGGGCTGCGCCGTCTCGCACCCGTCTTGCTTCTCCACCGAACTCTCCTTGTCCGCGGCCCACTGCGACCGCGTGCCAAGGATGGACAGATCGGGAAGATCCTGGACTCAGCTCACAAGTCGTTCACCCCATTAGGTGATGGCGAAATGCGGTTGGTTTCCAATGGGTTCGCAAGCCCGTGCCGATAGGCGTATCGCACGGCCTGTGCTCGGTCCTTGAGGCCGGTTTTGGCGAACAGATTATTGATGTGCGTTTTCACCGTCGCCGTGGAGACCTGGAGCGCGCGGGCGATCTCCTGGTTCGTCAGGCCGTCCGCGATGAGCCGGACGACCTCCGCCTCGCGCGCCGTCAGCCCGTCCGGCGGCTCCTCCGGTCCGCGCGGTGCGACGGGCTCGGACCGGGCCAGTCTCTCCAGGAGCCTCCGCTGGATCTGCGGGGAGAGCCCCGCGGCACCGGACAGCACGTCCTGGACCGCCTTGACGATCTCGTCCCCGCCCGCGTCCTTGGTGAGATATCCCCGTGCCCCCGCCGTCAGCGCCGGGAAAAGCGACTCGTCGTCGGCATAGGTGGTGAGGATGACGACCTGGGTCCCCGGATGCCCGGCCCGGATCCGCCGGGTCGCCTCCACCCCGTCGCAGCGCGGCATGCGCAGGTCCATGAGCACGACGTCCGGCGCCAGCTCCGCGACGAGCGCCAACGCCTCCTCGCCGTCCCTGGCCGAGCCGACCACCTCGATCCCGGGCAGCAGCCCGAGCAGCATCACGATGCCTTCACGCACCACCGTCTGGTCGTCGACCACCAGCACCCGGGCCGACGGCCCGCCCCGGCGCTCCCCCGCCTCGGCCCCGCTCACAGGGGCACCTTCAACGTGACCACGAAACCCTCCCCGCACGGCCCTGCCTCCAGCGTCCCGCCCAGCAGCTCGGCACGCTCCCTCATCCCCAACAGACCGTAACCGCCACCACTGACAGTGAGCTCGTCGTGCCGCCGGGCCGCTCCCGAGTCCCGTACCTCCAGGGCGACTTCACGCCCCTCGTACGTCAGCCGCATCGCCGTCCTGGCGCCGGGCGCGTGCTTGCGTACGTTCGTCAGCGCTTCCTGCGCGACCCTGCGCACCGCTTGCGAGGCCTCGGCGGGCAGCCGGCGGCGCTCCCCCTCCACGGCGAGGACGGCGCCGTCCTCGGACGCCACCAGGCCTTCCAGGAATTCCTCCAGGGGTGTCATCTCGCCGCGCAGCGCCGACAGGGCCTGCCGGGTCTCGGTGAGTCCGTCGCGCGCCATGCCGCGTGCCGCCACGACCCGGTCCAGGATCTGCTCGCGGTCGGCGCCCCGCTCGATGAGGAGGCGGGCGGCCTCCAGGTGGACGAGCTGTGCGGAGAGGCTGTGCGCGAGGACGTCGTGGATCTCCCGCGCGATCCGTGCCCGCTCGGCGAGGGCCGCCGATTCGGCCTCGGCTGCCCGGGCCGCCCGCTCCTGTATCAGCAGGCGCTGCGCGCTTCCTCTGGCCTCGGCGTCCAGCCGCAGGACGTAGCCGGACAGGCAGAGCCCCGCCATGATCGCCGCGGTGGTGAGCCACGGATCCTCGTTGACGACGGCGAACCCGGCGAGCGAGACACCGGTGGCGGGGATCGCGACGAGCAGCGGCAGACGTTGCAGGGCGGTGACCGCGCAGCCGCACCACAGGAGGGTGGCCGGCCCGAGGAATCCGATGCGGTGCGCCACGACCGCGGCGAGCAGCAGCAGGACGAACAGGCCGAGCGAGGGCCACAGCCGGTGGGCGAGGGTCGTCCAGTAGAAGCCCCAGGTCGCCGCCGCGCAGGCGATCAGCCCGACGGGGGCGGCCGCGACGGCCCACGGCCCGACGTCCCGCTGTGCCACCGCCGTCCACAGCAGCGTGCCCACCAGGGCGATCCGGACGGCCCAGGAGAGCCAGCGCCGGGCGCTGGTGCGCCCCACGCGGGAGAGCGCCTCCCGCGTGGGCCACGACGTCCAGAGAGCGACGTTCACCTGCGAGCCTCCCAGACCTGCTGCGGCGCGGCCACGACGTGTGCCGTCCGTTCCTGCCCGGCCCGCCAGAGCAGGACACCACCGCGGGCCAGGAGCGAGAGGGCGAGGCCCAGCATGAAGGAGGAGCTGCCCAGGTGGACGCCCATCGCCAGCCCGATCCCGATGACGGCTCCGCGGGCCGCGATACCGCCGACCCAGGCGCCGGCGGTGGCCATCGTGCCCCTGGTCCAGACGTCCCCGTGCTCGTCGGCCCAGATCCGGGTGGTGAACGCCCACCCGATCCCTATGCCGAGGCTGACCACCAGCTCGACGGCGAGCAGGACCGCCGACATCGCGGTGTGCCGCGGATCCATCAGGGAGTCGTCGGTGATCGCCACGCATCCGAGGATCGCGGGCAGGAGCCACCACTTGCGGTCCGTCGCCAGGCGCTCGGTCCTGAACTGGCGCACGACGACGAGCGCGACGACGGTGATGATCACGAGAACTTCGGTCGGCCCGGACATGGCTGCCTCCGTGGAGCGGTCGGAACGGAGTGGTTCAACACCGTCGACGCTACGGAAGAGTGCAGGTCAGGGGGATCGGAGCCGGGGTGGATCGTGGGTGGAAGTCGTGGCTCCACCCATGGGTGGAGCCGGCGGAGCGCGAGAGGGGGCGCGCCCAGGGCGCGCCCCCTCTCCTGCGCAGACGGACTCCTGCGCGTACGACCTGGTCGGCCGTCGGTCAGGTGTCGATCAGCCGTCGGTCAGGCGTCGATGCGTGAGCGGTCGAGCGTCGCCGCGGAGCTGCTGATGAACTCCTTGCGCGGCGCCACGTCGTTGCCCATCAGCAGGTCGAACACCTGCTCCGCGGCCTCCAGCTCGCCGATGTTGATCCGGCGCAGCGTGCGGTGGCGCGGATCCATCGTGGTCTCGGCCAGCTGGTCGGCGTCCATCTCGCCCAGTCCCTTGTAGCGCTGGATGGAGTCCTTGTACCGGACGCCCTTGCGCTGGAACTCGAGCAGCGTCTCGCGCAGCTCGCGGTCCGAGTACGTGTAGACGTACTTGTCCTGGCCCTTCTTCGGCTGGACCAGTTCGATGCGGTGCAGCGGCGGGACGGCGGCGAAGACCCGGCCGGCCTCGATCATGGGCCGCATGTAGCGCTGGAACAGCGTCAGCAGCAGCGTACGGATGTGGGCGCCGTCGACGTCGGCGTCGACGAGCAGGATGATCTTGCCGTACCGCGCCGCGTCGATGTCGAAGGTCCGGCCCGACCCGGCTCCTATGACCTGGATGATCGCGCCGCACTCGACGTTCTTCAGCATGTCCGAGACGGACGACTTCTGGACGTTGAGGATCTTGCCGCGGATCGGCAGCAGCGCCTGGAACTCGGAGTTCCGGGCGAGCTTGGCGGTGCCGAGCGCCGAGTCGCCCTCGACGATGAACAGCTCGCTGCGCTCCACGTCGTCGCTGCGGCAGTCCGCGAGCTTCGCGGGCAGCGACGAGGACTCCAGGGCCGTCTTGCGGCGCTGGGCGTCCTTGTGCTGACGGGCGGCGATGCGCGTGCGGGCGGCGGCGACGGCCTTCTCCATGACGGAGCGGGCCTGCGCCTTGGCGTCGCGCTTGGTGGACGTCAGGAACGCCTTGAGCTCCCTGGCGATCACGGTGGCGACGATCCGGTTCGCCGCCGAGGTGCCGAGGACCTCCTTGGTCTGGCCCTCGAACTGCGGCTCCGCGAGGCGCACCGTGACGACGGCCGTCAGGCCTTCCAGGGCGTCGTCCTTGACGATGTCATCCTCGGCGACGCGCAGCAGCTTCTGGGCGCGCAGCACCTCGTTCATCGTCTTCGTGAGGGAACGCTCGAAGCCGGTGACGTGGGTGCCGCCCTTGGGGGTGGCGATGATGTTCACGAACGACCTGAGGGTCGTGTCGTAGCCGGTGCCCCAGCGCATCGCGACGTCGACGGCCAGTTCGCGCTGGACCTCGGTCGGGGTCATCTGGCCGTGCTCGTCGAGCACGGGGACGGTCTCCTTGAAGGTGCCCTGTCCGGTCAGGCGGAGGACGTCGCACACCGGCTTGTCCTGGGCCAGGTACTCGCAGAACTCGCTGATGCCGCCGTCGAAGCGGAAGGACTCCTCGCCCTTGCTGCCGCCCTCGCCCAGGCCGAACTCGTCGCGGACGACGATGGTGAGTCCCGGCACCAGGAAGGCGGTCTGGCGGGCGCGCTGGTGCAGGTTCTCCAGCGAGAGCTTGGCGTCCTTGAGGAAGATCTGCCGGTCCGCCCAGTAGCGGATGCGCGTGCCCTGGCGGGCCTTCGGGACCTTCTTGGTCCTGCTCAGCCGCGCCGTGGTGTCGAACGGCGCGTCCGGGCCGGGCTTGGCGAAGGCGCCGGGGACGCCGCGCCGGAAGCTGATCGCGTGCGTGTGCCCGCCGCGGTCCACCTCGACGTCCAGACGCGCCGACAGCGCGTTCACGACGGAGGCGCCCACGCCGTGCAGGCCGCCGGAGGCGGCGTACGAGCCACCGCCGAACTTGCCGCCGGCGTGGAGCTTGGTCATGACGACCTCGACTCCGGACAGGCCGGTCTTGGGCTCCACGTCGACGGGGATGCCGCGGCCGTTGTCCCGGACCTCGACCGAGCCGTCGTCGTGCAGGATCACGTCGATATGGTCGCAGTAGCCACCGAGAGCCTCGTCGACGGAGTTGTCGATGATCTCCCAGAGACAGTGCATGAGACCGCGGCTGTCGGTCGAGCCGATGTACATGCCCGGCCGTTTGCGTACGGCCTCGAGCCCCTCGAGGACGAGGAGGTGCCGCGCGGTGTAGTTGGAACCGTCCCGGTCTGCTCCGGTCAGCAGCGCTGTGGACGGCACGGACGTTTCGGCGGTCACGCGGTTCGCTCCTCGCTGAATTTCAGATGGGGCCCTCGTGGGTACGGGGCCGGCGTCGGTCGACGCTCAGAGGGTACCGAGGCCTGGTAGAGCCGTTGTCACGCCACCCTCGCCTCCAACCCAGACTAATCCAAGGTCGCATGCGTGTTCGATCCCTCGATGGAGTGAAGCACACATCACGTTCCCTTCCAGGCATGAACCATTTAGGCTCCGGGCACGTCCTCATGAACAACCGGCAAGCCGGCCGGGAGGACCGACCTGACAGAACGCGCGAACCCGTAAGACACGTAAGAGACGCAATACGGCACATTCGCCGCCACCCGGCAGCACCTGGCCGGTCTCGGAGAAATTTTTCGAGAAAAGCCGCGAGCGGGAACGTTTTCGGCCTGGTTGGATGTTGACCCTGGTACGACAGCTCGTCGAGCTAGAGAAGAGGCGACGTGACTACTGTTCTGACCCCCGCGAGCCCGCTGACGGCCGCTGACCGCTGTGACCGTTGCGGCGCCCAGGCATACCTGCGCGTCGTTCTCATCAGCGGTGGTGAACTGCTCTTCTGCGCCCACCACGGTCGCAAGTTCGAGCCGGAACTCAAGAAGATCGCCGCTGAGATACAGGACGAGACGGAGCGACTCACCGCCGCTCCGGCAAGCGCCGAGACCGAGGAACGCTGACGCCTCGCATCCACGACGAGCCAGCTCCGGCACCAGGCCGGTGATCGGGCGGCCACCCCTGCACCCAGGGGCGGCCGCCCGTCCTCGTCTGCGCGGACTGCCTCAGGAGTGCTTGCGCAGCACGCGCAGCACCTCGGAGATCCGCGTGTAGACACCCGGGCTTCCGGCGCGCCCGCAGCCGCTGCCCCAGGACACGAGACCGATCAGCTTCCCGCGGGCGACCAGCGGGCCGCCGCTGTCCCCCTGACAGGCGTCCCTGCCGCCGCGCGGCTCGCCGGCGCACAGCATCGAGGCGGGCAGATACGTCCCGTCGGAGTTGCCGGGGTACGCCTCCTGGCAGACCGAGTCCGCCAGGACCCGGACCTGCGCCGCGCGCAGGGTCCGCGCGTAGTCACCCGCTCCCGTCGTGTCACCCCACCCGTAGACCTCGGCCTTCGTGCCGGGCTCGTAGGCCGGGTCACCCTCGTCCGCCATCGGGAGGACGTATCCCTCGGGCAGCGGAGTGGCCAGGGTGAGGACCGCCACGTCTCCGGAATTCGTCGAGCCGTCGTAGTCCGGATTGACCCATGCCTCCCGGACGGGGATCTCCGCACCCGTGTCGGCGCGCAGGTCGGTGCGCCCGGCGATCACCTTGAGGTCGCGCACCTCGCTGCGCGCCACCCCCAGCACGGTCCGGCTCATGCAGTGCGCCGCCGTGAGCACGGTGGTCCGCGCGACGACCACACCGCCGCAGAACTGCCCGGCGCGTGTACCCCCGAACCGGTCACGACTGGAGAGGGCTACCGTCCACGGGCTGTCGGACACCTGGACCTGACGGCCGCCGATGATCCCGCCGTCGGCGGCCGCGGGTACCGCCGAGGACACGGGCAGCACGGCCGCGGCCGTCAGCACGCTCAGCGACACGGTCAGCGCTCTCGCGAAGGGACGACTCATTCGGTCTCCTCACTCTCAGTTGCAGTGGCACACCCACAGTGATTCACCGGAGGGGCGCACGCACCGCGAGGATCGGCCCACAGTCCCGTACGCGGAAGGCCCGGCACTCTCCCTCTCGAGAGGAGTGCCGGGCCTTCTGGCGGCCGTACAGGGGCCTGTGACTAGTCGAGGTAGTCGCGCAGGACCTGCGAACGCGACGGGTGGCGTAGCTTCGACATCGTCTTGGACTCGATCTGGCGGATGCGCTCGCGCGTGACGCCGTAGACCTTGCCGATCTCGTCGAGGGTCTTCGGCTGGCCGTCGGTGAGACCGAAGCGCATCGAGACGACGCCCGCCTCGCGCTCGGACAGCGTGTCGAGGACCGAGTGCAGCTGCTCCTGGAGGAGCGTGAAGCTGACCGCGTCGGCCGGGACGACGGCCTCGGAGTCCTCGATGAGGTCACCGAACTCGCTGTCGCCGTCCTCGCCCAGCGGGGTGTGCAGGGAGATGGGCTCGCGGCCGTACTTCTGGACCTCGATGACCTTCTCGGGGGTCATGTCGAGTTCCTTGGCCAGCTCCTCCGGGGTGGGCTCGCGGCCCAGGTCCTGGAGCATCTGGCGCTGCACACGCGCGAGCTTGTTGATGACCTCGACCATGTGCACCGGGATACGGATGGTGCGGGCCTGGTCGGCCATCGCGCGGGTGATCGCCTGACGGATCCACCAGGTGGCGTACGTGGAGAACTTGTAGCCCTTGGTGTAGTCGAACTTCTCGACCGCGCGGATCAGACCGAGGTTGCCCTCCTGGATGAGGTCCAGGAAGAGCATGCCGCGGCCGGTGTAGCGCTTGGCCAGGGAGACCACCAGGCGGAGGTTGGCCTCCAGCAGGTGGTTCTTGGCGCGGCGTCCGTCCTCGGCGATGATCTCCAGCTCGCGCTTGAGCTTGGGGGCGAGCTTGTCGGCGTTGGCCAGCTTGTCCTCGGCGAACAGACCGGCCTCGATGCGCTTGGCGAGCTCGACCTCCTGCTCGGCGTTGAGCAGCGGGACCTTGCCGATCTGCTTCAGGTAGTCCTTGACGGGGTCGGCGGTGGCACCGGCGGCGGCGACCTGCTGCGCGGGCGCGTCGTCCTCGTCCTCGTCCGACAGGACGAAGCCCTGGCCCTCGGGGGTCTCCTCGTCGCCCGCCTTGGCGGTCGCGGGGGTCTCCTCGGTCGCCTCGTCCTCGAGAAGCTCGTCGTCCTTCTTGCCGCCCGCCTTCTTGACGGCGGTCTTCTTGGCGACCGTCTTCTTGGCGGTGGCCTTCTTGGCCGTGGTCTTCTTCGCCGCGGCCTTCTTCGCGGGCGCGGCCTCCTCGGCGGCGACCTCGGAGACCGTCGACTCGGTGGTGGTGGTCGCGGCGACCCTCTTGGCGGTGACCGTCTTGGCCGCGACCGTCTTGGTTGCGGTGCGCTTGACCGGACTCTTGGCTGCGACGCTCTTACGAGGACGCTTGGGCTCAGCGGCACTGACCATCAGCGTCACACCCTCTTCCTCGAGGATCTGATTGAGGCTGCGCAGAACGTTCTTCCACTGAGTGGCCGGAATCTGGTCGGCCTCGAACGCACGGCGTACGTCGTCGCCGGCGATCTGGCCATCAGCCTTTCCCCGCTCAATGAGCGCCATGACAGAGACGGACTCGGCGATCTCCGGCGGGAGCGTACGGGATGTGCTGGCCGACACGAACAACCTCTCGGAACGTTGGAAAACGGCTTCCGGCCCCGTCCTGTGTGGACCGGAGCCGACGACCGCCGGCTTGGGGATGGGCCGACGTCGTGGGCGGGGACCGGGGAGATAGTCAGCGCCGCAAGCGGCTGCCGTATTCCCTCCTCGGCTGTCACCTCTTAGGTCATCGCGTTGCCCCGAAGAGCGTTACGCCCAATCTGCGTGGCCCGAGTCACACCCCGTAAGCGGTCAAAAACTGACGGATACGGGCGAATGTGGTCACCCCGCGAGCTCCTGGAGCCTCTCGGTGAATCCCGGGCACCAAGCCCGGAAGACCCTCAACGACCGAGTCGCCGGATCGTGCCCACTTACACATGCTCGGCGCACATGGTGGGTCGGTCCGGCGACATCTGGTCACGACTGCCTCTGGTGGCGGCGCTCCGCGCGCTCAGTGCTCGCGCGGGGCGGGAACCACGCGCTCCCCCTCGGGGTGAACGGTGAGCAGATGGCGCATCGCGGTCTCGGCACCGGTGCCATCCCCGGCGGCGAGCGCGTCCACGATGCGCGCGTGGTGGCCGATCGCCGTCTCGTTCGGCCGGTCGCAGCCGGTGATGGGGCCACCGGAGACCTGGAGGGCGGAGGAGACGATGCCCGAGAGGTGCTCCAGCATCCGGTTGCCGGCGAGCTGGATCAGCAGCGAGTGGAACTCGGCATCGGCCCGGGAGAACGTGATCGCGTCCCCCTGCCCCAGGGCGTGTCCCATGATCTCGACCATGTCGGCAAGGCGCTGCTGCACGTCCTCACGGCCGTGCCCGGCGGCGAGCCGCGCGGCGAGGGGCTCGATCGTCCAGCGCAGCTCGTTCAGCTCACGGCGCTGGTCGTCGCGCTGCGGGCCGAAGGCACGCCACTCGATGATGTCCGGGTCCAGCAGGTTCCAGTCACTGACCGGCCGCACGCGCGTGCCGACGTTCGGCCGGGCGCTGACCAGGCCCTTGGCCTCAAGGACACGCAGGGACTCGCGGACGACAGTGCGGGACACCTCGAAACGCTGGCCGATCTCCTCGGGCACCAGCGGGCGGTCGGCACCCAGGTCGCCGGAGACGATCATCTGACCGAGCTGCTGAACGAGTTGACCGTGCAGACCGCGGCCCCGGTTGCCGGTGGCACGCCGGCCGACGCGGCCCAGATCATGGTCCGTGCTGTCCCAGGCGGAGGCGCGGACTCTGTCGGCGCCCGACTCGGGGAAGGGGTAGCGGTCGAGTTCGCCCGGTCCGGCGAGGCCGGAATCGGCGGAGCGGGCGGCGGTCATCATGGTGTGCGCAAGGGTACTCACGGAATCTGTTGTCGGCGCTGTTCCCAACTCCCTTGAGGTCTTTGGTGAAAAGCACACGAAAGGGTGATCGCCGCCCTCGCCGCAATTGACGCCTTATCGGAAAGAAATGGGCGTTCCAGAAGGAGTTGCGAACAGGGCGGCTCCGGACGGCCCCGGACGGTCGTCATCGCACCTTGGGGCGCAGCACTGTGAGCAGATATGCGCAGAGCAGCGCAGTGAGCGACAACATCAGCGCGCCGCCCACGGGTTGGGCGACCATGCGCACGGCGGCCGCGACGAACCGCTCCGCACCGAAAGGCGAGTGCAGCAGCGCGAGTTCCCTCAGGCGCCCCGGCATTCCCGCCGCCGTTCGCACAGACGGACCCTCAAGGGCCTTTTGTACGAGCGGCACGATGACGACCGGAACCGCCACCACGGCGGCGAGTCCAGCAGCCGTCGAACGGAAGACGCCGGACGCCAGAACCCCTGCCCACGCGCACGCCACGACCAGGGCGAACCAACTCGCGCTCAGCGACAGCCAGTCCGCGGGGACCTGCGTGAGCTCCTCCCCGTAGACGAGGTGAAGCAGCGCGGCATCACAGCCGACGACGAGGACGGCCATGAGGACGGCCGTGGCCGCGCCGACGACCAGCTTGGCCGTGAGCAGCCCCAGGCGGTGCGGGACGGTTCCGCGGTCGGCGGCGAGAGCGGGGTGGCGGAACTCGTCGCCGAAGGCGAAGGCGCCGAGCAGCCCCGCTCCCACGGCGGCGGGCGGCAGGGGAAGGATCTGGGGCCACGCCGCGAGGAGCCTCGGCTGCGGGGTGTGGCCCACTCGCGCGAGCAGGACGGCGAGGAGCCCGGAGACGGCGACGACGAGTGCCGCGGTGACGTAGCCGGTGGCGATGCCGGTCGCCCGGCGCAGCTCGTAGCGCAGCGGACGCAGGGGGCTGCGGGCGGGGCGGACCGTGATGGGCGGCGGCAGCGCAGCGGCGGTCGCACGAGGAGCGGCGGCGCCGCCTGCCCCATGTTCACCGGTCGTCCCGGCGCCGACGTCATCCGCGCTCGTGGCCGATGGTGCCGTCTCGGCGAGGGGCACGAAGATGCTGCCGGATTCGGAGTGTCCGGAGGCTTCAGCAGGCCCAGAGGGATCGGCAGGCCCGGAGGGGGCGGGGCGGGGGCGGTCGAACACGGGAGCGATGAACGGGGTGCGGGTGGCCGCGCCGGCCCCGGCCGCGGTCCCGAGACCGGAGGCGGTTCGGGTTCCGGATTCCGGGTCAGGGGAACCGGAGGCGGCCGCACCAGCGCCGGAGCCGACAGCACCATCGGCATCGGCATCGGCATCGGCATCGGCATCGGCATCGGCAAGAGGAGACAGCGCCACCATGGGGCCCGCGTCCCCGGTCTCGTCCGCGAGTTGGTGGACGAGGATGCCGTGCCGGAACGCCGTCTCGCCCACGTCCGCACAGGTGCTCCCGTAGACCGACAGCCGGTTGCCGTCCTCGGTGACGACCTCGACGGAGCGCTTCGCCGTGCGGGCCTCCTTGGCCAGCAGAACGCCGAGCCGCGCCGCGTAGGGGCTGCGGACGGCGACTCGGGGCCGCAGCCGGGTGCGTGCGAAGGCAGCGACATCCTGGTCGGCGATCACTCTGCCCTCGTCGAGGGTGACGACCCGGTCGGCGGTACGTGCCGCTTCCTTGGCGTCGTCGGTGGTGAACAGCACCGTGCCCCCGACGGTCGCGTGCGCCCGCAGGATCCCGTGCAGCCACCTGCCCTCGCGGCCCGACAGGCCGTCCGCCGGACCGTCGAGGACCAGCGTGTGCGGATCGGCCAGTAGCGCGCAGGCCAGGCCGAGACGGCGGTCCATGCCGCGCGACAGGGTGCCGAGCCGCAGGTCGCGCAGGCTCACGAGCCCTACGACCTCCAGCACTTCGTCCGCGCGCTGGACGGGCACACCGGCCGCGGAGCAGAGCATGCGCAGCTGGCCGCGCACGGTACGCGCCGGGTGCCCCGGCACGTCGCCGAGGAGCACGCCCACCTCGCGCGCGGGGTGGGTGATGCGGTGCAGGGGGCGGTTCCTGAAGTAGGTGATGCCCCGGCCCTGTTGGAGTTCGAGCATCAGCCGCACGACGGTCGTCTTGCCTGCCCCTCGGGCACCGAGCAGGGCTGTCACACGGCCCGTGGCCGCCTCGAACGACACGTCGTCCACCGTGGGCGGACGCTCCTTGCGGGCGGTGCTGGTCAGTCCGATGGCCTGGATCATCGCTTCTCTCGCAGGATGGGCGACCGCTCGGCGGCCGGGTCCCGCCCGCCGGTTCCCTGGCAGGCGAACCCCGTGGGTACCACAGCAAGATAACGCGACATTTCTGTCATTTAGGGCAGGGTAAGGCCTCGGGTGCCCGAAAAAACGTCAGCCGGAATCCCCTCCCCGCCCACCCCGCAGGACGTCCCCGCCGAACAGGGGGCTGGAGTCCGCCAGTTGCTCAGACCTCGGGCCGCAGCATCGGCGGATTGAGCAGCGTGGCGCCGCCCGCACGGAAGAGCTGGGCGGGACGACCTCCCTGGCGCGTCGTCGTACCGCCGGTGGGCACCAGGAAGCCGGGGGTCCCCGTGACTTTGCGGTGGAAGTTGCGTGGATCGAGCGCGACGCCCCACACCGCCTCGTAGACCCGGCGCAGCTCTCCGACGGTGAACTCCGGCGGGCAGAAAGCCGTGGCGAGCGAGGAGTACTCGATCTTCGACCGGGCCCGCTCCACCCCGTCGGCCAGGATCCGCGCGTGGTCGAAGGCGAGCGGCTCGGCCTGCTCGCCCTCGCGCCCGTACCCGCTGCGGTTGAGCAGTGCTTCGACGGGCGCCCAGCGAGCACTGTGCGCGTCTCCCCCCGCCCGCGGCGCGGGCAGGTCGGGCGCGAGCGCCAGGTGCGCGACGCTGACCACGCGCATGCGCGGGTCCCGCCCTGGGTCGCCGTAGGTGGCCAGCTGCTCCAGGTGGGCGCCGTGGTCCTGCGCGGGCGCGTCCGGGTCGTGGGCGTGCAGGCCCGTCTCCTCGGACAGCTCCCGCGCGGCCGCCGCGGTCAGATCCTCGTCGTCCCGCACGAATCCGCCGGGCAGGGCCCAACGTCCCTGAAACGGTGACTCGCCGCGCCGCACCGCCAGTGCGCACAGGGCGTGACGGCGCACGGTCAGCACGACCAGGTCGACGGTGACTGCGAAAGGCGGGAAGGCCGACGGGTCGTAGGGCGACATGGAACGATCATAGTCGTCTGCCTGACGATAAACACTCCCTTCGCTCGTGGTTCCCGCCGTGGTTCCGCCCCGGGTCGGCGCCCGGTGCCGGAGTCCCCGGAGCCGTCCTCGGAGGCGTCACACCCCCAGCTGCAGGCTGTCCGCCGCCTCCTCGATCATCCCGAGCCCCAGCCGGCTGACCCGCGCGGAGAACGCGTGTCCCCCGACGCTGAGGCCCGTCAGCCCCAGCTCGCCGAGCGGGGCTCCGCGCATGGGCGACAGCGCCACGGTTCCGGCGGGCACGTCCGGACGGATGCCGACGAGGGCGGCCAGCAGATGCACGCCCACCGCGGCCGCGACAGCGGCCGGTCTACAGGCGGCCGGGTGCGCCAGCGGGGCGCCGCCCTCGACACGCTGTTCCCCGGCGTACATCTCCGGCAGGCGGAGAGAGAAGGCCTCTGCCGCCGCCAGGGTGCCGCGCAACAGGGAGGCGGCTTCCTTCTCGTATCCCGCCGCGGACAGCCCCGCGACAGCGACGGCGGTCTCGTGCACCCGAACGGCGCCGGTCCGGTGCCCGAACGGGTTGTACAGCGACTCCTTCACTTCCAGCGTGCGCAACCCCCATCCGGAGTCGAGCCCGGGACCGCCGAACAGCCGCGCCACCTGCTCGGTCTGCACCTTGTCCAGGAGGCCCGGGGCAAGGACACCGGCGCCGAGCAGCCCGGTGTCCAGCAGATGTGCGGCACCGCTGCCCAGGTACGGGACCGGGTGGCCGGACGCGGTGCGGGCCGCCGCCGGGCGACCGCCGCCGCGGTCGTCCAGCCAGAAGTCCTCTCTGAACCGGCGTCTCAGCTCCTCCGCCCATTGCCGCAGCTCGGAGGCTCCCGGTCTGCCGTACGCGTCGAGCAGGTCCGCGCCGATCACCGCGGCGCGGTGTGCGTGTGCCTGTGTCTCGCAGCGGAGGGGACCGCCCGGGCCCGGGTCCGGCACATAGACCCCCTCGCACGCACTGGTGCGCAGCCACCGCAGGCACCGCTCGGCGGCGGGAAGCAGTTCGGCCGTCTCCTGCTCGGGAAGGCCCCAGCGTCTCGCCTCGGCAAGGAGCACCGGGAACAGCAGGGTGGCCTCGATACCGGTACAGCTGGGCGGGATCTGGGGTCCCGCGTGCCGCAGCGGGCCGGGCAGGCGACCGAAGTCCGCTCCCGACCGGGTCGACTGCGTGCGGGCGAGCGCACGCAACGTACCGGCGGCCAGGCGGGTGCCCAGCGGAAGCGTCATTCTGGCGGCTGCCAGCGACTCCGCCGGAGCCGGGCCGCAACGCCAGGGCGCGCCCGCCGCCAGGTGGACGTCCGACGGCTGCCCGGGGTCTCGCACCAGCAGCGCCTGGAGGTCGTCGACACTGGTGCGCAGCAGCGGGCCCACTCGCGGGTCGTCGCCCTGGGCCTGCGCCACGGCGAACGGCCGGACCGTACTGTGGCCGGCGCTCCTGGCGCTGCCCGTACCGTCCGCGCGGATCCGCAGTTCCACGGTCCGGGTGCCTCCCGGGGGCAGCTCGAACTCCCAGCGGAGCAGGCCCGCGGAGGCGAGTGCGTCCGTGGGGGCCGGCGTCGCCGTGACCACGGCGTGGCCCGTGGGTGACGACCAGCGCAGGCCGGCGTCATGCACCACGGCGGGCAGTTCGCGGCCGGGCTGTCCGGCGGCCACCGCTCCGAGTTCCGCCAGGTCCGTGCCGAGCGACACCTCCAGCGGGACCCGCAGGGGCCGGAGCGCCGAGCTGTGCAACGTGATCCGCTCCGTGCCGTCGGCGTGCCGCATCCGCTGCACGACGATGTCCGGGTCCGGGCCGGCGTCGGGGGACGCGCGCGCCACGGCGACGAAACGGGCGCGGTCGGCGGAGACCATGCGGGCCTGTACCGAGACCGGCTCGCGGCCGAAGAGGCGGATCTGGCAGCGCGACAGGAGCCGTCGCCCCGCGCGGTAGAAGCCTTCCAGGCCCTGAGTGGTCAGCTGGCCCTGGTCCGAGGAGATCGCGAGTCCGGGCAGGGACACGCAGATCAACGAGCGGTGCGCGGGAGGGAGTTCGCCGCCGCGACGCGGAGCGGCGGCGGGAGCCGGTGCCGGCGCCGCGGCAGGAGAACGAGCGGGCTCGGCCGGTTTCGGGTCGAGCCTGGTCTGGTTCTGCGGCTGCGGCATCGCACGGGGTTCGGCGAGGCGGTCCAACCGGTGGTCGTCGGTCTGCACGGAGTCCCGCGTCGCGCCGCTGGTCGGCCGTGTTGCGTCGGACGTCATGGCCGCTCGCCCTCCGCGTCCAGCCCGTCCCCCACCGCTCGCGGACCGCCCTCTGTCCACCGCTCGCCTCTCATGGGAGGTGTGGGAGCACCGCCGGGGCGAGCGGCGGCACAGGGCTCGCCCCGGAATATGGGACTGCCACCGGGGGTGCTGAGCAGCGGGTTCAACTCCCGCATGGGGCGCCTCCTTTCGCGCGCGGTCGCGCGAGGCGCCGGCATGCTGCCGGACGACTGGACCTGACAAGGAGAGCGGCGCGGCCCGGCCGTCGCTCCCGCTCCTCAGGTGAACGGAGCGCCCCCGTCCCAAGTAACGCCGCAGAGCGAGGAACCACCGTCGTCGGCCCGTGGCCGCACCCGCCCTCATCCGTCGCCCCGGGTCTGCGGACGTCCCGTACGTCGCCCTGCGGGCCGCCGGGGCGCCCGTGCCCCTGCCCGGGCGGGTCGGGTGCCGGCCCCCGAACGGCGCTCGCCCCTGCGACGCAACGCCGCTGCCAGCCCGCGGGCCGCCCGGGAGACCCCCGGGTCCGCCCCGCCCGGCACCGCGAGCGCCGAGCGTCGGGACTCCTCGCCCTCCGTGGCCGCCGAGAGGACCGCAGCCTCGTCAGCCGCGACGTCCGTGGGCACCTCGTCGTCGGCCGCGTCGGCTTCCACCGTGTCGGCCAGCGGGGACTCGGTCTCCCGGTCCGCCCTGATCTTGCGCAACGACTGCCGCACCGGTTCCGGGTCGATGCCCTCGGAGCGGGCCTCGTTGAGCAGGCGGGCGAACTTGTAGTGCGGATCGACGCCGAGCGCCATCTCCAGTGCCCGGTCCGCCTCCACGGTGTCGCCGAGCGACCATGCCACCCAGCCGGCCAGGGTCAGCGGCGCCGCGGCGTGCTCGCCGTAGCCCCCCACGCATCGCCTGGCCAGGGCCCGCCACAGGCGCAGCGCCGCGGGAGCCTCGTCGCCCTCCATCCACTCGGCCGCTCGATCCCTGGTCATTCTGTCCTGGAGGCCCAGAATCAGGACGGCGGCCTCGTCGTGCGCCAGGAGTTCGTCGTCCCTCAGATCCGCGTCGAGCGGGTCGTCGATGCCCGGGGCGTCGACGAGGCGCCGCAGGACGAGCCGGGCCAGGTCCAGGGTCTGCGCCTCCACCTCCTCGCGCGGGGCGCCGGCGAGGATCCTCGGCACGAGGTCCATCGCCGCCGCGTCCAGGGCGCGGGTCTGGTCCGCGACGAGCGCCGTCTCCAGGGGCGCGAGGCGCGCCGTCAGCTCGGCCACGGACTGTCGCACGTGAATGCCCGCGTAGGCGGCCGTCGCCGCCATCACCGACGTGCCGTCGGCAATGATCTCGTTGCCCTCGGGCGGGCAGCAGTCGGGGCGTGGGCAGCAGTAGCTCCAGTACCGCCCGTCGGAGAGGCACAGTGCCTCCGTCACCGGCACGTCGAGCACACCGCACTCGGTGCGCAGGAGTTGGGCGAGCGGGCGCAGGCGCTCCACGACCGATGGTCCGGGGGCCGCGATCCGGGCCCGGGAGTCCTGGCAGAGGAAGGCGACCACGCTGTCGGGCCGCCCGTCCCTGCGCTCGCACCCGCCCACCAGGCAGCGGGCCAGCTGCTGCGCGACGGAGGGCCAGTCTTCTGAACGCTCGGGGATTCCCAGCCGCACGCGGCCACCGAAGCGCCCCTTGTACAGGGCGACGAGAACGATGCTGTCGTCGGGCCGGAACCCGAGCAAGTACGGCAGCGCCTCCGCCAGTTCGCCGGCGGTACGCAGAGTGATCTTGGCCGCGCCGGACGCTCCGACGGGCTCGATGTGATTCGTCATGCGACGACCATGCACCGGATCGCAAAATCCCGTTTCACCCTGTGGATAACCAAGGTCAGGGACACGACAGGAGTTGTCCACAGGTCGGCGGGTTCATTCGCGCGATGTCAGTGCCATCGGGTTGCATGGGGGCATGAGCAACGAAGATCTGCGGATCGCGGCCGACACCGTGCTGGCCCGCCTCGTCGGGGACCCGACCGGCAGGGCACGGCTGCGCGAGGACCAGTGGCGGGCGATCGAGGCGCTGGTCGCCGACCACAGACGCGCTCTGGTCGTGCAGCGCACCGGCTGGGGCAAGTCCGCGGTGTACTTCGTCGCGACGGCCCTGCTGCGCGAGCGGGGCAGCGGCCCCACGGTGATCGTCTCTCCGCTGCTCGCCCTGATGCGCAACCAGGTGGAGGCGGCGGAGCGGGCCGGCATCCGCGCCCGGACGATCAACTCGTCCAACACGGAGGAGTGGGACTCCGTACGGGCCGAGGTCGCGGCCGGCGGCGTGGATGTGCTGCTGGTCAGCCCGGAGCGGTTGAACAACCCGGACTTCCGGGACAACGTACTGCCTCAGCTGGCGGCGGCCACCGGTCTGCTGGTCGTCGACGAGGCGCACTGCATCTCCGACTGGGGCCACGATTTCCGCCCCGACTACCGACGGCTGCGCACGATGCTCGCCGAGCTGCCGCAGGGTGTCCCGGTGCTGGCGACGACCGCGACGGCCAACGCACGCGTGACGGCCGACGTCGCCGACCAGCTCGGCACCGGCGGCGGCTCGGACGCGCTCGTGCTGCGTGGCCCGCTCGACCGCGAGAGCCTCAGCCTCGGCGTGCTGCAACTGCCCGACGCGGCCCACCGTCTGGCCTGGCTCGCCGACCATCTGAACGAGCTGCCGGGCTCCGGGATCATCTACACCCTCACGGTCGCCGCCGCCGAGGAGGTCACGGCCTACCTCCGTCAGTGCGGCCACGTCGTGACCTCGTACACGGGCAAGACGGAGAACGCGGACCGCCAGCAGGCCGAGGAGGACCTGCTGGCGAACAGGGTGAAGGCCCTGGTCGCGACTTCAGCGCTCGGCATGGGGTTCGACAAGCCGGACCTCGGCTTCGTCGTCCACCTCGGCTCTCCGTCGTCGCCCATCGCGTACTACCAGCAGGTGGGCCGCGCGGGGCGCGGCGTCGAGCACGCCGAGGTCCTGCTGCTCCCCGGCAAGGAGGACGAGGCGATCTGGCGCTACTTCGCCTCCCTCGCCTTCCCGCCGGAGGAGCAGGTGCGCCGCACGCTGGACGTGCTGGCCCAGTCCGATCGACCGCTCTCGCTACCGGCGCTCGAACCGCTGGTCGAGCTGCGTCGCTCGCGCCTGGAGACCATGCTCAAGGTCCTGGACGTGGACGGGGCCGTGCACCGCGTGAAGGGCGGCTGGATCGCCACGGGACAGCCGTGGGTGTACGACACCGAGCGTTACGCGTGGGTCGCCAAGCAGCGTGAGGCCGAGCAGCAGGCGATGCGCGAGTACGCGACCACCACCGGCTGCCGGATGGAGTTCCTGCGCCGTCAGCTGGACGACGAGGAGGCGGCACCGTGCGGCCGCTGCGACAACTGCGCGGGATCGCGGTTCGCGGCCGAGGTCTCCTCGACGGCGCTGGACTCGGCACGCGGCGAGCTGGGCCGCCCCGGAGTGGAGGTGGAGCCCCGCAAGATGTGGCCCACCGGTCTCGCCTCGGTCGGCATCGAGCTCAAGGGCCGCATCCCCGCGGGTGAGCAGGCCGGGACGGGGCGGGCCCTCGGCCGTCTCTCGGACATCGGCTGGGGCAATCGGCTGCGCCCCATGCTCGCGCCGCAGGCCCCGGACGGAAGAGTGCCCGACGACGTGGCACGGGCCGTCGTGGAGGTGCTGGCCGACTGGGCCAAGGGCCCCGGCGGCTGGGCCTCCGGCGCCCCGGACGCGCCCCCGCGCCCGGTGGGAGTCGTCACGCTGGCCTCGCACACCCGGCCCCAGCTCATCGACTCCCTCGGCGCGGGCATCGCCCAGGTCGGCCAGATGCCTCTGCTGGGCCGTGTCGACTACGCACCGGGCAGCGACACCGCCCACATCCCCCGGAGCAACAGCGCACAGCGGCTGCGCGCCCTCGACGGCACGCTGACCCTTTCGCCCGAGCTGGTGGAGGCACTCGCGCGCGCGAGCGGCCCGGTCCTGCTCGTCGACGACTTCACGGAGACCGGCTGGACACTGGCGATGGCCACGCGCCTCCTGCGTCGGGCCGGTGCGGACGGGGTGTTGCCGCTGGTCCTCGCGGTACAGGGCTGACCCAGGCATCCATGGCCGCCCTGTGGGCAGGGATATTGGCGACGCATCACCAAATACCGGTCCCGAGCCCCAATTGCTCGTTGCCGTGCGCCAGTACGACGGGAAGAATTGGAGTTGCTCCCCGCGCGGCTCCCCCGTGGCCCGGACAGAGCTGTGCCGCGGTGCGCTCCCCCAGTCCGACCCCGCCTGCCCTCAAGGGTGGCGTGTAGCCGAAGGGAGGACCGTGACCTTCGGATTCGCTCCGTCCTCGGCGTCTTCGATGCCCGCGTCCTCGATGCGCGCCGAGAGGCCCGCAGACTCCGCCGACCGACCTACCAGGCTGCTGGAGCCCGCGGAGTGGGCGGCGGCCGGAATCCCCTTGCTGCGCAACCCGCGCGAGGTCGTCAGCGGCCTGCACGCCCGCCACAGACCGATGGCGCGCACGGCCGTCGTGGCAGTACTCGATCCGGAGGAACGGCTGCGCGCGAGCGCGTCGTTCGCCCGTCGTGAGAACGGCACCGACGGCTGGACGTTCCGCAACGCCCTGCTGTCACAGCTGCGAAGGGTCATCCCGCACGATCTGCGCCGCCGTACCCCGGTCCGTACCGCCGTCCTGCTCTACTGCCGCGAGGGGGACACCCAGTGGACGGAGGAGGACGGTGCGTGGATGTGGGGGCTGCGCGACGCCTGCACGCTCCACGGCCTGCGCTGTGGCGCGTACATCACGATGACGCGTGACGGCTGGCAGGTGCTCGGCGAGGGCCGCGGCGGCCGCCGTCCCAGCGTCGGATCGGTGGCCGAGGTGCTCGGCGGCGGCGAGCAGTCCGCGCCGCGCACCGGCGGCGCCGCGACGGAGATGCTCCGTCGCGCCGCGGCACGTTGAGGCGCGCGGCCGAGGCCGCGCGCGGGCCTGCCGGGCTCCCCGGGCACCGTGGACCGATGCGGGCAGCCGGCAAGCCGCGCGTCAGACCCCGGCGCCCAGCAGCGTGTTGACGCGCTGCGGGTCGCCGCAGACGACCAGCAGGGCACCGGCCCGGCCGCGCGCGAGCGGCAGAGCCGTCGCAGCCGTCTCGTCGGCGCCGCCGTTGAGGGCGACGACGACGACCGGTCGCGCGGTGGCACGGTCGAGGGCGGTGGCGTCGGCGTAGAAGACGTCGTCTCCCGCGTCGTGCTGCGCCCAGTAGGCGGTCTCGCCGAACGACAGCTCGTGCGCGGCCCACGGGTGCGGGTCACCTGTGGTGATCACCAGCACCTCGCCCGGCGCGCGACCGGTGTCGAGCAGCAGGTCGACCGCTTCCTCCGCGGCGTCCAGCGCACCCTCGGCCGAAGCCGGAATGAGCTGGACCTGCGGCTGGGCCGTCGACGTCGAAGGGGTGGCCGGGGCGTTCGGCCCCGGTGTGGGAGGCCCGGCCGGCTCGCGCGATGTGCGCTGCGCGGGCGGTGCGGGCCTTGCGGGACCCGGACGGCCGGGTCGCGACGACACCGCGGGACGCGGGCCGGGAACAGGACGGGGGGTCGGCGCGGTGCGGCTGCTGGCCGGCGTGGCGCGGGGACCCTGGGCGCTCTCGTGAATCTGAGGCTCCTCGGGAATGAGAGGCATGGGTTGATATCTATCAAACGCGGGTGTGGTTCGCGCCAGCGGGTGGCACATCAGTGCGAACGCAAGAGTCAGAAGTCGAAGCCGAGCTGGCCTTCGATCTCCGGAGCGCTTGCCTCCGCCCAGCTACGGGCCTTCTTGAGGTGCCGCCACTGGGGCAGCGCATCAAGATACGCCCACGAAAGCCGGTGGTACGGGGTGGGGCCCCGCTCCTCCAGCGCGGCGCGATGCACCGGCGACGGGTATCCGGCGTTGGCCGCAAACCCGAAGTCTGCATGGTCGACACCCAGTTCGGCCATCATTTTGTCGCGACGAACCTTGGCGATCACCGACGCCGCGGCGACGGCGATGCAGGAACGGTCACCCTTGATCACCGTACGGACCTGCCAGGGAGCACCCAGGTAGTCGTGCTTCCCGTCGAGGATGACGGCGTCGGGCCGGACCGGCAGGGTCTCCAGGGCGCGCACGGCGGCGAGGCGCAGGGCCGCCGTCATCCCCATGTCGTCGATCTCGTCATGGGACGCGTGCCCCAGGGCGTGCGCGGTGACCCAGCCCTCCAGCTCCTGCGCGAGCGTCTCACGGCGCTTGGGACTGATCAGCTTGGAGTCGGTGAGGCCTTCGGGCGGGCGACGCAGACCCGTGACGGCGGCACAGACGGTGACCGGTCCGGCCCAGGCGCCGCGGCCGACCTCGTCGACACCGGCAATGATCTTGGCACCGGTGGTGGCGCGCAATGAGCGCTCGACGGTGTGAGTGGGTGCTTCGTACGGCATGGCGCCTGACAGCGTACGCCGCCGGACGACGGGCGCGACACCCGGCTCGCCTCAGTCCGCGTGCCTCGCCAGCAGGGGGACCATGACCTCGTCGATCATCTCCACCAGGTCCACGTCCTGCCATTCGCTTCCGCACACCTTCGAGCGATACATCATCATCGCCGGGATGACATCGCACACCGCTGCGCCCACCGCATCCTGACGCACGTCTCCGCGCGCGATCCCGCGGCCTACGACCTCCTTGATCAACTCGACGCCGGGCTCGATGATCCCCTGGATGATCACGCTGTGGAAGCGCTCCGCGGTGAGGGTGTCGCATTCGTGAATAACGGAAAGAAGCGCGGAGCCGGGGCGGGAGAACATGGCGTCACGCATCTGCCGGCAGAGCTCCAGCAGGTCCTCGCGGATGCTGCCGAGGTCCGGCACGGAGTCCACCTGCGGAAGTCCGGCCTGGAGGGCGTCGACGACGAGGTCTTCCTTCGACGGCCAGCGGCGGTACACCGCGGCTTTGCCGGTCTGCGCGCCGGCGGCGACACCCTCCATCGTGAGGCCGTTCCACCCGACCGTGCTGAGCTGGTCGAGGGTGGCTTCGAGGATGGCCCGCTCCAGCACGGGACCGCGCCTGCGCAGGGAGGCGGCCGACGGGGCGGAGGCGGCCGTCCAGCGCGAAGTAACCATCGTCTTCTCTCCGTTGAGCGGTTCGGGAGCAGTCCGGACGCGACGGGGGCGGGTTCGGCGAGCCATCAGGCCCGGCGAAGGGGACCCACCACCGTCGAGGCGAAGCGGACGGGCACGGTCAGCGGCACTCCCGTGGGGGATCCATGGTGACAACCTCTCCGCCGGCGCGGGCCCGGCCGACCCACGTCCGCTCACCAGGATGTCAGGCGGGAGAACTTCTTTCGACGGCCCGGACGCGGAAATCACCAGGCCGCACCCCTGGCCCGAGCATGCCTGCACCAGGCATCCACCGGAACCCTCAACCCCGGACCACTCGTCGGAGTCAACTCCGTTAGGGAACGCTTGTGTTCACCAAGGGTGGCTCGCTATGGTCTCGATTAGTGAACGCTTACGTTCACTACTTCGCTTCTGGGGGACATCCTGTGACGCACGATCAAATCCAGACGCACGACCCCGTACCCATCGCTCCGAAGCCGACCGCGCGCTCGCCCCGGCCGGGCATCGCTCTCGCGGTGATCGCCGCCTGCCAGCTCATGGTGGTGCTGGACGCCACCATCGTGAACATCGCGCTGCCACACATCCAGACCGCGCTCAGCTTCTCGACGACCGACCTGACCTGGGTGGTCAGCGCCTATACCCTCACCTTCGGCGGACTGCTGCTGCTGGGCGGCCGGGCCGGGGACATCCTGGGGCGTCGGCGGGTCTTCATCGCCGGCATCCTCCTGTTCACCTTCGCCTCACTGCTCGGCGGCCTCGCCCAGGAGCCCTGGCAGTTGCTCGCCGCACGTGTGCTTCAAGGCGTCGGCGGCGCGATCGCCTCGCCGACCTCGCTCGCCCTCATCACCACGACCTTCCCCGAAGGCCCCGAGCGGAACAGGGCGTTCGGCATCTTCGCCGCCGTCTCCGCGGGCGGCGGCGCCGTGGGGCTGCTGGCCGGTGGCGTCCTCACCGACTGGCTGGACTGGCGCTGGGTCCTGTTCGTGAACGTGCCGATCGGACTCCTGATCGCCGCGCTCGCGCCGCGCTACATCAAGGAGTCCGAGCGCCATCCCGGCCGCTTCGACCTCACCGGGGCGCTCACCTCGACGCTCGGCATGGTCGCGCTCGTCTACGGCTTCATCCGGGCGGCGTCCGACGGCTGGCGCGACGGACTCACCCTGGGCGCGTTCGCCGCGGCCGTGGTGTTCCTGGCCGCGTTCGTCCTCGTCGAGTCCCGCGCCAAGGAGCCGATCACTCCGCTGCGCATGTTCGCCGATCGCAACCGCTCCGGCACATACGTGATCATGATCAGTCTCGCCGCCGCGATGTTCGGCATGTTCTTCTACATCGTGCTCTTCGTGCAGAACGTGCTGGGTTACTCGCCCATCCGCGCCGGCCTGGCCTTCCTCCCGGTCACCGTGGTGATCGCCCTGGGAGCGGGGATATCCCAGCGGCTGCTGCCGACGTTCGGCCCGAAGCCGTTCCTGATCATCGGCGCCACCCTGGTCACCATCGGACTGGCCTGGCAGTCGATGATCGACCCGGGCAGCTCGTACGCGAGTGGTGTGCTCGGCCCGATGCTGATCTTCGGCTTCGGCATGGGGCTCAACTTCGTCACCGTCACGGTCACGGCCGTCTCCGGAGTGGCGCCGCACGAGGCGGGCGCGGCCTCCGCCCTGCTCAACACGACACAACAGGTCGGTGGCTCCCTCGGCCTGTCCATCCTGACCACGGTCTTCGGCAGCGCCAGCCGCGACGAGGCGACCAAGCAGGTCGCGTCGTTCATGTCCCAGGCGAGCCCGGAGCAGAAGGCCGCTTTCGCCAAGACGCACCAACTGCCCGCCCCCTGGGGCCACGAAGTGCTCGCCCACGGCATATCGACGGCCTTCATCCCCGCGGCTGCCATGGGTGTGCTCGCCCTCGTCGTCGCCACGGTCGTCATCCGGGTGCGCAAGAGCGACATGGACTCCCTCAGCGGCGTTCCGGCCCTGTAGCCGGTCGGGAGGCCCGACTCGCCCGAGCGCGACGGTCACGGACCCTGCGTCCGGCCCGCTCCTGGCAACAGGAACGGGCCGGGCACGCCTTCAGCACCGTGCGGGGGCCGTCCGCTGCCACGCCGGGGCCGCCACCCCTACCCGCTGCGGGAAGCCCGCGCCGGTCCGAGGGATGCCCGAGGCTGGTCAGGAGGCCGCCGAGGCGGGGACCCACCCCGGCAGCGGCTCCGTCCGTTCGATCCACTCGGGCGAGGGTTGGCCGCCCCGACCCGAGGCGACGATTCCGCCCACGATCGCGCAGGTCGTGTCCAGGTCTCCGCCCACCTGGGCAGTGCTCCAGAACGCGTGCTCGAAGTCACCGAGCCCGCGCGCCGCCGACCACAGGGCGAACGGCACGGTGTCATGGGCGGTCGTCCGCCGGCCGCAGCCGAGCACCGCCGCGACGGTGCCCGGGTCGCCGTAGTCGAGCATGTCCTTGGCGCGGCGCAGTCCGGCCTTCACCGCACTGCGCGGAATGAGCGCGATCACACCGTCCAGCAGGTCGTGCGGGGACATCGGCGGATCCTGCGGGGCAGCCGCGAGCGCCGCGGCGGCGGCCACCGCCATCGCGCCGACGACCGCCTCACGGTGCTGGTGCGTCGGATACGCGGAGATCTCGGCCTGATGTGTGGCCTGCTCGGGGTCGTCGGCGTAGTAGGCGCCGAGCGGGGCGATCCGCATCGACGCACCATTCCCCCACGATCCCTGTCCCTTGAACAGCGCGGACGCGAGGGCGCGCCAGTCGCCGCCGTCGCTGACCTGCCGCAGCAGGCGATCCACCGCGGGACCGTAGTCGCGGTCGGCGTCGTGGTGCTCCGCGAAGGAGCGCGCCAGGTCGTCCTGGTCGATCCGGTCATGAGCGGCGAGGACGGCGACGACGGAGCACGCCATCTCGGTGTCGTCGGTCCACCGCCAGACGCCGTCGGGCAGGACCCGGCTCCTGAGCAGCGGAAAATGGGCGGGGAGGAAGAACTGCGACCCCAGCGCGTCTCCTACGGAAAGTCCACGCAGGCTGGCCAGGGCGCGGCTCGTGCGCCGGTCGGGAGAGGAGTCAGCGATCATCGCTCAGCCACCCTATCCGGTGACCCCGTAGGGCCGCGGTTCGCACCAGCGTTCGAATGGACGGTCGAGTGCGTACTTACCGCCGCCCCCGAGCACCAACGACCTGGTCTCGGCGTTCCCCGGGTTCGACAGGGACTCGAAGTCCTGGACGGTCCAGTGGAACCACCGCATGCAGAACAGCCGCATGGTCAGGCCGTGCGTCACGAGGAGCACGTTCGGCGGATGGTCGGGGTCCTCGAAGCTGCGGTAGAGGCTCTCCAGGAAGGCGCCGACACGGTCGTAGACGTCCGCGCCGGACTCCCCCTGGGCGAAGCGGTAGAAGAAGTGCCCGTAGGCGTCGCGGTACACCTTCTGGAGGCGTACGTCATCGCGGTCCTGCCAGTTCCCCCAGTCCTGCTCCCGCAGGCGCGGCTCCTCGCGCACCCGCACCCGGTCGGGATCGAGGTGGAACGCGCGGAACGTCTCGTGCGTGCGCCGGTAGGGCGAGACGTAGACGCTCACCCGCTCACGTCCGAACAGGTCCCGCAGTTCCTTCCCGGTCTCCTCGGCCTGCTGCCAGCCGGTGTCGGTGAGCGCCAGAGCGTGGTCCGGCTCGCGCTCGTAGACGGTGTCGTCGGCGTTCCCCTCGGATTCGCCGTGCCGGACTAGAACGATGCGCCGCGGTCGTGCCATACCTCGACCCTAGATCGGATCGGGCCGATTCGAGCACTCGTACGGCCCGTCCGGCGCAGATCGAGCGGATCCTGCGGCACGCGCGCGTGGCGGAACGTTCCCGGACCCGGGCCGTCCACGCGGCCTCCGGGCGGCGGTCGGGTCCGTGCCGGCCAAACGATCAAGCAGGTGCCGACCAGACGGTCAGACCGGCCGTGTCAGACCAGCAGCGTGAGACCAGCAGCCTCAGACCGTCACCGTCAGACCGGCAGCGTCAGACCGTCCACGTCAGATCGGCCGTGTCAGCCCGACCAGGTCAGACCGTCCACGCCGACTCCAGCCGCACGATGTCGCCGGAGACGGCGGAGACGTCGGTCTCCGTCTCGGCCCGCAGAGACAGCCGCTCCACCCCGTCCCCCCGGTACTTGCCGCGCTCGGCCGCCGATCGCCACATGGACAGGACGAGGAACTCCTCGTCGGAGGCCGCGCCGAAAAGCCCCCGGACCATTCCAGGCGACCCCGCCATCGCCGGATTCCACACCTTCTGCTGCATCAAGGTGTAGTGCTCCGCCCGTTCGGCATGCACCCGGCAATGGGCCACCCGCACCACGTCCGCGTCGGTGAACAGCGGTTCGAATCCGGTCTTCACGTCGAAGCGGTGGTCGAAGAGCCTGACCTGCATGTCCTTGAACGTCCCCGACTGGCCGGCCGCGAGCCGGTCATGGGCACGCGCCATGAAGGAGTCGTAGAAGGCGCGGCTCTCCCAGAAGCCGAAGACGTGGGCCACGTCCGGCCGCTGCCTGCTCCATCCCCCGCCCTGCCCCCGGAAACCCGGCTCTCCAAGGAGCCCCGCCCATTTCCGCTGTCCCCGTTCGAACCCCCGACGGTCCACCACAGTGCAGCGAATCCACTTGACCAGCACCGCGCCATCGTACGGCGCGGTGCGTGACACGGGGTCGCTCTCGGGCGCAGTGCTCCGACCCGAATCACCGCCCGCCGACACCGCGGGCGCAATCTCGAACACGAGAGCGCCCGAAGGGCAACTCGCGTGCCGGGAACCCTCGTTCGTCCCGCACTTCCGAAACTGTGTTCGTGCAGAAGCAGGTTCACCGCACAATGATCACCATGACTGCGCTCTTCACGAACCCCGTTTCGGCCCGTCTCGCCGACGCACGGCGGGTTCTCGTCGCGGGCGCCGGAGGCGGCTTCGACATCTACTCCGGTCTGCCCGTCGCCCTTTCCTTGATCCATGAAGGCAAGGAGGTCCACCTGGCCAATCTCTCCTTCAGTGCCCTCGAAGGGCTGCCGACGGACGACTGGTTGGCGCCGGACGTCGCGCGGATCACGCCCGAGACGGCACCGCATCAGCGCTACTTCCCCGAGCGCTCCCTCGCCCAGTGGCTGCGGCAGCACGGCTATCCCGAAGCCGTGCACGCCTTCCCGCAGGTGGGCGTGCAACCACTGCGCGCCGCCTACCGGGAGCTCATCGAGCACTTCGACATCGACGCGGTCGTGCTGGTCGACGGCGGTACGGACATCCTGATGCGCGGCGACGAGTCCGGTATCGGCACACCGGAGGAGGACCTCACGAGTGTCGCGGCGCTCGCGGGCATCGACGGGCCCGAACGGCTCCTGCTCTCCCTCGGCTTCGGCGTGGACGCCCACCACGGGGTCAGTCACGGCCTCGTCCTGGAGAACATCGCCGCCCTGGAGCGTGCGGGCCACTACCTGGGGGCGTTCTCGCTCTCCCGCGCGTCGAGGGAGGGCGCTCTGTTCCTGGACGCGGTCGCCCACGCCCAGGCGCACACGCCCGAGCACCCGAGCATCGTGAGCGGGTCCATCGCCTCGGCGGTCCGGGGCGAGTTCGGGAACGCGCAGTTCACCGAACGCACCCGTGGCAGCGAGCTCTTCATCAATCCCCTGATGGCGCTCTACTTCGCCTTCGAACTCGATGGAGTGGCCCGGCACTGCCGCTACCTGGACCGGATCGAGAACACGCACCTCATGCGCCAGGTCAGCTCCGCCATCGAGTCCTTCCGCGACGGGATCCCGACCCGGCCGCCGCGGCGCATTCCCCACTGACGGTCCCGCGGACGGTGACCGGTCCCCCGTTGTCGGTGGGACGACGTAGCGTGTGAGGAGCACTCAATGTCGCACCGCGAAGGGGGAGTTCGGTGAGCAGTCTCCGCAAGGGGATCGAAAAGGTCGAGGTCGGACTGAAGTGGGATCCGAGTCCGGTCGGCTCGCCACCCGACGACCTGGACCTGGTCGCGGCCGCATACACCCGTGAGGACCCGCGCGGCACCCCGGCCTACGTCGTCCACTTCGACAGCCGTTCGCCCGACGGGACGATCACTCTGAACCGGGACAGCAGGAACGGCCAGGGCTTCGGGTACGACGAGGTCATGACGCTGGAGCTGGACCGCCTGGGCACCCAGTACGCGCGCGTGGTGGTGGGCGTCGCCCTCCAGCAGAACGAGGGGCCGACCGCAGGACAGAAGGCGTTCTCGCACGTCGCGAGCACGGCCGTGCGCATACGCGAGGGGTACACCAACCTGTCGGAGCACGACTTCTCGGCGGTGGCGGCGCACTCGGCGACCACCGTCGCGGAGTTCACCCGGGAACCCGACGGCGCGTGGGCGTTCCGGGAGGCCGTCCACGGCTTCGACGGCGACCTGAACGCGTTCACCTCGGTGATGGGTTCCCTGTAGCTCCGCCGGGAGCTCCACCGTTCGACCTGTGCGGGACACGCCGAAGGGCGGCGGAACCCCGAGGTTCCGCCGCCCTTCGGTCAGGTGGGCGGTCCGGCCGGCGGGCCGGACCGCCCACTCTGATCAGCTGCAACCGCTGGTCGAGCCGCAGCCCTCGCAGATGTAGCAGGAGCCGGCGCGCTGCATCTTCGTTCCGCAGGAGAAGCAGAGCGGGGCGTCGGCCTGGATGCCCAGCTGCATCTCGACGAGCTCGGCGCTGGTGTGCGCCTGCTGCGGCGCGGGCACCACGGCGGCGGCCTCGGCCTTGGGCGTCTCGACGGCCTTGACCTGGGCGAGCGGCGCCGACTGGGCCATGCCCTCGACGTCGACCTCGACCTCTTCGATGGACGGCTCGTACGAGCCCGTCTCCAGGTGGCGCTGACGCTCGTCGGCCGAGTGGATGCCGAGCGCGGAGCGCGTCTCGAAGGGCAGGAAGTCGAGCGCCAGGCGGCGGAAGATGTAGTCGACGATCGACTGCGCCATCCGCACGTCCGGGTCGTCCGTCATGCCGGCCGGCTCGAAGCGCATGTTGGTGAACTTCGAGACGTAGGTCTCCAGCGGCACGCCGTACTGGAGGCCGACCGAGACGGCGATGGAGAAGGCGTCCATCATGCCCGCGAGGGTGGAGCCCTGCTTGGACATCTTCAGGAAGACCTCGCCCAGACCGTCGTCCGGGTAGGAGTTGGCGGTCATGTAGCCCTCGGCGCCACCCACCGTGAAGGAGGTGGTGATGCCGGGACGGCCCTTGGGGAGGCGCTTGCGGACCGGGCGGTACTCGACGACCTTCTCGACGGCCTCACGGATCGTCGCCTCGGTCTTCGCGGTGACCTCGGTCTTCGCCTGCTCCTTCTTCTTCGCGGAGAGGGGCTGGCCGACCTTGCAGTTGTCGCGGTAGATGGCGAGCGCCTTGACGCCCATCTTCCAGGCCTCGAAGTAGACCTCCTCGACGTCCTCGACCGTCGCCGTCTCCGGCAGGTTGACGGTCTTGGAGAGGGCGCCGGAGATCCACGGCTGGATGGCGGCCATCATGCGGACGTGGCCCATCGCGGAGATGGAGCGCTCGCCCATCGCGCAGTCGAAGACCTCGTAGTGCGCGGGCTTGAGGCCGGGGGCGTCGATGACGTTCCCGTTCTCGGCGATGTGCGCGACGATCGCCTCGATCTGCTCCTCCTGGTAACCCAGGCGGCGCAGGGCCTGCGGGACGGTGCCGTTGACGATCTGCATCGAGCCGCCGCCGACGAGCTTCTTGAACTTGACCAGGGCGAGGTCGGGCTCCAGGCCGGTGGTGTCGCAGGACATCGCGAGACCGATGGTGCCGGTCGGCGCGATGACGGACGCCTGGGCGTTACGGAAACCGTTCTTCTCACCGAGGCGGACGACGTCCTGCCAGGCCTCCGTGGCGGCGGCCCAGATCGGGTTGTCCAGGTCGTCCATGCGGACGGCCGCGGTGTTGGCGTCGGCGTGCTGCCGCATGACGCGCTGGTGCGGGGTGGCGTTCTTGGCGTAGCCGTCGTACGGGCCGACGACCGCGGCCAGCTCGGCGGAACGCTTGTACGACGTGCCCGTCATCAGCGAGGTGATGGCGCCGGCGAGGGCGCGGCCGCCGTCCGAGTCGTAGGCGTGGCCGGTCGCCATGAGCAGGGCGCCCAGGTTCGCGTAGCCGATGCCGAGCTGACGGAAGGCGCGGGTGTTCTCACCGATCTTCTCGGTGGGGAAGTCCGCGAAGCAGATGGAGATGTCCATCGCGGTGATGACCAGCTCGACGACCTTGGCGAAGCGGTCGACGTCGAAGGACTGGTTGCCCTTGCCGTCGTCCTTGAGGAACTTCATCAGGTTCAGCGAGGCGAGGTTGCAGGACGTGTTGTCCAGGTGCATGTACTCGCTGCACGGGTTCGAGCCGTTGATGCGGCCGGACTCCGGGCACGTGTGCCAGTGGTTGATGGTGTCGTCGTACTGGATGCCGGGGTCGGCGCAGGCCCAGGCGGCTTCGGCCATCTTGCGGAAGAGCGACTTGGCGTCGACCTCCTCGATGGTCTCGCCGGTCATACGGGAGGTGAGGCCGAACTTGCCGCCCTGCTCGACGGCCTTCATGAAGGTGTCGTTCACGCGGACCGAGTTGTTGGCGTTCTGGTACTGGACGGACGTGATGTCGTCGCCGCCCAGGTCCATGTCGAAGCCCGCGTCGCGCAGGGCGCGGATCTTCTCCTCCTCCTTCACCTTGGTCTCGATGAAGTTCTCGATGTCGGGGTGGTCGACGTCGAGGATGACCATCTTGGCCGCACGGCGCGTGGCGCCGCCCGACTTGATCGTTCCTGCAGAGGCGTCGGCACCGCGCATGAAGGAGACCGGGCCCGAGGCGTTGCCGCCCGAGGACAGCAGTTCCTTGGAGGAGCGGATGCGGGAGAGGTTCAGGCCGGCGCCGGAGCCGCCCTTGAAGATCATTCCCTCTTCCTTGTACCACTCGAGGATCGACTCCATGGAGTCGTCGACGGCAAGGATGAAGCAGGCGGAGACCTGCTGCGGCTGCGGCGTGCCGACGTTGAACCACACCGGGGAGTTGAAGCTGAAGATCTGGTGCAGGAGGGCGTACGCCAGCTCGTGCTCGAAGATCTCGGCGTCGGCGGGCGACGCGAAGTACCTGTGGTCCTCGCCGGCCTTCCGATACGTCTTCACGATGCGGTCGATGAGCTGCTTGAGGCTCACCTCACGCTGCGGGGTGCCCACAGCTCCGCGGAAGTACTTGCTGGTGACGATGTTGACCGCGTTCACCGACCAGAACTCGGGGAACTCGACGCCACGCTGCTCGAAGTTGATCGAGCCGTCGCGCCAGTTGGTCATGACGACGTCGCGGTGCGCCCACTCCACCTCGTCGTACGGGTGCACGCCGGGGGTGGTGTGGATGCGCTCGATCCGCAGACCCTTGGTCGCCTTGGTCCCCTTGGTGCGGGAACCTCGCGCCGGGCCGCTCGCCGTCTCTGTCATGCCGCCTCCCATATCAGGCTAAAACGCCTTAAAGTGCCCGGTTCTTCCCATGGCACTGTGTATTTCTTGTGTTGCGGCCGCCGCTCTTGCCGCCCGCAACAGGTCTGTGGTTCGCCGCCGCCCGGCCCCTGCCGGTCAGTCGACGGCGTGCGCGGGCACGGGGACTTCGACAGTCCCTCCGGGCCCGCTGTCGCCCTGCGCGCACTCTCCGCCCGGACCGTCCGCTTCCCCGCCGGGCGCGCGGTCCCGCAGTTCCGAGATGGCCGACTCGAAGTCCTCCAGCGAGTCGAACGTCCGATAGACGGACGCGAACCGCAGATAGGCGACGAGGTCGAGCTCCCGCAGCGGGCCCAGTATGGCCAGGCCCACGTCATGAGTGGTCAGCTCGGCGCTGCCGGTGGCCCGCACCGCTTCCTCGACCCGCTGGCCGAGCAGGGCGAGGGCGTCCTCGGTCACGGGCCGGCCCTGGCACGCCTTGCGCACGCCGTTGATGACCTTGGTGCGGCTGAAGGGCTCGGTCACCCCGCTCCGCTTGACCACGATTAGTGAGCAGGTCTCCACCGTCGTGAAACGACGGGAGCAGTCCGGGCACTGGCGGCGTCGGCGGATCGAGGTGCCGTCGTCCGCGGTGCGGCTGTCGACGACACGGCTGTCGGGATGCCTACAGAAGGGGCAGTGCATAACTCCCAACCCTCCTTCATGGCACGACGCGATAGCCCCGAGAGGTCGTTTCCGCCCCTCGCAGCAGCCCCCAGCATAGGCGATGGCCACGGTCCCGGAAGACCGGGGACCACAACTTCTGGGCTGCTGATGCAATCCAACCACTACATCTGGGGTTTGGTCGCTTTTCCGGCCTCGGCGCGTGTCGCGGGCCCCGGACTCCCGGCACCCCCACGAGCGAGCCCCCACGGGCCACACGCGCCACAGCACGACGCACGCGAAGGCAGGGGCGGTGCCCGGCCGGAAGGGCGGCGGGTGGCAGACTGGACGAGCCCACGCGGCGGGTCTCGGTCTCGGCGGTGAAGCGTACCGGATTGAACCGAATTGCCGGTCTTTCGCGAGTGAAGCCATACACCTCTGTGCATGATCACAACAAGTAATCTGCGATTTTTCACTCGAACGTGTGTTTGGCGCAACCTTTCGAAAGGAACTACCGTTGGCTAGCTAGGGAGACATTCTGGAGAGGGGCCGACCGACGTGACCACGACCGCAGACAGCGCCACCATCACTGCCCAGGGCCGCGCCCAGGGCCGACTCGAGCCGGTGCATGCCATGAATGACGCAGCCATGAGCCAGGAGGGGCCCAAGCCGGGCCGCTCCCTGCCCGGCCGACCTCCAGGGATTCGCGCGGACAGTTCGGGGCTCACGGACCGGCAGCGCCGCGTGATCGAGGTCATTCGGGACTCGGTGCAGCGCAGGGGGTACCCGCCGTCGATGCGCGAGATCGGCCAGGCGGTGGGCCTGTCCAGCACGTCCTCGGTCGCCCACCAGCTGATGGCGCTCGAGCGCAAGGGTTTCCTGCGGCGTGACCCGCACCGCCCCCGGGCGTACGAGGTCCGCGGCTCGGACCAGCCCAGCGCGCAGCCGACGGACACCACCGGCAAGCCGGCCGCGTCGTACGTGCCTCTGGTCGGCCGGATCGCCGCCGGTGGGCCGATCCTCGCGGAGGAGTCGGTCGAGGACGTCTTCCCGCTCCCCCGACAGCTGGTCGGTGACGGCGAGCTGTTCGTCCTGAAGGTCGTCGGCGACTCGATGATCGAGGCCGCGATCTGCGACGGCGACTGGGTCACCGTCCGCCGCCAGCCGGTCGCGGAGAACGGCGACATCGTCGCGGCGATGCTCGACGGCGAAGCCACCGTCAAGCGCTTCAAGCGCGAGGACGGCCATGTCTGGCTGCTCCCGCACAACTCGGCGTACCAGCCGATTCCCGGTGACGAGGCGACCATCCTGGGCAAGGTGGTGGCCGTTCTGCGGCGCGTCTGACGCTCCTCCCCGACCGGGCCCCGGAACCAACTGCGCCGGTTCCGGGGCCCAGCGCTGTCCGCGCCCGGCCCCGGATCTCGGGTCACTCCTCGGCGGCCTTGGCCACCGCGTCGATCGCGGCCAGCGAACGGCGGACCTGGTTGCGATCCGTCGTGTACCAGAAGTTCGGCATGGACGCCCGCAGATAGTTGCCGTAGCGGGCCGTGGCGAGACGGGGGTCGAGGACCGCGACGACGCCACGGTCGTCCATCGCGCGGACGAGACGGCCCGCGCCCTGCGCCATGAGCAGCGCGGAGTGGGTCGCCGCCACCGCCATGAAGCCGTTGCCCCCCGCGTCCTCCACGGCCTTCTGGCGGGCGCTCATCAGCGGATCGTCGGGCCGGGGGAAGGGGATCTTGTCCATGACCACCAGCTGGCAGCTGGCGCCCGGCACGTCCACGCCCTGCCACAGGGAGAGCGTGCCGAACAGGCAGGTCTTCGGATCCGCCGCGAAGGCCTTGATCAGCTCGCCAAGGGTGTCCTCGCCCTGGAGCAGGATCGGGAATTCCGGGATCCTGCCGCGCAGCTCCTCGGCGGCGGCCTGCGCGCCCCGCATCGACGAGAAGAGCCCGAGGGTGCGGCCACCCGCGGCCTGCATCAGCTCGGTCAGCTCGTCCATCATGTCGGTACGGGTGCCTTCGCGCGCGGGGCGGGCGAGGTGCTTGGCGACGTAGAGGATGCCCTGCTTCGGATAGTCGAACGGTGATCCGACGTCGACGCCCTTCCACACCGGCAGGTCGTCACCCGTGGTGCCCTCGGGGGCGAGGCCCAGCGAGGCCCCCACCCCGTTGAAGTCGCCGCCGAGCTTCAGGGTCGCCGAGGTCAGGACCACCGAGCGGTCCGTGAAGAGCTTCTCGCGGAGCAGTCCCGAGACGGACATGGGGGCGACGCGCAGCGAGGCGCCGAAGCGGTCGTGGCGCTCGTACCAGACGACGTCCCACTCCGAGCCGTTCGTCACCCGCTCCGCCACGTCGTGGATCGTCTCGACCGAGGCGAGGGCCTGCTTGCGGACGGCGTCCTCGTCCTGGACGGACTTGTCCCGGGTCGAACCCAGGGCGGTGATCACCGTGCGGGCTGCGTCGCGCAGCGCCATCAGCGCGTAGCCGAGGTCCTCGGGGATCTCTTCGAGACGGCCCGGCAGTGCCAGCTCCATGATCCGCTCGAAGCCCTCGGCGGCGGTCTGCAACTGGTCGGCGGCCTTCTCGTTCACGAGCTTGGCGGCGCGGCGCACCGCGCGGTTGACCTGTCCCGGGGTCAGCTCGCCGGTGGCGACGCCGGTCACCCGCGAGACCAGCTCGTGGGCCTCGTCGACGATCAGCACCTCGTGCTGGGGCAGCACCGGGGCGCCCTCGATCGCGTCGATCGCGAGGAGCGCGTGGTTGGTGACGATGACGTCGGCGAGCTTGGCGCGCTCGCGGGCCATCTCGGCGAAGCACTCCTGCCCGTACGCGCATTTCGAGGCGCCGAGGCACTCGCGCGAGGAGACGGAGACCTGGGACCAGGCCTTGTCGGAGACGCCCGGCGTGAGGTTGTCCCGGTCCCCCGTCTCCGTCTCGTCCGCCCAGTCACGCATCCGCAGCAGGTCCTGGCCCAGCTTGCTGGTCGGCGCGGCCGCCTCGAACTGGTCGAACAGGCCCTCTTCCTCGTCCTGGGGCGCCCCCTCGTGGAGGCGGTGCAGGCACAGGTAGTTCGACCGACCCTTGAGCATGGCGAAGTCGGGACGGCGCCGCAGCAGCGGATGCAGCGACTCGACCGTGCGCGGCAGGTCCCGCTCCACGAGCTGGCGCTGCAACGCCAGGGTGGCGGTCGCCACCACGACGCGCTCCCCGTGGGCCAGGGCCGGCACCAGATAGCCGAGCGACTTTCCGGTGCCGGTGCCCGCCTGGACGAGCAGATGGGAACCGTCGTCGATCGCTTGGGCGACGGTCTCGGCCATGGTGACCTGGCCGGGGCGCTCGGTGCCGCCGACAGCGGTCACGGCGGCGTGCAGGAGATCGGGGAGTGAGGGCTTCGTCATAGCTCGACCACCCTAAGGGGCCCCGCTGACATTCCTGGGGTCACAGCTGGTGCAGGGGGTTGTCGACGGTACCGTGCACGGCCGCGTGCGGGCGGTGGGCGCGGTCGCGGTAGCCGTCGAGATGCAGCCGGTTGCGGTTGAGGCACAGGCGCTCGATCCGCGGCGTGAGCAGGTCGAACATCTCGTACCGCTCCTTCAGCTCGGGGAACCGGGCGTGGTGGTGCAGGATCTCGGCGCGCAGCAGCGACCAGAACTCGGTCTCCGGCACCCCGAGTTGTTGCTCGTACAGCGGAGCGAGGTAGCGGAAGACTCCGACGAACAGACCGGAATGGATGAACTGTGTGAGGAAGTCGGGACGCTCCGTGAGCAGGACGTCGCGCACCTCTTGCGGCATGGAGTCGTGCTCGGGAAGGGGCACCGCGCTGATGTTCACGTCGTCCACGAAGTCCTTGACGGCGAGCCGGACGGGGACGTCCCGGTCGTCGAAGACGACGATGGCGTTCTCTCCGTGGGGCGAGAACACGGTGCCGTAGCGGTAGAGGAAGCGCAGCAGGGGCGGCAGCAGGGCCGCGAAGAGCCTGCGCAGCCAGGTCCTCGGATCGAGGGCGGACCGGGCGACGAGTTCGGCGGTGAACGCACGCCCCTCGGGGTCGATGTGCAGCAAGGAGGCGAGCGTACGCGCGCGTTCTCCGGGGGCCAGCCGGCGGGAGACCGGCTCGCGCCAGATGGCGCCCAGCAATTCCTTGTACTGGTAGGGAACTTCGTCGAGCCCGTCGTACAGGGGGTGACTGACGGCGACCGACGCCACCTCCCCCAGCAGGACGACTCCGCATTCGTCGCGCAGGAAGGGGTCCGCGTCGCGCAGGGCGTGCATCCAGGTGGTGACGGCGGGTGCGGCGAGGGTGCGCTCGGTGGGGAGCCCGCGCCAGACAAGGGTGTTGAGGATGGACAGGGGCAGCTTCACCGTGAGGCGCTCGGGGTGCGAGGCGTTCAGGAACGTACGGATCGACTGCTGGGGCAGCCGCAGATCGTCGTCGGCGGGCAGCGGGACGATCGCGCCGGTGGCGACGGCGGGTGCGAACAGGGGCAGCACGACGTCGTCCCACTGCCACGGGTGGACGGGGAGGTAGAGGTACGCCGCCGGGTCCAGGCCGCGGGCGCGCAGGGTCTCGGCGAACAGGTGCCGGGTCTCCACGGGCAGTTCGCGGGCGTACAGAGCCTCGGCCGATTCCAGGCCCGCTCCCCGCGCACCGCGGTAGGTGGCGAGGTCGGTGCGGACGGCGATCCACGGAAGCCTGGTGGGGCGGCGGGCCTCGGGGGCCCAGAGTGCGGCGTCGGTCGCGGTGAAGCCGAGGCGCCCTTTGTTGATGACGATCCAGGGGTGGCCGGTCTGGTGCCCTTCGAGTTCCGCGTAGCCGAGGTCGGCGAGCTGGGACGAGGTCAGGGCGGCGTGGTCGAGGCGGGCGTCGGCGGCGAGCGTGACGGTGAGCTCGCGGATGAGGTGGCCGAGGGTGATCCCGTCGAGGCGGAGGGCGTGCTTGGCGCGGACGAGGAACGCGAGGGGGTCGGTCAAGGGCTGGGGTGCGCGGGTCGGCTCCGGGTCCTGCCCCGGCCCCGGACCCGGGTCCGGCGCCGCTCCCGGCTCGGGAGTCGGGGGCAGGGCCGCGGCCGGGCTCTCGTCGGCCCAGGTGATGCTCGCCGGATCGACCTGCCAGCTGCCGTACGCGCCTCGGCGGGCCCGGAATCGGAGGACGCCGCCGTCCGCGGCCCCGCTCCCGGGCGCTCCGGTCCTGGCGTGCTTACCCTCGTCCTTGTCCTTGTATTCGTACCTGTCCTTGGCCTTGTCCCTGTCCTCGTCCGCGCCGGGCACGGTCAGGGCGTAGGCGGAGTACGGGGTCTCCGCCGGGGTCGCTATGTCGTCGGGGAGCGGGTGGAGGATGCCCTCGTAGGCGAACTCTCCGATCAGTTTGGCCAGCAGCCTGGCGCCGGCCCGGCTCCAGGTGTCAGGGGCGAGTTCGGGCGGGGCGTAGAGGACGGGCGGCTCTCCGGAACTCGGGACGACGGGCGGATTCGGCACGGGGACTCCTCGGGCGGGAACCGGATCAGGTCGAGCATCGTTACTGAGAGTGACTGGGCTGGAGCGCGGTGCGCAAGGCCCGGTCGCGGATCATGAGCGCGGCCCGTTTGTCGGGGAGGTCCACTTCGGCGGAGAAGCGGAAGCCGGCGCTGAGGAAAGCGGAGACGGAGGGGGTGTTGCGCAGGTCGGGTTCGGCGACGACACGTGCGCATTGCGGGCGGTGGTCGAGGACGAGGTCGGAGACGGCCTTGAGCAGCGTGGTGCCGAGCCCTCGGCCCCGATGGGCGACGCCACCGATGAGGAGGTGGATACCGGTGTCGTGCGGGCGGGCGGGGTAGTGGCGGGCCAGCGGGTCGAGGTCCGCGCGGTAGACCTCCCAGTAGCTCATGGGCCTTCCGTCCAGGACGCCCAGGCAGGGGACGCTGCGTCCGTCGCCCTCGACCTGGGGTCGCAGATGGCGTTCGGTGACCTCGTCCGGGCCGGCCAGTTCCCAGAACGCGGCCACGGCCGGGTCGTTCATCCAGCGGCTGATGAGCGCCAGGTCACGGTCGATGCGGGCGGGGACGAGCTGGAACACGCCCGCGGTGGTGGTGACCGGACCCCACTCCCCCACATCGTCGAGGAGGTCGTGCTGGGCGAGGGCCGTGGCGTCCGGGGCGGCCTTGGTCATGGCCGCCCCGGCCGATGGGGTGTCGGTCGGGACGGGCCCGGCCGCGGGGGTCCCGGCTTCCGCGCCCGGGGCCGGAGCGTCCGACGGTGTGGCCCTCGGGGCGTCGCCGTGGGACCTGTCCTGCTCGGCGATGAGCGCGATCAGTTCGTCGGGCAGGCGCAGGTCCAGGGTGTCCTGGCAGTCGCTGTTCTCCGGACGGGCCGCGGGTTCGGGTGCGGGGCCGGCCGTGGGGTCGGGCGCGTCCGCGGTGTTGTCGCCGGGGTCGGCGGCAGGAGTGGTACCGGCGTCGGTGCGCGCGTCGGTCGAGGGCAAAGCGGCGCTCCTCTCGGAAGGTCGTGACGGAAGGTCGTGACGGGGGGTCGTGACGGGGGGCGTGTCGGAAGGCCGTGCGGGGCCGGGCCTCGGACGGGGGCTCAGGAATGGAGGGGGTTGGCGATGGTGACGTAGACGGACTGGGTGTCGACCGGGCCGACGAGTTCGTCGAGGCCGTGCAGCCGGGTGAGCAGGTTGGCCTTGCAGCGCAGCGTCGGCGTGTCGAGGAGCCGGCTCGGCAGCGGGCTGCGCAGCCGGGTGGGTCCGGTGGCGGCCTCGGTGAGGAAGCGCCGGAAGGCCGCGAGCAAGACCCGCTCGTCTGCGAGCTGTTGGGATCCGAAGGCGCCGATGAGGCCGAGGACGTTGTTGATGGCGAGGTAGTAGGCGAACCGCTCGTCGGTGACCTCGTCGGAGACGAAGGTGTCGCTGTGGGTGCCGATGCCGGGCAGGCGTCGGTCGAGTGCTTCGCGGTGGGACTCGCGGAAGTAGTAGCCCTGGTTGTCGCGGTAGCGGCCGCCGGTGGGCCAGCCGTCGGGGTCGAGCAGCAGCAGCGTGTTCTGCTGGTGGGCTTCGAGGGCGACACCGGCTTCGCTGTCGAGCCAGAGCACGGGGCGCACGACGTGTTCGAGGTAGCGCAGGAACCACTCGGCGGAGACCGCGCCGCAGGGGCGTCCGGTGCGGGCGGCGAGGCGGGTGACGACGGCTTCCAGGCGGGAGGCCACCGGTGTCCGGCCGAGCGGTCCGGCGGCGTCGATGTCGGCCGGCGGCCTGGGTGAGACGAATCCGGCGATGCAGGAGGCGTCGTCGGCCGGATCGAAGGGATTGTTGCGGATCATCACGTCGAGCCCGGGGGCCGCGCTGCCGTCGGGGAGGTCCACGGCGAGCCAGGCCGGATCGCGGACGATGTCGAAGCCCGGATGGGCCGCGCGCCACTGCTCGGCGACGCCGCTGCGCAGCAGCCGGTGGACCTCGACACCGCGGTGCAGTTCCTTGCGGAGGTTCTCGCGGCGGGAGTTGGTGATCCGCAGGCCGAGCGACAGCTTCAGCATGGCGGGTGCGCCGGAGCGGTACAGGGTGCGGACGGAGGAGGTGGGGTACCAGGGCTCGCCGTGCGGGCCGAGGTCGATCAGGTGTCCGGAGTCGAGGAGGTGGGCGACGGCGGGGCGGTGCCGCAGCTCCCGGATCTGCCAGGGGTGCAGCGGCAGGACGGCGTGGCCTGCGGGTACGGCGAGGTCCGGTCCGGCGAGCCGGGCCGTCAGGTCGGCGGCGGGGACCGTGCGGCCGCGTTCGGTCCAGGCGGAGTCCTGGGCGAGGACGTCCGGGGCGACAGCGAGCCAGTGCAGGGGGAAGGAGCCGCGCAACTCGGGTGAGTAGAGGCGCGATTCGGCCTCGGAGAGCCCCTCGCGGCTCTTCGGCGTCGGGTGCAGCGGGTGGCCGAGGAGGAGGGCCTGTTCGGCGGCGAGGAAGGTGTCGGGGGCGTCGGTCGGCCTGCGCCGGCGGTCGGCGATGAATTCGGCGGTGCGGCGCACCGAGTCGGCGACCCGGCCGACCAGGTCGCCGCCGTCGCCGGAGGGGCCCGGACCGGGGTCGGAGGAGGGAGTACCGAGGTCCGGGGAGCCGCCGGACGAGAGCGGCGTCGGGGCCGATGCGTCCGGGAGCACGCCCAGGGCGCTGAGGGGACGAGGGCTGCCGTTGGTGGTCCCGGTCGTTCCGTCGGTGTCCGCGGTCGTTCCATCGGTGTCCGCCGTCGTTCCGTCGGTGTCCGCCGTCGTTCCGTTCGCCGCGCCGCGGGCCGACTCGCGGCTGAGGAGTGCGGCCAGCGTCACGGCGTCCACGCACGGGGCGCCGCAAGGGCCGTCCTCCAGGAGGGGCAGGCCGAAGCGGTGCCAGCCGGTGGGCGACCAGTAGTGGACGGGGACCAGGAGCGCGGTGCCGCTGGCGGGCAGCGGGATCCGCAGGAGATCGAGGGAGGGAGGAGCCATGTCGTTCTCGCGCACCCAGCAGCGCAGCAGATTCTCGATGGCGGCCACCTGGGCGGCGGTCGCGGCGTCCGGGTGGTCCAGGAGGTCGACGGTGGACGTGTGCGGATACCCGGCCTCGTGGCCGCCGGCCTTCTGCCGGGGAACCGTTTCTCGTTCCTGCGCCTCCGGGGTCTGCGTGTCGCGGCTTCCGGCGGCGGTGGGACGTGGGCGGCCGTCGGATGCGGGAGTGGCGTTCAAGAGTGCTTCCTTGCTCGGTGGGGTGGGCTCCGTGCGGCGGTGGACCGGCTCTGCGCCGGTGCGCCATCGCGCGCGTCGGTGGTGCCTGGGGTGGGGCGTGGTCTGGGGCGGGGTGCGGAGCGCGCCGTGGGCTCCGGCGCGGCTAACGGGGCGGGGCTCACCTCGCGTCGGCACCGGTCGGGACCGGGGTGCGGGGACGCGGGAGGCCGGGCGCCGCCGGTCCCCGGGTCTGCGCTCCGTGCGGGCCGGGCAGCGGCGTGGGCACCGGTTCGCTCACAGGCACAGCTTTTGGTCCTCCCGCTCGGACGAGGGGTCGGCAGCGCGCGCCGACTCGTCTGTGGGTGGGACGAGCGGGCAGCCACAACCCCGGGAAGCCGTCCGGGCACGCACCAGGACGGGCCGGGCGCTGAGCGCCGACTACAGATCCCCCGTAGGTACGCAACGACGTCGCGCCGCGAAAGACACGGGCGCGTACGGGACTTGCCGGACAGATGACGGAGCGTTCGCCTCTGTCCGGCTGTCGGTGGGGCCCCCGGAGGGGGCATCGGTTCTAGCGGTGGGCCGCCGTCCGGGAGACGGCGGCGAGGGCGTCCGTGAGGCGGTCGACGACGGCCGCGGCCTGTTCGTCGGTGAGGGTGAGCGGGGGCAGGAGGCGTACGACGCTGGAGTGGCGGCCGCCCAGTTCGACGATCAGGCCCCGGTCCAGGCAGGCGTCGCGCACCGCGGCGGCCAGGTCGGGGGCGGCGGGGAGCGGCGCGGCCGAGGAGGCGCCGAGGAGCGGGTCGCCGGCCGGGTCGTCCGCGCCGGAGGCGGCCGGACCGGTCGGCTCGCCCGCCGGGTCGACGATCTCGATGCCGATCATCAGGCCGCGCCCGCGGACGTCCCCGACGCAGGCGAACTCCGTGGCGGCCTCGTCCAGTTGGCCGAGGATGCGGGCGCCGAGTTCGGCGGCGCGCTGGTCGAGCCGGTTCTCGCGGACGAAGGCGAGGGTGGCGGCGCCGGCGGCCATGGCGAGCTGGTTGCCGCGGAAGGTGCCGGCGTGGGCACCGGGGCTCCAGACGTCGAGGTCCTCGTGGTAGACGACCACGGCGAGCGGGAGGCTGCCGCCGACCGCTTTGGACAGGACCATGACGTCCGGCACGACACCGCTGTGGTCGACCGCCCAGAAGGCGCCGGTGCGGCCGACGCCGGTCTGCACCTCGTCGGCGATCAGCGGGATCGAGCGGTTCCGGGTGAGGGCCCGCATCCGGCGCAGCCAGGGGTCCGGGGCGGGGATGACGCCGCCCTCGCCCTGGACGGGTTCGAGGATCATGCCCGCGGGTCGCGGCACGCCGGATTTGGTGTCGTCGAGCAGCGACTCGGTCCAGCGGGCGGCGAGTTCGGCGCCGCGCGGCCCGCCGATGCCGAAGGGGCAGCGGTAGTCCTGGGGGTAGGGCAGGCGCGTGACGCGGACGTCGTGCGCGCCGCCGGAGGCTTCGAGGGCGCCCGCGGTCATGCCGTGGTAGGCCCCGGTGAAGGCGAGGAGGCCGGAGCGGCCGGTGGCGGTGCGGACGAGCTTGAGGGCGGCCTCGACGGCGTCCGTCCCGGCCGGTCCGCAGAACTGGATGCGGGCCCGGTCGGCGAGCCCGGCCGGCAGCGTGGCGAACAGCTCGGTGGTGAACGCGTCCTTCACCGGCGTGGCCAGGTCGAGCACGTGCAGCGGGGCGCCGGAGTCGAGGACCGTACGGATGGCTTCGAGCACGACCGGGTGGTTGTGGCCGAGCGCGAGGGTGCCCGCGCCGGAGAGGCAGTCCAGATAGCGGCGGCCGTCGGCGCCCTCGATGGTGAGCCCGCGGGCCCGCACGGGCACGATCGGCAGCGAGCGCGCGTAGGTGCGGGCCGCCGACTCCCGGGCGGACTGGCGGCGCAGGATCCCTTCGTGCACGGCGCTGTCGCATGCGGATGCCTCGCGGGCCGCGCCGTCGTGCGGAGCGGGCAGCGCCACGGGCGCAGGGTCGGTCACGGCCACGGCTGTTGGTCCTCCCGCTGGGATGTACGGCCGGCAGGGGCTGCCGACTCGCCTGTGGGCGGGGCGGTGCGCGGACGTGCCCGAGGCCCGCCCGGGCGGTGTGCCGGGACGGGCCGAGGACTGAACGCCTGATGCGGATCCCCCCACGTACCCAACGACGACGCGGGCGCAGAGCCACGGGTGGATCGGATACTCGTGTGACACATGACGAGAGCTTTGCCGGGAGGGGCGGTAACAACGAACGGGGTGGCGCCCAAGATCCCTCCGTGACGGAACCGTTGCTGTTCCGACGGTCGTCCCCGATGGCGTCGGCATAGGGTGGGACGCCGTTCGGACACGGGGTAGGCGGCGGAGGACGCCACTCGCCCACCGCGTCCGTACGGCGGCACAACCACCAAGAGGCCCAGGGGGATTCACGACATGCGACCCATACGCCCGTTGTTCGTCGCTCGGCGCGCCCGCGGTGCGCGCGGCAGGACGCGCCCGGTGGCGGCGGTGGTCGCGCTCGGTGCGGCGCTGGCCCTGACCGCCACGGCCTGCGGGTCGGGCGACGACGGCGCGGACGCGAAGCCGACGGTGTCCGCGACCGCGGGCGGGGACAAGCTCCAGATACCGGACGACATCAAGAGGCGGCTCAAGGAGCACGGCTTCGATCTGGACAAGTGGAAGGACGGCCAGTGGAAGAACTGGGACCGGGACAAGTGGCTGCGTGAGGCGCAGGACTTCGTCAATCCCATCATCGCCGGCCTGTGGGACACGGACCGGATGCGCGATGCCGACGAGAATCCGGGTGGCCAGGTCGACACCAGTGACCTCTCCGGCGACCAGGGCGTGACGGATCCGGAGCCGCGGCCCGTGAAGGCGGCGGCCGTACCGGCCACGTACCACCAGAACGTTCCGTATGCGGGCAAGCTGGTCTTCGACACCCCTGAGGGGCAGGCGCAGTGTTCGGCGACCGTCGTCACCGACCCCGCGCACCCCGGCCGGTCCAACATGGTGTGGACGGCCGGCCACTGCGTGCACGCGGGCAAGAGCGGCGGCTGGTACCGCAACCTGGCGTTCGTCCCCTCCTACAACGACAGCGACCTGTCGGGGGCCCGGTTGCAGGGCGCGACGCGTGAGCAGATCGCGCCGTACGGGGTCTGGTGGGCGGATGCCGCGCTGACGTCCGACCAGTGGATCGCCCAGGGTGGTCCGACGGGCGGGGCGGGCGCCTCGTACGACTTCGCGGTGCTGCATGTGAAGCCGGAGAAGGGCACCACCGACAAGTCGCTTGAGGAGATGACCGGTTCGGCCCTGCCGGTGAACTTCAGCGCGCCCGCCGTGCCGAAGATCTCGCAGTTGACGGCGAAGGGGTATCCGGCGGCGCCGCCGTTCGACGGGCAGAAGCTGTTCCAGTGCGCGGACAGGCCCGGCCGGCTCTCGCTGGCGGGGACCGCTCCGACGATGTACCGCATCGGCTGCACCATGACCGGCGGTTCGTCCGGCGGCGGCTGGATCGGGCAGGGGCCCGACGGCAAGCCGGCGCTGGTGTCGAACACGTCGATCGGCCCGGTGACGTCGGGGTGGCTCGCCGGTCCGCGCCTCGGCAAGGAGGCCAAGGCGGTCTACGAGGCCGTGAGCGAGAAGTTCGCCGACCAGTGACCCGGCGCGCCCCCAGCCCCCGGCCTCCAGCCCTCGGCCCCCGGTCCCCGGCCCTCGGCCTCCGGGCGAGGTGTCGGGAGGGGGCACGGCGGGTCGGCGGCACCGGCCGTGACAGATGAAGGGCCCGCCCCGGTCACCCGGGGCGGGCCCTTCATCGCTTCTCCTCGCGGCCGGACGTCAGCCGGCGGTCGCCGTCGGAACGTACGGCGCGAGCTCCGCCGCGAGTTCTTCGTGGACGCGCGCCTTGAGCAGGGTGCCCTCCGGGGTGTGCTCCTCGGAGATCACCTCGCCGTCGCTGTGCGCCCGCGCGATCAGCTGGCCGTGCGTGTACGGCACGAGTGCCTCGATCTCGACCTCGGGCCGCGGCAGTTCGGCGTCGATGAGCGCTAGCAGCTCCTCGATGCCGGCGCCGGTGCGGGCCGAGACGGCGATCGCGTGCTTCTCGACGCGCAGCAGCCGCTGGAGGACCAGGGGGTCCGCCGCGTCCGCCTTGTTGATCACCACGATCTCCGGTACGTCGGTGGCGCCGACGTCCCGGATCACCTCGCGCACGGCGGCGAGCTGCTCCTCGGGCACGGGGTGCGAGCCGTCGACCACGTGCAGGATCAGGTCGGAGTCGCCGACCTCCTCCATCGTGGAGCGGAACGCCTCGACGAGGTGGTGCGGCAGGTGCCGGACGAACCCGACCGTGTCGGCGAGCGTGTACAGGCGGCCGCTCGGCGTCTCGGCCCGGCGCACGGTCGGGTCGAGGGTGGCGAACAGCGCGTTCTCCACCAGGACGCCCGCGCCCGTGAGGCGGTTGAGCAGCGAGGACTTGCCCGCGTTCGTGTATCCGGCGATGGCGACCGAGGGCACCTTGTTGCGCTTGCGTTCCTGGCGCTTGATGTCGCGGCCGGTCTTCATCTCCGCGATCTCACGGCGCATCTTCGCCATCTTCTCGCGGATCCGCCGCCGGTCCGTCTCGATCTTGGTCTCACCGGGACCGCGGGTGGCCATGCCGCCACCGCCGCCGCCACCCATCTGCCGGGACAGCGACTGACCCCAGCCGCGCAGTCGCGGCAGCATGTACTGCATCTGCGCGAGGGCGACCTGCGCCTTGCCCTCTCGGGACTTGGCGTGCTGGGCGAAGATGTCGAGGATCAGGGCGGTCCGGTCGACCACCTTGACCTTGACGACGTCTTCGAGGTGGATGAGCTGGCCGGGGCTGAGCTCACCGTCGCAGACGACGGTGTCGGCCCCGGTCTCGAGGACGATGTCGCGCAGCTCCAGCGCCTTGCCGGAGCCGATGTACGTCGCCGCGTCGGGCTTGTCCCGGCGCTGGATGACGCCGTCGAGGACGAGCGCGCCCGCCGTCTCGGCGAGGGCCGCCAGCTCCGCGAGGGAGTTCTCCGCGTCGCCCACCGTGCCGGACGTCCACACGCCGACGAGGACCACGCGCTCCAGTCGGAGCTGGCGGTACTCGACCTCGGTGACGTCCTCCAGCTCGGTGGACAGACCGGCGACACGGCGCAGCGCCGCACGCGCGGAACGGTCGTACTGGTCACCGTCCCGGTCCGAGTCGATCTCGTGGCTCCAGGCGACGTCCTCTTCCATCAGGGCATCGGCCCGAAGACCTTCGGTGTGGGTCTGCGCGAAGCTCTGCGCGTCCTGGGAAGGGGAAGAAGAGGAGGTCATTGGATCCTTTACGTCGCTGGGATTCGAAGATCGCCCGGAGTGGTTCCGGAGCGCGGGGCGTGACCTGGGTCTCGCCCGTCCTTGCTGACAACGCTCGGGCCTCTCCCGGGATTCCCGGACGGCTGTCCCGGAAGCGGCGGACGACCGGCCCGCGCCGTCGACCTGAAGATGGTCGCACGGTACGGGCCGTCTCGTCACCCGGGTTATTTCCCGTGTCCGGCCTTCTGTCCGCCCTTCTGTCCGGCCTTGTCTCCCGCCTTGTCTCCCGCCTTGTCTCCCGCCTTCTGCACCGCGGCGGACTTCCAGTCCGGGTGTCCGGGCATGGGCGGCGTCTTCTTCGCGTACAGCCACTGCTGGAAGAAGCCGCTCAGGTCGCGTCCGGCCACCCGGGAGGCGAGGGCGGTGAAGTCCGCGGTCGTGGCGGTGGCGTCACGGTGCGTGGCCACCCACTCCCGCTCCAGGCGCTCGAACCTCTCCGCGCCGATCGTCTGGCGCAGCGCGTACAGGACGAGCGCGCTGCCGTCGTAGACGACCGGGCGGAAGATGCTGATCTTCGCGCCGGGCCGGGGGCCCTTCGGGGCGGCCGGCGCCCCGCCGGAGGCGCGCCAGCCGTCGGATTCCCGGTAGGCGTTGCGCAGCCGGGTCTCCATCGGCCGGTCCGCCGTCTCCTGCGCGTACAGGGCCTCGTACCAGGTGGCGTGTCCTTCGTTGAGCCAGAGGTCGGACCAGGTGCGCGGGCTGACGCTGTCCCCGAACCACTGGTGGGCCAGTTCGTGCACCATGACCGATTCGACGTACCAGGCCGGATATTCGGTGCGCACGAAGAGTTCCCGCTCGAAGAGCGAGAGGGTCTGCGTCTCCAGTTCGAAGCCGGTGCTGGCCTCGGCGATGAGCACCCCGTAGTTCTCGAAGGGGTATCGGCCGACCTTGTTCTCCATCCACGCGAGCTGCGCGGGCGTCTTGTCGACCCAGGGGCGCAGCGCCTTGACGTCCTTGGTCGGGACGACGTCGCGTACGTCCATGCCGTGCGGCCCCTTCTGGTGGAGCACGGTGGAGCGGCCGATGGAGACCTGGGCCAGTTCGGTGGCCATGGGGTGGACGGTGCGGTACGTGCGGTCGGTGGTGTCGCCCGCGCCGGGGGTGACGGAGGTGGGCAGTCCGTTGGCGACGGCCGTGTAGGCACGTGGCGTGTTCACGTGGAAGGTGAACACCGCCTTGTCGGACGGATGGTCGTTGCAGGGGAAGACCCGGTGCGCGGCGTCGGCCTGGTTCGCCATGGCGAGCCCGTCCTTGGTGCGGACCCAGCCCACGTCCTCCTTGCCGGGCATCGGGTCGCTGGTGTGCCGCACGGTGATGCGCATCGGCTGTCCGGCCAGGAGGGGCCGCGCCGGCGTGATGACCAGGTCCTCGCCGCCGGTGGCGAAGTCCGCACGCTCGCCGTCGACCTCGACGGAGCGCACGGTGCCGTGCGAGAAGTCGAGGTTGACCCGGTCGAGCCGGGACGTGGCGCGGGCGTCGATGCGGGTGACGGCGTCGAGCGGCTTGCTGTTGTCGCCCTTGTACGTGAGTGAGATGTCGTACGCGCGAACGTCGTACCCGGGGTTCCCCAGGGTCGGGAAGAGCCGGTCGCCGACGCCGAGCGGGGTGGCGGGCCCGGGCGGTGCGGCCCCGGCGAGCAGGGCGACGGAGGCACCGGCGGCGAGCAGCGCGGCGGTGCGGGGGGTGCGGGAGCTGAGCGGCATGAACTACGGCTATCAGCGCTGTCCCCGGTGGGTCCGGCGGCACGCGCCGCACCCACCCGAACGAGACCACGCCCGGTCCGTGCGCTCCGGAGCACGAACGCCCCGGGTCTCAGAGCGCTCCGGCCGCCGCGTGCTGGGCGCGCCCCACGTCGTACACCCCCGGGACGTTGCGCATGGCCCGCATCAGGCCCTGGAGGTGGGCGGAGCCGGGAAGCTGGAGGGTGTAGGTGTGCCGGACCCGGCCCTGGGCGGGGGGCTCCACGGTTGCCGAGATGATGGCGACTCCCTCAAGCGCTATGGCTTCGGTCAGGTCGGCCAGCAGGTGCGGGCGGCTGAAGGATTCGGCGATCAGGGTGACCCGGTACTCGGCGGTCTCGGCGTCGGCCCAGCGGACGCCGACCTCGGGCCGTCCCGCGCCGGTCATGCGGGCCACCGCGGGGCACTCCACGCGGTGCACGGTGACGGCGCCGCCGCGGACGGCGAAGGCGGTCACCTCGTCGGGCGGTACGGGCGTACAACAGCCCGCCAGCCGGACGGAGGCGCCCGGCTGGTCGACGACGGCGTGCGCCGCCGAGGGGCGGGCCGAGGGGCCGCTGTAGGGGGCGCGCGGCGCGGACTCCGGTGCGCTCGGCCCCTCCGGGTGGGCGGCGAGCCAGCGGCGGATGGCGATGCGGGCGGCGGGTGTGCGGGCGTGGTCGAGCCAGTCCAGGGAGGGTTCGGAGGCCGCCGCGGCGCCCTCCATGTGGTCCATGAGCGGCTGCACGGTGTCGCCGTCCTTGAGGACCGTGCTGAGGGTGGCCAGCCGGCCGTTGACCCGCGCGCCGATGACGGCGTGGGCGTCCTCGCCGTACTGCGCGTAGGCGGCGTCCACGCAGCTGGCGCCCGCGGGCAGGCCGATGGTGCCGCCGTCGGGGCGGAAGACGGTGATCTCGCGGTCCTGGGCGAGGTCCTCGCGCAACGTCGACCAGAAGGTGTCGGCGTCGGGCGCGGACTGCTGCCAGTCGAGGAGGCGGGAGAGCCAGCCCGGCCGGGTGGGGTCGGAGCGCTCGCCGACGGTGTCCAGGTGCTCCTCGGCGGAGGGCGCGTACGGGTTGCCGAGCGCGACCACGCCGGCCTCGGCGACCTTGTGCATCTGGTGGGTGCGGATGAGGACCTCGGCGACCTCTCCGTCGCCGCGGGCCACCGCGGTGTGCAGGGACTGGTACAGGTTGAACTTCGGTACGGCGATGAAGTCCTTGAACTCGGAGACCACCGGCGTGAAGCAGGTGTGCAGCTCGCCGAGGACCCCGTAGCAGTCGGCGTCCTCGGCGACGAGGACGAGCAGCCGGCCGAAGTCGGCGCCGCGCAGCTCGCCGCGTTTGCGCAGCACCCGGTGGACGGACACGGCGTGCCGGGGCCGGATGAGGACCTCGGCGCTCAGCCCGGCCTCGCGCAGCACGCCGCGGACCTCGTCGGCGATCTCCGCCAGCGGGTTCTCGGCCCGGGCGGCGTCGGCGGCGATGAGGGCCTGCGTCTGCGCGTACTCCTCGGGGCGCAGGATCGCGAAGACGAGGTCTTCCAGCTCGGTCTTCAGGGCCTGCACGCCGAGCCGCTCGGCGAGCGGGATGAGGACGTCGCTGGTGACCTTGGCGATGCGCTCCTGCTTCTCCTGGCGCATGACGCCGAGGGTGCGCATGTTGTGCAGGCGGTCGGCGAGCTTGATCGACATGACGCGGACGTCGTTGCCGGTGGCGACCAGCATCTTGCGGAAGGTCTCGGGCTCGGCCGCTGCGCCGTAGTCGACCTTCTCCAGTTTGGTCACGCCGTCGACCAGATAGGCGACCTCCGTGCCGAACTCGGTGCGCACCTGGTCGAGGGTGACGTCGGTGTCCTCGACGGTGTCGTGGAGGAGGGAGGCGGTCAGGGTCGTGGTCTCCGCGCCCAGCTCGGCCAGGATCAGTGTCACGGCGAGGGGGTGGGTGATGTACGGCTCGCCGCTCTTGCGCATCTGGCCGCGGTGCGAGGACTCGGCCAGGACGTAGGCACGGCGCAGTGGCTCCAGATCGGCGTCCGCGAAGTGGGCCCGGTGGGCCTCGGCCACATGGCCGATGGCGTCCGGCAGCCGGTCGCGTCCGGCCGGTCCGAGGAGCGCGGCACGGCCGAGACGTCGCAGATCGATCCGGGGACGGCCACGCCTTCGCTGGGCTCCGGGCGTGATCGGCCCCGGGGTCGCGGGGTTGGTCGCCTCCGCACTCATGAGCACCTCCGGCTGGGTCGACCGGTGGCGGGCTGGCGGGGGCACCCGTCCGGACCGGTGCTTGATGCTACCGAGCCCATCACGTGGTGCAGTCCAGCTCTCGCCCAGCGTGAAACGGATCACCCATTCGAGCGACAGTTCACGGGTTTACGGTTTCGATAGCGGCGAACCAGTCCGCGTCGATCTCGCCCTGGGCGACGATCACGGCCGGTCCGGTCATCTCGATCTCGCCGTCGGGCCGCTCGGTGATGCTGAGGCGGCCGCCGGGCACATCGATCTCGTACGTCACCGGGGTCCCGGTGACGGTGGGGTCGGCGCCGTCGCGGCGGGCCGTGGCGACGGCGACGGCGCAGGCGCCGGTGCCGCAGGACCGGGTCTCGCCGGAGCCGCGCTCGTGGACGCGCATGCCGACGTGTCCGGGGCCGCGGTCGACGACGAATTCCACGTTCACCCCCTGCGGGTAGGCGTCCGCCGGGGCGACCGGCGGCGGGTCGAGCAGGCGGCCCGCGTGCGCGAGGTCGGCCACGAAGGCCACGGCGTGCGGGTTGCCCATGTTCACGTTCCGGGCGGGCCAGGAGCGGTCGTCGACCGTGACCGTGACGTCGCCCTCGGGGAGCAGGGCCCGGCCCATACCGACCGTGACCAGGCCCTCCTTGTCGATGTGGACCTTCTTCACGCCGCCGCGCGTGGCGACGGCGAGGTCCCCTCCGCCGACGTGTCCGGCGTGCTGGAGGTACCGGGCGAAGACCCGGACGCCGTTGCCGCACATCTCGGCGATCGATCCGTCGCCGTTGCGGTAGTCCATGAACCACTCGGCCTCGCCGGCCAGGTCCCGTGCCTCGGGGTGGGCGGCGGAGCGCACGACGTGGAGCACGCCGTCGGCGCCGAGACCGGCGCGCCGGTCGCAGAGCGCGGCCACGGCCGCCGGGGGCAGCTCGATCGCGTTCTCCGGGTCCGGGATGATCACGAAGTCGTTCTCGGTGCCGTGGCCCTTCAGGAAGGGCAGCGGACGGCGCGACGCGCCTCGGCCGAGGTCGGCGGCGGACGACGGGTGGTCGGTCATTCGTCGATCGTACGAGATCGGTGCGGTGACCCGGGAAGCGGTGCGCCCTCAGCGCAGCCGGGCCACCCGCCACACGGCGAGGACGGTCACGGCGGCGACCACGACGACGTACGCGACCACGACCCGCCAGTCGGGCCGGCGGCCGGAGCCGCGCGGGGGGAACCCGGGCAGCGTGTAGCCCACCCGGCGGGCGGCCATCAGGCCCCAGCCCGCCGCGCAGGAGCTGATGAGCAGCCCCAGCATGGCCACGACCGCGCCGCCGTCGCCGAACTCGAAGAACAGCGGGAACGCGAACATCAGGGAGCCCAGGGTGGCGAGCATCACGATGGGGGCGAGCTGCCAGATCCGGAGCCTGCGCTGCGGGCGCAGCTCGACCTCGACCTCCGCCGCGCCGTCCTGCGCGGCGATCTCCTCGGCCGTGGGGCCGTCGGCGATCACGCCGTCCGGGGTCGCGTCGGGCCCGTCGGAGCTCAGCTGCTCTCCGCCTGGTGCGGTGTCTCGAGGGCCGGCCTCCATCGCCACGCGCCCTCCCACTCCGGACTGTCTCGGTCGATCGAGGTCGATGATGGCACGGCCGCGGGGGCCGGGATGACCGCCCGGGCGTCCCGATGCCATCACGTGATCAGGCTGTTATGGCCCAGCTTGACGGTTCACGCAGGTCAGGCACTTGCTACTGATCGGTGAGTCAGCAAAAGGTCAGCGATAACCCCTGGTCAGCAGCCGATTACACGTCGAGACTGATCTCGAAGAGGGGACCGCAACCACCGTGTCGAACAAGCTTGCGCGGGGCATGGGCAGCTTCTTCAAGCCCTGCGAGTGCCGCCGGCCCACCGGCTGCCCGCATCTCTACACCATCCGCTTCCGCAACTCCCGCGGCAGGCAGTCCGAGGAATCCGGCTACCCCACCCCAGGACACGGCCATCGAACGCCTGACCGCGCTCTACACAGCCCGCAAAACCACTCCACAAAGCATCGCCGAACAACAGGAAGTCCTCGGGGAGATGACCTTCGAGGAGTACGCGAAGGCATGGTTCGCCCGCAAGCGCGGCCTCACCGGCAGCACGAAGGCGACCACCGAGTCCCGGATGCGCACCCACGCCTATCCGGAGATCGGCTCCCGCAAGATACGCACCTTCGACAGCTTCGTCGTCGAGCGGTTCATCACCGTCATGGAACGCAGCAACGTCGGCGCCGCCACCCAGACATAGGTCTGCGAGTGAAAGGCATCCTCAAGGACGCCCACCGACGCGGAGTCACCGCCCTCGACCCGCTGCTCGACGTCAGCCCGCCCGAATACCGACCGGCCCCAACCGTCATCCCCACCAAGGAACAGGTCGGCCTGCTACGCACAGCCCGCGCAGACGACACCTTCCGCCTCATCGTCGACACCATGGCCGGCATGGGCCTGCGCAACGGCGAAGCACTCGCCGTCAACGTCAACAACATGGTCGCCAAAGACGTCTACCGCGTCCACGAACAGGTCCACGACCGAACCGCCACCCTCGAACCCCTCAAGCACAGGAAAACCGGCGAGTTCCGCGAAGTGCCCCTCCCAGCCTTCGTCCGAGAAGGCATCAAACAATTCGCCGCCACCCACCAGACCTTTCAAGGTGGATACCTCCTCAAAACCCTCCGCCCCAGCACCGGAAACGCCTTCCTCTCCCCCCACCCTCCGAAGGTGGTGGACCAACCTCCAGCAGCAAAAACCCGACCTCACCCTCAAGGGGATGACCATGTACGGCTTCCGCCACTACTTCGCCTCCAACGCCCTCGAACACGGCATCCCCATCACCGACGTCGCAGACTGGATGGGCCACTCCGACATCAACATCACCTACCGCACCTCCTCCCCGGATCCGTCTCCAAAGCCGTCACACTCCTCAACAACGGCCTCAACTTCACCACCCCCACCGCGGAAGAGCCCGAGACCGCCCCAGCCTGAAGCATCGACCGATTCAACACCCGCCCAACCGCCCGTCGCCAAGAGAACTACTCCGGGGCGCCACGCCTCAACGAGGGCGACGGGTCTGTCGGTCGCGTAGCTGAGTCACACTCAAGGAGCATGGGGCAGCCGGTCGACCTGAGCACGCAACAGTGAGTTCAGTGAGTTGCGGACATCCCGTACGGACTTCGCTTGATCGTCGACAGACTCTCCGTACGCGATCACCACCACGGAGCCGGACCGAACGACACCGACCACAACGTCCTGGGCGCGACGGTGCACTTCGTCCGCCGCGCTCCTGATGCGATACGCCACAGCCTCCTCGCCCAGCCCCTTCGGCGCAGCATCCAGCGAGACCTTCTTGCTGCGCCCGGCCATGTCTTTATAGCCGGAGCATTCGGCGACGTCAGACCGGAACTTACTCAAGGTCGCCCGAGCGTCGGTGTAGGTGTGGGCCTGTACCAGAAGCCGCAATAGCCCGATTCTCGACGTCGCCGGCATGCGCAGGTCGACGCCCGCGGATGTCAACTGGGACGCGGCCCTCGGCTCTGTCCTGCCCGCGAGTACGCCACCAACGGATCCGCAGGCCTCTTTGCCCACTGCCATCGCGCCCTCAGGGAGCTCACGCGGTCCCGTGACGTTGAAGCGCTTGGAATCGCCGTCACCGAGCGCGACCTTTTCCAGCTCAGCCTGGGAGAGTTGCTTGCGGGTCACCCCTCCCGCTGGCCCCGATTCCTTCGCTCCTTGCCCGCAGCCCGCCGCGAGCGCGCACACCGCAATTGCGATCGCCACCACCGGGCCGCGTCTGACACCAGCATCACGCTTCAAGTTGCCCACCCCTGTCTCCCACGCCCCTGCGCAGGCGGACCAGCAAGATAACCTGGCCTTCCCCGTAGAGGCTGACCCGCCCCCGGAGGCGGCCTGCCGCACCCGTCGCGGCAAGCAACGGCAAGCCGTCGGGGAAAGCCGTGCGGCCGGCTCCGCCGCCTATGACGGTGCGCTCCGCCGCATCCAGTTCCACGTCTCCGTCACTCGACCGCCACCCTCCTCCTGGAACAGGGGGTGAAACTCGTCACGCTAAAGGAGCTGTTGGGCCAAGCCCACCTCAACGTCACCGCCACCGTCTACGCCCACGTCCGACTCCGCCTCCAGCGCGACGCCATCGACCTCCTCGAACGCGCCCTCGACCACCCCTGACGCACGCACGGCAACGGCGGCGGACACCTGGTGTCCGCCGCCGTTGCCGTCATCTACTGCCGTCAAGCTACAAAACAGCTCCTGTAGGAGACATCGACAGGGGCCTACCTTTGCGCTTGTCTGCGTCGCGAATCGGAGGCCTAAATTGGCTCGCCCGCCACTCCACTGAATCCGACGAGACCGTTCCTTCTCGCCATGTCGAGAATCTCAGGAAGATAGTCCAGTTGGCGAACCGAGAGGGTCAGTAGAACGTACTTTCCCGCGTCATCTGGTTCCTCTTCCAGGTCGAATCGAGACGGCTCCAGAACGTCCTCCACATCTGGCCACCTGGTCAGCAACTCCTCCCGGAACCGCAAGACGTCGGGGCTCACGACAAGGTCGCTGGTGTCGCCCTCAGCAAGGCTGTCGAAGACTTCCTCAGAGTTCCCGGCAGAGCGCTTCCAGAACCCGAAGTCGCTGCTCACAAGTCATCCTCTCAGGTTAGGGGTTGCAGATTGGACATGCTGTACCGCGCCGGACGACCGATGTTTTAAAGCCGTACGTCTTCGCTAGCCACTCGTCCTTCCTACGCTGCCCCTTGGTGTAATTCGATTTATTCACCTTCACCTCGTAAAGGTGGAGGTTTCCATCTGAATTCCGGACCGCAATATCCACTTGACGCCTGCCGTAAGGAGTCCACAAATCAAGTCCATTCCCGTAGCTCTCGCTGTAGATATCAGACTTGTTGTAGAACTTCTCAAACGTCTCCGTCATTTCATCGACACCGGCAGCGCCACGGGCTTTGTCATGCGGGCGATTGCCGCAGTTGCTGTTGTGAACGAGGACCGGAGTCCCGCCCGCCAGCACATAGTACGTGTGCTGGTCCTTGACGGTCAGATTGTAGGTACGTGCCGCGTCCTCGTAGCGGCGGACCTTGGTGACCTCGAGGGTGTGGCCGGAACTGGTCCGCAGTCTCGTGCCGGGCTTGAGCTTGCCAGCTTCGACCCACCTCTTCTCTGTTACGGACCAGAAGGGGTGTTCGCTGGTTGCGACAAGACGCTCTTCCCCGTCGGCCGCTGAGAGGGTCAGTTCGGCGAAGTGCTTGTCATTTTCTGTGGTGATTGTTGCAGTGACTTCACTCTCGGCTGTCTTTCCCGTCCTGGGATCTGTTGCGAGAACTTTATCGCCGAGTTTGATGTCCTGAATCTTCTTCGTGCTGCCGTTCGCCATGAGGACTTCGGTGTCGGCGAGGAAGCAGTTACAGCCGCGACCGAGAGCGCGCTTCAGGTCGGAGCCCTTTGCCGCCAGTTTTCCAACGGGAGGACCTGCATCGTCCTCGTACATTCCGTGGGCGACCATGCGGGCGAGCTCGACATCTTCGAAATAGTCACGCAGCTCTTGTGAGCAGCCGATGTCCTTATGGACCCAGCAGACGTTTGTAGCGACTCCTATTGCATTGTCTGCGGTTACACCTTCCGCTCCGTATTTGCCGTACCACTTTTGCATGTCTTGGCGATAGGCGTCGAGCCATGCCTCGTTCTGCTTTGGTGTGGCTATTTCAGCCACTGCCGCGTAGATCTGCTTCTGTGAATCGCGCACTTCGTTGCGGTTTGTTGCGATGTAGCCGACCTTGGTGGGGTCGGGATCGCGGTCACCGCAGGTGTAGTAGCAGTTGCCTGGCCCTGTTCCGCCGGCTGGGATGCCTTGGTTCTTGGGTTTGGGGCCGGTCGCTTTGGGGTGCTGTTCGCTGTGTCCAGTGCCGTCGTCGGTGTATAGGCCGCTGGGGTCAGAGAAAGTGGTGGGGTTGTTATTACTGTATGCGTATCCGTTGATCTGCTGGGGGTCGGTGAGGTCCATCACGGGGTCCGCGGAGATGAACCTGCCGGTGGCAGGGTCGTATTCGCGGGCGCCGAGGTGGGTGAGTCCGGTGTCGGTATCGGTCGTTCCGCCGACGAAGCCCTTGGTGCCGGGCCATGTTCCCGTGCTGGTGCCGCGGGAGTTTCCGAAGGGTGTGGTGCGTCGTTGCGACAGGCTCAGATCGGATGCCTTGATGGCGAGTTGGCCGGTGCCGAGGTGGTCGGCGATGGTGATGGAAACGCTGCCGTCATCGGCCTGGACGGCTTGGCTGCCTGCGAGGGGGATGTATCGGGTGGCCTTCGGTTTCGTTGCTCCCTTGGGTAGGACGAGTTCGCCTTGGCCGAGGTAGAGAGTGGTGGCGTCTGGGCCGCGGGAGATCAGGCGGTTGCCCGCAGTGTCGTAGATGTATTCGGTGACGGCGTCAGCCTTGCCCTCGACGGGCTGGGTGACCTTTGCGAGATGCCCTTCGGCATCCCATTCCAGGGTTTGTGTGTCGCCGTTGATGACGCGGGTTTTGGTGTCGCCGGTGTCGTTGTAGGTGTAGCTGCTCTTCTTCGTGCCGGACGGACCAGTCTCGGTGACGTCGGTGAGGGTGTGGGGCTGGGCGGTCCCAGGGGTCGGGTACTTGTAGTCCTTTGTGGTGTCCTTGGCCGTGTTGCCGGTGAGGTCATGCTGGATCTCTGTCTTGCGGTTGCCGACGGCGTCGTAGGTGTACGACGTCCAGTACGGTGCGACACCGCCTGTCGCACTGGCTGAGGGCGTGCCGGTGCAGGTTGCGTCGCCTTCGGCCCAGGACTCGTTCATGCGCCGCAGGTAGTCGTAGGTGAAGCACTGATTGTCGGTGCCGGCCCGGGAGACGTCGGAAATCGCCAGGACGTTGCCTGACTCGTCGTACTTGTAGGTGTTGAGGCGGTCGACTCCGGCGACGTCCTGGCGGTCGACGCGGGAGGTGGCCAGGCGCTGGGTGCCCAACTCGTAGGTGTTGGTCGCCCAGGCCTTCTTCGCTCCGGCGGCAGTGGAGCCATAGGTGTACTGCAGTGGCTTGCCGGTCAGCGAATATTTGCTGATGTCGGCCTTGATTCCGTCGCCGAGGATCGAGATCGGGCGCAGGGTGTCGTCGTAGGTGTAGGAGTAGCCGCCGCCCGGCAGGGAGCCAGCCGCGGAGTAGGAGACGCCCGCGACAAGGCCGGAGGTCTTGTAGCTGGTGCTGGTGGAGTAGGTCCCGGCTAGGGCCTTTTCCGCCTCGGGGATGACGACTGAGGTGCGAGTGGGCCGGTAGAGCTGGTCGTACTGAGTGACCTTGCTCGTGTATTCGTCCTTGCCGACGTAGCGGGTGGAGGAGGCTGGCTGGCCCTTGGCTCCGGCGATCGTGTCGTAGGCCCACGACGCGCGCAGCGGACCGTTCACGTCCTTCTCGCGGGTCTCGGTCGGTCGGCCGAGCTCGTCGTAGGCGTGGTAGAGGACGGTGCCGCGGGCGTCCGTGGTGGTGACGAGCTGATTGCGGTCGTCGTAGGTGCTCTTGGTCTCTCCCGTGTCGGGGTCGACCGCGAGCGTCTGGTTGCCGCGCTGGTCGTAGCCGTACTTCCAGGTGTTTCCGGCCGGATCGGTGACCGTGTCCAGCTGGTTGGCGAGGGTGTACGTGTAGTGGGTGGTGTCGTAGGCGGCGTTCGCGTTGCGGCTGTGGAGTTGGCGCAGATCGGTGATCTTGCCGCGGGCATCGGTCAGGGTCGTGGTGGCGGTTGCTCCTACGGGCGGGATGACTGTCGTGCGGTCGCCGCCGTAGATGGTTGTGGTGGTACCCAGTACGGCGCCGCCGTCGCCATTCCCGGCGATCTGCTTGCTCTCGATCGCCCGGCCGAGCCCGTCGTAGGTGGTGCGGGTCTGAGTTTCGACCTTGAGTGCGTCGTCGGGCTTGACCAGGTCCTTTTCCTGGAAGGGGGCGCCTTCGGCGTAGTAGGGGGCGAAGGTCTTTGCCGTCAGGCCGCGTTCGTCGTAGAAGGTGTCGGTGAGCAGGCGCCCACCGTCCGGTCCCACGTCCTGGGTCTGGCGCGGACGGAGCTGTCCGTCGTACAGGGTGTAGGAGGCGATCTGCCCGCCCTCGTTGTTGAGGGTCAGGGTGCGGATGGTTGCAGGTTTGCCGTCCTCGATGAAGTAGTCATAGTCGTAGGACGGTGTCTGGCCGGTCTTGCGGTCGGCGAGCCACACCTTGTCGCTGCGTCCCAGCGCGTCATACGTGAACGCGGTGACCTTGTTGTTGGTGTCCGTCGAGGTCAGAGGCTGACCCCGCAGGGGGTCCCACGTGATGGTTGTGGTCTGCGCCGTGGTGTTGTCGCCGGCTTCGGCCGGCGGTGTGGTGGTGGTGGTTGAGGTCGGGAAGCCCGTTGTCGGGGTGTAGGCGGTTGTGGTGGCGCGTCCGTCCAAGCGCGCGGTGCGTACGGGGGTGCTGTCTCCCTTGGCGGTGACGTCGGCGCTGGTGTCGGTGGTCTTCAGGGCGCGGCCGTAGGAGTCGTAGGTCGTGCCTGTTTCCAGGTAGGTGGCGGTGGTGCCGTCGTGCTTGGTGAGTACGGCTGTCGCAGTGGCGTCGCCCTTGGTGGGTGCGGCGCCGTAGGCGCCGCCGTCGTAGGCGGTGCGGACGTCGGCGATGACGGCCTTGCTGCGGTCCGGGGTGTCCGTGCAGGCGGCGGCGACTGTTTCGACGCGGGCGATCCTGTCGAGGATGTTGTCGCCTGTGTTGGTCGCGTAGGTGGTGCGGCTGCACCGGTTGTCGGTGGCGGTGGACGTGTCGCCCGCGTCGTGCTGCATGACGACGCGGCCGGTCCCGTCGTGGCTGTAGGAGGCGTACGTCTTGCGCCAGTTGGCGCCTGCGCCGTTGTCGAGGGAGGTCCAGTTATAAGTGTTGAGGGTGCCGGTCTGGTTGGCGGTGATCGTGCCCCAGTCACGGACCTTCTTTGCGGTCTCGTGGTGCCAGGGCTGGTTCACCGTCTTGGCCAGAACCTTGCCGTCTGGGCCGGAGTAGGTCTCGGTTTTGTAGGTGAATCCGGTTCCGGACGGATCATCAGTGATCGCAGTGCCTTCGCCGGTGCCGAGGCTGACGGTGACCGACTTGGTTTTGCTGCCGTCCTCGTTTTGGCGGTCGCCGTCCATACCGCGCAGGTAGTAGGAGTCGGCCTGCGACTTCAGGGCCGTGCCGCCACCCTGTCCGCCGGTTTTGACGCGGACGTGGCCGTAGCCGCGCCAGTCGGACCAGGTTTTGTTCTTCTCCAGGGTCAGGCCGTCATCGTCGTCGTAGTGCCAGGCCGCATCGTCCAGGTACTCGTACGCGGTCACCGCGTCAGGGGAGCCACCGGTGCGGTCTTTTTGCGTTATCGAGGTGGTGACGTACTTGTTGAACCAGTTCGTCGTCGGTTTCTCATCGATGGATCCGCCGAGCATCTGGGGGAAGCAGCGGGTGGTGTTGGTCGCCGGCGTGGGAGTTGTGGCGAAAGTGCAGGCCGGGGAGGAGTAGTTGACGTTGAGCTGGCCGCTGGTCTCGTCGTCGATGGTCGACAGGCGGGCCTTGATGTACGGGGCGTAGCCGTCGCCGGTCTTGTCGAGGCGGTTGGCGAGCTGGGTGTAGGAGAAGGTGGTTTTCTGCTCTGTGATCTCGGGTGCTGCTGTGGGGCCGGTGTGGCCAGTGTGCTGGATGGAGTCGAGCAGGAGCTGGTAGTCGACGTCAGCCTGGCCCCATCGGTGCGTCAGCTTCCAGGAGTCGATGTCGCTGTACCCGGCGCCGTTGAGGACCTGCGTGGTGATGCCGGTCAGCCGCTTGCGGGTGAAGAACGTGGGCGAGAACCGGCCCTTGTCGCAGTCGGCGTCCGCCTCACAGTTCATGTCCCACGGGGTGTCGTACCAGTAGGCGGAGTCCTTGGAGATCGAGGAGCAGTCCGTGTGCGTGTCGGGAAGGCACCGCTCTGAGCTGCTGAAGTCGACTTTGGCCAGCGCCTTGGTGCCGTAGATGGAGGAGGATTTCAGGCCGTACTCAATGCGGTCCAGGTAGCCGCCGCGGGTGTAGCGGCTGTCATCTGCAGCGGTGAGGTTACGGCCGTAGGAGTTGTCCTCCTTGGTGTAGTAGTAGGCGATCGCGTTGCCGTGGGGGTCGACGGCGTAGTCGAGGTTCCACCGCCATGCCTGCTGGCAGTAGGAGGCGGCGAAGGTGTCTTTGTGGCAGGGTTCGTCCGCGTCATCACCGAAGACGGGCACGGTCCAGGCCGAGTCGGTGGTTTCCTTGCCGTCGGCCCAACCAGGAAGCCTGTTGTAGCCGAAGTAGTACCGCGTCCCGTTCGCCAGGGTGAGGCGCCAATACTCACCGTCCGTATCGCCGTTGGCCCGGTCGGTGGACTTCAGGCGGGCGACGCGGGTGCCGTCGTCGTTCTTCAGCTTGAGCTCGTCGGCCTTGCCGGTCGGGACGAGTTCGCCGCCTTTGCCGTTGAAGGTGAGGTAGGCGTTGTCGTAGCCCCAGCACAGATCGCCGGGCCGGCTGACGCCGTCGTCGGCCTTCTGCCCGTCGTCGGCGCACGGCTTGTAGCGGCGCTCGATGAATCCGGGTGAGAGGTCGAATCCGTCGCCGATCCAGGACGACTGGTTGTTGGTGTTGCCGGTGCGGCCGTCGATTGTGCCCGAGGAGTACGACAGGCCGACGCTTGGGGCCAGACCGCCCGGCACCGACGGGATTCCGAAGTTGTAGGACCAGTTGAAGTCACCGGTGTTGAGGCTGGTGCTCCAGGACGCGGACGGTGACAACGGGCTGGCCTGGTAGCTGCCGGTCTTGGCAGTATCGCCTGCGACCGCGGCAAGTACCGTCGCGGTGCCGGACGTCAGCGCTACGGACTCGGCGGTGAGCGTCTGCTGCTCGGTGTCGTTGGTGGTGGCGACGGGCTTGGTGGTACGGCATTTGGCCTTGGCGGGGGTGGTCAGCGCGCAGGCGGGCAGTTCGACCAGGGTGAGGCGGGAGCCGAAGTTGCCGCCGTACGCCTGGGCGAAGGTGCCGTAGTCGAGGCTCGCGCCGACGCTGCCGCTGTCTTTCGCTGTCTGGGGCTGCAAGGTGAACAGCAGTCCGGTGACACCGGCCTTCTGGGCCGCCTTGTGCGACAGGATCCGGGTGGTGACGTTGCCGCCGAGGGGATTCTTGGCCTGCTTCGTGGATGGCTTGTTCAGCTGTAGCGGCAGGTTCTTGGCCCGGACGGCCCTGCCCGTCTTCGAGCCCGCGTCATTGAGCGCGACGACTGCATCGCCGGCGGCGGACCAGGTTGCTTCCGGCGTCTTGTGGGGAGTGCGCGGGCCCTTTTGCAGCTTGCGTGACTCAAGGTTCGTTGCCTTGTGGACCGCAACCGGCTTGTCCGGATCGGTGGTCCCGGGCCGTCCCGTGCCGGATGCGTCGGCGGTCGGCGCGAACGCGACTGCCTGGACGAGGGTGGCCACCATGACCGTGGAAGCGCCCAGCGCGATCCTGCGCCGGATCCTTCCCGCGACAGGAAGCGGCCGTCTTGTGGAGGACATTTTTGGATGAATCCCCTGAGGAAAAGGTGTGCGGAGCCGCAGCGTTGCAGCACACGTGATGAATCGGACGATGCCGGGGCGTCAGGTCATGGCCTGACGCCCCGACACGAGAGGGCCGGTCAGCTGCCCGGCACCGAAGTGGGAATGTCGAAGGTGTTGGTCCACATACGATTGACCTGGTCGTCACTCAGCGCGCTCTGGAACAGCCACACGTCATCGATGACGCCCGGGAAGTAGTTCTGCACGGCGCTCCCGGCGCCTTCACGGCCTATCTGCAGAGACGTGGCCTTGAAGGCGAGGGCGTTCTCAGCCCACGGGATCGCGTCCTGGCAGGTTGGACTGTCCGCGCTGCCGCTGCCGTCGGCGTCCACGCAGGCGGCTTCCTCCAGGCTGCCGTCGACATACAGACGTGCCTGCTTGGCGAACCCGTCGTAGACCACAGTCAGCAGGTTCCACTCGCGTACGTCGTAGAAGTTGCTGTTGTCGACCGTGGCCACGGTGACCACGTCCTTGTCGTCAGCGGGCCCGTTTTTGTCAGCCACGCTCAGTTGCCAGCGCCCGGAGTTGTTCTCCGGGTCTGTCGCATCGGGCACGAAGCGCACCGTGAACGCCGACTGCTTGGTTCCCTCGGCACTGACTACTGCAACATCCCCGTCAGGCAGCGCGGATGCTTGCGCCCAAGCGGACAGAGTGAAACTCCCGGAGGTATCGACCGGAACACTGCTGCTGGATGCGTAGCTGTGAGTTCCGTCGAGCTGGAGGCCACCCATGACGCCCGCCGTCTCGATGGTGCCGATTCCGTCCGCCCGCTTGGCGCCGCCATTCAGCGTGAGTACGGGTGCACCGGTCACTTCGTTCGGCGTGGTGACCGGGTTGGTTCCACTGGTCTTGTCGAACATCCACCGCGACCTGACCGACGGGCGCTGCAGGTACATCTGCTGAACCTCCTCTGCGGAGGCGGGCCGGTCGAAGAGCCGTACGTCGTCGACGATTCCGGGGAAGTAGGCGGCCATGGCGCCGCTGTAGTTGCTGGCGCCCATGTACATCGACTGGTCCGCGTAGAACGCGTCGGTCAGCGGTGTGGAGCCGGCCTTTACGCCGTTGACGTAGAGGGTGAGCGTGTTGGCTACGGTGTCGTGCACGCCCACCAGGTGCGCCCAGCTGCCAACGTTGGCAGTGGTTCCGTCCGGCTGCATTGCGCGGATGGGGGTGGCGTCCGGTGCGTCCTTGGAGTACTGGTTGAACGCCCATCGGTCATAGGCCGAGGAGTAGTACAGCTCGAAGCCGGGTTTGTCCTTGCCTGCTTGGGCTGTGATCACAGCAGCGGTGGTCGGCTTCTTGTCGAGCTTGGCCCAGGCCGAGACGGTGAAGCTGCGCTCGGTGTTGACGTGCGGGCCGCTGGTCTGTCCGATCTTTGCGTACCCGGTGGCGCCGTCGAAGCGTGCAGCGTTGCCGGCGATGCCTTCGACGCCGGGAGTCACCTTGCCGCTGTACATAGCCGGAAGGACCCCGCCGTGGCCGGAGATCTCGGTCGCGTCAGCCGGCTCGTCCAGATTGAACACGGCGACGGCGGGACGGCCCGGATCACCGATGGTGTTGTGGGCCTTCAGCGCGTCGACTTCGTTCTGCGTCAGAGGCTTGTCGAACATCTGCAATTCGTCGATAGTGCCCGGGAACAGGGAGATTGGAGTGGTCCCGGTGAGTAGCTTGCCGCCGATCTGCAGGCCGCGCCGGGCCTCCCACGGCGTACTGTGGGTCACAGACTCAACCATTTGGCCGTCCACGAACAGCTGGAGCTGATCACTGGTCGAGGAATAAGAACCCACCAAATGCGTCCAGACTCCGGCCTTGACCTTGCCGGGATCGCCTTGATCCGCGCGCACCAGCCCTCCGGCTGCGTCGTCGGACTTGTACTGGTTGAACGCCCAGCCGTACGAGGTCGAGTAGTACAGCTCGAGCCCGGGGGCGCTGTTGCCCGGCATGAGAGCGATGTCCGCGGTGGCGTCAGGAATCTTGTCCAGCTTCACCCATGTCGAGACGGCAAACCCACCCGTGGTGTTCACCGGGGACAGGTCGGTAGAGGCGTAGCCGTCGGCGCCGTTGAAGTGCACCGCCGTTTTTTCGACACCCGCCTCGCCCGGCGTGGCACCACCGTGCAAAGCCAGGGTGCGTGCTGGGGTTGAGCCGCCGGCCTGGCTCGCGTCCGAGCCCTCGTCCATCTGCCAGGTCGCCCGTTCGGGCTGGCCTGCCTTCACACGGTACTGGTAGGTGCGGATCTCGCTGCTGGCGTTGCCCGCGGAGTCGAAGGCCTGTGCAGTGAAGAAGTTGATGCCCGGCTTGGCGGGCAGTACCTTGACTTGCTTTGCGGCGCCGCCTGTTGTAGCAATTTCGTTCTTCGGGGACGGATCACCGTTGATCCCGTAGTAGTACTTCGTCACGTCGTTGTCGGCGCCCTTCATCTCGAAGGTGCCGTAGTGGCCCACCCCGTCGTACCAGGGATCGTTGGGGTCGGCCGAGTCCGAGGCGGGGTACTCACCGGAGGTGACCGAGGGGGCTTTGGGCACCTTGGTGTCGTAGACGAAGTAACAGGCTTGTGGATCACCGGCGTAGGACCAGGGTGAGTAGGTACTGCCGTCCCAGACGCGTGCGTACCAGTTGACGGTCTTGCCGGGCGGGATCGATGACGGCAGTGACAGGTTGAAGCTGTAGCCTGATCTGGTTGCCGTGGTCCTGGCCGGTTTCCACTGCACCTTACCGTCCCAGGCGGCCTGGACCTCCAGGGCCACGGGGTCGCCGTCCGGGTCCGTCACGTTGTTCACATTGATCTTGCCGAGGGTACGGACGCGGGCGGGATTGGACGCTGGCTTGCAGGTACCGCCGTATTCCATGATCAGCTGCGAAGACTTCAGCTGCGGCGGAGGGCGGTTGTAGGTGACGCGCAGGGATGCCTTGTCGGAGAACCGCTTCCAGCCGTACCCGTCCCCCTCATCACCGGCCCGCAGGCCGAACGTCATGGTTGAGTCATGGCTGTTCGCCGCTGACTGCACGGCGGACTTCACACTGAACTCGGCGTCCTTGGCGCTACAGCCGGTGTAGCCGTAGGCGAACGAATCCGATGCAAGCTTCTTGGTCCAGAATCCGGACGCATTTTGCGAGTTCCACGTGGTCTTATCGGAGATGTCCTTGGTCTGCCAGAGCTCGACCTCGCGTTTTCCGCAGGAGGCGGACCACGTGTTGTGGACCACGAACTCGGCCTTCAGGATCGACTTTCCGGCAAACTTGGAGACTGCGATGCGATAGAAGAGCCGCTTGGTGTCGTTCGGCTTGCAGTAGCTCCAGTTGCAGTAGCCCAGGCCGGAGTCGTGGTCGCCGTTGAACTTCCACTGCGGTTCCGAGGCCCAGTACTTAGAGGCCATCGTCCACGCTGTTGCGCGTGGCGCGGAAAACTGCGGGTCGATGAACACCGGGTAGGTGGTGTCCTTGCCCTTGAGCACGTCCACGTCCGGGGTCAGGACAAGCTCGTCCTGACCGCTGGGTACGCTCACCTCCACAGGTGCGAGCTTGCCCGACTCGCCGGCTCCCGGCTCTTCTTCGTCGGGAGTTGCTGCCGAGCGGGCCGTCTTGGTGTCAGCCGGAGCTTCGGCGTCCGCGACGCCGGAGCTGGAGTCCCACATCATCGGCTTGGGTGCCTCGAACACGGTGCCCTTGGCGCCGGGGTCTATCGCCTTGAGGCCTCCGTCCGGTGTCTCGTTGACGTCCATGCCTTCCGCAGCCAGCTGCAGGCGCAGCTCGGCCAGGTCCGCATTGGCCGCCGCCTCGGCGGACTTGACCACAAGGAGCTGGGTGAAGCCGTCCTCTTGCGCTCCCATCCGCAAGTCCACGCCGGGGAGCACTTCGCGGTAGGTGGCGGTGTCACCGCTCACTTCGGGCACCGGCAGCGATCGCGGCCATCTAAGCGACAACGTGCGCCCGGCCCGCGCTAGTTGGACGAGCGGTACCTTATCGCCACCGTCGGAGAACTGCAGGTCCACAGTGGCAGCCTTCGGAGCTACTGTCCCCCGCGACGTCGCTTCCAGGCTGGTGTCGACGCGCTTCCACTCGCCATCGCCCCGCGTCCACACCGGACGGAGGTACTCGCGAGCCTCCAGGTCGCCCTGGGGAGTCGCGTAGACCTCCCGCGACTCCCCCCGCTGCGAGAGGACCTCAACGGGTTCTCCCGACTTCTTGGCTTGCGCGAAAGCCTCATCCTCGGACGCTTGCGCCTTCGGCCCGCCGGTCTCGGCCGAACTCGCCGCCGCTGCAGGCGCATCACCGATGGCGGAGACCGCCGGGAGCATCCCAATACCGAGCGTGGCGCTGACGATCACCCCCCAGCGACGGCACCTTGGACGTCCCCACCCCTGTCTCCGCATTTACCTCACGCTTTTCTCACTAAGTTCTCATCATTATCAGCCTGAACTTAACTGAGGGTTACAGATGTTCACCAGGCGTAGATACTGCGCCGAACGAGACACACGGGACGAACGGTCCGTGACGCACGTCTCAATCGCGAAGGGTTGTACCCGGATTCTGTGGCATATGCCACAGAATCCACGCCGGGCAGCTCCCAAGGCATCCGTTCACTTAGCCAGTCTGCGGTGACATATGAGGGTTGCGGCGATGGCAGTGAAGGTCAGGAATAGTTCTGGCTTGCGCTCATGGCAGCGGTGTAGGCGGCGACAGCCGGACAGTCAGGACATGGTCCGTTCCACGACTCAGCGATGTCGTCCCAGGTTCTGGGACGACTCGACGCTCCTGCGCGCGAGGCGGTGCCGGATATCACGGGAAGCCAGCCATCGCCGCAGATGGCGATAGTCGTAGCCCTTGTCGCCGTGCAGTTTCCCGGGCCTTCGGCGTCGCGGTCCGCGGCGGGGGAGCGAATGGGCGGGATGTCACGGACCAGTGGGATGAGGGCCTGGCTGTCGTGAGGTTGGCGGCGGAGGTGCCGATCGACAGGGGCAGGCCCTGCTGGTCGACGATGAGGTGGATTTTCGATTCCTTTTTGCCGCGGTCGGTCGGATTCGGTCCTGTCAGGGGCCCCTTTGAGGGCTCGGATGCTGACGGAGTCGATCGCACACCGCGTCCGGTCCAGCCCGCCTTGGGCGCCGAGTTCGTCCACGACCAGGATGCAGCCCGAGGTGGCCGCGAAGATGATCGCTGCCAGTACCTCGCGGTCACCTCGTCGACGATAGCCTCCACCCTGCGGGCGCACCGGCGCCGGCGGCGCCACCCGCTGGAACAACTCCCACAGGTCTTCCGGCGCCATCCGCTCGACAAGCGCAGCAGCCATCACCCCAGACTGGCGCAAGGTCGCACCAACTGAAACGGCCTCTAGGGCGTCCGTTGCTATTACTCGCCAGGACGGCGCTCTTCGCGAGGAAACGGGAGAGCAGGTTCATTACCGTTCGCCGACCTCGCGAACATGCTGCGCCGCCGGGCCGACCGCGCGCACCGTGCTGAGCCGGACACCCGCGGCCGTCCACTGCGCAAGGCGCATGGCCCAACGGTCCTGCTTCTTGCCGGTGAGTTGAGAAGCATGATCGCCACGAAGCCGTTTCCTCGTTGGGGAAGTGCCGGTCGTTCTCCGACAGCAGATCTTGTCTGTCCGTTTTGAGTGGCCGGCGCTCGTGTGCTGCCTTTTCAAACCACCCGCATGCCCCTGGCGGGGGCTGACCCAATCGGCATTCCGCGCGTCATCAGTAGTCCGCCGCCGCGCCCGGCCACGAGCCAGCGGCTACGCGTCGCCAGTGTCAGCGAGAGGTCAGCGCCGGGAAGCGCTACGTCACCCTTGAGCGACGCTTTCCGACGAGGCCGCAACCGAGTAACTCGCGCTGATCTGGTGCGACTTACCGAGAAGGCATCCAGTCGCGCCATCAATCTTCCTCGTGCGATCAGGCTGTAACCGGTCGTTCGACCAACGCCATTGCCCGTCCCGGGAGTTCCGCGCGATCGGCCACGGCCCCACTGAGCCAGTGCACCCGAGGGTCCCGGCGGAACCACGAGTCCTGGCGGCGCGCGAAGCGCTTGGTGGCCCGCACGGTCTCCGTGCGCGCCTCCTCCTCGGTGCACTCTCCGGCGAGCGCGTCGAGAACCTGCTGGTAGCCGAGGGCGCGGGAGGCGGTACGGCCCTCGCGCAGGCCCCGGGCCTCCAGCGCGCGCACCTCGTCGACGAGTCCGGCGTCCCACATGCGGTCCACGCGCGTGGTGATGCGTTCGTCGAGTTCGGGGCGCTCGACGTCGACCCCGATCTGGACGGTGTCGTAGACGGAGTCGTGTCCCGGCAGGTTGGCCGTGAAGGGCTTTCCGGTGATCTCGATGACTTCGAGGGCGCGCACGATGCGCCGGCCGTTGCCGGGGAGGATCGCCCTGGCGGCCTCGGGGTCGGCGGCGGCGAGGCGGGTGTGCAGGGTGCCGGATCCGTGCTCGGCCAGCTCGGCCTCCAGGCGGGCGCGGACCTCGGGGTCGGTGCCGGGGAACTCCATCTTGTCGACGGCGCCCCGGACGTAGAGCCCCGATCCGCCGACGAGGACCGGCCAGCGGCCCGCGGCGAGGAGGCGGTCGATCTCGGTTCGCGCGAGGCGCTGGTACTCGGCGACGCTCGCCGCCTCCGTGACGTCCCAGATGTCCAGGAGGTGGTGCGGGACGCCGGCGCGCTCCTCGGGCGTCAGCTTGGCGGTGCCGATGTCCATTCCTCGGTACAGCTGCATGGAATCGGCGTTGACGACCTCGCCTCCGAGTTCTCTGGCCAGGAAGACGCCGAGATCCGACTTTCCGGCCGCGGTGGGACCGACTACGGCGATGACCCGCGGGGCGGGAGCTGCGCTACTCACCGCCCCAGTCTCGCAAATCGCGGGCCCGCTTCTCGAACGAGCTACGTGACGGGGCCGGTGCGGGGTCGTTGCCTGTTGCGAGGTCCCAGCCGCCGGTTGTGCGGACCGGTGACCCGGGTGACGCAATGGGGCGCACCGGGCAGGGCGGGATTTCGCTCGCACGAGTCACGTATGGAGTTGAAATGGGCGTTTTTGCGATGTTTCGCCGCAAGGCCAAGGACACCGATGAGGTGGCGGCCGCCGAGGGGCAGGCTGCCGCTCTGACGGCCGAGCCGGAGGCGGAGGGCACCGCGGACGCCGCATCGGCTCCTGAGGCCCCAGAGGCCGCGGAGGGGGCCGCTGAGGCCACGCAGGAACCGCCCGCGGCGGAGGCGGAGGCGGAGGCGGAGGCGGAGGCCCCAGAGTTCGCCGAGGCCACCGAGGTCGCCGAGGCCGCCGGGGCCGGGGTGGTCCCCGAGGCCGGTGTGGGCGCCGTGGAGATCCCGAAGCAGCAGTCGGCGGAGCAGGCGGCCGACAACGGCGCCGGTGAGAGCGCCCGCAAGTAGCCCGAAGCGCCGGTGCGGCGCACCTGGCGGACGGCCGTGGAGCCCTCGGGTTCCGCGGCCGTCGCCGTGTCCGGGCCCGGTGTCGGGGTCGGTGTCGGGGTCGGGGTCGGTCAGTCGCCGGCCGGCCGGGTCCAGGAGGCGACGGTGTAGCCGACCCCGTAGGGGGCGTCCTCGTAGAGCAGGTCGCCGGTGCCGCGGCCGCCGTCCCAGGCGGCCGACAGGATCTGCCAGGGGTCGCGGCCGGAGATCTTCAGCTCGCGGGACAGTCCGGCGTCGAGCCGCGCGAGCGTGCCGTCCGTGTCGAGGTCGCGCAGGGCGGCGGCGATCCGCGCGTCGACGCCTTCGGCGCGCTCGTCGAGGTAGCCGGGGGCCTTCACCGTGCGGCAGGCCGTGCCGTCGCCCATGACGAGCAGGCCCACCCGGTCGGCCAGGGATGCCAGGCGCGTGCCGTCCTCGGCGTTGGCCTGCGGGGGCCGGCCGCTCTCCACCTCGTATCCGCGCACGGGGCCGGTCCATCCCGCACGCGTGAGCAGCCACGCGCCCACCGCGAGGGAGGGCGGCAGCGTGACGGCCGGGGTGCCGGAGGGCGTTCCGAGGGTCACGTCGACGTCGACGCCGAACGGCTGGAAGGAGCCGCGGGAGCCGACCTCGTGGAACGTGGTGCGCGCGCCCGCGCCGACGACGACGAGCAGGTCCGGCGCGGCGGCGGCGACCCGGGCGAGCGCCTCGTCGCAGGCCGCACGCGCGGCGTCCAGCTCCGGGGCCGCCCCGGCGGCGACCTCGGGCACGAGCAGCGGCGGGCAGGGGCACACGGCGGCGGCGACAAGCATGATCGTCAGCCTACTGCGCGGGCGCGGTGGCCCTCCGCCGCGCCCGGACCGGGTGTCAGTCGATCGCGCAGCCGCCGGTGACGGCGGGCAGCGGCTCGGGGACGCCCACCTTGGGCAGGCCGAGCAGGACGCCCTGCTGCTTGTCCTGGGTCTCCTTGGTGCGCCTCTCCCAGGCGTCGCCCGCGCGCGTGGGGCGCACGTTCAGGACGGCGCCCTCGGCGAGGAGGTGGTGCGGGGCGGCGTAGGTGATCTCTACGGTGACCATGTCGCCGGGGCGGACCTCCTGGTCCGGCTTGGTGAAGTGGACCAGGCGGTTGTCGGGGGCGCGGCCGGAGAGGCGGTGCGTGGAGCCGTCCTTGCGGCCCTCGCCCTCGGCGACCATCAGGTCCAGGGTGCGGCCGACCTGCTTCTTGTTCTCCTCCCAGGAGATCTCCTCCTGGAGGGCGACCAGACGCTCGTAGCGGGCCTGCACGACCTCCTTGGGGATCTGGCCGTCCATGGTCGCGGCCGGGGTCCCGGGGCGCTTGGAGTACTGGAAGGTGAAGGCGGCGGAGAAGCGGGCCTCGCGCACGGCGTGCATCGTCTGCTCGAAGTCCTCCTCGGTCTCGCCGGGGAAGCCCACGATGATGTCGGTGGTGATCGCGGCGTCCGGGATGGCGGCGCGGACCTTCTCGATGATGCCGAGGTAGCGCTCCTGGCGGTACGAGCGGCGCATCGCCTTCAGGACGGTGTCCGAACCGGACTGCATCGGCATGTGCAGCTGCGGCATCACGTTCGGCGTCTCGGCCATGGCGGCGATCACGTCGTCGGTGAAGTCGCGCGGGTGCGGGGAGGTGAAGCGGACCCGCTCCAGGCCCTCGATGGAGCCGCAGGCGCGCAGCAGCTTGCTGAAGGCCTCGCGGTCGCCGATGTCGCTCCCGTACGCGTTCACGTTCTGGCCGAGGAGGGTGATCTCGGAGACGCCCTCGCCGACCAGGGCCTCGATCTCGGCGAGGATGTCGCCGGTCCTGCGGTCCTTCTCCTTGCCGCGCAGCGCGGGGACGATGCAGAAGGTGCAGGTGTTGTTGCAGCCGACCGAGATGGAGACCCAGGCCGCGTAGGCGCTCTCGCGGCGGGTGGGCAGCGTGGAGGGGAACGCCTCCAGCGACTCGGCGATCTCGACCTGCGCCTCTTCCTGGACGCGGGCGCGCTCCAGGAGGACGGGGAGCTTGCCGATGTTGTGGGTGCCGAAGACGACGTCCACCCAGGGTGCCTTCTTCACGATGGTGTCGCGGTCCTTCTGGGCGAGACAGCCGCCGACGGCGATCTGCATGCCCGGCCGGGACACCTTGCGCGGAGCGAGCCGCCCCAGGTTGCCGTAGAGGCGGTTGTCGGCGTTCTCCCGCACCGCGCAAGTGTTGAAGACGACCACGTCGGCGTCGCCGTCGGAGCCCTCGGGTGCGCGGACGTACCCGGCGTTCTCCAGGAGGCCGGACAAGCGCTCGGAGTCGTGGACGTTCATCTGGCACCCGTAGGTGAGCACTTCGTACGTCTTGGGGTCCGCTACGTCCACTGCCTGGCTCCGGTCGCTGCTGCTGGTCATGCACACCAGGGTAGGCCGTTGCGGGCACGCCCCGGTCGCCGAGCCCGCCGGGGGCCCGCCTCACGGTGTGACCCGGGCTCCTTCCGCGGGCTCGGCGTCGGCCTCGTCGATGAGGAAGCCGCCGGACTGGTGGTGCCAGAGCTTGGCGTAGACGCCGTCCGCGCCGAGGAGGTCGTGGTGGGTGCCCTGCTCCACGACGCGGCCGTGGTCGAGGACGACTAGGCGGTCCATGCCCGCGACGGTGCTCAGGCGGTGGGCCACGACCAGCGCGGTGCGGCCCTCCATGAGACGCCACAGGGCCTCCTGGACGAGCCGCTCGCTCTCGGAGTCCAGGGCGCTCGTCGCCTCGTCGAGGAGGAGGACGGGGGCGTCGCGCAGGATGGCGCGGGCCAGGGCGACGCGCTGGCGCTGGCCGCCGGAGAGCTTGACGCCGCGCTCGCCGACGAGGGTGGCGAAGCCGTCCGGCAGGGTGTCGGCGAACTCCGTGACGTGGGCGGCCTCCGCCGCGCGGCGGATGTCCGCGTCGGTGGCGTCCGGGCGGGCGAAGGCGATGTTGTCGCGCAGGCTGCGGTGGAACATGGCCGGGCTCTGCGGGACGTACGCGATCAGCTCGCGCAGGTCCCGCTGGCGGAGCCGGCTGATGTCCTGGCCGCCGAGCCGGATGCGGCCGCCCTGGACGTCGGACATGCGCAGCAGCAGCCGGGTCAGGGTGGTCTTGCCGCCGCCGGACCGGCCGACGAAGCCGACCTTGGAACCGCCGGGCACCTCCAGGTCCAGGCCGTCGAAGAGCCGGGGCGCGCCCGCGTGCGCGAAGGTCACCTTCTCGAAGCGGACGTCGGTGCGGACGGGGTGGGCGGGCCGGGGCGCGGGCGGGTCGAGGACGGTCGCCGGCACCATCAGCAGCTCCGTGAACTGGGCGGCCTCCGTCGTCGAGCTCTCCAGACGGCGGTAGATCTGGTTGAACTCGAACATGATCCGGGTGGCGTTCGAGTAGTAGGTGAACGCCACCACGACGCCCTCGACGCCGTGGCCGCCGCCGAGCGTGACCGCCAGGAGCAGGCCCAGCGCGTTGGTGAGCACGGACAGCGGGGCGACGAGCGTGTCGATGCGCAGGTTGCTGTAGTCCCACGACATGAGTGTCCAGCGCCGGGACTCGGCGACCCTGCCGCGGTGCTCGGCGGCCTCGCGGTCCTCGGCGGCGAACGCCCGGATCGTCTCCATGTTCGACAGGCTGTCGGCGACATGGCCCGACACCCGGGCGATCGCCGCCTCCCGCGCCTCCACGATCCGCTGTCTGCGCCGGATCAGCGGCGCGACGATCAGTCCGGTGAGGGTGAGCATCGTCAACAGGCCGCCGACGAGCCAGGGTTCGTAGCTCCACAGCACCACCGAGCCGAAGACCAGTGGAACCAGGCTTCCGATCACCTGGAAGACGAGGGTGTCGGCGAACTCCTCGAAGCGGGCGGCGAAGCTGGACACCCGCTTGGTCAGCGAGCCGGCGAAGTTGTCGTGGAAGAACGTAGCGTCCTTGGCGTACAGCTCGTCCATGCCGTGGACGTACAGCCGCTCGATGCCGCGCGCGTCCACCCGGTTGAGGCAGTGGATGCCCACGCGCCACAGTGCCTCGGCGAGCAGCAGCACTCCGGCGAAGGCGGCGACGTACGGCAGGGCTCCCGCGGTGTCGATCCTGCCGTCCCCCGCGAAGCGGCCGACGAGGTGGGCGACGAGGAGGGGTGCCACGTAGTTGATGCCTACGTTGCCGAGCGCGGGCAGCAGCACCGCGGGGACGGACAGACGGCGCTGGCGGGCCATCTCGCGGAGGTAGATGCGCCAGGCGAGCAGCATCGCGCTGCGGCCTGGCGGCGCCGTCGTCGGTTCTCCGGGTTTCTCCACGTCCCACCCCCGTGGCACAGCGGGCCGGACCGGCCGTTCGCGCGGTCGGCAGGGGTGGAATTGTCCCGTGGCGGGGGTGACGGGGTCCAAGGGTTTTCTAGCCCCTTGTCCGCCTTGTTCCGGGGCTCCGGCGCCGTCTTGGTGATCCGGCGCCGTCTTGGTGATCCGGCGCCGTCTTGGTGATCCGGCGCCGTCTTGGCGGTGCTGGACCGTCTTGGCGGTGCTGGACCGTCTCGGCGGTGCTGGACCGTCTCGGCGGTGCTGGACCGTCTCGGCGGTCCGGCGGTCCGGTGGTCTCACCGGGCCGCCGGGACGGACGGCCGTCACGCCCTGGGACGAGGGGGGTTCAGGTCACGTCGAGGGCGGCGTCCACGATGTGTTCGGCGATCGCCAGAGAGGCCGTCGCGGCGGGCGAGGGCGCGTTGCGCACGGCCGTGATCCGGCCGGCCCGGTGCAGCCGGAAATCGTCGACGAGGGTGCCGTCGCGGTCCAGCGCCTGCGCGCGCACCCCGGCGCCGCCGCGCACGACGTCGTCGACGCCGACCCCGGGGACGTACAGTTTCGCGTCCTTCATGAAGGCGGCCGTGGAGAAGGAACCCTTGTACTCCTTGACGCCGGTGCGCCAGTGCCGGGCGGCCATGCGCCAGACGCCGGGATAGGCGGCGAGCCCCACGAGGTCCTTCGGGGAGACGCGGGCGCGGGTGTATCCCTCGCGGGCGAGGGCGAGCACGGCGTTCGGGCCGACCTCGACCGACCCGTCGACGCGCGGGGTGAAGTGCACGCCGAGGAACGGGTACCGGGGGTCGGGCACCGGGTAGATCAGCCCGCGCACCAGGTCCGCCCGCTCCGGTTTGAGCAGCATGTACTCGCCGCGGAACGGGACGATCCGGGGTTCGGGTCCGCCCCGCGCGAGCCGGGCGACGGAGTCGGAGTGCAGCCCGGCGCACAGCACGAGCCGGTCGACGGTGATCCGCTCCTGCCCGGTCGCCACCTCGATGCCGCCGGTGACCTCGGTGATGCCGGTGACGCGACGCCCGAGCCGCACCTCGCCCCCGGACCGCTCGATGTCCTGGGCGAACGCGCGGGCGACGGCCGGGTAGTCGGTGATGGCGGTGCGCGGGGAGTGCAGGGCCGCGATGCCGCCCGCCTGCGGTTCGAGTTCGGCGATCTCCTCGCGCGCGACCTTGCGCAGATCCGGCACGTGGTTGTTCCTGGCCCGCTCGTAGAGGGCGTTCATGCGGCCCAGCTCGTCCTCGCGGACGGCCATCACGAGCTTGCCGATCTCCCGGTACGGGAGCCGGTGCTCCTGGCAGTACTCGCGCAGCAGGCCGACGCCCCGTACGGTCAGGTCCGCCTTGAGGCTGCCGGGCGTGTAGTAGATCCCGGCGTGCACGACGCCGGAGTTGTGGCCGGTCTGATGGTGTGCGACGTCCTGTTCCTTCTCGAACACGACGACACGGGTGCCGGGGCGGCGCAGGGTGATCTCGCGAGCGGTCGCGAGGCCCACGATGCCGGCTCCCACGATGCCTATCGTCTCGTCGGCCAACATCCGCCTCCTTTCTGGAAGATGTGCGGATGACGCGCTTGCGCCATACCTAACTACGCGCCGTAGTGGATCGGGCCGTCTTCGCAGGGAAGGGCGGTTCCCCCGTACGAAGAAGCTTCCACGGACGGAGAAGTTCCCGCGGAAGGCGACATTCCCCCGGAAGGGGAAGGGCGGCGCGTCGGGGCCCTGAGCACGCACCGCCCCCCGGCTCGCTTCTCAGCACACCGCACGCTAATTTGAACACGTTCAATTCTTGCGGGTCACTCATGCGAGTCGTTCAGGGGGCGCAATGAAGGTCGTACTGCCAGGGGGCACGGGACAGGTCGGCGGAGTGCTGCGCCGGGCGCTGGCGGCCGCGGGGCACGAGGTCGTCGTGCTGAGCAGGCACCCCACGCGCGCGGGCGAGGTGCAGTGGGACGGCCGCACGCCCGGCGCCTGGGCGCGGGAGATCGACGGCAGCGACGTGGTGGTCAACCTGGCCGGGCGCAGCGTCAGCTGCCGCTACACGCACGAGAATCTGCGCGCCATGATGGACTCCCGGGTCGAGTCGGCCCGCGCCGTCGGCGAGGCCATCGGCGCCGCGGCCCGGCCGCCCGCGCTGTGGCTCCAGATGAGCACCGCCACGATCTACGCCCATGCGTACGACAGCGCGCAGGACGAGACGTCCGGCGTCCTCGGGGGCACCGAGCCCGGCGTCCCCGGCTACTGGTCGTACAGCGTGGACATCGCCCGGGCCTGGGAGCGTGCGCAGCGGGAGGCCCGCACCCCGGGCACCCGCAAGGTCGCGCTGCGGGCGGCGATGGTGATGAGCCCGGACCGCGGCGGCGTCTTCGACGTGCTGTCGTGGCTCGCGCGGCTCGGCCTCGGCGGGCCGGTCGCGGGCGGCCGGCAGTACATGTCCTGGATCCACGACCGGGACTTCGTGCGGGCCGTCGAGTTCCTGATCGCCCACGAGGAGCTGACCGGTCCGGTGAACCTGGCCGCCCCGCATCCGCTCCCCCAGCGCGACTTCATGCGCACCCTGCGCCGGGCCCACCGGGTCCCGCTCGGCCTGCCCGCCGCCCGCTGGATGGCCGAGGTGGGCGCCTTCGCGCTGCGCTCGGACACGGAGCTGCTGCTCAAGAGCCGCCGGGTGGTACCGGGCCGGCTCCTCGACGCCGGCTTCTCCTTCGACCACGAGCGGTGGGGGACGGCGGCCTGGGACCTCGCACGACGTCGGCGCCGGCTGTGACGTGGGGCGACGGGCCACCACCCCCGGCCCGCGCGCCCCCTCACCCCCCGTCACCGGGCGGCAGCGCTCCGCCCCTGGTCAGCCCCGGCGGCACCTGGCAGGATCACGGCATGCCGCAGGCCCCCTTCCCGTCGTTCCCGCTGACCCGTCGCCGCGTCCTCACCGGCTCGGTGGCGGCGCTCGTGGTGTTCGGGCTGCTGCTGTGGTGGCTGCTGCCGCTGGGCGACGAGACGCCGTCCGGCGAGGTCAGGTTCAGCACCGGTACGCAGAACGGCGTGTACGTGCGCTACGGCAATCTCCTCGACGAGGCGCTGGCCCGCGATCTGCCCCGGCTCGACGTCCGGCTGAAGGAGAGCGAGGGCTCGTGGGACAACGTCACGCGGGTCGCCACCGGCAAGGCGGACTTCACCATCGCCGCGGCGGACGCCGTCGCCAAGTACCAGGAGGAGAACCGGCCCGGCGCGGACCGGCTGCGCGGCTGCGCCCGCCTCTACGACGACTACATGCAGCTCGTCGTGCCCAGCGGCTCCAGCATCGAGAAGGTGCGTGACCTGCGCGGCAAGAAGGTCGCCGTGGGCGGCCCGCGCTCCGGGGTGCGGCTGATCGCCGAGAAGGTGCTGGCGGCGGCGGGCCTGGACATCCACAAGGACATCGTGCCGGTCAGCCTCGGCATCAGCGGCATGGCCGACGCCCTCAGAACCGGCACGATCGACGCCTTCTTCTGGTCGGGCGGACTGCCCACCAACAACGTGAAGGACCTCTCCCGACACTTCCCGGTCCGGCTGGTGGAGATGGGCAGCCTGCTGGACCGCCTGCGCACCATGAGCGACCCGTCGGCCCGCTACTACCGCGCCGCCGTGATGCCCGCCGACACCTACCCGGACGCCCAGCGCGGCCGGGCGGTCAGCACCCTGGCGGTGGCGAACCTGCTGGTCACCACGGACCGCATGGACCCGGCGCTGATGGAGGCCGTGACCCGTACGGTCATCGACAGCCGCGACTCGATCGGCCACGAGGTGCACGCGGCGCAGCTCGTGGATCTGCGGACGGCGGTGTACACGGACCCGCTCGCCCTGCACGAGGGCGCGCGCCGCTACTACCGCTCGGTCAAGCCCTGACACCGCTCGGTCAAGCCCTGACCGACGGCCCGCACCTCCGCCCTGACGTCACTGACCCGCCGCCCGACGTCACCGGCCGGTGAGATCGCTGACCGGCCGCTCCCGAGGCACCCGCACGGTCACTTCCAGGCCGTGCGGCGCGTGCGACGCGTACGTGAGGGAGCCGCCGCCCGCCGTGAGCAGCGCGCGGGAGATCGACAGGCCGAGGCCCGAGCCCTTGATGTTCTGGTGCCGGCCGCTGCGCCAGAAGCGGTCCCCGATGCGGGACAGCTCGTCCTCCCGCAGCCCGGGCCCGCCGTCGGCGACCACGACGGCGGTGCTGTCGCCGTTCGCCGTGACGGCGACGCTGACCTCCTCGCCCCGCGGCGTGAACTTCAGCGCGTTGTCGACGACGGCGTCCAGCGCGCTGGACAGCGCGACCGGGTCGGCCCAGCCGGTCACGGCGGGGCAGTCCGCGACGAGGCGCACCCCCTTGTCCCGCGCGGTCAGCCGCCACGCCTCGACGCGCTCGGCCGCCAGTTCACCGATGTCGGTGAGCTGGAGGTCGGCGGCCGCGTGCTCGGCGAGCGCCAGGTCCAGCAGGTCGTCGAGGACCCGGGCCAGCCGCTTGCCCTCGGCCTGTACGGACGCGATCTCCTCGTTCCCCTCCGGCAGTTCGTAGGACAGCACCTCGATACGGAGCATCAGCGCGGCGAGCGGATTGCGCAGCTGGTGCGAGGCGTCGGCGACGAAGGCGCGCTGCTGCTCCAGCACGTCCTCGACGTTGTCCGCCATCTCGTTGAACGACCGGGCCAGGCGTCTGAGTTCCGGCGGACCGCCGGCGGCCGCGACCCGCGACTTGAGCCGGCCGGTGGCGATGTCGTGCGTGGTCGCGTCGAGTACCCGTACGGGCCGCAGGACCCAGCCGGTCAGGCGCAGCGCGGCGCCCACGGCGAGCAGCATGGCGGCCGCCTCGCCGAGCGCGATCACGGCCCAGCCGCGGACCGTCTTGGCCCGCATCGTGGCGGTGGGCGAGTCCGTGACGACGACGGCGACGACATCGCCGTCCCGGATGACGGGAGAGGCGACGACGATGCGGCCCCCGCTCTGCCACGGCCACACCTGCGGCGGGTCGTGGCTCCCGCGCGAGTACAGCGCTTCCTCGAAGGCCTCACGCAGTTGGCCGCTGAGCGGTACCCGGAACGCGGTGGGCGCCCGGCCCATGGGCAGCACGTTCAGGTCCCGGTAGAAGACGCCGGCCTTTATGCCGTAGACGTCGTAGTAGCGGGCGAGTTCCTTCTGGAGCGTCTGCCGCCGCTCGTCGGTCTCCGCCTCGTCGCTGCCCTCGGAGCGGGTGGTGACGAACTGCGCGAGGGAGGCGAAGCGGGCGGTGTCGTCGATGCGGTCCACGACGACCTTCTGTTGCTGCGCGGACGCCAGGCTCACCGCGAGCGGGAAGCCGAGCGCGAGCAGGACACCCGCCATGAGGACGATGAGCAGCGGAAGCAGCCGTGCGCGCACCCGGGGTCGTCCCGTCCGCTACACGGCCGGGGCGACGAGCCGGTACCCGACGCCCCGCACGGTCTCGATGAGGGCCGGCATGCGCAGCTTGGAGCGCAGGGACGCCACGTGCACCTCCAGGGTGCGCCCGGTCCCCTCCCAACTGGTCTGCCACACCTCGGAGATGATCTGCTCCCGGCGGAAGACGACGCCCGGCCGCTGGGCGAGCAGCGCCAGCAGGTCGAACTCCTTGCGGGTGAGCTGCACCGCGGCCCCGTCCACCGTCACCCGGCGGGTGGGCAGATCGAGGGCGACGCCGCCGAACCGCACCTCGTGGCCGACGGGCGCGGCGGCCTCGTCGGGCACGCTGCGCCGGCTGACGGCGTGGATGCGCGCGAGCAGTTCCCCGGTGTCGTAGGGCTTCACCACGTAGTCGTCCGCGCCGAGGTTGAGGCCGTGGATGCGGGACCGCACGTCCGCGCGCGCGGTCACCATGATCACGGGGGTCGACGTGCGCTTGCGGATCTTGCCGCACACCTCGTAGCCGTCCTGGTCGGGCAGGCCGAGGTCGAGGAGGACGACTCCGAACGCGGCGGCCTCCGGGACGAGCGCCTGGAGCGCCTCCTCGCCGTTGCGCGCGTGGTGCACCTCGAAGCCGTGGCGGGACAGGACGGCCGACAGGGCCGCGGCCACGTGATCGTCGTCCTCGACGAGCAGCAGTCTCATTCCGGCCCCCTTAGGTTCATCGTCCGTCGGTCCGCGCGACTCGGTCCCGCGCGACGCTCAAGGCATCCACGCCGATGGACGAGGACGGCGTCAAGGGGGTTCCGGTGACGCCCGTGTTCCGTTATGCACCCGGTACGCGGACCGGCACCCCCTTCACGCATAGTGTCCGGTTGCGGCCGGATCGTTATGCTCAATTTCCCCTCAGATGTAATGACGCTGGTCTTACGGGGTTACTACTGTCCTCCCAACCGAGGAGGATGGAGCAAGACCCCGATGACCGAAGTTTCGGTGACCAAGGACGCCACTCCCCCCGCGGGCGACGCGCTGGTCGCGCTGAGCCGGGTGAACAAGCACTTCGGCTCGCTGCACGTGCTCCAGGACATCGACCTGACCATCGCGCGAGGCGAGGTCGTGGTCGTCATCGGCCCGTCGGGTTCCGGTAAGTCCACGCTGTGCCGCACGATCAACCGCCTGGAGACCATCGACTCCGGCGACATCTCGATCGACGGCAAGCCGTTGCCCCAGGAGGGCAAGGAGCTGGCCCGGCTGCGCGCGGACGTGGGCATGGTCTTCCAGTCCTTCAACCTCTTCGCGCACAAGACGGTGCTGGAGAACGTGATGCTGGGGCAGATCAAGGTCCGCAAGGCGTCCAAGAGCCAGGCCGAGGAGAAGGCCCGCGCCCTCCTCGACCGGGTCGGCGTCGGCGCCCAGGCGGACAAGTACCCGGCGCAGCTCTCCGGCGGCCAGCAGCAACGCGTCGCGATCGCGAGGGCGTTGGCGATGGACCCGAAGGTGATGCTCTTCGACGAGCCGACGTCCGCGCTCGACCCGGAGATGATCAACGAAGTCCTCGAAGTGATGCAGCAGCTCGCCCGGGACGGCATGACGATGGTCGTGGTCACCCACGAGATGGGCTTCGCCCGCTCGGCCGCGAACCGGGTCGTCTTCATGGCGGACGGCCGCATCGTCGAAGAGGCCGTTCCCGACCAGTTCTTCAGCAACCCGCGCAGTGATCGGGCCAAGGACTTCCTGTCGAAGATCCTGCACCACTGACGCGCGCCGCACACGCGCCCCCATGTGAGGCCCCGCGCGCGCGTGTCGAGATTTCCGACTGCCGATTCTTCCGACACGAAGGATGTTCACCATGAAGCTCCGCAAGTCCGCCGCGATCGCCGCCACGGTCGCCGCTCTCGCCCTGACCGCCACCGCCTGCGGTGGCGACGACGGTGACGACAAGGGATCGTCGGGCGGCAAGAAGATCACCATCGGGATCAAGTTCGACCAGCCGGGCATCGGCCAGAAGACCCCGGACGGCAAGTACGAGGGCTTCGACGTCGACGTCGCCTCGTACGTCGCCAAGGAGCTGGGTTACGCCACGGGCGACATCCAGTGGAAGGAAGCCAAGAGCGCCGACCGCGAGACGATGCTCCAGCGCGGCGACGTGGACTTCATCGCCGCCTCGTACTCGATCAACGACGAGCGCGCCGCCAAGGTCGACTTCGCCGGCCCGTACCTCCTGGCCCACCAGGACGTCCTGATCCGCGCCGACGACAGCTCGATCAAGGCTCCGGCGGACCTGAACAACAAGAAGCTGTGTTCGGTCACCGGTTCGACGTCCGCCCAGAACGTCAAGGACAAGCTGGCGCCCAAGGCGCAGCTTCAGGAGTACGGCGGCTACTCGGAGTGCCTGACGGGCGTCGAGAACAAGGCGATCGACGCGCTGACCACGGATGACTCGATCCTCGCCGGTTACGCCTCGCAGGCCGACTTCAAGGGCAAGTTCAAGCTCGGCGGCTTCAAGATGACCAACGAGAACTACGGCATCGGCGTCAAGAAGGGCAGCGACCTCAAGGGCAAGATCAACACCGCCCTGGAGAAGATGGTCAAGGACGGTTCGTGGGACAAGGCCGTGAAGAAGAACTTCGGCCCGGCCGGCTACAAGAACGAGCCCGCGCCGAAGATCGGCAACGTCGTCAAGTGACGCGGTGACGCAAGTGCGGCGGTCTGCCCGGACGGGCGGGCCGCCGTACCCCGTACACCCCCTGGCAGCCCTCCAGACACGCGGAAGCGCGGGAGATCGTGTTCGACTTTCTTGAAGGTTACGACCTACTGGGAGCGTTCTGGATGACGGTGAAGCTCACCGTCCTCTCAGCCGTCGGCTCCCTCATATGGGGAACTCTTCTGGCCGGCATGCGCGTGGGCCCCGTGCCCCTGCTGCGCGGCTTCGGCACGGCGTACGTGAATATCGTGCGGAACATTCCGCTGACGATCATCATCGTCTTCACCTCGCTCGGCCTGAACCAGACCCTGCTCATCAGTCTCGGCGCCTCGGACTTCAAGACGATCAACTTCCGCCTGGCGGTGCTCGGACTGATCGCCTACACGTCCGCGTTCGTGTGCGAGGCCCTGCGGTCCGGCATCAACACGGTGCCGATCGGCCAGGCCGAGGCCGCCCGGGCGATCGGTCTGAGCTTCGGCCAGGTGCTGCGCCTGATCGTGCTGCCGCAGGCGTTCCGCTCGGTCATGGGCCCGATGACGAACGTGCTGATCGCCCTCACCAAGAACACCACGGTGGCCGCCGCGATCGGCGTGGCGGAAGCCGCGTACCTCATGAAGAGCATGATCGAGAATGAGGCCGAACTCATCCTGATCTCGGCCGTCTTCGCGCTCGGTTTCATCATCCTGACGCTCCCGACCGGCCTCATCCTCAACTGGGTCGGCAGGAAGGTGGCGGTGAAGCGATGACATCGGTCCTCTACGACGCCCCCGGCCCCCGGGCCAAGTGGCGCAACGTCCTCTACTCGATCCTCTTCCTGCTCGCCTTCGCGGCCGTGATCTGGTGGGTGGTCGTCCAGCTCAACGACAAGAACCAGCTCGACTGGGTCAAGTGGAAGCCGTTCTTCACCGACAGCCGCCCCTGGCAGACGTACATCTGGCCGGGCCTGGAGAACACGCTCAAGGCCGCCGCCTTCGCCATGATCATCGCGTTGCCGCTCGGCGCGTTCTTCGGCATCTCACGCCTCTCGGACCACCTGGGAGTGCGCCTTCCGTCCGGCGCGGTCGTCGAGTTCTTCCGGGCCATCCCGGTCCTCATCCTGATGATCTTCGCGAACGCCGCGTACTCCGAGTTCACGAACGTCTCCTCGGACGACCGGCCGCTGTACGCCGTCGTCACCGGACTCGTGCTCTACAACTCGTCCGTCCTCGCCGAGATCGTCCGCGCCGGCGTCCTGGCACTGCCCAGGGGACAGGCGGAGGCCGCGTACGCCATCGGGCTGCGCAAGGGTCAGACGATGCGCTCGATCCTGCTCCCGCAGTCGGTGACGGCGATGCTGCCCGCGATCGTCAGCCAGCTCGTGGTCATCGTGAAGGACACCGCCCTGGGCGGCGCGATGCTGACGTTCTCCGACCTCCTCGCGGCCGTCCGCCCGATGAGTGCCGCCTACGGGGCGAACACCATCGCATGCTTCACGATCGTGGCGGTCATCTTCGTCGCGATCAACTTCACCCTGACGACGTTCGCCTCATGGCTGGAGCGCCGTCTGCGCCGGGCGAAGAAGACGACGGGTGCGGTGCTGTCGGCCACGGACATCGAGGACGCGAAGCCGACCCTCTAGGGCCTGTCCGGCGGCGAGACCACCAGGCCGACCGCTGCCCCGGCAGCGGAGGAACGCACGCGGAAGCGGCCCGCCGAACCAACGGCGGGCCGCTTCCGTGTCGACCCGTCCGGGTCTCCCGGACGGGTCGGGTCAGGTCAGGTCAGGTCAGGTCAGGTCAGGCGTACTTGTACGAGACGTGCGCGACGCTCGACGTCGGCCACGACAGGTCGCCCTCGCCCCAGTCGGGACCGGAGGCCGTGCCGTCCGAGGAGGCCCGGAAGGTCCACCCCTTCTTCCCCGGCAGGGTGATCGTCTTGGTGGTGCAGCTCTTCGCGGACGGGCAGCCCTTCAGGTTGCTCTTGAAGGTCTTGCCGTTCTCCCCGGACAGCGCCACGCTCGCCCGCACGACGAGCTGTTCCTTGCTGCACCGCAACTTGCCGTAGGCGTACATCTTTCCGCTGTCACGCCACATCACGACGCTGTTCTTGCAGCCCTTGTAGGACTTGCCGCCCCCGGACTTGAGGTGACTCACCGCCGCCTGCGACTGGACGACGGGAAGGAAGGCCAACGCGCCGGTCGCGATACCGACGGCGATCCCCCTGAGTGCCTTGCCCATGCTTCTCCTCCGTACGTATGGCCCTTCGGCCATCCCTCTCCTACTGGGCGCTTGGTCAGACGCCCGCCACGAGGTTAGCTGCGTAATGCACATAACTGTTGTGTTTTGAGTTAAATATGAGGTTCGGGAACTCGCGGTTCCGCCGAGACATCGGTGACGACGCCACTGCCTCCGTCACTTGACGCAAGCACCGGCAATGGGTTGCATACGCTCTGTGAACGCGCACCCCGCTCCAACTGCCCCTTCCTGTAGGTCCAGCACTTTCTCCGCGCTCCACCGCGCGGCGCCGCACGGGGCAGGAGGGTCCGCGCCGTGGATCCGGTGATCGTCGTCGGAGCGGGGCCGGTGGGACTCACGCTGTCCCTGGCCCTCGCCCGCCACGGCGTACCGTCCGTGCTCCTCGACGAGGGGCCCGGCAAGGACGAGCCGCGGCCCGCCCGCACGGTCGTCCTGCGCGAGGACACCGCCGCGCTCACCGAGCGGCTGTCCGGCACCTCCTTCGACACGCTCGGCTCCCGCTGGACCGGCTGGCGCTCGCTGCGCCGCAAGCAGGAGATGCGGGTCCTCACCTTCGGCGAGCCGGACGACCCGCTGCCCGCGCCGCTGCACATCGCCCAGCACGACCTCACCGGCGCCCTGCGCGCCGCGGCCGCCAGGGAGCGGCTGGTCAAGATCTCCACCGACAGCCGGCTCGACTCCCTCGAAGAGGACAAGGGCGGACTGACCGCCCACACGCGCGGCCCCAAGGGCACCTGGTGGCGGGGCAGTTATCTGGTCGGCTGCGACGGTCCCCGCTCGACCGTCCGCAAGCTCCTCGACATCCGCTTCCCGGGCCGCACCGCCGTCGAGCGGCACGCGGTCGCCGCGCTGCGCACGGAACTTCCCTGGCCCGGTCAGGCGTTGCTCCATCGCAACCCCCCGTGGCGGACGTCGGGCCCGTCCGGCGCCGAAGTCGTCGGCCGCCCGCTGGGCGACGGCGTCTGGCGCCTGGACTGGCTGCTGCCGCCGCGCAGCGATCTGGTCACCCCCGACGTCCTGGTGACCCGCATCCGGGAGACCCTCGCCGGCTGGTGCGGCGGCTCCACACCCCCGTACGAACTGCTGGACACGGGCGTGCACACCGTGCACCACCGCCTCGCCCGGCGCTGGCGGGTGGGCCGTGCCTTCCTCGCCGGGGACTCCGCCCACCTGCTCGGCGCACTCGGGACGCAGGGGCTCGACGAGGGCCTGCGCGACGCCGACAACCTCGCCTGGAAACTGGCCCTGGCCTGGCACGACGACCGCCGGCCGACCGCCGAAGCCCTCCTCGACAGCTACCAGACGGAGCGGCGCGCCGCCGTCGCCGGCCGGCTGCGCGCCGCCGATCAGGCGCTGCCGATACTGCGGGGTGGCGGCGGTCTGCGCTCGTACGTCCCCGGGTCCGCCCGGGGCCATGACGCGCTGCTCACGGACGGCCACCTGGGGCTCGGCCAGCTGGGCACGCCCGGCGCGTACGCCGATTCCCCGCTCACGCCGGAGCGCACGGAGTCGCAGGTGGACGTGGGCACGGCGCCCGGCGCCCCGGTCGCCGACGTGCGGGTGACGGCGCCCGACGGCTCGTTCGTCGACCTGCGCGACCGGTTCGGCCTCGGGCCGCTGCTCGTGGTCCTGGTGGCACCCGGCACCGGCGTGTGGGACCGCAAGCACTGGATGTCGGCGGGGCTGATGCCCCGGCTCGCGGCCGCCGTCTCCGCGCTCCCCCACGAGGCCGAACTGCTCGTCGCCGAGAGCTATCCGGAGGCCCCCGCCCACACCGTGCTGCTGATCCGCCCCGACGGGCATCTCGTCACCGCGCTGAGCGGGGTGCGGCCCGCGGAGCTGTACGAGGCGGCGCGCACGGCGCTCGGCGGCCCTGAGCCGTCCGTGGCGGAGCCCGCGCAGGCCGCGTCGGAGGTGAGCGGCGCGTCGTGAGCTTCGCGCGCCCCGTGAACAAGAGTTGACCGGCCCCTACCGCCATGGTGTACTCCGGAACGTGACGACGATCGACACGAATGTGCGCCTGTGGCGGAGGGTCCATATGGACCTGGTCCGCTACGCGGGCTGCGTGTGTCGTCCGTCCTGCTGAATTCGCTCTTCTCCTTCCGCGCCCCACCGCCTCCCGGCCCGCCGCCGGGCCGGTGGCGCGCGCGGGCCTTTCGCGAACACCAGGACGGTTTCCATGTCTGCACCCGCTTCTGTACCTGCCTCGGTGCCCACGTCCGCACCCACCGCAGCCGCCGCACCCCCCACGTCCTCCGCTCCCTCGCCCCTTCCCGCGGTAGGCGCGCAGGCCGCGTCCTCGGCCGCGGCGCCCAACCAGGCCGACCTCTACGACTTCGTCCGCCGCACGGCGGCGGACGAGGAGCTCATCGCCTCCCTGCCGCTCGACCCCGAAGGCCGCACGTGGGTGCGGCTGGAGGGGCCCGGTGGCAGCGAGGCGTGGCTGATCGGCTGGCCGCCCGGCACCGGCACCGGCTGGCACGACCACGCCGACTCGGTCGGCGCCTTCCTCACCGCCTCCGGCGCGCTGACGGAGAAGTCACTCGCCGCCCGGCTGCCCACCGACGGCTGGAAGACCCTGGAACTGTCCGAAGGCTTCGACAGGGAGCGCCGGCTGACGAAGGGGCAGGGCCGCGCCTTCGGCCGCCACCACGTCCACGAGGTCCTGAACGAGTCCACCGCCGAGCACGCCATCTCGGTGCACGCCTACTACCCCCCGCTCCCGCAGATCCGGCGCTACAGCCGCACCGGCCCGCTGCTGCGCCTGGAGTCGGTGGAGCGCCCGGAGGACTGGCAGTGAGCGCCACGGACGGCCCGGTGGGCATCGACGACCTGCTGGAGCGCGTACGGGCCGGCCTCGACCGGGTCGAGGCGCGGGAGGCGCACGCGGCCGCCACGGCGGGCGAGGCCCTGCTCGTCGACATCCGGTACGCGGCCCTGCGCGAGCGCGACGGGCTCATTCCCGGTGCCCTCGTGGTCGAGCGCAACGAACTGGAGTGGCGCCTCGATCCGCAGGGCAGCCACCGCGCCCCGGAGGCGACCGGCCACGACCTGCGCGTCGTGGTGGTCTGCAACGAGGGGTACGCGTCGAGCCTCGCGGCGGTCTCCCTGCGGCAGTTGGGGCTGCACCGGGCGACCGACCTGGTGGGCGGGTTCCAGGCGTGGCGCACGGCGGGGCTGCCGGTGTCCACGCGCTGACCGCGGCCGTGCTCCGGACGGCCGCGCGCGCTGATCGGGCCCGCTCTGGGGGGGGCGGGGCGCCACCCGGAATATCGCACGCCTGATCGGAGATGAGCCCCTAGGGTGTGCCGCATGACGTTGCAGCTTGTTCAGGTGAACTTCAAGGCGCGGGACGATGCGGCGCTCGGCCGGTTCTGGGCGGAGGCGCTCGGCTGGGGTCTTTCCAGCGAGGGGCCCGGCGTCACCAACCTGGAGCCCGTGGGCTTCGCCTGGCCGGACCCGTCCGCCGTCTGCATCGACCTGGTCCGCGTCCCGGATCCGGAGACGGTGCACTACCGCGTGCACCTCGAACTTGCCACCACCTCCACCGGCCACCACGCCGAACTGGTCGCCCGCCTGAAGGACCTCGGAGCGACACCCGCCGGCACCGGTGGGGACGACGCGCCGTGGACGGCGCTGGCCGACCCGGAGGGCAACGCGTTCCGGGTCCTTGAGCCCCGGGACCGCTACCGGGACACCGGGCCGATCGCCGCCGTGGTGGTCGCCTGCGCGGACCCGCGGGCCTCGGTCCGGTTCTGGGCCGAGGCCCTCGACTGGACCGTCCACGAACTGTCCGACGACCGCGCCCTGCTGCGCTCCGTCAAGGGGGTCGGCCCGTTCCTGGAGTTCCGCCGCACGCCCGAGGACGAGGCCGTACGGAGCCGCGTCCATCTCGACCTGATGTCCGACCCCGTCGCGGACCAGGCGCGCGAGGTCGCCCGGCTCGAAGGTCTCGGCGCGGTGCGGGCCGATGTCGGACAGGGCGACGTCTCCTGGGTCGTCCTGGCCGATCCGTCGGGCGACGAGTTCTGCGTCCTCGGCCGGGGCTGACCCACGCCGGCCCCGGCCGCGACGGCAGCCCCCTCTCGCCCCCTTCCTGCCTTCCTGCCGCACTCGCACCGCCTGCACCGCCTGCACCGCCTGCACCGCCTGCACCGCCTGCACCGCCTGCACCGACGGGAGCGCGGGATCGCGGGATCACTCCTTCGCGGTCGCCATGGTCACCGGCCGGACCCGCAGGGCCACCCGGCCCGGCATCGCCGTCGCGGTGAGTGCGAGCACGGCGGCGGCCGCGACCACGGTGACGTACGTCAGGGGCAGGACGGCCGGAGCGGCCGTGCCGGTCATGCCGAGACTGAACGCGCTGAGCACGGCGGCCGCGATCCCGCTCCCGAGGCCCACGCCCATCAGGACCACGGTCAGCGCCTCCACCCGCAGCATGCGCAGCACTTGGTGGCGCGTCGCCCCGGCGAGCCGGAGGAGGGCGAACTCGCGGATCCGCTCGGACACCGACATCGCGAGGGTGTTGACGACGGCGATGGCGGTGAAGGCGAGGACCAGGGCCATCGCGATGATGTTCACCTCGGCGTCGTCCTGCTGCCGCTCGGCCCGGAGCCCGTCGGCGTCGCCCGGCGAGAGGACGCGGACGCCCGGGAACTCGCGCAGGGTGTGCGCGAGTTGTTCCTGTGAGCGGCTGGTGGAGACGAGGACGGAGGAGGCGAGCGGATTGTCGACATGGCGTGCGAGCAGATCGTGGGCGACCGTCAGATCGCCGAAGCCGAGACCCCGCGCGTAGACGGCGGCGACGGTGAGGCTGACGGGAGTGCCGTCCCCGAGTGTCAGCTTCAGGGTGCTGCCCGGCTTCAGGTGCTGCTGGTCGGCGGCGAGCCGGCTGACGGCGACCGAGCGCGCCCCGAACCCCTCCAATGATCCCGCGGTGACGTCCGGGTCCCAGGTCCGGGTGACGCCGGCCGCAGTGAGGCCCTGCGCCGGGTACTTGTCGAGACCGACGCGGACGGTGGAGCGGACGATCTCGGTGGCGGTGGTCCCCGGCGCCCGGCGCACTTCGCGCACGGCCGCCTGCGGGATGCCGGGGCCCTGGGCGCCGAGCACCCAGTCGGCGCGGACGCCGGCCCGGGTCTGGGCCCGGGCGGCGTCGCCCAGAGTGGGCTGCACGAACAGGACGGTGCAGGTCATGCCGACGAGCAGGGTGAGCGGGGTGACGACGGCAGCCATGCGCGCCGCGTGCCCCTTGAGGTTCGCGGTGGCGAGCCGGGCGGCCGGACCGGCCGTCCGCAGCGGGCGCCCCAGGACGGCGGCGGTCGCCCGGACCAGCAGCGGGCCGAGGAGGGCGACGGCCACCGCGAGCACGACGACGGACAGGAACGTCACGGGCGTCGAGGCGGCCTCGGTGCGCAGTCCGGCCAGGACGATGACGAGCACGGTGCCCCCGGCCAGGGCGACGAGCCCGGCGACGGTCCGCGCCAGAGCGGGCCGCACCGGCGCGGCACTCGCCTCGGAAAGAGCGGCGGCGGGCCTGATCCTGCCGATGCGCCGGGCGGCGACGCGGGTGGCGGCCCAGGCGCCGAAGAGCGTGGCGGCGAGCCCGGCGGCCACCGGGAAGAGACTCACGGTGCGCTCAAGGGTGGGCGGCACGGACCCGAGTGCGACGAACCGCCCGTACAGCCAGCCGCCGAGCGGCAACCCGGCGAGGGAGCCGATGATCCCGGCGGCGGCGCCGACGAGCAGCGCCTCGCAGCCGAGCAGGCTGCGGATCTGGCGCGGGGTGGCGGCGATGGCACGCAGCAGGGCCAGCTCGCGATGCCGCTGCTGCACGGACAGGGCGAAGGTGCCGACGACCACCAGGACGGCGACGAGCAGCGAGGTCCCGCCCATGGCCCCGCCCATGCTGACGAGCTTCACGCGGGCGGCGGACGCGTCCAGGAACTCGACGGGCCCGCGCCCGCCCCCGGTCGTGACCTGAGCCGTCGTCCCGTCGAGCGCGGCGGCGACGGCCTCCTTCAACGCGCCGACGTCCCGGCCCCGTTCGGGCACGACACCGATCGCCGTCACCTGCCCGGGGTGCGCGGCGAGCCGCTCGGCCTCGGCGGTGGAGAAGAACAGCGAGGTCTGGTGGGTGACCGTCGCCCCGGCGCCGGGCTCGGCGATCCCCGTCACCCGGTACGTACGGGGCTCCTGGGTGGACTGCACCGTGAGCCGGCCGCCGACCGTGAGGTGGGCGCGGTCGGCGAGGACGCGATCCACGACGACGTCCCCGCCGGACCGGGGCGCGGTGCCCGCGGCCAGGGTGTACGGGGTCAGGGCGGCGGAGTCCCAGGCGTGACCGTGGGCGGGCCGGTCCGGATCGGCGGCGCCCGCCGCCAACGGCTCGGCGGGGAAGGTGAGTTCGGGCACGGCCCGTCGCACACCGGGCACCGCCCGCACCTTGCGCACGATGTCGTGTGCCAGCCAGGCCCGCTCGGCGAGAGGCTTGGCCTTGTGCTTGACCTTCGTCTTGCCCTTCTTGTGCTTGACGACGGTCCGGTGCACGTTCTGGTCGGCGGAGACCAGCACCGGGGCGGCGCCGTAGCGTTCGGTGCGCACGGTGCCGCGCAGGCCCGTCTCCAGCAGGGTGCCGCAGGCGGTGATGAGGGCGGCGGCGCACAGCAGGGCGAGAAAGGCCCCCAGGAACCCGCCCTTCCGGTCTCGCACGGTCTGGAGTGCGTAGCGCAGCATCATGGCGTCCCCCGGTGAACCGTGCGCAGCTTCAAGGTCATGCGCCCACGATGGCCTCCGCACCACACCCGGCACACTGCGGCGCCCAGGCGTCTTGGGGTGGGGAAAACCCCACCGGCGTCGGGGCGGAGCCGCTCGGAGCCGGGGTGATGTCCGCACCGGGATGATGACCGAGGGCCACATGCTCGAAGCCGGGGCACGACCCGCGCCCGGACGGCCCACACGCCGACCGGCCCCGCTCAGCCACGGCCCAGCGCGCCGGTACTCCGCGACTCCCCTGCCGGCGACCTTCCGCTCGGCGATGTCCTGTCTCGGAGGCGTACCGGCTCCGCGACGTCCCGGCTCGAAGGCGTCCCCGCTCGTCAACATCCCCGCTCGGCGACACCCCGACTCGAAGGCATCCCAGCTCGGAGGCGTCCCCGCTCGTCAACATCCCCGCTCGGCGACGCCCCGCCTCGAAGGCATCCCAGCTCGGAAGCGTCCCCGCTCGTCAACATCCCCGCTCGGCGACGCCCCGCCTCAGAGGTGTCCTCGCTCGGCGACGCCCCGGCCCAGAGGCATCCCCGCTCAGCGACGCCCCGACCCCCATCGATGCGACGACCCGAGCCGACCCGAGCCCCTGCCGAAGCCAGCCGACGAACCCGAGGCCCCTGTTCCCCGCTCCTCCCGCTCCCCCTGATCCCCCGCTCCCCGAACTACTCCGCGAACCCCAAATCCTCGGTCTCCTCCCCCTCTTCCTCCAACGCCTGCCGGACCACCCGGAGCGCCAGGCCCTCGGGATAGCCCTTGCGCGCGAGCATCCCCGCGAGCCGGCGCAGCCGCTTGTCACGGTCGAGGCCGCGTGTGGAGCGGAGCTTGCGGGCGACGAGGTCGCGCGCCGTCTCCTCCTCCTGCTCGGAGTCGAGCTGCCCCACCGCTTCGTCGATCACCGCGGAGTCCACCCCCTTGGTCCGCAGCTCGCGCGCGAGCGCCCGGCGGGCCAGGCCCCGCCCGTGATGCCGGGATTCGACCCAGGCGTCGGCGAAGGCACTGTCGTTGATCAGTCCGACCTCCTCGAACCGGGACAGCACCTCCTCGGCCACGTCGTCCGGGATCTCCCGCTTGCGCAGGGCGTCGGCGAGCTGCTTGCGCGTGCGCGGGGTCCCGGTGAGCAGACGCAGGCAGATGTTCCGCGCCCGCTCCGCCGGGTCCCCTGACGGCTCCCCCCGCTCGGCCCTCAACGAGTCGGAGGGGCCGTCGTCCCGTGCGGCGCCGGACGGATCCCCGAATCCGCCCCTGCGCCGACGTCCGCGCGGTCCGGCCCCGCCACGCGAACGTCCACCTCTGCGCGGCCCGTCCGCCGCGCCGTCCCCCGTCGCGGGGTCATGACCGGCCGCCCCGTCCACGGCATCGTCGTACGCCCCTGCTCCCGCACCGCCCCGATCGGCGGTGGGGAAGGCGTCGTACTCGGCCCAGTCGGTTCGTCGTGCCACGGACTAGCTCTTGGCCGCCGCGGCCTTGGTCTTGGCAGCCTTGGGCGCGGGGACGGTCTTCGCGTCCTCGGCGGGGGCGGCCGCCGCTTCCTCGGCCGGCTCGACGGCCGGCTCCTCCACCTTCTTGACGCCGACGCCCAGCTTCTCCTTGATCTTCCGCTCGATCTCGTCGGCCAGGTCGGGGTTGTCCTTCAGGAAGTTGCGCGCGTTCTCCTTGCCCTGGCCGAGCTGGTCGCCCTCGTACGTGTACCAGGCACCGGCCTTGCGGACGAAGCCGTGCTCCACGCCCATGTCGATCAGGCCGCCCTCGCGGGAGATGCCCTGGCCGTAGAGGATGTCGAACTCGGCCTGCTTGAAGGGCGGCGCGACCTTGTTCTTGACGACCTTGACGCGCGTGCGGTTGCCCACCGCGTCCGTGCCGTCCTTCAGGGTCTCGATGCGGCGGATGTCCATGCGCACCGAGGCGTAGAACTTCAGCGCGCGGCCACCGGTCGTGGTCTCCGGCGAGCCGAACATCACGCCGATCTTCTCGCGGAGCTGGTTGATGAAGATCGCGGTGGTCTTGGACTGGTTGAGCGCGCTGGTGATCTTCCGGAGCGCCTGGCTCATCAGGCGGGCCTGGAGACCCACGTGCGAGTCACCCATCTCGCCCTCGATCTCCGCGCGCGGGACGAGCGCCGCGACGGAGTCGATGACGATCAGGTCGAGGGCGCCGGAGCGGACCAGCATGTCGACGATCTCCAGCGCCTGCTCGCCGTTGTCCGGCTGGGACAGGATCAGGTTGTCGATGTCGACGCCGAGCTTCTTGGCGTACTCCGGGTCGAGGGCGTGCTCGGCGTCCACGAAGGCCACCGCGCCGCCGGCCCGCTGGGCGTTGGCGACGGCGTGCAGGGTCAGGGTCGTCTTGCCGGAGGACTCCGGGCCGTACACCTCCACCACGCGGCCGCGCGGGATGCCGCCGACGCCGAGGGCGATGTCGAGGGCCGTCGAGCCGGTGGAGATCACCTCGATGGGCTCGTTGGGCCGCTCGCCCATGCGCATGACCGCGCCCTTGCCGAATTGCCGTTCAATCTGTGCGAGCGCGGCGTCGAGCGCCTTCTCGCGGTCGGTTCCTGCCATGGGTTCCACCCGATTTGCTTGAGTCGATCGCTTCACGTCAAAGACGCTAACGCCTGCCACTGACAATCGGCCTCGACGCCCGTCCGCCTGTGGATAACTCGAGGCTCTTCGTCCGGCGACTCTCTCCGAATCCCTTGGGATTACTGGCAAGAGGAGTCCCTGGTCCCTCCATAAGAAAGGATGTTCGATTTTGGTGTCAAGCGCACCACGCGGCACAGGAGCAAGTCCCCGGTCCGCCGTCCGGGGGCCCTGAACCGCACGGCGCCCCTACTCCCGGCGGGGTACGTCGGGTGCCTCCGGCCGGACGACGCCGTCGCGGCTGCGCGCTGCGAGCCTGGTCCCCATGGAGACCCCCGGACCCGGCACCACCCACCGCGCTCTCTCCGACCCCTGCCCCGCGGAGCCCCGGCTCACCCCGGCCGAGCGGCTCTGTCACACGACCGGCGCCGTCCTGGTCGTGTCGGGGCTCGTCCACCTCGTGGTGTTCGCGGTCGACGGCGGCCCGTGGGACGGTCCCGTCTCCTGGCGCAAGCCCTTCACCTTCGGGCTGTCCTTCGGCCTGACGCTGACGGCCCTCACCTGGGTGACGTCGTACCTGCGCGTCGGCGCGCGGCTGCGGAGCGCCCTGCTCGTGGTGTTCGCCGCGGACTGCGTCCTGGAGGTCGGCGGCATCACCCTCCAGGCCTGGCGCGGGGTGCCGTCCCACCTCGACATGGAAACCCCCTTCGACACCGCCGTCTCCCTGTCCCTGGCCGTGGGCGGCGGTGTCCTGGTGGTGCTCCTGACGGTCTTCGCCCTCCTCGCGTTCCGCCGCCGCCCGGGCGGCGGCACGGGCATGCCGCTGGCGGTCCGCGCCGGTTTCGCGGTCCTGCTGGTGGGGCTCGCCTCGGGCGCGGCGATGATCGCGCGCGGTGTGGCGCTGACCAGGAGCGGACACCAGGAGGCGGCGTACCGCTCGACGGCCGCGCTCAAGCCGCTGCACGGGGTGAGCCTGCACGCCGTGCTCGTCCTGCCGGCACTCGCCTGGCTGATGTCGCGTACGGGATGGCGGGAGCGCACGAAGGAACGGGTCATGTACGGCGCGGTGGCCGCCTGCACGGCGGCGGTCCTCGTGGCGGGCGCCCGGGCCGCCGTGACCTACTGACCGCCCCGGCCGCGGCGCGCAGCCGCTCCCGAAGAGGCCGGGCCCGCGGGCGCGGAGCCTTCCGCGCCGTCTCGGGATCGCGAGCGCGGGGCGGCTACGAGGGCCCGGCCCCGCGGGCCTCGGCTTCGGCAACGGACTCGGCGTCCGGCTCGTTCGGCCCCCTCAGGCCGTGCCGCACGCGCGCGAGGAACGACGTGCCGCCCCGCCTTCGGCGTCCCCGCATGCGCGGGTCGTCCGTCACGTCGTACCGCTTCACGTACGCCCCCAGGAACGCTTGCAGGGTGGCGACGGCGGGGATCGCGATGAGCGCGCCCACGGCGCCGAGCAGGGCGGTGCCCGCGATGACCGACCCGAAGGCGACCGCGGGGTGGATGTCCACCGTCTTCGCGGTCAGCTTGGGTTGCAGCATGTAGTTCTCGAACTGCTGGTAGACGACGACGAAGATGAGCACCCACAGGGCGTACCAGGGGTCCACCGTGAAGGCGATCAGCATGGGCAGCGCACCCGCCAGGTAGGTGCCGATCGTCGGGATGAACTGGGAGACGAGCCCGACCCACACGCCGAGCACGGGCGCGTACGGCACGCCGAGCGCCTGCAACAGGATGTAGTGCGCGATCCCGGAGATGAGCGCCATCAGGCCGCGCGAGTACAGATAGCCGCCCGTCTTGTCGACGGCGATCTCCCAGGCGCGCACCACCTCGGCCTGCTTGGCGGGCGGCAGCACCGAGCACAACGCGCGGCGCAGGCGCGGTCCGTCAGCGGCGAAGTAGAACGAGAAGAGGGTGATCGTCAGCAGCTGGAAGAGCGCGCCGAGCACCTGCCCCGACACGTCCAGGACACCGGTCGCGCTGTTCTGCACGTATTTCTGCAACCAGTCCGAGTGCAGCAGGCTGTCCTGGACCTCGACGCGGTTCAGGTCCGTGTGGAACGTCGTGTTGACCCAGCTGATGACCTGGTCGAGATACTTCGGGAAGTCCTCCACCATGTCGACGACCTGGCCGGCCAGCATCGAGCTGAGCAGGAAGACGAATCCGGCGGTCGCGATCATCACGCCGAGGAAGACGAGCCCGGTGGCCAGGCCGCGGCGCATGCCGCGCCCCGCCATCCAGCTCACCGCGGGTTCGATGGCGAGCGCGAGGAAGAACGCGATCAGTACGTTGATCAGCAGGCCGGTGAGCTGGTGGAAGGCCCAGCTGCCCAGCTGGAAACAGGCGATGAGGGCCAGGGCGAGCACCATGGCGCGCGGCAGCCAGCGCGGCATGCCCGCGCGCGGGGCCGCCGCCGCGTCCGAGGGCGGCTCGGGCGGCGTCGTGCCGGAGGGTGCGGCGTCGGTCGTCACCTGGAGATTCTCGTCTGTCGCTGCCACGCTGCCCAGTCTCGCCCACAGCGCGGACAATCGGTGCCACGCGTCGGGGATCGAGACCGCTCAGCGGCTTTTCAGCGGCTCTCCTGGGGCACGTCCATCGTGGTGCAGACCACGCGCCAGACGTCCTTCGCCTCCCAGCCCGCGTCCAGCGCCTCGTGGATCGTGCGCCCGCCGAGCCCCGCCATCACGTGGTCGCGCGCGAAGGTGTCGGCATAGCCGGACCCGAAGTGATCCGCCATCCGCTGCCAGAAGACCGTCAACCGCATGACTCCAGTATCCCGCCCCTGAGAGTGCAGCCGTGCCGGGGAGTCTTGTTGAGAACGCTTTCCGTCCTACGGTCGGTGCATGGCCGAAACCGGAGCATCCCCACTCCCCGCATCGCCGTCGTCCCAGAGCCCGCTCGCCCGTGCCGAACACTTCATCTGGCTGACCGCGCGCGTCCTGGAGCAGCGCCGCTTCGCCCATGACTTCCTGGCGGGCTCGTCCGCCGCGGCGGACGCCGTGGAGACCGCTCTGACCGCGTACCGCAACGAGGACGGCGGGTACGGGCACGGCCTCGAACCGGACCTGCGCGGCCCCGTCAGCCAGCCCCTGCACACCGCTCACGCGCTGCGCGTGCTGGATTCCATCGGGCGTTGCGGGGGGCAGCGGGTGGAGCGCGTGTGCCGGTACCTGACGACGATCTCGACGCCGGACGGCGCCCTCCCTGCGGTGCATCCCAGCCAGCGTGGCTACCCCTGCGCCCCGTTCGTGCCCCTCGTGGACGTCCCGCCGAGCGCTCTGCTCGCCACCGGTCCGGTCGTCGGACTGCTGCACCGCAACGAGGTCTGGCACGCCTGGCTGTTCCGGGCCACCGACTTCTGCTGGTCGGCCGTCGAGTCGCTGGAGGTCTCGCACCCGTACGAGGTACGGGCGGCGGTCGCCTTCCTCGACGGTGTGCCGGACCGCTCACGCGCGCGGGCGGCCGCCGACCGGCTCGGCCGCCTGCTGCGCGAGCAGCGGCTCGTCGTGCTCGATCCGGAGCAGGAGGGCGACCGCCCGGTGGCCGCCGGTGACGCGACGGGCGAGCACCACTATCCGTACGACTACGCGAGGGCGCCGGAGTCGCTGGCGCGCTCCTGGTTCACCGACGAGGAGATGGCCCGCGCCCTCGACCACCTGCGGAGCGCGCAGCAGGAGGACGGCGGCTGGCCGGCGCGCCGGCCGGGGTGGGCGCCGGGGCCCGACCGGGAGGCGCGCTCCGTGGTGACGGTCGAGGCCCTGCGCGTCCTGCGCGCGCACGGCCGCCCCTTGTAGCGGCCCGTAGTAGCGGCCCGTACGCGGCAGCGGCCCGTACGCGCCGAGGGCCTGTCACCCGGTGAGTGCCCGCACTCCCGCCGTGACCACCACGGCGGCCGCGACGATGACGAGGAAGGGCGCGCGCAGCAGCAGGGCCACGGCGGCCGCGGCGAGACCCGCCGCCTTGGCGTCGAGGACGAGCGCGCGGCCGTCCGCGAACGTCTGCTGGGCGGTGAGCGCCGCGAGCAGGGCGACCGGCAGCAGGGCGGCCAGCCGTTTCACCACGGGACGTTCCAGGGCCCCGGCCGGCACGAGCAGGCCGATCAGCTTGACGGCGTAGCAGCCCACCGCGGTGACGCCGATGGCGATCCAGATGTTCAACGGTTCTCTCCTTGCGGCGTGTTCGGGGTGGCGCCGCGGCGGCGGCCCTCTATGTAGAGCACCGCCGGTGCGGCGAGCGCGGCCACGAGCACCGGCACCCCGGCGGGCAGTACGGGCAGCAGTCCGAGGATCAGGAGGACGGCGAGGGCCGCCACGGCGCGTTCCGTGGTGGTCTTCAGCATCGGGGCCAGCAGCGCGAGGAACACCGCGGGACCCGCCGCGTCGATCCCCCAGGCGTCGGTGTCGCCGACGGCCTCGGCCCCGAGGGCGCCGAGCAGGGTGGTCAGGTTCCACAGCACGTACAGGCTCAGCCCGGTGACGGTGAAGCCCAGCCGCACGCTGCGCCGGTCGGGCTGGGCGAGCGAGACGGCCGACGTCTCGTCGATGACCCAGTGCGCGGCGAACGGCCGCACCGCGCGCGGGAGCGCGAGCAGCTGCGACAGACGCAGTCCGTAGAAGGCGTTGCGCACTCCCAGGAAGAAGGCTCCCGCGGCGGCCGTGAGCGGGTTGCCGCCCGCGGCGAGCGCGCCGACCAGCGCGAACTGCGAGGCGCCGGTGAAGACGAGGAGGCTGAGCGCACAGCTCTGGAGCACGCTGAGGCCGCTGCCCGCCGAGGTCACCCCGAAGGCGAATCCCGACAGTCCGACGGCGATCCCGACGCCGAGCGCGTCCCGTACGACGGCGCCGGTCGGCTTTCCCGCCGTTCCGGGCCGTCCGGCGTGCCCGCCGCCGGACCCGTCGTGCTCGTCGTGCTCGTCGTGCTCGTCGTGCTCGTCGAGGGTTCCGGCGGGCGCCCCTCCCGCTGTGCGGATGTCCGTGCGTGTCGTCTGTTCTGCCACGCCTCGGACGGTACGAGCAGGTGTCCGTCGCGGTCTTGTACGTTCTTGCGCTCCCGCTGGTACGCCCCCGGGGGCACGCCGACGATCCGGGTGAAGTGCCGGTTCAGGTGCGGCTGGTCGGTGAAGCCGACGGCGACCGCGGCCTCGGCCGGGGCCGTCCCCGCCTCCAGGAGGCGCCGGGCGGCCCGCACCCGCGCGCTGGTGAGCCAGGTGTGCGGCGGCATCCCGTAGGCGTCGCGGAAGGCCCGCAGCAGTGCGAAGGGGCTGGTGCCGATTTCCGCGGCGAGGGCTTCCAGCGTCGGCGGGTCGGCCATGCGCTCTTCGAGGAACTCACGCGCGCGTGCCGCCGCCCCGACCCCCGCGGTCGTGCGGGGCCGCTGGGCGAGCGCCGTGCCGTGGTCGCGCAGCAGCCGGGCGACCACGACGCGCAGGAGGCTGTCGGCGGCCAGCGCGTTGCCCTGTTCGGCGGCGCGGTGCACCTCGCTGATCATCCGGGCGGCCTGCGGGTCGGTGACGATGGGCTCGCCGAAACCGGGGGTCCCGCGGACCGTGCTGGTCTCGGCGGCGATCTCGGCGACGACCCCCGCCGAGGGGTAGAGCGTGGAGTACGCCCAGCCGTCGGGGCCGCCCGCCTGCGCGGTGTGCGCCACCTCCGGATTGATCATGACGACGCTGCCGGGCCCGGCGTGCAGGGTGCCGTCGGGCATGCCGACCTCCTCGATGCCGCGGGTGACGGCGCCGAAGACGTAGCCGTCGTGGCTGTGGCGCGGGAAGGTGTGGCGGAGGTAGCGGGCGCGCAGCAGGTCGAGGCCCGGCAGGTGCTCGTACCGCCAGTGCCGTGCCCATTCGCCCTTGCCCGCCATGCCGTCCATTGTGCGCCGGGCCCGGTCCGGCGAACCACCCGTCTGCGCTGGTCACGGCAGTTGTCAGTGGTGGGGTGCAGGATGGACCCATGGTCAGGTCCACTCAGGGGGCGAACAGCGCCCACAGCGCGCCCGGCGCCCTCGACGGGTTCTCGCCCGCGACCCGCGGGTGGTTCACCGGTGCCTTCTCCGCGCCCACGTCCGCGCAGGCCGGGGCGTGGCGGGCGATCGGCGAGGGCTCGGACGTGCTGGTGGTCGCGCCGACCGGCTCCGGCAAGACGCTGGCCGCGTTCCTGGCGGCCCTGGACCAGCTGGCCTCCACGCCACCGCCCGCCGACCCCAAGAAGCGCTGCCGGGTCCTGTACGTGTCACCGCTGAAGGCCCTCGCGGTCGACGTGGAGCGCAATCTGCGCAGCCCGCTCACCGGCATCCGTCAGGAGGCGGTGCGGCTCGGGCTGCCGGAGCCCGAGGTGAAGGTCGGCATCCGCTCCGGCGACACCCCGCCCGCCGAGCGCCGCGCCCTGGCCACCCGCCCGCCGGACATCCTGATCACGACGCCCGAGTCGCTGTTCCTGATGCTGACGTCGGCCACGCGCGACGCGCTGACCGGCATCGACACGGTGATCCTGGACGAGGTGCACGCGGTCGCCGGCACCAAGCGCGGCGCCCATCTGGCGCTCTCCCTGGAGCGCCTGGACCGGCTGCTGCCCCGGCCCGCCCGCCGCATCGGCCTGTCGGCGACGGTCCGCCCGGTCGACGAGGTGGCGCGCTATCTGTCGCCCCAGCGCCGGGTGGAGATCGTGCAGCCGCCCTCGGGCAAGGAGTTCGACCTGTCGGTGGTCGTCCCGGTCGAGGACCTGGGCGAGCTGGGCGGCTCCCCGGCGGCCGACAAGGAGCAGGGCGCCGAGCGCCCCTCGATCTGGCCGCACGTCGAGGAGCGCATCACGGACCTCATCGAGGCCCACCGCTCGACGATCGTGTTCGCGAACTCCCGCCGCCTCGCGGAGCGCCTGTGCAACCGGCTCAACGAGATCGCGTACGAGCGCGCCACCGGCGAGGCGCTTCCGGAGGACCACAGCCCGGCCGAGCTGATGGCGGAGTCGGGCGCCGCGAAGGGCGCCCCGCCGGTCATCGCGCGCGCCCACCACGGATCGGTCTCCAAGGAGCAGCGCGCCCAGGTCGAGGAGGACCTGAAAGCGGGCCGGCTGCCCGCGGTCGTGGCCACGTCCAGCCTGGAGCTGGGCATCGACATGGGCGCCGTGGATCTCGTCGTCCAGGTGGAGTCGCCGCCGTCCGTGGCCTCCGGCCTCCAGCGGGTCGGCCGGGCCGGCCACCAGGTGGGCGCGGTCTCCACCGGGGTCGTCTTCCCGAAGTACCGGGGCGACCTGGTGCAGTCGGCGGTCGTGACGGAGCGCATGCGGACCGGCTCCATCGAGTCGCTGCGCGTCCCGGCCAATCCGCTGGACGTCCTCGCCCAGCAGCTGGTCGCGATCACCGCGCTCGACAGCTGGCAGGTCGACGACCTGCTCGCCCTGGTCCGTGGCGCGGCGTCGTTCGCCTCGCTGCCCGAGTCGGCGTTCACCGGCGTCCTGGACATGCTGGCGGGCCGCTATCCGTCGGACGCCTTCGCCGAGCTGCGGCCGCGCGTCGTCTGGGACCGCGTCGCGGGCACCGTCACCGGCCGCCCCGGGGCGCAGCGCCTGGCCGTCACCTCAGGCGGCACGATCCCCGACCGCGGCCTCTTCGGAGTCTTCCTCGCCGGAGCCGACCCCAAGAAGGGCGGCGGCCGCGTCGGCGAGCTGGACGAGGAGATGGTCTACGAGTCGCGGGTCGGCGACGTCTTCACCCTCGGCACGAGCTCCTGGCGGATCGAGGACATCACGCGCGATCGCGTCCTGGTCTCCCCGGCCCCCGGAGTCCCCGGCCGGCTCCCGTTCTGGAAGGGCGACCAGCTGGGCCGCCCGCTCGAACTGGGCCGTGCGGTGGGCGCTTTCCTCCGCGAGATCGGCTCCCAGGAACCCGACGAGGCACGCGCGCGGCTCAGCGCGGCGGGCCTGGACACCTGGGCCGCGGACAACGTCCTCGCGTATCTGGGCGAGCAGCGTGAGGCGTGCGGCCACATCCCGGACGACCGCACCATCGTGGTCGAGCGTTTCCGCGACGAGCTGGGTGACTGGCGGGTCGTCGTCCACTCCCCCTTCGGCGCCCAGGTGCACGCCCCTTGGGCGCTCGCCCTCGGCGCCCGCCTCAGCGAGAAGTACGGCATGGACGCGCAGGTCATGCACGCCGACGACGGCATCGTGCTGCGCCTGCCGGACGCGGACCTGATGAGCCTGGACCTCCTCGACCAGGAGCCCGCCAAGCCGGACCTCGAGTACGACGCCGAGCAGGCCCCGATCGGCGCGGCGGACGTCGCCTTCGACAAGGGCGAGGTCGACCAGATCGTCACCGAGCAGGTGGGCGGCTCCGCCCTGTTCGCCTCCCGGTTCCGCGAGTGTGCGGCCCGCGCGCTGCTGCTCCCCAAGCGCAACCCGGGCAAGCGCACCCCGCTGTGGCAGCAGCGTCAGCGCGCCTCGCAGCTCCTGGAGGTGGCCAGCGAGTTCGGCTCGTTCCCGATCGTCCTGGAGGCGGTCCGCGAATGCCTCCAGGACGTCTTCGACGTCCCCGGGCTCGCCGAGCTGATGGGCGACATCGAGTCCCGCAAGGTGCGCCTGGTCGAGGTCACCACCCCGGAGGCGTCCCCCTTCGCCCGCTCGCTGCTGTTCGGCTACGTGGCGCAGTTCCTGTACGAGGGCGACTCGCCGCTCGCCGAGCGCCGCGCCGCCGCGCTGTCCCTGGACTCGCACCTCCTGGCCGAGCTGCTGGGCCGGGCCGAGCTGCGCGAGCTGCTCGACGCGGACGTCCTGGCCGAGCTGGAGCAGGAGCTTCAGTGGCGCACCGAGGACCGCCGCATCAAGGACGCCGAGGGCGTCGCCGACCGGCTGCGTCTCCTCGGACCGCTCACGGACGCCGAGCTGACCGAGCGCGGCGCCGAGCCCGGCTGGGCCGAGGAGCTGGCCGCCGCGCGGCGGGCCATCCGCGTCCGGATCGCGGGCACCGACCACTGGGCGGCGATCGAGGACTCAGGACGGCTCCGCGACGCCCTGGGCACCGCGCTGCCCGTGGGCGTCCCCGAGGCGTTCACGGAGCCGGTGAAGGATCCGCTGGGCGACCTCCTGGCCCGGTACGCCCGCACGCACGGCCCGTTCACGTCGGCGCAGGCCGCCGCCCGCTTCGGCCTGGGCACCGCGGTCACCGAGGGCGCCCTGCAACGCCTGGCGACGAACGGCCGGGTGGTGCAGGGCGAGTTCCATCCGGCCGGCATCGGCCAGGAGTGGTGCGAAGCCACCGTGCTGCGCCGCCTGCGCCGCCGTTCCCTGGCCGCGCTCCGGCACGAGCTGGAGCCGGTCCCGCCGGCCGCGCTGGCCCAGTTCCTGCCGCAGTGGCAGCACCTGGGCGGCCACGGCCTGCGCGGTGTCGACGGTCTGGTCCGCGCCGTCGAGCAGCTCCAGGGCGCCTCCGTCCCCGCCTCGGCGCTGGAGAAGCTGGTCCTCCCCTCCCGGGTCTCCGGGTACGTACCGGCGATGCTGGACGAACTCACCACGTCCGGCGAGGTGGTGTGGGCCGGAGCGGGATCCCTGCCCGGCAAGGACGGCTGGGTCAGCCTCTACCTGGCGGACGCCGCGCCGCTGCTCCTGCCGCCCCCGCACCCGCTGGAGCCGACGGCGCTCCACCAGGCGGTCCTGGACACCCTCGCGGGCGGCTACGGCCTGTTCTTCCGGCAGATCGCCGACCAGGTCCGCGCCACCACGCACCCCGAGGCCACCGATTCCCACCTGGCCGACGCCCTGTGGGAGCTGGCCTGGTCGGGCCGGCTCACGAACGACACGCTGGCGCCGATGCGCGCCGTCCTGGGCTCCGGCCGCACCGCGGGATCCACGGCCCACCGGGCCCGCCGGTCCGTCCCGCGCGGCCGTTACGGCGGTCTCGCGGCGGCGGCCCGCACCGGCTCGCGCAGCGGCCCGCCCACGGTCGCCGGCCGCTGGTCCCTGCTGCCCTCCCCGGAGCCCGACCCGACGCTGCGCGCCCACGCCCTGGCCCGCACCCTCCTCGACCGGCACGGCGTGGTGACCCGCGGCGCCGTGGCCGCCGAAGGCGTCGAGGGCGGCTTCTCCGCGGTGTACCGAGTGCTTTCCGTCTTCGAGGAGAGCGGGCAGGCGCGGCGCGGTTATGTCGTGGAGGGACTCGGCGCGGCCCAGTTCGCCATGGACGGCGCCGTGGACCGCCTGCGTGCGGCGGCGACCGCGACCGAGCGCGGCACGCCCGCGACGGACCCCTACGCCCCGAAGGGCGGCGCGCCCCGGGCCTTCGTCCTGGCGGCGGCCGACCCGGCGAACGCGTACGGGGCAGCCCTGTCCTGGCCCGAGCCCCCCACCGGCGCCGGCCACAAGCCGGGCCGCAAGGCGGGCTCCCTCGTGGTCCTCGTCGACGGCGAGCTGACGCTCTACATGGAGCGCGGCGGCAAGACCCTGCTGTCCTGGCCGGCCACCGAGGGCACGCCCGCGTCGGAGTCCGCACCCCCGACCCCCGCCGAGCTGGCCGACGACCCCCGTCTGCCCGCGGCGGCCCAGGCCCTCGCCGACGCGGCCCGCTCCGGCGCCCTCGGCACGATCACGGTCGAGCGGATCAACGGCACGGCCGCGCTGACCTCTCCGTACTCCTCGCTCCTGGAATCCAACGGCTTCCACGCGACACCCCGGGGCCTGCGCCTGAGAGCCTGACCCGCCCCACCCGGCCGCACCCGGCCGCACCCGCCGGGCCGGGCCGAGCCGGGCCGCCCCACTCCCCCGCTCCGGCCCACACAACCGCGCACGCCAATTGACGACCCGTCAGAAATACTCGTACGGTCGGAGCATGCCTGTCACGGCGTACGACCTCACCGGCCGCACCGCATTCGTCACCGGCGCGGCGAGCGGCATCGGCCGCTCCTCGGCCGTCCTGTTCGCCCGGGCGGGAGCCACCGTGCACTGCGCGGACCGCGACGAACAGGGCCTGCACGCGACGACGGACCTCATCAAGCAGGAGGGCGGCACCGCCCACGCCCATCCCCTCGACGTCAGCGACCGCGCCCAGCTCACCGCGGCGATCGCCACCGCCGCCCGCCCACCCGGCGCGGACGCCGGTACCGGTACCGGCGTCGGCGGTCTCGACATCATGGCCGCGATCGCGGGGGTCATGCACTCCAGCCCGGTCCTGGAGACCAGGGACGAAGACCTCGACCGCGTGTTCGCCATCAACTTCAAGGGCATCCTGTACGCCTGCCAGGAGGCGGCCCGCACCATGATCGCGAACGGCACCCGCGGCAGCATCGTCACGATGGCGTCGGGCGCCGTCGACACCGGCGGCCCGGGGCTCCTCTGCTACGGCGTCGCGAAGGCGGCCGTCGTCCAGCTGACGAAGACGCTCGCCACCGAGGTCGGCCCGCACGGCATCCGGGTCAACGCGGTTGCGCCCGGCTGGATCCGCACCCCGATGACGACCCGCCACGACGACCGCGCCCAGGCCCACACCGAGTCGCTGATGACGCGGATGGCCCCGCTCGGCCGGGTCGGCGAGCCCGACGAGATCGCGCACGCGGTCCTGCACCTCGCCTCGGACGCCGCATCATTCACGACGGGCCAGATCCTCCGCCCCAACGGAGGCGTCGCCATGCCCTGGTGACCCAGTCGCCATGCCCTGGTGGCCCACCCCACCACCCGGCCCGGCCCACCACCCGGCCCGGCCCACCGGGCCACACCACTCACCGCCCACACCACTCACCCCCGCCCGGCCCACCGGGCCACACCAATCACCGCCCACACCCCCCACACCCGCCTCACCCCCGCCCGGACCCCCCACCCGACCGGAACCGACGCCCCACCCTGGCGGCCAGCCCCGCCACCCCGCCCACCGCCTCGTGCCCCGCCCGCAGCGCCCGCGTCCGCACCTTCCGCGCCCCGTGGCGACCCGGCACCCCCGCGACCCCGGCGGCCTTCGCCTTCGGCAGCGCGTGCACCGGCAGCAGGCTCAGCCCCCAGCCTCCCGCGGCGACCGCCCCCTCGAACGCCCCCGCGTCCGGCGCGAACGCCAGCCGCAGCACTCCCCACCACCAGACCACCCCGAGCAGCACGGCGGGTATCCAGCGCAGCAGTACTCGCCACCGGCCCACCGTCACCGCCCGCTCACCTCCGCCCGTACCGCATCACGCACCAGCCAGCACCCACCACGCACGCGCATCACGCACGCACCACACGCGACATTGCGACGCTAACGACACCCGCACCCCGCGAACAGGGCGCACCGGGAGCGCGCCACCGTCGTGACGGCACGCCCCCGCGCTCACCCAACGTCCAACGTCCGGCATCCGGGATCCGGCGCCCGGCTCAGCCGCCGTTCTCGGCCTGGAACATCCAGTGGTGCTTCTCCAGGTCGGCCGTGATGGCGATGAAGATGTCCTGGCTCACGGGATCCGCCTCACCGGTCGCCTCGATCCGCTCCCGCATCCGGGTGATCACGGCGCCGAGGGCGTCCACGAGCGCGCCCACCGCGTCCACGTCCTTGACCCAGCCGTCGGAGACCGTGGCGATCCCGCTCGTGGCGGCCACGGTCTGGGCCCGGCCGTCCGGCGACACCCCGAGGGTGGAGGCCCGCTCGGCCACCGTGTCGGAGTGCAGGCGCGCGGTGTCCACGACCTCGTCGAGTTGCAGATGCACGGACCGGAAGCGAGGACCCACCACGTTCCAGTGGACCTGCTTCGCCACCAGCGAGAGGTCCACCAGGTCGACCAAGGCGCCCTGGAGTGCCTCGGAGACGGTCTTCAGATCAGCATCGGACAGCGGGCTCTTCACGACGTACATCCGTCACCTCCGTATCGAAACCATCACCAACAATGACATATACGTACTAGAACGGACATACGGCGGAGGCGGGAGAGCACACACAACGGCACCACAAGGGCACCACAAGGGCACGCAGACAGCAGAAAGCCCCGGCCGAGAGTGTGTCTCGGCCGGGGCTTTCCCCAAACTCTTGCTGAGCGCAGGCGCTACGCCGCTACGACGTCCACGGCCTCCGCAGGTGCCTTGATCGTCACCCGTTCCGGCGGGACGCCGGTCACGGAGACGGCGTTCAGCATCGGGCGAACCGGTGCCGGCACCGGCTCCGACGGGACCGCTGCCGCCGACGCGGCCAGCTCGGCGAGAGCGAGCTCGTCGCTCACCTCGCGCATCAACTCGGACATCCGTACGTCAAGCGCGTCGCAGATCGCGGAGAGCAGCTCGGAGGAAGCCTCCTTCTGCCCCCGCTCCACCTCGGAGAGATAGCCGAGCGAGACTCGGGCGGACGAGGAGACTTCGCGCAGAGTACGGCCCTGGCGCTGGCGCTGCCGACGCAGCACGTCACCCAGCAGGCGACGGAGCAGAATCATCGGTGGCTCCCTCCTCGGACCGCGTAGCCGCATCCTTCACGCCCCACCGTACCGCCTCGGGCGGCGGCCGTGCGGGGAGCGATGTCGTGTTCACTCAGGGCTGCAAACATCAAAACCCCCCGTTCTGTTCCGTATCCTGTGCCCGCGCATTCCCAGTACGTTCGCCGGAATGCCCTCCGACCAGCTCTTCCGTGAGCAGCCCGAGCACGCTCCGCACGCTCTCTCTACGAATTTCCGCCCGGCTGCCGTTCAACCGCAGCGCGAGCACTTTGCGGCTACCAGCGAAATCCGGGGCGGGCCCGGACCGGTCGGTGCCCGGCCCCTCGGGACCGGCCACCGCGACGAACACGGTGCCCACGGGCTGCCCGTCCTGGGGGTCGGGCCCCGCGACACCGGTGGTGGCGATCCCCCAGTCCGCGCCGAGCGCGTCGCGCACGCCTGCCGCCATCTGGAGCGCCACGTCCGGGTGAACGGCGCCGTGCGCGGCGAGCAGCCGCGCGTCCACGCCGAGCACCGTGTGCTTCAGCTCGGTCGCGTACGCGGTGACGGAGCCGCGGAAGACCTTCGAGGCCCCGGGCACGGACACCAGCTCCGCGGCCACCAGACCGCCGGTCAGCGACTCGGCGACGGCAAGGGTCTCCCCCCGCTCCGTCAACAGCCGCAGCGCCCCGGCAGCCCCGTCCGTCACTTCTCGGCCGTCTCCGAAGCCCCCGTAGGACCCGAAGTCCCCGTAGGACCCGAGGTCCCCGTAGGACCCGAGGTCCCCGAAGCGTCGGAAGCCCCGGAAGGTCCCTGCCCGCTCGCCGCGGCCTGCGAGAGCGCCGCGGCGGCCTGCGCCTCGGCCAGCCCGGCGCGGCGCAGGACGACCGCCTGTCGTACGTAGTCGAGGCCGGTCACCACGGTGAGCACCACGGCCACCGCCATCACCCAGAACCGGAAGGTGGCGAGCGGGCCGGTCAGCGCGAGCACGTACATGCCCACGGCCGTGCCCTGGGCCAGGGTCTTCATCTTGCCGCCGCGACTGGCGGGAATGACTCCGTACCTGATCACCACGAAGCGCAGCAGGGTGATCCCCAGCTCACGCCCGAGGATCACGCCGGTGACCCACCACGGCAGGTCACCGAGCGACGACAGACAGATCAGGGCCGCACCCATGATCGCCTTGTCGGCGATGGGGTCGGCGATCTTCCCGAAGTCGGTGACCAGGTTGTACGTGCGCGCCAGATGGCCGTCGAAGACATCCGTGATCATGGCGACGGCGAACGCCGCCCAGGCCCACGCCCGCATCGCCGGGTCGTAGCCCCCGTCGGCGAGCATCAGCGCCACGAAACCCGGCACCAGGAGCAGCCGGACCATGGTCAGGATGTTCGCGATGTTCCACAGGCTGGCCTGGTTCACGGCCGCAGTGCCCAGCTTGCCGCCGGGCGCCGGCCTCCCGGTGCCACCCGCGGCGGATGCCGGCACTCCGGTCATCTGCCTGCCTCCTCGAAGCCGTCGAGCGGCTCGGCGACGAGGTCCACACCCTCGGTACCGACCACCTTTGCCACGACCATACGGCCGACGCTCAGTCCTTCGCCGCCCGTGAGCCGCACCTGGCCGTCCGTCTCCGGAGCCTGGTGCGCGCCCCGGCCGAGCACGCCCTCCTCGGCGTCCACCGACTCCACGAGCACCTCGACGGTCTCGCCCAGGCGCTCCTCGGCCCGCTGCGACACCAGCTGCTCGGCGAGGCGGGACACGCGCGCGAGCCGCTCGGCGACGACGTCCTCGTCCAGCTTGTTCTCATACGTGGCCGCTTCGGTGCCCTCCTCGTCGGAGTAGCCGAAGACGCCGATGGCGTCCAGCCTCGCGCCGTTCAGGAACCGCTCCAGCTCGGCGAAATCGGCCGCGGACTCACCGGGGAAGCCCACGATGAAGTTGGACCGGACACCCGCCTGCGGCGCCTTGCTCCGAATGGTGTCCAGCAGCTCCAGGAAGCGGTCGGTGTCGCCGAAGCGCCGCATCGCGCGCAGCACGCCGGGCGCGGAGTGCTGGAAGGAGAGATCGAAGTACGGGACGACCTTGTCGGTGCCGGTCAGGACGTCGATCAGCCCCGGCCGCATCTCGGCGGGCTGCAAGTAGCTGACGCGGACCCGCTCGATCCCGTCGACGGCGGCCAGCTCGGGCAGCAGCGTCTCCAGGAGCCGGATGTCGCCGAGGTCCTTGCCGTACGAGGTGTTGTTCTCGGAGACCAGCATGACCTCCTTGACGCCCTGCTCGGCCAGCCAGCGCGTCTCCCCCAGCACGTCGGAGGGGCGGCGCGAGATGAACGAGCCGCGGAAGGAGGGGATGGCGCAGAAGGTGCACCGCCGGTCGCACCCGGAGGCCAGCTTCACGGAGGCCACGGGCGCCCCGTCGAGCCGGCGCCGCAGCGGCGCGCGCGGTCCGGACGCGGGCGCGACACCCTGCGGAAGATCCACCGGGGCGTGGCCCGGCAGCGCGACCCCGGAGCCCGCCTCCTGGCGCTCGGCCGGGCTGATGGGCAGCAGCTTGCGGCGGTCGCGCGGGGCGTGGGCCTCCACGCTCCCGCCCGACAGGATGGTCTGGAGACGGCCGGAGATGTCCTCGTAGTCGTCGAAGCCGAGCACGCCGTCGGCCTCGGGAAGCGCCTCGGCCAGCTCCTTGCCGTACCGCTCGGCCATGCAGCCCACCGCCACGACGGCCTGGGTTCTGCCGTGGCCCTTGAGGTCATTGGCTTCGAGGAGGGCGTCGACGGAGTCCTTCTTGGCGGCCTCGACGAAGCCACAGGTGTTCACGACGGCGACATCGGCGGCCTCGGCGTCCTCGACGAGCTCCCAGCCGTCCGCCTCCAAGCGGCCTGCGAGCTCCTCCGAGTCCACCTCGTTACGGGCGCAGCCAAGGGTGACAAGTGCGACGGTACGGCGTTCGGGCATGGACTCAAGACTACTTCGTCCCACCGACAGCCCTCGCCGGGAGGGTTACCGGGCGATCCCCGGGGGGCCGCCAGGAGGGTCCCGGGAGATCGCCGCGAGGGTCGCCGGTCGAGCGCCGGGCCCGCGGGCCGGGGCCTCAGCCGACCTCGGGGTCGCCCTTGGTGTACGTCAGCCGCTCGACCTGGCCGGCCTGGAACTCGTCCGGGATCTTCTTCCCGTTCACGTACAGCCGGACGGCACCGGCGTCGCCCAGCACCACGTCGACCTTCGTCGTGTCCTGGAACGTCTTCGACTGACCCTGTTCGAGCACCCCATCGAACAGAAGTCGTCCGTTGTGGTCCTTCGCGGAGATCCAGCTGCGCCCGTCCGCCGCGTTGATCTTGACCGTGACCTTGTCGCGCGGGGCGGCCGCGATGGCGCTGTCCGAGGGGTTCGGCTTCGGGTCGGAGGGCTTCTTGGCGCTGGGCTTCGGCTGGGGCGTGGCGGGCTTGGAGGTGCTGGGCGTCGCGCCCTCGGCGGCCTGCTGCTTGTCGCCGTCGTCCCCGCCGCTCACCACCGTGTAGCCCACGAAGGCGATGACCGCGACGATCGCGGCGACCATGGCGGCCGTCCAGTTGGGGCGGCGCGGCTCGGAGCGGATGCGCTCGGCTTCGAACAGGGGCGTGGCGGGCGTCGGCGCGGGCTGTCCGCCGCGCTCGGCGCCGAACTGCGCGAGCAGGGGTTCCGGGTCGATCCGGACGGCGCGCGCGAGCGTGCGGATGTGGCCACGCGCGTACACGTCGCCACCGCAGCGCGAGAAGTCGTCCTGTTCGATCGCGTGCACGATCGGGATGCGCACCCGGGTCGACTGGCTGATCTCGTCGACGGTGAGCCCCGCGGCGACGCGCGCCTGTTGCAGGACCTGACCGATCGAGGGCCGGTCGTCGGCCGGTCGCGGAGTGGGGTCTTCCGAAGGGCGGTCGTCTTCAGGGGAGTTGCCGATGGACACGAGGGCGCCTTTCGAGCGTGTAGCCACCTGCTGGGGGTTCAGTCTAGGGGGGGTACGAAAGGGTGGGGCAACCGGGCGGTCGGACTTTGTACGCCATCAGAGCACCCGGCGGGACCGGATTTCCCGATGATCGACAAGGGCGTCGCCCCCTCCCCTCAACTTGACGTACGCGGAGGGGAAACGGTTGCCCTGATTCCCTTACGAGTGAGATCGGCGGATGACATCGACGGTGGCAGCGGCAGGTGACAGCGGCAGGTGACAGCGGCGGACGTCGCCGTCGGATCGGTCCGGGCCCTGGGCCGATCAGGTCGCAGCCGGGTGGCCCGCGCACTTCCGTGACCCGCGCCCGCGACAGGATCCGCCGGACAGGCCCTAGCCCTGAGCCTCCCCGCGGATCACCGCGAGCACGCCATCGATCTCGTCCGGCTTCACGAGCACGTCCCGCGCCTTGGAGCCCTCGGTCGGGCCGACGATGTTCCGCGACTCCATGAGGTCCATCAGGCGGCCGGCCTTCGCGAAGCCCACGCGGAGCTTGCGCTGGAGCATCGACGTGGACCCGAACTGGGTGGAGACGACCAGCTCGGCCGCGGCGCACAGCAGCTCCAGGTCGTCGCCGATGTCCTCGTCGATCTCCTTCTTCTGCTTGGTGCCGACGACGACGTCCTCCCGGAAGACCGGCGCCATCTGGTCCTTGCAGTGCTGCACGACGGCGTGGATCTCGTCCTCGGTGACGAAGGCGCCCTGCATACGGGTCGGCTTGTTCGCACCCATCGGGAGGAAGAGCCCGTCGCCCTTGCCGATCAGCTTCTCGGCGCCCGGCTGGTCCAGGATGACGCGGCTGTCGGCGAGCGAGGAGGTGGCGAACGCGAGACGCGAGGGCACGTTGGCCTTGATCAGGCCGGTGACGACGTCGACGGACGGCCGCTGGGTGGCGAGCACCAGGTGGATGCCGGCCGCACGCGCGAGCTGCGTGATGCGCACGATGGCGTCCTCCACGTCCCGCGGCGCGACCATCATCAGGTCGGCGAGCTCGTCGACGATGACCAGCAGGTACGGGTACGGCTTCAGCTCCCGCTCACTGCCGTCGGGCGTCGTGAGCTTGCCGTCCCGGATGGCCTTGTTGAAGTCGTCGATGTGCCGGTAGCCGAAGGCCGCGAGGTCGTCGTAGCGCAGGTCCATCTCGCGCACGACCCACTGGAGCGCCTCGGCGGCCCGCTTGGGGTTGGTGATGATCGGCGTGATGAGGTGCGGAATCCCCTCGTACGCGGTCAGCTCGACGCGCTTGGGGTCGACGAGGACCATCCGTACGTCCTCGGGGGTCGCCCGCACCATGATCGAGGTGATCAGGCAGTTGATGCAGGACGACTTGCCGGAGCCGGTGGCGCCCGCGACGAGGATGTGCGGCATCTTGGCCATGTTCGCCATGACATAGCCGCCCTCGACGTCCTTGCCGAGCGCGACCAGCATCGGGTGGTCGTCCTCGGCGGCGTCCGCGAGGCGCAGCACGTCCCCGACGTTGACCATCTCGCGGTCCGTGTTCGGGATCTCGATGCCGACCGCGGACTTGCCGGGGATCGGGCTGATGATCCGCACGTCCGGGGAGGCGACGGCGTACGCGATGTTCTTGGCCAGCGCCGTGATCTTCTCGACCTTCACGGCGGGGCCGAGCTCGACCTCGTACCGGGTGACCGTCGGACCGCGCGTGAAGCCGGTGACGGCGGCGTCGACCTTGAACTCGGTGAAGACGGTCGTGAGCGATTCGACGACGGCGTCGTTGGCCGCGCTGCGGGACTTGCCGGGCCCGCCGCGGGTCAGCAGGTCGAGCGAGGGCAGCGCGTAGGTGATGTCCCCGGCGAGCTGGAGCTGCTCGGCACGCGGCGGCAGCTCGCGCGGCGCGTCCGGCGCGGACTTGGTCAGATCGGGCACGGCGAGCCGGGACGGCGTCTCGGGCTCCGGGGCGGCCGGCGGTGCGGCCTTCCTGCCGCGCGCCGTCGGCACGGGCGCCGTGCGCTCCGGCGCGGAGGTGTCCCCGGTCCGCTCCCCCGTGCGCTCCCCGCCGACGCCCTGCGTGAGGTCGGCGACCAGCGGCGACGGCGGCATGCCGTGCAGCACGGCCCCGTCGAGCGCCGCCGCGGCGGCCGCGGCCACGTCCACGGCGTCCATGGGGCGGTCCATCGACGGCTGCACCGACGCGCGCCGGGGCCTGCGCCGCTTGGACAGCGCGTCTTCCTCTATCCGGTCGGGGTCGTACCCCAGCGGCTCCTCGTGGGCCGCCGGGCGGCGCCTGCCGCGCGCGGCCGGGGCCTCGCGCCACTCGTCGTCGTACTCGCCCTCCACGGCCTCGCCGACGAGCGTGTCGTCGTGCACGATGCCGAGGCGCACCCCGAGCAGCCGCAGCCGCTGCGGGATGGCGTTGACGGGTGTCGCGGTCACCACGAGCAGCCCGAAGACGGTGAGCAGGACGAGCATGGGGACCGCGAGCACCTGGGTCATGGTGAAGCTCAGCGGGGTCGCGGCGGCCCAGCCGATCAGACCGCCCGCGTCCTGTATGGCCTGCATGCCCTCGCTGCGCGCGGGCGAGCCGCAGGCGATGTGGACCTGCCCGAGCACGCCGACGACCAGCGCCGACAGGCCGATGACGATCCGCCCGTTCGCCTCGGGTTTCTCGGGGTGCAGGATCAGGCGCACCGCGATGAAGCCGAGCAACAGCGGCACCAGCAGATCGAGCCGGCCGAACGCGCCGGTCACCAGCATCTCGACGAGGTCCCCGACGGGGCCGCGCAGATTGGACCAGGTCCCGGCGGCGCAGATCAGCGCGAGACCGAGCAGCAGCAGCGCCAGCCCGTCCTTGCGGTGCGCCGGATCGAGCCCCTTCGCGCCCCGCCCTATGCCGCGGAACATCGCGCCCACGCTGTGGGCGACGCCGAGCCACACGGCGCGGACGAGCCGGTAGAGCCCGCCGGTGGGGCTGGGGGCCGGCCTCGGCGCGGGCTTCTTGGCGACGGCCTTCCTGACCGGCGCCTTCTTCGCGACGGCCTTCTTGGCGGGCGCCCTTTTCGCGACGGCCTTCTTCGCCGGAGCCTTGGTCGGCGCCGCCGTCTTCTTCGCGGGCGTCTTCTTGGCTGCGGGACGTGAGGCCATAGGTGTGAGGTTACCGGGGGAGGACGCCGGGGACACGTGTGGTCGGGCCTTCACCCGTTCGTGTCGCGCGCTGATGGTGCGTGAAGTGACGCGCCCTCAGTGCCGGTGCGCCTGCTCAGTTCTGGGACGGGACGGACGGCGCACCGCTGCCCGTGCCGGGCTCCAGCGCGTCGAGTGCCCTGCGCAGACCGGTGAGTTTGCGCTCCAGGTGGGCGGCGGTGGCCACCGCCGCCGCGTCCGCCGAGTCGTCGTCGAGCTGCTTGGAGAGCGCTTCGGCCTGCTCCTCGACGGCGGCGAGCCGCGCGGACAGCTCGGCGAGCAGCCCCGCGGGCTCCTTCGCCTCCCCGACCGCCCTGCCGCCGCCCTCCAGCTGGAGCCGGAGCAGCGCCGCCTGCTCCCTCAGCTGGCAGTTCTTCATGTACAGCTCGACGAAGACCGAGACCTTCGCTCGCAGCACCCACGGGTCGAACGGCTTGGAGATGTAGTCCACCGCGCCGGCCGCGTACCCCCGGAAGGTGTGGTGCGGCCCGTGGTTGATCGCTGTGAGGAAGATGATCGGGATGTCCCGGGTCCGCTCCCGGCGCTTGATGTGCGCCGCGGTCTCGAACCCGTCCATTCCCGGCATCTGAACGTCGAGCAGAATGACCGCGAAGTCGTCCGTGAGCAGCGCCTTGAGCGCTTCCTCCCCGGACGATGCCCGCACCAGCGTCTGATCGAGCGCGGAGAGGATGGCCTCCAGCGCCAGCAGATTCTCCGGCCGGTCATCGACCAGGAGGATCTTGGCCTTCTGCACCATGGCCCGCCCTCCTCGCCCCGGCATGGGGCCGCCCCTGTCCGCAGGACTCGGGGAGGCTCCTTTCGCCGCCCCGGGGAACGACTCCCTTGCGCCGCCCGTCCTTGTGCCGGTCATGGTAGCCGCACCCCGCCTGTCGCCACACCCTGTCACCGCGATGTCACTGTGCACGTAGCAGAAACGCGGTGGGGGACCAGAAGGTTCCCCGTACACCGCACTTCTACACGGCCCTGGCCACAGTCAGTCAGCGACGATGCGTGAAAATTCCCTTCGCCGGTCACTCACCGCGCATCCACTGTTCCATCACAGAGAGCAAATGATCCGGGTCCACCGGCTTCGTCACGTAGTCGGAGGCGCCCGATTCGATGGCCTTCTCCCGGTCGCCCTTCATCGCCTTCGCGGTGAGCGCGATGATCGGCAGACCGGCGAACTGCGGCATCCTGCGGATCGCCGTGGTCGTCGCGTAACCGTCCATCTCCGGCATCATGATGTCCATCAGCACCACGGTCACGTCGTCGTGCTGCTCCAGGACCTCGATGCCCTCGCGGCCGTTCTCCGCGTACAGGACCGACAGCCCGTGCTGCTCCAGGACGCTGGTGAGCGCGAAGACGTTGCGGATGTCGTCGTCGACGATCAGCACCTTCTCGCCGCCGAACGAGTAACCGCGCCGCGGCTGCGGCGCGGCCTCCTCGGCCACGTCCTCCCACGGCTCCTGGGCGGGCTCGGGCCGGCTCGGCAGGACCGGTCGCCGCTCGGGGGCCGCGGCGGCCCTGCGACGGCGCCTGAAGAGCGCGGCGGCGCCGTTCTGCGTCTCCCGGTACGACGTGACCTCGGCCGGGGTCTCCACCTCGGCGACCGGCTCCGGCGCCGCCTCCAGGGCGAGCGGGCGGCCCGGCTCGACGGCCGGGGCCAGCTGCGCGTACCCCTGGGGCGGCAGCTCGCTCGGGTGCAGCGGCAGGTACAGCGTGAACGTGGAGCCGCGGCCCGGCTCGCTCGCCGCGTGGATCTCACCGCCCAACAGGCGCGCGATCTCCCGGCTGATGGACAGGCCGAGGCCCGTGCCGCCGTACTTGCGGCTGGTCGTGCCGTCGGCCTGCTTGAACGCCTCGAAGATGACCCGCATCTTGCTCGCCGCGATACCGATACCGGTATCGGTGACGGAGAACGCGATCAGGTCGGCGTCCGCGTCCCGCAACGACCCCGCTTCCAGGAGCTGTTCGCGGATCGCGTTCGGTACGTCGTTCCCGGCCGGCCTGATGACCAGCTCGACGGCGCCGGAGTCGGTGAACTTCACCGCGTTGGAGAGCAGGTTGCGCAGCACCTGGAGGAGGCGCTGCTCGTCGGTGTGCAGTGTGGTGGGCAGCTCCGGCGACACCCGTACGGAGAAGTCGAGTTGCTTCTCCGCGGTCAGCGGCCGGAACGTGGCCTCCACGTAGTCGACCAGCTGCACCAGCGCGATCCGGGTCGGCGAGACGTCCATCTTGCCCGCCTCGACCTTCGACAGGTCCAGGATGTCGTTGATCAGCTGGAGCAGGTCGGAGCCAGCGCCGTGGATCGTCTCGGCGAACTCGACCTGCTTCGGGGTGAGGTTCGCGTCGGCGTTGTCGGCGAGCAGCTTGGCCAGGATCAGCAGCGAGTTGAGCGGCGTGCGCAGTTCGTGCGACATGTTGGCGAGGAACTCGCTCTTGTAGCGCATCGACACCGCGAGCTGTTCGGCGCGCTCCTCCAGGACCTGCCGCGCCTCCTCGATCTCGGTGTTCTTGACCTCGATGTCCCGGTTCTGCCGGGCCAGCAGTTCGGCCTTCTCCTCCAGCTCCGCGTTGGACGCCTGGAGGGCCTTCTGCCGGTTCTCCAACTCGGCCGAGCGCTCGCGCAGTTGCTCGGTGAGCTCCTGGGACTGCTTCAGCAGCACCTCGGTCTTGGTGTTCACGGAGATGGTGTTGACGCTCGTCGCGATCATCTCGGCGATCTGGTTGAGGAAGTCCTTCTGGATCTGCGCGAACGGCGTGAAGGACGCCAGCTCGATCACGCCGAGCACGGTGCCCTCGAAGAGCACCGGGATCACGATGACCTGCGCGGGCGGTGCCTCCCCGAGACCGGACGCGATCTTCAGATAGCCGCTGGGCGCGTTGTCCACCAGGATCGTGCGCTTCTCCTGCGCGGCCGTGCCGATGAGCGTCTCACCGGGCCGGAAGGAGGTCGGCATCGAGCCCATGGAGTAGCCGTAGCTGCCCAGCATGCGCAGCTCGTACGCGTTCTCGTCGCTGGTCGCCGCGTCGGCGCCGTCGTCAAGGGGCATCGCCAGGAAGAACGCACCGTGCTGGGCGGAGACCACCGGCGTCAGCTCGCTCATGATCAGCGAGGCCACGTCGTCGAGGTCGCGGCGGCCCTGGAGCAGACCCGAGATGCGGGCCAGGTTGCCCTTGAGCCAGTCCTGCTCCTCGTTGGCGATCGTGGTGTCCCGCAGGTTCGAGATCATCTTGTTGATGTTGTCCTGGAGGACCTGGATCTCGCCCGCCGCGTCGACGTCGATCTTGAGGTTCAGATCGCCGCGGGTCACCGCGGTGGCCACGGCCGCGATGGCGCGCACCTGACGCGTCAGGTTCCCGGCCATCTCGTTCACGGACTCGGTCAGGTCGCGCCAGGTGCCGTCGACGTCACGCACGCGTGCCTGGCCGCCCAGCTGGCCCTCGGTGCCCACCTCGCGGGCGACCCGGGTGACCTGGTCGGCGAAGGACGACAGCTGGTCGACCATCGTGTTGATCGTCGTCTTCAGTTCGAGGATCTCGCCCCGCGCGTCGATGTCGATCTTCTTGGTCAGGTCGCCCTTGGCGATGGCGGTCGTGACCATCGCGATGTTGCGCACCTGGCCGGTGAGGTTCGAGGCCATGCCGTTCACGGACTCGGTGAGGTCCTTCCACGTACCGGCGACGCCGGGGACGCGGGCCTGGCCGCCGAGGATGCCGTCCGTGCCCACCTCGCGCGCCACCTTGGTGACCTGGTCGGCGAACGAACTCAGCGTCTTCACCATCGTGTTGAACGTGTCGGCGAGCTGCGCGACCTCGCCGCGCGCCTCGATGGTGACCGTCCGGGTCAGGTCACCGTTGGCCACGGCGTTGGCGACCTGGGAGATGTTGCGCACCTGCATGGTCAGGTTGTTGGCCATCAGGTTGACGTTGTCGCTCAGGTCCTTCCAGATGCCGGTGACGCCCGGCACCCGCGCCTGGCCGCCCAGCTGGCCCTCGGTGCCCACCTCACGGGCGACCCGGTTCACCTGCTCCGCGAACGACGACAGCTGGTCGACCATCGTGTTCACCGTGGTGACGAGTTCGAGGATCTCGCCCTTGGCGTCGACGGTGATCTTCTTGGAGAGGTCGCCGCGGGCGACCGCCGTGGTGACCTCGGCGATGTTGCGCACCTGGAGCGTCAGGTTGTTCGCCATGAAGTTCACCGACTGGGTGAGGTCCTTCCACGTGCCGGACACCCCCTGCACCTCGGCCTGACCACCCAGGATGCCGTCCGTACCCACCTCGCGGGCCACCCGCGTGACCTGCTCGGCGAACGCGGACAGCTGGTCCACCATCGTGTTGAGGGTGTTCTTCAGCTCCAGGATCTCGCCGCGCGCGTCCACGTCGATCTTCTGCGACAGGTCACCGCGCGCGACCGCGGTGGCGACCTGCGCGATGTTGCGCACCTGGGCCGTGAGGTTGCCGGCCATGCCGTTCACGGAGTCCGTCAGGTCGCGCCACACACCGGCGACGCCGGGCACCTGCGCCTGGCCGCCCAGGCGCCCTTCCGTACCCACCTCGCGGGCCACCCGGGTGACCTGGTCGGCGAACGCGGACAGCTGGTCGACCATCGTGTTGATGGTGTTCTTCAGCTCCAGGATCTCGCCGCGCGCGTCCACGTCGATCTTCTGCGACAGGTCACCGCGCGCCACGGCCGTGGTGACCTGCGCGATCTGGCGCACCTGCGAGGTCAGGTTCCCGGCCATGAAGTTGACCGAGTCGGTGAGTTCCTTCCAGGTCCCGCTCACCCCGTCGACCCGGGCCTGGCCGCCGAGCCGGCCCTCCGTGCCCACGTCCCGGGCCATCCGGGTCACCTGGTCGGCGAACGACGACAGCTGGTCCACCATCGTGTTCACGGTGTTCTTCAACTGAAGCATCTCGCCGGAGACGTCCACGGTGACCTTCTGCGACAGATCGCCGTTGGCCACCGCCGTCGTCACCTGGGCGATGTTGCGCACCTGCCCGGTCAGGTTGCGGAAGGCCGTGTTGACGGAGTCCGTCAGGTCCTTCCACGTCCCGGCGGCGCCCACGACGAGCGCCTGACCGCCCAGCTCGCCCTCGACGCCGATCTCCCGTGCCACGCGCGTCACTTCGGAACCGAAGGCGGACAGCTGGTCCACCATCGTGTTGACGGTGTTCTTCAGCTCCAGCATCTCGCCCGCGACGTCGACGGTGACCTTCTGCGAGAGGTCGCCGTTGGCCACCGCCGTGGTGACGGTCGCGATGTCACGGACCTGGGTCGTGAGGTTCCTGAAGACGGTGTTGACGGAGTCGGTCAGGTCCTTCCAGGTACCGGCCGCGCCCGGCACGTTGGCCTGGCCGCCGAGCTGGCCCTCGGCCCCGACCTCGTTGGCGACCCGGGTGACCTCGTCCGCGAACGTGCGCAGCGTCTCGGTCATCTGGTTGATCGTCTCGGCGAGCTGGGCGACCTCGCCCCGCGCGGACACCGTCACCTTCTGCGACAGGTCGCCGTTGGCCACCGCCGTGGTGACCTGGGCGATCCCGCGCACCTGGGCCGTCAGGTTGCCGGCCATGAGGTTCACCGAGTCGGTGAGGTCCTTCCACACGCCGGCCACACCGGGCACCTGCGCCTGCCCGCCGAGCTCACCCTCCGTGCCCACCTCGCGCGCGACGCGCGTGACCTCCGAGGAGAAGGACGACAACTGGTCGACCATGGTGTTCACGGTGTTCTTCAGTTCGAGCATCTCGCCCGCGACGTGAACCGTGACCTTCCGGGACAGGTCGCCCTTGGCCACCGCGGTGGTGACGAGAGCAATGTCACGCACCTGTGCCGTCAGCCGGTACGCCATCGTGTTGACCGAATCGGTCAGGTCTTTCCACGAACCGGACATTCCGCGCACGCGGGCCTGCCCACCGAGCTTGCCCTCGGTGCCGACCTCGCTCGCGACGCGGGTGACCTCGTCGGTGAAGGTGGAGAGCTGGTCGACGAGGTTGTTGACCGTCCGGCCGACCTTCAGGAACTCCCCGCGCAGCGGGTGCCCCGCCCCCTCGGGCACCTGCGCCCGCAGCTCCATGCGGGGCGACAGATCGCCCTCGGCGACCGCGGTGAGCACCCGTCCCACCTCGGAGACGGGGCGCACGAGATCGTCGACCAGCGCGTTCGACGCGTCGATCGCGCTGGCCCACGAGCCCTCGCAGGCGCCCGCTTCCAGCCGTTCCGTGAGCTTTCCCTCACGCCCGACCATCCGCCGCACCCGCGACAGCTCGCCGGTCAGGTGCAGGTTCCGGTCGGCCACCTCGTTGAACACCGCGGCGATCTCCGACATCACGCCGTCGCCGTTGACGGTGAGGCGCTTGCGGAAATTGCCGTCGCGCATGGCGACGAGACCGGCGAGCAGCCGGTTCAGCGCCGCGCTGTCGACGGTCGTCGTCCCACTGCCGTTGCGCGTTTTGCGCTGTTTCGTCAGGGACTGTCCGCCTTCTGCGCGCGCTTTCCTGCCCCGCGTCGCTGCGCCAGACTCCACTGTGTCCCTCCCGCAGGGATCGACCTGTACTGCTCGGGTAGCTCGCCGTTGCCCAGATGCGCTTCTACCTCCGCACCCGTACTTCGATGCGTTCTCGTCAGAAGCTTGCCCAGTGTTTCACCATGGCTGAACCAGGCCATAACAGTTCGGCAGCTTCGCACACCCTCCGCACACCCTCCGGGCGGAAACAGAGGCGACCGGCATCCGCACGGACGGCGAAGGTAAGTAACCTGGCATACGGCTGTCCACCCACCCCGGTCGGCCGGACCTGGGCGGTGGCGGAAAACGAGCGGGCTATCGAGCGGGCATCGGAGGGGCGGCCGAGACATGGGTACGGGAGACCTGGGCCTCGACATCGACACGGCGAGTGCGTCAGGTACGGCGAGTACATCGGGTTCAACGCGTCCAGGGAGTTCTGTGATCACCGCGCGTGCGGCTGCCACCTTCGAGCCCGTCGGCCGGTCCGTCGCGACCGCACGGTCGTTCGTGCGCGACACCCTCCAGGGGTGGGGTCACGCCGACGTCATCGACGACGCCGTGGTGCTGACCAGCGAGCTGGTGACGAACGCCGTCGTGCACGCCGGCACCGCCGCGGAGGTGCTGTGCCTGCGCAGCGACGACCACGTCCGCATCGAGGTCTCCGACCGCTATCCGGAGCGTGAGATCCCGCTCCAGTCGTCGGCGCTCACCATGGGCAGCCCCGACCGCGAGGGCGGCCGCGGCCTCCAGCTCTGCGCGGCGCTCGCGGGCCGCTGGGGCGTGGACTATTCGGCCACGCACAAGCAGGTGTGGTTCCAACTCGACCTGCCCGAGCGCTCGGTGGGCACGCGCGCCGCCGGCCCCGTCGTCCCGACCGAGCTGCTGCCGCTCGCCGACGAGCGGGTGCGGGTCGCCGTCGTCCAGATCGACCGGGCCGGCGCGGTCACGTCGTGGAGCGAGGACGCGGAGCATCTTTTCGGCTACTCCGCCGAGCAGGTCACCGGCAAGCCCCTCACCGACTTCGCGGCCTGGCCGCACACGCCGGGCACCAGCACGGGCATCGCCGACGCGCTCCGGCTCTCGCGCTGGGAGGGCAGCTACGGCCTGCGCAGCGCCAGCGGCCGCGTCCTGCCCGTCTACGCGTCCCACCTGCGGGTCCGCGACACCGACGGCGAGCCGTCCACGGTCTGTCTCCTCGTACGCGATCACGAGCGCGCGGTGCTCCAGACGCCGCTGCGCGTCCCGGCGCCCGACTCCGGTTCGTCGGACAACCAGGGCTCCGACCCCTTCGAGGTCTTCATCGGCTCCCCCGCCCCCGACGATCTGGACGGCCTGCTCCAGCGCACGGTCGAGCGGGCCCGCGACATGCTCGACGGCGACTCGGCGTTCCTGCTGCTGGCCACGGACGACGAGACGGAGCTCGAGGTCCGCGCCTCCACGGGCCTGCCGTCGGCGCGCCAGCGCTTCGCCCGCGTCCCGGTCGAGGTCGGCCCGGGCCGCTACGGCTCGGCGCGGATGCCGGCCGTCCACGAGGACCTCACCCAAGTGCCGGGCGCCGTACCGCTGTTGAACGGCACGGGCATGCGCTCGGTCGTGACGGTCCCCCTCAAGGTCGAGGGCCGGCTGACCGGTTCGCTGGGGGTCGCGGCGGAGTCCCCCGACCGCTACTCGAACGAGGAGGCGCTGCGGCTCCAGTTCGCGGCGGACCGCATCGCGCTGGCCGTCGAGTCGGCCCGGCTGGGCGAGCTGGAGAAGCTGCGCCGCGGTTCGCTGAGCTTCCTGGTGGAGGCGTCCGACCTGCTGGCGGGCACCCTCGACCGGGATCAGACGCTGGCGCTGATGGCCCAGATGACGGTGCCGACGCTGGCGACCTGGTGCGCGGTGTACACGATCGCCGACCAGGCCTCGGACCCGTACCTCTCGTACGTCCTGCACGAGGACGAGGAGCGCATCGACGGCCTCAAGGCGCTGCTCGCCAAGATCGCCCCGCCGGAGCCGGTGCCCACCCCGGGCGCCCGCGTCTGGCCCGCGCCCGCGGAGGCGGCCCATCAGGCGGCGCTGCGCACGTCGATGAGGAGCCTCGGCCTCAACGAGCCGACGAACGTGACGGGCGGCATCGGCACGACGCTCGCGACGGCGGCCGCGGTCGGCGGCGAGACGGTCGTCCTTCCCCTGGTCGCCCGCAACCGCGTGATCGGCATGCTGACGCTCGGCAAGCCGACGGACGAGCACTTCCGGCAGGAGATCCTGGAGCTGGCGGAGGACTTGAGCCGCAGGGCGGCCCTGGCCCTCGACAACGCCCGCCTGTACTCGGAGCGCGTGGCGATCAGCCAGTCCCTCCAGCGCAGCCTGCTGCCACCGGAGCTGCCCGACGTCCCGGGCGTCGAGGTGGAGGTCATCTACCGCGCGGCCGGCGAGGGCAACGAGGTGGGCGGCGACTTCTACGACCTGTTCCCGATCCGCGACGGCGCGTACGGCTTCGCGATCGGCGACGTGTGCGGCACGGGCCCGGAGGCGGCGGCGGTGACGGGCCTGGCCCGCCATGCCCTGCGCCTGCTGGCCCGCGAGGGCTTCGGCGGCCCGGCGGTCCTGGAGCGGCTGAACGCGGCGATCCTCGACGAGGGCGCCCGCAGCCGCTTCCTCACCCTGCTCTACGGGGAGTTGTGGCCGCAGGAGGACGGCTCGGCGGTCCTGAAGATGGTCTGCGCCGGCCATCCGCTTCCGCTGCGTCTGCGCCAGGACGGCACGGTCGTCCCGTTCGCGGAGCCGCAGCCGCTGCTGGGTGTCATGGACGACCTGGAGCTGTACGAGCAGACGATGACGCTCGACGCCGGCGATGTCCTGCTGTGCGTCACGGACGGCATCACGGAGCGCCGTGAGGGCACGCGCATGCTGGGCGACGACGGTCTCGCCGAGGTCCTGTCGACGTGCACGGGTCTGACGGCCGGCGCGGTGGCCGCTCGCATCATGCGCGCGGTGGAGCGTTTCGCCGCCGACGCCCCGTCCGACGACATGGCGATTCTGACGATGCGGGTGCCGGGTCCACAGCACGACTGACGCGGGAAGGGGCGGGGGAAAAGGCGAAAGGCCCCCGCCCTGTTTCCCGGGCGGGGGCCTTCAATTCCTGAGCCCCCAAGCGGAATCGAACCGCTGACCTTCTCCTTACCATGGAGACGCTCTACCGACTGAGCTATAGGGGCCTGTCGCTTTCGCGGTTTCCCGCGCGTTGACGAGTTAAAGCATACCCGAAGATCAGGTCGCTTCGAACCATCGATCGCACGACCGCGAAGGCCGCTCTAGAAGGCGGGTTGAAGCAATCCACCGAGCGCGTTGCAGGCGGAGACGACCCGCTGCAACTGCCTCTTGGACAGTTCCGTGTCGATGGGCAGCGCCAGCGTCTCGTCGGCCGCGCGTTCCGTCTCGGGCAGTTCCACGTCCCTCCGGAACGCGGGCATGCGGTGCACCGGCGTCTTCACCGGCACGCTGCAATGCACTCCCTTGCTTCGCAGGGCTCGGGCGAAGGCGTCCCGGTCGGGCCGCCCGTTGCCGGGTACGCGCACGACGTACTGCTGGTAGGTGTGCCCTTCGCCGCCCGCGGGCGTCCGCAGCCCGTTGAGCCGCCCGTCGAGGTACGCGGCGTACGCGCGTCGCCGGCCGGTCTCTTCGAACGGCTGCTGCGATTCGCCCTGTTCCAGCAGGAACAGCCCGTGGCGCCGGGTGACTCCCGCCAGCCGCTCGATGTCGGCGCGGCGGCCGAAGCGGTGCACGGCGACCACGGCGGCGGTCCGCTCGTTCACGCAGGCGGCGACGTGCGCGGCGTCGATGCAGTAGGTGTCGGGGTCGATGTCCGCGAAGACGGGAGCGGCTCCCGCCCGGACGACGGCTTCGGCGACCTCGGGGTTGCCGTAGGCCGGCACGATCACTTCGTCACCGGCGCCGATGCCGGCGGCTTGCAGCATTCCAACTGTGCCCATGGCACTGAATGGTCATCGTGCTACGTGAACGCCAAGTAAAGGAAAACAAAAAAGAGCTGGTCCCCGAACCAAAGGTTCGGGGACCAGCTCTTTATCAAAAGGAGTTCGGCGGCGTCCTACTCTCCCACAGGGTCCCCCCTGCAGTACCATCGGCGCTGTAAGGCTTAGCTTCCGGGTTCGGAATGTAACCGGGCGTTT
>NZ_JBIVKH010000006.1:0-329324 GCF_044750685.1 Streptomyces sp. NPDC088785
TGGAACCACTCGTGCTGGTCGCTGGTGTGGTTCATGACGAAGTCGATGATCACGCGCATGCCGCGCTGGTGCGCGGCGTCCACGAACTCCACGAAGTCCGTCAGCTCGCCGAACTCCGGCAGCGCGGCGATGAAGTTGGCGACGTCGTAACCACCGTCCTGAAGCGGTGACTTGAAGAACGGGGGCAGCCAGATGGCGTCGACGCCGAGCCACTGGAGGTAGTCCAGCTTCGCCGTGAGACCCCTGAGGTCGCCGATGCCGTCGCCGTTGCTGTCGTAGAACGAGCGGACCAGCGCCTCGTAGAAGACGGCCCGTTTGAACCACTCCGGGTCCCGCCGCCCGGCGGGAGCGGTCGGGTTCCGCGTCGGTTCTTGGATGGTCATGGTGATCTCCCTCCGTTGCCGCGTTTCTGCGGGGACCGGCAGAGCGCGCCGGGTGCTCAGCCGACGGTGAGGACGTGCGCGGGGGACTCGCCGGGGACCAGACGCACGTAGTTGGCGGCCCCCCAGGTGTAGACCGCGCCGGTCAGCTCGTCCCGTACGCGGAAGGGGGCGTCCGGGGCCACCCCCAGCCGCGCGAGGTCGAGCGTCACCGTCGCCTCCTGGGTGTGGTGCGGGTCGAGGTTCACGACCACCAGGACCGTGTTCGTGCCGCTGCGCCGGGAGTACACGATCACCTCGTCCTTGTCGGCGTGGTGGAAGTGCAGGTCCCGCAATTGCCGCAGGGCCGGGCTGCGGCGCCGGATGTCGTTGAGCAGCGTGATCAGCGGGGCGATCGTCCGCCCCTCCCGCGCCGCCGACTCCCAGTCGCGCGGCCGCAGTTCGTACTTCTCGGAGTGCAGGTACTCCTCGCTCCCCGGGCGCGCGGGGACGTTCTCGCAGAGTTCGTAGCCGCTGTACACACCCCAGGCCGGGGACAGCGTGGCGGCCAGCACGGCGCGCAGTTCGAAGGCCGGACGCCCGCCGTCCTGAAGGAACCCGGACAGGATGTCGGGGGTGTTCACGAACAGGTTCGGCCGCAGCACCGCCGAGGTGTCCCGCGCCAACTCCGACAGGTACTCGGTGAGTTCGCGTTTGGTGTTGCGCCAGGTGAAGTACGTGTACGACTGCTGGAAGCCGGCCGCCGCCAGGGACCGCATCATCGCCGGGCGGGTGAACGCCTCCGCCAGGAAGACGACATCGGGGTCGCTGCGGTTGATGTCCGCGACGACCCGCTCCCAGAACGCCACCGGCTTGGTGTGCGGATTGTCGACCCGGAAGATCCGCACGCCGTGCGCCATCCAGTGCCGCAGGATCCGCGTGGTCTCCGCGACCAGTCCCGGCAGGTCCCGGTCGAAGGCGATGGGGTAGATGTCCTGGTATTTCTTCGGCGGGTTCTCCGCGTACGCGATCGACCCGTCGGGCCGCTGCCGGAACCACTCCGGATGCTTGTCCACCCAGGGGTGGTCGGGTGAGCACTGGAGCGCGAAGTCCAGGGCGATCTCCAGGCCCAGCTCCCGCGCCCGCGCCACGAACGCGTCGAAGTCCTCCAGGGTGCCGAGGTCCGGGTGGATCGCGTCGTGGCCGCCCTCCGGCGAACCGACCGCCCACGGCACCCCCACGTCGTGCGGACCGGGGGAGAGGGAGTTGTCGGGGCCCTTGCGGAACGTGGTGCCGATCGGGTGCACCGGCGGCAGGTACACCACGTCGAAGCCCATCTCCGCGATGGCCGGCAGCCGCCGCGCCGCCGTCTCGAAGGTGCCGCTCACCGGCGGCTTCCCCGGCTCGACCACCGCGCCCTCGGAGCGCGGGAAGAACTCGTACCAGGACCCGTACAGCGCCCGCTCCCGCTCCACCAGCAACGGCAACTCCGCGCTCTCGGTCAGCCGCTCCCGCAGCGGGTGCGACTCCAGGACGGCGCCGACCTCCGGGCCCGTCGCCGCCGACAGCCGCCCGGCCGCGCCGCGACCGCCGTCGCACAGCACCGCCAGGGCGGCCCGCAGCACCGACGCGGCCGGCGCGTCGCCCGCGGCCCCGGCCAGCACCCGCTCCAGGAGGAGGGCGCCCTCCTCCAGCGTCAGATCGACGTCCGTGCCGGCCGCCACCTTCACGGCGGCGTCCCGCTGCCAGGTGGCCACGGGATCGCACCAGGCCTCGACATGGAAGGACCACCGACCGGGCGCGGACGCGGCGACCTCGGCACGCCACCGGTCCTCGCCCGGCGCCACCTCGCTCATCGTCCGGCGCTGGACGGCGCGGCCGTCGGGAGCCCGGAGCACGGCCCGCGCCCGGACCACGGCCGAACCCTCCACGAACACCGTGGCCGTGACCGGGAACGCCTCGCCGACCACGGCCTTCGCCATGGCCAGGCCCCCCTCGACGTGGGGGCCCACCCGCTCGATCGAGACGGGCACATGCTGCTGCACCACTGCCATCGGTCTCACCTCTTGCGCCGTGCGACCCGTCGGGGTCACGCGAAAGTCGTCACCACGTCCCGCTCGCGCCGCACCGGCGGGCGCAGCAGCCGTTCCGCCGTCGCCGCGGCCTCCCGGCCGCAGCGTTCGCCGGTCGCCGCGCACAACTCCGCGACCGCCAGCCGGAACCCGGCCCGGACCCCGGCGTCCGCGGGAGCCGCGAGGAACCGCCGCTCCCAGCGGCGATAGCGCCGCAGGCTCCGCCCGATGTCCACCTCGGCACGCGATGCGTCCATGGCACCCGTCGACCTCCAGGACTCCGCGCCGTCGGACCCGATGGATCCGAACACCGAGCACGGAGAGAGAGCGGCCGGTGACCGGCTGCTCCTCCACCATCGTGCGGGGCGAAACGCCATCCGTCCTGTTGAGCCGAGCGTCACCGGCCGATCACTCTCGTGTTGCACGGATGGAGTAGCGGGGTGAGGCTGAGTCCTGACTCTCGAAGAAGCGGCGCCCACGCTCTGTGCGCACGGCCCCGTCGTGACGACGGGCGAGGGCCCCGCTGTGAGGAGCAGACATCATGAACCGGACAGTGCCCCGCTACTACCACGTCGAGGTGGACGCCGACCCGGAACGTGTCGGCCAGGTGCAGCGCATCGTCGCCGCGCACCTCCGGTACTGGGGGCTGGAGAAACTGGCGACGCCCGCGAACCGCGGGCTCGGCCTGCTGATGGAAGCCGCCGGAGCCGGGGCCCGCACCACCGTCGAGACCTGGTGGACGGGCCAACACCTGATCACCGCCGTCTCGCACCAGGACGCGGCCCGGCCCGGACGCGCCGACGCCGACCTGGCGTGCCTGAGCCGCATCGCCGCGCTCAGCGACGGCTGGGGCAGCTGCACCGCGCACGCCCGACGCATCGTCTGGTTCTCCCTGCGCAGCCGCAACGGCGACCGCGAACCGCTGGCCGGCAAGCGTCCCGTCCCGTCGACGGGCGCCAGCCTCCAGGTGCCGCGCATCGAGGTGCCGACGACCGGCGTCGCGCTGCCGCAGACGGCCGAGGCGGCCTCGTGACGGGATCCGCGCGTCCGGGCCGCCCCTACCCGCTGGGGGCGGCCTACGACGGACAGGGCACGAACTTCGCCCTGTTCAGCGCCGTGGCCGAGCAGGTCGACCTGATCCTGGTGGACGCCGAGGGGCACGAGCGGACAGTGACGCTCCCCGACGTCGACGGATTCGTCTGGCACGGCTACCTGCCGGACATCGGGCCCGGACAGCGCTACGGCTACCGGGTGCACGGCCCCTGGCAGCCGGCGTCCGGACACCGCTGCGACGCCTCCGCCTTCCTCCTCGACCCCTACGCGCGCGCCGTCCACGAACAGGCCCCGCGCGACGCCGGTTTCGCCGAGGGCCTGTGCGGCGTCGTCGTCGACCCGGCCTTCGACTGGGAGGCGGACGCGCCGCCGGGCCACGCCTACACCGACTCCGTCATCTACGAGGCCCACGTGCGCGGCCTGACCCGCACCCATCCGGGCGTCCCCGAGGAACTGCGCGGCACCTACGCCGGCCTGGCGAGCGAAGCCGTCCTCGACCACCTCACCTCCCTGAAGGTGACCGCGGTCGAGCTGATGCCGATCCACCAGTTCGTCCAGGACGGCTTCCTCCTGGACCGGGGCCTGTCCAACTACTGGGGCTACAACACCATCGGCTTCTTCGCGCCCCATCACGCCTACGCCGCCACCGGCACCCTCGGCCAGCAGGTCGACGAGTTCAAGGGCATGGTCAAGGCCCTGCACGCGGCGGGCCTCGAAGTGATCCTCGACGTCGTCTACAACCACACGGCCGAGGGCAACGAGGAAGGACCCACGCTCTCCTTCCGGGGCATCGACAACGCCTCCTACTACCGGCTGGCCGAGGACGACTTCTCCCGCTACTACGACACCACGGGCACCGGCAACAGCCTGCTGATGCGGCACCCCAACGTCCTTCAGCTGATCATGGACTCGCTGCGCTACTGGGTCACCGAATGCCATGTCGACGGCTTCCGCTTCGACCTCGCGGCCACCCTGGCACGGCAGTTCCACGAGGTCGACCGGCTCTCCGCCTTCTTCGACCTCATCCAGCAGGACCCCGTCATCAGCCGCGTGAAGCTGATCGCCGAGCCGTGGGACGTCGGCGACGGCGGCTACCAGGTCGGGAACTTCCCTCCGCTGTGGTCCGAGTGGAACGGCAAGTACCGCGACAGCGTCCGGGACTTCTGGTGCGCGCGCGAGCGCTCCCTCCCCGAGTTCGCCTCCCGCCTCACCGGCTCCGCCGACCTGTACCAGCACGACCGGCGCAGGCCCCGCGCGAGCGTCAACTTCATCACCGCGCACGACGGGTTCACCCTGCGCGACCTCGTCTCGTACGACTCCAAGCACAACGAGGCCAACGGCGAGGACAACCGCGACGGCGAGAGCGACAACCGGTCCTGGAACTGCGGCGCGGAGGGACCCACCGACGCCCCGGACGTCCGGGCGCTGCGGGCCCGGCAGCAGCGCAACTTCCTGACGACGCTCATGCTCTCGCAGGGCATCCCGATGCTCAGCCACGGCGACGAACTGGGCCGCACCCAGCGCGGCAACAACAACGCCTACTGCCAGGACAACGAACTGTCCTGGGTCGACTGGGAGTTGACCGAGGAGGAAACCTCCCTGCTCGACTTCACGCGGCAGCTCGGCGCCCTGCGCACCGCGCACCCCGTGCTGCGCCGACGCCGGTTCTTCTGGGGCGAGAGCGCCCGGGGCGACGAGGAGCGACCGCCGGACCTGGTGTGGCTGCGCCCCGACGGCGCCGAGATGACGGCCAAGGACTGGCGGTGGCCCGACGCGCACGCCCTCGCCGTCTTCCTGAACGGCGACGCGATCACCGAACCCGACCCGCTCGGGAACCCGGTCGTGGACGACTCCTTCCTGATGCTGTTCAACTGCTACTGGGAGCCCATGGAGTTCCGGCTGCCCGACGCGGTGTACGGGGCGAACTGGACGACCCTCATCGACACGGCGGAGCCGTCCGGGGACCCGGACGAGAAGGAGCACAAGGCCGGCACGGCGCTGACGGTCGCCTCACGCGGACTGGTCGTCCTGTCGCGGCCACCGGTCTGACGACGGCCCCGGCCGCCCTCGCGGGCCGCCGGGGCCACTCCTGTGGTGAGGCTCCCGGGCTTCGGGATCAGTAGCGCACCCACAGGACGTACACGTCCGGGCGCGACGGGCCGAACGGCTCGCAGAAGTAGAGGGCGCCCCAGATGGCGTGCCCGGCCTGACCGGCCGCGTTGCACTCGGCGAGGGAGGCGTGGTGGCTGCGGGCGTAGAACCCGGGCGGGGCGGCTTCGGCGGTGGCCGCGCCCCCGAGGGCGAGCGCGGATGCGGCCACGACGGTGGCGACGGCGGCGGCGATACGACGGTACATGGCAAGCCCTCCTGAAGGAGCCGGGCGTTCCGGCGCAGAGCGTGTCGGTACGTGGGGTACGGGCCGTGCTGGCCCTTGCGGTGGCATCGGCTGCGCAGCCGGGACGAACCTAGCGGGCACCCGACGGCCGCACAACAGGTCTAGGCCAATAAGACGGATCAGGTCCCGCGGGCCCGGGTCCGGCCCGGTCACGCTCACGCCCGCCCTCATCGGCCGGCTTCTGTCCGGACCCTTGACTGTGCTGGTTCAGACCTTTAGTTTCACGGCACGCGAGGTTCACAAGTGAACCCAGCCTTCAGATATATGAACGCCGAGTCGTCGTCTCAGCCTGGAGGAACCCCCCCCATGAACCACACCCGAGTCCTGTCCACCGCCACGGTCGTCGGCGTCGTCGCCGCCGTCGCCCTGCTCGGTGGGCCCAGCGCCAGCGCGGCCGATCCGGGCAAGGCGCCCGGCGGCAACTTCGACCTGTCCGTCTGGCAGTTGCAGGAGCCCGTCGGCTCGCCCGGCTCGCCGACCACCATCTCCTCGTCGCGCCTCCAGGGCGCGAACGGGTTCCAGGACGCGTACTTCTACACCGACACCCGTGACGGGGCGATGACCTTCTGGGCGCCCGAGAAGGGCGTCACCACCCCCAACTCCAACTACGCCCGCTCCGAGTTGCGGGAGATGAACCGCAGCGGGAGCGCCGCCGACTGGTCGCTCGGCGGAAGCCACCGGCTGAACGCGACCCTGCGCGTCGTCTCCGTCACGTCCAATGTGTGCGTCGGCCAGATCCACCTCGGCTCCGGCGGCAGCTCCACGAAGCCCCTGGTCGAGCTGTACTACCGGTCGAGCGGCGACATCGTGGTGGGCACGGAGAACTCGCCCTCCGGCGGCCAGACGACGCACACGGTGGGACATGTCGCGGTCGGGAAGACGTGGAGCTACACCATCGCCGTCTCCGGCGGGAACACGCTCGACGTGACCGTCAACGGCAGCACCACGCACTACGCCATACCCTCGTCGTTCTTCCCGTACAAGCAGTACTTCAAGGCGGGTTCCCACAACCAGTCCTCGTCCAGCAGCACGACCAAGGGCGCACGCGTCGCCTTCTACGGGCTCAACGTCTCGCACAGCTGACAGGCGGGGGGGGGCGGGGCGCGGGGTCAGCGCGTCCGGGGCGCCAGCAGCCGCCGCGCGTTGCGCGAGGTGAGGTCGCGCCAGGTCGCGCCGGGTGCGGGCGGCGCGGCCGCGTCCACGGAGTCGATCTGGGCGAGGACGGCTTCGAGGGGCGTCCAGCAGTAGTCGCTGCCGTACAGCAGGCGCTCGGTGCCGAACGCCGCGCCGAGCGCGGGGACCTGCCGGGGGAAGGGCGTGCCGGCCATGTCGTACCAGAGGCGGCCGAACTGCTCGACGGTGCCGGGCGCGGGCGGGGTGCTCGCCCCGCCGCCCGGGGCGGGGGTGGCGGCGCCGAGTGCGGCGCCTTCGAGCAGCGGGCGGAACAGCTCGATCCGGTCGGCCAGCAGCGGCAGCGCACCGCCGCCGTGCGTGAGGATCCAGCGGATCCCGGGGTGCCGGGCGAGGACGCCGCTCAGCAGCAGGTCGCTCGCCGTGCGCGCCGTGTCGAAGAGGAACTCCAGCATCGGGCGCGGCCGGCCGAGGGCCACGGCGTCGGCGGCGGGCGGCGAGGTGGGGTGCACGAAGACGATCGCGCCGCGCCGGTCCAGCTCCGCCCACAGCGGCGCGAAGGACGGATCGCCGAGGTAGCGGCCGTGGTGGTTGGTCTCGACGGCGACCCCGTCCGCGCCCAGCTCGTCGAGCGCGTACGCCGCCTCCGCCAGCGCGCCCTCGACGTCGGGCAGCGGGAGGGAGGCGAAGTGGCCGAACCGGTCGGGGCGCTCGGCCCGGACACCGGCCCCGAAGGTGTTCACCTCGCGGGCGAGCGCGCGAGCGGCCGCGTCGTCGCCGAAGTGCACCCCCGGGGACGACACGGACAGGCACGCCTTGGCGATGCCGCCGCGCTCCATCAGGTCCAGCTGCCGCTCCACGCTCCAGCCTGGCCAGCCCGGCATGCCGTCCGGGTGGTCGACGCCCGCGGCGCGGGCCGCGGCGACGTAGCCGTCGGTGACGAAGTGGGCGTGGACGTCGACGAGTCCGGTCCTGCTCATGAGATCTCCTGCCGAATGGGGGGTGACGCGGGCGCTGCCGCAGCTCGGGGGGCCGGACGCGGGGCCGCCCGGCCGGCCCGGGGCGCACCAGCCACCGTAGGAGGACGGCCGTAGGCTGGCACGGGTGATGCCGATGAATGGAACACCCCTTCCCGGAGGCGACGGCCCGGCCCGCCGGGGCGGCCGCCCCGCCGAAGGGCAGCCGGTGATCGACCGGGCGTTCGCGCTGCTCGGGACGTTCGATCACGACCATCGTGCGCAGACCCTCGCGGAGCTCGCACGGCGCGCCGGCCTCCCGCGCAGTTCGGCGCTGCGCCTCGCACGGTCGCTGATGCGGGCCGGGGCACTGGAGCGGCTGGAGGACGGCCGGTTCGTGGTGGGCCTGCGCCTGCTGGAGACGGCGTCGCTCGCCCCGCGCGGGCACGGGCTGCGGGCGGTGGCGATGCCCTTCATGGAGGACCTGTTCCACGTGACGCGGCAGCATGTCCTGCTCGCGGTCCGCGACGAGGGCGAAGCGCTGCTGGTCGAACGGCTCTCCGCGCTCGACGCGAGCCCCGTCAGTTACCGGGTGGGCGGCCGGGTGCCGCTGACCTCGACCGGCGTGGGCCTGGTGCTGCTCGCCTTCGCGCCGGTGGAGGTGCAGGAGCAGGTCATCGCGGCGTTCCTCCCCGGGCAGGGCGCCGTGGGCATCGAGACCCCCGGCGACCTGCGGAACCTCCTCGCCGATGTGCGCCGCCGGGACTGTGCCGCAGGAGCGCAGGGCCCGCCGTGGGAGCTGAGCACGGTGGCGGCCCCGGTCCGCGACGGCCGGGAGGTCGTCGCGGCCCTGTCGGTGGTGGCCCCCAGCACCGGATTTCCCGACGCCGGGTACGGACCGGCCGTCCGGGCGACGGCCCGCGCGGTGTCACGCCGGCTCGCGGAGGACACGGGCCCCGGGAGGGACACGGGCCCCGGGAGGGACACGGGCCCCGGGAAGAGCCCGGGTTCCGGGAAGGGCGCGGGGCGGTAAACGCGCGCGGGCGGTGAGCGCGCGCCGGGTGCGGAACCGTCCGGGTCACCCGTTCGCAGCCCGCCGACGGGCTCGACGCCGACGCGGCGCGTTGCATGAACACATGAACTCTGCGCGCTCGCTCTCCCGTCGCCTCTCCCTCACCGTCGCCGCCACCGTCGCCGCCGCGCTGTTGCTGGCGGGCTGCTCGGACGACGACAGCACCCCCAAGGAGAACGCGTCCAAGAGCGCCGAGGCCCTGTGCGACAGCCTCGGCGACCTCAAGGACGACACCGCGGATCTGTCCAGCCTGGACTCCGACAGCACCGTGGACGACATCAAGGACGCCCGCGACGACATCGCCGACGACCTGAAGGACATCGACGACGACGCCAAGGGCATCGACGACGCCAAGACCGACGCCATCTCGAACGCCTACGACGACCTGAAGAAGTCGATCGACGGTCTCGACGGCGACACCACGGCCTCCGACGCGGCGCAGAAGATCCAGCCCCAGATCGAGAAGCTCAACAAGGCGATCGTGGCGTCGCAGGCCTCGGTCCGCTGCTGACCGCTCCCGCCCGGGCGGCCGGGCGGCCCGACCGGCCGCCCGGCGACTACACGGTGCTTCCGTCCGTGCACGGCGCGCGGTCCAGCTACGCGCAATGTCGTGTGCGTGGCCTGAAAACGGCGTTGTCGCAGCAGAGTTGACCTTGCGGCCTCGCGCTCCGTGTGAAGCTGTACCCATGGATGATGTGAACGCTGATGTGAAGAACAGGCTACAGACGGACCGCCCGCACTCGGCCCGTGTCTGGAATTATCTGCTGGGCGGCAAGGACAACTACCCCGTCGACAGCGAGGTCGGCGATGTCATCTTGTCGACCTTCCCGGAGTTCGCTGCCGTGGCCCGGTTGCAGCGGGCCTTCCTCGCGCGCTCCGTCCGCTTCCTGGCGGCGGAGGCGGGCATCAGGCAGTTCCTCGACATCGGCACCGGGCTGCCCACCGCCGACAACACCCACGAGGTGGCCCAGCGCATCGCGCCGGAGAGCCGCATCGTCTACGTCGACAACGACCCGCTCGTGCTCGCCCACGCCCGCGCCCTGCTGACCAGCAGCCCCGAGGGCGCGTGCGCGTACATATCGGAGGACGTCCGCAACCCGGGGCGCATCCTGGCCGAGGCGGCGAACACCCTGGACCTCAGCCGGCCGGTCGGCCTGACCCTGCTCGGCATCATGGGCCAACTGTCCGACGAGGAGCGGCCCGGGGAGGTGGTCGCCGAACTGCTCGACGCGCTGCCCGCCGGCAGCTACCTCGCGCTGAGCGACGGGATCGACACCAACGCCGCGCTGAACGCGGCCGTGACCGCCTACAACGCCCAGTCGGCCAACACGTATCACCTGCGCTCCCCGGAGGCGATCGCCGGCTACTTCACGGGCCTGGACGTCGTCGACCCCGGTGTCGTGGCCACGTCGGCCTGGCGCCCGGACGACATGCAGCCCGTCGAGGACGCCGCGGACGTCGCGTACTGCGGCGTGGCCCGCAAGGGCTGACACCTCGGTGCGTGGCGGCCGGCGTGCCGGCCTGCCGAAGGAGTGGCCCGGCGGCGCGGTCGAGGGGACCGCGCCGCCGGGCGCCGCCCGGTCAGCCCAGGTGGTCGACACGGCGCAGACCGAGGGTGAGTTGGTCCAGGATGGCGTCGGGATGCAGGTCGTACGCCTGCGCCGCCACGCCCACACCGAGCTCCGCCGCGTGGGTCATGGCCCAGAGCAACGCGCAGTGGGCCGCGGCGTCATCGCCCACCTGCTGCTTCAAGCGGGCCACGGCGAGGTCGAGTTGCGCTTCGGAGGCCGGGGTGTACCCCTTGTTCAGGGCGCCGCGCAGGAGCGACAGGGCCTCCAGCGTGGCCGGCGGACGGTACTGGCTGTCGAGAGTCATGCGCGTTCCTTCCTGAACCGGCGACATGTGCGGGGCGGCCGTCCGGCCGTGCTCCCGCTGTTCTGGCCGATGCCCCCGCCCGCCACGAACACGCGTGGTGCCACTCGTGCGGTGGAGGGCGCCACGGATCCGGTCGAGCACCCGTACGCGACCGAAAGCTCCGTGCGAGTACCGTCGACACCCCTGCGACACGCGCCGATCAGACCGATCAGACCGAGCAGACCGATCAGACCGAGCAGACCGAGCAGACCGAGCAGACCTCGTGGAACACCGGAAGTTCCGCAAGGCCCGACCGAGACAGGGGAGTTGCCGTGCACCCATCCACGTCACCACACCGGTGCGGACCCGTCGGACGCACCTCGTACGCGCATCCGGTGGACGCGTGAGGGCGCGCGGCGGGCCGACGCGGCCCTTGGTGGTGCGCCATCGCGTCCCGGTGGGCCCGGGTCCGGAGCACGTGACGACGGACGACCGGCAGCGGATCCTCACCGGGGTGGAGGACGGACGCATTCTGCGCGTCGACCCCCGACCCCCGTACCCTGTCGAGCAGATCGGACGGGTTCCGGGGCGGCCGCTGGGCCTGACCGCGCTGCCCGACGGCCGTCTGCTCGTGTGCGACGCCGAAGCGGGGCTGCTGCGCCTGCCCGCGGACGGCGGCCCGCCCGAGGTGGTGGCCGACGAGGTCGACGGACGTCCGCTGCGCGTGTGCAGCAACGTCGCCTCCGGCCCTGACGGCACCCTCTACTTCACGTCGGCCAGCGACCGGCACCCTCTGACCCGCTGGCGTGCCGATCTGATGGAACGCACCGCCACCGGACGCGTGCTGCGCCTCGAACCCGGTGGCCGCCCCGAAGTGCTCGCCGACGGCATCGAGTTCGCCAATGGCGTGGTGCTCGCCCCCGACGGCACCCACCTGATCGTCGCCGAGACGGGGGCCCGCCGCCTGCTGCGCGTCCGGCTGACGGGCGAGCGGGCCGGGCGGCCCGAGGTACTGCGCGACCGGCTGCCGGGCTACCCCGACAACCTGACGCTCGGCGCCGGGGGCGAGGTGTGGGTGGCGCTCGCGGCCCCGGTCAACCCCCTGCTGGAAGCCGCCCGCCACGCCCCGCCCCGCGCGCGGCGCGTCCTGGGGGCCGCGGCGCACACCCTGCGGCCGCCGGTCCCGCGCGTGGCACGTGTCCTCGCCTTCACGTCCGACGGTGTGCTGCGCCACGACCTGCGCGCGACCGGACACGGCTGCCGCATGATCACCAGCGTGGTCGCGAACCCGGACGTCGTGGCCCTCGGCAGCCTCATGGAACGTCACCTGACGCTGTGCGAGCCGCCGGGGTAGCCGCCCCCGGCCGCCGCGGTCGGCGCGCAGGGCCCGGCGGCCCCTCCGAGGGCGCTCCCTCCCGGCTCCTGGCCCGTCGATCAAGCTCCGTGTCATGCTCTCTACTCCCCAGTAACCAAGAGTGTCGACCGGAAAGAGGCCTCCCGTGAGCCGCGTATTCACCGTGAGCAGGAGCATCGAGGTCGGGGTGGCGCCCCGGATCGCCTACGAGGCGGTGAGCCGCCCCGAGGACATGGGCCGCTGGAGCCCGGAGAACCAGGGCACGACCGGCGACGCCCCTGCGGGTCCGGTGGCGCCGGGCACCTCGTTCGTCGGGCGCAACAAGCGCGGCCGGGTCCGCTGGGTCACCCGGTGCACCGTCACCGCGGCCGAACCGGGCAGCCGCTTCGCCTTCCGCGTCCACGCCATCGGCGCCCGCCGGCCCCGGCTGCGCGGCCCGATCGCCACGTGGGAGTACCGCTTCGAGCCGACCGACCACGGCACACGTGTGACGGAGACGTGGACCGACGACCGCCGCGGCTGGCCCGACGCCGTCGCGCAGGTCTTCGACCGACTGGTCACCTCGGGTCACACGTTCGCCGACTTCCAGACCCGCAACATCGACAGGACGCTCCAGAACCTCAAGCGCGAGCTGGAGCGCGCCGAGGCCGCCTGAACCGGCTGCACCGCCTGAACCGTCTGAACCGTCTGAACCGTCTGAACCGTCTGAACCGGCCGGAGCGTGACCAAGGCGGGGCCGCGCAGTTGAACGGGCGATGTCCTGTTCGTCGTCGAGCACGTCGAGCAGGACATCGCCCGTCGAAGCCCGTCGAAGCCCGTCGCAGCAAGGAGCCCCCACACATGCGCGTCCGCCGCACCGCCTCCGGCACCGCCACCGCCGCCGTCCTCCTGGCCATGGCGGCCTCCGTCGCCTGGTCCGCCCCAGCGTCCGCCGCCGACACCGGGCCGGACTCCGGCACGGTCGTCCTGTCGAACGAGGCCTACGACCGTTTCGTCGCGGCCGGTGAGGACGAGCGGCACCTGATCCTGACGGACCCGTCCTACCGCGAGGTATGGCTCTCCTGCCTGCACTCCACGGCACCCAGCCACTTGGAACGCAACGGCTGGGGCCCCGGATACGTGTGTATCCCGGACGGCGCGGTGCAGTGACGGCGGTGCGGTGACGGCCGCCGGAGGAGCGCAGACCTCGCGGACCGGCGGGCGCGGCGCGGGCGGGCCGGGGCCGGCTCCACCGCCCCGCCCGCCGATGTCCACCCGGAGGTCCACCCATGGGTCCAGGTGCTGCGGGCCGCTCCGCAGCAGTCTTATGGACATGACTACGACCGAGTGGATCACCGACATCGCCCTCCTTCTCGTCGTCTTCCGGCAGCTGCGGGAGGGCAGGCTCGACTGGAGGACCTTCCTCATCCCCCTGGGGATCGTGGCCTTCGTGGCCCACCAGTACCTCGACTCCGTACCGACCGGCGGCAACGACCTGTTGCTGATCGGCGCCCTGGTCGCCGTGGGCGCGGCCCTCGGCGTCGCCGGCGGCGTCTACACCAGGGTCCGGGCTGCCGGGGAGCACGTCCTGGTCAAGGCCGGCGCGGTCTCGGCCGCGCTGTGGGTCATCGGCATGGGCGCGCGCATGGGCTTCCAGCTGTGGACCGAGCACGGCGGCGCCGAGCACGTCGCCCGCTTCAGCCTCACCCACCAGATCACCAGCGACCAGGCGTGGGTCGCCGCGTTCGTCCTCATGGCGCTCACCGAGGTCGTCACCCGGCTGGCCACGATCGCCGTGCGCGGCCGCATGGTCGCCCGCGGACGGTCGGCGTCCGTGACACGGACCGCGCTGAGCGTCGACCGCAGCGCCTGATGGTGGGTTATGGTCGCGCCGTGCCCGCACCCGAGAGTCGCCCGGACCCCACCCCCGCACCGGAGTCCGGGCACCCGGCCCCCGCACCGGAGTCCGGGCACCCCGCCCCCGCGCCGGAGTCCGGGCACCCGGCACTGCCCCGCAGGGACCCCCGGATGCACGGGGCCGTCACCCTGGTCGTCATCGCCTGCGGATTCGCGACCGTCCGCCCCATCGGCGTCAGCGGCCGGGGCCTCGCCGTCGCCGCGCTGCTCGTCCTGTGCTCGGCGTCGCTGCTGTGCCGGCATCTGCCGGAAGCCAGGTTCTCCCCGCGTGTCGTCCTCGCGGTGATGGCGTTCGGAGTCGTCGCGTCGGCTGCGCTGATCGGCGTCAGCCGCACCGGCTCCAGCTATCTGTTCGCCTACTTCCTCGTCGGACACATCGGCTACCGGTTCCCGCTCAGGTGGTCGCTCCCGCTGGCCGCGGGGAGCAGTCTCCTGTGCGCGGCGGTGCTCTACTTCCAGGTCGGCCCGGGCCACCACGCGCTGCCCTGGGGCCTGGGACTCACCACCGGCCTGCCCGTGGTGGCGGGCATCCTCAGCCGCAGCAAACAGCGCGCGCTGGAGGCGGTGATCGCGGCGGCTGAGTCGTCCGAGCGCGCCGCGCGGGCCGAGGCCCAGGCCGCCGTGCTGACCGAACGCGGCCGCATCGCCCGTGACGTGCACGACGTCCTCGCGCACTCGCTGGCCGGGATCAACATGCAACTGGAGCTCGCCGACGCGCTGCTGGACACCGGCGACCTGGACAAGGTCCGCGAGGCGAACCACAAGGCGCACAGCATGGTCAAGGAGAGCCTGAAGCAGGCGCAGTGGACCGTGCACGCCCTGCGCGAGGACGCGCTGCCGCTGGTCGAGTCCCTGGCCGCGATGCTGGAGTCGTCCGGCCACCGCGACGCGCTCACCGTCGTCGGCACCGTCCGGCCGCTGGCGGCCCGCGGCACGCAGAACCTGCTGCGGATCGCGCAGGAGGCCCTGACCAACGCGGGACGCCACGCCCCCGGCGGGCCCGTCGCGGCCCGGCTGGTCTTCGCCCCGACGTCGACGACACTGACGATCCGCAACGGACCTGCCACCCGCGAGAGGACCGCCGGGCTCGGCAGCGGGATGGGACTGATCGGGATGCGTGAGCGCGTCGCCCTCCTGAATGGCACCCTTGCGGCGGGGCCGGTTCCAGCAGGACCGGACGCGGGCGGCTGGCAGGTGGAGGCGGAGATCCCCGATGAGTGAACAGTCCGATCGGCAGGACCGGTTGAGAGTCGTCGTCGCCGACGACCAGGCGGCCGTGCGGGAGCCGCTGGCCGCCGTACTCGCCCTGTCCGAGGACATCGAGGTGGTCACGGCCGCGGCCGACGGCACCGAGGTGCTGACCGCCGTGGCGGCCGGACCCGTCGACGTGGTGCTCATGGATCTGCGGATGCCCCGGATGGACGGCACCGAGGCCACCCGCCGGCTGAGCGAGGAGCATCCCGAGGTGGCGGTGGTCGTCCTGACCACCTTCGCCGACGACGACTCCATCCTGGCCGCGCTGAGCGCCGGCGCCCGCGGCTACCTGACCAAGAACGCCGGCCGGCAGGACATCCTGCGGGCCATCCGCGCGGCCGCCGCCGGCCAGTCCGTCCTCGACCGCGAGGTCCAGGACCGGCTCCTGGCGACGGTGCGCACGACCGCACCGGCCGCCGCCCCGTCGCTGCCCGCGGACATCACGCCGCGCGAGCGCGAGGTGTGGACCCTCATCGGCCAGGGGCTGCCCAACCGGGCCATCGCCGAGAAGCTGTTCATCAGCGAGGCCACGGTCAAGACCCACATCAACAACCTGTTCGCCAAGGCCGGCATCCGGGACCGCGCCGACGCCGTCCGCCGCGCCCTCGCAGCGGGCCTCGCCTGACCCGTCCACGGCACCGGCCCGGCGGGCGTCGACGACCGGCGGGCTCCCGCCGGGCCGTGCCGGCCGTCGCGCTCAGGACGCTCTCAGGGTCCGCATGAACTGCTCCGCGAGCGCGGCGGTGTCGATGCCGTCCACGGCGTGACCGGCCAGGACGCGGAAGAACGGCGGGCCGATCAGCAGCGCGGTGGCCTGCTCGCGCGACAGCGTGGTGCCGCTGGCGGCGCACGCCGCGTCCACGACCTCGGCGGCGCTCTCGCCGAGGATGTCGCGGGAGGCGATCAGAAGCGCGACGTCCGGATCGTGCTGGGCCTCCCCGACGAGCGCGCGATAGGCCGCACCGGCGTGCGAGCGCACCAGGAACGTCACGAGGGCTTCGAGGTAAGCCCGGATGTCCTGGTCCGGGTCTCCGCTGCGTGACACCGCCAGTTCGTGTTGGGCGTCCAGGACGCTCGCCTCGTAGAGCACCTCCGCCTTGTTCGTCCACCAGCGGTACACCGTCTGCCGGCCGACACCGGCCCGCTCCGCGATGCCCTTCATGGTCAGCGCCGCGTAACCGACCTCGACCAGGAGGTCGTCGACCGCGTGCAGCACCGCCGCCCGTGCGCTTTCGCTGCGAGGCCGCCCGCGGCCGTTTCCATCCACCATCCCCCCACTATAAACGAGACACCGTGCACCGCATGTGCTAGCTTTACGGTGCACGATGCCTCGAAAAGCTGGGCCGGCGACGGCGCCCCCACGCTTCGGCCGTGCGTCGTGATCCGCATCCCACGAAGGAAACGAGAGCAATGGCATCCCTGTCGGAGGAGCGCGTGCGTACCGGACGGCGGCCCGGTACGGTCCTGGCCTGCACGAGCGCGTGCACCGCCCTGGTCGTCGGATTCGTCGCCGCGATCAACCTGGCCGTTCCCGGACTCGCGGCGAGCTCCCTGGCCCCGACCTCGTCCGATCTGCTGTGGATCGTCGACGCCTATGTGGTGATCTTCGCCTGCCTCGTCATCCCGGCCGGCGCCGTGGGCGACAAGCTCGGCCGCAAGGGGATCCTGCTGACGGGGCTCGGCGTCTTCGCCGCCGGAGCCGTCATATCGGCCGTCGCGCCGAACGTCGCGGTCGTCCTGATCGGCCGCGCCGTCACGGGGATCGGCGCGGCGTGCGTCCTGCCCAACTGCGTCGGCATCCTGCTGCACGCCACCGCACCCGAACGCCGCACGCACGCCCTCGCCGTCTGGGCGGCGGCCTCGGGCATCGGCGGCGTCGTGGGGAACGTCGGCGGGGGAGCCGTCCTGACCGGCGGATCGTGGCGGACCCTGTTCGGGGCGGTCGCGGCCGTCGCCGTCCTGTGCCTCGCCTGGGCGACCCGGGCCACGCCGCGCAGCACCCGCCACCCCCGCACCCTCGACGTGCCGGGCTCCCTGCTCTTCGTGGCCGCCGTCGTGGCCCTCCTCATCGGCATCATCGAGGGCCCGGAGCAGGGCTGGGGCAGCACCGCCGTCCTCACGGCCTTCGCCTGCGCCGTACTGCTCGGCGCGGGCTGGGTCCTCGTCGAACTACGCGTGGCCCACCCCATGCTGGACCCCCGTCTGTTCCGCAACCCGGGACTCGGCAGCGCCTGCCTCGGCATGGCCGTCGTCTTCTTCGGGAACTTCGGCCTCTTCTACGTCAACGCCTCACTGCTTCAGTACGGGCGCGGCTTCTCCGTCCTCCAGGCGGGGCTGGGCATCATCCCGCTGACCGTTCCGCTGCTGCTCGGCACGCGCCACGTCCCCGGACTCATCCGGCGCTTCGGCGTTCCCGCCACGCTCGCCACGGCCTTCGCCCTCACCTGCGCCGGCCTCGTGGCCCTCTCCTTCGCCTCGGCCATGGCCTACCCCGCCTACGCGGCCGCGCTCGTCGTCATCGGCCTCGGCATCATGCTGGCGGCCCCGGCCCTCACGGCGCAGATCGCGGCGGCCCTGCCCGTGGAGCGGGCCGGGATCGCCGGAGGCCTGCAATCGGCGACGCGCGAACTGGGCAGCGCCCTCGGGGTCGCCGTCGTCGGCACGGTCCTCACCACCGCCTTCACCCGGCACCTGCCCGCCGCCCTCAGCGAACACTCGCCCCCGCCGCGCACCGTCAAGGAGGCACTCACCCTCGCCCCTTCGGAGCACGCGGCCGTCATCGAGGCGTTCACGCGGGGAGCCGACACCGCCCTGCGCGCCGCCGCTCTCGTCGTCCTCGTCGCCGGAGCCCTGATCGTCGCCGGGACACGGCGCGGGCGGAAGACCGCCGCGCGCTGAGACGGAGCCACCCCTCTCCCCGGCCGGAGCGGCAGCCGAGGCCAGGACCTGTCCGCCCTTTCAAACCATTCAAACTATTTGAACCTTTCGAACCATTCGAAGAAGAACGCATCCCCCTCACCGGGGTAAGGAGGCCACACTCATGCGTGCATTTGTCACCGGAGCAACAGGCTGGATCGGGTCGGCCGTCGTCGACGAACTCCTCTCCGCCGGACACGAGGTCGTCGGCCTCGCCCGGTCCGCGGACGGCGAGCGGAAGCTGGCCGGGCGGGGCGCCACCGCCCTGCGCGGCGACCTGGACGACCTCGCCGTGCTCCGGCGCGGCGCCGCCCGGGCGGACGCGGTCATCCACCTGGCCAACAAGCACGACTGGGCGGACCCCGCCGAGTCGAACCGCGCCGAGCGTGCCGCCGTCGCCGCCCTCGGCGACGCCCTCGCGGGCAGCGACCGGCCGTTCCTCGTCGCTTCCGCGCTCTCCGGCCTGGTGGAAGGGCGGCCGGCCACCGAGGCCGACGCCTCACCGGCCTTCGGCGCGGACTCCCTCCGCGGCGGCAGCGAGAACCTGGCCCTCGACCACGTCGCCAGGGGCGTGCGCACCGTGATCGTACGGTTCGCGCCGAGCGTGCACGGCCACGGCGACTGGGGCTTCGTCGACTTCCTGACGGCCGCGGCCCGCAAGCAGGGCGTCTCGGCCCACATCGGCGACGGCTCCACGGCCTGGTCCGCGATCCACCGCACGGACGCCGCCCGTCTCGTCCGCCTCGGCATGGAGCGGGCCCCGGCCGGCACCCGCCTGCACGCCGTCGCCGAGGAGCACGTCACCACCAAGGAGATCGCCGAGGCCATCGGGCGCTCCCTCGGCCTGCCGGTCGTCTCCGTCGCGCCGGAGGACGCCGGATCCCACTTCGGTTTCGTCGGCCGCTTCTTCGCCTCGACCATGACCGCCGACAACAGCGCCACCCGGCAGCTCCTGTCCTGGGCCCCCGAGGGCCCCACCCTCGTCGAGGACATCGACGCCGGGGCCTACCCGGCCTGACGGGGCCGACGCCGCCACGAACGGGCGACTCGACCTCCGGGCCGCCCGCCCACCCCCTCACCCCCCTCACCCTGAGGAGCACACCCGTGACCACGAATCCGCACACCCTCGCCGACCCCCGGGTCTCCGCCGCCCTCACCCGGATGTTCGCGGCCGCGGCACGCGACGGCGACGTCGCGGACCGCGTCGGTGCCCCGCACCGCGCCGAGCGGGACCGGCTCACCGCCCAGCAACTCGCCGACGCGGCGCAGGACATCTACATGCCGGTCTCCGCCGACGGCGGCAGGCTGCTGTACAACCTGGTGCGCGCCACGCGGCCCGCGCTCGTCGTCGAGTTCGGCACCTCGTACGGCATCTCCACCGTGCACCTCGCCGCGGCCGTCCGCGACAACGGGACCGGCCGGATCCTCACCACGGAGATGAGCCACACCAAGGCGGCAGCCGCCCGCGACACCTTCGGCGCCACCGGTCTCGACGACGTGGTCACCGTCCTGGAGGGCGACGCCCTGCACACGCTGGCCGAACTCGGCACACCCGTCGACTTCCTGTTCCTGGACGGATGGAAGGACCTCTGCCTGCCCGTGCTGCGCCTGCTGGAGCCGCACCTCGCGCCGGGCACCCTCGTCGTCGCCGACGACGTCGACCTGCCCGACCTCGCCCCCTATCTCGACCACGTCCGTGACACGGCGAACGGCTACCACAGCGTCACCTTCCCCGTGGAGGACGGCCTGGAGATCAGCTGCCGCCTCTAGGAGAGCCGGGCCCCAGGAGGGCCGGGCTCTAGGAGAGACGGGTTTCGGCGGCGCACGCGGCTTCCTGAGCGGCCATCACCTCGTCACCGTGCTCGAAGGCCCAGGCGCCCACCGCGTCGAGGGGCGCCAGCAGGGTCCGTCCCAGCGCGGTGAGCCGGTACTCGACCCGCGAGGGCGCGTCGGGGTCCGTCAGCCGGTCGACCAGTCCGTTGAACCGCAGCCGGCGCAGCGTCTCCGTCAGGACCTTGGAGCTGATGCCCCCGATCGTCTCGCGTAGTTCGACGGGGCGCCTGGGGCCGTCGCGCAGGGCGTGGAGCACCACCGCGTTCCAGGTCTGTGAGAGCAGGTCGAAGCCGAGGCGGGCGCGGCAGTCGGCGAGGAAGGTGTCGGGCGTCACGCACCACATGGTGCCCGAACGGCCTTCTAGCGTCGGTGGGAACGGTCGCAGCAGGCACGGAGAGGGAACGCATCATGAGAATCGGCGTCCTGGGCACGGGGAACATGGCCGACGCGCTCGCCACCCACTGGGTGCGGGCCGGGCACGACGTGACCATCGGGGGGCGGGACGCGCACCGGGCGGAGCGGCTCGCGGCGCGCATCGGGGGAGGCGCGCGGCCCGGCAGTCTGCGGGCGGCGGCCCAGTCCGGTGAGGTGGTGCTGGCCGCGCTGGCCTTCGGGGCCGGAGCGGAAGTGGTGCGGGACCTGCGCGCGGCCCTGGACGGCACCGTGCTCCTCGACTGCTCCAACCCGGTCGGGCCGGGCTTCCGGCTGCTGACGGACGGCGGCCCCTCGGCCGCACGGCGACTGGCCGACGCGGCACCGGGAGCCCACGTCGTCAAGGCGTTCAACCTCTGCCACGAGGACGTGTGGCGGATGCGGCCGCCCGTCTTCGGGGTCCGCCCCCTGGCGGTCCCCGTCTGCGGGGACGACGAGACCGCTCTGCGGCGGGTACGCGCCCTGGTGCGGGACGTGGGCGGCGAACCCGTGTCGGGCGGCGGTCTCGACCGGGCGGGGCTCCTGGAAGCGACCGCCGCGCTGTTCATCGGGCTGTGGGTCGGCGAGGGGGCGGACGCCCAGGCGATCGCCCCTCCGCAGGCGTACGCGGCCGGGCCGGGCCCCCGTACGGAGAACAGCGCGGTGCGGGGCGGCACGCAGGCCCCCCGCCAGGGGTTACAGCGTGACCACGATCTTCCCGTGGACGTGCCGGCCGGCCTGTGCCTCCACGGCGTCGCGGATCCGCTCGATCGGGTAGGTCGCGGCGATGGGCACGACGAGGTCACCCGCGAGGACGGCCTCGGCGATCCGTGCCAGGTCGCCCGGTTCCGCGTCGGCCCCGCCCGTGCTGTGCACACCGCCGGGCGGGTTCGGGCCCGCGGCGATGGTGGCGATCCGCCCGGGAGCCACCCCGAGCTCCAGCGCCGTCTCCACCGTCTCGGTCCCGAACAGGTCCACAGCGGCGGTCGGCCCCTGCGGAGCGAGCGCGCGCACCCGCTCGGCGAGTCCCGGACCGTAGGCCACCGGTTCGGCGCCCAGCTCGCGCAGGAAACCGAAGGTGCCCTCCGACGCGGTGCCGATGACCCGGGCACCGGCGAGCCGGGCGAGCTGCACGGCGAAGATGCCCACGCCGCCGGCGGCGCCCCCGATCAGCACGGTGTCGCCGGACCCCGTGCCGACCCTGGACAGGGCCGCGGCGGCGGTCCTGCCCGCCACCGGCAGGGTGGCCGCGATCTCGTCACCGATCCCGTCGGGCGTGTGGAGGAGCGCGTCGGGCGCCGGAGTCGTGGCCTCGGGCGCCGGAGCCCGCATCACCACGAAGTCGGCGACGGCCCTGGCCATGGCTCCTCCGTAGACGCGATCGCCGACGGCGAAGCCCTCCGCGCCGGAACCCACCTCGTCGACGACGCCGGCGAGGTCGTAGCCGAAGCCCGCGGGCGGGGCCACGTCGAACATCGCGGCCACCCGGGGCACGGAGGCGATCGCCCAGTCCATCGGGTTCAGCCCGGCGGCCGTGACGCGGACGCGCACCTCGCCCGGACCGGCGTGCGGCTCGGCCACCTCGGACAGCTCCAGGACCTCCGGCCCTCCGAAGGCCCGGTAGGTGACGGCACGGCTCATGGGGACCTCCAGGTGACTGCACGGACCATGTGATGAGACTCAGTCCCATCGCTAAGCACCGTACCTCATCGATGGGACTGCGTCCCGTAAGCTGGGGGGCATGGCCCGTTGGAAACCCGATGCACCTCAGCGACTCGTCACCGCCGCGCTCGAACTGTTCGAGGAGCGGGGGTACGAGCAGGCGACGGTTCCGGAGATCGCGGAGCGTGCCGGACTGACCCGCAGCACCTTCTTCCGGCACTTCGACGACAAGCGCGAGGTGCTGTTCGGCGGGGACGCGATGGCCGACCGGCTGGCCGCGGCGATCGACGAGGCGCCCGCCACCGCCGCGCCCTTCGAGGCCGTCGCCCGCGGCCTGGAGGCGGCGGGACGCGACTTCTTCACCCCCGACCGCCGGGAGTTCGCCGTCCGCCGCAGCGCCGTCATCGACGCGAGCCCCGAGCTGCGGGAGCGCGAGGCGTTGAAGGGCATCGGACTCGCTGCCGCGATGGCGCGGGCCCTCACGCGGCGGGGGCTGGCGGCACTGGAGGCCCGGGTGATCGCCGAGCTGGGCGCGCTCGCCCTGAAGATCGCCTACGAGCGCTGGAGCCGCGAGACCTGCGACGACGAGTTCGGCGCCGTCGCCCGGCGCGCGCTCGACGAGGTCCGCGCCGTGGACGACCGGCACCGGCCCGAGCGCCAGGGCTAGGGCCGGTGCCGCGACTGGGACCGCGACCGGCGCGGCGCGGGCCGTCGCGTCCGTGTCACCGGGCGCGGACGGGACGGCCCGCTCGTTTGTAGGTGCGCATCAGAAGGGCCGTCTGCACCTCCCGCACCCCGTCGAGCCCGCCGAACGTCCGGGCGTGGAACGCGTCCATGTCCGCCGTCGTGGCGTGACTGCTGTACCCGAGGACGTTGGCGCTGCCCGTGGTGACGACGAGATGCCGGATCGAGGGCTCGTGCGCGAGGCGCCGCAGCGCCGTGTCCAGGTGGGCGTGCTCGACGCGCAGCCGGAAACGCGCCTCCACCGGGTGACCGAGCACGCCCGGCTCCGCGAACAGGCGCAGCTGGAACACGTGTGACCCCATCAGCCGGTTGAGCCGCCGCCGCACGGTGGACTCGCCGAGGTTCAGCCGGTGCGCCAGGCCGGTCATCGGCATCCGCGCGTCCTCGGCCAGCAGGCCCACCAGCTCGCGGTCGATGGCGTCCACCGGGAGCGGGGGCGGGGGCCGCAGCCCGTCCATCGCCAGCCGGCGCATGGCCGTCGGCTCCGTCGCGTACGGCGTCCAGTCGACCGCGGTGAGCAGCAGCCGCAGCACCAGCGCGGAGTGGATGTCGAGCACGCCCGGCATGCCGCCGATCGTCCGGTCGATCAGGGCGATCAGCTCGGCCTCGTCGGCCACCTCCATCTCGGCGAGGACCACCAGGTCGCCCGTGCCCACCTCGACCGAGCGGGCGTCCGGCCGCACCGCGATGGCCCGGGCCACCTCCTCCAGCCGCCCCGGGGCGCACCGCACGGCCAGCTCCACGACCAGGCCCTCGCCGAGATGCTCGCCCACCAGCGCGGCGATGAACCGCACCCGCCCCATGCCGAGCATCCGTTCGAGGCGCCGGGCCACCGTCCGCTCGTGCAGGCCCACCCGCGCGCCGACATCGGCGAACGAGGCGCGGGGCCGCTGGGAGAGGAAGCGCAGGATCGCCAGGTCCGGGCCGTCGAAAGCCGACTGTTCCGAGGGATCGTTTTCCGCCATCACTGCCTCTCTCCTGCCCGAAACCGCCGGACAGCGCGCCGAGATGCCTGGTTCAGGCTTTCTGCCGGGCGGATCTTGCCGGGATCCGAGGGCGACCCGCAGATTACCGGACAGCATCCACCAGCCGACCTTCGGCCGTCAGCAGAGGTACCGCCCATGCCTGAGGCAGTCACCAGACCGTCGCCCAGCACCACCCCGCGGAACCGCCCGGTGCCCGTGTCCACCGTGGCGCTCGTGGTCTCGATCGTGCTCGTCGAGCTCTCCAGCGGCATCACCCAGGGCTTCCTGGCGCCGGTGCTGCGCAGCCTGACCGACGTCCTGCACGTCACCGCGGCGGACCTCAACTGGATCAGCATCGCCAACCTGATGGCGAGCGTCGCCTTCACGCCGGTGCTCTCCCGCCTCGGCGACCTGCACGGACACCGGCGCGTCCTGCGGTGGAACATCGCCGTCGTCCTCGCCGGATCCGTCGTCGTCGGACTCGCCGGCTCCTTCCGCACCCTGCTCGTCGGGCAGGTCCTCCAGGGAGCCTTCGCGGGCTTCTTCCCCCTGCTGGTCGGCATCCTGCGCAACCGCGGCGACGCCGCGCGGAGCAGGAACGCCATCGGCACGATGGTGGCCGCGCTCGTGGGCGGCATCTGCGTCGGCGGTGTCGCCAGCGGCCTGGTCGCCCACTACGTGGACACGCCGACGGCGGCCCTGTGGGTGCCGACGGCGGCCGTCGGCGTCGCCTTCCTGGTGACCTGGCCCCTGCTGCCCGAGACGACGGACCGGCCGGGCGGCCGCCTCGACGTGAGCGGCGGCGTGCTGCTGTGCGTCGGTCTCGTGGCGATCATGCTGGGACTCGGCCAGGGCGGCATGCCGGGCTGGGCGTGGACCGCGCCGCGCACCCTCGCCTGCCTGGTCGGCGGTGCCCTCGTCACCGCCGTGTGGGCCCTGGTGGAACTGCGCTCGCCCGACCCGATGATCGACGTACGGCTGTTCCGCCGCCGCAACGTGTCCGTCGTCGCGGTCGTCACCACGACCTTCTCGTTCTGCATGATCGGCCTCCAGGTGGCCGGAGCCGTCTACCTGGGCACGCCGAAGGAGGGCGTCGGCTACGGACTCGGCCTGTCGCCGCTCCAGATCGCCTTCGCGATGATCCCGTCGATGGCCGCGACCGGTGTCGCCGCGCTCGGCGCCCCCGCGCTGGCCGGGCGGATCGGCGACCGCGCCACGCTCGTCACCGGATCCCTCCTGATGGCGGCGGGCTACCTGCTCACGCTCGCCCTCCACGGCTCCGTCGCCCCGTACCTCGCCTGCCAGGCCGTGGCGGGCCTCGGCGCCGGTGTGCTCCAGCAGGCCACCCGCACGCTCGCCGTCGAGTCGGTCCCGCACGAGCAGACCGCCGTCGGGTCCGGCATCAACGAACTGCTCATCAACGTCGGCGGCTCGCTGGGCGCCGCCTGCGTGCTCGCCGTCACCGCCGCCAGCACCCCGGCGGGCTCCGTCCTGCCCCGGTACGGCGCCTACGCGACCTGCTGGAGCGTGTGCGCCGCCACGGCCCTCGCCGGTGCGGCGGCCGCCCTCTTCTACCGCCCCGGCGCCCGCCCCGCCTGACGCGCCCCACCGCCAGCCACGCATCACGAAGAAGGAACAGCCATGAGCCAGAGCGAGACCGACCTCCGCGCACACGCCCGCGCCGTCGTCACCCGGCGCCAGGACGACGTGATCGCCCTCAGCCACAGCCTCCACGCCGAGCCCGAACTCGCCTACGAGGAACACCGGTCGGCCCGGAAGATCGCCGACCTGGTGGAGCGGTCCGGGTTCGACGTCCGGCGGGGTGCGTACGGCCTCGACACGGCCTTCGAGGCGGTCGCGGGCGGCGGCGACCTGGTCATCGCCGTCACCGCCGAGTACGACGCGCTCCCCGGCATCGGTCACGCCTGCGGGCACAACGTCAACGGCGCCGCCGCGGTGACCGCCGCCCTGGCCCTGGCGCCGCTCGCCGACGACCTCGGCCTCACCGTCAAACTGCTCGGCACCCCGGCCGAGGAGTACGGCGGCGGCAAGGTCGACCTCCTCGACCGGGGAGCCTTCGACGACGTGGCCGCCGCCATGATGGTGCACGCCGCACCGACGGACGGCGTCGGTATGACGTCCCTCGCGATCGGCAGCTGGAAGGTGAGCTACACGGGCCGCGCCGCGCACGCCGCCGCCATGCCGCACCGCGGCATCAACGCGGCGGACGCCATGCTCGTCGCCCAAGTGGCGATCGGCGCCTACCGCCAGCAGATGATCCCCGACGGCGTCGTGCACGGCGTCGTCACCTCGGGCGGCGAGGCGCCGAACGTCATCCCGGCGCACGTGAGCGCCGACTACGACTGCCGCGCCGCCACCGCCGAGGACCTGGCGGAACTACAGTCCAGGATCCGCGCCTGCTTCGAGGCCGGCGCGCTCGCCACCGGAGCCGAACTCGCCCTGGAGGCCGTCGGCAACGACTACGCCGACCTGCGCCAGGACCTCGCCCTCAGCGATCTCTACCGCCGGGCGGTCACCGACCTCGGGCGCCGCGTCCCCGGCAGCCCGGACACGCTGCGCGCCGGGTCGACCGACATGGGCAACGTCTCCCACGTGGTCCCCACCATTCACCCGTCCATCGGCTACGACTGCGGGGACACGATCATGCACAACCCCGAGTTCACCCGGTACGGCACCAGCGCGGGCGCCGACCGTGCCGTCCTCGACGGCGGCCTGGCGATGGCCTGGACGGCCCTCGGCCTGGCCACGTCCGAGGACCACCGCGCCGCGCTGCTGACCCGGCTCGCCGACCGCCGCAACCGCACGGGGGCGGCGCCCGCCGCCTGACCCGCCCCGGGTGCCCGTGCCCGTGCCCGCGTGCGTCAGGCGACGCCCGTCGGCCCGGACCGGCCCCGGCCGGCGACCGCTTCGTAGTCGGTCAGGCGCTTCTGGAGCACCGGGTAGGCGGCGGCGTCGGGCAGGGGGCCACCGTCCCGCACGTTCGTGGCGGCCAGGGTGGCCGCCCGGACGGCGGCGCGGTACGGCAGGGAGCCGGTGGAGACGCGGCGCACGCCGAGGCGGGCGAGGCCGGACAGGGTCAGGCCGGGGACGACCAGGACGTTCAGGGGGAGCGGGACGGCCTCGGCGAGGGCGGCAAGGTCGGCGGGGTCCGTCGCACCGGGCACGAAGACGCCGTCGGCGCCCGCCCGGACGTACCGCTGGGCGCGCGCCAGGGTCGGGGCCAGATCGGCGTCCTGGCCGAGCCAGTACGTGTCGACGCGGGCGTTGACGAACACGTCGGGGCTGCGCCGCTTGACGGCGGTGATCTTCGCCGCGTGGGCGGCGGGGTCGATCAGGCGCCCGCCGGTGCTGTCCTCGATGTTGACGCCGTCGGCCCCCAGGCCCGCGACGTACTCGGCGACCTGCTCGGCGTCGTCGGCGTAGCCGTCCTCCACGTCGGCACTGACGTACACCGGCACTCCCGCCAGGGCGCGGACGAGCACCGCGGTCGCCTCGCGGCTGGCACGGCCGCCGTCGGGGTGCCCGGCGGTGGCGGCGACCCCGAAGCTGGTGGTGCCCACGGCGGGGAAGCCGGCGTCCGCGAAGGCGAGGGCGGAGGGCACGTCCCAGGCGTTGGGCAGCAGGAACGGCACCTCGCCCGGACGGTGCAGATCGGCGAAGCTCACGGGCGGACCCTTCTTTCGTGCGGCCCCGGGGACGGGGGAGAGGCATGGAGCGAGCGTAGGGCGCCGGGGCCGGACACGGGCGGCGTCGCGGCGCGTCGCCCCGCCGTCGGCGGCACCCGCTTGGCGGACCCGTGGGCGCACGCGCCGGACGTCGGGGGCGTGCAGGATGAGTGGGGCGCGGCGTCCGGAATTCGGCGGCGACGGAATAGGAGCGGCCCCCGGAGCCTTGTGCCAAGTGCTGGACCGAACCCCTGACGACGTGACCGCACCGGCACCCACCTCCGAAGGAGCAGTTCCATGGCCCTCAGCCGAGAAGAGCGCGAGAACTTCCTCGCCGAGCCGCACATCGCGGCCCTGGCCGTCGACGCGGGCGAGGGAAGGGCGCCCCTGACCGTGCCGATCTGGTACCAGTACACGCCCGGCGGCGACATCTGGATCCACACCGGCAAGGACTCCCGCAAGCACGAACTCATCGCGAAGGCGGGCCGGTTCACGCTGATGGTGGACCGCCTGGAGCCGACCGTGCGGTACGTGTCCGTCGAGGGCCCGGTGATCTCCACGGTCCCGGCCACCCGCGCGCACCTGACCGAGATGACCTCGCGCTACCTGCCGCCCGAGAAGGTCGACGGCTACGTCGAGTTCGCCGAGGCGAACCACGGCGACGCGGTCGTCATCACGGTCCGGCCGGAGCACTGGGTCTCCTCCGACCTCGGCAACGTCTGACCGGTCACGGCCGCCGCGCCGCCGCCCCGTCGCGCCGCCGACGTGAAATGTGGACCGTCATCAATTTGACACGTATCATAGAAATGGGCACAATGGCAATGTGACCCATGGTGGCGAAGAGCGCGAACTCGTAGAGGCGGTGGCGGCGTTGAAGGCCGCCGAGGAGCGTGTCGCCGCCGCGCTGCGTGTGTTCCTGGCCCGGGACTCCGTGACGGGCCGCCCGGTGCACGGTCGGATCGGGCGGGCGGCGGTCATCACCGGGTGGGGGCAGCAGCGGGTGAAGGAGACGGTCACCCCTGAGCTGGCGGCACGCCGCCGCACCCGGCACGACCGGGAGGACCGGCGATGAGCGACTTCCAGGCCATCGACTCGCTCCTCGCCTCCGTGGCCCCGGAGGCCGAACTGCCCGAGCCGGCCGCGCGGTGCGAGCTGCGTCAGCAGGCGGGCCTCTCCAAGGCCCAGGTGGCCCGCGCGCTCGGCGTGAGCCCCTCCAGCGTCAGCGCCTGGGAGGCGGGCAGCCGGGAGCCGTCCGGTGACGTGCGCACCAAGTACGCCTATCTGCTGGACGGTCTCGCCGAGAAGCTCGCCGCGCCGCCGCAGGCCACGCCGGAGTCCGGCGCCACCGACGACACCCGCGCCGAGCAGCGGCCCGGATCCGAACCGAGCCGACCAGCCGGGAATCCGCCCGAGACCGCCGAGACCGTTGACACCGCCGAGACCGCGGCCTCCGCCGGAGCCGTCGACGGTGCCGGGGACGCGGACGAGGTCGAAACCCTGACCGCCCCGGAGCCGTGCGTGCTGTGCGGTGGCCCGGCCACCCACCACGTCGCGGGCTTCCCGCAGCATCTCGACGCGGCCGACTGCCAGCCTCCGGCGCCGCCGGCGGACAGCGCGGCGCCCGCCGTGCCGTCGCACGAGCCCGCTCCCGTACGCCCATCACACGCGCCGCACGCGCCGCACGCGCCGCAGGGGCCGCGGAGCCGGACCGGCGACCGGCCCGCCCGCCCGGGCCGCGGAGCCGACGCCCGCTCCAGGCCGCCGACCCGCCGCGCCTTCCAGCCCGCCGACGAGCCGGCCGGACTCATCGGCCAGGCCGTCCGCGCCGCGCTCGCCGAGCACCACGGCGACGTCGAGGGCGCCACGGCGGCGCTGGTGAAGCGGGCGATCCCGGACGCGATGGCGCTGCTCGACGCCACCCGCAAGGGCGGCCGCTACGACGTCATCGCACATCCCTGGCTGCCGGACGTCCTGAAGAAGCAGACCTCGCGCGGCGCCGACCAGGTGTGGGAGGCCCGACCGAAGTGGACCAGGGCCGAACTGCCGCCCGGCGCGCACGAGGTGACCGCCCTCGACATCAACGGCGCGTACCTGTCGGCGCTGAAGACGCACCTGCCGCTCGGCCAGCTGGAGCACTCCGCGGGCGGCGTCGGCCACGACCGGCGGCGCGCCGGCATCCACCTGATCACGCCCCCGCACTGGGACCACGACGACGTCCTGCCGAACCCGATCGGGCAGCGCGACGAGCCCGGCCCGCTGTGGGTCACCGAGCCGACGCTGCGCCTGCTCCAGCGCCTGTCCGGCCCCCGGCACGGGCTGTGCGAGCCGCCCGAGATCCACGAGTCCTACACCTCCGGCGCGACCGAGGGGCTGCTGGAGAAGTTCCGGATCGCGCTCAAGGACGCCCGGGACACCGCGCTCGCCGCCGACGACGAGGTGACACTGGAGTACGTGAAAGCGATGTACTCCAAGTTCGTCTCCACGATGGGGGAGTCGAACTACAACCGGGAGCTGTACCGTCCGGACTGGATGCACCTCATCCGCTCGCAGGCCTTCGCCAACCTGTGGATGAAGGCCCTCAAGGCCCACGACGCGGGGCTGACCGTCGTCCGCGCCATGGGCACCGACGAGCTCCATGTCATCGGCGACTGGCGCGCGGTCTTCCCAGAGGGGCGCGGCGTCACCGAGGTCAAGGTCAAGGACCGCTACGCGGCAGGCACCGCCGACACCGGCACCGACGAGGAGAGCTGAGTGCCCGACAGGAATATCGAGTTCGGCAAGTTCGGGGCCCGCGGCGTCAAGGGCTACGAGGCCGCCGCCCGCCGGCTCGACCAGCTCGCCGGCTTCATCGCCACCCCCGTCACCCAGCGCCGCGGCATGCTCGCCCGACTGCACTACCTCACCCGCTCCGAGCGGGCGAGGACCGCCGCCCGGGCCGCCGGACTCACCGTCACCGACCGCACGCTCAGGAGCTGGGCCGCGGCCACGGCATCCCCGTCGAAGAAGAGCCTGGGACAGCTGGACACCGCCTACTTGCAGGTGCGTCGTCAGAACGTCGCACGCCACCTGCTCCAGCGGCTCAACAAGGACGGCCGCGGCACCCGGGTCGAGTTCCATCCGCTCAACCAGTCGCAGGTCGATCGCCCGCACGTGCGCGCGGTCTCCTTCCGCACCCTGAACGTGCGGAACTGGGACCTGATGGTCACCGCGTGGGCCGCCGACGACGACGAGGCCATGGACACCGCCTGGTTCGGCGACATCACCGCCGACCTCGGCTCCGACTACGGCGCCTACGAGTACGTCATGAACATCGGCTTCGCCGCCTGACTCCACCGGCCCGGCGCGCCGTCGCGGGGGCCCGTCCGGCGCGGATGCGAGGAACGGCCGCGCCGCCCGCTCCGCGGACCACGGGCCGTCCGGGACCATGCCGCACCCGCGCCGACCGCCGAGCGGACCGTCCCGCGCGGGCGGCGTCACGTCCCGTGAGCGTCACTTCCCGTGGGCGCAGGCGGGGTCCGGGTTCCGTGCGACACCGATGACGTCGTCGAGCCGGTCGCGCACGGTGAGCAGGTCGGTGATCCGCTGGTCGACGACCGCGCGTTCGGCCGTCAGCCGGTCGAGCAGACCCGGCGGCACCTCGCCCGTGTCCACGCACGGCAGCACCTCGCGGACCGTGGTGCTCGTCAGGCCCGCGGCGTACAGCTGCTGGATCAGCTTCACGCGCTCGACGGCGGATGCGGGGTAGTGCCGCTGGCCGCCCGCGCTGCGGTCGGCGGGGAGCAGCCGCTGTTCCTCGTAGTAGCGCAGGGCCCGCACGCTCACCCCCGCCCGCTCGGCGACCTCACCGATCCGCATCCGTCCTCCTCCGGCCGGGACGTCCCGGCCTGTCGATTTGCACCTCACGTCAACGTCAGGTTCTAGAGTAGCGGGCGTCGGATGAACACGTCATTTCGGCCCATAGAGGTAAGGCAGGACACTATGCGTGCAGCTCGCTTCCACGAATACGGCGGTGTGGAGAACCTGGTGGTCGAGGAGGCGCCCGACCCCCGTCCCGGCCCGGGCGAGATCCGTGTCCGCGTCGCGGCGGCCGGCGTCAATCCCATCGACTGGAAGCTGCGCGCCGGCGCCCTGCGCCAGTTCCTTCCGGTGGAGCTGCCCGCCGTTCCCGGGCGGGACGCCGTCGGCGTGGTCGACGAGATCGGTGCCGGCGTGCAGGGGGTGAGCACCGGTGACCGGGTCTTCGGGCTGGGTGGCATCACCGGCGCCACCGCCGAGCTGGTCGTGCTCTCGGCCTGGGCCCCCGCCCCCGCCGAGTGGAGCGACGAGCAGGCCGCGGGCGCCGGTCTCGCCTCCGTGACCGCGATGGGCGGACTGAACGCGCTCGGCCCGCTCGCAGGGCGCACCCTGCTCGTCGAGGGCGCGGCCGGCGGCGTGGGCAGTGCGGCGGTCGAGATCGCGGTCGCGCAGGGTGCCACCGTGATCGGGACCGCGAGCGAACGCAACCACGCGTTCCTCACCTCGCTCGGCGCCACGCCCACGACGTACGGCCCGGGCCTCGCGGAACGCCTCGCCGAGGTGGCTCCGCACGGCGTCGACCTCGCGCTCGACACCGCGGCCTCCGGCTCGCTGGACGACCTCGTCGCGATCACGGGTGACCCGAAGCGCGTCGCCACGGTCGCCGATCACGTGCGCGGGGAGCGGCTGGGCACGCATGTCGTGAACGCGGAGAACGACTCGACCCTGCTGGCCGCGGCGGCCGAACTGGGCCGCCAGGGCCGCTACACGCCCCGCATCGAACAGACCTACCCCCTGGAGAAGATCGCCGACGCCCACGCGCACGCCGAGCGGGGTCGCACCCGCGGCAAGATCGTCATCGTCATCTGAGGCGGCGCGTTCCGGTCCGGACCCGTCGGGGGCCGCCGGTCCGTCAAGGTCCGCTCGCTCCCGTCCCCGGGCCGCTGGACCGGGCTGTCGGATCCCGGTCCGGACGGTCCGGGCGGTCCGGGCGGTCCGGACGTTCTGGCCGTGGGGGCGGGGTGGCGGACGGTTCCAGGAAGGCCGCGAGTTCGGTGCGGTTGCGGACCCCCGCCTTGCGGTAGACCCGGCTGAGCATCGTCTCCACCGTCTTGCGCGAGACGAACATCCGCTGGGCGGCCTCCTCGTTGGTGCACCCTGCCCGTACGAGATCGGCCAGCCGGCGCTCACGCGCGGTCAGTCCGTCCCTCGCCGCGGAGGGCAGCGCGGCCGTACCGGGGCTCACCGTGCCGGCGAGTGCGCCCAAATGGTCCTCGACCAAGGCGATCCAGGGGCGGGCCTGGGCCTCCGTGAACAGGGCCAGGGCGTGCGCCCACGCGAGCCGCGCGGCCGCGGCCCGGCGCCTGCGGCGTTCGACACGCCCGCGCGCCAGGTGGGTTCGCCCCTCCTCGACGGGCCTGTGCAGCGCGGCGAAGGTCTCCGCCGCGCCTTCGAGGAGCCGCGCCGCCCCGTCGCTGTCGCCCTCCTGGTAGAGGCACAGGCCGCGGGCGCGATCGATGCTCGCGCGCAGCAGGGTACGCGCGTCATGGTTGGCCGGCGTCTCCTCCATGTGGTCGAGCAGCGCGTGGGCCCGGTCCGTGTGCCCGGCGGCGGCCAGGGCCTCGACCGCGTCCGTCTGCCACCGCAGGACGGTGGGGTCCGCGCACTGGGTGCGGCCCTCCAGCGCGGCGACCTCCCCGAGGGCGGCGACGGCCAGCTCGGCATGGCCCCGGTGCAGATGCACGGTGCCGAGCACCCACAGGCTGCGGCTGGTGTGCAGCAGGTCGTGCTCGGCGCGGGAGGCTCCCAGAGCGCGTTCGGCATAGTCGAGGGCCTGCTCGAAGGATCCTCCATGGCTGTGCACCATCGCGGACGTGTACCAGACCGGCCCCGGCGAGAGGTCGGCGGCGGCACTGGTGGCGCGGGCTCGGGAGGCCCAGGCCAGAGCGTTCGCGCAGGCGCCCAGGCCCGCGTCGACCTCGGCGAGGCTGCGCAGGACGTCGACGAGCCCCTCGATGCTGCCGGCGGCCTGCGCCACGGGCAGCAGGGCCATCAGGGCGGCGCGGGCGTGGTGCAACCGTCCGTCGAAGACGGCGTGCCGGGCGGCCAGGTACTCGGGGCTGTTGGCGACCCCGATGGACGCGGGTGGCACGGCGAGGGCGAGGGCCGACTCCAGCGCGGCGTGCGCCTGTTCCGGGCGTCCGAGCATCCGTCTCATGCGGGCCACCATGGTGAGGGCGGCGGCTTCGAGCCGGTCGTCGACCGCCTCCCGCGCCAGCTCCGCGGCGGTGGTCGCGTGCCGGGCCGCGAGCGCGAAGTCGCCGCGGGAGACGTTGGTCTGGATCGCGGCCCGCAGTTCTATGGCGGCCAGCAGATGCGGATCGTCCAGGGCGGCGGCGCGTGCGGCCGCGACGTACGGTTCGGCGGCGGCGAGGTCCTGGCCGCAGGCGTCGATGACCGCGAGGAGGGCGGCGACCTGGTGCTCGGCGCTGCCGTGGTCGTCGATGATGCGCCGCGCCACGTCGTGGGCGAGGTCGAGATCACCGGCGGCCGCGGCGTCGTGGACGGCGTCCACCAGGCGTTGGGCGCGCAGGGCGGGCAGGCGGGGCGGGGTCAGGCGTGCGGCGAGCAGCATCAGCCGGGCGGCGAAGGACCGGTCGCCGCCGCTCCGGGCGGTCATGGCGGCCCGAGCGGTGGCCTGTGCGGTCGGTTCGCCGGGCGCGGCCACCGACATCGCGCGGTGCCACGCGGCGTGGACGGGATCCGTGACGGCCGCGGCGAGCGCCGCGTGGTCGCGGCGCCGGGCGGGGGAGTCGGCGGAGCTGGCGGCGGCGTGCGCCAGCGCGGGCGCGAAGAAGCGGATCTCGCCGCCGTCGGCCGGGTCGGATCCCGGCGCGCCGGGGATCAGCACCCCCGCGCGGGCCGCGACGACGACGTGCTCGTCCGCGTCGGAGCACCCCGCGCGCCGCAGCAGATCGGCATCGGCGCGGGGCGCGAGCGCCGCGGTGCGCAGGGTGGCGCGTACGGGCCGGGGAAGTGTGCGCAGCCACGTCTCGGCCAGGGTGTTCGCCCCGTGCAGCATCGACGCGGGCAGCCGGGTGCCGGGCGGAGCGCCGGGGCCGGGGCCGGGGCCGGGGCCGGGGGAGCGGGCACCGGCCCCCATCAGGCCGCCCGTTCCCGGTAGCCCGCCCATTCCCGCCAAGCCACCGGGAACGGGCGGTCGGCCCGTTGCTGTCGGGTCACCCGTCTTGGTGGGGTCGCCTGTTGCCGTCGGGGTGTCAGTCCCGGCCGGACTGCTTGTTGTCGGCGGGCGATCCGTACTTGTGAGGCCGTCCGTTCCTGTCGGGCCGCTGCTCCCCGGGTGATCGTCCGTTCCTGTCAGACCGCCGCTCCCCGTGCGGTCGCCCGCTCCCGTCGGACTGCCGACCCCCGTCGGGCTGTCCATTCCTGCCAGGCCGCTCGCCCCCACCAGGCCGCCGGTTCCCGCCAGGCCACCCGCTCCGGCCAGACCGCCGTGCCCCGCGAGCCCGCCGCCGCCCGCGATCCCGCCGTGCCCCGCGATCCCGCCGTGCCCCGCGATCCCGCCGCCGCCCGCGAGCCCGACGTCCCCCGCGAGGTCGCGAGCCCCGGTCAGACTGCCGCCACCCGCGCGGTCGCCAGCCCCCGGCAGAGGACCCGCTCCTGTCAGAGGACCCGCCCCCGTCAGACGACCTGCTCCCGTCAGACCGCCGCCCCCCGCCGCCAGCCCTCCCGCTCCCGCCCCGGGGGCCAGGGCCGCCCCGTCGAGGCTTGCGGCGATCAGTGCGCGGTGGCCGCCGCTGTGGCGGTGCAGTGCCGGGCCCCAGCGCACGGGCAGGCCCCGCTCGGCCAGTCTGTCGGTGATCTCGTTCTCGTCCGCCGGTGGTACCGGCAGGAAGGGTGCGTACCCGCCCAGGAGTTGGGTGGCCCGCGCCGGGCGATCGACCGCGCGCTCGGCGGCGACCACGGCGCACCGGCCGGGCGGCAGGGCGCGGACGGCGTACTCCAGGGTGTCCATGGTGATCGTGTCGAGCCATTGCACGTCGTCGACGGCGAGCAGCAGCCCCGGGCCGGCGCTCAGCCGCCGGGTGAGCGCGGTACGCAGGCGCAGTCGGTCCTGCGGATGCGGATGCGGATGCGGCTGTTGCGGCTGAGCACCGGTGTCGGCGTCGGTGCCGGGCCAGGAGGCGGTGGCCGATTCCGGGAGGCCGTCGAGGATCTGCGCCAGTCCGGAACAGGGCAGCCGCCCGTCGTCGCGCAGCGCCCGCATCCGCAGGACGTCGCCGTCCCAGCTCCGGCACACGTCGTCGAGGAGCGTGCTCTTGCCCGCGCCCCACGGACCGTGGACGGCGAGCCGGCCGTGCGTGCGGAGGGCGTGCAGGACCGCACGCACCAACGAGTTCCAGGGGTCGGGTGCGGGCTGCCGCCGTTCGAGGGCGCGCGTGTGCGGGGCGGGGACCCGGCGTCCGTTGTCGCTCACGCTCGGCACGCTAGATCCCGCACCGCGCACGAGCCAGGGTGTTCCACCGCTTCCCGGCGGAAGCAAGGGAGTTCCCCGATCGTCTCCCGGCCCCGCCCGGTACCCGGACCTTTCGTGACATGCCAGCTTCAATGAGGGCTGGCTGAGGGCTCTTCGAGAGCTCTGCGCCGGGCTCGACGCGCGGTCTGCGGAGTTTGTCCCTCCGCGCCGAGTGCCGCCCCACGCAGGGGGTTTCACGACTGTGCCGGGTCCGGGCACCGCGCAAGGCTGTGCCTCGCCCCGGGCGGCCCGGCACCACCCTCCCCGATTCCCGGGCACCGGCCACCGACGACCTCCGGCGCCGGATCCCCCTCACACCTCCCATGGAGCGTGCCCCATGCGTCCTTCGACCCCCCGCTACCTCGTGAGCGTCGCCCTGACCGCGCTCGCCGCCACCGCGACGGCGGGCGTCCCCGCTCAGGCACAGCCCACCCCTTCCCCCACTCCGTCGAACGCGCGGGTGCCGGCGGACGTCCGGGCCGCGATGGCCCGTGACCTGGACCTCACACCCCGAGCCGTCGACGCCCGAATAGCGGCCGAGCGCCACGCCGAGCAGATCGCCACCTCACTGCGCGGACGTCTCGGTGACCAGGTCGCGGGGATGTGGTTCGACGCCGGTGACGGCAGGCTGCACGCCTCCGCCGTCACCGGCGCCGAGCGCCGGGCGATCGAGGCGAGCGGCGCCGTCGCGCACACGGCCCGGCACACGAGTGCCCGGCTCGACGAGGTCACGCGGGCGATCGGCAGGTGGGGCAAGGGGGTGCCCGGGCTGATCTCCTGGGGCCCTGATGTCCGTACCAACCGCGTACGTGTCGTGGTGGACCCGGCCCGGGCGGACGCGCGCACCACGGCCCTGCGGGAGCGGCTGGCAGGACTGGGCGATCTGGTGACGCTCACCGAGTCGCGCGACGTGCCCCGCCAGCAGGGCGGCAGCGTGGTCGGCGGCGAGAAGTGGACACCGGGCAGCGAGAGCCCCTGCTCCGTGGGGTTTCCCGTCATCCGGTCCGGCGGCGCCAAGGCGTTCCTGACGGCGGGTCACTGCACCAACGACGTGGACCAGCCCGCCTTCGGCAAGGACGGCACCCGGGTCGGCACCTCCAACAGGAGCGGCACGGGCAGCATCAACAGCAGCGAGGGCGACTTCGGCATCGTCGAGGTCGACCAAGCCGGCTGGGACCTCTCCACGAAGGTCTCCGGCTGGGGCAAGGGCGACGTCACGCTCACCGGTTCCGCCGACGCGGTCGTCGGCACGGCCGTCTGCCACTCGGGGCAGACCACCGGTTTCCAGTGCGGCGAGGTCACCAAGGTCAACCAGTCCGTCGACTACGGCAACGTGGTCATCGACGGACTGTCCTACACCAGCGCCTGCTCCGCCGGCGGCGACTCGGGCGGCTCCTACGTCACCGCGACCGGCGGCAAGGCGGTGGGCCTGCACTCCGGGGGCGGCAGCGCCACCTGCTCCAGCGGCAGCGGCGAGAAGTTCACCATCTTCCAGCCCGTCGCCGAAGCGCTGAGCAAGTTCGGCGCCTCCCTGTCCACCTCCACGCCCCAGCCCGGAGCCGTGACGGTCGCCGCCGTCTCGGACCGCTCCACGCCCGTCGGAACCCCGGCGACGCTGACGAACAGCGCCGAAGGCGGCACCGCCCCCTACACGTGGACCGCGACCGGTCTCCCGGCGGGCCTGAGCATCTCCGCCTCCACCGGCACCGTCTCGGGGACGCCGACAGCCGCGGGCAGCAACCCGGTGACCCTGACCGCGACCGACTCCGCGGGGAAGAAAGGGTCGACGGCCTTCACCTGGACCGTCACCGCCGCCGGGACGACCTCACCGACCCTGACCAACCCGGGCAACCAGAACGCCTACCTGAACCGCTCCTTCAGCCTCGCGCTCAAGGCGTCCGGCGGCACCGCGCCGTACACCTTCACGGCGGCCGGCCTGCCCGCGGGCCTCACCCTCGGCGCGTCCACCGGCGTCATCAGCGGTACCCCCACGACCTGGGGCTTCCGCAACGCGACCCTGACCGTCACGGACGCCTCCGGCAAGAAGGCCTCGGTCACGGTGACCTTCACCGTCTGGTCCTGACCTGGTCCTGATCTGGTCCTGACCGCCGACCGCGGCGCGAGCCGAGGCTCCCCCCTCTGAGCCCCCGACCCCTGAGCAGCCCTCCTTCTCGGTCCCGCCCCGTACGGTCTCCCGTGCGGGGCGGGACCTCGGCGTGCGCGGCGGTCGTGGAGCCGTACGCCGCCGGCGCCGCCCGCACCCGTCCTCGCGACTCAGGCACTGCTCCCGCTCGTCAGGATCGCGTCCGTGACCACCTCATAGAGGCGCGCCGACCGGGGTGCGAGGGCGGGCTGGTCGCCGAGCCAGGCGAGGGCCGCCACGAGGGCGAACAGGTCGGTGCCGTCGATGTCGCCGCGCGCCGCGCCGACGGCCTGCGCGCGGGTGAGGAGTCGCGCGCCCGCCGCACGCAGCGTGACGCACGAGGCGTGCAGCGCGGACTCGGGATCCTCGATGGCCGCCGCCATCAGTTCGGTCACACCGCGGTACGTCGTGGTCCACGCGACACAGGCGTGCAGCCAGGAGGCCAGAGCGTCCTGCGGGGAACCGGACGTCTCCAGCGCGGCCGCCTTCGCCGTCAGCTCGTCGAAGCTCGTGCGGAGCAGGGCGTCGAGCAGCGCGTCGCGCGTGGGGAAGTGGCGCAGCAGTGTGGCCAGGCCCATGTCGGCCCTGCGCGCGATGTCGCGCAGCGACGCCTCCGCGCCCTGTTCGGCGACGACGGTGCCCGCGACGGAGAGCAGGTGATCACGATTCTTCTTGGCGTCGGCCCGCATCTGCCCCTCTTGGCTCCCCGGAATCGACGTCGCGCTTGACGTTCCGGATCGGTGGTCCATATATTCGGATCAGTGGTCCGGATAAACGGATCGCTGATCCACCGATCGTACCCGTCCGCAAGGATCAGGAGAGAACGATGCCGACGCACGCGACGCCGACGAGGACGATGAACGCGATCCGGCTGCATGAGCACGGCGGCCCCGAGGTGCTGCGCCTGGAGGAGGTGCCCGTGCCCGAGCCGGGACCGGGCGAGGTCCTCGTCCGCGTGCACGCCGTGGGGCTCAACCCTCCCGACTGGTACGCGCGGGAGGGGATGCCCGACGTGCCGCCCGAGTTCAAACCGTCCTTCCGGCTCCCCCTGATCCCCGGCACCGACGCCTCGGGAGTCGTGGCGGCCGTCGCCTCCGACGTTCGTGACCTCGCGGTCGGTGACGAGGTGTTCGGCCTGCTGCGCTTCCCCGCGTCACTGCAAGGCGGCGCGTACGCCGAGTACGTCACCGCACCCGTGTCCGACCTCGCCCGCAAGCCGGCCGCGGTGGACCACGTGCACGCGGCGGCGCTGCCCATGTCCGGACTGACGGCGTGGCAGTTCCTGATCGAGGTCGGGCACGACCACCCGTCGCCGTTCCAGGAGGCCCCGCACCGCCCGATGCCGCTCGGCGACGGGACCACCGTGCTCGTCAACGGCGCCGCGGGCGGCGTCGGGCACCTCGCCCTGCAACTGGCCAAGTGGCGGGGCGCCCACGTCATCGGCGTGGCCTCCGGCGCCCACGCGTCGTTCCTGAGCGAGCTCGGCGCCGATCGGTTCATCGACTACACCAAGGACCGCCCCGAGGACGTCGTCCGCGACGTCGATCTCGTCCTCGACGCCGTGGGCGGGCCCAGGAGCAGGCGATTCCTGCGCACGGTCAAGCGCGGAGGATCCCTCTACCCGGTGTACTTCGGCGAGTTCGACGACGAGGAGAACGAGAAGCTGGGCGTCACCGTCACGGGCACCCAGGTCCGATCGAACGGCACTCAACTCGCCGAACTGGGGCGCCTCCTGGCCGCGGGCACGATCCGGGTCGCCATCGACAGCACCTTCCCCCTCGCGGACGCGGCGGCGGCGCACGAACGGGCCGCCCGAGGACACATCCAGGGCAAGATCGTGCTCACGGTCGCCTGAGCAGCCGCCCGCCCGACGGGTGTCCGCAGATGTCGAGACCGCCGGACGACCGGCACAGGGAGAGTGTGATGACCACCGCAGAGCACTGGATCGAAGCCCTCGGCCTGGAGGAGCACGTGGAGGGCGGGTACTTCCGCAGGACGTTCCAGGCCGACCACCGTCCCCGCATCCCCACCCCCGCGGGCGAGCGCTACACCCTCACCTCCATCCACTACCTGCTGACGCGCCGCTCGCCCATCGGCCATTGGCACCTCAACCGGTCGGACATCCTCCACTTCCACCATCACGGCGACCCGATCACCTACCACCTGCTGTACCCCGACGGCGGTCACCGCACGGCCGTCCTCGGCCAGGACCCGGACCAGGGGCAGCACCTCACCCTGGCCGTCCCCGGCGGCGTGTGGAAGGCGTCCCACCTCACGCACGGGGAGCACGGCCTGATCAGCGAAGCCGTCGCCCCCGGGTTCGACTACGCCGACATGACCCTCGCCCGGGCGGACCACCTCCTGCGGGACTTCCCCGACCACGCCGACCTGATCCACCGCTACTGCCGTCCGACGGGCCCCCTTCGGGACCGGCTGCGGTGACGGCCGCGCTCGGTACTCGGGGCGGGGCGGGGCACTCGGGGACGGCGTCGGAGCCGCCGGGGCGCTGCGCCGGGCGTGGCGTCAGACGTTGGCGTAGCCGGGGATGCCGGCCTTGATGCGCTCCAGCTCCGCCGGGTCGGAGACGCCCTGGAAGTCGTGGCGGGGGGTGTAGGGCAGTTCAAGGCGGCGGGCCTCGTCGTCGGTGAGGTCCAGGTCGAGGGAGGCTACCGCGTCGTCGATCTGGCCGATGGTGCGGGCGCCGACGAGGGGCGCCGCGACGACGGGGTTGCGGCGCAGCCAGGCGAGGGCGACCTGGGCGCGGGAGACGCCGTGGGCTTCGGCGAGGGCGCCGACCTCGTCGATGATCAGCCGGTCGCTGTCGGCGTTCGCCTTGTACAGCAGGTCGGCGTAGCCGCCGTCGGTGGCCGCGCGGGTGCCGGAGTTCGCCTCGTCGAAGGGGCGGGCGAGGCGGCCGCGGGCGAGCGGGCTCCAGACCATGGTGGCGACGCCCTCGTCGGCGCACAGCGGCAGCATTTCGCGCTCCTCCTCGCGGGCCAGCAGGTTGTAGTGGTCCTGCATGGTCACGAAGCGGGCCCAGCCGTTACGCTCCTGGAGGTGCAGCGCCTTGGCGAACTGCCAGGCGTGCATCGAGGACGCGCCGAGATAGCGGGCCTTCCCGGCCCTCACCACGTCGTGCAGCGCCTCCAGGGTCTCCTCCAGAGGGGTGTCGGTGTCGAGGCGGTGGATCATGTAGACGTCGACGTGGTCGGTGCCGAGACGGCGCAGACTGGCGTCGATCTCGGACATGATCGCCTTGCGCGACAGGCCGCCGCCGTTCGGGTGCCCGGGGCGCATGTCGTGGCGCACTTTGGTGGTGATGACGACGTCGTCGCGGTTCGCGTAGTCCTTCAGGGCCCGGCCGAGGATCTCCTCCGACGAGCCGTACGAGTACATGTTCGCCGTGTCGAAGAAGTTGATGCCCGCGTCCAGCGCGTGCTTGATCAGCGGGCGGCTGGACGCCTCGTCCAGCGACCAGACCGGGTGGCCGCGGCCGGGCTCGCCGTAGGTCATGGCGCCGACGGCGACCGGGGACACGTCCAGGCCGGTGCGGCCCAGTTTGATGTAGCGCACGAGAGGGCTCCTACAATGGGGGACAGGGCAACCGGAGAGGTCTCCGGCTGACCTCTCGAAGGTAACGGAGAACTCTCCGCATAGCAATCGGAGGCAGACCTCCGCAGCCCCCGCACCGACAGGAGGAGGACGTATGCCCGAGCTCGCGCGGCAGCGCGCCGACGCACTCAAGAACCGGGATCTGATCCTCCGGGTCGCCCACGACGCGCTCGCCGAGTCGCCCGACGTCTCGCTGAACGCGATCGCCAAGCGCGCGGGCATCGGCCCCGGCACCCTCTACCGGCACTTCCCCACCCGCGAGGCGCTGCTCCTCGAGGTCCACCAGCAGGGCATCGACCGGCTCACCGGATCCGTGGCCGACGTCCTCGCCGCCCATCCGCCGCTGGAGGCGCTGCGCAGCTGGTTCATGACCCTGACGGGCTACGTGCGCATCAAGCACGGCCTGGGCGAGGCGCTGCACTCCGCCGCCGCCCAGCAGGTCATCAGCGCCTCCTGGCCCCCCGTCACCGCCGCCGTCCAGCGCCTCCTCGACGCCTGCGCCGAGGCCGGGGAGGTACGCCCCGACATCGACCCCGTCGACGTCATCATGCTGCTCAGCTGCCTGTGGCGGACCCCGGACAGCCCCGAGGGTGCGGCCCGGGCCGACCGCCTGCTGGACCTCGCGATCGACGGCTTCCGTCCGTGAGTGCGGCGGTGGCGCCCGGGCGTCGGGCCCCGGGCGTCACCGCCGGCCGTGGTGCGTGCGATCCGGCCGGAGCCGGTGCGGGAGGAATCAGCCGGTGTAGGCCTCCAGTTCGGAGAGCTGACCGGCCGGCCAGCCGGTGTTGCCGGTGACGGTGACGCGCAGGTAGCGGGTCTGGGTGCCGGGCAGGGTGACGGTCGCGGTGTTGCCGCTCGCGGGATTGAAGGTGTAGCCCGCGGAGGACTTCAGGGTGGTGAAGGTGCTGTTGTCGGTGCTGCCCTGCACGGTGAGCGTCTGGGTGCGGGTGGCCCAGGCGTCGGCCGGGGGCAGCTTGAGCACGAGGCGCTTGACGGCCTTGGCGGCCCCGAGGTCGACGGTCAGCGACTGCGGGAAGGCGTTGTTGGCGCTCTCCCAGTAGGAGCCGGTGTTGCCGTCCACGGCGTTGCCGGCCCGGTAGACGTCGACGCTGCTGCTCGCGGTGGCCGGGCGGCCCTTGGCGAGGTTCACGGACGGGTCGTCGGTGGGCGGCTCGGTCGGCGGGGTCGTGGGCGGAGTCGTCGGGGGTGTGGTGGGCGGCTGGGTGCCGCCGCCGGGCACGCCGTTGTTGGTCCACTGCGGGGCGGGCCAGTTGCCGGTGCAGGCGGGCGGGTCGGCGTACCAGCCGCTGTTGCCGGCGCCGCGGGTGATCTGGAAGCCGGCCCCGACGCAGTTGTGGATCGGGTTCGACTGGGCGATGTTCGTGGCGGTGACGTTCGTGAAGGTCGCGGTGCCCGGCGCCTGGATCTGGAGCGCGTAGGTGCCCGCGCCGTCGATCCGGACGTTGGTGAAGCGCAGGCCGCGGGTCGCGCCCTCGATGTTCATGATGGCGGCGTAGGAGCTGTCGAGGATCTCGCTGTCGCGGATGTCGATGTCCGCGTCGAGGCTCTCGTTGAGGCCGCTGAACCAGATGGCGCCGACGCCGAACTGCCAGTTGTAGTCGTTGTTCCCGGCCCGGATGAGGGTGTTGCGGGCGGCGGTGATGGTGCCGGAGACCTGGGTGCCGCGGCCGGAGTTGACGCCGGGGTAGCGGTTGGCGATGTGCAGGCCGCCGCCGTTGGTGACGGTGTCCGACATGACGTTGTCGGACAGGGTGATGTCCTTGCCGCCGTAGGTGACGATGTTGTTCGCCAGGATCGGCAGGACGACGGTGTTGAAGGTGAACTTGTTCTTCACGTTGGCCGTGTTCTCGGCCCACATCGCCAGTCCGTCGTCACCGGTGTTGCGCACGAAGGTGTTGGTGACGGTGGAGTTGGTGACACCCATGTGGAAGTTCACACCGTCGGCGGTCTGGTCCAGGATGCGGCTGTTCTTGATGGTGAAGTTGTCCATGGGGCCGTCCATCCAGGCCCCGCACTTGGTGTGCTGCATCCACACGTTGTCGACCGTGGAGTTCGACAGGGCGCCGCCGATGGCGTTGACCTGGTCGTCGTCGACGCGCTCACGGATGTCACCGATGATCGCGAAGTCCTTCAGGACGACGTTCTTGCTGCCGCCCTGGGCCGCGTACTTGCCGTAGACGCCGACGGCCTTGGACCGGTCGGAGGGGTCGCGGCCGGTCAGGACGGAGTACCAGGGGCCCGCCCCGGCCACGGTGACCTGGTCCACGACGATGTGGTCGCGGACGTCGAAGGTGCCCTGCGGGATGTAGACGGTCCGGTTCTGCGCCTGGCCCGCCGCGACCGCCGCCCGGATCTTCGCGGTCGAGTCCGTGGCGCCGGTCGGGTCGGCGCCGAAGTCGCTCACCACGTCGATCGCCCCGGACGGCTTGCCGATCGGGGCGCCCACCTGCTCGAAGTCCGCCAGGTCGATGGTGAACGTCGGCGACTGACTCACCGAGGAGACCTGGAGGCGGACCTTCGTGCCGGCCGGCAGCGTGGAGCCCAGCAGGGTCCGGCTCTCGTCGTAGAAGTGGTGCGGGTTGGTGTCGCCCGGGTTGTTGTTGAACGGGTAACCGCCGTAGTACCAGCCGTACTTCGAGGTGACGGGCACGCTCTTGAGCTGGTTGCCGTTGACCTTGACGTCCAGGGCGGCGTCCCGGCCGGTGCCTGCGGCGTTGTCGGGCAGCGAGTAGCGGAACGTCATCGCGTTCGCCGGCGCGGTCAGCGTGAACTCGACGTACTCGCCCACCGCGTCGAGCGTCACGGCCTGCCGCCCCGACGCCTCGGACGGCAGCTTCCCGTAGAGCCGGTCCGGACCGATCAGCGTGCCGTTGGTGGCCGCGTACTCGGCTTCCTGCTCCTTGAAGGGGACCGTCGCCCCACGGCCCGCGATGCCGACCGGGGAAGGGGCGGGGACCCCGGCCGCGACGGCGCTGGGCGCCGTCAGGGCCACGGCCACGACTGTGCCGGCGGCCGCGAGGGTCAGGGACAGCGAGGCGGACAGCGCGCGGCGCAGGGATCTGCGTCTGGGCGCAGGGGGCGGTGGGGTCATGGGGTGTCCTTCGGGCGGCTCGGCAGTGGGGGTCGCGAGCAGGCTAGGAGTGGCCGACGCAGAAAGTCCATGAGCGTGCGCAAGAATTTGAGATTCCCCCGCAAAAAATGGATCACCGTGGAGATCGCGGGAGCCGGACGGGGGGAGGGCGTTCTCCGCCGGGCAGGGGAGCGGCGGCGGGAGCGGGCCGCGCGCCTCCGCCCCCGTCAGCCGGTCGGCGGGACGGTCCGGCGAGGACCGCCCGGGACCGCCCCGGGCACGTGCACCGTCAGCCGCCCGTCGTCGGACACCGCGAACAACCGGCCGGCGTACGAGGTCAGCGCGGTGACGGCCGGGAAGGCGCCGACGGGCCGGAACGCCCTGTCGGTGGTGACCGGGGGACGTGCGAGCAGGCCGTCGGGGCCCGCCGCGTACAGCCGGGCGTCGAGCACCGTGACGCAGGCCGCCTTGCCGGCGCGGCCCAGCACCGTCCAGGGCCCGTTCGGGTCGCCGGCCGGACACCGGTGGAGAGTGTCGTCGTGGCCCGTCACCGCGAAGAGGGTGTTGTCGCACACGGCCAGCGCCGACGTCCCGGCCGGGACCCGGCCGATCGGCGCCCACGGCGCGGCCCCCGCCGTCGGTTCCCGGGTGAGCAGCCGGTCGTCGTCGTCCACGGCGAGCAGCGCCAGCGGCACCGCACCGGATGCCTCGCGCGGCGCCGCGAGACACCGCAGCACCGGGCGCGGACCGGGCGCGTCGGGGCAGGGGGTCCAGGGCAGGTTCTGGTCGGACGGCTCGCGCCGGAGCAGCGTCGAGCCGTCCGCGCCGACGGCGAACAGCAGGCCCTCGCACGCGGCCAGTGCCCGCAGGCCCACGGCCGGCCCGGCGCTGTGCCAGCCGGGCCCCGGTGCGACGCCCGAGAGACGGTCCAGGACATTGCGGGTGACCCGGTCCACGAGCGGATCGCCCAGCGCACGGCCCCAGTTGATGGTGGCCGCGTTGAACACGGTCCCCGCCCCGGAGGAGAACACCCCGAGCGTGGCCCAGCCGCCCTGGCCGTAGTCCCGCCAGTGCCGCAGGTCGGCCGTCGCGAGCACGGCGAAGGACCGCGGGGTGCCGTCCCGTCCGCTCGGCCGCGGCACCCCCGCCGACCAGTCCAGCTCGCAGGCGTCCGTCTCGTACCCGAGCGCACCGCGCGCGAAGGAGTCGCCGTCGCGCAGCCCGGTGCCCTCGAACACCCAGTGGTCGGCGAAGCGCACCGTGTACGCCTCGCGTCCCATGATCCGCATCCCCTCCCCCCAGGCGCCCGCCCCGGCCCGGAAGCTGACCCCCGTCATCCGGTTCTCGGGCCGGTCGACGGGAGCGCTCGACCACTCGACGGTGGTCAGCCGGGGATCGAGGGCGGCCATCGGGTCGGCGGTCGCGTCCCGGTGGCACACCATCGTCGTGCCGCCGTCCTCCAGACGGATCTGCCACCACGAGGTGTTCCCGGCGAAGACCGCCAGATTGCCGCCCCGGCGCACGAAGGACTCCACGGTGTCGCGCATGCCCGCGGACCAGTACTCGTCGTGCCCGTTGACCACCAGCAGCCGGTACGCGGACAGCAGTTCGTCCCCGCCGTGCAGGTCGAGCGCGGAGCAGACGTCGGCCCGGTACCCCGCCCGGGGCAGCCAGCGCAGCAGCGGCTCCTCCCACCGCTCGGGAGGCGGCCCGCCCCCGGGATCGGTGAACCGCACCCGGGCCGCCCGCCGGGGCTGCTCCGCGTAATAGATGCTGCGCCCGGCCTGGCCCGCGCGGTGGTAGGCCCGCCAGGTCGGAAACGGTACGGAGACGAGGATCCCGGAGTCCGCGCCGGGCCGCGCGGCCCGCACCGCGAACCACACCTCGTGCTCCGCGTCCCGTTCGGGCGCCGGCTCCTCGGGACGGTCGTCGTGGAAAGCGGCCCGGTACAGCGAACTGGGCCAGGCGGCGGGGACGTCCAGCGTCCAGCGGGTGCCGCCCACCGGCGCCCGGAGCACATCCCGCCCGGCGACGACGTCGGTGACCACGACGTGTCCGCGCAGCGGGCCGCCGTCCCCGGCCGCCACCGTGAACCGGAGCGTGCCGCCCTGCGCGCACGAGGTGGCGCCCGCGGCCGCCAGGGGGCGGGGGACGCGTGCGCCGCGCCCGGTCACCGTGCCGCTCCCCGGGCGGCGAGCAGCCCGGCCAGCTCGTCCACGCGCGGCGGGGAACCGGACGCGGACGCCACGACGACGTCCTCGACGGCGCGCAGGTGCGCCTGGATGGCGTCGGGCGGCAGATAGGCGGTGTCGGCGGTCAGCGTGACCGTGAGGGTGCGGTCGTCGCCCGTCACGTGCAGGCAGTACCGGCAGGCGACCCGGTCCTGCGTGGCCGGGAAGTCGACCACGGTGTGCCGGCCCAGCGCGGCGAGCGCGTCGGCTCCCGGCGCGCGTGCGGCGGGAGCGGGCCGCTCCGCCAGGCGCATGTCGTTGAAGCAGCAGTAGGGATGGACGTCGGCGCCGCGCTCCCGGCTCAACCGGGCCAGCAGGGCGTCCCAGGCCGCGGGGTCGTAGGCGGCCGCCCGGTACCCGGCGAGCGCCGCGGGCCAGGCCAGGTCGAGCAGGTCGGTGAAGTCGGCGTCCGGGCCCGCGTCGCACACCGGCAGCACGAACAGGGCGTCCTGCGACAAGGTGCTGAGGAGCGTGCGGTGGTCGGGCCCGGCCCGGTTCCCGGCGATCGGCATGACGGCGGCGACCCGGTGCCCCTGCCCCGCCGCCACCAGGGCGGCCGCCGCCGTCAGCAGCACGGTCGAGCCGCTGACCCGGCGGTCGGCGGCGAGCGCGTCGACGGCGGGCGGCAGCGCGCGGGAGACGAGCCGTCCCGTCCAGAACCGCGGAGCGCGCGGCACGGCCGCCGGGGTCGGGAACATGGTGGGCGGGGCGAGCCGCAGCCCGTGCTCCCAGTGCGCCAGCGCGGCCCGGCCCGCGCGCAGCCCGGCCGGCGAGCGCTGGTGCGCGGCGAGCGCGGACGGCGTCGTGGCCGGAGCGGACCCCGCGGAGCCGCGGCGGACCAGCAACCGCAGGTCCCGTACGAGGAGTTCGGCCCCGTGGCCGTCGGCGGCCAGGTGGCACACGGCCAGCACCACATGCGTGATCCGCTGCCCCTGCCGTACGGCGCCCACGCGCAGCGGCCACTCCCCGGCGTAGTCGAACCGGCTGGACAGGAGCGCGTCCTGAAGGGCCGCCGCCGCCCGCTCCGCGTCCTCGGCGTCGGTCGCGTCGCGCACGGTCACGTCCAGGGCGCCCGCCGCGTGCACCTGCTGACGCGGGCCGTCCTCGTGCCCGGTCGTCACCCGGGTGCGCAGCGCCTCGTGGCGCACCAGCAGGGAGCGGAGCGCCTCGGCCAGGCGCGGCCCGGTGACCGGCGCACCGCGGTCGGCGAGCGGCAGGACGCGGCCGATGTTGAAGTAGTGGTCGTTGGGCGCGGTGCGTCCGATGGCGTGCCAGATGGCCCGCTGCCCCCAGGTCAGCGGGCTCGTGCCCGAGCGGTCGGCCGCGAAGGCGACGGTGAGGACCGAGTCCCGGGCCGTGGCGGGGGTCACGGCGTCCCCCGCGTCGCCAACTCCCGCACGTGCGCGACGAGTCCGGGAAGGCCCTCGGTGTGCAGGGCCCGGTCGCCGAGGTCGATCAGGACGCCGTACTCGCTCTCCAGACCGTCCGCGAGCCGCAGCAGGGCCAGCGAGGTGACGCCCAGCGCGGCCAGCGGTTCCGTCGAGCCGGCGATCTCCTCGGCGCTGACCCGGCCGTCCGTGGCCCGTGCGACGAGTTCGGCGAGCCGGGCGACGTCCGGCGCGTGCGCGCTCACCGGGTGCCGCCGTGCGGGGCGGCCGGGCCCTCGGCCAGCCGGCGGCGCACGCTCAGCGGCCGGATGTCCGGCCACACCGCGTCGACGTGCGCGGCGCATTCGTCCTCGGTCCCGCGGAAGCCCTCCTCGCGCCAGCCGGCGGGCAGCGGCGCGCCCTCGGGCCACAGCGCGTGCTGCTCCTCGTCGTTGACGGCCACGAGATAGCGGTCGGGTCGGCTCATGCTCTCTGCTCCTTGCGCAGCGCGGTGACGGCGGCACTGACGCCGTGCACGGTCGGGGTGTCGAAGAAGACGTCCAGCGGGACGTCCACGCCGAGGGTCCGGTGGATCCGGGCGGCGATGGCGGTGATCGTCAGGGAGTGCCCGCCGAGGTCGAACAGGTCCTCGTCGGGGCGTAGGTCGTCCAGCTCGAGCACCTCGCGCCAGATGTCCAGGACCGCCCGCGTGACGGCGTCCTGCCCGGTGTCCCCGCCGCTGTCCCCGGCGGCGGCGTCGACGCGCGGCAGGACGGGCTCGGGCAGGGCCGCCCGGTCCAGCTTGCCGTTCGGGGTCAGCGGGAAGGCGTCGAGCGCGGTGCAGGTGGCGGGGAGCGCCGCCGCGGGGAGGGCGGCGGCCAGATGGGCGCGCAGGTCGGCGGCGCAGGGGGCGGCGGGTCCCGAGGGGACGACGTAGGCGGCGAGCCACTGCCGGCCCGGCTCGCCGCGGACGGTCACCACGGCCCGCGCGACGCCGGGATGGGACGCCAGCCGGGTCTCGATCTCGCCCAGTTCGATGCGGTGCCCGCGCAGCTTGATCTGCGTGTCGTCGCGGCCGATGTGGACCAGGCTCCCGTCGGGGAGCCGGCGCACCACGTCGCCGGTGCGGTAGAGGCGGCCGCCGGGCGGGCCGAACGGGTCGGGCACGAACCGCCGGGCGGTCAGGCCGGGCCGGTGGACGTATCCGTGGGCCACGCCGGTGCCGCCGAGGACGAGTTCCCCCGGCAGGCCGTCCGGCACGAGCCGCATCCCGGCGTCGACCACGTACGCCCGGGTGTTCGCCAGCGGCCGCCCGATCCGGACGGGGCCGTCGGCGGCCCGGACGGGTTCGGCCAGCGTGGACCACACCGTCGTCTCCGTGGGGCCGTACACGTTCAGGAGCCGCTCGCTCACCCCGGCCAGCTCGGTGGCGAGGCCGTCGGGCAGGGCCTCGCCGCCGGTGAGCGCCGTCAGGCCGGTCGCGGTATCGGCGAGACCCGCGTCGAGCAGCATCCGCCAGCCGCTCGGGGTGGCCTGGACGTGCGTGACGCCCTGGTTCTCGACGAGGTCGAGCAGGAGCGGTCCGTCGCGGTGCGCCCCTTCGGGCACCAGGACGACGCTGCCTCCGGTGGTCAGGGGGAGCAGCAGTTCGACCACGCAGATGTCGAAGGACAGGGAGGTCAGCGCGAGCCAGCGGTCCGCCGGGGTGGAGCCCAGGTGGTCGCGGAGCGCGCCGAGCACGTTCGCGAGCGCGGCGTGCGGGACCTCCACACCCTTGGGGCGGCCGGTCGATCCCGAGGTGTACAGGACGTAGGCGGCGTCCGACGGCGCGGGCGGCGGCGGCGCGGCGGCGGGGAGGCCGGGGGCGGCGAGGTCGGCCGGCGCCAGCTCGCCGGGACCGGCGGGCAGCGCGGTGACGCACAGGGCCGGCCGGGCGTCGGCGCGCAGGAACTCCAGGCGCTCGGCCGGGTAGTCCGGGTCGAGCGGCAGGTAGGCGGCGCCGCAGGCGAGGACGGCGAGGACCGTGACGAGCTGGTCGGTGCCGCGGGGCAGGGCGATGCCGACGAGGGTGCCGGGACCGGCGCCCCGCGCGTGCAGGACGGCGGCCGCGCGGGCGACCCGGTCGGCGAGTTCGCCGTAGGTCAGGGTGGCGGCGCCGGAGACGACCGCCACGGCGTCGGGGCGGGCGCGGGCCGCCTCGGTGAACAGCTCGGGCACGGTGCGTCGGGCGAGCCCGGGGCGCGGGGCGTCGGTGGCGAGGTGGGCGGCGGTCTCCGCGCCGGTGAGCAGCGGCAGTTCGCCGAGCGGGGTGGCCGGGTCGGCGAGCGCCCCGTCGAGGAGCGTCGTCCAGTGCCCCGCGATGCGCCGCACGGCGTCGGCCGGGAGGACGTCGGAGCGGAACTGGAGGCTCGTGAGGACCTCGCCGCCCGTGTCCACCCACTGCGCGTGCAGCAGATTGCGGGCGGTGCCGCAGAACCCGGTCCAGCGGACGTCCGCGCGGACCTCGGGGCCGAGGTCGGGGCGGCCGTCGTGCGGGCGGCGCCGGTAGCTGACGGAGAGCGGGGTGAGGGCGGTGCGCGGGGTCAGGCCGCGCACGCACCGGCCCAGCGGCACGTCCCGGTGGGCGTAGAGCGCGCGCAGCGCGCCGCGCACCGACTGGGACCAGGTCGCGAACGGGGTGTGCGGGGCGCAGGCGCTGGCCAGCGGCAGCTCGTTGACCGCGAGGCCCACGGCGACGGGGGCGCCGGGGCGGCGCAGCGACAGCTCGACGGAGGTGACCGGGGCGGGGTCGCCGTACCGGGCGAGGAGGGCGTGCCAGGAAGCGGTGAGCAGTTCGAAGCGGCTGATGCCCAGCCTGCGGGCGACGCTCTCCAGGCGGGCCGCGCGGTCGGCGCCGAGCGCGAAGGCGACCTCGGCGCCGGGCGCGGGCCGCGTGCCCGGACCCGGCACGGTCCCGAGACCGGGCAGCCGCGGGAGGTCGGGCTCCTGCCAGCGCGGAGCCCAGAACGCCTCGGCGGCGGCGACGGCCCGCGGCTCGGGCTCGGCGCGCGGGGGCGTGCCGGCGGGCGCGAACGGCTCGCCCCGGTAGGCGGCGGCGAGATCCGCGACCAGCCGCTCCTTGGACTCCCCGTCGAACGCGAGGTGGTGCACCGTCAGCGACAGGACGTGCCGGGCGGGGGCGAGCGCGACCAGGACGAAGCGGTGCACGGGACCGGCCGCCAGGTCGAAGGGGCGCGACCGCTCCCGCGCCAGGAACGCGTCGAGCGCGTCCTCGGCGCACGCCGCCCGCCGGGGTGTGCCCGCCGGGACGGGACGCGGATCGCCGTCCGGCCCGAACCCGGTGGTGAGCGCCGGGTGATGGGCGGCGACGGCGGCGCAGGCCCGCAGCAGCCGGTCGGCGTCGAGCGGGCCGGCCAGGTCGACGGTCACGGCGAGGTGGTACGCGGCGTCGGCGGCCAGCGCCCGCTCGGTGAGCCACACACCGTGCTGGGCCGGGCTCGGGGCCGTGCTGACGTGGGACGACTGGGTCACGGGTGCACCTCGCGGTGGTCGGGGGTGAGGATGCGGCGCAGGTCGCGCTTGAGGACCTTGCCGGCCTCGTTGCGGGGCAGTGCGGAACAAAAGACGACGGTGTCGGGCAGTTCGTGGGCGGCCAGCCGGTCGAGGAGGAACGCGCGCAGCGCGGCGGCGGTCAGCTCCCCCTCGGCGACGACCGCGGCGGCGACGACGCTGCCGAGTACGGGGTGCGGGACGCCGACGGCCGCCGCGTCCCGCACCTGCGGGTGGGCGTGCAGGGCGTCCTCGACCTGGAGCGTGGACACCTTGTGCGCGCCGGACTTGATGACGTCGCGCTCCCGGTCGAGCAGGTGCAGGAACCCGTCCTCGTCGAGCCGGCCCAGGTCGCCCATCCGCACCCAGCGGCCCGCGAACACCTCGCTGCCGGGGTCGCCCAGGTAGGCGCGGGGCACGGAAGGGCTGCGCAGCCACAGCTCGCCCGGCTCACCGGGCGCCGCCAGGCGGCCGTCCGGCGTGGTGACCCGGAGGTCGGCGAGCGAGGCGGGGCGCCCCGGGGAGGCCGGCCGGTCCGGGTCGAACAGCAGGGTGATCTGGGCGGGCGCCGCCTCCGTGGAGGTGTAGTAGTTGACGACCTGCGCGCGGGCGAAGGCCCGGGCCAGGCCCGCGGCGACCGGCTGCGGCAGCGCGGCGGCCGTCGAACCGACCAGCCGCACCCCGTCCAGGGCGCCCGCCGCCCCGGCGGCGGCGAGGGCGGGGGAGCCGAGGAGTTCGATGGCCATGGCGGGGACGACGAAGACGCTGCCCACCCGGTGCTCGGTGAGGAGCCGCAGGAAGCGGGACGGCGTGAAGTGGGGTGCGGTGACGCAGGCCGCGTGCGCGTTCACCGCGTTGACCAGCATGGTCTGGCCGGCGTTGGTGCCGACCGGGAAGGCGTGCAGGAACGCCTCGGAGTGGCGCAGCGGGCGGCGGCGGTCGTCCAGTGTGCAGCCGTGCGTCAGATTGGCGTGGCGGGCGACGACGCCCTTGGGGGCGCCCGTCGTGCCGGACGTGTAGAGGATCTGGGCGAGGTCGCCGGGCGCCGGGGCGGGCGGACCGGCCGGTGCGGTGTGCCCGGCGGCCTCCCGCTCGGTCAGCACGGTGACCCCGGCGGGTGCGGCCGGACCGTCGGCGCCGCGCAGCAGGAAGCGGACCCCGGCGTCGCGCAGGACGTGGTCGACGGCGGCCGGCGCCGCGCGGTCGGACAGCGGCACCGCCACCCCGCCGGCACGGAGCACGGCGAAGAACGCCACGGCGTACTCGGTCCAGTGGGCCGTGCCGTGGTGCAGGGCCACCCGGTCGCCCGGCCGCAGCCCCGCACCGTGCAGCGCGGCGGCGAGGGCACCCGAACGGGCCTGCCAGGAAGCGAAGTCGAGCCGCTCCGCGCCCGTGATCAGCGCGGTGCGCTCCCCGTGGGCGAGGGCCCGCCGCTCCAGCAGCTCCGGCAGCGTACGAGGGGCGGGGTTCACGGCCGGCCCCCGTCCGCGCGGCGGGCGGCGGCGAGACGGGCGCGCTCGCGCAGCCCCACCAGGTCGTCCGGCTCCGCGTCGGGCACGTCCCGGTCGAAGCGGGCGAGGACCGGCAGCCGCAGCCCGAGCGCGACCAGGCCCAGCATCGCGCAGCCGAACAGCACGTACATCAGGGCGATACCGCGGCCGGGCCCGGTGCCGATGAGCGGCCCGAAGACCGGGGCCAGCGCGCCGCCCGGCTCCATCGACGGGCCGAAGAGCTTCGAGCCGAGCGGGGCGATGACGCCGTGCCCGAGCGGCAGCGTCGACCAGGCGACCAGCGTGTTCAGGGCGAAGACGCGGCCGTGGAAGCGCTGCGGCACCTTCACCTGGACGATCGCCGCGTAGACGCCGTTGACCAGGGACAGCGCGAAGGACATGCCGAACGCGCCGGCCGCGATCACCCACAGGCTCTGGTGCAGTCCCGTGACCGCCCCGGCCAGCGCGAGGAGCGAGGCGAGGGCGAGCATGCCGCGCAGCCGGTGGCGCCGGGGCCCGCCCCAGAACCCCATGAGGATCCCGCCGACGATGGCTCCGGCGCCGCCCGCCACGGCGACCCGCGCCACGCCCTGGAGGTCGTCGAAGGCCAGCACCAGGGGCGTGACCAGCAGGAACAGCGGTGACAGGAACACGTTCAGGCCGGCGAACCACAGGAGCATGGCGCGGAAGCCGCGGTTGCGCCAGGTGTGCCCGAAGCCGTGCCGGATCTCGGCGACCAGCGACTCGCGCCGGGTCCACGGCAGACTGCGCGGGAAGCGGACCAGGAGGAGGACGCCGAGGGCGAGGGCGTAGCTGGCCACGTCGATGACGAGGATGCCGCTCAGGCCGATCGCCGCCATCAGCGCCACGGCCGCGAGCGGCACCACGAACTGGGCGGTGCCGAAGGCGAGTTGGACGATGCCGTTGGCGTGCCCGAGATACCGCTTGGGGACGAGCTGCGGCACGGCGGAGGCGTAGGCGAGCCGCTGGAAGGTCAGCGCGACGGAGAGGACGCCCAGCAGGACGTACACCTCCCAGGAATGGAGGCGGTCGGTGAGCAGCAGCGTCAGCAGGCCCGCCTGGGTCGCGCAGGCGGCGGCGTCTCCGGCGAGCAGCATCCGGCGCCGGTCGAAGCGGTCGACGAGGGCTCCGGCGACGGGCCCGACGAGGATGCCGGGCACCATCGCCACGACGGCGTAGAGCGCGTACCGGGTCAGGGAACCGGTGTGGACGAGGATCCACAGCGGCAGCGCGAACTCGGTGAGCGCGGAGCCGGTGATCGACACCAGCTGCCCGCCCGCCACCGCCAGGAACCGGCGCATGCTCGGCTCCGGGGCGGCGCGCCCGCGGCCCCGCGGACGGCGGGCCGGGGACGGTCCCGTCTCCTCGGGGGCCTGTACGGGCGTCAGCGGCCCGGCGCCGGGATCGGCGCCGGCGTCCGGGGGCGCGAGCGCCGGGCCGGTGTCGCCGTGCAGCCACCAGGAGGCCGTCGGGTCGGCGGCCGGGAGGTCGTCGGCGCGCCCCGCGACGAGGGCCGGGTGCACGCGGGTCACGATGTCGGCGACCTCGGCGGCCCGGTACTTGAGGAAGAAGTGTCCGCCCTGGTCGAGCACGGTCACGGCCGAGCGCTCCGCGAGGAGCAGCCACTCGCGGTACCGCTCCTGGTAGAAGTCGGCGGCCGGGTCGCGGTCGCCGACGACGGAGACGAGCGGGGCACGCAGCCGCGGCGCGCCCGCCGACGACTCGGCGAGGGCCCGGGTGAACCAGTCCTCGGCGGCCCTGGTGTCCGCGCGCATGTTGCCGATGATGAACGCGGCCTGCTCCGGGTCGAGGTCGGCGGTGCTCACCCCGAGCCCGGTGAGCCAGTTGACGTAGGCCCGGTCTCCCACCAGCGCGTCCAGGGAGGCGAGGCGGCTGAGGGTGGTCAGCACCCGGCCGCGGGGCCGCGCGAAGGGGAACTGGGCGCCGGTGTACACGGCCTCCAGCGGGACGGCGGCGGCCTCCAGGCGGCGGGCGACGCACACGGCGAGCGCGGACCCGACGGCGCAGTGCCCGTACAGCACGACCGGCCCGGCGATCCGCTCCTCGATCTCGGCGGCCAGCCGTCGGGCCAGTTCGTCGAAGGGGACGTGCTCCTCGGTCAGGCCGACGTCGTGGCCGGGGAAGGCGAGGGCCCACAGTTCGACGTCGTCGGGCAGGGCGTCGGCGAGCGGCTGGTAGACGACGGCGCTGCCGCCGCCGTAGGGGACGCAGACGTAGGCGCGGACGCGGCGGCCCGCGGGCACCGCGGGGGTGAGGCGGTGCAGGAGAGGACGGTCGGCAGCGGCGGCGGTGTCCTCGGCGAGGGCCGCGAGGTCGCGGACCGTGCGATGGGTGAACAGGTCCATGACGCTGACCGGCCGGGCGCCCGCCTCGGTCAGCCGGGTCCTGGCGCGGGCGACGACCTGCGTCGCGAGCAGTGAGTGCCCGCCGAGCTCGAAGAAGTCCTCGTCGGCGCCGACCTCGCCGAGGCCGAGCACCTCGCCCCAGACGGCGGCGAGGATCCGCTCGGCGGGGGTGGCGGGCCTTGCGGTGTCCGCCGCGCGGGTGACCTGCGGGGCGGGCAGGGCGCGGCGGTCCAGCTTGCCGTTGGGCGTGAGGGGGAGGGCGGGGAGCGCGGCGAACGCGGCCGGCACCTGGTGCTCCGGCAGTGTCCGCTTGAGGGCCGCGCGCAGCCGGGCCGGGTCGGGCACCTCGGCGCCGGCGGCCGGGACGACGTAGCCGACGAGGCGCCGGTCGCCGGGCCGGTCCTCGCGCAGGACGACCGCCGCGTCCGCGACACCGTCCAGGGCGCGCAGCGCGGTCTCGGTCTCGCCGGGCTCGATGCGCAGTCCGCGCAGTTTGATCTGCTGGTCGATGCGGCCCAGGTGTTCGAGTGTGCCGTCGGGCCTGCGCCGGGCCAGGTCGCCGGTGCGGTAGAGGCGCGAGCCGGGCGGGCCGAACGGGTCGGGGACGAACCGGGCCGCGGTCAGTCCGGGGCGGCGGTGGTAGCCGACGGCGACGGGCCTGCCGCCGATGTGGAGTTCGCCCGGCGCGCCGGGCGGCACCGGACGCAGCGCCTGATCGAGCACGTACAGACGGGTGTTGTCGATCGGCAGCCCGATCGGCACGGTCGTCAGCGGCCCCTCGCACTCCCACGCGGAGACGTCCACGGCGGCCTCGGTCGGCCCGTACAGGTTGGCGAGCGCGCAGTGCGGCAGGCGGCGGCGCAGCTCGCGGGCGGCGCCCGGGGTGAGGGACTCGCCGCTGCTGATGACGCGGCGCAGCGAGGTGCAGCGCTCGATGCCGTCCTCGGTGAGGAACGCGGTCAGCATGGCGGGGACGAAGTGGGCGACGGTGACGCCCGCGTCGGCGACGAGGTCGCGCAGGTAGCCGCTGTCCTTCTGGCCGCCGGGCCTGGCGAGGACGATGCGGGCGCCGGTCGTCAGCGGCCAGAAGAACTCCCACACCGACACGTCGAACCCGATGGGGGTCTTCTGGAGGACGGCGTCGTCGGCGCCGATCCGGTAGGCGTCCTGCATCCACTGGATGCGGTGGGCGATGGCGGCATGGGTGTTGGGGACGCCCTTGGGGCGGCCCGTGGAGCCCGAGGTGTAGATCAGGTAGGCGGTGTCGTCGGGTGCGGGCGGCACGGGCCGGGTGCGGGTGCGGGCGGGTTCCGCGGGGTCGTCGAGGAGGACGACGTGGGCGGTGCAGCCGTCGGGGACGGCCAGCCCGCGCTGGGTGAGCAGGACGGTGGCGCCGCTGTCGGCCAGGAGGAAGGCGGTGCGTTCGGCGGGGTAGCCCGGGTCGAGGGGGACGTAACCGGCTCCGGTGCGCAGGACCGCGAGGAGCCCGGCGACGAGTTCGGGCGAGCGCTCCGCGCTGACCGCGACCAGGCTGCCGGGGCCGACGCCCTCGGCGGTCAGGCGGGCGGCGATCCGGTCGGCGAGGGCGTCGAGGCGGCGGTAGGTGAGCGCGGGCCGCCCCTCCGTGCTGACGGCGGTCGCGTCCGGGGTGCGGGCGATCTGTTCCGCGACGAGCGCCGTCAGGGTGGTGGGCGGCCGGTCGACGGTCCGGCCCTGGAAGCGCAGCGTCTCGACGTCGCGTTCTCCGGCGGTCGGTTCGGCCAAGGAGGACAGCGGGATGTGCGGGGTGTCGGCGGCGGCGTGCAGGAGCCGGCCGAGGTGGCCGGCGAGGAGGGCGACGTCCTCCTCGGCGAAGAGGTCGGTGTTGTAGTTGAAGGAGCCGCGCAGCCCGTCCGGCCATTCCTGGAGGAAGAGCTCGATGTCGAACCGCGTGCCGCTGGCGCGCACCCCGAAGGGCTCCACGGTGAGCGGCAGCCGGGCCGGCGTGTCGCGCTGGGTGGCGTAGTTCTGCACGGCGAGGACGGCCTGGAACACCGGCGGCCGGGCGACGTCCCTGGGGACCTTCAGCTCGTTGACGAGCTGGGCGAACGGCAGGTCCTGGTGGGCGTGGGCGTCGAGGCACACGTCGCGGGTGCGGCGCAGCAGCTCGGCGAAGGTGGGGTCGCCGTGCAGGCGCGCGGGGAACGGCAGCACGTTGACGAACATGCCGACCAGCGGCTCCAGTTCGGGCTCCGGACGGCCCGCGACGGGCGAGCCGACGGCGAAGTCGCGGCGGCCGCTGTAGCGGGCGAGCAGGACGTGGAACGCCGCCATGAGCACCATGTGCACCGTCGCGTCGTGCTGTCGCCCGAGGGCGGCCAGCCGGTCGAGGAGGGCCCGGTCCACCCCGAAGGCGTATCCGGCGCCGTCGAAGGTCTGGCGCGGGGGGCGCGGCCGGGAGAAGGCGAGCTCCAGCGGCTCGGTCCCGGCCAGTTCGCGGGCCCAGTGCGCGACCTCGGCGGCGAGCCGGTCGCCGCTGAGCCTCTCGCGCTGCCACAGGGCGAAGTCGCCGTAGCTGACGGCCAGTTCGGGCAGCGGGTCGCCGTCTCCGGCGACCCGTGCGGCGTAGCCGCGCAGGATCTCGCCGAGCAGGACCTCGCTGGACCAGCCGTCGCCGACGCTGTGGTGCACGACGAGGACGAGTACGTGGTCGTCGGCCGCGAGCGTGATGAGCTGCGCCCGCAGCAGCGGCCCGTGCTCCAGGTCGAACGGCTCGGCGGCCGCCCGGTCCACGAGGTGTTCGGCCGCGGCCTCGTCGGCGGCGGTGCGGCGGGTCAGCGCGACCGGGGCGGGCGGGTCGATGACGAGCACCGGACGCCCGTCGTCGGTGGCGGGGTAGCGGGACCGCAGCGTCTCGTGCCGCGCGACGCTGGCGTCCAGGGCGGCGCCGAGGGCGCTCACGTCGAGGGCGCCGCGCAGCCGGCGCACCACCGGGATGTTGTAGGCGGCGGTGCCGGGGGCGAACTGCTCCATGAACCAGAGCCGTTCCTGCGCGAACGACAGCGGCACGGGGGTGCCGGGGGCGCGGCGCGGCACGGTGGTGGTGCGCGCGGTGGAGCGGGCCGCGAGCCTGCGGCGCAGCAGTTCCTGCTTGGTGGCCGACAGGCGCGGCGGGGGCGGGTCCGTGGGGACGGTGGTGTCGGCGCTCATGCGGGGGTGCCGTGTCCTTCCGTTGCGTCCTGGTCGGCGAGGAGCCGGGCCGCCGCCGTCTCCGACAGCGCGTCGATCTCCTCGGCCAGGGCGTTCTCGACGGCCTGGGCGAAGGCCGCGACGGTGCGGTGGGTGAACAGGGTGCGCAGCGGGACGGCGAGGTCGACGGCGGCGCGGACGCGGGCCACCACCCGGGTGGCGAGCAGCGAGTGGCCGCCCAGGTCGAAGAAGTCGTCGTGCGCTCCGACGGGCCCCGTGCCGAGGACCTCCCGCCAGACGTCCGCGACGAGTTCCTCGGCGTCGGTGCGCGGGGCGACGTACGCACGCCGCGACGCGGGGGCGCCGGGGTCGGGCAGCGCCGACCGGTCGACCTTGCCGTGCGCGGTGAGGGGCAGCCGGTCGAGGACCACGACCGGGTGCGGGACCAGGTGCGCGGGGAGGACCGCCGACAGGGCGGCGCGCACGTCGTCCGGGTGCGGGGCGGGCCGGTCCGGCGCCGCGGCGACGTGGGCCACGAGCCGGTCGCCGCGCGCGCCCACCACGGCCTCGCCGACGCCGGGCAGGGCGCGCAGCGCGGACTCCACCTCGCCGGGCTCGACCCGGAAGCCGCGCACCTTGACCTGCTGGTCGATGCGGCCGAGGAACTCCAGCTGCCCGTCGGGGCGGCTGCGCACCAGGTCCCCGGTGCGGTAGCGGCGTGCTCCTGGCGGGCCGTCGGGGTCGGGGACGAAGGAGCGCGCGGTCCGTCCGGGCCGCCCGAGGTAGCCGGCGGTGACGCCGGGCCCGCCGATGACGAGTTCGCCCGGGGTGCCCGGCGGCACCGCACCGCCGTGGGGGTCGAGGACGGCGACGGTCGTGCCGCCGATGGGCCGGCCGATCGGCGGCCGGTCCGCGCTCCCGGTGCCGGTGAGCGTGGCCGTGGTGGCGATGACCGTCGTCTCGGTCGGTCCGTAGGAGTTCACCAGCCGCACCCCGTCGCCGAAGCGGGCCCGCCAGGCGTCGACCCGCGCGCCGAGCACCTGGTCGCCGCCCAGGATCACGAGTCGCAGCGCGGCGGGCCAGGGCGTCGTGTCGAGGTCGGCGACGAGCTGGTGCCAGTACGGCGTGGACAGGTCGAGGACGGTGATGCCCGCCGCGTACGGCTCGGCGAGCTGATCGGGCAGCGCGGTGCCGGCGGGGGCGGTCACGAGGACGGCGCCCGCGGCCAGGGCCGGGAAGATCTCCTCGGCGCTGGTGTCGAACGACAGCGAGGCGCTGTGCAGGACACGGTCCGCCGGTCCGAGGCCGTAGCCGCCGGTCATCCAGGCGACCCGGGCCGCGAGATTGCGCTGGGTCACCAGGACGCCCTTGGGCGTTCCGGTGGAGCCGGACGTGTAGATCACGTAGGCCGGGTCGTCGGGCGAGGCGCCGACCGCCTCGGGCCCGTCGGGCTCGTCGGTCTCGGAGCGGTCGGCCGGGGCCTCGGCCTCCGGGGCGGCGGCCACGACGGGAACCTGTGTGACGACGCCGGGCGGGGCCGTGCCGTCGGGGGTGACGACCAGGACGGCTCCGCTGTCGCGCACCATGAAGTCGATCCGCCGGGCGGGGTACTCCGGGTCGATCGGCACGTAACCGGCGCCGAGACGCCAGATCGCCAGCATCGCCACGACGGCCAGCGGCCCCCGGGGCACACAGAGGCCGACGAGGTCGCCGCGGCCCGCGCCGCACGCTGCCAGCCGGGCGGCCAACGCGCGTGCGCTGTCCCGCAGTTGGCGGCGGGTGAACGAGGCGTCGGGCCCGACCAGCGCCAGGGCGTCCGGGGCCTCGGCCGCCCTCCGGTCGACCGCCTCCGCGACGGTCGTCGCGAACGCGTCGAGCGCCGGTCCGGCGGCCCCTGCGTCCAGCGCCGCCCGCTCGTCGGCGGCCAGGACCGGCAGCAGGTGGACCGGTGTGTCGGGCGCCGCGATCGCGGCGCGCAGCAGCAGTTCGAAGCGGGCGGCGAGTCGGCCGAGCTGCTCGCCGGTCAACAGGTCGGCCCGGCGGCCGAACACGGCGTGCAGGTCATCGCCCTCGGGCCGGATGTCCAGGGTGAGTTCGAACTTCGCCGCCGTGTGCCCGCCGTCGCCCTCCTCGCAGACCAGGTCGGCGAACGGGTGGGAGCCGAGCGTGCCCCCGCCCTGCGTGTGCACCGTCAAGAGTGTCTGGAAGACGGGGGTGCGGCTCGTGTCGCGCTCGGTGCCCAGATCCTCGGTGAGCCGTTCGAAAGGGACGCGGCCGTGCGTCAGGGCGCGCATCCAGTCGCCGCGGATCCGGCGCAGTGTCGCGTCGAAGGTGGGCGCCCCGCCGAAGTCGGCGCGCAGCACCAGGGTAGAGGAGAAGTAGCCGACCGTGCGCTCGCTGTCGACGGTCGTACGAGCCGCGGTGGGCACGCCCACGCAGAAGTCGTCCTGTCCGGTGCAGCGGTGCAGGAGAGCCTGGTATCCGGCGGCGAGCACCATGAACGGCGTCATGCGGCGGGCCCGCGCGAACGCCTCCACGGCCGGGGCGAGCCCGCGCAGGATCCGGGTGTGGTAGGCGCCCTCGCTGCCCGGTTCGGCGGGCCGTTCCCGATCGAGCGGCAGGCGCAACGCCGGGGCTCCGGCCAGCTGTTGACGCCAGTGGTCGAGGGCGGCGGCGGCCTCGGGGCCGTCCAGCCAGTCCCGTTCGGCGGCGGCGTGCGCCAGGTAGGACGGCGGCTCGGGCACCTGGGACGGGCGGCCCGCGCGATGGGCGGCGTACTCCTCGGCCAGTTCGGCCCGCAGCAGGCCAAGGCTCCAGCCGTCGGCCACGATGTGGTGGAGCACGAGACAGAAGGTGTGGGCTTCCTCCCCGGTGCGCAGGAGGGCGGCCCGTACGAGGGGCCCTCGCGCGAGGTCGAAGCTCCTGTTGGTCACCGCGGCGACCTCCGCCGCGACGGCGTCGGCCGGTGCGCCCCGCAGGTCCCGCTCGTCCCACACCGCGGGCGCCTCGGGACGGACGACGACGTGGGGGCGGCCGTCGACGGACGGGAAGCGGCAGCGCAGCGCCTCGTGCCGGGCGACCACCGCGTCCAGGGCGGCCCGCAGCGACGCCGCCGCGAGCGGACCCCTCAGGCCGAGCACCAGAGGGATGTTGTACGCGGGGTCGCCGGGCGCGAACTGGTCGAGGAACCACAGCCGTTCCTGTCCGACGGAGAGAGCGGCACCCGCACCCGCGTCACCGGGCTCCTCGGGCTCCGCGCCCGCCGCCGGAACCTCCGACAGATCGGTTCTGTACATGACACTCCTGGCGACGGGCCGCTGGGACCGGAACATGGCTGGAACTGTGCGTAGGTCGCGGCTGCACGCATCGCGAGAGGGCGGGGGCGCCGGTGCCGGTGAGGAAGGCGGCGCGGTGTCGCAGATGTTAGAGAGGCGGCACGCGGTGGGTCAATGGTCTGGACCAGAGTGACTGTCCGGATCGGGCTGCCGACAGCCCCCCTGCCTGCGCCGACACGCCTTTCGGAGTGGTCGGCGTACCGGAGGAACTCCGTTCGCGTGGCGGCGAATTGGGCCCGCCCGCGCGCCCGGCCGCCGCGCGCGGACGGCCCGTCGGGGGTGGCCGCGCCTCCGGCGCCGAGGTCACGCGCGGGGGAGGGGCGAAGGACCGGACTGAGGTGTGCACGGCCGGATCACGCGTCTCCGGGGCTGCTGTGCGCGCGGGGGTGTCGGAAAGTGTCCGGAGGTGCCGAGCAGGGGGTGGGGCGGCGGCGATTCCCTCCGGGGCCGGTCGAGGAGCTCGGGCCTCTCGGCGGCGGCGCCGGGGTGTGGGGCGGGGTCCACCTCGCACGTTCCGCCTCGCGCGTTCCATCTGGCGCGTTCCATCTGGCGCGGAGGTGGCGCCAATGTGGCGTGAATCCGGTGGCGAAAAAGTTCTGGCACGACTCTTGACGCGCGCTCCGGCGAGGATCAGAGTGCCATTAATGCGCATTACTAATACGCATTAACGAAGAGGTCGCCCCCGTACCGACTCCGGCGGCCCACGTGAAGGAGCGTCGATGACGGATCCCAAGAAGCGCGCCAGGCCGGGGCGGACCCCCGTGCCCGGAGGCCGCACCTCCCGGCCGCGCCAGGCCGAAGTGGCCCGGCTGGCCGGCGTCTCGCAGGCGACCGTCTCACTCGTGCTGGGTGCCAAGAAGGAGGGCGTCGCGATCTCCGAGGAGACCCGGCAGAAGGTCCTCGACGCCGCGAGCAGCCTGGGCTACGTGCCCGACCCGGCCGCCCGCCGACTCGCCGCCGCCCGCAATGACCTGCTCGGCGTCTTCAGCTTCACCGCGACCTTCCCGACGGACGTGCAGCACTCGTACTACCCCTTCCTGGTCGGCGTAGAGCAGGAGGCCGCCGCGCGCGGCTACGACCTGGTGCTGTTCACCGGGTCGAGCTCCGGCGGCGCGGGAGCGGGCGGACCGGACGCGCTGAGCCGGGTCCGGCTGGCCGACGGCTGCCTGTTCCTCGGCCGCCACGCGCCCACCGACGAACTGCGGCGCCTGGTCGGCGACGGCTTCCCCGTCGTGCACGTGGGCCGCAGGGACGAACTGGAGGGGCTGGCCTGGGTCGGCGCCGACTATGTGAGCGCGAGCCACGAGGTCGTCACCCGGCTCGCCGGACTCGGCCACCGGCGCGTCGTGCTGGTCCGCGAGGACGACGAGGCACCGGCCTCGACCGACCGCGAACACGGCTTCCTCAAGGGGCTGGAGCAGGCCGGGCTGCCGGCGGGACCCGAGGCGGTCTTCCGTACGGCGGACCCCGCGGCCCGGCTCACCCCCGCACGGCTGCGGCAGTGGCTGGACGAGGGGGTCACCGCACTGGTCGCCGAGGAGACCGACACCGGCACCGCGTGGCGCGCCCTGCGGGCCGCCGTCCGGGACTCCGGCCTGGAGTGCCCGCGGGACCTGAGCCTGGCCCTGCTCGGCAGCCCGCCGCCCGACCTCGCGGCGGAGCCGGTCCCCACCGGGTTCGACATCCCCCGCCCGCAGCTCGGGGCCGCCGCGGTCCGGCTGCTCGCGGCCCTCGTCGCGGGCGAGGAGGCGACCGAACCCCTGGTGGCCTGCCTCTACCGCCCGGGGGCGACCGCCGGGCCCCCGCCCCCGGGCACCTGATCCGCGGTCCGGGCAGCCGTAAGGCGCCCCGGCCACCTGCTCCGCACCCCGGCCGGCGGCTCCGCGTCCCGGTTGTCTTCGCGCACCCGCACGCCGGGGGCGCCACCGCAGCCACCAGGGCCACTTGAGTCACCGGGGCCACCGGAGCCCCCCGCGTTCGGAGACCACCAGTACCACCCGCACCAAGAGCGCTACCCGCACCAAGAGCGCAACCCGCACCACAAGGAGAGTCAGTGAACACCCAACCCGACATCCTGGTCGTCGGCGCCGGGCTCGGCGGCGTCGCCGCCGCCCTCGCCGCCTGCCGCGCCGGACGCACGGTCGTCCTCACCGAGGAGACCGACTGGATCGGGGGCCAGCTCACCTCGCAGGCCGTACCCCCGGACGAACACCCGTGGGTCGAGCAGTTCGGCGTCACCGCCTCCTACCGCGCCCTGCGCGAAGCGATCCGCGGCTACTACCGCGACTGGTACCCGCTGCGCGCCGAGGCCGCCGCCCTCCCCGGCCTCAACCCCGGCGCCGGACGCGTCAGCAAGCTGTGCGCCGAACCCCGCGCCGCCCTCGCCGCGCTGGAGGGCATGCTCGCCCCGCACCGCGCCTCCGGCCGCCTCACCCTGCTCACCGAGCACCGCCCCGTCGCCGCCGGGACCGAGGGCGACACGGTGCGCTCCGTCACGCTGGAGGACCTGCGGGGCGGCGGCCGGCGCACATTCACCGCCCCGTACGTCCTGGACGCCACCGAGACGGGCGAACTGCTCGAACTGGCCGGCGTCGAGCACGCGCTGGGCGCCGAGTCCCGCGCCGAGTTCGGGGAGCCGCACGCCTCCGAGCAGGCCGACCCGCTCAACCAGCAGGGCATCACCTTCTGCTTCGCCCTCTCCCACCACGAGGGGGAGGACCACACGATCGAACGCCCCGCCGACTACGACTTCTGGCGCGCCTACACGCCCGACTTCTGGCCCGGCCCGCTGCTCGGCTTCCTGGCCCCCGACCCGCGCAGCCTGGAGGCCGTCCCGCGCACCTTCGTACCGAACCCGGAAATCGATCCGCTCGCCGTCAGCGCCGACCAGTCCGCCGACGCGGGCGACAAGGAACTCTTCGGCTTCCGCCGCATCCTGGCCCGCAAGCTGCACCAGGACGGCGCCTTCGACTCCGACATCACGCTCGTCAACTGGCCGCTCAACGACTACTGGCTCAAGCCGCTGATCGGCGCCGGCGCGCAGGCCTCCGCCGAGGCGGTCCGCGAGGCCAAGCAGCTGTCGCTGTCCGTCCTCTACTGGCTTCAGACCGAGGCCCCCCGCGCCGACGGCGGCACGGGCTTCCCCGGCCTGCGGCTGCGCCCCGACGTCGTCGGCACCGAGGACGGTCTCGCCAAGGCCCCCTACGTGCGCGAGTCGCGCCGGATCAAGGCCGTCACGACCGTCACCGAGCAGGACGTCGCGATCGACCTGGTGGGCCCCACCGGCGGCACCCGCCACCGCGACTCGGTCGGCGTCGGCAGCTACCGCATCGACCTGCACCCCTCGACCGGCGGCGACAACTACATCGACATCGGCTCGGTGCCCTTCGAGATCCCGCTCGGCGCGCTGATCCCGCGCCGGGTGAGCAACCTGCTGCCGGCCGGCAAGAACATCGGCACCACCCACATCACCAACGGCTGCTACCGGCTCCACCCGGTCGAGTGGAACGTCGGCGAGGTCGCCGGAGCCCTCGCCGCGCACTGCCTCGACGAAGGCCTGGAGCCGCGCGCGGTACAGGCCGAGGACAAGCACTTCGAGACGTTCGCCGCCCTGCTGGAACGCTCCGGCGTCGAGCGCCACTGGCCGCAGGTACGCGGCTACTGAAAGACCCACCGGCGAACCGGGAGACCCACCGGCGAACCGGGAGACCCACCGGAGAACCGAGAGACCCACCGGAGAACCGAGAGACCCACCGGAGACCGGGAAGCAGCACGGCGCGCCCGGCCGCCCGGGGGCGGGACGGCCGGACGGTTCAGCTCCACCTGACCCGTCCGGCCCACCGCCCGCGTCAGCGCCGACAGAGCACAAGGAGGTGCCCGGACCAATGACCACTCACCGCATCCGCGTCGGCATCGACGTGGGCGGAACCTTCACCGACGCCGTGGCCGTGGACGCCACGACCCTCGCCCTCGTGGGGCAGGTGAAGGTTCCCACCAGCCACCATCACGAGGACGGCGTCGCCCACGGAATCGTGGAAGCGCTCGACCGACTGCTGGAACAGACCGGAAACGCCCCTGAGGACGTCTCCTTCCTGGCCCACGGCACGACACAGGCTACCAACGCCCTCCTGGAGGGCGACGTGGCGACCGTCGGTCTCGTCGGGCTCGGCGGCGGAGCGGGAGCGGCCTTCACCAAGCGCCTCGCCGCCCTCGGCAGGACCGACCTCGTCCCGGGGAAGAAGTTCCCGCTCGTCTACGCGCACGTGGCCGACCCCGACGACCGGGCCGCGGTGGAACGCGCCGTCGACGAGGTGATCCGCGCCGGGGCCCGGGTCGTCGTCGCCACGCAGCCCTTCAGCGTCGACCGCCCCGAGGGCGAGGACGCGGTGCGCGAGGTGGCCGCCGCCCGGGGCGTGCCGATGACCGCCGCCCACGACATCACCTCCCTGTACGGCCTGCACAAGCGCACCAGGACGGCCGTCGTCAACGCGGCGATCCTGCCCAGGATGTTCGCCACCGCGGACCTCGTGGACGCCTCCATCACCAAGGCGGGCGTCACCGCCCCGCTGATGGTGATGCGCTGCGACGGCGGCGTCATGTCCCTCGACGAGATGCGCCGGCGCCCCCTGCTCACCGTCCTGTCCGGGCCCGCCGCCGGAGTCGCGGGCGCACTCATGCAGGAGCGTGTCAGCGAGGGCGTCTTCCTGGAGACCGGCGGCACCTCCACCGACATCAGCGTCGTGCGCCGCGGCAAGGTCGCGGTCACCCACGCCACGCTGCTCGGCAAGGGCTCCTACCTCTCCGCGCTCGACGTGCGCACCGTCGGCGTCGGCGGCGGCTCGATGGTCCGCGTCGGCGGCGGCCGGGTCACCGGCGTGGGCCCGCGCAGCGCACACATCGCCGGCCTGCCCTACGCCTGCTTCGCCGACGCCGCCGACTTGGAGGGCGCCACCCTCGCCACCGTCCGGCCCACCCCCGACGACTCCGCCGACCACGTCGTCGTGGACGCCCGGGGCGGCCGGTACGCGCTCACCATGACCTGCGCCGCCAACGCGCTCGGCCGGGTCCCCGAAGGCGACTTCGCCCGCGCCGACCGGGCGGTCGCCCGCGCGGCCCTCGCACCGCTCGCCGCCGCCCTCGGCACCGACGTGGACGGCGCGGCGACCCAGATCCTGGACGCGGGCGTCGCCCAGGTCGGCGCGGTCGTCGACGCACTGCTCTCCGACTACCACCTGGACAAGGACACCGCGATCCTGGTCGGCGGCGGCGGTGGCGCCGCCTCCGTCACCCCCCACCTGGCCGCGGTCACCGGCCAGGAGGGCCGCATCGCCCGCCACAGCGAGGTCATCAGCCCGATCGGCGTGGCCCTCGCCCTCGTCCGCGAACAGGTCGAGCGGATCATCCCCGGAGCCGGGCAGGAGGACATCCTCGGCGTCCGCGCGGAGGCCGAGCGGGCCGTCATCGCCCAGGGCGCCTCCGCCGACGCGGTCGAGGTGGAGGTCACCGTGGACCCGCAGACCAACACGGTCCGCGCGATCGCCACCGGCGCCACCGAACTGCGCACCCAGGACCGCGCCCACAAGGCCGACGACGCCGAACGCCTCGGCCTGGCCGCCAAGAGCCTCAAGGTCCCCGAGAGCGAGGTCCGCACGCTCGCCAGGACCGGCGCCTACACCGTCTACGGAACCGAACGGCGCCGCAGGTTCCGCGGCGTGCACCATCCCGTACGGGTCGTCGACGCCGACGGCGTGGTGCGCCTGCACGCGGCCGACGCACAGGTGGAGATCAGCACCGTCGGCTCCGCACCGCAGACCCTGGCCACCCTCGTGGACGCGGCCACCGCCTACGGCGACGGCGGGGTGCGCGCCCCCGCGCTGCGGCTGCTCGTCGGCTCCCGCATCGCCGACCTCTCCGGCGTCCTCGACCCCCAGCCGCTGCTGGCCCTGGCCCGCACCGAGCTGGAGGGCAGGCCCGCCGACGAGGCGGTCGTCGCCCTCGTGGAGGAACGCTCATGAGCACCGTCACCGCCGCCCGCGCCGGCGCGGAGCTCGCCGCGACCGCGGACGTCGAGCACGGCGCCCGCTTCCTCGGCTCGCTCGCCCTGCACGAGGGCCGCGACCCCGCCCAGCTGCGCCGGTGGGCGGCGGCCGCCGCGGCGTTCGGCGCCGGCCTGGCCCCCTGCGGCGCGGACTCCCGGGTGCGGATCGTGGAGAGCACCGGCGGCCTGGAGCGCGGACTCCTCGCCCGCTACACCTCCCGCCCGCCCACCGTCGAGCTGTACACCGACTCGGTGGCCGCCGCCGAGCGCCTCGTCCTCGCCCACGGGTGGCGGGACTGGTTCCCGGCCGGCTCGGTCCGGGCCGCCGCCCTCGCCCACGAGACGGTGCACGAGCGGCTGCACCACGGCCCCGGGCGCGCCGCGCTCAAGGCCGCCCTCGGCCACACCGTGCTGCGCCTGGGCCGCCTCCGCGTGGACGGCCACGTCGCCGGCGCCGAGGAACTCGCCGCACACGCCTACGCGCAGACGGTCTGCGGCCTCGGCCGCAGCCCCCTCCTGCTGTCCGCAGCCCTGGCCGCGTCCGCGGCCCCGGCAAGAGAGAAGTGAGCCATGGGCATCGTCATCCTGATCATCATGGCGGCCGGTGTCGCCGCGATGCTCACCAAGAAACTCCCCACCGCCTTCGCCCTGGTCCTGCTGGCCGTCGCCATCGCCTGCGTGTCGGGCGCCCCGCTCACCGGCAGGAACAGCGTCCTCGACACCGTTCTCCAGGAGGGCGCGCCCGCACTCGCCGCGACGATGATCGCGATCCTGCTCGGTTCCTGGCTCGGCAAGCTGCTCGACGAGACCGGCATCGCCGGCACCCTCGTCCGCAAGATCGTCGAGTTCGGCGGGGACCGGCCGACCGTCGTCGCCCTCGGCGTGCTCCTCGTCTCCACCCTGATCGGCACCGTCACCGGCTCCGCGCCCGCCGCGATGCTCGCCGGCCTCATCGGCATCCCCGCGATGATCGCCGTCGGCATCCCGAAGGTCACCGCGGCGGGCACCATCCTCATGGGCATCGCCGCCGGCATGCCCTTCGAACTGCCCGTCTGGCAGTTCTTCTCCAGCGCCCTCGACCTGCCGGTCCCCGAAGTGCGCCACTTCATGATCCAGCTGTTCCCGTTCGCGCTGTCCGCCGCCGTGGCGTTCGTCCTCGTGGAGACCCGCCGGCACGGCGTGGAGCACGCGTGGGCCTTCCGCACCGAGGAGCCCCGCTCCAAGGCCGCGCGCCGTCGCGCCCGGCTCGGCGACGCCCCCTGGTACGCGCTGCTGACGCCGCTCGTCCCGCTGGTGCTCGCCCTCGGTCTCGAGATCGCGATCATCCCCTCGCTGCTCGCCGGCGTCCTCTACGCCCTGGTGACCACCACCCGGCCACGGGACATGAACCGCCGACTGCTGCGCACCCTCTACAGCGGCTTCGAGGTGGCCGCCGCCCCCATCACCCTCTTCGTCGCGATCGGCATCCTGCTGGCCGCGGTGAAACTGCCGGGCGCGGTCGACGCCCTCGAACCGCTCGTCAAGGCCGTCACCCCCGACAACCCGATCCTCTTCGTCGCGGTCTTCACCCTGCTGGTGCCGCTGTGCCTGTACCGCGGCCCGCTCAACGTCTACGGTCTGGGCGCCGGCATCGCGGGCGTCCTCATCGCCACCGGCATCTACCCGGCGATCGCGGTCCTGGGCATCACCGCCTCGTACAACCAGGTCTTCGGCGTGGCCGACCCCACGAGCACCCAGACCGTGTGGGCCGCCCAGTACTCCGGCGTCAGCCCCCAGCAGGTCATGGTCCGCACCCTGCCGTACGTGTGGTTCGTGGCCTTCGGCGGCTTCGTCGTCACGGCCGCCGTCCACCTGTAACACCCGCCGGGGCGGCGCCGGGAGCCACGCACCGCACCCACGGCGCCGCCCCGCCTCCGGCACGACCCGCACCCACGCGCACGCACGTACGTACGCACCCAGACATCCACCTCTCCGGGACGGAGCACCGCATGTCCGCGTCGCACAACCCGAGCCGCCGCCTCTTCCTCCGAGGCGCCGCCGCCGGATCGGCCCTCGTGGCCGTCGGAACGGCCGCGGGACCCGTACACGCCGCCACACCCGACGGCGTCGCGGCAGCCGCCGCTCCCGGCGGCTTCCCCGACTACCGCTACGTCAAGACCCTGCTCACCCCGGCCCAGCTCAGGTACAACCCCACCGGAGAGATCATCTTCCCGTGCCTGCGCGGCACCGCGGGCCGCCTCGAACGTCCGCTGGGCCGCTACTACCTGTACTACGCGCCGCACGACGCGCCCGGCGGGATCTGCCTCGCCTACGGGGACCACATCGAGGGCCCCTTCACCGAGTACCCGCACAACCCGGTCGTCGCCAACGTCTGGGACCCGCACTACGCGGTCAGCCACGTCTCCTCCCCGCACGTCATGTGGAACGACAGCGCCCAGGAGATGTGGCTCTACTTCCACGGCGAGAACACCACGACCCGCCTGGCCCGCTCCAAGGACGGCGTCGACTTCACGTACGACAAGGTCGTCCTGACCACCGCCATGCTGCCCGCGGGGACCACCGAGACCTCCTACGCCCGCGTCTTCCCGTACGAACTGCCGTCGAGGAACGCGCACTTCGTGATGCTGTTCATGCTGAACAACACCACCAATCACCGCGACATCCACTGGGGCTGGTCGGCGGACGGCCGCACCTGGACCTTCGACCAGAAAGCACTGGTCAGCCACAGCGACGTCGCCGCCGTCAACGTCGGCGGACCGCACCTGCTGACCCGCGACGGCAGCGCCTTCGTCGTCTACAACAAGGACAAGGAGAGCGGCGGCGACCTCATGATCACCGAGGTCGGCGCGGACTTCACCCTCCGCAGGCACCTCGGCCGCTTCTACGACTCCTCGACCGGCGCTCCGGACAACGGCCGCAGCGCCTCGCCGAGTTTCGGGACCGAGGGCGGAGTGCCGTACATGGTGTACGAGTCCGGGGAACGCCTCCAGGGCACGATCGCCGTCGCCCGCTGAGCGGCGGGGCGCGTCCGACGGGCCGGCCGGGCGGCCGCTACTCGGAGAACGGCTGCACGACGGGCTCGGTGTGGTGCTCGGACTCGACGAACGCCGCCGCCGCGGCCACGCCGAGGACACCGGCGACGGACGCGACGAGAAGGGCGGCGGTGGCCAGTGCCTTGTGCATGCGGATCATCCTCCGAGGATCCCGGGGTTCGGCTACGTTACGCCATGCTACGAGCGGGCCGACGGCCACCCGCGACGGCGAACGTCCCGACCGGCAGGGCTTTGTACCCCTGCCGGCCCGGGGCGCGGGCGGGCAGCGCGCCCCGTGCGCCCCGCGCGCACCTCTGTCCATCCGTGGACCAAGGCCCTACCATCCAGTAGCTCCTGAGCAGTGATCAGCGGATCGCACCGGGTCCGCGCCGTCCCCGAACGTCGGAGGTCCCGATGCACCGTCGATGCGCCGTGCTCCTGGCTCTGCTGAGCGCGTTGGCCGGACTTCTGGGGGCGGCGCCGACGGCGTCGGCGGCGGGACACCGGCCGGTGGTGCTGGTGCACGGCTACAACGCGGACCCGGGGGTGTGGGGCTCGCTGGCGGACGACCTGAAGGCGTCCGGCTACGACGACGCGGAGATCTTCCGCTGGTCCTACGACACGCACGCGTCGGTCAACGAGACCCTCGCCGACCGCTTCGCCGCGTACGTGGAGGAGGTGCGCGGCCGCACCGGCGCCGACCAGGTCGACGTCGTCGCGCACTCCTTCGGCAGCCTGCCCGCGCGCTGGTACCTCGCCTTCGGCGGCGGGACGGCCCGGGTCGCCCACCTGGTCTCGCTCGGCGGCCCCAACCACGGCACCTACACGGCGTGGGCGTGCGCGGCCTGGGACCAGGCGTGCCGGGACATGTCGCCGGGGAGCTATGTCCAGAAGCGCCTGGCCGCCGGGGACGAGACCCCGGGAGCCACGCGGTACGCCACGTTCTGGTCGGACTGCGACGAGGTGATCAACCCCGACAGCAGTGTGCCGCTCACCGGCGCCGCCAACACGGCGGCCGGCTGCCTCGACCACAACGCACTGCTCAGCGACGACGCCGTGGCAGCGGGGGTCCGCGCGTTCCTCGCCGCTCCGTGACCGCGCGCCGCGCGTCCGGCTGATCGTCGACCGGGCGCCACCCCGCGCACGCCCCGACGTCACCGGCCCTGTCTGAACTGTCCTCCGCCCCGCCGAATCCGTCGCCCCGGGAGTCCCCTTGCCGCGTGTTCCCCGCCTCCGTCCGCACCGGATCGTCTCCTGCGCCGTGCTCACCCTGGCCGCGGCCCTGGCACCGGCCCCGGCCGTCCACGCGGCGGACCCGGTCCCCGCGCTGCGCGTGCTGACGTACAACACGTTCCTGATGAGCCAGAGCCTGTATCCCAACTGGGGACAGGAGCACCGGGCGGGCGAGATCCCCCGCGCCGCCTTCTTCCAGGGCAACGACGTCGTCGTCCTCCAGGAGGCGTTCGACAACTCCGCGTCGGACAGCCTCAAGCGGGCCGCGTCCGCCGCCTACCCCTACCAGACCCCCGTCGTGGGACGGAGCACGAGCGGCTGGGACGCCACCAGCGGCGCCTACTCGTCCACCACCCCGGAGGACGGCGGGGTCACCCTGCTCAGCAAGTGGCCGGTCGTGCACAGGGAACAGCACGTCTACGCGGACGCCTGCGGCTCCGACTGGTGGTCCAACAAGGGATTCCTCTACGCGGTCCTCGACGTCGGCGGCACGAAGGTGCACGTCGTCGGAACGCACACCCAGTCGACGGACTCGGGATGCGGCGCGGGCGAGGCACAGGCCGACCGGGCCCGGCAGTTCAAGGACATCGCCGCGTTCCTCGACGCCAAGCACATCCCCTCGGCCGAGGAGGTGATCGTCGCCGGGGACATGAACGTGGACTCGCACGGATCCGAGTACGCCTCGATGCTCACGAACGCGGGCCTGACCCCCGCCGACAGCCGCACGGGGCACCCGTACTCCTTCGACACCCAGGACAACTCCATCGCCCGCTACCGCTACCCCGACGACCCGCGCGAGGACCTCGACCACGTCCTCTTCCGGCAGGGGCACGCCCGCCCCGCCGCCTGGAACAACGACGTCGTCGCCGCGCACAGCGCCCCCTGGACCGTGTCGAGCTGGGGCAGGAGCTACACGTACTCCGACCTGTCCGACCACTACCCCCTGGTGGCGTCGGCGCGCTGACTCCCCGCCCGCCGCGCCGGTCCGCCCCTCCCGGCCGCCCCCGGGGTCTTCACGCTCCGCTCCCGCGTGGGTACGCTCCGTGCATCAGGGTGGGGGTTCAAGGGGAGCCCGGACCGAGGGGGATGCTTCGTGATCAAGCAGGCGTACGTACAGACCGGCGACAAGCCCACGCCGGGGCTCAAGGACATCAGGGACCGGATCGCGAAGGCGGTGGACGCGACGGAGGGCGGTACCGGCATCGAGCGCCTCTCGTGCTGGCTCCAGATGCCGGTCGATGCCACGTTCGGGAAGATGAAGGACAGCAACTGCCAGGGGCGCGCCAAGGCCATCGGCGCGCTGCTGAGCCCCGGGAAGGGCGGTCTCTTCACGCCGGCCGACCTCGGGTCGGTGATGAGTGCCCCGGCCGCGTGGGCCGGCATCGACACGGCCCTGAAGGCCGAGCGCGCCGTGTACGTCAACGGGCCGGCCGAGCACGTGGGCGGGGCCCGGAGCAAGTTCACCAGCGGCTTCCACGTGATCGTCTTCCTGGCCGTCGGGAAGGACGCCGACGACCACGTCTACTACCTGGGACTCGACCCGGACGTCAGCGCCACGGTGGAGTCCCGGGCGGCGTGGACGACGCTGGTCGGAGGGGAGCCCGGGACGAAGCCGGAGGAGTTCACCACGGCGAGGAGCCTGGAGGTCGTCAAGTCGATGCTCCTCGGTGACGAGGAGGGCGGCTTCGGCCCGCAGGTCCGCAAGTACTACGTCGACACCACCGCGAAGTTCCCCAGGATCAACCGCTACGGCTGAGCCCGTCGGTCGCCGTCGACGACCACCCCCGGCCCGTCCCGGCCGTGCACCGGCGCGGCCGGGGCGGGCCGGGGGTGGTGCTGTACGGCCCGGGTCAGCGGTCCAGGGCCTCCAGCAGTTGCTGCTTCGTCATCGACGACCGGCCCTTCACGCCGCGCTTCCTGGCCTCCGCGTAGAGCTGGTCCCTGGTGCGGCCCTGGGCCCCGCTGTGGGAGCGCTCGCCGCCGCGCTGCGAGGCGGACTTCCTGTCGCGGGTGGAGGTCTTGCTCGCCGTCTCGGACTCCCCGGCACGCGCCCGTTCCTTGTTCACCGTCCGCGCGGCGATCTCCTTCGCCCGTCCCGTGGAGACGCCGCGCTTCTCGGCGCTCTCCTTGATGTGCTCATACTGGCGCTCACGCTTCGCATTCGAGCCCGCAGGCATGTCGTTCTCCTTCCGGACGAGGGCGGACGCAGGTGCGCGGACCTCTTCACGTGGCCCGGTTGTCCACCGCCTCCCACCCCAAACGGGACTCCCACTCTCGCCCGCCTCGCGGTGCCCCGCGACGGGAACGTGCGCGCGTTCGCGTTCAGCGGTCGACGCGGACGACGGGCGGGGGTGCGTACCGGCCGGTGAGGATGTCCGGCGTGGGCAGGTACTGGCGCAGGATCAGCCGGAACAGGACGCCGGGCTCGGTGGTCGGCAGCCAGTTGGCCTCCTTGTCCGGGCCCGGATTCTCGCGCTGGAGGTACAGCGTGAGGGAGCCGTCGGGGCCGTACACGAGGTCCTTGGTGAGACTGCCGAGGTGGTATCGGCCGATCGGGTTCTCGACGAGGAAACCCTGCGGGTTGAGATACATGGTGACCGACCAGAAGGCGTCGACCGGCGGGAAGTCGTCCGGCCCGAAGCGCATCTCGTAGCGGTGCTCGCCGGAGAGCGGGTCGCCGTCGCCGTCGAGGATGGCGCCGATGTAGTACGCCTCCTTCGCGCTGTTGGCGAGCAGGCCGAGCTGGGCGATCTCCAGGCGCGAGAAGTAGTCGGTGCCCCAGTCGCCGATGGTGTCGACGTCGACCATGACCCAGCCGTTGCGGGACGGCCCGGCGAACGGCATGTCCGCGTACAGGTCGCGCAGCCCGTCGGCGACGGCCCGGCGCAGGCCGTCGACGGCCGCGGGGTGGAGCCGGGAGGCGTCGAAGGGGTGGTGCGGGGTGATGCCGATGCGGGCGATCAGGCCGAGGACGCCGGCGTCGGCGGCCGGGGGCGGGCTCGCGCTCAGGCAGTCGGCGAGCATCCGGTAGAAGTCCAGCGGGTCGCCTCCCTCGCTCCGCCAGTCGCGGGCGGGCGGGTTGGCCGACGGGTCGGGCTTGGGCGCGGCCGGGTCGGCGGGGCGCAGGGCGATCCGCTCCTGGAGGGCCACGGCGGCGGGGACGTCGTCGTCGAGGATCGTGACGCGGGCCAGGAGGCAGACCAGGGGAGTGGGAGCGGTGATCACCCGGGTGATGCCGTCGGGGACCGTGCCGCGCCAGCCGGGCCCGGCCAGCAGGTAGTCGCCGCCGGTGGTGTCGCCCATGCGGGTGCCGACGTAGCCGAAGCTGTTGGTGTACATGTCCAGCAGCTGCACCGTGAAATAGCGGTCGGTGACGGGCGGCACGGTGAGGACCACCGCGCCGCCGGACAGGTCCACGAAGGTGCGCGAGTACGGGGCGTCGACGATCGGCGTGACGAAGTACGTGTCCTTCGGCTCCGCGCGCCGCGGTGTGTGGTGGATCTCGTTGATCGCGCCGAGGTGTGTCGGCGCCGTGGTGTCGACGTGCCACTCCCACAGGCTGCGGTGCATCTCCAGGAGCGGGAAGCCGTAGCGGAAGGCCGCCATGCCGAGCCAGTACCCCTCGTCGGCCCGCGCCGTCTCGTGAGCCGTGGCGATCTGCTGCTTCAACGTCTGAGCGTCCATACGGACTCCGATCCGATCCACCGGGAGAGGGGTGTGAGCCCTTCCACCGTCATCGCAGTCCGGGGGGTCCGCAACCGCGTCCGCCTGCGCCTCCTCATCTGCTCACCGCGTCCACGTCGGTCCCGGCGGACGGAAGGGTACGCCCGCGAGCGCGGCGCTGCCGGGACCGATGCTCGGGCGTCCCGGCGTGGCCCGGGCTGTCACGCGTCGGGGGCGCGGCGTGCGGGGGGACGGTGCGGCGTGGGTGTGAGGACGCCCGGTGCGGTCGCGGTGAGGAGGCTTTCGACGAGGAGGTCGGCGGTGGCCGGGTTGGTGGCGGTGGGGACGTCGTGGAGGGTGGCGAGGCGGAGCAGGGCCTGGACGTCGGCGTGGTGCGGATGGGAAGCCAGGGGGTCCCAGAAGAAGACCAGGGCTCCCAGACGTCCCTCGGCGATGGTGCTGCCGATCTGCTGGTCCCCTCCCCAGGGGCCGGAATTGACGGTGTCCACCGGCAGCTCCAGGTGGCTGGTCAGCCAGCCGCCGGTGGTGGCGGTCGCCATGAGGCGGTGACGGGTGAGCGTCTCGTGGTGGCGGATGGACCAGTCGGTGAGCAGGGACTTGCAGTTGTCGTGGGCGACCAGGGCGACGAGCATGTTCGGTCTCCAGATTCCGTTTGTCCGTGGAAGGGGGCTCGGCACACGCCGTCCGCCCCTGTACGGCTACGGCGGGCGCGGGCGGCTGCCCGCCCGGCGGGACGTGGTGTGCCCTCGCGGTTCCTCCGAGGCACCGGCCTTTTCCTGATGGAACGCGTGCCCGTCGCCCTGCCCGCCGAACGGGACCCGGGCGGCCGATGCGTGAACGCGTTGAGAGTGGTCCGGCCGCGGCCGGGGGCACATCGGCGACGAGATCGCCGGCATTCAACGCATTCACCCAACGATCGCGGTGCCGAAGGGAGATGCCGGACCGCCCGGGTACCTGAGAACCGAGATCTCCGGTCGATGCGCAGAGAGACGGAGAGATGCGGAGAACGGACTCGCCATGCCTCAGCGTCGCATTGAGGATTTCGGACTCGTCAGCGACATGCAGACCGCCGCTCTGATCGGCAGGGACGGGACGGTGGAGTGGGCGTGCCTGCCGCGTTTCGACTCGCCCGCCATTTTCGCGAACCTGCTGGGGACCGAGGGGAACGGCTTCTGGCGCCTCGGCCCCGCGACCGCCGAGGGGTGCGACCCGGAATCCACCGGACGTCGTTACCGCGGCCACACCCTCGTACTGGAGAACAGGTGGGACACCGCCACCGGCAGCGTGAACGTCATTGATTTCATGCCGCCCAGGGGGGACGACCCGCCGCGCCTCATGCGCATCGTCGAGGGGGTCGACGGACACGTGGCGATGGCGTCCCGGCTCCGGATGCGCATGGACTACGGGTCCGTGGTGCCCTGGGTGGAGACCCGGGGGACCCGCACCCGGGCCGTCGCCGGGCCCGACTCCCTGTGCCTCGACACCGACGTACCCACGTACGGCGCGGACCTGACGACCTGCTCGGACTTCACCGTCGCCCAGGGGGAGCGCGCCGCCTTCTCCCTCACCTGGAACCCCTCCCATCTGCCGCTCCCCGCCGTACCCGACGCGGAGAGGGCCCTGGAGGAGACGGAGAAGTTCTGGACGGGCTGGGCCGGCCGGTGCACGTACGACGGGCCGTACCGGGACGCCGTGGTGCGCTCGCTGCTCACCTTGAAGGCACTCAGCCATGCCCCGACGGGCGGCATCGTCGCCGCCCCCACCACGTCGCTGCCCGAGGACCTGGACGGCGTCCGCAACTGGGACTACCGCTTCTGCTGGCTGCGCGACGCGGCCGTCACCCTGTCCGCTCTGCTGCGCACCGGGTACCGGTCCGAGGCGCGGGCCTGGGCGTCGTGGCTGGTGCGGGCCGTCGCGGGCGATCCGGAGAACCTCCAGATCATGTACGGCATCGCCGGAGAGCGGCAGTTCCCGGAACGCGAGCTGGACTGGCTCTCCGGCTACGAGAACGCCCGGCCCGTACGGGTGGGCAACGCGGCCCGCTTGCAGGTGCAGCTGGACGTGTTCGGCGAGCTGGCGGAGACCCTCCACCGGGCCCGTCGGGCCGGTCTGCCCGCGGGTCCGGCCGATCACCTCCAGGTGACACTGATCCGCTCTCTTGAGGAGCGCTGGCAGGAGCCCGACGCGGGCATGTGGGAGGTGCGGGGGCCACGGCGCCACTACGTGCACTCCAAGGTCATGGCCTGGGTGGCGGTCGACCGTACCGTCGGGCTGCTCGAATCCGGGGTCGTGAGCGGCCCGCTGGAACGCTGGAGGAGCCTGCGCGAGACCATTCACCGTGACGTCTGCGCGCGCGGTTACGACCCGGGACGCAATGCCTTCACGCAGGCGTACGGCTCGCGGGAACTGGACGCCGCCACGCTGCTGATCCCGCAGACGGGCTTTCTGCCGCCGGACGATCCCCGAGTGGTGGGAACCATCGAGGCGGTCCAGCGTGAGCTGACCACCCCCGACGGCTTCGTACGGCGCTACGACACCGACGGCGCACGGGTGGGAACCGACGGACTGCCCGGCGACGAGGGAGCGTTCCTGGCGTGCTCGTTCTGGCTCGCGGACGATCTCGCCCTGCTCGGACGGGTGGACGAGGCACGGGAGCTCTTCGATCGGATCCTGAGCACCCGCAACGACCTCGGACTGCTCGCCGAGGAGTGGGACGGGCGGCGTCGGCGTCAGGTCGGCAACTTCCCGCAGGCCTTCAGCCACGTCGGGTTGCTGGACACGGCACTGCGGTTGGAACAGGCCACCGCGCTCGCCCGGCCGTCCCGGACATGAGCCACGCCGGTACCGGTACCGGGGCCGCACGACTGCGCCGGGTCGGCCGGGCGGGGGACCGCCGGCGCCGTCCGGCCGGCCGAGGCAGCCGCCTATGCTCGGCCCGTGCAGCCACCTTCCGACAGCGGCAATCCGTTGATCACGGCGTTCCCGGCCGAACTCGCCAGAGATGCCGCGGCAGTCCTGGCGGTTATGCCGGCTCCCCGGCTCCAGCCGCTTGCCTCGTTCCCGGTCGCTGTGGAGGGCCGGCAGGTCCTGATCCCGGGGCGCCTCTACAACGACGAGCCGCCGGCCGCCGCGGTGGCGTCGCTCTCGCCACGCCAACAGCAGCTTCTGCACTGCCTGTACTCACGGCACTGCGACGGCATGGTCAGACAGCGTCACCTGGAGAAGGTCGTCGGCTGCACGGACTCATGGGTCGTCCCCTTCGTCGTCCAGCTGGTCGGCGAGTACGTCGTGGAGATCCTGGTCGTCATCCGCGACGCGCTCCGTGACCTCGCCACGCCCGGCACCCGCGGCAACCTCGCCTACGGGCGGTTCATCGTGGACAACCCGGCCTTCTTCGCGCGCACGCAACGGCGGGTCGTCAGCTACTGGGACTGCTATTACCGGGTCGCCTACACGAGCTTTCGGGGCTACCCGGGGTGCACGCTTCTCGATCTCCTCCGGTCCGCCGCCTCCGACAGAGCAGGACGCCCCTGGCCCAACCTCGCTCCCGCCGGCGCCAGGACGCACGGCTCCTGCTAGCACCTGGCCGGGCGGGGCCGTCGCGGTCAGGAGTGCGGGTCTCGGGCCCGCACGGTCGCGGACCGGCTCGGCCACGCGCCGGGCGCACGCATGTGGTCCACGCATGTGGTCCACGCATGTGGTCCACGCATGTGGTCGGAGCACTAGGTGGCGGGCCTCATGGCGTGCGCGCGTTCGAGCAGGGACCTGGCCCGGGGGTGCTGGTGATGGGGGCGCAGCTGGCGTCGCAGGAGGCCGAAGGCATGGTCGGCGCTGGACGAGTGGAGATGCGCGTAGTGGCCGAGGAAAGCGTGCCATTGCCCGCACGACGCTTCGAGCTCACCCGCCGCGAGGAGCTGTTGGGCGAATTTCGCCCGAGTGAGGGCGGCGGGCCGGTGATGGCCGTCGGGGCGGTGGTGAATGGCGGACAGGTACGCGGTGCGGGCCTCGCCGGGTTCCCCCAGGGCGTGGAGCGTCTGGGCGCGCTGGTAGTCGAGGGCGGCCTGGGGATAGTCGGTGAAGGGGCCGGCGGGGCTCGACGCGCGGGCGTGGTGCCGCTCGGCGGCGTGGAGGTGGCTGCGGCTCTCCTGCCGACGCCCCAGGAGCGCGAGGGCGACGGCCTGGTGCGCGTGGAGGAAGGACCGGATGGCGGGGCTGGTGCCGGTGGTGGTCCGGTGCAACGCGGCGCGCACCAGGTGATGGGCGTAGCGACGGTTGCCCAGGCGCAACGCCTGGCTGCTGAGGGTGCGCAGGGTGATGACGTACAGGTCGCGGTCGCCGGCGTGGGCGGCCAGGCGCAGCGTACGCAGGAGGTACTGCTGGGCAAGCCCCTCGTGGCCGCTGTCCGCCGTCATCTCGCCCAGTTGATGCAGGAGTTGAGCGGCGGCGGTGAGCACGTCGCCACGCAGCCGCTCCGGCTGGCCGAGTCCGATGATCCGCGCGGTGTCGTGCGCGAGATAGGAGGCGAGGGCCGTGCGGGCGTGGGCTCCGCCGTGGCGCAGGTAGAGGCCGGGGAAGATGCGGATCATGTCCCGCATGCTCTCCAGGTGCTGGTCGGTCGGTAAGCCGTCCAGGAGGAGCAGGGGCACCGGGGCGAGGGGGCGGGCGGCGACGGCGGGGAGGGCCAGCGTGGAGACCGTGTAGGCGGTCGCGGCCACGTAGGCGTGCCGGCTCGGGTCCGTGTCGGCACGCACGAGGTCGAACAGGCCGTGCACGCCGTCTGCTTCCGCCGTCCCTCCGGCCCGGCCGGATCGCGCGGGTGGAGCGGCGGGAGGCTGGGACAGGCCCGCGTCGCCGGGAGTGACGGGGCGTGCCAGGCGTTCGGTGAGGGCGGCGGCGATGAGGGAGGGGACCGCTCCTCGGGGGTGGGAGCCGGAGAGCCAGTGGGCGACCGCCGTCCGGTCGTAGCGCAGGCGCATGCCCTGGGCCGCGCCCAGGGCGTTGACGGCGCGGGCCAGCTCTCCGGCGGTCCAGTCGGTCTCGGCGAGGAGGGCCGCGAGCAGATGGTTGGGTTCACGTTCAGCCATGCCGCCCTCTGGGACTTGAGGTTGCCGAGCGAATATTCCGGTTGCTGATCTCATCGGTTCACTGCCCGTCGGCACGCGGTGTCAGACGTGCGTTTTCGGCCCAGTGAATGGTCTCCGCACGATTCCGCTTGTGCCTCTGTCTGGGGATGAGCGGGCAGGTGGGGCGGGTGTGTGTCGTGGGGGGAAGCCGGGCGGGGACGGGTGACGGGATTGGCGTGTGCGCGTGTTTCTCGGGTTGGCTCGGTTTGGCTCGATGTCGTGGATTGAGAGGAGAGGCCGGAGGGGAGCGCGCCGAATGTCGAACGCCGTCGGGACCGCGTCGCGGGGGCGTTCGGCGGCTGCCGTGGCCGAGCCGTACCGAGCTGCCGCGGCGACCCGGTGGCCGAGTCGGGTCCGGCCCGGCCACCGCCCCGGTGCTGCTCGGCCGCGGCGTGTCCGCGTCAGCGGCGGATCAGCACGGCGTGCGTGACGGTCGGCGAGCCGACCATCTCGGACACCTCGTAGCCGTCGATGCCGTCACCCAGATTGTCGAGCAGTCGCTCCCCGTGCCCGACGAGCATCGGTGCGATCGCCAGGTGGAGTTCGTCGATCAATCGGGCGCGCAGATACTGTTGGACGACCGCTGCGCCGCCGCCGATACGGACGTCCTTGCCGCCCGCGGCGTCGAACGCGCGCTGAAGGACCGTCTCAACGGGCTCGTCGGTGAAATGGAAGGCCGTACCGCCGGCCATCTCCAGCGTCGGGCGCAGATGGTGGGTGTGCACGAAAACGTCGTGGTGGTAGGGCGGGTTCTCGCCCCACCAGCCTCTCCAGGACTCGTCCTCCCACGGCCCGCGCTGCGGCCCGAACATGTTCCGCCCCATGATCGTGGCGCCGACGTTCTGATCGCCGCGGGTGAAGTAGTCGACGTCGATTCCGGTCTTTCCCGCGGCGGAATCCGCAGCCGCGGAGACGAACCAGCTGTGCAGGTCGTCACCCCAGCCGACGCCGTCCCCGAACGGGGCGTCGAGTCGCTGGTTCGCACCGGCCGCGAAGCCGTCGAGGGAGATCGTCACGTTGTGTACGCGGACTTTGGGCATGGCCGTCACCTCTCGTGTTCCTGTCGCTCTCTCACCCGTGCGTCGAACGGAGCTCGCCCGGATCGACACCCCCGCGGAGATTCTTCCGGCGGCAGGCCGGTGCCCGGCACGGCCCGTTTCTCTCCTGCGTCCTTGTACCGCGGCTGTCTCCGCTTGCGGCGCCGCGACCGTCCGGCGTGTCGCCGATGGACCGGATGCCGATGACATGACCCTTGAGTCTGGGCAGGACGCACGCGCCGACCCGCAGGCAGCCCACCCCCGGACCACGGCCGTCAGAGGCATACGGAAGGTCCTGGATGGAGGGCCTGTGCAACCAACTGATCGTGGACCAGGTGGACCAGGATGTGGAGGCCGTCACCTACCTGGGACACCCACCTACGCGACGTGGCGGACCGGCTGCGCCGCAGCGAGCCCACCCAGGAGAGCGGTCTTCCGGAAAGAAGACCGCTCCCGGACTCCGGTGTCCTGTGTGTGCTGGCCCACGGCTATCTCGAAATCCAACGCGGACCCGCCGCCGTCGCGATGCTTACCCGGGCCGGGAGGCCCGTAGCCCGTCGTGACCAATAGCTATTCCGGGCTCCGACGGTCCGCCGGTGACCGGCCGCACCTGCGCCGCTGCTGTCCGCGTTCCAGGGCCTACCGGGGCCTACCGGGGCCTAGCGGACGCGTGCGTCGCAGTTGGTCCAGTTCTTCCCCGCGACCTCACCGTTGATCTCACCGCGCCAGCTCATGCACATTCCGCGGCCGTCGAGAAAGACGGGCCCGGCGTAACTGGTGTAGTAGCCGTCATCGATGACGTCGGCGGTGTTGGTGCCCAGCCCCAACGAGGCGACCATGTGCACTGCGGCGCCCTTGACTGCGCGCACAGTGACGACGCAGTTTTCTCCGGTGGTGGCGCTGTAGGTGAGGTACACCGTGCCCAGTTTCCCGATGTCGGCGGAGTTGACGACGCTGTAACCCGCACCGCACGACCCGTTGTAGGCCGCCACGTTGGCTGCGGCCTTGACGGTCTCGGTAGGCGTGGCGAGCGGTGCGGCGGCTGTAGCGGTGCCGGCGGCGAGCCAGGCTGCGCCCAGTCCCGCAGTGGCCACGGCCGCGATTCGTCCAAGAGTGGTCATTTTCTGTTCCCCCGTACGTCGATGCTGTCCTCGAAGAGTGCGGGTGAGTCATCCGCACCATGTGTCGTCAGACCCGGTACCGGGGCGTTCCGTTGTCCCGACGGACACTGCTGTGACAGGACCGGGACAGTTGGTGCGAAGCGGTCGAGGAAGCGACCGGTGCCGCCAGCGACAGCGGTGCCGTTGGCGTGGGCGTCGACACGGTCAGCGGGTCCACGATGCCGGAACAACTTGTCGCCCTAGCGGCGGCGTTGGCCTCGGCACTCCAGTCGCCGCCGGACCCGGCCGCAGCGGTGACGGACACCGCCCCGACGCCAGAGGCATGGGTATGAACGGTCTCCCGCGAACGAGGGAGCGGCGCGGAGTCTGACCGACTATGTCAGGTCATCTCGTCGGGAACCCGTTTTCTGGTGGTGCATGGGCCATGACCTGAATGACCAGCGGAATGAGAGGCATTGAGATCCGCCCCTTGCATGCTGGACCGCGCGTGGCCCGGATTCTGATTCGGGCCGATAATTGGGCCTCCCGCGGATCAGTCCTGACGTCTGGCATCTTGCCGCTCGGACATCACGTCACATGGGATGCCGCTTGCCCCTTACGTGATGCGGCCGATCTGGCGGCCCGCTCGATCTTCGCGCAATAGGCGGCGCGAGCTGCTTCATCGATCTGTGTCTCGTGCTCGGGGCGCATCCCGGTTCGGCCGTCGATGCCTTCGCGCAGGATATCGGCGTGCCCGGCATGCCGATTGGTCTCGCCGAGGACATGGACCAGGACGGCGAACAGGGTCGTGTTCTGATACGGCTCCGGCCACCACGGCACGAGGCCGGGGGCATCAAGAGGAAGCTCGTCGATCGTCGCGTCCGAGTTCTCCCACGCGTGTCGGTAGGACGCGATGATCTGATCCCGCGCCTCGTCCTCAGTCGCCCAGAGATCGCTCCCGTCCTGGTCATGCCACCGGGGCAGCGGTTCCGGGGAAGGCCGGCCGAAGACTTCACCGAAGTACTTGGCCTCGACGCAGGCCACGTGTTTGACCAGGCCGAGGAGGTTGGTCCCGGTCCTCGTCAGAGGTCGGCGGACATCGTATTCGGACAGGCCGTCGAGCTTCCAGAGCAGCGCTTTGCGGTCCCGCCGCAGTCTCCCGTGCAGGTTGTCCTTCGCGAGGTCATCGATCATGCGGCATGAGCCTGCCATGGGCTACACAAGGCCTCAAGATCCCCTACGCGGCACGCGGCACGCGGCACGCGGCCACCTCTAGGGGTTGGAAAGCAGTTGCTCCCCACCGACCCCCACGCGGCCTACGGCGTTCCTCAACGGCAGGGCTTGGGCCAGTGCACGCCACGCGGCGAGCGGGAACCCGTACGTCGGGTCGGCGACGACCTGGACAGCGACATGATCGGCGCCCGCGGCGAGTCGCTCGACGATCCGTTCGGCGATCCGGTCGAGGGTGCCCCAGGCGAAGAGGGCGTCGATGAGACGGTCGCTGCCGTGGTCTGTGAGGTCGTCCGCGGTGAAGCCCGAACGCAGCCAGTTGTTCGCGTAGTTCGCCTGGGCGAGGTAGGGGGCGAGTGCGGTGCGGGCCGCCGCCCGGGCCGCTCCCGGGTTCGTCTCCAGCACGACCGATACCGAGGGGGCCAGCAGGGGGCCGTCTCCGAGCAGCTCGCGGGTGTGTGCGGTGTGGGCGGCGGTGGTGAGATGCGGCTGGACACCCGCGGCACGGGTGGCGGCCAGGCGCGTCATTCTCGGGCCGTGTGCGCACAGGAGTCGCGCGGTCCGGGGGATCGGCGCGGGCAGGCCGTCCAGATCTCCGAGATAGTCATGGAGAGATGTGTACGGGCGGTGATAGTGCTGGTCGGTCCTCGGGTGGCCCACACCGAGGCCGAGGAGCAGACGGTCCCGCATCGGCGAGGGCAGCGCGTGGTAGGCCGCCGCGAGGGCCCGGGCGGGTTGATGCCAGATGGATACGCAGGCGGGAGCGACCATGGTGCGCTTCGTCGCGGCGAGCAGCTCCGCCGTGGTGACGAGGTCACCGCGAGGATTGCCTCCCGGGTTGCCGCCGAGCCAGAGCGTTCCGTAACCCATTTCCTCGAGTTGAGCCGCCGCCTCACCCGCCGCGGCGCGGTCCCCGTGGGTGAGGGCCAGACTCCAGATACCGATGCGTCCCAGGTCGAGGTCCATGGCCTGTGTCTACCTCTTGGTGGACGGGGCGAGAGGGTGGGCGAGTTCCAGTGACCGGAACAGTGAGGGCATTCGTCCGAGAGGCCACCCTTGACCGGATACCTCCGTAGAGCCACCAGCTAACAAGTCGTCATCGACGCCGACACCGCCTGATCGTCGTAGTCGACCACCCTCTGCCCACCAACCGCGACGATTGCAAGGCGTGGGCGGTGCCGGGCGCGAAGGCCGTCGTCGACAAGTCCATGACGATCGCCGACAGCGGCCATCCGGGCAGCCCCGGGCTCGTCGTGCCCGCACTGCCCGCCTCAAGGACGAGGACGTGCCGGACCGGAAAGAAGCTCACAACAGGTACCACAACAAGGCCCAGCAGCGGATCCGCTCCCGCGTCGAGCACGGCTTCGCCCGTAGGAGGGCCCGGAAAATGCTCTGCGCCTGCCGCCTCGAAGGCGACGGAGTTCATCACGCCATGCGCTCGGCGTTGCACACCTGCACAACTTCGCCCTCGCCGAATGAACGAGCGTCCCCACACACCCCTGACACCCGGGTGCGGCGACTCAAAGAGGATTTGAGGATTTAGGAACACCCCGTAGCTCGCGCATTCCTCACTCGCGCCCACCCAGCTCGGCTCTTGAGGTTTCTCAGCCGGGCGTTAACCTCGGCGGATGATTCCCGAGCCGCCGTCGAAGGTCATCACGCGTCACCGCGACGGGCGGATCCACGCCTATGCCGTGCGCGCCGGCCTCTACGGGACGCTGGAGCCCGCAGCAGTGTTCAAGCCGCGGGATGGTGACGAGGTCGTCGCGTCGGTGGCCCGGCAGGATCTGGAGCGGGTCGTGTACACGACCCTGAACGGAGTCGTCTGCCTCACGCGCGCCGGCGACCTCATGTGGGCCTCGGACTTCGCACCGCACTCTGACCTCCGCCATGGCCACCAGCCTGGCTGTGCGCTGTCTCTGGACGGTCGGACGGTGTGGGTCTACCGGCCGGACGCGATGGCGGGCCGCGGGGGCGGGGACCAGTGGGTCGTCTATGACGCCGACAGCGGTGTGGTCGTCGCCCGCCGGGAACTGGGGACGGTCGGGCACGGCGCCTTCCACCACCTACATCCCGTGGACGGCAGCGTCTACATCGACATCGGTGAGGGCCAGGACGGCTCCGTCATTCTCCGGGGCACGGGCGGGGCGGACAGCCGGCCGGAGTTCGTGACCTATCCGTGGCAGGACCGCTGCCTGATCGACCTGGCTCCGTCCGGACAGCAGTTCATGACTGTGGACCACGGGCAGGCGGACGTCGCCTTCCACGACCACCCCGACGGGGGCGTGCTCTTCACCCTCCCCGTCGCATCCTTCGGGTACGACCCGGAGGATTCCTTCGTGGAATGGGGCGGCGGCTACCTGACCGAGGACACGGCCATCGTCATCCTGGGCGGTGAGAGTCAGGAGGGGGAGGAGTGGTTCCGTTGCCACCTGGTCGACGTACGCACGGGCACCCTCAGCGGCGAGTTCGCCGTCGAGGTGAGCGACCCGTACGAGCTGGTGCCCCTGGGCGACGGTTCCTGGCTCACCGGCGGCCCCGACGGCGACCCCGTCCGTTGGTCCCGGGCTCCGCAGCCGTCGGTACCGCCGCACCCGGCCGCACCGACCTCTCCGTACGAGAGGCGGCGACCGTGACGGCCGACCCCCGAGTGCCGCTGATTCCTAGGCGGCCTGAAGGCTTGAGCCGGCGAGCGCAGTACTTCGTCGAGGGACACGGACTGCGTGTTCCACACCGCGACCTCAAGCCCCTTCGCGAGGTGTGGCTGCGGCGAGGGATTCCGGATGCCGAGATCGACCGGGCTGTCGCCTTTCAAGAGCTCTGGGGCGGTCTGGCCCTGCCTCCGGCCCCGGCGTACGAGGGCGGCCCCCGCGTTCTGGAAGCCGATGCCCCCGAGCACTCGTCCGCGACCGGTTGGCGGTTCCCGGCCGGAAGCTGCCGCGTCTCCATGGCCCACGGGTTCATGATCGGGCCAGGAGGTGAGTTCGGGATCGACGCCGACCACTGGACGCCGCTGCACGCCAGCACAGAGGGCTGGGTGGAAGCCCTGGCGCTGGTCAGCCACGCGGGCTACTGGGCCGAGACCATCACGAAGATCAAAGGCAGCGCCGTCGATGACCTGAACCTCGACGGATTCAAGCCGGTACCCGAGGTCCAGGGGCTCGCTGACACCTGGTGGCGGGGCAAGGACTCCCTCATCGCCATCTACCGCGGCGAAGCCATAGGTTTCAGAGCCCCTCACTGCCTGAGGGCCCATATCTACGGCGGGCTCGACGCGTGGGGCCTGGCCGGCAACTGACCCGGTATGTGCAGCCGCAGCAAGCCAAGCTACCGGGCTCGGGCGCGTAGTTCATGGCGTCAGTGATCGGTCAGTTCGCGGCGACACCATCAAAACGGACCGAACTATGGTCACGATGGGGAGGCTTGGCCTCGATAGCACGGCCTTCAGCTCGGCTCGCCTGGCCAGGTGCGTCATGCTTGAAGCAGAGTCCCGGCATTCGACGGTATTCACGTGTACGAGTGCCGTATCAGGCAACGTTCGCCCCGTCGTGAGGTGTTGCCCGGTTGCTGTGCTGGGCGGCACGGACGGCCAGAATGATCGACGCGGCTGAACGCGTGCAGGTTCGGGAGATCGATGATGACGAGGGTAGGCCGTTGCTGCGGATCAGCCGCAGAGGAACCGGGTCGGTAGTGACCTGGCGGCGGGCCCAGATGGTGCTCCTGTCCGCCCAGGGAATGCCGGTGGCGAAGGTCACCGAGGTGACGTTCGGATTCGCCTCGCTCTACCCGAAGTACCAGGGCGGCCGGCCCAGGACGTTCACCCTCCCGGAGCGTCGGGAGATGAAGAAGACCGCGAAGTCCAAGCCGGTCGAGCACGGCCTGTCCTTCTCGACCTGGAGCTTGGCCCAACCGGCCGACTTCCCGGTCGCCGAGGGGGTGGTCGACGACATCAGCCACCAGGGCCTGCGCATCCTGCTCCGCGAGGAAGGCGTCTCCTTTCCACACGTGAAGACGTGGAAGACCTCCCGCGCTCCCGACTGCGACACGAAGGAGGCCCGCGTCGAGCACCTCTACGCGATCGCCGACGGCGAGGTCATACCCGAGGAGAGCGAACCCGAAGTCGTCTTTTGCATGGACGAGTTCGGGCCGCTCAACCTCCAGCCCCATCCAGGTCGGCAGTGGACCGAACGCGGCGGCAAGCACCAAAACCCCTACCGCGACCCCCGACCACGCAGACGGGCCACCTACACCCGCCCACACGCGGCCCGGCGGTACCTGTTCGCCGCCTACGACCTGCGCAAAGACCAGCCTTACAAGCACATCAAGAAGACCAAGAACAGATCGAAGTTCCTGGAGTTCTGCCGCTACCTACGCTCGCGTCGAAGCCCAGTTCACCGCCCTGCGCTCCTTCGCCCTCGACGGCACCGACCACCCCTCCCACAGGGCCCAGGGCAGGATGATCCGCCGCTACATCGTCTGGCGGAACAAACACGCCCAGGACCAACGCCTACGCGACGTCGTCGCCGGAGTCAGCATCGCCTGACCTCCTACCGCACTCCCCATCAGGCACCGAAGTGCGGATGAGGGCAGATCTCCAACCCCTCGCCTGGACGATCACTCCAGCCCCACCACAGGTGGCGATCCCCGCACTGCCACACGCTTCGGCAGACACGCTTCCCGTCGTCATCCCGCCGTGAGAGGACCATCGCAGTGCAGGCCATCGTCTGGTCACAGGACGGGCAACAGGGTGCCGTGCTTTGTGAATCCACCGCATGAAAGTAACCCCTCTCCTCAGATGACCGCCCGTAGCTTTCAATCCCTCGCCAACAGGGCGAACGTTGCCTGATGCGGCACGAGGACGCTGTAGCGTCGCGATCATGAAACCGTCAACCGGCATCATCACTGACCAGGCGCCGGCTGATCGGGACGCCCCGGACGACGCGTTGGCCAGCCAGCCCATCGGCTATTGGGCGGGTCTCGTCCACGAGGCAGTCACCCGACATGTGCGTGACGCCATGGCCAGAATCGATGTCACTCAGCCGCAGTACTGGGTGCTCAACCGGATCTGCGGCGGGCCCGCGGCATCCAGTCGCGACGAGGTGATCGTCCAACTCGCCCCGCTCACACGCGAGCTGCACGAAATCCCCCGGGCCGTCGACCAGTTGCTGCACCGCGGCTGGCTCCGGAACGACGCAGGTCAGAATCTGCGCATCACCGATGCCGGCGAGAATGCCAGGGCCCGACTGCGCGGGCTGGTCACAGCGCTGCGGGCAGAGGTCCACAAGGACATCAGCGACCAGGAGTACGTGGCCGCACTCAAGGTGTTGCGCACCATGCTTGCCAATGTTCAGGGCGCCGAGAGTTCCTGACTACTTCGTCCCTGTCTGTTCACGTCACTAAGCCGCGTCATCGGTCGGGCCGTTGAGGTGTGTTCGAGGCAGCTGACGCGCCGCTCGACGCAGTTCTGGTGGTGGTGGATTTCAGGGACGGAGCGTGCACGTGATCCGCCTCGCCCCGTCCGGGCCCCGCGTCGGAGCACCGAGGCGGACGGGCCTGGATGGGGTCGGCCCGCGAACGGGTGATCGCGGCGGGAGCCGGTGCGTCGGCCGGTGCGCGCTAGTAGAGCGTGGCGGTGAGGTACTGGGTGGGTCCGGTCTCGTCGTTGTCGTGCCAGCGGCCGACGAGCACCTGGTTGGCGGGGGCCTCGTAGGAGCTGTTGTACTCCTTCACCGAGCTGGACCAGGTGCCGTGCACGACGTCCACCTTGTTGCCCGACTGGTCGATGACGTCGGCGTAGTAGTAGGTGGTGCTGCCGTTCTCGTCGCCGCTGTGGGTCCGGCCGACGAGTACCGTGCCGGCCGGTGCGACGAAGCGGACCCCGGCGGACTCCTTCACGGGCGCGCTGCGCCGGACGTTCGCCGTCGTCAGGTACACGCCGTCGCCCTGGTGCACCCTCGCGGTCCTGTAGTACGTCTTCCCGGTCTCGTCACCGTCGTGCTTACGGCCGACCAGGACCTCATGCTCGGGTGCTTGAAACTGGGACGCGTACTCCGGCTCCCCAGCGGACCAGAGGCCGGGTTCGATCGCTTCTGCCGTCACTTCGCACTCCGCTCGACGCTTCGAAGAACCGCGCGGCCAGATTGAGGCTGCCAGACGATCTTGCCCACGCCGGGCGAACATACGCGGCGAATTCCGGTCACCGGGGTCGGCGGGAACGCGGCCAGACCTCCGCCCGAGCAGGCGCACGAATACGGCCCCGGCCTATGTGGCTGGCGCCCGGTGCCTCCACCTCTTCGGCCAAGTGGGTGGGCAGCGTCGGGCTGGGGCGTGAGACCGTCTCGTCGCGTCGGAGATGACGGGTGGGTTGGGGGCGCGGCCTTGGCTGAGGCGTCGTCCCCTTCGTGGGTGCAACGTGGTCGTGCCGGGCGTGACCTTGCTTCCTTTGCTGACGTTCCCGAAGCCGCGCAGGCGTTGAGGGGCTGTTGCTGGACGTCGGGGACACGGCGGTGATCCGGCAGACGGCGGAGGCGCTGGTCCGGGTGGGGACGGTGGCCGCCGTAAGGCTCATCGCTCTCGCGGCTGCCGAGGCTGATGACAGTCAGGCCGATTGGTTGCAGACCGGGGTGCATGACGCACTGGTGGGGTCGGATGGTGTGCTGGACATGGCAGCGCTCTGCGGGCAGCTCGCCCGGGACCCGGTGGAAGCTGTCCGTCGGGGTGCCGTGGAGGTCTCGGGATGGGTGGACGGCGCAAGTTCCTGAGGTGAGTCGAGTGGCCTGTGAGCCGGTCAGGCGGCCATCGCGTGGGGTGCCCGGGGGATCGTAGACGAGGCCGTCGCGGAGCATCGCGACGAGCACGTCGGCTCAGTGTCCTGTGAGGTGCAGGGGCGTACTGTTCGCTGGAAGGATGGGGCGGCCTGGCGCGCGGCGCAGCCGAAGTAGAGGTGGAATGAAGGGGATTACGTTTCCGGCCTGGCACGGAAAGCACTACGTGTCCCTGGCTGAGCTTCTGGTCCGCCTCGGCAGCTTCGGCCTGGACCTGACGTGGCGCGTCGAATTCGACGAGATCGTCGATCCCCGCTGTGTCGAGATGGAGAGACGGTCCGCCGACGTCGGCATGGACACGTTGACGCTGTTGTCGCTGACTACCCCCTTCCTCCAACTGGTCGACGCCCAAGCGCGTGGGTTCGCCGGGGGCCAGCTGGTGATCGTCCTGACCGAATTCGACAGCTCCCTGTGGGACGTCAGGGCTGTCGACGAGCGCGTACTCAGCGAACTTCGCCACCACTACTCGGGTGCCAAGGACCTCTGAGCCGGGGCAGTTCACCCAGGACGGAGCCCCAGGCGGAACGCCGCCACGGTGGCCGTCCCGTCGACGACGTACGCCCGCTTGTCGAACCCTGTGAGCCGGACGCCTTGGCTGTTGCGGCGGCGCCGGCGGTTGGCCCGCTTGTCTTACGGCTCGGGGGCGTGTGCGTGATCTGGCGGCTGCGGAGGTAAGGCCGGTTGCAGCGTGACGAATAGGCCCCTTTGGCCTCCGACAAGGTCGAGCCGGGGTGCGCGGTCATCCACTGGCCTGCTGGGACACGCGGATCTCTTCCAGGACGGGAATCATCTGCGGTGCGTCCCCCACACACTGACCGGGAGTGATGCCCACACACTGACCGGGCGTGATGACGAACCCAGCACCTCGCTCCCAGCGCCTTACTCCGTCAAGCAACCTTCTCCTCCGGCTCCCACCGGCCCACCTGCGCGCCCATGCGAGACTGGCGCCGTGAAAGCCAATCGAGGCCCCCTTGGAGATGAGCGACGCAACCGCGGCCCTGAACTGGCACCCACTCGCGCAGTTCTGATCACCGGCGGTCTGGTGCGCGTGTCCGGCGCGGCCGCTGTGGGCTGCGGGGCGCTGTTCGGTCTGCTTCCCGTCCTCGCGCTCATCGGCAGGTTCGGCTTTCCCGACGACCCGCCGGGCTTCATACCGGTGTTCGGCGGCCCGCTCCTCGCCGCCAGCCTGGGCATCGCCGTTTTCCTGGTCGTGCTCGGCTACTCCCTGACCTTCCAGCAACTGGCCCTCGCGGACATGTACGCGAGGGCCGAGGACCCGTCCTCGCTGCGGAACGCGGTCGAGGCGCGTGGCCGTGTCAGTCGTACGCCGTTCTTTCCGGCGGTCGTGACGAGTGTCGTCATCGGGTGCCTGCTTCTGGCGACGGCCGGCATTCTGCTCGCCGCGTCCGCCTGGCCACCGGTTGCGATCATGCTGCTCGTCGCGGGCGGCCTCTGCGTCCCGGCCGTGCTCGCTCTGCTCGCCGCCGACCGGCGGTGGCGCCGCACGGCGGGCGAGCGCCTTCCCGCACAAGCCGTGGGGGAACAAGGCCGCGCGCAACTCCTCCTGAACGACACCGACACGAAGCGGCGGCAGCAGCTCAAGGCCCGTGACCGCGCCGAGGCCACCGGGCTCAACCGTGCGAGCACACCTGTGCTCCTGACCCTCGCCGTCGCCGTGCTCGCCGTCATGAGCCCCTCCCTCTCTCCCACGGCACACGTGTGGAGACGGGGGCAGCAGGTCGGTGCGGGAATCGGCGTCCTCTGCCTGATCGTCTTTCTCTGCATCGGCGCCCTGCGGGTGCGGCGGCTCCGACGCGCCCTCGCGCGGGTGCGTCGCGGCGGCCCGGCGGTGACCGACGTCGACCGGGCGCACGCGATCACCGCGACGACAGCGCAGGCGGCCGAGGTGCACGCGGCGACGGCGATCTGGGCGCTGCTCGGCGCCGGAACCCTCGGCACCCTGATTCCTCGGAGTGCTGATGTCGCGCCCGTACTGATCGCCACGGTCCTGTGGACGCTCGGCATCATCCTGCTCCTCGCGCTGTCGATGCGCGCGGACGCTGCCGCACCGAAGCTCCGGGAGGAGCACGGCTACCGGCTGCCGACCACTATCTCGGGGAACGACAACACCTGGCATTGAGGTCCGGAAGGCAGCACCTAGGACCAGGTCGTGTAGCGGAAGCGGATCACGCGCATAGGGTGTCGGCATGTCGCTGAGCCGCATAGCCCTCTCGTCCGGTCGTTCGATCAAACTCACCGAGCTGCGGATGTCTACGACCTACGGGGGAATGCTGGAGGGCTATCCGTGCCAGCGCATCAACGACATGAAGGTCAGCGGCCTCCTGCGACAGGCCGAGCATGCGTTCTCCTTCGCGCCCGTTCATCTCGTTCCCCCCTCCCGCGAGTACCCGGACCAGACCGCTGGCGCCTTCGGCCCCGTGGAGGTGCTGCCTTCCGTGACTTGCATCGGTGTCTTCGGCTCGACAGCGGTCGACCCCGAACTCGACGCGGTGCTGCACCGCTCCGCTCTCATCGTGGCCTGGTTCCAGGCCACCCCGGAGATTCCGTCGGGCCAAGATGCCGATCCCGCTCTTCGCAGCATTCGCTGGGACGAGCTGGCCCAGGACTACGAGCTCTAGGACGCGCGCTGATCACAGCCTCTCGTTGATGGCGGCTACGAGGAGGGTGGCCTCATAGCGGACTGCGAGCCTGTCGAGTGGCCACGGCCCGATGACGCTCCAGCCGGTTGATCCCGCACTCGACCGCACGGCGCCGCTCGCGGCAGTCGGCCGAGTCGACAAACGGCGGACGGCAGCCGCGGGAGCCCAGCTTCCGGCGGTTGACGGTTCCTTCTGCTGATCACCCTGCCTGCTGCCGATCACCCTGCTTGCGGGCCCCGGCCGCATGCTGATGAGCGCAGCTCACTGTCGAGTCGACGGTCAGGACCCCTCGTGATCGCACCCTTCACGTCCACCAAAGAGTGGAGCCGAGCGAGGACGCGGTGCCAGCTGCCGTCCCGCTGCCACCGGCGGAACAGGTCATGGAGGCGAGGCACACGAACAGCTCGGGTCGACGAAGATGCACGCCCGCGTGCCTCGGCATTGCCGTCGTCCGGGTGTTGCGCCCGCTGTCTCTCTCAACTCTCAACGGGTGAGGCGATGGATCACGTCGGACAGACGCCTGATGGCGTACGTCGCGGTGGGCGCGCGGACGCACCCGAAACCCAGGACCAGGGCATCGCGAGCGGGCGCGGCCAGGCAGTAGTGATGCAGCGGGCGCAGTGTGATCCCGAGGGCGCAGGCCTGTTCCTGCACCTCGCTGCCGGCCACGTCCGGCGGCAGGTCGCTGACGAGATGGGTTCCGGCCGTCTCGATCGGCGCGTGCCGCACGGTGTCGCCGATGTACCGGCGCAGTTCGCCGGTCAGGTGCGCGCGCCGCTCGGCGTGCACCGTCTGGAGGCGGTCGACGTGAGCGGCGAAATGGGTGGAGGAGACGAAGTCGTTGACCGTTGCCTGCGAGGTCAGTGACGGGCCGTGGTTGAAGGTGGCGGCGATGCGGGACATGGGATCCACCAGAGCCTCGGGCAGCACGCAGTACCCGATGCGCACACCGGGGAACAGGGTGGCGCCGAACGCTCCTACGTAGACGACGTTCTGTCCCGCCGGGCCTGCCTGGAGCGCCGCGCGCGGCCGCGGGCCCTTGGGTATGCCCTCGGGATCGTGCTCGATGATCCACGCCTGATGCGTGTCCGCCCAGGCGAGCAGCTTCTCCCGGCGCCGGGCGGACAGCACCGCACCGGTCGGGAACTGCCTGCCGGGCGTGACGAGGGCGAGGCGGGCGTCCGGATGGTGCTCGAGCCCCCACTCGACGCGCATGCCGTGCTCGTCCACAGGCACGGGCCGCAACACGGCACCGGTGCGGGCCATCTCCGCCCGAGTGCGGCGATGCCCGGGATCCTCCACGAGCACTTCGTCGCCGTGGTCGAGGAGGCAGTCGCGGAGCAGAGCCACCGCATGCTCGGGCCCCTCGGTGACAAGAACCTGAGACGGATCACAGCGCACTCCGCGCGTCAGCGCGAGTTGGGACGCGATGGTCTCCCGCAACGGCCGGTATCCGAAGGAGTCCAGCTCTGCCAGCAGCCGGGCGGGTGCGGTGCGCAGCCGCGTGCTGTACAGACGGGTCCACTGGGCGACGGGGAAGACGTCCAGTGCGGGGACCCCCACGGCGAACGGCAGGTCCCACGGCCCCGGAGCCGGGATGTGGTCGGCGGGCGCCGCGGCCAGCCCCATCATGCGACGCCCTCCGCGTGACAGCGACCGTGCCGAGCGCCGGTCTCCCGCCTCCCCGAGTGCCACGTGCCGGTCTCCGGCCTCCGCGAGTGCCGAGCCCCGCGGCGCCCGTGTCCTGCGGGCCGCGGCCGAGGTCACCACCGTGCCGCCACCGGCCAGTCCCTTGGTGTGACCGTCCGCCTGGAGCTGCTCGTAGGCCTTGAGCACGGTGTTCCGGGAGACGCCGAGATCCTGGGCGAGCGCACGGGAAGCGGGCAGCGGCGTCCCCGGGGCGAGCTGCCTCCGTTCTCCGATCATGGCGGTGAGACTGCGGTACAGCTGCTGGTACAGCGGGACGGGAGATGAGCGGTCAAGCCGGATCCCGTCGGCGGGAAGGGTGCGTGGATGGCTGCTCATCGGTCTCCACGGTTTTGGCGGGCGCGTACATGAAATCCGCAGTACCCGGTCCCACCACGCCAAATCACCCTCCGGGCAACGGACTTGGCTCCTAGCGTGCTGCCGGGTTGGATCTACCGCGCCGCGCGGCGAAGGCTGATCTTTGTGTCAGCGAAGGGAGTACCAGCGTCCCTGCGCCCCAGGCGCCGGTCCTACCCGGCTTCGGAGAGGAACGCCATGAGCGGCTATCCCGAGCACTCGGTCTCCGCGATCGCTGTGATCGAGGACGACGACGGACGCATCCTTGCGATCCGCCGCAACGACAACGGCCGTTGGGTCCCACCCGGCGGGATCGTCGAGTACGACGAGAGCCTCGTGGACGCCGTCCGGCGTGAGGCGCGCGAGGAGACCGGGCTGACCGTGGAGCCGCTGCGCCTGGGGGCCGTCTACAAGTACCGGAACCCCGAACGTGGCGTGGTCTCGTTGATGTTCCTGTGCCGGGTCCTCTCGGGCACGCTGACGACGAACGACGAAGCGGGGGCGTTCTGGTGGATGACGGCCGCCGAGGTCGCCGCCAACATGTCACCGACCTTCGCCCAGCGCGTCTTCGACACGCTCGAAGGGCCCGCCGTACCGGTCCGGAGCCACGACGAGCACCGCGTCCTCGCCGAGGTCGACCTGCCCGGCGTGGAAGCGGGCCGGCCGGGCGGGAAGGTCATGTCGTGACGGGCCGCCGTGCCATGGACATACGAGTGGCGGTGGAGGCCGCGCCGGCCGGCACGGCCTCCCGTGAGGATCCCCGGCTCTCCGAGGACGTGGTGTGCATCGAGCCCGGGTGCGTCGCCGTTCTGGACGGTGCCTCGGTACCCGAGGGGATCGGGACCGGATGCTGTCACGGAACAGCCTGGTACACCCGGCAACTGGCCGCTCACGCGGCTGCCTTGGCACAGAATCCCCGCTTCGGCCTCGACGAGGCGCTGGGGCGCGCCATCGGTGCGGTCCGTGCCGCGCACGACAGCACGTGCGATCTCGACAATCCGATGTCGCCGTCCGCGACCGTGGCGCTCGCGCGGTGGAACTCCGAGTGCCTGCAATGGCTCGTCCTCGCTGACGCGCTCGTGCTGGTGGAACGGACGGACGACACCATCGAGGTCGTGCAGGACCTGCGGGACGACGCCCTGACGCCAGAACTGAGCGCACGCGCTCGCCGGCACACACCGGGTGACGCACGTGACGAGGCCCGGTGGAGGGACCACACCGTCGCGCAACGCGCCGCGCGCAACCGGCCGGGGGGCAGCTGGATAGCCCGCTCCGAGCCGGAAGCCGCCGGACACGCCCTCACCGGCAGCGTCGACCTGCGACGGGTGCGCTCCTTCGCGGTGATGAGCGACGGCGCCGCGCGCCTGGTCACGCCGTTCGCCCTGACCGACTGGAACGGTCTGGCGCACACCCTGCGCGAAGAAGGACCGGCCGGACTCCTGGAACAGGTGCGCACGGCGGAAGGAACGGATGGCGACGCCGCTCGCTGGCCCCGGGTGAAGCGCCACGACGACGCCGCTGTCGTGCACTGCGCCCCCGTCCGGCCCCGGGAGCGCGCCCGTCGTCGCGATCACTGACGGGGAGGCCCGTCGCCGCCCCGGCCCACTGCCGGCTCTCGGAAGGAGACCCCGTCATGTCGCACAAGCCCGAGCACCTCTCCACCGGCGTCATCGTCCCCGCGCTGAACTGCGCGGAAACGATCGACCGGGCGCTGGCCTCGATCGCCGCCCAGACCCGACCCGTCGACCGCGTCGTCGTGGTCAACGACGGTTCCGACGACAGTACGGGGGAGCGGGCCAAGGCGTGGCAGGACATCCTGCCGCTCACGCTCGTCGACCTGCCCACCCCGACCGGCATCTGGAACGCCCGCCACCAGGCGATCGAGGAACTGGACACGCGGCTCGTGCTCCAGCTCGACAGCGACGACTTCTTCCACCCCGCGCACGTCGAGGTCATGGTCGACACCTTCCGCCGCAGGCCGGGGCTCATCAGTCCGCGGCCCCTGATCTGGCGCGGCGGCACCGACCTCGCCCCCTCGCGCATCCACAAGGACACCCTGCCCCGTGAGGGACTCTCCCAGCTCGAACAGCTCCTGGTCCACAACTACGTGTTCGTCGGTGCGATGTTCGACAGAGCGCTGTACCACGCCGTCGGCGGCTACCGGCCGATCCGCTATTCGCAGGACTGGGACCTGTGGATCCGGATGGTGGAACACGGCGCGGAGGTGATCAAGCCCCACGACGCCACCTATGTCTACCGATCGGGCGCCCCCAGCTACAGCGCGGGCGTCGACCGGGACATCACCGACGTCGAGGTCCTGGACACCTATCTGCGGTCGTCGGTCTCCACCCGGATGCGCCACGTCGCCAAGATCGCGCTCCTGCAACGCATGGGACCCCGCTTTCTGGACCGCTGCACACCCCTGGACCCCGACGAGGCAGAGCGGCGGCTGCACGCCGCGGGCCTCGCACCCGGCGCGGACGTTCTGGCCGCGGCGTCGGACGACGACCTCGGCGTCCTCGTCCAGACGCGCCGGGCGGGGCCCACCACCGCCGGCGAAGCGGTCACGGTCCTCTCGGTGGTCGACCACGACCTGCGCACGGAACGGCTACGACTTCGGGCGACAGGGACCGGACTTCAGGTCGAGCATCTGCACGAACCTCATCTGAGGCTGCGGCGACCACCCTCCGCGGGAGCCCCCGCCCCGAACCCAGCACACCCCGACGCACGGCGAACCGGCGAGGAGACGTGATGAAGGCCTTCGTACTGGCAGGCGGCAAGGGAGTCCGGCTGCGCCCCTACACCACGCGGCTGCCCAAGCCGCTCGTACCGATCGGGGGCGAGTACGCCATGCTGGAGATCACGCTGACCCAGCTCGCCCGGTCCGGCGTGGACGAGGTCTTCCTCTCCATCGGCCACCTGGGCCATGTGATCCGCAGCTGTATCGGGGACGGGTCCCGCTGGAATCTGCGGGTGACCTACATCGAGGAGGACAGCCCCCTCGGCACTCTCGGCCCCCTGCTGCCCGCACTGGACCGCCTGCCCGAGCAGTTCCTCTTCATGAACGGAGACCTGCTGACCGACCTGGACCACAGGGCTCTGTTCGAGGGACACGTGGCCTCCGGGGCGGAACTCAGCCTCGCCGCGGCGGCCCGTGAGGTGCGCGTGGAGTTCGGCGTCCTGGAAGTGGACGGCGACCGGGTGAAGGACTTCGTGGAGAAGCCGGTCGTGCGCAACGAAGTGAGCATGGGCGCCTACGCCGTGTCCGCATCGGCTCTGCGCGACTACACGCCGGGACAGCAACTGGGTGTGGACCGGCTGATTCTCGACCTGCTGGCCGCCGGACGCACCGTACGCGCGCACCATCACCGCGGACTGTGGATCGACGTCGGGCGCCCGGAGGACTACGACCGGGCCAACAGCGAGTTCGACCTGATGCGCGCCGAACTGCTGGGGGAGGCCGCTCACTCATGACACCCCCCGCCTCGGCCCCCGCTCGGCCGCCTCACCCCTCAGCCGTGCCGGACCAGGGGACGGGAGACAACGAGGTCGGCGCGGTCAGCGGCCACGACATACTCCGCGGCGGGCTGCGCATCGTGGCCAGGGCGGCTCGTGCGAAGCCGCGCCCGTTCGTGATCGCCAGCGTGGGCAGCTCGGTGTTCGCGGCCGGCACGGTGGCGACCGCCTTCGTGGTCGGCTCGGTCCTCAGCCACATCGTGGGCCCGGCGATCCGCGAGGGCGAGGCGGGCGCCGCCGCGGCGGCCACGGCGGCATGCGTCGTCGCCGGCGTCACCCTGATCAAGATCGCCGGGATCGTCACCCGCCGGGTGTCCGTCGGCGTGATGCAGTACGGACTGGTCGCCGACCACCGCAAGGAGGTGGCCCGCACCTGCCTGCGGCGCCCGCTGAGCTGGTTCCACACCCAGCGGCCGGGAGCCCTGCTGTCAGCCGCGTCCAGCGACGTCGACGCGGCCTGGTGGGCGGTAGCCGATCTCGCCCTCGCGGTGGGCGCGGCAGTAATGATGATCCTGGCTCTGGCCTCCCTGTGGCTGACCGACTGGGTGCTCGCCCTCGTGGGAGCCACCGCGTTCCCGCTGCTCGTCGCCGTCAACCTGTGGTACTCCCGCGCCGTCTCGCCTCGCCTCGCCTCCGTACAGGAGAGCCGCGCCGCGATCGCGGACCTCGCGCACGAGAACATCGAGGGCGCCCACGTCATCCGCATCCTGGGGCGCGCGGACGCGGAAGTACGCCGCTTCGCCGCGGAGACCGACCGCCTGCGCACCGCGGCCGTGGGTGTGGGCCGGGCCCGGGCGTCCTTCGACCCCGCCGTCGAGGCCCTGCCGCAACTGGCCACACTCGCTCTGCTCCTGGTCGGAACGACGAGGCTGGCCGCCGGCGCGATCGAGGTGGCCGACCTGGTCTCCTCGGCCCTGCTGTTCTCCGCCATCGCCTTCCCCCTGGGCGCGCTGGGCTGGCTCATGGGACAGCTGCCGCGCAGCGTGGTCGGCTGGTCCCGCCTGAACCGGATCCTCGACACACCGGCCGATCGGCCCGCCGCCCCGGCGGCGCGACCCCGCACGGCGAACGCACCGCTCGGCATCCGGGCCCGCGCTCTGTCCTACGACTACGGCGACGGCCGCAGCGCGGTGGACACCGTCGACCTGGAGGTGCCGGCCGGTTCGATCGTCGCGATCGCCGGACCCACCGGCGCCGGCAAGACGACGCTCCTGCATCTCATGGCGGGACTGCTGCGGCCCCGGACCGGTGAGTGCCGCATCGTGGACAGCGGCTCGGGCGCGGGCCACGGTCCGCTCGCCGAGCCCGCCCCGCACCTCTCCTACGTGCCCCAGGAGACGTTCCTGTTCGCCGACTCCGTTCGCGGCAACATCACCCTCGGCGCCGAACTCTCCGACGACGAGATCTGGCGCGCGCTGCGGCTGGCCCGCGCCGAGGACATCGTCGAATCACTGCCCGACGGCCTCGACGCCGCCATCAGCGAACGCGGTGGATCCCTGTCAGGAGGCCAGCGCCAACGGATCGCCCTGGCCCGGGCACTGGCCCGCCGGCCTCGGCTGCTGCTCCTGGACGATGCGACCTCGGCCCTCGACCCGCGCGTCGAGGCGGACGTGATGGAGTCGCTGCGCCGAGAACGCGGAACGACGACCGTACTCGTCGCGCACCGGCGCAGCGGCCTGGCTCTGGCCGACGAGGTGATCTTCATGGAGCACGGACGAGTACGGGCACGCGATTCCCACGCACAGCTGGTGGCGTCCGAGCCCGCCTACCGCGACCTGGTGCAGGAGGAATCGTGAGCAGTCCCACCGATGCGTCACCGCCGGCGGGCCTCAGGACCGAACCGCACGACGGTGCGCCCCCGAGCACGGCGACGAAGGACATCCGATCCCGGCTCGTACGACGCCTGCCCCTCACCCTGGCGCTCGGCGCCCTTGCGGCGCTGGGCCGGGTCGCCGTACCTGTCGTCGCCCAACGCGTCACCGATCTGGCGTCCGCGCCCGGCTCCCACGACCTCACCGAGCCCCTCCAACTGGTTGTTCTCGGCACGCTCGTCCTGGCTGCGAGCACCCTGTGCGCCTGTCTGATGGCCCGTCGTATGTACGGCGATGCGGAGGACGCGCTCGCGGTCGTCCGGGTGGCCATGCTGGAGCACGTGCACCGGCTGGCGCCCCTGGACCGCAGCCGGTACCGGCGAGGAGCCCTCGTCGCCCGCATGACCAATGACGTCGACCAGATCTCCAACTTCATGCAGCGCGGTGGCGCCATGGTGCTGGTCGGCCTCGCACAGCTCGTCCTCGCCGTCGTCCTGATGTTCGTCTACTCGTGGCAGCTCGCGCTGATCGTCGTCGCGTGCATGGCGCCGCTGCCGGCGCTCCTGCCCCTGTTGCAGCGCCGCCTCGCCGCCGTGTTCGTCACCATCCAGGGCCGTCTGGGCACGGTGGTCGGACTCATCGGGGAGATCGTGGCGGGCTCGGTCGTGGTCCGGGTCTTCGGCGCTCAGAAGATGCTGCAACAGCGAATCGACGACGCGGTCGATGATCACTACCGGTCGCAGATGCAAGGACAGCGCCTGGCTGCCGTCGCCTACCTCACCGGCGAGGCCGTCGTAGGGCTGATCTCGGCAACCGTACTGGCCGCGGGGGTCTATCTGGGCGCCGCCGGCCGCGTCACCATCGGCGAACTGGCCGCATTCCTCTTCCTCACCACCCTGTTCATCCATCCATTGCAGTTGAGCGCGGAGATCCTCAACGAGTTCCAGAACGCTCTCGCCGCGTCCCGACGCATACGCCATCTCCTCGCCCACGAGCCGACGATGCGGGACCCCCGGGACGCGGCCACCCCCCTGCCCGAAGGCCCCCTCGGGGTGGAACTCTCCGGCGTCGACTTCCATTACCCCGACGGACCCCAGGTCCTGCACGGCGTCGAGCTCACCCTCAAGCCGGGCCGGAGCCTCGCTGTCGTGGGCCGCACCGGATCGGGCAAGAGCACCATCGTGTCGATGCTGGCGCGCATGGCGGACCCCACCCACGGCGAGGTCACCCTGGGCGGTGTGCCCCTGAACCGGATCCCACCGGAGCAACTGCGCACCGCCGTGCAGCTGGTGCCCCAGGACGGCCATCTCTTCAACGCCACCATCGCCGAGAACGTTCGGTACGCCCGGCCCGAGCTGACCGATGCCCACGTGCACGAGGTGTTCGCCGACCTCGGCCTGGCCGACTGGCTCGATGCCCTGCCGCAGGGAGTCGGGACCCAGGTGGGTCCGGGCGGCAGCTCACTGTCCGCGGGGGAGCGGCAACTGGTGGCCTTCGCACGCGCTCACGCGGCCGCGCCGGCCCTCCTCGTGCTCGACGAGGCCACGTCCCTGCTCGATCCGCTGACCGAGGCCCGCATGGCGTACGCCGTCGACCGGATGGCTCGCACCCGCACGCTGGTGGCCGTCGCCCATCGCATGTCGACCGCCGAACGCACCGACGAGGTCGTGGTGATGGACGGGGGCCGCATCGTCCAGCGCGGTCCGCACGCCCGCCTGCGCAAGGAAGAAGGGCCCTACCGGGCACTGCACCAGGCCTGGACGGCCCGCATGCACGCCGACCCCAGCTGACCGCACACACGCCGACCCCAGCTGACCGCACGCACCCCACCGCGACGATCGGCCCGCCTCCAAGGAGATGTTGTGACCACTCTGTCCTCTGTCATGCCCCTGACGCGCCGGACGAAGGTGTGCGTCCAGGGGGTCGGCTTCGCCGGCGCCGCCATGGCGATCGGTCTCGCCGAAGCACGCGACAGCCGCGGACAACCCGTCTACGACGTGTACGGCATCGAACGCGACAGCCCCCGCACCCAGAAGTTCGTCGACGCCCTCAACTCCGGACGCTTCCCGCACCGCAGCGACGACCCGGACCTGGAGCGCGCGACCCGGCGCGCACACGACGCCGACAACCTCCACGCCGCCACCGACCCCGCGCACTACCGCGACGCCGAGGTCGTGGTGATCAGCGTCAACCTCGACGTCGCCCCCCTGACGATCGACGGCGAACCACAACTCCAGCCCCTGCGCGACGCAGTCACCACGCTCGGCGCCACGATCCCCCCGGACTGTCTCGTCCTCGTGGAGTGCACCGTGCCCCCGGGCACCTGTCGCGACCTCGTGGTGCCCCTGCTCGCCGAGGGCTTCGCGCGACGCGGATTCACCGACGTGCACCCCTGCGTCGCCCACACCTACGAACGCGTCACACCCGGACCGGGCTACCTCGCCTCCGTGACCGACCAGCCACGGGTCTACGCAGCCGACGACACACACGCCGCCGAACGCGCTCGGCGCATCCTGACCCCGCTGGTCGCCGACCCCGCGCGGCTGCGCGCGCTCCCCTCCACCATCGCCTCGGAGACCGCCAAACTGCTAGAGAACACCTTCCGCGCCGTCACCATCGCCCTGATGGACGAATGGTCGGCCCAGGCCGAGACCAACGGGGTCGATCTCTTCCAAGTGGTCGACGCCATTCGCGAACGCCCCACCCACCGCAATCTGCGCGACCCCGGGCTGGGCGTCGGCGGGTACTGCCTCACCAAGGATCCCGTCCTGGCCACCGCCGGCCTTCCCCCCGAGGCCCGCCGCGCCGCGATGCCCATCACGTCCGGCGCCGTCGCCGTCAACCGGGCCATGCCCCTGCGCGCCGTCGAACGGCTCGTCACCCACTACGGCCCCCTCCCGGGAGCACGCGTCCTGCTGCTGGGCGTCACCTACCGCGACGGCGTCGGCGACACCCGGCACTCGCCCTCGGCTGTGGTCCACGACGAACTCCGCGCCCGCGGCGCACACGTCGTCTGCCACGACCCGCTGGCCGACGACTGGCCGGGCGTGGACGCCGAGCTGCGCCGCGACCTGCCCTGCGCCGACTCCTTCGACATCGTCGTCCTGTGCGTGGCCCACACCGCCTACCGGGCCCTGGACCTGCCGCAGTGGCTGAACGGAGCCACCCCGCTCGTCTACGACACCAACCATGTCCTCACCCCGCGGCAGATCGCCTATCTGGCAGGGCTGGACCTCCCGCTGCTCGCCGTAGGAAGGGGCGATCTGTGAACTCCTCGATCCCGTCCGCACTGATCACCGGGGGATGCGGCTTCATCGGGCTGCGACTCGCGGAGCACCTGGTGGAGTCCGGCACCCGCGTCACCCTTCTCGACAACTCCTCCCGCGCCCCGCTCGACGATCACGCGCGATCGCTCCTGCGCCATCCGCTGGTCCACCACCTCGGGACCGACCTGGCCGAGGACCCGCTCGACGACGTGGCCTCGCTCACCCCCACCCACGTCTTCCACCTGGCCGCCATCGTCGGCGTGCGCAATGTCGAACGCCGCCCCCTCGACGTCCTGCGGACCAACGCCGTCACCACCTCCCGTCTCATCGACGTCCTGCGGCACAGCGACACCCTCCAGCGCCTGGTCTTCTTCTCCACCAGCGAAGTCCACCTCGGCACCACCGCGGCCGGCGCCCTCGCCTTCCCCACCCCGGAGGAAGCGCCGCTGATACTGCCCACGCTGCACCACCCCCGATCCAGCTACGCCCTCAGCAAGATCTACGGAGAGGCACTCGTCCACCAGTCCGGCCTGCCCGCCACCGTGTTGCGGCCCCACAACGTCTACGGACCCCGGATGGGAGCGGCGCACGTGATCCCCGAACTGATACGGCGCATCGCCGCGGCCCAAGACCGGCAGCCCCTGACGATCACCTCACCGCAGTACACGCGGAGCTTCTGCCACGTCGACGACGCGGTGCGGCAGATCGTCGCGGCCGCGCACAGCCCCCTCGCCGTCGGCCGGACGTTCAACGTCGGCAACGACAGCGAGGAGATCACGATGCTGTCCCTCGCCCGGCGCATCGCCGACGTCATGGGGCACCACCCGGAGCTGCTTCCGGGCGAACCCCAGCCGCACTCCCCGTCGCGGCGGTGCCCCGACATGACCCGGCTCCGGGACCTGACCGGCGTCGGCGCCACCATCCCGCTCACCGACGGCCTCCGCGCGACCGCAGCGTTCTACACCCGTCCCGGCGCACTCGCAGCCGACCATCCCGACCTCATCGCTCCCTGAGGTCCCGATGCCGCCCCCCGCCCATCTGCCCGAACACTGTCAGGAGAACTCCGTGCAGCCCACCCCAGCCCAGCCCCGGAGGACGGTCGTCACGGGATCCGCCGGCTTCATCGGTTCCCACCTGTGCCGAGTCCTCCTCGACCAGGGCGAGACCGTCATCGGAGTCGACCGGCGCGACCCCGACACCGACCCCGCGGCAGCAGCCGCCCTCGCCCCCCTGATCGGCCACCCCCGGTTCGTACCGGTGACCGCGGATCTGTCGACCTGCCCACTGGACGCGCTCCTCCTCGACACCGACACCGTGTTCCACCTCGCGGCCATCCCCGGGGTCAGGCCGTCCTGGGGACCACGATTTCCGCAGTACGTCGACGCCAACCTCCACGTCCCCCAGCGGCTCATGGACACAGCGATCAGGCTCCAGGTCCCCAACGTGGTGGTCGCCTCGTCGTCGAGCGTCTACGGACGCACCAACGGTGCGCCCAGCAACGAGACCGACTCTCCCCGGCCCGCGTCGCCCTACGCCGTCACCAAACTCGCCACCGAACAACTGTGCCTGGCCCACGCGGCCCGCGAGGACTCCCGCACCCGGGTCACGGCGCTGCGCTACTTCACGGTGTACGGGCCCGGCCAGCGCCCGGACATGTTCATCCACCGCGTCCTGCGGGCCGCGCTCCAGGGCCAACCCGTGCAGATATACGGCGACGGCCGTCAACGCCGCGACTTCACCCACGTCGACGACGCGGTACGCGCCACCATCGCGGCCGCACGCGTCGACCACGGACAGCCCGTCTTCAACGTCGGCGGCGGCAGCAGCGCCGACCTGGCCGCCGTCCTCGACCACGTGGAGCGCCTCACAGGAGCCCCTGTCCCCGTGACCAGGTCGAAGAGCCGGGCAGGAGATGTCCCCGCCACACTCGCCGACCCGACCCGCATCCGCTCCTGCCTCGGCTGGAATCCCGAGCACACCCTCGAAAGCGGCATCACCAGTCAATGGCGGGAGCAGCGCGCGGCCTACGAATCCCCCCTCGCCGTCTGACACAGCACGCTGACTCCCCACACCGGAACCGGAGACCACGCCATGAGTCGGAAGCGCACGACAACGGATGAAGGACCACCGGCCGTCACGTTCATCGGATGTGGCTACCTGGGCGCCACCTATGCCGCCTGCTACGCGGAACTGGGCCACCCCGTCCTCGGGGTCGACACCGACCCCTCCAAGATCGCCAAGCTCAGCGCCGGGGAACTTCCCTTCCACGAGCCCGGACTGCGCGACGTGCTGCGGCGGAATCTGCGCGCGGGTCGCCTCCAGTTCACCACCGACTACCGGACGGCCGCGCACTTCGCCGACACTCACTTCATCTGCGTCGGCACTCCTCAGAGCCCCGACAGCGACGCGGCGGACCTCTCCAACGTCGAATCAGCTGTGCAGGCGCTCGCCGGCCATCTGCGAAAGCGATCCCTCATCATCGGCAAGTCCACCGTCGCGGTGGGCACCGCCGCCCGCCTGGCCGGCATCGTGCAGGACGCCAGCCCGCCCGACGTCGACGTGGAGGTCGCCTGGAGCCCCGAGTTCCTGCAAGAGGGCCGGGCCGTCGAGGATGTCCTGCGCCCCCATCGGATCGTCTTCGGCGCGGACAGCGACTGGGCCAGGAGCATGCTCCACCAGGCGCATGCGCCCCTCATGGACCTGGCGTGTCGCGAGGGCCGAGACCTCCCCGTCGTCACGACCGACCTGAGCACGGCTGAACTGACCAAAGTGGCCGCCAACGCCTTCCTCGCCACGAAGGTCTCCTTCATCAACGCGGTCGCCGAGGTGTGCGAAGCCGCGGACGCCGACATCACCCAGCTCGCCCAGGGCATCAGCCTCGATCCGCGGATCGGCGAGCACTTCCTGAAAGCCGGCCTCGGCTTCGGAGGCGGCTGCCTCCCCAAGGACATCCGGGCCTTCCGCTCCCGAGCCGAACAGCTGGGAGTGGGCCCCGCGTTGCGCTTCCTCCAGGAGGTGGACGCCATCAACATCCGCCAGAGGACACGCGTCGTCGAACTGGCGAGAGAGCTGCTGAACCGGGACGGCGCACCAGCGGGGACACCCGATCTGGCGGGGACGCGCATAGGCGTCTGGGGATCCACCTTCAAACCCGACTCGGACGACGTGCGCGACTCCCCGGCACTCGACGTGTCGTCACGACTCCTCGACGCCGGGGCCGAGGTGGTGATCTTCGACCCCCGCGGCACGGACAACGCCCGGCGGCACGAGCCGCGGGCCACCTACGCCACCACTGCCGAGGAGGCCGTCGAGGCGACCAACCTTCTCTGCGTGCTGACCGACTGGCCACAGTTCCAGGCCATCGACCCCCACACCCTCGCGGCCTCGCCGTCGAACCGCCGGATCATCGACGGCCGCAACTGCCTGGATCCCCAGCGATGGGCGGACGCCGGCTGGCTCTACCGGGGCATGGGACGGGGCAGCCTCGCCCGCACGCTCCGACAGGTCTCCACGCCCGCGTGAACGGTCGAGTCCTCCGCGACCAGGGTCCTCGACCGCTGGGAGGGGAAGAGAAGGCGCCCGGCCATCAGAAGTTCAGGTCAGGCGCCTTTTCTCGACGGTGCTCGACGCCAGGTGCAGGCCCAGCGCAAGCACTGGACAACATCATGAAAGTCTGATCGTAATTTGCGCGTCACTGCTGTGGTTTTGCTGGCAAGAGCGTCGGCCGTCGAGGCGGTCAGTCTGCGGCTTGGCTTGATTGGCACCGGGTCGAGGGTGATCCACTCTGTCATGCTCGGTGACCATACTGCTGCGTTCCACCGCCTCATGGCGCGGGGTGCACTGAGTGGTCCTATCCGTACCCTTGTGCAAGAGGTTGAAACTTTGCTGCACGTGCGCGAGTTCTTGCATAACTTCTGAACTATGTTGCGCTGTTGTCAGCTGAGGATGATGCTCCTGTGTCATGTGCATACGGGACATGCAATTACGCAGGGGCAGTTCGGCACGGCCGGCGCTCGTACCCACGGACCCGGACCGTGCCGCAGCGACAGGACCCGCCGCATGAGCGGCGAGCGACGCGCTGTGGTGACGGGGGGAGCCGGCTTCCTCGGCTCCCACATGTGCGACCGGCTCCTTGCCGAGGGCTACGCGGTCGTCTGCGTGGATGACCTGAGCACGGGCAGGTTCTCCAACATCGGCCACCTCGAAGGCCATGCCGACTTCACCTTCCACCAGGCCGACGTCTCCCGAGAACTGGTCGTCGACGGGCCGGTCACCGACGTGCTGCACATGGCGTGCCCGGCCTCGCCCGTCGACTACCTGAGGCTGCCGGTGGAAACGATGCTGGTCTGCTCGGCCGGCACCCACAACGCCCTGCGACTGGCGACCCGTCACGGCGCCCGCTTCCTGCTGACGTCGACCAGCGAGGTCTACGGCGACCCGAAGGTCCACCCGCAGCCGGAGACTTATTGGGGCAACGTCAACCCGATCGGCCCGCGGGCCGTCTACGACGAGGCGAAGCGGTTCAGCGAAGCGCTCACCGTCACGTTCCGCCAGCGCTACGGGGCGGACACACGCATCGCCCGGATCTTCAACACGTACGGGCCCCGCATGAGGGTCGACGACGGCCGGATGATCCCCACCTTCATCTCCCAGGCACTGGCCGGCCTGTCCTTGACCGTGGCCGGCGACGGCTCCCACACCCGCTCGTTGTGCTACGTCGACGACATGATCGACGGACTGTGGGCGCTCCTGACTGCGGCGGGCGAGCCGGGGCCCGTCAATCTCGGCGGGTCCGAGGAACTCAGCGTGGCCGACACCGCCCGGTTGATCATCCGTGCGACCGGCTCCGACTCCGTCCTCACCCATGTCCCGCTGCCGCAGGACGACCCGGCCCTGCGCCGTCCCGACACCACCCGCGCCGCCGCGCAGCTGGGCTGGCAGCCCCGGATCGGGCTCGAGGAGGGACTGCGCCGGACCCTCGACTGGTTCGTCGCGGCGCCACTCGCCGAGGCGGTGAGCGGCTGATGGCCGTCCACGGTCCCGGAGCGGCAGCGGCCGGTGCGGCCGAGCCGCGGAGCCGGTTGTCCTCCGTCTCCGTCGTGGTCCCGACCCTGGGGCATCCCGACGCGGTACGCCGGCTCCTCGACTCGCTGCGCGCCGCCGTCGCCGCACTGCCTCGCGGCAGGGAGGCCGAGCTGCTGATCGTGGACGACTCCCAGGGCGCCGATCGCGCGGACATCCAGAAGGCGTGCCGGGCCACGGGAGCCGTCTACCTCAGGGGACCGCGCAACGTCGGCGCGAAACGCAACACCGGCGTGGCCCGCTCCCGGTTCCCCCTGGTGCTGTTCGTCGACTCCGACTGCGTGGCCACACCTTCCCTCCTCAACGACCACATCGACGCGCACAACGAGCACCGGGCGACGGACGGCGAGAGCATCGGGGCGGTCGCGGGACCGACGGTGGTCGAGGGCGCCGCGCAGGCGCCCGCCTGGCGCACGGTCCAGCACTCTGTCGTGGTCAACGCCCCCTGGAACTGGCCCCTCCACTACGACCGCCTGTGGTGGGGAGCGACCTCCAACCTGTCGGTCCGCAAGGACGTGTTCGAGCGCGTCGGGGGATTCGACGAACACCCGTACACGGTCGTGGGCGGCGAGGACGTGGACTTCGGGGTGCGGCTGCACGCCGCGGGGCACCGAACCCTCGGCGACCCGCGCGCCGTAGTGATGCACGCGACGGACGGCATCACGAAGCTGTCCCAGTTCCACCGCAAGCTCTTCCTCTACGGCCGTGCCTGCGTCTACAACTGCGTGCGCCAACCGGAGCACGCCGCGTGGTCGTTCAACCCGGCGAGCGCCGCCGGAGCGCTGGCGGTCACCGCCGTGCTGCTGCCCCGGGCACGCCGCACAACTGCAGGCGCCGCGGCGGCCGTCCTGGCGGGATGCTTCGTACGGGACACCGTGAAGCTGCTCCGGCGTTCCCGGCCCGCCAACGGCAGGGACGGAGGCCGGGCGCTGGGGTCCGCCGTGGCGGCCACCAGCGTCGACTGGAGCTACCACCTCGGCATCGCCCGGGAGGCCCTGGTCCGCGGGCGGCCACTGCTGTCGATGAAGCGCTTCGACTACTTCCCGCCGCACCTGTTCCGGCCGGCCCACGCGGCAGGCGGGCCCAGTGACCCCAGCCGCCAGGAGAGGAACGCTTCATGACGTCGCACGCCCGACTCGTCCTGCAAACCGGCACCCAGGGCTACGGCATCCTGGGGCGCCATGCGGAGAACGACCTGGAAGGCACCCTCGACACCGTCCTGGAGGCCGGTTACGGCGGCCTGGAGATCATGTCGTCCCTGCTGGAGGACCGGCCCCGCCTGCGGGCCGCCTGCGCGGAGCGCGGCCTGGAGCTGACCGCTCTCCACCTGTTCTGGCAGGAACTGGACGACTTCGACTGGAGCGCGCTGGCCGAACTCGGCGTGGGCCGGCTGATCCTCTCCGGACTGCCGGTGGCGAGCGAGGAGCAGACGCTCGGCTGCCTGACGGACCTGCGCCGACACAGCGCCCGCGCCCGCCGCGAGGGAGCCCGGGTCCTGCTCCACAACCATGCCGAGGAAGGCATCCCCCTGCCCGGAGGGAGCACCCCCTTCGAGATCCTGGCCGACGAGACGGACGAGAAGGAAGTGGGTTTCGTCGTCGACCTGCACTGGGCCGCCGTCGCCGGGGACACCGCGCGCATGCTGAAGGCCACGGCAGGACGGTGCGACTACCTCCACATCAAGGACGGCCTGACCGCCGATCCGCAGGACCCGCGCTCCTTCGACCTGGGAACCGGTGAGGTCGACCTGCTGGGGGGCTGGCGGCAGGCCCTCGGCGCGGGCCCCGTGGACATCGCCGTCGTCGAACGGGCCATGCCCGCACCGGACGTGCGGGCCGCCCTGCACCACGACGCCGACTTCGTCCGCTCCCTCTTCGCCGCGCAGGACGGGGCCGCCGAATGAGGCCCGAGCCGGTCAATGTCGCCCTCGTCGGCTGCGGAGCCATCGCGGAACTCGGCCACGCCCCCGCGCTGTCGGCACTCACGGGCGAAGCCCGGGTCACGAGCGTCGTCGACACGGCAGCGCACCGCCGGAACCTCCTGGGAGATCGCTTCGGCGTACCGGCCGCCCGGCGCCACCGCGACGTCGACGCCCTGGTGGCCGCGGACGACCCCGTCGACCTGGCGGTCCTCGTCCTGCCCCCCCGTGCCACCCCGTACGCCCTGTCCGCGCTGCTCGACTCGGGCACCCGGGTGCTGGCGGAGAAACCGATGACGACCGACGCCGTCGAGGCCGCCCTGATCGCCGGCCGCACACCTCGCGACCAGCTCGGTGTGGTCCACAACTACCTCCACCGCAGCGATGTCCGCGACGCCCTGGCCCGGCTGCGGGAGGGACACGCCGGACAGGTTCGCTTTCTGCGCCTGGAACAGCCCGACAGCGGCCACTTCCCCGGCGCCGGGGACAGCCCCGACTGGCGACGCAGCGACGTGGCGGCGGGCTGCCTCATCGACAACGCCTACCACTGGGTGTACGTCGCGACCGAGCTGGCGGCCGCTCCTGTCGCCCGGGTGACGGCCCGCACCGCACGCCTCGAACCGGGCGCGGCCGTGGACCTGGCACTGCTCCTGCTGGAACACACCAATGGCGTGGTCAGCAGCGTGCAGACGTCGTGGTGCGCGCCCTCGGCGGCGCCCGTGCTGGAGGTGCACACCACGCGTGGAACGCTGCGGCTGGACGGCGACTGCGGGCCCTGCACGGCGCTTCCGCCCACGGCGTTCGTCTCCACCACGGCCGGCGGGACGGCCGCGGAGCCGTCGTACACGGCTTTCTACCGAGAGGTGCTCGCCGCGCTGCGGGCGGGCCGCCCCTTCGCGGCGTCCGCCGACGACTGCGCGACCGTACTGCGGGTGCTGGCCGCCGCCGACACGGCCGCCGCCACCGGTACCGGCGTGCCGGTGGACGAACCGGTCGCCTCTCGACAGGCCCCCTGAGCCGCGCGTCCGCCAACTCGCCCGCAGGCGGCCGATTCCCGCCCGGCCGCCCGAGGGCTCCGCCGCCCTCTGCCCCGTACGACGTGCGGCCTACCCGCCCCACCCGCCGACCGACAAGGAGACCTCCGCCGCCATGCCAGACACTCCGCCCCCTCCGCAGTCGCCACCCGCGGACGACGCACTGACCGTGGCCGTCTGCACGGTCGGACGCCCGGCGCTCACCCGCGCCCTGTCCATGATCGCCGCCGGGGACACCAGCACCATCCACGAGATCATCGTCGTCGACAACACGGCGGGGACGCTGGACCGGGCCCACGTCCACGACGCCTGCGCCCCCGTGCACGCCCGGATCCTGAACGGCAGCGGACCCGCCTCCGTGGGCCGCAACCTCGCGTTGTCACACGCACGGACCGACGTCGTGCTGTTCCTCGACGACGACTGTCTGCCCGACCCCGCGTGGGCCAAGGAGATGGCCCACTACATGGCGAGCAACCCCGGCCTCGCCGCCGCCTTCGGAAAGGTCGTCCCGGTGCCCGTCCCCGGATGGGAGCTGCGCACCGCCTTCCTTCCCGGTCTGGGGGAGAACGCCTGGGGCGTCGTTCGCGGCGAGGACGGTGAGCGGTGGTGCCCGGCCGTCTCGGCCCCGAGCTGGACCCCGGGCCCCGTGCACGGCGAGCCGACCGTCCCCTGGTGCGTCGTCGGCTCGTCCAACAACCTGGCACTGCGCCGCAGCCGGCTGCCCGAGGGCCGCCCCGCCTTCCTTCCGCACCTCGGCCCGGGCACCGGCGCCGGATCCGGCGAGGACACCGAACTGGGCTACCTGCTGATGCGCGAGGGCCGCGGCGTCGCCTACGCCCCGTGGGCCCAGGTGCAGCACGACTCGTGGATGAGCCCGGCCTCGACCGAACCGGCGCACCGCGGCTACATCCGGGGCAACGTCGAGGCCCTCGGCCATCACGCCGTCCGCGGCGACCAGCACGCCGCGGGGCTGCTGGCCGCCTACCTCGGCCACTTCCGCGCCGACAACGGCTTCGGGCTGACCGAGTTCGGTGAGGTCCTGGAGTGGGCGTACGGATCCTTCACCGGTGGTTCCCCCCGCGCACCCCTGCGCAAGTCCGACCTGAACTGACAGCCGTCCCGAGGAATGGAGGACATACGCGATGACCGACCACCTCCCGGCACTGCGCTGGGGCGTCCTCGGCGGGGCCCGCATCGCCGAACACTTCACGCTGCCCGCCATGACCGCCTCCCCGCGAGCCACCGTCAGGGCCGTCGCCTCCCGCCGCCCGCAGGCCGCGCAGCGCCTCGCCGGCCCGGCCCGCGCCTACACCTCGTACCAGGCGCTGCTCGACGACCCCGCGGTCGACGCGGTCTACATCGCGCTGCCCAACGCCCTGCACGCGCCCTGGACCCTCGCCGCGCTGGACGCGGGCAAGCACGTGCTGTGCGAGAAACCCATGGCCACGACCGTCGAGGAGGTCCAACGGATCGCGGCCGCGGCGCGCAAGGCGGACCGGACCGTCGCGGAAGCCTTCATGTACCGCACGCACCCCCAGTTCGCGGCCTTGCTCCAGGGACTGCGGGACGGCGCCGTCGGCGAGGTCCACAGCGTCGAGGCCGCGCTGTCCTTCACCCTGGACGATCCGGACGACATCCGCAGGACCGCCGGCCTGGGCGGCGGTTCCCTCCTGGACCTCGGCTGCTACCTGGTCGACGCCGCCAACCAGGTCTACGGACACGGACCGCACGACGGCGGGGGAACGGTCCACCGGGACGACAACGGCGTCATCATGCACACCGCGGGGGCCCTGGACTACGGCCACGGCGCGACGGCGTCCTTCAGCACCAGCTTCCTGCTGCCCTGGTACGAGTCCCGGCTGACCGTGCGCGGCGACAAGGGAAGTCTCGTCCTGGACCACTGCTTCAACCCCGGCACCGGCGACGGCCGACTCGTGCGCACGAGCGCGACGGGGGAGCGGTACGAATCCGTCCACCCGGGCCTCGACATGTACGCGGCGATGCTCGACCACTTCGCCCGCGCCGTCGCCGGCCGCCCGCACGCCCTGCCCTCGCTGGAGAACTCGGCCCAGGTGCAGGAAGCCCTGACGCTGCTCGGCGGACCCGCCTGAACCCGCGGACCGCCACGGCGCCCCACACCCCTCCCCACCCGTCCCCACCCACGCCCCACGACGCCAGGAGAAGGACCATGCGAGCCGACGACCGGCTGCTCGACATTCCCGTGCACCCCTTCGACATGACCCAGCGCCGCCGCGACAACCAGGAACTGAACATCCGTGAGTACCGCGAGGGTGCCACGGTCCTGCGCAGCAGGCCCCTCGCGCTGTTCGTCGAACTGACCCAGAACTGCAATTTGCGCTGCCCCATGTGCCGCTTCGGTGAGAAGTACGACCCCGCCCTCAACATGGACGAGGAGGTCTTCGACCGGCTCGCCGAGGAACTCTTCCCCGACGCCCACCTCGTGGACGTGCGCGGCTGGGGCGAGAGCACCATGCTGGCGGGATTCGGCGACCTGGTGCTGCGCGCACTCGAACACCGCGTACGGGTACGGGTCGTGACCAACGGTCAGATCAACCGACCCGCCGTGTGGGACACCCTCATGCGCGGGCACGGCATCGTCACCGTCTCCTGCGACGCCGCGTCCCCCGAGCTCTTCGACAAGCTCCGGGCCGGCGGCACCCTGGACCGCCTCGAACGCACCTGTGCGTCGCTGGTGGCGGCCCGTGACCGGTACGGCGTCCCTCGCGACCACGTCAACTTCAACGTCGTGTCCAGCATGGACAACCTCGACGAACTCCCCGACATCGTGCGCCTGGCGGCCCGCCTCGACATCTCCCCGGTCGTCATTCACCCCCTCGTCGCCCACCTCGACGACCCCTCCCACCTGCGCCAGGACCTGGGCCGCACCCAGGAGGCATACGTGCGGGCCGCCGAGGCCGGACGCGCCCACGGAGTCGTCGTGCAGCTCGGCGCGGCTCCCGACCCGTCCCTCGCGCTCCCGGAGATGGTCCGGACACCGGCGTGCATGCACCCCTGGAGCTACGCCTACGTCCGCTACGACGGAGCCGTCGGATTCTGCGACCACCTCATCGGCAGCGACGAGTACACCCTCGGCTCCCTGAAGGACAACACGTTCGAGGAGATCTGGAACGGGGAGAAGTGGCAGGCACTGCGTCGCGCGCACCTCAGCGGACACATCCCCGACGCCTTCGCCCCGTGCCGCTACACCTACGCCCAGCGCTACACCGACTTCGAGTACCTCGTCCACCCGGACCGGGCCGCGGGGATCGTCTCCAGCGCCACCCACGATGACATCGTCCGCAGCCGCGACCCCCAGCTGGTCCCGGCCGTCCCGTTCGCCGACACCGACCCCGCAGGCCAGGTACTGGTCCCCACCAGGATGCTCTCGGACAGCCTGCGCGCCCTCGACCAGTCATGACGGTCAGCCCCACCACCAGGCCCGCCGACGGGACGGACCCCGCATGCGCCGACCCCGCCTGAGCACGGCCGGCGGGCCTGATCTGCGCTCCCCGGCCCGGCTCCTGCTGTGGCTGGCAGGGCAGCAGGCCCGCACCATCACCGCGGCCTGCCTGTTCGGCATCGTATGGATGCTCGCGCAGGCCGGCCTCCCCGTCCTGGTCGGCCGGCAGGTCGACGATCTCTTCGCCGCATCCGGCGCCACCACGCGCACCGCCCTCATCGGCTGCGCGCCCCTGGCCGGGCTCGCCCTGGCCCTCCACGCCTGCGGCGCGCTGCGCAACCGCTTCTCGGAGAGCAGCGCCCGCACGGCGAACAGCCGGGTCATGCTCCTGGTGGCGAGGCACAGCGCCCAAGGCCGCAGGCACGCGGCACAGGACAACGGCGCCGGCATGGCCGGGGTCGCCGTGGGAGACATCGCGCCCATCGGTGATTTCCTGCGCATCGCGGCGCGCGCCGCCGGAGCCCTCGTCTCCTTCGCCGCGGTCTCCTTCCTGCTCCTGGCCACGACACCGCTGCTCGGCGCCCTGATCCTCCTCGTGACGCCCGCGCTCGTCCTGGGCATCCGCCCCGTCATGCGCCCGCTGTCGCGGGGGCAGCAGGCACTGCGCACGACCGTCGACGACCTGAGCGTCTCCGCCGTCGACGCCATCCACGGGCTCCGCGTGCTCCGCGGCACCGGCGGCGAGGACCACTTCCTGAGCCGCTACCGGCGCCATTCGCAGCGAGCCCGCACCATCGCCGTACGGCTGAGCCGCACAGAGACCATCGTCGACTCCGCCAATGTGCTGCTCCCCGGCCTGTTCGGCCTGCTCACCCTGGGAATCGCCGCACGCCTCGCCCTGGACGGCGCGATGAGCCCCGGCACCCTGCTGACGCTCGCGGGCCTGACGGCGTTCCTCGTCGTCCCCCTACAGACCGCGGCGGAGTTCTACGACAAGGCGGCCAAGGCTCTCGTCGCCGCCGACCGACTGATCGCGGTCCTGACCCCGGCCACGGACGGAGGGGGCACCCGGGACCTCCCCCCGGCGACGGTGCCGGAACCCGAACTCCACCACCCCGCCCAAGGGATCACGGTCCCCCGCGGCTCGCTCGTGGTCCTCTCCGTCCACGACGCGGCCCTCGCCCCCCGGCTGGCCGACGAACTGGCCGGATACCACCCCAGCGGTACGCGACTGCGCGGCATCCCCCTGGACCGGCTCGACCCCGCGTCCCTGCACCGCACCGTCGTGCTCACCACCCCGCTCTCCGGCCTCTTCGCCGGCACGCTGCGCGACGTGCTGGACCCGCACGCGCACCACGACGACCAGGACATCACCGAGGCCCTCGCCGCCGTCAGCGCCACCGACCTGCTGCGCACCCTCCCCGAGGGTCTCGCCTCGTGGGTCGGCGGGCGCGGGCACACCCTGTCCGGCGGCCAGCGCCAGCGGCTCCTGGTCGCGAGATCCCTCGTCGCCGATCCCGAGGTGCTGATCCTCCTGCACCCCACCCAGGCCGTCGACGCGCACACGGAGCTGCGGATGGCCCAGGGGCTGGCCACCCACCGGCGCGGACGCACCACCGTCGTCGTCACCGACAGCCCGGCCTTCGCCACGTTCGCCGACACCACCCGAACGGTCACCGGCGTCCCCGCCACCACGGGCGCGAGCGGCGCGGCGGGCGGGAGCGGAAGGGCGGGCGAGACACCGGCGTGAACGTCACTCTTCCCGTCGCCGACCAGCGCGGCGTCGCCCAATACCTGCGCGCGGTGGGCCGCGACCGACGGCGCCCGCTGAGCGTCGTCCTCCTGATCCACGCACTGTCGGTCGTCGCCGGGCTCGGGGTCGGACCCATCATGGGACACCTGGTGGCCGCGGCCGTCGCGCACGACACCGACACCGCCGTCGCGCCCGTCGTCGCCCTCGGCGCGCTCCTCCTTCTCCTCCAGACCCTGCTCACCCGGCAGGCACGGCTACGAGCCCGCGCACTGGGCGAGGACCTCCTGGCCGAACTGCGCGAGGAGGCCATGTCCCGGGCCGTCGCCCTGCCCACCGCGGCCGTCGAGGGCGCGGGCGTCGGAGATCTGCTGACGCGCACCACCCGAGACATCACCACCCTGTCCAAGAACCTTCGGTTCACCTTTTTCGAGCTCGTCAGTTCCCTGCTCACCGTGGTGATCACCGTCGTCGCCCTGGCCGTGCTCCAGCCCTTGTACCTGCTGCCGTGCCTGCTCTCCTTGGCGCTCGCGGGGACACTCTGCCGCTGGTACCTGCGCCGCGCCCCGCAGTGGTACCTGGCCGAGGCGCGTGCCTACGCCCGGCTCAGCGAGGGCCTGATCGAAACGAGTTCGCACCCCCGCACCGTGGAGTCCCTCGATCTGGCCGCGGTGCGCGAGCGACGCACGGCCGAGGACATCGACCGCTGGTTCCGGGCCGGTGTGCGCACCCTCAACCTGCGCACCGTATGGCTGCCCACGCTGGGGATGGTGTGCCTGCTCCCCCTGCCCGCCGTGCTCGTCACCGGCTTCGTCCTGCACCAGCACGGGGCGGCCACGGTCGGCGCCGTCACCGCGGCGGCCGTCTACGCCCAGCAGTTCGCGGAACCCGTCAACCGGGTGTCCTACTACGTCGACGACCTGCACCTCGCCCACACGGCACTCGTCCGGCTGCTCGGCATCCCGGTCCCCCCGGAGCAGCCCCCGCAGCCCCCGCACGTTCCCCGGCGCCCCGCGCTCACCGCCCGCGGGCTGACCTTCTCCCACGACGGCCGGCACACCGTCGTGCACGACGTACACCTGCACGTGCCGCCCGCGGAGAACCTGGCCCTCGTCGGGCCGAGCGGCGCGGGCAAGACGACCCTCGCCACACTGCTCGCCGGATTGCGCGAACCGCAGAGCGGCTCCGTCCGGCTCGACGACGTACGCCTGGACTCCCTGCCGAGCGCGACGGTGCGCAACCTCGTCACCGTCGTCGAACAGCACCAGCACGTCTTCGCCGGAACGCTGCGCGACAACGTGGCACTGGCCCGGCCGGAGACCCGGGACGACGACCTCCGAGACGCCCTGCACGCGGTCGGCGCCGGCTCCTGGCTCGCCGCTCTGCCCGACGGTCTCGCCACGCGGGTCGGCGCGGGCGGAGCCCCTCTCGACGCCCGGCAGGCCCAGCAGATCGCTCTGGCCCGCGTCCTCATCGCCGCGCCGCCCATCGTCGTCCTCGACGAGGCAACCTCCGACCTGGACCGGACCATGGCCGCCACACTGGAGCGCCTCCTCGCGGACAGGCTGGGCGACTCCACGCTCATCACCGTCGCGCACCGCCTGCACACCGCTCGGGCCGCCGATCGGATCGCCGTTCTCCAGGAAGGCCGCATCACGGAGTTGGGCGACCACCACACCCTCCTCGCGCAGGGTGGCGAGTACGCCCGCCTCTGGCACGCCCACCACGGGTCCGCCGCGCACCGCCCGACCCCGCGCACCACCGCGCCGAGCATCGACAAGAAGGGTGACCGAAAGCCATGAGGATCGCCGTATTCGGGGCTGGTTACATCGGCCTGGTGACCGCAGCCTGCTTCGCGGAACTGGGACACAGCGTTGCCGTGTGCGACATCCGGGCCGAGGCCGTCGCGGCCCTGCGCGCCGGTCGCACGCCGCTGTACGAACCCGGTCTGGACACGCTCCTCACCCACAACGCCGACCGGCTGACCTTCACCGTCGACGCGGGAGAGGCGGTCCGAGGGGCCGAGGTGGCCTACATCTGCGTGGACACCCCGCCCACGGCGGCCGGGGACGCGGACCTCAGCCGGGTCTTCGCCGTGGTCCACTCCCTGCGGGACGCCACCCACCTGACCGCGGTCGTCGTCAAGAGCACCGTTCCGGTCGGCACCGGGGCCCGGGTGCGCGCCGCCCTCGATCGAGCCGGGCTACGACACGTCGGATACGCCTCCAATCCCGAGTTCACCGCGGAGGGCACCGCCGTCTCCGACTTCCTCCGGCCGGACCGCATCGTCATCGGCGCCTGGGACGAGCAGTCCGCCTCCTGCGTCACCGACCTGCACAAGGACATCCCCAGCACGGTGATCACCCTCGACGTGGAGTCCGCCGAGATGGTCAAGCTCACCGCGAACGCCTTCCTCGCCACGAAGATCTCCTTCGCGAACGAGATGGCCGCCATCTGCGACCTGGTCGGTGCGGACGTCGTCGACGTCACCCGCGCCGTCGGCCTCGACCCACGCATCGGTCCCCACTTCTTGCGAGCCGGCATCGGCTGGGGCGGCTCGTGCTTCCCCAAGGACACCCAGGCACTGAAGCAGATGGCACGGAACGCCGGACACTCCCCGCACCTCCTGGACGCCGTGATCGAGGTCAACGAGCTCCAGCACCGCCGGCCGATCATCCGCCTCCGTGCCGCCCTGGGCGGACTCGACGGGGCCCGCATCGCCTTGCTGGGCACGACCTTCAAACCCGGTACCGACGACATGCGCCAGGCTCCCAGCACGGTGCTGGCCGCCCGCCTGCTCGCGGAGGGGGCCGAGGTGCGCTGCTGGGACCCGCTGGCGAAGCTGCCCGACAGCACCCCCTGGCGCCACGTGAGCCGGTTCCCCAGCCCCGCCCAGGCGTTGGCGCAGGCCGACGCCGCCCTCGTCGTCACCGAATGGCCCGAATTGCTGGAGGTCGACTGGCCCGCCGTGCGCCCGACCATGCGCACTCCCGTCATCCTGGACGGACGGAACCTGCTCGACCCGTCCGGCATGAAGGACGCCGGCTACCGGTATATGGGAGTGGGACGCGGCCTGCTCACGGGGCGACCGCCGGTCCCGGAACAACCCGCCACGCGCTACGACGCCTCAGAACACGACGCCTCAGAACACGACGCCTCAGAACACGACGCCTCAGAAGGAGAACCGTTCGCCCATGCTTGAGGAACCCCTCCCCGGCGGCTACGTCAACGGCGCAGTGCTCGTCGAGGGGACCGTCCGGAAAAGCCCCACCGCCCGGTCTCCGTACGTGCGTCGGCTCCTGGGCCTCTTCGAGGAGCACACCTGGCCGGGCGCGCCCCGGCACCTGGGCAGCGACACGCAGGGGCGCGAGATGCTGGAATACGTGGCCGGGTACGTCCCCTTGGAAGGAGGCGATCCGGCGCTCCGTACCGACGACGCCCTGCGCGAGGTGTGCGCGCTGGTGCGCCGCGCACACGACGTCACAGAGGGGCATCCGCTGGCCGAGGGCGGCGAGGTGGTCTGCCACAACGACCTCTCGCCCCGCAACACCGTGTACCGGCGGGACGGGACGCTGCTGAAGCCGGTCGCCCTCATCGACTGGGACCTGGCCTCTCCCGGCCTGCGTATCCACGACGTGGCCCACCTGTGCTGGCAGTTCCTCGGTCTCGGCCCCGGAACGGACACCGCGTGGGCCGCCGGCCGACTGCGCCTGGTGTCCGACGCCTACGGGCTCACTGTCGACGACCGGGGACGCCTTGTCCCTACGGTCCTGTGGTGGCAGGAACGCACCGCCCACGGCATTAGGGCGGGCGCCCGTGACGGCGACCCCGCCCTGGAGGACCTCGTCCGCGCGGGCGTCCCGGACCAGATCCACGCCGCCCGGACGTGGGTGACCGAGCGACGCCAGGCACTGGAAGCCGACCTGTGAGGACCGGCAGAGCTTGCCGGGGGCCGGGTGGGTGCGCCTCATGCAGGTCTTCCAGGTGTGCTCCGGGGGTGGGCTTGGAGGAGTACTTGCAGTGCACGAGCGTCACATCAAGGTAGCGGCCGTCGACCATGGACCGTGTCGGTCGACTCCGCCGTCGGACCGAATCGGCCACCGTGTGAGGCGGGGCCGCCGAGGTGGCCGTCCACCCGGCGGTGCATCAACCGTCAGGCCGCGCTCCACCTCGCCACCATCCTCGTCTGGGCACGGCGCTGACCAATGAGACACAACCCAGCCGCCGAAAGCCTTCGGGGAGACCGCCTCCATGTCTCAAGACTGAGCCCCTGGCCCCGTAAGATCCAACCCATCCATCAGGGGAGGGAAATATGGGAAACGACACGAGATACAGAAGCAGGGCCATCACGCTCGCCGCGGCGGTATGCGTGTTGGCCGGGGTGAGCGGGTGTGGGGGAGATGCACCGGCCGCGTCCGAGCACACCACTGCGGCTGCACCGTCGAAGCCCGCCGAGCCGTCGAAGAAGGTTGTACCCGCGCGCGTCCTGACACAACGGGAGCTGAAGGCGGCCGCGCTGCCCGAGAGTTCCACCATCGTCGGGCAGCCGAACGCCCTGCGTGCCGGGGCTGCCAGTCCAGCGGACTGCACTCCGGTCCTCGCGGCTGGGCAGGGCCAGAGTCAGAGGATGCCCAAGGCTGTGGTGCAGGGGACGGTCTCGCCGGGGAACCATGTGGCGGGGCAGGTCTTCCTCACCGCGTACTCCGCCGAGGACGCCGGGCTGGTCCTGGACGACCTGCGTGCCGCACTGCGCACCTGCCACGCCTTTCCGACCCTGTTGGAGGGCGGGAAGTGGAGCAACGTGCGTGCGGCGGAGGGACTCGGCGAGGGCGACCAGGAGGTGGCGTTCCGGGCGAAGATGATTCCGGTCCCGGACACGCCGGCTCTGGCGACCGAGGTGCGGGTCGTCCGGGTGGGTGCCACGCTCGTCACGTTCGCCACCAATGACATGAGCGGCACCCGCGACGAGGTGAGCATCCCTCGTGACCTCGTACACCGTCAGGTGGCCGCGTTGCAGAAGGTGTCAGCCGCCCCTGCCGCTTAGGGCCAGTCCCCCGGATCCCTCCCACACCGCGACGCCTGGCACGAACTCTCACCCTCGAATCGGGCCTGCTTCGCACGGCTCGGGCGGGATGTACCCCGTCGCCGCTATGGGCGCCATTCCAGCTGATAGGCGGGGTGCTCGGCGTATGTCTGGGCAAGGACTCGCAGCGCGTAAGCCAGGCCGGCCGTGCGGGAGTCCGAGGGCTCCATGGCTCTGTAGTTGTTCGCCAGTTGCTCGATCAGATCGAGCATGGGGAGGTGGCTGTCGAGGAGGGCCTCGGCACCCAGGGTGCCGGCCACGTAGGCGTAGGCGTGGTTGTCGTCATTGATACGTGCGACGAGAAACTTCACAAGATCGTCCATGTGGCCATCCTCGCGGGTCAGGTGCTCGAGGCGGCGAGCGGAGTGCCGTGACGGTCAACGATCACATCGTGCTTGCTACCGGGGCGACTGCGGTCGACCGGCGAAGGCCCGGTGCGATTCCCCCTTTGAGGGCCCTGAGTGCGAGCCATCGATTGCGCAGTCGTCCTTGTCCAGCAGCCCTTCACGCCGCAGCTCGATGAGTAGGGCGCTATGGAGGCGGGCCCCCGGCCTCGGTCCAGCCCCGCAGTCGCCGCCAGCAGGCGACCCCGGAGCAGCCGCCCCTTTCGGGCGGGACGTCCGCCCAGGACACACCCTTGCGCGGGACATACACGATCCCGGCCAGTGCAGTACGGTCGTCGACCGGCTTCCGGCCGGGAAACCGGTGACGTCGCGGCGGCCGGGTCGGGAGCAGCGGGGTTATCCGCTCCCACACATCATCGGGCACAAGATCGCTGGTCACGCCGGAAGGGCGCCAGATCAAAGCAGTTGAGGAGGGTGAATCGGCCCGGCACACTCGTCCGATGAGCCACGGCACACCATCGGGCATCTGGGATGAACCCTGGTACCGCGTCCATACCGAGCACTTCGAAGCCGCGTTCCTGCCGGACGCCGACGAGGACCTCGACGCGGTGGACGACGTTGACGTCGAGGTGCGTCTGCGGGACGGATCTCGGTGGAGCGCAACCATGTGCACGGTTGGTCGCGTTGAGACGCTGATGAAGCGGTGGGCGGCGAGCGGGGAAGCTCTGGGAGGACGCTACTTCTGGTGCTCGGACGGGCTCATCGTCCGCGACGCCGGCATCAGCAACATGACCCAGGTCCTCACCGGCCTGATCGAGAACGGCGAGTTCGCGCAGATCCTTCACCGCCTCAAGGACTGACGTCCAGCCAGACTGACTCATTCTGAAACGATCAGTAAGCAGCACGGGCAGATGCCAGGCGAGATCAGAGGGCCTTCGGTAGTTGCTGGGTGGAGCAGTGAATGCCGCCTCCCCCCTCGCCGAGAGTGTCGACCGGGACTTGGACCACCTCGCGGCCCGGGTACAGGTCCTTCACGATGGACAGGGCGTCCTTGTCCGCGCGTGCGTCGCCGAAGCGGGGCATGATGACTCCGCCGTTGCACACGTAGTAGTTCACGTAGCTCGCGAGGAAGTCCTGGCTGTGGCCGCGCAGATCGGCCGGCTCCGGCAGCTCGACGATCTCCAGGGTCTTGCCGCGGGCGTCACGTGCCTTCGTCAGCACGCTGTGGGCCTGGTCGTAGGCCTTCGTCCAGACGTCGCCGGGGGCGTCCTCGGGCGGGGTGCTCATGACGACGACGCCCGGCTCGCTGAAGCGGGCCAGTGCGTCGATGTGGTAGTCGGTGATGTCGTGTCCCTTCACCCCGGCCACCCAGATCACCGTGGTGACGCCGTACAGGGACTTCATCGCGTCTTCGATGTCCCCGCGTGACTTTCCCGGGTTGCGGTTGTCATTGACCCAGCAGCTCTCCGTGGCCAGCAGGGTGCCTTGACCGTCGATCTCGATGCCGCCGCCCTCGCCGGTGATCGGAGCCTGGATCCTTGCGATCCGCTCGCTGCGGAGGATCTTCCGGGCCACCTGCCCATCGCGGTCGTGCTTCTGCTTGCCTCCCCAGCCGTTGAAGTTGAGGTCGATGCCGGCGATGCCCGATGAGGCGAGCACGAAGTTGGGGCCGGTGTCGCGCATCCACAGGTCGTCGACCGGGACGGCCAGGATGTCGACGTCGGTGCCGCACGCGCGTCGTGCCGTCTTCGCGTCCTGTTCGTTGGCCAGGAGCGTCACGGGTTCGAAAGCTGCGATGGCCCGTGCGATCCCCGCGATGTCCTCGCGTACGCCGGCGGTGTCCGGCCCCCAGATGTCGCGGGTGGGCCACGCCATGTACGTGAGCTCGTGCGGATGCGACTCCTCGGGCATGCGCCAGTGCGCCTGCTCCGAGGGCTGCGTACGGGGGCGCGTGGAGGACAGAGCGCCGCTGCTGTCGCTCTTCGCGCAGGCCGCTGTCCCCGTGGCTGCGAGTGCGGCCGCGAAGGCCGCCTGGAGGGACCGGCGTCTGGACATCTGCATCATGCATCTCCTGACTGAAAATTTAGTCAGTCTCTACGGTAGGCCAAAGGCGGCCTCCTGGCCAGTGACCCCGTCCCTGAAGACCTCGCGCCGGACGGTCAGGGCTGCGTCGGCGCCGGTCCGAGCTCCACGTCGATGGCGCCACGCAGCAGGACGACCGCACGGTCCTGGGCGAGCGAGCCGCTGAGCCAGCGCTCACTGAGTCCTTCGACCAGCGAGGTCAGGCGCTCCGCCGCGGCGTACGGATCGGCGTCGCGGCGGGCCTGCCCGGTCAGCTGGGACGCCTTGATCGACTCCGCGATCTCCTCGACCCACACCTGCGTGGACTGCGCGAGGGTCACCTGCAGATCCGGCTCGAACACGGCGGCAGCGCGCAACTCGCCCCAAGCGGTCGAGTCTTCGCGCACGGTGGGGGAGTCCTGGATTTCCATCAGGAGCTGGTGCTCCAGAAGGCCGCGGGGGCTCTGGTCCCTGGCGGCCGCGGGGTCGGCCGAGTCGCCCGCGCGGTCGTTGACGAACTCCAGGGTGCGGCGCACGAGGCCGGCCCGGTCCTTGAAGTGGTAGTAGAGCAGCGAGGTGGAGACGCCGGCTTCGGCGGCGACCTCTTCCACGCGCAGGCCGCGGACACCCGAGCGGGCGATGGTCCGTACGGCCGCTTCGAGAATGGTGCGCTGGCGATCTGACACTTGTGGGTTCCTCCCTGACGGTTCTTCGCGGCCATTCTCGCCCACCCTGCCGCGGATTCGATCACTTGCACCTCTTGACTGAAAATTCAGTCAGGGTTCATTCTGAGTCGCACCTACTGGATTCCGGCCACCCGTGGTGGCCCGTGAGAGGAGTGCGCCATGTGTGCACAGGCCCTACGAAGCGTGCGCATGCCGGCGGAGTGGGCTCCGCACGAGGGCTGCCTGATGGCCTGGCCCTACCGCGGCGAGCTGTGGGGCGGGCAGCTGGCCGCCGCGCAGAGCGAGTATGTGGCCGTGGCCCGAGCCGTCGCGGAGTTCGAGCCCGTGCTGATGGTGACGGCACCGAGCACGGCCGCGGCGGTGCGCGCGCACTTCACCGCCCGTACGACGGGCCACGACATCGAGGTCGTGGAGCTGCCGCTCGACGATTCGTGGACCCGCGACAGCGGCCCGATCGTCGTCCACGACGACCGCGGCCACCGCCTCGGTGTGGACTTCCGCTTCAACGCCTGGGGCGGCAAGCACTGGCCGTACGACAGCGACGACAAGCTCGCCGCCCTCGTGCTGGACCGGCTCGGCATCGAGCGGATGCACTCGGGCCTGGTCCTCGAAGGCGGGGCGATCACCGTCGACGGCGAAGGCACCCTCATCACCACCGAGCAGTGCCTGCTCCATCCCAACCGCAACCCGCGCGCCGATCGCGCCGCCATCGAGGCCGAACTCGCCCGCACGCTGGGCATTGAGAAGGTGATCTGGCTGCCCTACGGAGGCCTGGAGGACACCGAGACCGACGGACACGTCGACGGCGTCGCCGCCTACATCGCGCCCGGCCGCGTCGTGGTGAGCCTGCCCGACGACGAGTGCCACCCCGACTACGCCCGCATGCGCGCCAACCTCGCCGTGCTGCAAGCCACCCGCGACGCCCGGGGCCGCACGCTCGACATCGTGGTGCTCCCGCAGACCGCCTACGGCGACGCCGACGGCGAGCGCGTCGAGGTCGGCTACCTCAACTTCTACCTGCCCAACGGCGGATGCGTGCTGCCGATCGCCGGACAGCCCCAGGACGCCGAAGCCGCGGAACTGCTGGCCAAAGCCATGCCCGAGCGCAAGGTCGTCCCCGTGCTGACGCCCACCCTCGCGTTCGGCGGCGGCGGCGTGCACTGCATCACCCAGCAGATCCCCACCGAGAGGCGCTGACCACCGTGCACCACGACCTGCTCACCTCGTTCGGAACACCTCTCGGATCCCCCGGCCGCACTCTGGACGCCGACCGCGGCCTGCTGCGCGTCGGCCTCGTCCAGATGGAGTGGAACCCGGATGCCGCCGCGCACGACGAGGCGCTGCGCAGCGGCGTGCGCCGCGCCGCCGCACAGGGCGCGCGCCTTGTCGCCCTGCCGGAGCTGACCCGCTCGCCGTACTTCTGCAACACCGACGACCCCATGGCCCAGGGCGCCGGGCAGTGGGAGGAAGACGTCGAAACCGGCCCCACCGTGCGACTGATCTCGCAGCTGTCGGCCGAGCTCGGCATCCATGTCTCCGCCTCGCTCTACGAGCGGGCGGACGACGGCGGCCTGGGCTACAACACCGCGGTGTGCACCGGGCCCGACGGCCGGTTGATCACCCGTACCCGCAAGAACCACATCCCGGCGTTCCCCGGATACCGCGAAGACCTGTGCTTCCGTCCCGGTGACAGCGACTTCCCCGTCGCTCGGATCGAAGGCGCCCGGTTCGGGTTCCCCACCTGCTGGGACGAATGGTTCCCCGAGCTGGCCCGCACCTACGCCCTGCGCGGCGCGGACATCCTCCTGCACCCCACCGCGATCGGATCCGAACCGCAGATGCCCGCGTTCGACACCCGTCCGATGTGGGAGCACGCCATCAGCGCCAACGGGCTGTCCAACGCCCTGTTCATGGTCGTGCCCAACCGCACCGGCCACGAAGGCACCTCCACCTTCTACGGAGCGTCCTTCATCTCCGACCCGTACGGCCGCGTCATCCTGCGCGGCCCGCGCGATCGCCCCGCCGTCCTGGTGGCCGACCTCGACCTGGACCAGCGGCGCGACTGGCTCGAGTTCGGGCTGATCTCCACCCGCCGGCCCGAGCTGTACGGCGATCTCTCCCGCCCCGTCGACGCCTGACGCCCTCCACGAGGGGCGGGGCCCCACAGGAAGCGGGTGTCCCGCCCCTCGCCCGGCAGGCCCGGCCCGGCCGGTGTCTCCCTGCACGGCCTCCCTGCACGCTGGAGCTCCCATGCCTCAACTCCTGCGCCACCGGCGGAAAGCGCGCGCGCTGCGCAAGGGCGCGCTGCTCACCGCCGTCCTGCTGCTCACCGGCTGCGGCCACCGACAGCCCTTCGGTTCTCCTCCGACCCTGTCCGCCTCCACCCCGCCCGCCCGCGCCGACACCGGCGCGATCCGCTGGGCGCTCTATGCCGAACCACCGGTCCTGGACTACGTCTACGCCTTCGACTATCCGCAGAACACCGTCCTGTCCAACGTCTGCGAGAGCCTGATGCGGCTCACCCCCTCGCTGCGCACGGCACCGGGACTGGCGCGCAGGGCCACCCACCCCGACCCGCTCACCTGGGTCTACGACCTGCGCGGCGGCGTGCGCTTCCAGCACGGCGGCACCCTGACCGCAGAGGACGCCGTGTACTCCCTGCGCCGCCACATGGACAAGAAGACCGGTTCCTACTGGGCCGAGGACTTCAAGAACGTCCGCTCGATCCGCAAGAGCGGGCCGCTCCAGATCACCGTCCGGCTCAAGGCGCCCGACGCCCTCTTCCCCCAGGCCATGGCCAACAGCGCGGGAACCGTCGCCCGTGCGGCCACCATGCGCGCCGAGCACAACCGCTTCGGCACGCCGGACGGCGGCCTCGACTGCACCGGCCCCTACACACTCTCCCGCTGGTCGCGCGGCAGCTCCATCAAGCTGACCCGCTTCGCCGGCTACTGGGGTCGCCCGGCCAGGAACACCTCTGTCACCTTCTCCTTCCTGCCCGACGCCAGCGCCCGCACGAACGCCCTGCTCACCGGCGAGGTCGACGGGACGTACGCCCCTCCGCCGGAATCCCTGGAGCGGCTGAAGGCCAGCGACGAGGGCAAGGTCTATTTCGGCGAGGGCCTCACCACAGTCAATCTGGCTCTCACCCACCTCACGGGCACCCTGCACGACGTCCGCGTACGCAGGGCCCTTTCCCTGGCCCTGGACCGCGCCGGTTTCGCCCGCGTCGCCCTGCACAACTCCGCGACGCCCAGCTCCTCCCTGGTCACCGACGAGACCTGGACCGGGATGCCCGCGGCCGACCGTGCCGCACGCGCACACGACCGGCCCTCCACCCGTCGGAACCTCGACGCGGCGCGGCGCCTGATCCGAGAGGCCGGTGCGGAGGGCAAGAAGATCACCGTCGCGACCAGTCCCATCGGCCCCGACGTCTCCCAGCTCGCCACCGCCGTGCAGGACGCCGGGACCCGCATCGGCCTCGATGTCGACCTGCAGACCATCGCACCCGACGCGTTCACCGCACTGTTCAGCGACGCGCAGGCCCGCAAGGGCATCGACCTGTTCCCCTACACCTACTACCTGTCCCTCAACGACCCGCTCGGCTTCTACACCAACATGCGCACCGGCGAGTTCGAGAACTACGGCGGCTTCTCCTCACCCGCCTACGACCGGCTCTCGGACGCGGCGAGCGCGCGGGACTCGGTGACCGAACGGCGCCGACTGGCCGCACGACTGGAGCGGCTGGCCGACCGCGACCTGCCGGTCATCCCCGTGGCCGCCCTGCCCAACAGCCTCTTCCTGAACAAGCGGATCACCGGCGCCCCCACCACCATCTCCTACCTCTACTACCCCTGGGCCGCCGACATCGGTGCGGCACCACGAAGGACGCGGCCATGATCCGCTTCTTGATCCGGCGCGTGGCCGAACTCCTCGCGACACTCCTCATCGCCTCCTTCCTCATCTTCGCCTCGGTGCAGATCGCCCCGGGCCGCCCCGAGACCTTCCTGCTCGGCGGTCGCGCCGCGAGCCCCGAAGCACTCGCCGCGATCCGTGAGCGCTACCACCTGGGCGACCCCTTCTTCGCCCAGTACGGGCACTGGCTGAGCGGCACCCTCCACGGCGACCTGGGCATCTCCATCCAGTACCGCTCCGACGTGACGTCCCTCATCGCCTCCCGCCTGCCCGTCACCCTCGAACTCCTGGCCCTCTCCACGATGTTGGTCGTCGTCGTGGGCGTCACCCTCGGCACGCTCGGCGCGGTGCGCAGGGGACCCGTCGACACGGCGGTCGGCATCGCCACATCCACCGCGGTCGCCACCCCCTCGTTCGTCGCCGCCATCGCTCTGCTGTCCGTCTTCTCCCTACGGCTCGGCTGGTTTCCCACACTGGGAGCAGGCGACGGCGCCCTCGACACCCTGTGGCATCTGGCACTGCCGGCCGTCGCGCTCGCCCTGCCGTTCATCGGCGTCATCTCCAGCGTGACGCGCGCCGGCGTCATCGAACAGGCAGCCCTGGACCACACCACCGTCGCGCGTGCCCGGGGCGTCCCCGAACGCGTCATCGTCCGGCGCCACCTGCTGCGCGGGGCGCTCGGCGTCATCATCACCCAGAGCGGACTGGCCGTCGCCAACCTCGTGATCTCCACGGTGCTCGTCGAGTACGCCTTCGGCCTCGGCGGCCTGGGCGACCTGCTCGCCAAGTCCGTCACCATCAAGGACTTCCCCGTGGTCCAGGGCGTCTCCCTGCTCATCATCGCCCTGTTCATCAGCGTCAACGCCGTGATCGACCTGGTCCACCCGCTGGTCGACCCCCGTACGACGCTCGGCGAGAGGAGCACCGCATGAGCACCCACACCGCCCCCGTGCCCCTCGCACTGCCGCACCACCGGCTGCTGCACCGCCTGACGACCCGCCGCAACGCGCTGGTCTCGCTCTGTACGGCCTTCCTCGCCGTCGTCACCCTCGCCGCCGTGCTCGCCCCGTGGATCGCCCCCCAGGACCCCAACAGCATCGACTTCTCCACCGCCCTCACCGACCCCTCGGTCCACCGCCTGCTGGGAGGAGACATCAGCGGGCGCGACACGCTCTCCCGCCTTCTGATCGGTGCGCGCACCTCGCTGCTCGGCCCCCTGTTCGTCGTGGTCCTCTCCACCGCCACGGGGCTGCTGATCGGCGTGACCGCGGCCTGGCGCGGCGGCGTCGTCGACACCCTGTTGTCCCGCGGCAGCGAACTCCTGCTGGCGTTCCCCGGGCTGCTGCTGGCGATGCTGCTCGTCGCCCTGTACGGCCGCGGGCTGCTGGCCCCCGTGCTGGCGCTGTCCCTCGCCTACATCCCGTACGTCAGCCGCCTCGCCCGCTCCCTCGCTCTGAGCGAGATGAACAAGCCGTACCTGGCCTCGTACCGCATCCAGGGCTTCTCCGGTCGGTGGGTGTGCCTGCGCCATCTGCTGCCCAACATCCTCGCCGTCGTCCTGGCGCAGTCCTCGGTCAACTTCGGCTACGCCCTCCTCGACCTCGCCTCCCTGTCCTTCCTCGGACTCGGCACATCGCCCCTCGAACCCGACTGGGGAACCATGGTCAACGACGGCCAGAGCGCCATCCTGCAATCCAGCCCCCTGTCGGCCGCCGTCCCCTGTCTGGCCATCGTCCTGACCGTGGTGACCTTCAACGTCGTCAGCGAGCGCATCGCCGACACCGTCGCCCGGAGGTCCTGACATGCCCACCCCCGACAGCGTTCCGGCCCTCCGGTTCGACCACCTCACCCTCCAACTGCCGGGCCAGGCCCGTCCCGTCCTGGCGGGCGTCACCCTCACCGTCGCAGCCGGGGAGACCGTCTCCCTCGTCGGAGAATCGGGCTCGGGCAAGTCACTCACCGCCCGCAGCGCCCTGGGCCTCCTCCCCGCCGGCGCCCGGACCAGCGGCAGCGTCGTCGCGGCCGGCCACTCGGTGCTCACCGCTTCCCCAGGCGAGCTGCGCACCCTGCGCTCCCACCGCGCAGCCATGGTCTTCCAGAACCCCCACGCCGCCATCAACCCCCTGCACCGCATCGAGGACTTCCTCATCGAGTCCGCCCGACACGCGCGGCCCGCTTACACCGACGACCCGTCCGCCCGCGCCCGTGCACTCTGCGATGCCGTCCGGCTGCCCGAGCGGGTCCTGCGCCAATACCCGCACGAGCTGTCCGGCGGCATGCTCCAGCGCGTCGCGATCGCCGCAGCCCTCATGCCCGACCCGCGACTCCTGCTGGCCGACGAACCCACCACCGCCCTGGACGCCACCACCCAGGCGGAGATCATCGCGCTCCTCGCCGAGCTGCGCGACCGCTTCCGCATGGGCCTGCTCTTCATCACCCACGACCTCGACCTCGCCGCCGCCATCAGCGACCGCGTCTGCGTCATGTACGCCGGACGCGTCATCGAGACCGGAACCCCCGACCGTCTCCTCGCCCACCCCCGACACCCCTACACGGCGGCTCTCCTGCAAGCCACGCCCCGCCCGCACCGCAGAGCCGGACACCTCACACCCATCGACGGCAGTCCACCCGACCTCGACACCCCGCTCACCGGCTGCGCCTTCGCACCGCGCTGCGCCCACCGCACCGAGATCTGCCGGCGACAGACGCCGCCCGCGACCCCTGTCGCCTGCCACCACAGCGCCGCATTGGACCTCCATGCCTGAGATCACGACGGACCCACCGCGGCTGGACGTCCGCGGCCTCACCAGACGCTTCGGTGCCTTCTCCGCCGTCGACGACATCACCTTCTCCGTGCCCGTCGGCGGATCGCTCGGCATCGTCGGCGAATCGGGCTCCGGCAAAACCACCGTCGCCCGCCTCGTCACGGGTCTGGACACCCCGACCAGCGGCACGCTCACCATCGACGGACACCCACGTACGCCGCCACGCGGCAAGGCCCAGCGCCTGGCCCGCGCCCGCCAGGTCCAGATCGTCTTCCAGGACCCGCTACAGAGCCTGGACCCGCGGCTGAGCGCACGCCAGGCACTTCGCGAAACGCTGCACCTGCACTACCCCGGCACCGACCGGCCCGCACGCATCGGCGAGCTCCTCGACCAGGTACAGCTCAGCGCACGCGCCGCCGACGCCAGGCCCCGCGACCTGTCGGGAGGCCAGCGTCAGCGCGTCGCCATCGCCCGCGCACTGGCGGTCCGGCCCCGGATCCTCGTCCTGGACGAAGCGGTCGCCGCCCTCGACGTCTCGATCCAGGCGCAGATCCTCAACCTCCTCGCCGACATCCGCGAACAGAGCGCCCTCACCTACCTGTTCATCACCCACGACCTCGGTGTCGTCCGCAGCGTCACCGACGACATCATCGTGATGCGGCACGGGCGCATCGTCGAATCCGGAGCGACGGACGCGATCCTCTCCCGGCCCAGCACCCCCTACGCACAACTGTTGCTGGCCTCGGTCCCGGGCCCAGGCTGGGACCCTCAAGGGGCCCTGGAGGCACACAGACAGGCTTGAGATGCACCGGCGCCGACGCCTCGGTCCGCACGCTTGCCGGGCTCGTCGGGGAGAACTCCTCTGCCTTCAGCCACGTCGTCGCCCCGTACCGGCCCTGACCGGCCGAGCCCGTCCCGCTCGCCAATCGGGGTCAACTCCCCTTCTCCTAAGGGGCAGGGGAGTTGACCCCGAGTCGGGCGTCTCCTCTTGCGCCCTAGAAGAAGCCGAGCTTCTGTGCCGAGTAGGAGACCAGGAGGTTCTTCGTCTGCTGGTAGTGGTCCAGCATCATCTTGTGGTTCTCACGGCCGATGCCCGACTGCTTGTAGCCGCCGAACGCCGCGTGCGCCGGGTACGCGTGGTAGCAGTTGGTCCAGACGCGGCCCGCCTGGATCGCCCGGCCCGCGCGGTACGCCGTGTTGATGTCGCGCGTCCACACACCGGCGCCCAGCCCGTACAGGGTGTCGTTGGCGATCTTGATGGCGTCGTCGTAGTCGGCGAACGAGGCCACCGAGACGACCGGGCCGAAGATCTCCTCCTGGAAGATGCGCATGCGGTTGCTGCCCTCGAAGATCGTGGGCTGGACGTAATAGCCGCCCGCCAACTCCCCGTCGTACTCGATGCGCTGGCCGCCCGAGAGGACCTTCGCACCCTCCTGCTGGCCGATGTCCAGGTAGGAGAGGATCTTCTGGAGCTGGTCGTTGGAGGCCTGCGCGCCGATCATCGTGTCGGTGTCCAGGGGGTGGCCGGTCTTGATGGCCTCGGTGCGGGCGATCGCCGCGTCGATGAACTCGCTGTAGTGGCCCTGCTGGATCAGCGCCCGCGAGGGGCAGGTGCACACCTCGCCCTGGTTGAGGGCGAACATCGTGAAGCCCTCGAGAGCCTTGTCGCGGAAGTCGTCGTCCTTGGCCCACACGTCGTCGAAGAAGATGTTCGGGCTCTTGCCGCCGAGCTCCAGCGTGACCGGCTTGATGTTCTCCGAGGCGTACTGCATGATCAGCCGGCCCGTCGTGGTCTCGCCGGTGAAGGCGACCTTCGCCACCCGCGGGGACGACGCCAGCGGCTTGCCCGCCTCGACGCCGAAGCCGTTGACGATGTTGACGACGCCCGGCGGCAGCAGGTCCTTGACCAGGTCCATCAGGACGTGGATCGACGCCGGGGTCTGCTCGGCCGGCTTGATGACGACCGCGTTGCCCGCCGCCAGCGCGGGTGCGAGCTTCCAGGTCGCCATCAGGATCGGGAAGTTCCACGGGATGATCTGCGCGACGACGCCGAGCGGCTCGTGGAAGTGGTACGCGACCGTGTCGTCGTCGATCTCGGACAGGCTGCCCTCCTGCGCCCGGACCGCGCCCGCGAAATAGCGGAAGTGGTCGATCGCCAGCGGGATGTCGGCGGCCAGCGTCTCGCGGACCGGCTTGCCGTTCTCCCAGCTCTCCGCGACCGCGAGGAGTTCGAGGTTCTGCTCCATACGGTCGGCGATCTTCAGGAGGATGTCGCCGCGGGCACCGGGCGACGTGCGCCCCCAGGCCGGCGCGGCGGCGTGCGCGGCGTCGAGCGCGCGCTCCACGTCCTCGGCGGTGCCGCGCGCGATCTCGGTGAACGGCTGACCGTTGACCGGACTCGGGTTCTCGAAGTACTGCCCCCGCGCCGGCGGCACGTACTCACCGCCGATGAAGTGGTCGTAGCGGGCCTCGTAGGAGACGACGGAGCCCTGGGTGCCGGGGGCCGCGTAGCGGGTCATGGTGAGGTGCCTCCTGTCTCGGCTGCCCGCCGTTGGGCAGCTTGCGCTCAGGAGGCTAGGGAGCCGGACGTTGCAGCTACGTTGCGTACGGGCCCCGCGCGCCCAGCTCCTCGTCGAGCGCCGCGAGCCGGGCCAGGACCGGCGGCGACGGCCGGACCGCCGCCAGGGCCTGCCAGACACCGAGGTCGTCCTCGCCCCACGGGGCGTGCGCCCAGTCGGCGAGCAGGTCGGGGTCGCCGCGGGCGATGAGGGCGGCGCGCAGCCCGTCCGCGAGCCTGCGCCGGGCGCGGGCCACCGCCGGGGCCTGCGACGCGGGCAGCAGCGGACCCGAGTACGCGGAGGCGGCGGCCGTCACCGCACCCGAGCCGAGACGGCGCTCCACCGTGTCGGCATCCGACTCGACAGGGGCCGTCAGACGGTAGGGGCGCGAGGTGAGCAGCCCGGGCCCCAGGACCCGGCGCAGGCGCGCCAGTTCGGCGCGCAGCGTCACCGGGGTCACGGACTCGTCCTCGTACAGCTGACACAACAGTTCGTCACCGGTCAGGCCCTCCGGGTGGCGGGACAGCAGCACGAGCAGTTCGCTGTGGCGGCGGCTGAGGCGGAGCTTGTGTCCGGCCGGGGTGAGCAGCAGCGCCTCGTCACGGCCGAGGACGGTCAGCCGCAGGGCGCGGTCGGTCGCGGCCGGCGGGGCCAGCAGAGCGAGCTGGGACTCGGCGGCGCGCGCCACCGCCTGCACGAACGCCAGACTGTGCGGATGCGCGAGCCGGTCGCCGCCCGTGATGTCGACGGCGCCCAGCAGACGTCCGGTGCGCGGATCGTGCACCGGCGCCGCCGCGCACGTCCACGGCTGCACCTCGCGGATGAAGTGCTCGGCGGCGAACACCTGCACCGCCCGGTCCACGGCGACCGCCGTGCCCGGCGCGTTCGTGCCCATCGCCGACTCCGACCAGCGGGCACCCGGCACGAAGTTCATCCGGCCCGCCCGCCGCCGCGCACCCTTGTGCCCCTCGACCCACAGCAGTCTGCCCTGCGCGTCGCACACGGCCAGAAGGTGCTCGCCGTCGGTCGCGAACGTGCCCATCAGCTCCCGGAACAGCGGCATCACCCCGGCCAGCGGATGCTGCGCCCGGTACGCGCTCAGCTCCCCGTCGGTCAGCTCGACGGCCGCCGAGTCGTCCGGGCTGACGTGCGCACCCGCCGAGCGGCGCCAGGACGCGGCGACCACCGGCCGCACCGGACGGACGACGGTGCCCGCCGCGGTGAACCGGTCGTGGGCACGGCGCAGCGCCCGTACCCGCTCGGACGCGTCGGCGCCCGACTCCAGGGCGACCCATGGATCGGTCAACGCTGCCTCCCCGAGACATTCCTGACGACTGACGACAGTGGGGACATCGTCACCCCGGGGAGGGAGGCCGACAAGGAGCGCGGCGCCGATCTCGTGAGCCGGCACATGCCGCACACGGGCGTGAAGACCGGCCGCACCCGGCCCGGCGCGGTCGCCCGGTGTCTACGGTGTGCCGGTCAGGCCATGTTGACCAGGCGGATGTAGCGCGTCCAATCCCAGTTCGGCCCCGGGTCCGTGTGGTCGGTGCCGGGCACCTCCACGTGCCCGAGGATGTGCTCGCGGTCGGCCGGGATCCCGTAGCGCGCGCAGATCGACGCGGTCAGGGCCGCCGACCGCTCGTACAGCGCGTCCGTGAAGTACTGCGGCTTGTCCACCCAGCCCTCGTGCTCGATGCCGATGCTGCGCGTGTTGTAGTCCCAGTTCCCCGCGTGCCAGGCGATGTTCTTCTCGCGCACGCACTGGGCGATGTGCCCGTCGGAGGACCGGACGACGTAGTGCGCGGATACCTTCTTGGCCGGGTTCTTGAAGATGGCGAGGGCGTCGGCCCAGGTCTCCTGCGTGACGTGCACGATCACATAGTCGATCGGGTACGCGGTGGGCCGGCTGGACGCCGTGTAGTTGGACGTGCTGGCCGGGACGGACTCGGCCGAGGGGTAGTCCACCGCGGCGGCCGCCGCGTGGGCACTGCCCGTCGCCAGGAGGGAACCGGGGACGGCGGCGAGCGCCCCGGCCTGGAGGAGACGGCGGCGGGTGGTGCCTGCGGTGAGGGGGTGTCTGGTGCGGTCCATGGCGATCCTGCCTTTCGACTGGCGCGGACGGTGGGGGAGAGGGGGAGGTGGAGGGGGGAGGGGAGGGGAGGGGGAGAACCGATGGGGGTCTTCTACGGGATACGGGTCTACGGGCCACGGGCCACGGGGCACGGGCCTACGGGGCTATGGGCTCGGCAGAGCCCGGGCCCGCGGCGGCCCCTCTGGTCGTGCTTCCCGCGGTGTCCCCCGACACAGGAAACTCCCTTCCCGTGCGCACGCCGCCACCCGCCGGACGGACGGGAGCACGGCGCCTCGCGTGAAGTACGGTACGGCGCCCGCGGGTTGGGGCGGAAGGGGGTACGGCCGATCTGTGGACAACCCGCGCGATGTGAATAACTGCATGTCAGAGGGGCGTCAGAGGTTCGGACCACTGGCGGTCCGCAGGGGGCCGGCGGACGCCGACGGCCACGCGTGCCGCCCGCTTGTTCCCGCCCGTACCGGCCCGCGTCGACGTCTTACCCCACCGCACCCACCGGATCGTCCAGCACCGCGCGCACCACGGAGTGCGCCGCGCCCAGCAACGGCCCATCGGGGCCGAGCGCCGACACCAGCACGCCGTCCGCCGGAGCGGCCCGCCTCCGGGTCAACTCGCGCTCCAGCGGCGGCAGGAGCCAGGGCGCGAGCCGGGACAGGGCGCCGCCGAGGACCACGGCCCGGGGATCGAGGAGGTTCACCGCGCCGGTCAGCGCGATCCCGAGCGCGGTGCCGGCGCCACGCAGCGCCTTGCGGGTGGCGGTGTCGCCGTCCCCGGCCCGCTCGGCCAGTAGCGAGACCCGGTCGGGCCCCGGCGCGATGCCCGCCGCGCGCAGCACCGCCCCCTCGCCCGCGTACTGCTCCAGGCAGCCCCGCCCGCCGCACGGACACGCCGGGCCCTCCGGCCGCACCGGCACATGGCCCAGCTCGCCGGCGAACCCGCGCGTGCCGCGCAGCAGCCGCCCGTCCACGACGAGCGCGGCACCGATGCCGATCTCGGCCGACACGTGCAGGAAGTCGGCGGGGGAGCCGTCGGCGAGCCACAGCTCGGCCAGGGCGCCGAAGTTCGCCTCGTTGTCGACCGTCAGCGGCGCGTCCACGGGCAGCAGTGCGGCGACGTCCGTGTCGTGCCAGTCGAGGTTCGGGGCGCGCACGACGGTGTGCGTGTCGCGTCCCACCAGGCCGGGCACCGCCACCGCGAGCCCCGCCGGACGCAGTCCCGCCTCCCGCGCCTGCACGCTCACCTGGTCCACGAGCCGGGCGAGTTCGGCCAGGACCGGCTTCGGCGCGCGGCCCCGGTTGTCGACGCGGCGCTCGGCACGCGCGCGTACCGTGCCGCTCAGGTCGACGGCGCACACCGCGAGATGGTCCACGCCCACCTCGGCCCCGAGCCCGGCGGGGCCCCGGCCGCTGACCGCGAGCGCGGAGCCGGGCCGGCCGACGCCGCCGGGCCGCTGCGGACCCAGCTCCTCCAGGAGACCGGCCCGGGTCAGCTCGTCGACGAGGGTGGAGACCGCGGCCCGGGTCAGCCCGATCCGCTGGGCCACCATCGCCCGCGACAACGGCCCCTCGGCGGCCACCGTGTGCAGCACCCGGGACAGATTGCGGCGGCGCATGGCCTGCTGGGTGTCCGGCGTCCCCGGGCGCGGCCGGTGCAGAGGTGCGGTCATGCGCACATCGTCGCAGGGCCTGCCAGGACACCCGGGTCCGGGCCGGACACCGCCGGACCCCGGCGGCTCACTCTCGGGCCCGGAGCGCACGCTTCCGCGTCCCGGTGGTTCATCGCCGGAACACGGCCGGGCTCCTCCGCGTCCCGGTGGTTCATCGTCGGGCCTCGGCTGGGCTCCTCCGTGTCCCGGTGGTTCATCGTCGGGCCTCGGCTGGGCTCCTCCGTGTCCCCGTGGTTCATCGCCGGGCCCCGGCCAGGCTCCTCCGCGTCGCGGCCGTCCTCGGCCGGGATCGAACCCGCCCGCCTCACCCCTACCCCAGGAGCGGCGCCGCGTCGGCCAGGACGCCGGAGATCCGGGCCATCGTCGCGTCGTCCCGGGGTACGGGGTCGAGGACCGGGCCGCGCGCCGTGTCCCAGCGCCGGGCCACGGCGGCCGGGTCCTCGCCGGTGAGCAGACCGGCCGCCTGGGCCGCCGCGCCGAGCGCCACCAGCTCGCGGGCCTCGGGCACCTGGACGCCGCGCCCCGACAGCCGCCGTACCGTCTCCTGCCACGCGGTGCCCCGCGCACCGCCGCCGATGAGCAGCAGCGGAGCGGCCGGATCGGCGTCCCCCGCATCGCCTTCGAGCACCCGGTCCAGCGCTGCGAGCAGCGCGTGCACGGCGCCGTCGTACGCGGCCTGGAGGAGCTGCCCGCCCGTCGTGTCGTGCCGCAGACCGGTGAGCAGGCCGGAGGCGTCCGGCAGCGCGGGGGTCCGCTCCCCGTCGAGGTAGGGCAGGACGGTCGCCGTGCCGCCCCCCTCCACCGCCTCCCGGTCGAGGCCGAGCAGCGCCGCGATCCGGTCCACGGCGAGCGTGCAGTTCAGGGTGCAGGCCAGCGGCAGCCAGTCGCCGCGCGCGTCCGCGAACCCGGCGACCGTGCCCGACGGATCCGCCGGCCGCTTCCGCGACACCGCGTACACCGTCCCGGACGTGCCGAGGCTGAGCACGGGGGTGCCCGGCAGCAGCCCGAGGCCGAGCGCGGCGGCGGCGTTGTCCCCGGTCCCGGCGGCCACCAGCGTGCCGTGGGAGAACGGCAGGTCGCCCGCGCTGTCGCGGACCGTCCCCGCCACCTCGCCCGGCCCCACCACCCTCGGCAGCAGCGCCGGATCGAGCCCCACCCGGTCCAGCAGGTCCGCGTCGTACCCCTCGGCCGACGCCGCCCACCACCCCGTACCGGACGCGTCGCCGCGATCCGTCGTGCCGGTGCCGGTCAGCCGCCCGGTCAGATAGTCGTGGGGCAGGCGTACCGCGGTCGTCGCCCGCACCGCCTCCGGTTCGTGCTCGGCCAGCCACGCCCACTTCGAGACCGTGAAGGAGGCGCCCGGAACGCTGCCGAACCGCTCCGCCCACACCTCCGGCCCGCCCAGCTCCGCCACCAGCCGACGCGCCTGCGGCGCCGAGCGCACGTCGTTCCACAGCAGCGCCGGACGCACCGGACGCCCCTGCGCGTCCAGCGTCACCAGACCGTGCTGCTGCCCGCCGACCGAGACCGCGGACGCCCGCCGGGCCGCGTCCCCGCACTGGGCGACGGCCTCGCGCAACGCCCGGTACCACTCCTCGGGATCGCTCTCGCGGCCCGCGCCCGTCGTCACCGTGTGCGGCGCCTGCCCGCTCGCCACAGCCGTGCCGGTGGCGGCGTCGACGACCAGGGCCTTGGTGGATTGCGTGGAACTGTCGATCCCTACGACGAGGGGACCCTCGGCAGCGGACATGCGGCTCTCCTGACGTGAACGAACGGGTACGACCGGCTCGGGTGACGGGCCCGGCGCGAGGCTCGCGCGAACTCGTCCCCGTGCTGACCCTTCCCAGCGGCGTGCCCGCATACTAATTTGTAAAGCGCCATGACGAAATGGCTGTGCGGCGTGCGCCGCCGCACACCGGGCAACGGCGAGGGAGCCGCGAGATGACGTACCAGCCCACTCCCGACGACAAGTTCAGCTTCGGCCTGTGGACCGTCGGCTGGCAGGGCCGCGACCCGTTCGGTGATGCCACCCGGCCCGCGCTCGACCCGGTCGAGTCGGTGCGGCGGCTGTCCGAACTCGGCGCGTACGGCGTCACGTTCCACGACGACGACCTGATTCCGTTCGGTGCGTCCGAGACCGAGCGCGAGTCGCACGTCAAGCGGTTCCGGCAGGCGCTCGACGCGACCGGCATCGTGGTGCCGATGGCCACGACGAACCTGTTCACGCACCCGGTCTTCAAGGACGGCGGCTTCACCGCCAACGACCGTGACGTGCGCCGGTACGCGCTGCGCAAGACGATCCGCAACATCGACCTGGCCGCCGAGCTGGGCGCGCGGACCTATGTCGCGTGGGGCGGCCGCGAGGGTGCCGAGTCCGGGGGTGCCAAGGACGTGCGGGACGCGCTGGACCGGATGAAGGAGGCCTTCGACCTGCTCGGTGAGTACGTCGTCGAGCAGGGCTACGACCTGAGGTTCGCGATCGAGCCCAAGCCCAACGAGCCGCGCGGCGACATCCTCCTGCCCACCATCGGCCACGCCCTCGCCTTCATCGAGCGCCTGGAACGGCCCGAGATGTACGGCGTGAACCCGGAGGTCGGCCACGAGCAGATGGCGGGCCTGAACTTCCCGCACGGCATCGCGCAGGCGCTGTGGGCGGGCAAGCTGTTCCACATCGACCTCAACGGCCAGACCGGCATCAAGTACGACCAGGACCTGCGGTTCGGCGGCGGCGATCTGCGCGCCGCGTTCTGGCTGGTCGACCTGTTGGAGAACTCCGACTACGCGGGCCCGCGCCACTTCGACTTCAAGCCGCCGCGCACCGAGGACATCGACGGCGTCTGGGCCTCCGCCGCGGGCTGCATGCGCAACTACCTGATCCTCAAGGAGCGCGCTGCCGCCTTCCGCGCCGACCCCGAGGTGCAGGAGGCGCTGCGGGCCGCGCGCCTGGACGAACTCGCGCAGCCCACGGCGGCCGACGGACTGGCGGCGCTGCTCGCCGACCGGAGCGCGTTCGAGGAGTTCGACGTAACGGCGGCGGCCGAGCGCGGCATGGCCTTCGAGCGCCTCGACCAGCTGGCGATGGACCACCTGCTGGCCGCACGCGGCTGACGCGACTGCCCCGCACCGGGGCGACCTCCCCGAGAGGCTCCCAGAGGCCCCGCGGGGACCCGGGGAAATCCGAGTAACCCCCGAGAAGCCTCCGATCCGAGAGGTTCTTCAAGGGGTGCCGAAGGGGTCGCGCGTCGGTCCGCCGACGGGCGACCCTGGGGGCATGGCCACGCCGCCCCTGCCTCCGCAGCCGCCCGGCCCGCCACCGCCACCCGAGGGGAACGGCTTCGGCGGGCCGCCGGCCGACGGGCCTCCGCCGGGTGCGGGGGCCCGTCGCTTCCAGGCCGTCGCCGCGATCGTGGCCGTCGTCGTGATCGCCGTGCTCGCCGTCATGCTGGTGACGCGCCCGGGCTCGTCGGGAGGCGGCGCCGACAGGCCCTCGCCGGAGCGCGGCAGCGCTGGGGCCACGCGGTCATCGTCACCGGGCCTGCCGAGCGGGCTGCCCAGCGGCGTACCCAGCGAGATACCGAGTGAGCTGCCCAGCGGCCTGCCGTCGACGATCCCGACGGAGCTGCCCGACGACCTGCCGAGCGGACTGCTGCCGAGCGACCTCTAGAGCGGCTCTCTTCAAGCTCCCGATCCTGCGGGCCTGCGGCGTGCGGCACCCCGGCGCCCTCCTTGCCGGCCGCGGGCGACGCCGACTCCGACGCCGACGGGCGACGCCGACGGCGACGGACGGCGCCGACGCCGACGCCCCGTGCTCTCCCGCCCCGACCGTCCTACAACGCGCCCTTGGGCAGCTTCACGTACGTCACCCGCGTCTCGATCCCGCTGTCCACGAGCCGCCCGTTCGTGTCGAACGCCCCCGTGCCGTCGGTCATCCCGAAGTCGTTGTCGTTGATCAGGGCCAGCGTGCGGTGCCCGACGACGGCCACCCCCTCGATCTTGTCCTGCACGCCGTCCACGGTGTTCAGGTCGACCACGAGCCGCTTCCCGAGCACCGGCACCTCGGCGGCGGCGGGGTCGTCGAGCTGTTCGAGGGACGGCGAGGTCGTCGCGTCGTCCCACCGGTCGCCCAGGATGTCGGCGCCCCGCGTGAGCCGCACCTCCTGGAGACGGGCCGCCTTGTCGGTGCGCTCCTCCACGAGCAGCCGGTCCCTGCCGAGCGCCACGACCGAGGAGATCTTCAGCTCGGAGGTGTCGTCCTCGCCCGGGTCGACGTCCCCCACCGCGTCGAAGCGGTACGCGTATTCGGCGGTGACGGCCTTCTTCTTGGGGGAGAAGCGGAACAGCCGGGTGGTGCGCGAGGCGTCCCCGGCGGCCCCGTCGGGCAGGGACAGCGGGCTCTGGAGCGCCATCACCAGCTCGCCGTTCGAGAGCTGGGCCAGCCCCTCGAAGCCACGGTTGATCTTCCGGTGCAGGAGGACCGACGGCAGCGCCTCCACCACCGGATAGCCGGCGCCCTTCAGACCGAGGCCCTTGGGCACGTAGCGGGTGAGGACCGTGCCGTGCGCCGACACGTGCACGAGGGAGGGGCCGTACTCGTCGACCAGCCAGAAGGTGCCGTCGGCGGCCCGCACGATGCCCTCGGTGTCCAGCCCGTCCGGGTCGAAGGAGAGCGGGGACCGCGCGTCGTACGTGTACGGCTTCTCGTCGCGGCCCTCCTGGTTCGACAGACCCGTGACGGCCTTGCCGGACCGGGTGGTGATCGGCAGGGCGTCGAGCACCTTCACCCGGTCGCCGGTGACGCGGATCTTCACGATCGTCGGATCGAAGCCGGGCACGGGGAACGTGCGGCGCTTGGTGCCGTCGACCTTGATCTGCCCGTTCGGGCCGCGGTCGGTGACCGTCCAGAACTCGCCCCGGCGGCCCGCCGGATAGATGTCGGAGCCGATCCCGCCGAGGTCGACCCCGCGGTCGTCGGCGACCGAACCCGGCAGCAGCCCGTTGCTGAAGTCGCCGAGCGGCAGATCGCCGAGCGTGGCGCCACCGATGACCTCGGCCGCGCCGTGTGCCGTGCCGGGAACGGCGGGGGCACCCGTCGCGGTCCCGGCGACGGCGAGCGCGGCCAGTGCCGCGAGGGGCACACCCGCGGCGACGGTGCGGCGGACGCGGCGGGAACCGGGGACGAGCGGGGACATGGAGCCTCCTGGAACACGAGAACGCGGGAAACACGGGAAACACGGGAACGGCGTGAGCCGTGGTGGACTGCGAGAACGGCGCCGGACCACGTGTCCTGGGTCGGACGGCGTGCACCGGTGATCTGCGCACACGTTCGGCCCCGGCACCGAACAGCCGGTGACGGCCGGGTGAAGGAAGGCGGTGCGGTCGGGTGAACGCATGGCGGACGAACCGGCCGCCCGGAGGGGATCGTTGAGAGCGGGAGCGATCGATACGATGAGATCACTCCGGCGCCGCACGCGCCGGACCATGCCACGCGTGCCACGGGGGAGGCCCACACCATGCGGCAGCACGTCGACCGACGGCACGCGCTGATCCTCCGACTGCTCGGGGAGCGCGGCACCCTGCGCGTCGCCGACCTCGCGCGCGAACTCGACGTCTCACCGGTGACGCTCCGCCGCGACGTGGAGACCCTCGCCGCGCGGGGCAGGCTCCGACGCCTGCACGGCGCCGTCGTCCGGTCGGAGGCGACCGCCGAACCGCCGTCACGGGCGGCCGATCCGGTGCGCGGCGCCGTCATCGGCATGGTCGTGCCGACCACCGAGTACTACTACGCCGACGTGGTGCGCGGCGCCCGCGAGGCCGTCGAGGCGCACGGCGCCCGGCTCGTCGTCGCCCTGTCGCGGTACCTGCCCGGAGAGGACGGCGTCCAGGCCGACCGGCTGCTTGCGTCCGGCGCGCACGGACTGCTGCTGACGCCCAGTTGGGAGACGGGCAGCCCCGGCCCGGGGGAGGGGCTGCGGATCACGGAGCGGGCGGTGCCCACCGTGCTCGTGGAGCGGTCCGCGCCGCACGGGCACCCGGCCGCGGCCCTCGACCGGGTCCGCTCCGACCACGCCCACGGCGCCGCCGAGGCCGTCCGCCACCTGGCCGCGCTCGGCCATCGCCGCATCGCGCTCGCCGCCCAGGACTCGCCCACCACCGCCGAGTTGCGGCGCGGCCACGAAGCCGCCGTCGCCGCGCTCGGCCTGCTCCCGGCCCCGGCGGCGCCGCCGGGGCCGGCGTCGCCCGCAACCGAGGCCGAGCGTTTCGAGCGCACCTTCCGCCAGCTGCGGACGGCCGTCGAGGAGCACGGGGTGAGCGCCGCGATCGTGCACAGCGACGTCGACGCGATCGTCCTCGTGCCCCGGCTGCGCGCCCACGGCATCCGCATCCCCGGCGACCTCGCCGTCATCACCTACGACGACGAGGTCGCCGGTCTCGCCGACCTGCCGCTGACCGCCGTCGCCCCGGCGAAGCGGGCCGTCGGCCGGCGGGCCGCCGAACTGCTGCTGTCCCGGCTCGCCGAGCCGTCAGGCACCCGCGAACCGGGACAACACCTGGACATCCTTCCCGAGTTGCGCGTCCGGGAGTCGTGCGGACCGTCCCTCAGCGCAGCTTCACGGTGACCTTCTGGGTCAGCCCGCCGGCCCCGGTCAGGTCGCCGAAGGTCAGCCTCAGCTCGTTCCCCGGCGTCGCCGCCGTCACCGAACCCGGCTTCGACGTCACGGAACGGACCGGTCGCCGCCAGACCAGCGTGGCCGCCTTCACCGCCCGGTTCGGGTCGCTGACGCACACCGTCGCCGTGCCGTCGCGCCGCTCCCTGATCTGCACGACCAGCGGCGCGTCCACGGTGACCGCGCCGACCGTCCCCGGTTCCCAGAACACGACCGACGTCAGGCCGAGGGACCGGACCCGAACGCCCTGCTGCGCACCGGTGTTGGAGCCGATGTCGACCCAGCCGCGGTCCGCGGCCCGCGCCGCGGTGCGCGCCGCGTCCGCACCGGGCAGCAGCACATACGCGTAGGAGGCGTCGGCGGGGTCCGTACCGTGGTCGGTCAGCAGGGTCACGTACCGGCGGGTGACCGGGTCGGCCGAGCCGCCGCCGTTGATGCTCCGCCACGTCCCCGTACGCTCCGTGCGCAGCGCGGTCAGCGCGGCGCCGGCGGGGAAGACGTATCCGCCGTGTCCGGCAAGATGGGCCCAACGGGCGTCCGCGATCGTCGAGTTCGAGCCGAGGGTGGCCGCCCGGGTGCGGCCGTCCACCGTCAGGCGCGCCGTGCCCGACGCCCCGAGGTTGCGCGCGTCCACGACGCTCTCGACGCCCACGCCGTCCGTGCTCGTGATGCCCGCACCGAGGCAGACCACCGCGTCGTCGAGGAAGAACCACGCCTTCCTCGCCCTGAGGGTCGACGACAGGCCCCGGGTGTCCTGGGCCACCGCCGCGTACGTGCCGTCCGTCGCACCGCCGACCCAGGTCGTGGCGGGCCGTGGCGCACCCCACGCGCCGCCCTCGCCGTCCGCGAGCGTCTTGCGCGAGACCGTCGTACCGGGCAGCCGGTACGGGTCCACGGTCGGCCAGAACCCGTCGCTGTACTGGCCGCCGCCCGCGCGGTCGCCGGCGGTCCACCAGGACAGCATGCCCGAACCGGTGTGCCAGCCGCGGAGGTTCTCGCCGTTGCCGTTCTCGTAGAACGTGATGGCCTTCGACGCCATCGACACCGACGCCGTGAACCGGCTCGTGCGGTGCGTCGCGCGCGCCATCGACGGGAACAGCCGGTGCCCGACCGGCTCGGGGGCCGCCTTCACCGCCGTGTCGCCGAGCAGTGCCGCGACCCGGGAGAGCGCGGCGACGCCCAGCGTCCGGCCCGCCGTCACGTCGCTGTACCGGTCCCGGGTGAACCAGCCCTTGGCGAGCGCCCGCCAGCGCGTGTTCTCCTCGGCGCTCGCGCCCTGCCCGAGCAGCAGGATCGAGGCGATGATGCCGTGGCCCCGGGAGTGGTCGTCCTGCTGGACCTTCAGGGTGTCGCCGGTGAGGAGCCCGCGGCTGATCGCGCGTCCCGCCACGTTGTCCATCGACAGGCCGTCGTGCAGGAACGGCGCGTAGGCGGCCTCGACCGATTCCAGGAAGATCTGCCGGCCGCTGTCCGTGATCGCCCACGTCGACCCGCCGAGCAGCGCGAACAGCCGGCTGAGCCCGTCGATGAGGACCGCGCCGTACGACCCGGTGTACGGCACGTACGTGTGCTGGATCAGGGAGCCGTCGGCGTACAGGCCGTCGCCCGAGGTGACGTACGGGAAGACCGGACTGACGGCGTCCCGCGCGAGCGCGACCTTCGCGGCGGTGCCGCCGAGGATGCCGCGCAGCGCGAGGACCCGGCACAGGTCGATCCGGTTGGCTCCGGTGCTGGTCCCGGAGTACGACGCGACCAGGGAGTCCGGGACGAAGTGGTCGACGGCCTCGATCGCCGCAGTGAGCTGCGCCGCGCTCAGGTGCTCGTACATCAGGACGCAGATGTCGAGCAGTCGCTGCGGGGCGCCGATCTGGAAGTTGTACCAGTTGCCGTACTGCTTCCGGGAGGCGTTGAAGACCTGGGCGCCCAAGTGGTCGACGGCTCCGAGCACGGCGGTCCTGAGCGACGCGTCGCCGGTCAGGCCGGTGCCGGGCCGGCAGAAGGCCTCCGCCATCGTGCGCACGCGCTCGTAGCTCGTCTGCATCTTCTCGGAGTAGCCGTACGACTCCGTGTCCGTGTTCGGGTCCGGGTCGCCGAACACGGCGTCGGGCCACAGCGATCCGGCGGCCGGGGCCATCGCGTCCTGCCACCCCTTCGCCTGCTCGCCCAGCGTGGCCAGCTTCGACCTGAACGGTTCGGCGGTCGGGCTGAAGCCCTCGCCGAGATACAGGGTCCGCCACTTCACCCGCAGCCGGGCGAACTCGTCGTCGTCGGCGACGCCGACGGCCGCCGCCCCGGCGACGGCCGGGCCGGGGGCCGCGACGGTGAGCGCGGCCCCGACGGCCGCCGACGAGGCGAGGAAGGCGCGACGGGACCAGGGCAGGGACGACGACGTCATGTACAGCTCCGGGTGGCTGGAGGTCCGCTGGGAGTAAGCGGTTTCTAGCACCCGGTGGATCAAACGCTCAAGAGACACGACCAACTTGAGCGTTTTGATCGTTCAGGAGTTTTGATCGTTCAGGAGTGACGGGACCGGCCCGGCAGGGGCGGCACCGGTCCCGGAACGGCGGGACCGATCCCGGAGGGGCGGGGGATCAGGCCGCCACCCACACCGTCGTGATGTTGCAGAACTCCTTGATCCCGTGGCCCGCCAGCTCCCTGCCGTACCCGGAGCGCTTGGCGCCGCCGAAGGGGAGCGCCGGGTGCGAGGCCGTCATGCCGTTCACGAAGACCCCGCCCGCCCCGCTGTCCTGCACGAACCGGTCGATGTCGGCCTCCTGGCCGGTCCACAGGTTCGAACTCAGCCCGAACGGCGTGTCGTTGGCGACCTCGATCGCCTCGTCCAGGCCGGAGACCCGGTACAGCGTCGCGACCGGGCCGAACGTCTCCTCGCGGTGGATGCGCATCTCGGGCGTCACGTCCGCGATCACGGTCGGCTCGTAGAACCAGCCCCGGTCGGCGAGGTCCTCGGGCCGCTGCCCGCCGCACAGCACGGTCGCACCGTTCTCGACCGCGTCGTCGACCAGCTCCTCCAGGTCGGCGCGCCCTTGCTCGCTGGAGAGCGGCCCGACGTCGGTGGCCTCGTCCAGCGGGTCACCGACGCGCAGCTCCCGCATCCCCGCCACGAACGTCTCCCGGAACTCCTCGAAGACGTCCTCGTGCACGATGAACCGCTTCGCCGCGATGCAGGACTGACCGTTGTTCTGGACCCGCGCCGTCACGGCCGTCCGCGCGGCGGCGGCGACGTCGGCCGACGGCATGACCACGTACGGGTCGCTGCCGCCGAGCTCCAGCACCGTCTTCTTCACCTCGTCACCGGCGATCGCGGCGACCGAGCGGCCCGCCGGCTCGCTGCCGGTGAGGGTCGCGGCGACCACCCGCTCGTCGCGCAGGATGCCCTCGATGGCGCCCGAGCCGACCAGGAGCGTCTGGAAGCAGCCTTCGGGGAAGCCGGCGCGCCGGAACAGGTCCTCCAGGTAGAGGGCGGTCTGCGGCACGTTCGACGCGTGCTTGAGCAGACCCACGTTGCCCGCCATCAGGGCGGGCGCGGCGAACCGGATCACCTGCCACAGCGGGAAGTTCCACGGCATCACCGCGAGCACCACGCCCAGCGGCCGGTAGCGCACCAGGGCGCGGGCCGCTCCGGAGTCCTTCACGTCCTCGTCGGACGGGTGCTCGTCGGCGAGCAGCTCCTGTGCGTTTTGCGCGTACCAGCGCATGGTCTTCGCGCACTTCTTGGCCTCGGCGCGGGCCGCGGCGACCGGCTTGCCCATCTCCGTCGTCATCACCCGGGCGATGTCCGGGGCGTCCGCCTCCAACAGGTCGGCGGCCTGCTGGAGCAGGCGGGCCCGGTCGAAGAACGAACTCGTGCGGTACGAGTCGAACGTCCGGGACGCCAGAGCGAGCTTCTCCTCGATCGCCTCGGAGGACAGGGCGTCGTACGTCCGCAGCGTCTCACCCGTGGCGGGATTGACCGTCGCGATGGGCATGGGGGACCTCCTGTGCGCGGTTCCTTCGACCTTCCCGCGCCGCACCGGGCCGCGCAACGCGGGAAGCCCCCGGGTACCCGGGGAACCGCCGGTCAGACCTGCTCGGCCAGCCGGTCCAGGAACGCGGCCTGCGCCCGCACGATCACGGCCCGCGCCGCCGCCAGGCCGAACCAGGCGGCCCGGTCCAGCTCCGGGAACTCGGCGGTCCGGCCACTGCCGCGCGGCCACTCCATCGTGAAGGTGCCCGGCACCATGTCCGCCGGATCGAGGTCGCCCTCCACCGCCCACACGACGACGTGCTTGCCGCCGGACTGGACCACCTCCCCGAGCGGCAGCGGCTCCCCGGCGGGCGCGGGCAGCCCCAGCTCCTCCCGGAACTCGCGCCGGGCCGCGTCCCAGGGCGTCTCGTCGTCCCCGTACTCACCCTTGGGGACCGACCAGGCCCCCGCGTCGCGGCGCTCCCAGAAGGGTCCGCCCATGTGCCCGAGCAGCACCTCGGGGCCGTCCGGTGCGCGGCGGAAGAGCAGGATTCCGGCGCTGCGTCTGGTGACCATGTGATCAGTCCCGGTGGAGTAGGGAGCGGGGAACAGGGATGAGCAGAGGGGAGATGAGAAAGGAGGTGACCTTGGGTGTCAGAGGGGCGGCAGGTGGGGCTGGACGCCGCGTGCCGTGGCGTCCGCGAGATGCTGGCCGAGGCGCAGCTGGAGCGCTCCCGGCGGTCCGGTCCGCTCCGACAGCAGACTGAGCGAGCCGACCGCCCGGTCCGCGGTGCGCAGCGGCACCGCGACCACGCACGCGAAGCCCAGCGAACGTGCCATCGCCGTGTACGACGGCCAGTTGGCCCGCGCGTACGGGTGCGCGAGCGGCACGCCGCGGATCGGCTGGGCGGAGGCGCGGCAGTCGGCGCCGGGGCCCTCGCCCCAGGACAGCGCGGCCCGTTCCAGGCGCAGCCCCCGCTGGTCGGACGCGGCCACCTCGACCCGGCCCGTGGGCGGCTTGAGGACGGCCGCCGCCGACGGCACCCCCAGGAGGGTGACACAGCAGGCGACGAGCGTCGCGAGGGCCTGCGGCCCGCCCCGCACCGAGGCGTCGGCCACCTCGACGAAGGCCGTCGCCAGCCGTTCGCTGTCCACCTGGTACACCTCGTACGGCACACCGCGCACGACGTCCCCCTCGCTCTGTTCCGAGCACCGCCACCCGCGCCGCCCGCCCCGGGAGGACCCGGGGCGGGCGGGCGGACTTTGCAGAGGGGGTATGCCCGGTGGACGGAGTACCCGAACCGGCACCGCACGGAGGGACGTCCGCTACATGTGTACGGCGCCGTCGCCGCCGGCCACCGTCCGGGGCGCCCCCGGACGGTAGAGCACCAGCGTCACCACGAAGCCCACCGCGAAGAACAGCGCGGACCAGGTGTACGCGGTCGAGTAGCTCTCCATCGCCGCCCGCGCCTGCACCTGCGGGGTGGGCCGCTTGCCGGTGAGGTAGCTGGTCGCGGCGCTCGTCGCGAGGGTGTTGAGCAGGGCCGTGCCGATCGAGCCGCCCACCTGCTGACTGGTGTTCACCATCGCGGAGGCGACGCCCGCGTCGTGCGTGGCGATCCCCGCGGTGGCCAGGTTCATCGCCGTCGCGAAGATCAGACCGAGACCGATGCCGGCCACCAGCAGCGGCGGCAGCACGTGCGCCGCGTAGCTGCTGTCCAGGTCGAGCGCGGTCAGCCAGGCCATGCCGCCCGCGGACAGCGCCATGCCCAGCGGCACGATCGGCTTCGGGCCGAGCCGGGGGACGAGGGAGTTGGTGGCGACGACCGACGAGACGATCATGCAGGCCACCATCGGCAGGAACGCCACACCCGTGAGGACCGGCGAGTAGTCGAGGATCTGTTGCAGGTAGTACGTGAGGAACAGGAACACGCCGAACATGCCCGCGCCGGAGATGAACATCGCGAGGTAGGACGCGCCGCGGTCCCGGTCCAGGATCACCCGCAGCGGCAGCAGCGGATGCGTGGCGCGCGTCTCCCACCAGGCGAACGCCGCGAGCAGCACCACGCCGACGACGAGGAAGCCCCAGGTCAGGACGGAGCCCCAGTCGTGCGTCTCCGCGTTGCTGAAGCCGTACACGATGCAGAAGAGACCCACCGACACCAGGAACGTGCCGGGCACGTCCAGTTTCGGACGGTCCGCGGGACGGCCGCCGTGCAGCAGCCGCGCCCCGCCCAGCAGGGCGATCACGGCGAAGAACAGGTTCACGTACAGGCACCAGCGCCAGTCCAGGTACTCGGTGAGCACCCCGCCGAGCAGCAGGCCGACGGCGCCGCCCGCGCCCGCGATGGCACCGTAGATGCCGAACGCCTTCGCGCGTTCCTTCGGGTCGGTGAACGTCGTGGTCAGCAGCGACAGCGCGGCGGGCGCGAGCAGGGCGCCGAACAGGCCCTGGAGGGCCCGCGCGAACACCAGCATCCCGAAGCTCGTCGCGGCGCCGCCCAGTGCCGACGCGGCGGCGAACCCGGCGAGACCGGTGAGGAAGATGGCCTTGCGGCCCACCAGGTCGGCGACGCGCCCGCCGAGCAGCAGCAGGCTGCCGAACGCGAGCGCGTAGGCGGTGACGATCCACTGCCGGTTGCCGTCCGAGAAACCGAGATCCTGCTGCGCGGACGGCAGAGCGATGTTCACGATCGTCGCGTCCAGCACCACCATCAGCTGCGCGAGCCCGATGACACCGAGGATCAGCCATCGGTGTTCGTGGTTGCCGCCGCCCGCGTACGGCCTGTCACCTCCGCCCGCGGACGGGGTTCCTGTGCCGACGTCGGCGGCTGTGGCACCGCCGGGTGTGGCGGATTCGGGCGTGCGATCCATCGGTGGCCTCCAGACACCCAGGGACACCCCCCGACCTCGCCACCCACGCTAAGCGCCCTGATCACGGACGGCGACCGGGGAGAGAACGAAGCCGTTCCCTCCCCGGTCGCCGTCCCTGCGGGTGCGCGGTGTCAGCGGATCTGCTCGTCGATCTGCGTACTGTCCTCGGCGCCGCGCGGCGCCGGTACGGCCACCGGCTCCGGCGTCCGCGTCCGCAGGAGCCGCTGGGCGAGCGGCTGCGTGTACCGGGCGGTGAGCGGCCCCACGATGACGAGGATCAGCACATACGCCGTCGCCAGCGGGCCCAGCCGGGGCTCGATGCCCGACGTCACGGCGAGGCCGGCGATGACGATGGAGAACTCGCCGCGCGCCACGAGCGCGCCGCCGGCCCGCCACCGGCCCTTCACCGAGATGCCGGCCCGCCGCGCGGCCCAGTACCCGGTGAAGATCTTCGTGCAGGCCGTCACCACGGCCAGCAGCAGCGCGGGCAGCAGCACCGGCGGGATGCTCGCCGGATCGGTGTGCAGACCGAAGAAGACGAAGAAGACGGCGGCGAACAGGTCGCGCAGCGGCATCAGCAACTGGTGCGCGCCCTCGGCGACCTCACCGGACAGCGCGATGCCGACGAGGAAGGCGCCCACGGCCGCCGACACCTGCAACTGCTGGGCGATACCGGCCACGAGGATGGTCAGACCGAGCACCACCAGGAGCAGCTTCTCCGGGTCGTCGCTCGACACGAACCGGGATATCTGCCGCCCGAACCGCACGGCGACGAACAGCACGAGACCCGCCGCGCCGAGCGCGATCGCGAGCGTGACACCGCCGGTCGCCCAGCCGACTCCGGCCAGCAGGGCGGTGATGATCGGCAGATACACGGCCATCGCCAGGTCCTCGAGGACGAGGATGCTCAGGATGACCGGCGTCTCGCGGTTGCCGAGCCGCCCGAGGTCGCCGAGCACCTTCGCGATGACGCCGCTCGACGAGATCCAGGTGACACCGGCGAGCACCACGGCCGCGACCGGACCCCAGCCCATGAGCAGCGCGGCGGCCGCGCCGGGCAGGGCGTTGCACGTCATGTCGACGAGTCCCGCCGGGTACTGCGTCTTGAGGTTGTTGACGAGGTCGCTCGCCGTGTACTCCAGCCCGAGCATCAACAGCAGCAGGATGACCCCGATCTCGGAGCCGATCTCCACGAACTCCTCGCTCGCGCCGAGCGGCAGCAGCCCGCCCTCGCCGAACGCGAGACCGGCCAGCAGGTAGAGCGGGATCGGCGAGAAGCTCAGCCGGCCGGCGAGCCTGCCGAGCAGCCCGAGGGCCAGGATGATCGCACCGAACTCGATGAGGAAGACAGCGGAATGCATCCGATCACTCCCGCCCCAGGATCGCGGCCGCCGCCTCGACGCCCTCACGGGTGCCGATCACGATGACGGTGTCCCCGCCCGCGAGCCGGAAGTCCGGGGCCGGCGACGGGATCGCCTCGGCGCGGCGCAGCACGGCGACGATGGAGGCGCCGGTCTCGGTGCGCATCGCCGTCTCGCCGAGCAGCCGGCCGTTCCAGTGGGAGGCCCCCGGTATCTCGATCCGCTCGGCGACCAGCCCCAGATCGGTGGTGTGCAGCAGGTTCGGGCTGTGGTGCGAGGGCATCAGCGCGTCGATGAGGTACGCCGCCTCACTTGGGGTCAGTTTCATCGAGAGGGCGCACGCGTCCGGGTCGTCGGCCTGGTATGCGCTCAGCGTGCGGCCCCCGTCCCGGTGGGCGACGACCGACAGCCGGCGCTGTTCGCGGGTGGTCAGGTCGTAGCGATGGCCGATCCCTGGCAGTGGTGTCCTGCTGAGCCGTGAAGCGGGCACGTCTCTCCCCTTGTCCGTGCGTGCATCGTGGCGCCGGGCCGCTCGGGCCGACCCGAGCGGCCATTAATTGGCGAATGCATCTTTCAGTGTCGCAGTCACCTTATACGGCTCATCTTTTGGCAAAGAAAGGGTCAGGTGCCGGTGCCCTCGGCGAGGAGGTGCGGGTGCGCGGCGAGCACGGAGTCGACCGTGTCGGCCTGCTCGGCGGTCTTGTCCTCGCGGTAGCGCAGGACGCGCGCGAACCGCAGCGTGACGCCCGCCGGATAGCGCGTCGAGCGTTGCAGCCCGTCGTAGGCGATCTCGACGACCAGCTCCGGCCGCACGGTGACGACGTGGCCGTCGTCCTCCACGGCCAGCTCCCGCAGCCGCTCGGTCTGCCAGGCCAGCAGCACGTCCGTGAGCCCCTTGAACGTCTTGCCGAGCATCGCGTACGAGCCGTCGTCGCGGCGCGCTCCCAGGTGCAGGTTGGAGAGCTTGCCGGTGCGCCGCCCGTGCCCCCACTCGGCGGCGAGCACCACCAGGTCGAGGGTGTGCACCGGCTTCACCTTCAGCCAGGACGCGCCCCGCCGCCCCGCGCTGTACGGCGCGGTCACCTCCTTGACGACGACGCCCTCGTGCCCCCGGGCGAGGGTGTCGGCGAAGAACCGCTCGGCGGCGGCGCGCTGCCGTGCGTCGGAGCCGTCCTCGACGACGTACCGGCGCACCCGCAGGGGTTCGGGCACCAGCCGCGCCAGGCGCGCGTGCCGCTCGGTGAAGGGCAGGTCCAGCAGATCGGGCCCCTGCGACCCGGCGGGGCCGTCCGCCGCCCCGTCGGGCGTCGCCGGCTCCGGGCCGGTCGGCGGGTCCGCGTAGAGCACGTCGAAGAAGACGGGGGAGAGGGGGAGGGCCGCGGCGGCGCGGGCCACGTCGACGCGCGATCCGACCCGCCCGGCCACCTCCTGGAAGGCGCGCGGCCGTCCCGCGTCGTCGAGGGCGATGACCTCGCCGTCGAGGATGAACCGCTCGTCCGCGAACTCCCGCACCGCGGCCGTCACTTCGGGCAGGCGCTCGGTGATGTCGTCGAGCGTGCGGGTGTACACGTGGACGTCGTCCCCGTCCCGGTGCACCTGGACCCGGATCCCGTCGAGCTTCTCCTCCACCACGCAGGTCCCGAGCTTGTCGAGCGCGTCACCGACGGCCGGGGCGCTGTGCGCCAGCATCGGCAGGACCGGGTGGCCCACGGTCAGCCGGAACGCGTCGAGCGCGCCGGGGCCGTCGGCCAGCAGCGCCCGCGCCACCGGTTGCAGCCCGCCCGCGAGCATCACCGCCCGCCGCACGGCCGCCGGGGGCGCGTCCGTCGCCCGGGCGAGCCCTTCGATCGCCACCGCGTCCAGGGCGCCCTGTCGCACCTCGCCGGTGACCAGCCCGACGAGGTAGCGCTGCTCGTCCGCGGTGGCCGCGCCCAGCAGCTCCGCGACCAGCCGCTTCCGCTCGGCCTGCGAACCGGTGCCGGAGACCTCGCCGACGGCGCTCAGCGCGGCGTCCACGTCCCGCACGGTGAGCCGCGGCCGTTCGGCGGGCGCGACCGGCTCGCCGAGCACCCGCCAGCCGATCCCGAGCCGCCCCTGCGGGAGGTGCCCCGCCAGGTAGGGGATGACGAGGGGGACGTCATCGGGCGAGGCGTCCCGGAACAGCTCGGCGAGCAGCGCGATCTTCCGCGTCCGAGCCGAGGTGGCGGCGACGTCCTGGGACACCTGAGCGAGCCGGGCGAAGAGCATGCAGCCATGGTGCAACGAAGGGTGGGGCGGCGCATGCAGGCTCTGCCGTCCGGGCGGGTCGGACGGGGCCCGCTCGACCAGGCGCCCCAAAGAACCTGAACCGTTATGCGGCTTTTGTCGGATGATGGGGAGGTGAGTGGCACAGGTCTCAGCCGCTTTTTTGCGATACGCCGACATGCGCCTCCCGGCCGCCGCGTCGGACCGGCACCCGGGCGTCGCAGCGCAGCAGCAGAGAGGGAGCCCGCCATGTCGACCACCCTGCCCGTCACGCTGGAACAACCGACCCGGGCCCGGCTCGTCTCCGCCGGGAACCTCGGACCGGACCGCCCCCTCACCGTCGCCCTGCGGTACGCGTCGGCCGACCCGCTGGCCATCAGCATGGTCTTCCCGGCCGAGGTCACCCTCACCGGAACCGAGGTGACCTGGGCCTTCGCCCGCTCGCTCCTCGACGAGGGACTGCACGAGCCCGCGGGGACCGGCGACGTCCACGTCTGGCCGAGCGGCCGCTCGCACACCGTCGTGGAGCTGAGCGCGCCGCAGGGCCTCGCGGTGGTCCGGTTCGACACCTCGCCCCTGCGACGCTTCCTGCGCCGCACGTACGGGCTCGTCCCATCCGGCGAGGAGGATCTGACGGACCAGGTGCTGCGCACGCTCCGGGCGTTCTTCGGCTCCGCCGACGGGGAGAACGCCACCTGAGATCATCCGCCCCATGAGCGATCACGAGGGACACGCGGCGGACGTCGGCGCGACGCACGGGGCGGCCGAGGACATCACCATCGACGAAGCGCTGGTCCGCGACCTGCTGCGCGACCAGCACCCCGACCTGGCGGACCTCAGGCCCCGGTACGCCGCCACGGGCTGGGACCACCAGCTGTGGCGGATCGGGGACGGGCTTGTCGTCCGTCTGCCCTGCCGCGAGGAGGCCGTCTGGCACGTCCGCAACGAGCAGCGCTGGCTGCCCGGGCTCGCGCCGCGCTTCGCGCTCCCGGTGCCGAGCCCGCTGCGGACCGGCGAGCCCTCGCGCCGCTTCCCGAGGCCGTGGACGGTCACGACCTGGGTGCCGGGCGAACCGGCCGACCGGGAGCCGCTGGCGCCGGGCACGGAGAACCCGAAGATTCTGGCCGCCTTCCTCGGCGCGCTGCACACCGGCCCCGCGCCGCACGACGCCCCGGCCAACCCCGGGCGCGGAGTCCCGCTGGCCGCGCTCCCGGTCGACTTCGAGAAGCTCTGCGCCGACGTCGACGCGCGGGGCGCCCGGGCGGCGGCGCTGCGCGCGCTCTGGGACGACGCGCTCGCCGCCCCCGCCTGGCAGGACGCGCCCCGCTGGCTGCACGCGGACCTGCACCCCGCCAACATCGTGGTCCGCGACGGCGCCCTCGTGGGCGTCATCGACTTCGGCGACCTCTGCGCGGGCGACCCCGCCACCGACCTGTGCGCCGCCTGGCTGCTGCTGCCCGACGGCGAGGCCACCGCGTTCTTCGACGCGTACGCGGTCGCCGACGACGCGACGGTCCGCCGCGCACGCGGCTGGGCCGTGCTGCGCGCGGCGGGTCTCATCGGCATCGGCCGCGCGGGCGACCGGGGCCTGCCCGGCGGCAAACCGACCTGGGGGCCGGCGGGCCGGGCGGCCCTGGAGCGGGTCCTGGCCTTCGGCTGAGGCCGGCGCCGCGGTCCGGGCCCAGCCGTGCCCGGGGGCGCGTCAGGCGGCGGCGAGTTCCTTCTCCACGGCCGCGACGACCTCGGGCGCGTCCGGCTCGGTCTGCGGCGAGAAGCGGGCCACGACCTCACCGGACCGGCCGACGAGGAACTTCTCGAAGTTCCAGCGGATGTCGCCGCTGTGCCCCTCGGCGTCCGCGGCGGGCACCAGGTTCGCGTACAGCGGGTGCCGGTCGGCGCCGTTGACATCGACCTTCTCGGTCATCGGGAAGGTCACGCCGTACGTGGCCGAGCAGAACTCGGCGATCTCGTCGGCGCTGCCGGGCTCCTGCCCCATGAACTGGTTGCAGGGCACGCCGAGCACGGTGAAACCGCGCCCCGCGTACCGCTTCTGGAGCTCTTCGAGCGCGGAGTACTGCGGCGTGAGGCCGCACTTCGAGGCGACATTGACGACGAGGACGGGTCGGCCCTCGTACTGGGCGAGGTCGGCGTCGCCGCCCTGGAGCGAAGCGATCTGGACGTTCTCGTAGACAGACATGATCCGGAGCGTACGCCGTCCCGCGCGTCGGTCCGGCCGCGATGAACTCGGTCCACGGCGCAGATCTTCGGGAAACGGTCTTGCGCCGCGCGGGTCGGCCGGTGCTTGCTTGCTCTGGTTCCGGACGAACGACCCAGGAGAGACATGGCCAGCAGATTCACCGAACTCGCCGTCGACTGTCACGACCCGGAGCGCCTCGCGGCCTTCTGGTGCGCGGTCCTCGGCTTCGACGTGCTCGACCGGCGCGAGGGGCTGGTCGAGATCGGCTCCTGGGAGCCGACCGCCGAGGAGGTGCGGGCGCGGCAGATGCCGCCCACCGTGGCGTTCCTCCGGGTACCCGAGGACAAGGCCGGCAAGAACCGGCTCCACCTCGACGTCAGCCCCATCGACAGCACCACCGAGGCCGAGGTGACCCGGCTGCTCGGCCTCGGGGCCACCCGGGCGGATGTGGGCCAGGGCGACGGCCGCAGCTGGGTGGTCCTGGCCGACCCGGAGGGCAACGAGTTCTGCGTGCTGCGCAGCCTGGCACCGCAGTCACCGGGGACGGCCCAGGGCCAGGCCTAGTCCGCCACGCACCCGCTGCGTCATTTGCACGGTAATTCGAACACGTGCTCTATTGAAGGTATGCGGAACTCCGTCACCGATGACCTGATCCAGACCCAGCGGGAGTGGACCGAGACCTACGAACGCCTCGCCCGTGAGCCCGGCCGTACCGCCCTGCGGCGACGTCTGCTGCACCTCTCCCGGGTGCTGGCCGGCGAGCGGCTCGGCCCGGCGGCGCGGGCCGAGCTGCGGCGCCGGGCGCGGCAGGGGACCGGCCGCTCATGACGGGGGCGGACGCCGGTGACACCGGCGACGGCCCGGCGGACGGGACCGCGGAGATCGTCGTGCAGCGGCCCGCGCCGCAGGGGGGCCGCCGGGTCACCGTCGGCGCCGTGCGGCTCGGGATCGCGCACAGCGACGCCGATGTGATCGAGTTCCTGCGGCGCGCCGGTCTCGACGACGCCGACCGGCTCGTGCTCGGCGACTCGCCGGCCATCCGGTGGCGCGGCGGACGCCCCCACGAGTACGGGGCGGTCTGACCCGCACGCGGCGGCGTACTCAGGACCGGACGGAGGCGGCTCCGCGCCCGGAGCTAGGCGCCCGCCGGTGCCGGCCGGCGCAGGCGGCCCCGCGCGACCAGCTCCACCGTCGTCGCCACCGCGATCGCCTGCACCGCCATGAGGGCGACCAGGACGAACAGCTGCACGGCGCCCGCCATCACCGGCGACGCCCCGCCCAGCAGCATCCCGACGAACGCGCCGGGGAGCGTGACCAGGCCGACCGTGCGGGTCTGGTCGAGGCCCGGCAGCAGCGCCTCCGACGCCGCCGGGCGGGCTATCTCCAGGCGTGCCTCGTGCGGGAGCAGGCCGATGGCCAGGCACGCCTCCACCTCACCCCGGCGCGCCGTCAGCTCGTCGAGGGCGCGGCGCCCCGCCAGGACCGTCGCCGTGAGCGCCCCGCCGATGAGGATGCCGGTGACCGGGATCAGCGCGATGCCGCGCACCGGGACGAGTCCGCAGCCGACCAGGACGCCCACGACCGGCGCCACCGGCACCGCGACCGGCAGCGCCGCCCAGGCCCAGCCGCGCCCCGCGGTGACGCGCCGGCCCGCCGTGCGCGCCGCCACCGCGAACATCAGCAGCACGAATCCGAGCAGCGCGGCGCCGTGCTGCACCACCCAGCCGATCACCAGCGACACCCCGCCCAGCTGCACGGCCGCCCGCACCCCCGCCACCGCGATGTCGCGCGCCCGGCGCCAGGAGGCGTCCGGCGCGAGCCGGAACACGGCGGCGACGGCCGCGGCCACCAGCAACAGCGCGACGAGCACCACCGCCAGGGTGGCGTCGACGGGCAGCAGGGTGGACGCGGCGGCGCTGGGAGTGGGCACCCGGGCAGCCTAGAACGGCCGTGCCCGCGCACCGGAACTGTGCCGCATGGTGATCATGGGCGAGGATGGACGGCGTAAGAACGTGTGCGGGAACCACGAAGAGGAAGAAGGCTGACCGTCATGGCGCAGCAGGTGCAGGGCGTGATCGCACGGGCGAAGGGTGCCCCGGTGACGATCGAGACGATCACCGTGCCGGACCCCGGACCGGGCGAGGCCGTGGTGAAGGTCCAGGCGTGCGGCGTCTGCCACACCGATCTGCACTACCGGGAGGGCGGGATCAACGACGACTTCCCGTTCCTCCTCGGGCACGAGGCGGCCGGCGTCGTCGAGTCGGTGGGGGAGGGGGTGACCGAGGTCGAGCCCGGTGACTTCGTCATCCTCAACTGGCGTGCCGTGTGCGGGCAGTGCCGCGCCTGCCTGCGGGGCCGCCCCCAGTACTGCTTCGACACCCACAACGCCAAGCAGAAGATGACCCTCGCCGACGGCACAGAGCTGAGCCCGGCCCTCGGCATCGGCGCGTTCGCCGAGAAGACCCTGGTCGCCGCCGGGCAGTGCACCAAGGTCGACCCGGACGCCTCGCCCGCCGCCGCGGGCCTGCTCGGCTGCGGTGTGATGGCCGGCATCGGCGCCGCCATCAACACCGGCGGGGTCGGCCGCGGTGACTCCGTCGCCGTCATCGGCTGCGGCGGCGTGGGCAACGCCTCGGTGGTCGGCGCCCGGCTCGCCGGCGCCTCGAAGATCATCGCCGTCGACGTCGACGACAAGAAGCTGGAGACGGCCCGCAAGCTCGGCGCCACGCACACCGTCAACTCGCGCACCGGCGACCCCGTCGAGGCCATCCGCGAGCTGACCGGCGGTTTCGGCGCCGACGTCGTCATCGAGGCCGTCGGCCGCCCCGAGACCTACGAACAGGCCTTCTACGCCCGTGACCTCGCGGGCACCGTGGTCCTCGTCGGCGTGCCCACCCCCGAGATGCGCATCGACCTGCCCCTGCTCGACGTCTTCGGCCGCGGCGGCGCGCTCAAGTCGTCCTGGTACGGGGACTGTCTGCCCTCGCGCGACTTCCCCATGCTCATCGACCTCTACCGCCAGGGCCGCCTGGACCTGGACGCGTTCGTCACCGAGACCATCGCGCTCGAAGACGTCGAGAAGGCGTTCGAGCGGATGCACCACGGCGACGTGCTGCGCTCGGTGGTGGTCTTCTGATGACCGACGCCAACGCCACCGGCGCCCGCGTCGACCACCTGGTCACCTCGGGGACGTTCTCCCTCGACGGCGGCACCTGGGACGTCGACAACAACGTCTGGCTCGTCGGAGACGACCGGGAGGTCGTCGTCATCGACGCCGCGCACGACGCCGACGCCATCGCCGCCGCCGTCGGGGACCGCCGGGTGGTCGCCATCGTGTGCACCCACGCGCACGACGACCACATCGACGCCGCACCCGCGCTGGCCGACCGGACCGGCGCGCCGATCCTGCTCCACCCGGCCGACCTCGACCTGTGGAAGCGCACGCACCCGGACCGCGGCCCCGACGCCGAACTCGCCGACGGGCAGCGCCTCACCGTCGCCGGCGTCGAGCTGACCGTCCTGCACACGCCCGGACACTGCCACGGCGCGGTCAGCCTGTACGCGCCGGCGCTCGGCACCGTCTTCACCGGCGACACCCTCTTCAAGGGCGGACCCGGCGCGACGGGCCGTACGTTCAGCGACTTCCCGACGATCGTCGACTCGATCCGGGAGCGGCTGCTCACCCTGCCGCCCGAGACCGTCGTGCGCACCGGACACGGGGACACCACGACGATCGGTGCGGAGGCACCCGACCTCGACGACTGGATCGCACGAGGTCACTGAGGCACGAGGAGCGCGAGGAGGACGACCGCGGGCGGTGCTCAGCAGGCCGCGAGGACCGCCCGCACCGTCTTTCCGCCCTGCGGATGCGGCTCCACGCTCCAGTGCCGCGCCAGCGCCCGCACCAGCGTGATCCCCCGGCCCGACTCGGCGGACTGCGACGCGGTCCGCTGCCGGGGCAGCCCCGGACCGTCGTCGTGCACCGCCACCGTCACCTCGTCCGCGTCGATCCGCAGACTCATCCGGCAGCACCCGCCCGACGCCCGGGTGGCGTTGGTGACCAGCTCCGAGACCACCAACTCGGCGTCTGCCACCGGGCAGCCGCCGTGTCCGGCCAGGAACGACCGGGTCAGCCGCCGGGCCAGCCGAGGCGCCGCCGACCCCTGCGGCATCAGGTACTCCACGCGTGCCGTACGCCCCTGGACGTCCGTCGACGCACGCATGACGATCACTCCCCTTCCCTCTCGGTTCCCCGGCGCGGTGACGACCCTGTCCGCGCCGTCGGTAACGGGGCACATTCCCGCGGAACCCGATCCCCATGCGGGCGGTCCGAGCGGCCTCGGCCGAAGTGAGGTGGTGGCGTCCGGAGGTCCGGCCGATCACGACGTATACGAGAGGGTGCGGGCGTCGACCGGGTCAGTCGTCGTCGGTCGGATGGGCCAGCGCGTCGAGGAAGCGCTCCAGGGCCGGCGAGGACACCCCGTCCCCGCAGCGGGCCCGCTCCACCTGCGGGACCGACGCCTTGCCGAGCGGCAGGTCCTGTGTCTCCAGGGCCTCGGTCAGGTGCAGCCGCTCCAGGGCCCGTTCCGCGGCCGAGCGGCGCACGTACTCGATGACTGGCACACCCAGGTGATCCGCGTGTCTGCGGACCGCGTCGTACTCGTCGGGCGTGAAGAGCTCCCGCAGGAGCGCGGTACCGTCCATGCGCCGCATGATGCCCGTCCGGTCCGGACGGCGGGCGCGGACGGCATATTCACCCCCCGTTCGCGTGGAGTTGGCGCATGCCGGTGGCGCACGGGATCAGAACCGGTCGGAATCGCACCGCCCCCGCGCGGCGGGCTGGACCCTCGGCGAAGATCTCCGCTAAGTTAGGTGAGGCTTACCTAAGGGAGGTTCGGATGGGTGTCCGACAGATCGCTGCCGCCGTCCCCACCGCCGCGGCCCGCGCGCGCTCCGTGCTCGCCGCCGCGTGGACGTGCGGTGTCACCACCGATGTGGGGCAGGACGACCTCGTCGGCGCCCACCGCGTCGCCGCGGAGGACGGCACGGTGCGCATCAGCCCGCCGCCGGACAGTGTGCTCGCCGCGGCCGTGCTGTGCGCCCCGCACGGACGGCCCACGACCCTGCTGGAGTTCGCCGACGCGGCCCCCGTGCCGGTACGGGACCGGGTGCGCGCCCGGCTCTGGCTCTCCGGGGAGCTGGTCCCCGACGGCGAGGAGTTGCGGCTGGTCCCCGGGCGGGCCGTCCTCCAGACCCGGTCCGAACGCGTCGGGATCGACCTCGCGGAACTCGCCGCGACGACCCCGGACCCCCTCGCCCTCGCCGAGCCGCGCCTGCTCACGCATCTCGCCGAGGCCCACCCCGAGGCCGTCGAACAGCTGACCCGGCTCATCGCCCCCGACAGCCTGCACGGCGTCGTCCGCGTCCAGCCCCTGGCCGTCGACCGGCACGGGCTGACGCTGCGTCTGGAGCGCACGCGCGGCCAGGCCGACGTCCGCATCCCCTTCCACACCCCGGCCGACGACATGGGCGCGCTCACCGAGCGCATGCACTGCCTGCTCGCCTCGGCGCAGTCCGTCACCCGCCGGATGAGGTGACCTCCTCCTCGCGCGGGGTCTTCGGAACGGGCGGCTTCTTGACTCGCGGCTTGCGGAACGCCCACTCCATGCGGGGCTCGACGACGGGCCGGAACACCCGCCGCACCGGCTCCGTGCAGAGCACGGTGATCAGTGCGACGGCCGCCGCGGTCACGGCCAGCTCTCCCAGCGGGCGGTGCAGCCACGGGTGGGCGTACCAGTCGCCGAACCGGGAGGCCTTGATGACGAATCCGTGCAGCAGGTAGGCGTAGATCGTCCCGGTGCCGAGCGTCGTGAACCACAGCCTGCGGCCCGGCACCCAGGCCAGGAAGCAGGCGGTGAGGACGAGGGCGAGCACGAACAGGGCGGGCGTCGCCCACAGGCCCGCCCACGCCGGCACCCCGCGTCCCACCACGCTGCCCCGGTGGTAGAACCAGCCCGCGTCGAACCAGGGCGCCACCCGATACGCGACCGCGACGGCCACGAGTACGACCGGCACGGCGGCCAGCCGGCACCGCCAGGTGCGCAGCCACGAGAAGTGCTCGGCCCGCACCACCAGGCCCACCACGAAGAACGGCAGGAACTGAAGGACCCGTTGCAGCGCCAGGTCGCCGCCCGCGCCCGGCCACATGGACACCGCCGTGCCCACGGCGAGCGCGACCGGCACCGGGTGCCGCAGCTGGAGCCAGAGCGGCGTGGACAGACGCCAGATGAACAGCGCGGCCAGGAACCACATCACGTACCAGGGGTCCAGCAGGCTGATCGGATATCCGGGGTCGTCCTGCGCCCACCGGTAGAACAGCGTGTACGCCACCTCGAACACCACGTACGGCACGACCACACCGGTGAGCAGCCGCTTCAGCCGCCGGGGCGCCATGTCGAAACTGCGCGAGAAGTAGCCGGAGACCAGCGCGAACGCCGGCATGTGGAACGCGTACACGGTGAGATAGAGCGCGGTCACCGCACGGGAGCCGTAGGTCAGGGGTTCCCAGGCGTGCCCGCACGCGACGAGCACGATCGTCAGGAACTTCACGTTGTCGAAGTACGACTCGCGCGCCCGTCCCCCGGTGGCTGTGACCTGTCCTGCCTGCTGTTGCATCGCGATGCCGCGCCCCTCCTGCCGCATGGGTCAAGACCCACGCCTGCCCAGCCGCGGCCGTTCCATGACTCCCCGGGGCGCACGGCGTGCGAAGGGCCCCCGGCGACGCGGGATGGGAGCGTCGCGGGGGCCCGGGTGCGGGAGCGGATCAGACGGCGGTGTACGCGCCGTCGACCAGGTGGTAGCTGCCCGCGATGAACGAGGCGCGGTCCGACAGCAGGAACGCGATCAGCTCCGCGACCTCCTCGGAGCGGCCCAGCCGGCCGGCCGGGTGCAGCGCGACCAGCCCGTCGTAGGCGGCCTGGTCCATCTGCTGGAGCAGCGGGGTGTCGATGAAGCCGGGACCCACCGCGTTGACCCGGATGCCCTTGGCGGAGTACTCGGCCGCGGCCGTCTTCGTCAGGCCCACGACGCCGTGCTTCGCCGCCACGTACGCGGGGGAGCCCGCGAAGCCGACCGAGCCGAGGATCGACGCGACGTTCACGATCGCGCCGCCCCGGCCGGCCGCCTCGATGACGGGGAGCTCGTAGCGCATCGAGTAGAAGACGCCGTCCAGGTTGGTGCGGATCACCCGGTCGTAGGCGTCGATGTCGTACGTGCCCGTGGGGGCGCTGGGGCCGCCGATGCCGGCGTTGTTCACGGCCAGGTCGAGCCCGCCGAAGGTGTCGACGGCGAACGCGACCGCGGCCTCGACGGACGCGGCCCGCGTCACGTCCAGGGCGACGGCGGCGGCCTCGATGCCCTCGGCGACGAGGGACGCGGCGGCCTCCTTCGCACCCTGCTCGTTGAAGTCGGCGATGACGACCTTGGCGCCGCCACGGCCCAGACGGCGGGCGGTGGCCAGGCCGATGCCCGGGGCGGAGCCGGTGACCAGCGCGGTCCTGCCGGCGAACTCGGTGGTGTCGGTCGCTGCGGGGGCGGGGGTGGTGCTCATGGTGCGTGTCACTCTCTGGTTGCTTCCTCGGAGGTCGCCGCCGATCGGGCGGCCTCCCCTGTGAGGGCGTCGTAGGCCCGCGCCACCAGGTCGGCGAGGTCTTCGGCGTCCGTGCCGTCGTCGCGTGCCCAGGTGCGCAGCGCGGCGGTCAGCACGCCGGCCGCGGCCCCGACGACGACCTCGGGACGCAGGTCCCGGGCCGGATCGGTGCCGAGCCGGTCGGCGATGATGCGTACGGACTCGTCCTGGGCGTCGACCCGGATCCGCTCGTACGCGGCGAACAGGGCGGGCTCGCGGTCCACGGCCGCGTACAGCAGACGCTGCTCCGGCCGGTGGTGCCAGCCGGGGACCGCCCGGTCGGCGAGCCAGTCGGCGACCGCCCTGCGGTAGGCGAGCAGCGGGGGCTCGTCGGCGGGGCGCTCGCGCAGTGCCGCGTTGATCCGGGCGCCGTCGGCGCGGGTGAAGTCCAGCGCCGCGTCCTCCTTGCCGGAGAAGTACCGGCTGAAGGTGCGGCGCGTGACGTCCGCGCGCTCGGCGATCGCCTCGACGGTGACCTCCGCGAGGCCCCGCTCCAGGACCAGCGCCACGGCCGCTTCGGCCATCGCCTCCCGGGTCCGCCGCGCCTTCTGCCGGCGGCGGTCCGCGGGGGGCGGTGTGGGGGGCTCGTTCGCCTTCATGCCTCCGAGAGTACACCTTCATGTCCCGATGGGACACAAGTCCCGGCGGGACATTTCAGGGAGGGCGGGAGGGGGGCGGAGGTCAGGCGTGCCAGTGGCCGTGCAGCGCGGCGGTGGCGAAGCCGGGGCCGTAGGCGACCATCGAGCCCCGCGCGCCGGCCGCCGGCGGCTCGGTGTGGGTGCGTTCCAGGATGCGGAGCACGCTGACGCCGCCCAGATTGCCCTCGTCGGTGAGCGTGTCGGTGGAGTGCCGGGCGTCCTCGGCGGTGACGCCCAGCAGGTCGGCGGTGTCCGCGATGATGCGGGGGCTGCCCGGGTGGATGAGGGCGAAGTCGGTGCGGCGGCCGCCCAGCCAGTCCTTGAGCACCGGGATCACCTCGCCCGACGCGGCGCGCCCCGCCTTCGTGGCGTCGAAGTGCAGACCGTCCCCGGTGATGCGCCCGGCCAGATGCCCGGCGCTGTCCGGCAGCAGATGCTCGAAGGAGTCCTCGAAGGCGAAGCCGGGACCCAGCGGCTCGTCCGAGACGACGGCGGCCCCGGCCGAGTCGCCGAACAGCGCCTTATAGATCATCGCGTCGATGCCGGTGTCGCTGTGGTGGTACACGGCGGAGATGACCTCGGCGGCGACCACCAGCACCTTGCTCCCCGGGCGGGCCGCGACCATGTCGCCCGCGCTGATCAGGGTCTTGGTGCCGCCCGTGCAGGCCAGCGTGGTGTGGGCGGTGCGCCGCACGGTGGGGCGCAGCCCGAGGGCGTTGGTGAGGTGGACGTCGAGGTTCGGCGCGGCCCACCCGGTGGAGTGCGTCGTGACGATGCCGTCGATGTCACCGGCGTCCAGGCCCGCCGCGGCCAGGGCGGAGCGCGCCGCCGCGTGCGCGAGTTCCAGGGCGTCGGCGAAGGCGGAGGCGGCCCGCTCGGCGATCTCCGCGGTGCCCGCGACGGTGGGGGAGGTCAGCGGACGGGTGAAATAGCGGCTGCGGACACCGCAGCCGCGCACGGCGCGCACGGCGGCGGCGAGCCGCGGATGCCCCGGGTGATGGGTGCGTATGTCGTCGGTGATCTCGTCGGTGGTCACCTTGTGGGCACCCAGGACGGTTCTCGGCGGAGATATGTAGGCAGGCATGTGGTGGCTCCCACGGAGCTGGAGGAGGTGTGGGGGGCCGATTCAACCTACGTGACCGGGTAAGGCAGTTGAAGAGATCTGTTCATCCGGCCTGGAGAGCGGGTCTGCGCGGGTGCGCGCGACGGGCCCCCGGGTGGAAGACCAGGATCATCAGCCGCGAGCCCGGGGTCGTGAGCGGCTGGGCCGCGCACATCGTGGCCCAGCCGGGGCCCAGCCGGGCGTGCAGCAGCGGACGCTCGTCACCGTCCGGGTGGATCACCGAGCCGCCCGCCTCGTAGATGGGGGCGGCCTCCGGGTCGGTGAGGACCTCCTTCTCGATCTGGCGCAGCGTGTCGTCGTCCGGCCGGGCGGCGAGGGCGGCCCGCAGCTGCGGCAGCAGCAACGGCGCCCAGGAGGTGGCCCATTCGGTGAGCATGTGCCGCGCGTGCGGGTCGAGGAGCATCCAGCGCATCGTGTTCTGCGGCGGGCAGCGGTCGGGGAACAGCTCCTCGAACGCCTCGTTGCCGGCCAGCAGGTCCCAGGACGCGTCGGACACGTACGCGATGTGCCGGATCCCGTCGACGGCCTCCTGCCACACGCCGGGGATGGCCTTGCCGGACGACGAGTACAGCGGGCCGGGCGGATCCTGGAGCAGCGCGTACCGGCACAGCAGCACCCACTCCTGCTCGTTGAGCCCGAACAGCCGGGCCACGTCGCGCAGCAGTTCACTGGGCGGGTTCGGGTAACTCCCCGACTCCAGCCGGTGGTACGTGCCCAGCGTCCGGTGCAGCAGCTGGTCGACCTGGTGCTGCGAGAGGCCCGGTGCGCGCCGGCCCTGTCCCGTGGGGCGGGTGAAGCCGTGGGACTCCGGGGCTATGAGGGCACGCCGTTCACGGAGCAGGGCGCGGAGCGCCTTCTTGTTCATGTGGGTAATCCCTCTTCGTGCCAGCCGAGTTGAGCGTGAGCAGTCTAAATACTCCCGACATCTTTGGTAATAAACATTGCCCGAAGAAAACGATCAGACGGTCCGTCATGATGGGGGGCGTGGCGTTGCTCATCAGGCAGTTTCATCGACTGTGTGTACCTGGACACAGGGATGCGGCACCTGTGCCGGGGGGCTGGAAATTGGCCGAAATTTCCCGGCGCCGAGTAACGCACACGCCTCTGGGCCGACTGAGGAAGAGAGAGCGGGACCGGGCCACGTATTCCGTTGGATGTGGCCGGAAAATGCGTTGCACGACGCACGTCCCGCACCTGCTCGCAGGCGGAACCGGAGGTCACTGGCTGCGGCCGGTGCCGTCACTCGCCATTACGTAGCGGCCACGGTACCGGCCGCGCCCGGTCATCCCCGGCGCTTTTCAGCCCCGCCGTGCCCCCGCGGGCCCGTCCGCACGCCCCGGCTCTCCCACGTTCCGCACGTAGTCCTCCGCCGCCGCGTCCAGCCCGATGTCGTGCTGCGCCCGCTCGGACAGGTACCAGCGGTGCTCCAGGATCTCGTGATACAGCTCGGCCGGATCCATGGGCGCGGGCAGCCGGTCCCGGATCGCGCGGACCGTCGGCCGGAACACGTCCCGCACCCAGCGGTGGGCCAGCACCTCGGGCCGGGCGTCCGGCGCGTCGTCCTGGGTCGCCATCCAGCTCTCCAGATCGCTCAGGAGTCGCCGCGCCTGGTTCTCCTCCGCGTCCATCCCGGTCAGCCGCAGCAACTGCCGCTGGTGGTGGCCCGCGTCCACGACCTTGGGCACGAAGGTGACCTCGTCGCCGCGCGGGGAGCGCGAGATCTGCATCTCGGCCACGTCGAACCCGAGGTCGTTCAACCGCCGGATGCGGCGCTCCATGTAGTGGTGCTTGCCCGCCGGGTACACCGAGGTCCGGGTCAGCTCGCTCCACAGGTTCGTGTACCGCTGCTCGATCTCCGTACCGAACTCGATCGGATCGATCGAGGGGTGCAGCGCGCCCGACGCCTCCAGGTCGAGCATCTCACCGCTGATGTTCACCCGGGCCAGCTCGATGTCGTACTCCCGCTGCCCCTGGCTCAGCCGCGCGTGCAGCTCACCCGTCTCCGCGTCCACCAGATAGGCGGCGTACGCGCCCGCGTCCCGCCGGAACAGCGTGTTGGACAGCGAGCAGTCGCCCCAGGCGAAACCGGACAGGTGCAGCCGGACCAGCAGGACCGCCAGCGCGTCCATCAGCCGGTGGACCGTCGTGGGACGCATCGTCGTCTCGAACATCGAACGGTAGGGCTGCGAGCCGCCCAGGTGCCGGGTGATCAGCACCGGTTCGAGAGGGGAGCCGTCCGGCTGCTCCCGGCCGGTGACCACGGCCAGCGGGTCCACCGACGGTATCCCCAGCCGGTCCAGGGTGCGCAGCATCTCGTACTCGCGCAGCGCGGGCCGCTCCGCGAGCTCCTTCACGGCGACGACCTCGTCACCGGCGCGTGCGTAGCGCACCACGTGCCGGGAGATGCCGCGCGGCAGCGGCACCAGGTACTCCTCCGGCCATTCCTCCAGGGGAACGTGCCAGGGCAGGGCGAGCAGGAGCACCGGGTGCTCGGGATTGGTGGCGCTGATCTGGAGCGGCATGCGCCCAGGGTATTGACCCGGCCGGCGCCACCGCGCGGGTGGTCCGCGCCGCCGGTCACGCTCCCGCGCCCGCGCCGCGGGGGGTGCCCACCGGCACGGCGTACCCCCCCGCCGGCGCCCGGTCAGGCGCCGGCCGGCGGCAGCGCGCGTTCGGCGGCGCTCAGGATCTCCGTGAGCCGCAGCCCGAACCGCACGTCGCACGGGGCGGGCACGCCGGTGCGCGCCGACTCCAGCAGGACGTCGATCGCCACGGCGAGCGACTCCCGCGCCTCACCCCGGCCGGACGGCATGACCGACACCCCCGCCGCGCCCCGCAGTTCGACCGTGACCCCGGCCGCGTCCGGGGGAGCGGTCAGGCTCAGCGCCGCGGTGCTCGACGCGCCGGAGTCGTGCCGCAGCAGCAGGTGCACCGTGTCACCGGGCCCGCGCCCGGCCGTCACCGACGTCACGTCACCCAGCAGCGGCAGCAGCACCGACAGGGCGTGCGGGCCCACGTCCCACAGCGCGCCCTTCTGCGCCCGCCACGGAGTCGTGGCCCGGATCCGCGCGTCGTCGCCCGGCGTGTACAGCGCCCCGTACCAGTCGGCGCGGCCCGTGAACCAGCCCTCCACGGCGGCCTGTCGCGCGATCCAGGCCGCCGTGTCGGGCGCGTAGCGCATCGTGCAGAACACCACCGACGCCACGCCCGCCGAGGCGACGGCGTCGACCACCGCGCGCGCCGCCGCCGGCTCCGTCGCGACGGGCTTGTCCAGCAGCAGATGGCAGCCCGCGGCGGCGGCCCGCGCCGCCAACGGCGCCTGGACGTCCGGCGGGACGGCGAACGCCACCGCGTCGCACGCCGTGAACAGGGCGTCCACGTCGTCGTACGCCGTCGAGCCGTGCGCGGCCGCGAGGTCGGCCGCCGCGTCGGGCCTGCGCCCCCACACGCCTACGAGTTCCGTGTTCCGGTGGTCCCGCAGGGCGGGGGCGTGGGTGCGGCCGGCCCAGGAGCCGGTGCCGACAAGTCCGCAGCGCAGGACGTCTGGTGTGGTCATTGCGGCAGTATCGCGCGGCCGGGGCGGTTTCCGCGCGGGACGCGGGGTGGCGACAGACGGGCACGGGGTGGTGAATACTGATTCACCTACCGGGTGAATGGACATTCACCCGCTCCGTCAGCCCGGCGCCGCCCCTCTCCCGCCGCGCCCGTGCACCCCGCAGGAGTCCCATGGACCAGGCCCCGATACCGACGCTGCCCGAGCCGGCCGTCCGCCCCCGCCTGCGGGACAGGCTCACCATCCCCGTCCTCGCCTTCGGCGGCATCCTCATGGCCGTCATGCAGACCGTCGTCGTCCCGCTCCTGCCCGACCTGCCGGAACTCACCGGGGCGTCCCCGTCCGCCGTCTCCTGGATGGTCACCGCGACCCTGCTCGCCGGCGCCGTCCTCACCCCCGTGCTCGGCCGGGCCGGCGACATGTACGGCAAACGACGCGTGCTGCTGATCGCCCTGGCCCTGATGACCGCGGGTTCCGTACTGTGCGCGCTGACCTCCGACATCCGCCTGCTCATCGCGGCCCGCGCCCTCCAGGGCGCCGCCGCGGCCGTCGTGCCGCTCTCCATCAGCATCCTGCGCGACGAACTCCCGCCGCACCGCACCGGATCCGCCGTCGCCCTGATGAGCTCCACCGTCGGCATCGGCGCCGCCCTCGGCCTGCCGCTCGCCACGCTCATCGTCCAGTACGCGAACTGGCACGTGATGTTCTGGGCGACCGCGGCCCTCGGCGCCCTCGGCCTCGCCGCCGCCTGGTGGGCCGTGCGCGAGTCCCCCGTCCGCAGCCCCGGCCGCTTCGACGTCCTCGGCACCCTCGGCCTCGCCACCGGGCTGGTCTGCCTGCTGCTCGGCGTCTCCCAGGGCGGCCAGTGGGGCTGGGGCAGCGCCCGGATCGCCGGGCTCTTCACCGGCGCCGTCGTGGTCCTCGCCCTGTGGGCGTGGCAGCAGCTGCGCGCCGCCCGCCCCCTGGTGGACCTGCGGCTCGCCGTCGGCCGCCGGGTCGGACTGCCGCACCTCGCCGCCCTGCTCACCGGATTCGCGTTCTACGCCAACTCGCTGGTCACCGCGCAGCTCGTCCAGGCGCCCGTGGAGACCGGCTACGGCCTAGGCCTGTCCATCGTGGCGACCGGCCTGTGCATGCTCCCCAGCGGCGTCTTCATGCTGTTCTTCTCCCCGGTGTCGGCCCGCATCTCCGCCTCCCGCGGCCCCCGCGTCACCCTCTCCATCGGCGGCGTCGTCCTCGCCCTCGGCTACGCGATCCGGGTCGTCGACAGCACCGACCTGTGGGTCGTCCTCGTCGGCGCCGCCGTCGTCTCCACCGGCACCACCCTGGCGTACTCCGCCCTGCCCACCCTGATCCTGCGCGCCGTCCCGTCCACCGCGACGGCCTCCGCCAACGGGGTCAACGTGCTGATGCGGACCATCGGCCAGGCCGTCTCCAGCGCCGCCGTCACCGCCATCCTCGTCCACCACACGATGCGGCTCGGCGACACCGACGTGTCGACCCTGCGCGGCTACCGGCTCGCCTTCGTCATGGCCGGAGCCGTCGCCCTGGTCGCCTCCGCCGTGTCCCTGTGCGTACCGTCCGACACGGGAACCGGGCGGACCGGCGCGGGCGCACCGGCCCCCCTGGCGACGGCGAAGGGAGCATGAGGCGATGACCACGGCACAACCCGCCGTCCGGCGCGACGCGGAGGTGAGCAAGGCCGCCATCGTGAAGGCCGCCCGGTACCTGCTGGCCCGGCACGCGCACGGCGACATCACGCTCAGGGCGATCGCCGAGCGGGCCGGGGTCAGCCCGCCGCTGATCCTCAAATACTTCGGGAACAAGGACGCCCTGTTCTCCGGCGTCATGGACTTCGAGGCCGACGTCGACCTGCTCCTCGACGCCCCCCTGGCGGATCTGGGCCGGCACATGGTGCGCTGCGTCCTGAGCGGCCAGTCGGAGCGCGGCGCCGACCCGATCCTGCGCATCGTGTTCGCCCCGCTGCACGGCGCGCAGGGCGACATCCTGCGCGCCAACTTCCGTACGCAGGTCAGCGAACGCCTCGCGGCCCGGCTGTCCGGCGCGGACGCCGCGCTGCGCGCGGAACTCGCCGTGTCGCTGCTGCTCGGCCTCGGCGTGATGTACGGGATCGCCCGCGGCCCGCACGTGCGGGCCGCGGAGATCGAGGCGGTCGTCGACCGTTACGCCCCGGCGGTGCAGGCCCAGCTGCGCCCGCCGGCGTGAGCCGCGCCGCGGTTCACCCGCACCGCACGGTCGGCGACGCGCCGAACGCGACCACGGTCTCGAACCCGTCGGCCCACCGCACGGTCAGCTCGTCGCCGGTGACCCGCGTGTCCGCCACGACGCCGTCGAGACCCTCGCCGGAGCCGGCGGCGCCGAGCAGCGCCAGCGCCGCGAACACCGCGGTCCCCTCGACCGGCGCCGACAGCCGGGGCACCCGCACCCAGGGCTCGTACGCCGTGCCCTCGGGCGCCCGGACCAGGTCCCGCCCGGCCCAGCCGTGCAGCCCGGCCAGCTCCGAGCGCAGGGCCTGCGTGGCCCAGCCGGTCAGCGACACCCGGGACCCGTGCGGCGCGCCGACGACCCGGTGCACCCGCAGCTCGTGGGCGCCCCGCGCCACGGTCACGCTCTCGACCCGCAGCCCCGGACACATCGGCGGCCCCGACACGAACGCGGGCCGGAACGAGGACGCCGCCCAGCCCCAGCCGGGGCCCTGCCCGGCACCGAGCGGACGCAGCCGCCGACGGACACTGGCGACCCCGTCGACCTCGACGGACAGATGGTTGTCGGCCACGTTCGTGAGCGAGGTCGGACCGGTGTGGGTGGAGTACGCCTGGCGGCCGTAGTGCGCGTCGTTCTGGGCGGCGACCTCGCCCTCGTGCGGCCGGACGTGGTCGCTGCCGTGGTTGTGCAGCCGCACGATGCCGTCGGCCCGCGTGGACTGCACCAGCAGGCCCGGTGCGGGCAGCGCGCGCACCTGGTCGGGGCCCTCGCTGGGCGAGGGCTCCTCCGGGGCCGTCCACAGCGGGTCGCCCTCCGGTGCGAGCAGCGCCACGAACCCCTTCGACGCCCAGTACGGCGACGCCGGGCCCGAGTAGGGCTGGAGGGTGGCGTCGTGCGTGCCGTGCCAGCCGAGGCTCAGCAGCCCCTCGCCGGTGACCGCGCCGCGCTCCAGGAAGTACCGCAGGTTGCCGCTGATGAGACGCCGCGACGCGCCCGGCGACAGCGGGGTGTGCCCGGTCACCGCGCCCGCCCCGACCGCCGCGGACGTCGCGAAGCGATAGGTGAGGGAGCGGCCGAAGTGGAGCGGGGCGCCGTCCCCGCCGAACATCAGGGAGAAGCCCTCCAGGTGCTCGCGCAACCGGGGGCCGAAGCGCGCCGACAGCGCGGCGTCGCCCGACAGGTGGGCGTGCAGCAGCGGATACAGATGCAGCGCCCAGCCGTTGTAGTGGTCGAAGGCCCGGCCGTCGCCGTCCGCGTACCAGCCGTCGCCCCGGTACCAGGTCTCCATGAGGTCCAGGGCGCGGTCGACGGCGCGGGCGGTCGCCGCGTCGCCGCGGCCGACCTCCTCCAGGAACGACGCCACCATGAAGGGGAAGAGGTACCAGTTGTTGGGCGCGGGCGTGTGGTCGATCGCGCCGCGCAGCCAGCGCTCGGCGCGGTCCTGCACGTCCCCGTCGAGCCGGTCCCACAGCCACGGCCGGGTCAGCTTCAGGCCGAGCGCCACGGACGCCGACTCGACCATCGGCTGGCCCTGCACGTGGTGGTCGAGGATCAGCGGCCAGGACTCCGCGTCGTCCCTGCCGGGGGTGCGGGTGCCCGCGGTCAGGCCCCCGGCGTACCGCTCCAGCCAGTTGTGCGGGTCCTTGCCGTCGGCGCCCGCGACCCGGAAACCGGCCGCGAGGAACGTCCGCGCGTACCCTTCGAGGCCGTCCGAGCGCACGCCGGACGCGGAGGGCCGGCCCGGCAGGTCGAGGAAGGCGCCCCCGGGGGTCGCCCAGCGCCAGGCGGCGCCGAGCAGCCCGTCCGCGACGGCCTCCCAGTGGGCGCGGGTGTAGCCGGTGAACGGGCTCAGCCCGCGGTTTTCCTCGGGCAGTTCGAACGGGATGGTCATGCCAGGAACGCCAGCCTCTCGCGTCGTACGGGATGGGCGAAACCGTCGCCCGCGGCCCACCGCGCCACCTCGGCGACGGCCGTGTCGGCCAGCCGCTCCCACTCGCTGCCCTGGGACCCGGCCAGGTGCGGAGTGATCAGGGCGTTCGGGCAGTCCCACAGCGGGTGCCCGGGGGGCAGCACCTCGGGGTCGGTCACGTCGAGCACCGCCCGCAGGCGGCCCGCGCGCACCGCGTCGGTGAGCGCGTCCTGGTCGACGACGGCGCCGCGCGCGGTGTTGATCAGGACGGCGTCCTGGCGCAGCGCGTCGAGCAGGGGGCGGCTGACGAGTCCGCGCGTGGCCGGCAGCAGCGGTGTGTGCACGCTCAGCACGTCGCTGCGGGTGAACAGCTCGGGCAGGTCGACCCAGGTGACGCCCAGCTCGGCGGCCTCGGCGGGGGAGACGTACGGGTCGTGCAGCAGCACGTCCAGGTCGAACGGCTTCAGCAGCTCGATGACCCGGCGCCCCACCAGGGACGCGGACAGGATGCCCACGGTGCGCCGGTAGTTGCCGACACGCTCGGTCGTGAGCAGCCAGTTGTCGCGGGCGCGGTGCGCGCGGAAGTCGCGGGCCCGCTCCAGGACGTGCTTGCCGTGCAGCAGGATCATCGCGAGCGTGTACTCGGCGACCGGCAGCGCGTTGGCCGCCGCCGCGGAGGACACCGCGATGCCGCGCTCCCAGCAGGCGTCGGTGACATGGCCGCGCACCGAACCGGCCGCGTGCACCACGGCCGCGAGCCGGGGCGCCCGGGCGAGCACGTCCGCGTCGAGCGCCGGGCAGCCCCAGCCGGTGACGAGGATCTCGGCGTCGGCCAGCACCTCCGTCGCGCGGGGCGTGGACAGGTCGGACAGGACGGGCAGCGGTGCGACGTCGGCGACCTCGGTGAGCGCGGCCAGCGACCGCGGCGTGAACACGGCCGCCGCGGCCTGGGGGGACATGGCCAGCGCCACGCGGGGCAGGGTCACTTGACCGCCCCCGCCGTCAGGCCGGCCTTCCAGAACCGCTGGAGGAGGATGAACGCGAGGACGAGGGGGAGCACCGCGAGGAGCGAGCCCATGATCACCACCGGGTAGTACTCGGGAGAGACGGTCGCCTGGCCGTTCCACTGGAACAGGCCCAGGCTGACGGGGTACAGATTCTGGTTGGACAGCATCACCATCGGCAGGAAGAAGTTGTTCCAGATCGCGGTGAGCTGGAAGAGGAAGACCGTGATCAGGCCGGGCCCGAGCATCCGCAGGGAGACCCGCGCGTACGTCGTCAGCTCGCCGGCGCCGTCGACGCGGGCCGCCTCCAGGACCTCGTTCGGCACGTACCCCTGGGAGAAGATGCGGCCCAGATAGACACCGAACGGGTTGAACAGGACGGGGATGAACACCGACCAGAAGGTGTTCACGACGCCGGTCTCGGACGCGATCAGGTACAGCGGCAGCGCGAGGACGGTCTGCGGCACCATCACCGCGGCGAGGACCAGCCCGAACAGCTTCTCCTTGTGCCGGAACTGGTACTTGTCGAAGGCGTACCCGCACGCGATGGAGATCATCGACCCGATGGCCGCGCCGAGCACCGCGTACAGCAGGCTGTTGCCGTACCAGCGGCCGTAGAGGCCGCCGTCCATCGCGAACAGGTCCTTGAGGTTCTGGATCAGCGAGAAGTCGCTGAGGGAGAAGATGCTGCTCTGGAAGAGCGCGTCCCGGGTCTTCGTCGAGGCCAGGACCAGCCACAGGGCGGGCAGCACGGTGTACATCACCGAGATCACCACGACGACGTTGACCACGGCCCGGCCGAGGAAGCGCGGGCGCAGCAGGGAGGTGCTGCTCGGTTGGGCGACACTCATCGGGCGTTCTCCTCTGCGGCCTCGACACGGTTGGTCCAGCGGGTGACGCCGTAGGACAGGGCGATCGTGATGATCAGCAGGATCACCGAGGCGGCCGCCGCGAGCGAGTAGTTGTTCCGGCTGAACGCCGCGTCGTAGATGTACATGCTCGGCGAGAAGCGGGCGCCGACCATCGCCGACGACTGGTGCAGCAGCGCCGGCTCGGTGAACAGCTGCAACGCCCAGATCAGGGTGAACATGGCGACCATGACGATCGAGGAGCGCACCAGCGGCGCCTTCACCTGGAGCGCCGTGCGCACCGGCCCGGCCCCGTCGACGACCGAGGCCTCCAGGACCTCGCGGGGGACGGCCTGGAGCGCCGCGTAGAAGACGACCATGTTGTAGCCGAGGTTGGACCACAGCGCGATGTTCACGATCGAGGGGAGCGTGGTGTGCAGGCCGAGGAAGTCGACGGTGATGTCGCCCTTGGCGAAGACCTCGATGATCGGGCTGATGCCGGGGGTGTACAGGTAGAGCCAGATCAGCGCGGCGATGATGCCGGGCACCGCGTGCGGCAGGAACAGGCCGAGCTGGGCCCAGGCCCGCAGCCGGACGACCCCCGAGTCCAGCAGCAGCGCCAGCGCGAGCGAGCCGACGACCATCAGCGGGATGTAGAGGAGGCAGTACAGGCCGACGGTGCCGAGCCCGGACAGGAACGACGGGTCGGTGAGCACGGCCGCGTAACTGCGCAGGCCCACGAAGACGGTGCGTTCCGGGCCGAAGCCGAGGCCCGGCTGGTCGTCGCTGAAGAAGCTCAGCCACACCGCCGTCCCCACCGGGATCAGGAAGACCAGGACGAGCAGGACGAAGAAGGGGGCCATCAGGACGCCCGCGGCGCCGCCTCGACGGCGGCCCGCCGTGCGCCGGGCCCGGCGCACGGAGTCGTCCTGGTCGCGCGGCGGCGCGGACGCCGTCGCGGGGGCATGGGTGGTCGCGGTCATGGGTGTCACCTGCCTTTCGGAGTGCGGGCGTTCACGTCGTGTGCTGGGTGGTGCGCAGGCCGAGCGCCTTCAGGTCGGGCATCGTGCCGTCCTCGGTCGCCCGCATCGACGACTCGAGGGTGCCGGAGCCGGCCGCGGCGCGGGTGAAGGCGTCCTGCATGACCTGGGCCGTCGCGGTCATCCGCGGGCCCCACACCCAGCCGTCGCGGATCTTGTGCGCCTCCTGCTCGAACAGGGCGTAGATGTCCTGGCCGCCGTAGTACTTACGGTCGAACGCGGCGCGGCCGACCGGGATCAGCTCGGACACGGCCGGGTACTGGCTGCTCGCGCCGCTGGACAGGCGGGCCTTGAGCGCGTCCGGGCTGGAGACCTGCCATTCGATGAACTCCATGGCCGCCTCGGGGTGCGCGCTGTCCTTGGTGATGGCGAACGTCGAGCCGCCGTTGGTGCCGAGGGCGGGCCGGTCCGGGTCCCACTGGGGCTGCGGGGCGATGCGCCACAGGCCCTTCTGGGCGGGGCGGGCGTTCATCTGCGCCCCCGCGTCCCAGGCGCCGCTGTGCCGGGTGAGGACCAGGTCATTGCCGATCTGGGCGTCGTTGACGCGGCTGTTGGGGTTGTTGGCGTAGACGAGGTCCTCGTCGATCAGCCGCTGCCAGTACGCGCTGACGCGCCGGGTGGGGGCGTCGGCCAGCGAGACGTTCCAGGCGCCCTTGGAGGTGTCGAACCACTGGGCGCCCGCCTGCCAGCACAGGCCGGCGAACAGGCCCATGTCGAGGGAGAAGATGCACACCCTGCGCTTGCCGCCGGTGCGGCGCACGGCACGGGCGAGGTCGGCGTACTCGTCCCAGGTGGTCGGCACGTCGAAGCCGTACTTGTCGAACAGGTCCTTGCGGTAGTGCAGGACGGTCGGCTCGACGTCGAGCGGCACGCTGTACGTACGGCCCTCGAACGTGGTCTGCCCGAGGGCCTGCGGCAGCAGCTTCCTGCGCAGGCCGTCGCTGATCAGCGAGGTGATGTCACGGGCCACGCCGTCGATCGCGTACCCCGGCACCTGCGGGTACTCGATGGTGGCGACGTCGGGTGCGTTCCCGGCCCGCGCGGCGTTGCTCAGCTTCAGATAGCCGCCGCCGTTGCCGGACGGTATCTGTTCGAAGCGGACCTGGATGTGGTCGTGGGTCCTGTTGAACTGGTCCACCACTTCCTGGCTGCCGCGCAACGCGGACCAGAAGGTGATGACGGTCGTGCCTTTGCTGCCTTTGGTACCGGTCTTGCTGCTGCTCTGCGACGACGCGCTGTTCGATCCGCTACAGGCGCCGAGGGCACCCGTCAGCGGCAGCGCGGTGATCGCGGCGAGCATGGATCGACGGCTCTGTCGACCAGGCATGGGCGCCTCCCGCGGCTCCTGCGTGTTCGAGTCACGGGAATCCTGATCGGCCGAGCGGTTTCGGTCAATAGATCGATCAGAAGAAAATGAAACGGTCAAACGCTCATCGGTGGGCGTCAGTTGGCCTCCGCCTCGGACGGGAGCGGGGGAGCGACCCGCTGCGTGGAGCCGCGCACCTTCAGATCGGGCATCACCTCCATCCGCCGGGCGGGCCCCGAGGACGCCCCCCGCTCCAGCCGGCGCAGCAGCAGCTCGGCCGCCGCCCGGCCGATCTCGGCCTTGGGCGGCGACACGGCCGTCAGCGGAGTGCTGCCGAGCCCCGCGACCACGTCGTCGTACGCGATCGCCGAACAGTCCTCCGGCACCCGCACCCCGCTGTCCCGCAACTTCTGTACGAGCATCAGCGCGTCGACGTCGCCGTGCAGCAGCGCCGCGGTGGCCCCCAACTCCGCGAGCAGGGACGGCAGATCGACGGCCTGCCCGGCGGCGGCCGCGTCCGGGTCGGGGACCGCCGAGGCCGAGCTGAGCGCGACGGCCCACCGGTCGATGCCCGGGTGCGCGGCGGCGATCCCGGCGAACGCGGAGCGCAGGGCGCGCGCGGTCGGGCTGTCGTCGCGCGCCGCCAGCACGACGCCCCGGTGTCCGAGGCCGGTGAGGTGGTCGAGCGCCAGGTGCACGCCGTACCAGTGGTCGGTGCACACGGTGTCGACGGCATGCAGCGCGCTGCCCGCCCGGGGCCGGCGCTCCATCAGGACGGTCGGCACGGACAGCCCGGCCAGCCAGGCGTAGTCGGCCTCCTCCGTGGCCCGGCTGCGCCAGCGCGGCGCGATCAGCAGGCCGCGCGCGCCGTCCGCCAACGCCCGCTCCACGATGGGCTGTTCGGCCCCCGCGGCGGGCGGCGCGATGTGCAGGCCGATCCGGATGCCGGCCTCCTCGAAGGTGGCCCGGGCGCCGTGCAGCATCTCGTACAGATAGGCGTGCCGCTCCGGGACCACCACGGCGACCGGACCGCCGTCCAGCGGCGGGTCGGCGGGCTGCGCGGTCTGCTCCGTCTCCGGCAGCATCGGGCGCGCGATCCCGTGCCCGCGGCGCAGGCTGCCCTCGCGGGCGAGCTCCTCCACGTCGCGGCGGATCGTCACCACCGACACCGCCAGCTCCGCGGCGAGATCACTCACCCGGGTCGCGCCGCGCGACTCCACCACGGCGAGGATCCGCCGCCGCCTCAGATCGACCGGTTCGCGCATGCTGATGGCCCCCTCGCCACTCGCTGTTCGTTTGAGCGTTTTTCTGAACGGTTCGGCGGCAGCATAACCAGCGGGGTGCGGGCGGGGTCAGTCCGCGGTGCGGTCGGGCTCGGGCGGAGGCGTGGCGAGGACGATGCCGAAGTGCTGCTCGTACGCGGCGAGGACGGCGGCGTCGGAGTCGAGGGTGCGCTGCGTGCGGCGCCCGGCGGCGGTCGTCGTGAGCGTGCGACCGCTCAAGGTGATCCGTCCGTCCCCGGTGGGGCGCGAGCAGACCAGGGACCGGGTGAAGTGCGAGGCGGGCGAGGACCGGTGGTACCAGGAGCCCCCCTCGAAGTCCCGCAGCTCGCGCGGGCGCGGGTCGAGCAGGTACTGCGCGGCGCCGTCCTGGAGCACGAGCAGATCGCCGTACGGGGCGTCCTCGATGCGGAAGACGCCGCCGGGGTCCCGCTGCTCGCCGCGCTCGTCGAACAGCAGGGGCTCGGCGATGAACGCGCCGAAGCCGACGTCCGCGAGCCGGTCCCCGCCGTCCGCCGTGCGCACGCGCAGCGCCATGTGGTCGAAGGGGATGCCGGGACGCCCGTCCTCGCCGATCACGCGCGCCTGCAACAAGGCCACCTCGAAGCCGAGGGCGCCGAGCAGCGCCGCGAACGCGCCGTTCAGTTCGTAGCAGAACCCGCCGCGGCGCCGGTCGACCACCTTGGCGACCAGCGCCGCCGGTGCGAGGACGACGTCCTCGTCCAGATGCACCGACAGGTTCTCGAACGGCACGGACCGCAGGTGCGCGTGGTGCAGCGCGCGCAGCGCCCCGGCGGTCGGCGCGGCGGGCCGCTCGGCCCCGATGCGGTGGAGGTAGGCGTCGACCCGGCTGTGATCCATCCGCCCAGTGTGGCGGACGGCCCCGCACGGCGCGGTCCCGAGGTCAAGGCGACGTGTCCTGCGGCCCCAGGTCGTAGATCCGCTCCAACAGCCACGCCTCGTTGCCCGCGAGGCCCGCGCGGAGCAGCGCCTCGTCCGCCTCGGCGATCGGCACGGCGAGGACCGAGGCGGTCGCCGGTGGCTCCGTGCCGGAGAGGGCGGCGCGCGCCGTGTGCAGCAGCCGCAGGCACGCCTGCGCCGCCGCCAGCTCCTGATGCTTCGTCGATCGGTCGTGTGTGTCGAGATTCCAGGTTCCCTGCATGACACCACTCTTGCGCACGGGTCTGACAATCCCCCGCCCCCGCTGCGGCGCTAGGCTCGTGAGCGGCGGACACGCCCGGCCAGGACGCGCCCCGCGGCCGCTCCGGCCGGCCCTCGGCAAGCCCCTGAGAAGGAGGAACGTACTCGTGTCATCGCACGCGCTGCCGCTGTTCGACCCCGCGGCGGGGCAAGGCGCCCGGCAGTTCGCCGAGTTGGGGCTCGCGCTCGTCCTGTCGACGCTGATCGGCGCCGAGCGCGCGGTCCAGCAGAAGAGCGCGGGCCTGCGCACGCACACCCTCGTCGGGGTGGGCAGCGCCCTGTTCATGGAGGTCTCGCAGCACGGCTTCAACTCCGTGCTGGGCCTGGACGGAGTGGCCCTCGACCCGTCGCGGGTCGCGGCGCAGATCGTGTCGGGCATCGGATTCATCGGCGGCGGCCTCATCTTCGTCCGGCGGGACGCCGTGCGCGGCCTGACCACCGCCGCGACCGTCTGGCTGACCTGCGCCATAGGGATGGCCTGCGGGGGCGGACTCCCGCTGCTGGCGGTCGCCGCGACGGCCTGTCACTTCCTCGTGGTGCGCGGCTATCCCTGGGTGAGCCGCCGGATCCCCGCCCTGGCCGCCGAGCGGCGCACCGGGCTGCATCTCGCGTACGAGGTGGGCAGCAGCGTGCTGACGCGCGTGCTGGAGGAGTGCACCGGCCGGGGCTTCCGGGTCCTGGAGGTCCGCACCGACCGCACCGACCGGCTGGACCGCACCGACCGGCTCGACCGCGCCGAGTGGGACGGCGGACCGGGGCGGCGCGGCACCATCGCCGTACGGATGGAGATCGAGGGCGCCGCCGAGGTGCCGGACCTGGTCGCGGTCCTGGCCGAGCTGGACGGGGTGCTCGACGTGGCGTCGCTGGAGAGCGCGGCGGACGAGTAGCGGCTTGCCGCGGGCCCGGGCCGGACGGTCAGGGCCGCCCGTGCCAGGACCGCCACAGCGCCGCGTACGCCCCGCCGGACGCGACGAGTTCGTCGTGCGGGCCGATCTCGGTGAGGCGGCCGTCCTCCATCACGGCGACCCGGTCGGCGTCGTGGGCCGTGTGCAGCCGGTGCGCCACCGCGATGACGGTCCGGCCGCGCAGGACGGCCGCGAGCGCGCGTTCGGTGTGCCGGGCGGCGGCCGGGTCGAGCAGCGCCGTCGCCTCGTCGAGGACGACGGTGTGCGGATCGGCGAGCACCACGCGGGCCAGCGCGAGCTGCTGCGCCCGTGGCCCGTCCAGGCGCAGCCCGGCCGCGCCGAGTTCGGTGTCCAGGCCCTGCGGCAGGGTGTCCGCCCAGTGGGCGCCCACCGCGGTGAGGGCGGCCGACAGCCGGGCGTCATCGGCGTCCGGCGCGGCGAGCCGCAGGTTGTCGCGGACGGAGCCGAGGAACACGTGGTGCTCCTGCGTGACGAGGGCGATGTGCCGGCGCAGCTGTTCGGGCCCGAGCGCGGTGACCGGCGCGCCGCCCACGGTGACCGACCCGGCGTGCGGCGCGTCGATCCCCGCGAGGAGCTTGCTCAGGGTGGTCTTGCCCGCCCCCGAGGGCCCGACCAGCGCCAGCCGTTCACCGGGCCGGACCGTCAGGTCGACGCCCCGCACCACCTCGCGCCCGCCCTCGTACGCGTACCGCACTCCGCGCAGTTCGACGGCCTCGCCCCGCGGCTCCACGGTGTCGGGCACCGGTGCCGCGGCGGCCCCGCCGACGCCCTCCACGCGGGCGAACGAGGCGCCGCTGCTCTGGAGTTGCTCCACCCACAGCAGGATCGCCTCCAGCGGCGCCGACAACTGGCGCAGGTACAGGGCGCAGGTGACGACCGCGCCGAGGCTCAGCACGCCGTGGGTGTGCAGGGTGCCGCCCACCAGCAGGACGGCGACGACCGGGAGCACGTAGGAGAAGTCCACCGAGGGGAGCAGCACGGAGCGCAGGTACAGGGTGTGCGTCCGGGTGCGGTGGCTGTGCGCGAGCGACCGCTCGGACGCCGCGACGCGCCGGTCGCGCAGGCCGAACGCCTCCACGGTGCGGGCTCCGGCCGCCGTCGCCGCGAACACCTCGGCCCGGTGCGAGTCGGCCTCGCCCTGGGCGAGGTACGCGGTGCGGGCCCGCCGCAGGTACCAGCGGACCGCGACGGGGACACCGGCGAGCGCGAGCAGCGCGACGGCGCCGAGCGACGGCGCGACCACCCACACCGCGCCCGTCAGGAACAGGGCCTGGGCGAGCGACACGGACACCTCGGGCCCCGCGTCCCGCAGCGTCGTCGCGACGGTCGCGATGTCCTCCGTGCCGCGGTTGGTGAGGTCGCCGGGCCCCACCCGGTCCACCACGGAGGCGGGCAGTCCCAGCGCCCGCTCGACGAACCGGTCCCGGATCCGGGCCGCCGCCCGCTCCCCGAAGCGGTGCCCCACCAGGCGGGCCCAGCGGGCGCACAGCAGTTGTGCCACGGCGCAGCAGAGGATCGCGAGCGCCACCCGGTCGACGTGCGCCACCGTGGTGCCCGCGCGCACGTCGTCGATGATCCGGCCGAGCAGGTACGGGCCCGCGGTTCCGGCCCCGGCGGCGAGACAGTTCAGCAGCACGAGACCGCCGAAGGCGCCGCGGTCGGCCCGGATCAGGCCGAGAGCGGCGCGGCGCACGGCGGCGGGGCCGGCCACGGGGAGCGGGGGAGGGGTACTCACGCGTCGCCTCCTCGAACGGGAACGTCCGTGTCGTCACGCGGGTGGCCACGCGGGTCGTCCTGCGCGTCGTGGTGCGGGTGTTGGCGCGGGTCGGGATGCCGGCCGTCCCGCGCGCCGTCGGGGGTTTCCGCCGCGGGACCCTCCTCCCCGGCGCCGCGCGCCACCAGCGCGCGATAGGCGTCGTCCCGGGCGAGCAGGTCGCGATGGCGGCCCTCGGACCTGACCGTCCCGTCGACGAGGAAGCACACCACGTCCGCCCGGTCGAGCAGCAGCGGGGAGGTGCCGGTGAGCAGGGTGGTGCGGCCCTGCCGGGCGGAGCGCAGCCGCGCGGCGACCCTGGCCTCCGTGTGCGCGTCCAGCGCGGACGTGGGTTCGACGGCGAGCAGCACCTCCGGATCGGCCAGCACCGCCCGCGCCAGCCGGATGCGCTGGCGCTGGCCGCCCGACAGGTTGCGGCCCTGGGCGAGCAGTTCGGCGTGCACGCCGCCGGGGAGTCCCGCGACGACGTCGTCGGCGGCCGCCGCGTGCAGCGCGCGCGTGATCGCGGCGTCGTCCGGTGCGTGGCGTCCCGCGACGCCCTCCCGGACCGTGCCGGAGAACAGGTCCGCCTCGGCGTCGGCCACGAGCACCCGGCGCCGCACCTCCGCCAACTCGACGGTGTCCAGCGGGAGGCCGCCCCAGGTGGCCGTCGACGGCACGAACCGGCCGAGCCGGTCCACGACCGTCGCCGCGTCGGCGGGCCGCGCCGCCACCAGGACCGTCAGCCGGCCCGGCGCCACCCGCACACCGGAGACCGGATCGTGCAGCGGCGCACCGGGCGGCGGCCCGGCGACGGGGGAGCGGTGCCCGGGCGTGTGCGGCGCGAGCGCCAGGAAGCCGAGCACCCGGCGCGTGGCCACCAGCCCGCGCCCCAGGTCGTAGCCGCCCTCGATGAAGAACTGCACCGGGATCACCAGCATGGCCACATAGCCGTAGACGGCGACCAGTTGGCCGACGGAGATCTCGCCGCGCGCCGCCATCCGCGCGCCGAGCCAGGTGACGCAGGCGAGGAAGACCGCGGGCAGGCCGACGGCCAGGGCCTGGATCCAGCTGCTCACGCGGGCCACCCGGTAGCCCTCGTCGCGCAGCAGGACGGTGTCCCGGTGGATCCGGCGCGCGTACACGTCCTTCCCGCCCAGGCCGCCGAGGACGGACAGCCCGCCCACGAGGTCGGCGAGCCGGGCCGCCAGCACGCCCTGCCGCTCGCGGTATCCGGACTCGGCGCCCTGGAGACGGGTCAGCAACGGTCCCAGGCAGCAGGCGATCAGTGGCACGCCGAGCAGGATCACCAGCGCGAGCAGCCCCGATATGGACAGCAGCAGCGCGGCCACCACCACGTACGCGACGACCGCGCCGACCCCCGGTCCGGCCATGGTCAGCGTCTGGCTGATCCGGGCGACGTCGCCGACGCCGAGGGTGACCACCTCGCCCGCCGCGACCCGGCGCGGCAGCACCGCGCCGAGGACGGTCGCGTGCCGGGTCACCAGCCGCGTCGTGCGGAACGTCGCGTCGAGCCGGAGCCGGGTCATGGTGCGGTGCCGCATGATCGCCAGCCAGGCGGTGACCGCGCCGACCGCGAGGAGCACCCCGCACCAGCCGTACAGCCCGGCGGAGTCGCGGACCAGCAGCCCGTCGTCGATCGCCCGCGACAGGACGTACGGGGGCAGGGTCAGCGCCACCATCCAGGCGCTGCCGAGCAGGGCGCCCGCCGCGACCCGGCCGGGCTGGCACACCACCAGCCACCACAGGTAGCGCACGGGGCCGCGCAGATCGGGCGCGCCGGGATCGCCGCCGAAGGGGGCCTCGTCCGCGCCGACGGGGCCCGGATGCGTGTCAGGGGCACTCATGTGCGCACCCTATGGCGGACAGACGGGCGCGTGAGGGGGAGGGGCGTCCGGCCCGGCGGCGGGGGACGGCGGCGGCGATCCGGCTACCGGCGCGTCAGGTTCAGCCGGAGGTCCTGTGGCATCAGCGTCAGCCGCTCCGTCACCTTCAGCCGGTAGCCGGGCTCGGGCCGCAGGCCGTAGCGGCGCAGCAGCAGGCCGAGCACCAAGGTGGCCTCGTGCAGCGCGAACTGGCGTCCGATACAGGCCCGGGCGCCCGTCCCGAACGGCTTGAAGACGTGCCCGGGGCGGGCCCGCACCGCCTGGGGCAGGAACCGGTCCGGGTCGAAGGACTCGGGATCGTCGCCCCACGCCGCCGGGTCGCGGTGCAGCATCGTCGTCAGGACCAGCGCCCAGGCGCCGCGCCGCATGGGGTGGCGCCCGCCCAGCGTCGTGTCGGCGACCGCCTCGCGCGCGAACGCCGGGGCCGTCGGCCACAGCCGCAGCGACTCGTCCAGCACCCGGCGCAGGTAGCGCAGTTTGGCGACCTGCTCGTACGCGGGCACCTCGACGTCGCCCCAGACCCGGTCGACCTCCTCCTGCGCCTTCGCCAGCACCGCGCGGTTCTGCGCGAGGTAGTGCAGGGCGAAGGAGAGGGCGCCCGACGTCGTCTCGTGCCCGGCCACCAGGAACGTGATGACCTGCCGGCGGATGTTCTCGGGCGCCAGCCGCTCACCGGTCTCCGGGTGCGCCACCTCCAGCATCCGGTCGAGCAGATCGCCCGGTCCGCCGCCGGCGGCGCGGCGCGCGGCGATCACGTCGTCCACGGTGCGGTTGAGGTAGTCGCGGTCCGCCGCGTTGCGCTTCTCGGCGCCGCGCAGCAGCGACGCCAGCACGGGCGGCACCACGTTGCGCCGCTGTGCGAACGACAGCGCGCCCACCATCGCCGTCACGAACGGGTGCAGCCGCTCCCGCTCGAAGGACTGGAAGTCGTGCCCGAACCCGGTGCGCGAGATGGTCTCCAGGGTCAGCTTGGTCATGTCGCCGGGGACGTCGACCGGGCGGCCCGCGGCCTCGCTCGCGTCCCACGCGGCCGTCAGCTGCCCGGCCACGTCGAGCATCAGCGGGTGGTAGCCCTCCATCGCCTCCCGGCTGAACCCGGGCGCCAGAATGTCGTGCGCCAACTGCCAGTTGGGCTCGTGGTTGTACGCGGTGAACAGGCCGTCCCCGGCGACCGGGCGCAGATTGGCGACGCCCAGCCCGACGTGCTTGGCGAACCGCGACTCGTCCGCCAGCTCCGCGGCGAGGCCGGCACCCCACACGAACACGATCTCCTTGCCGAACGCCTTGCGCCGGAAGATCGGCCCGAGCTCCGCGGCGATCTTCATGGAGTCCTGCAACGGCGTCCGGACGTCGGCGCCCAGGACATCGCCGATCAGCGGCACCCGGCGCGGCGGGTGCGGGATCCGGTCCAGGCGTGGCCAGCCCTGCTCGGCACTGCGAAAGCCCCGCGGCAGCGTGGCGCCGGCCGCCTGTGTCATCTGAGCCATCGAGCCCATCCCCCCTGCGCCGCCGGTGGAGGCGAGCCCCGGAGGCAGCTTGTTAGACGTGGATTCAATAATGCGCCTCAGTGTGCGGCTGTTATTGAACTCACGTCAAGTAAGGCGGTGTTCGTCCAGTAGGGTGCGGCCATGGCGGCAGAGCGGACGACCCGGCGCAGGATGAGCACGGAGCAGCGCAGGGAGCAACTCCTCTCCGTGGGTGCCGCGTTGTTCGCGCAGAGCCCGTACGACGACGTGTGGATCGAGCGGGTGGCCGAGATCGCGGGCGTCTCCCGCGGGCTCCTCTACCACTACTTTCCGAACAAACGGGACTTCTTCTCCGCCGTCGTGCGCCGCGAGAGCGAGCGGATGCTGCGGCTCACCGCCGCCGTGCCCGGCATCCCGGTGCGCGAGCAGCTCGGCGCGGGCCTCGACACCTTCCTCGGGTACGTCGCCGCGCACGCCGAGGGGTTCCGCGCCTTCCACCGGGCCGAGTCCGCGGGCGACCCCACCGTGCGCACGGTCTACCGCGACGGGCTCGCCGCGCAGGAGGAGCAGATCCTGGCGGCCCTCGCCGCCGACCCCGAGATCACCGGCCGGCTCCCGGAACCGGCGGCGCTGCGGCTGGCCGTGCGCGGCTGGCTCGCCTTCCTCGTCGCCGTCTGCCTGCACTGGCTCGACGAACCGGAACTCACCCGCGCGCAGATCCGGGACCTGTGCGCGCGGGCCCTCCTGGGCGCGATCACCGGTCAGCCCTGACGCGGCGGCGGCTCGGGGCCGTCGGCGGGTCACGGAGGTAGGCGGGCGGTACGACGTCCGGCGTAGATCGTAAGGAAAACTTGCAAGGCTTCCTGTCTATCTCCTACGGTGGAGCCATGCCAGGAACGCAGGGACCCGCAGCACCCGAACCGCCCAGCGAGCGCGTCGCCGCCGACCTCGCCACCGTCGTCGGCCGGTTCTCGCGGCGGCTGCGCAGCGCGTCGCCGGACAGCCTGCTCACCCCCACCCAGCGCACCGTGCTGGCCCGCCTCCACACGGAGGGCCCCGCCACGACGGCGGCGCTCGCCCGGTCCGAGTACGTGAAGCCGCAGTCGATGCGCCTGACCCTCGGCGCCCTGGAGGAGCGCGGCTTCGTCGCCCGCACCCCGGACCCGCACGACGGGCGGCAGTCGGTCGTCTCCATCACCGACAGCGGCCGCGCCACCCTCGACGCCGTCCGCGCCGCCAAGCACGGCTGGCTCGCCCAGGCCCTCGACGACGAGTTCGACCCCGCCGAGCGCCGCCTCATCGCCGAGGCGACGGTGCTGCTCGGACGGCTCGTCGAGCGGTGAGCGGCGACCTGACCGAGACGGTCGCCACCGCACCGGCCCCCACCGCCGGCGGCTTCCGGGGCCGGCTCACCGCGCCCCTGCTGCTGGGCTCGGTCCTCAACCCGCTCAACACCACGATGATCTCCACCGGTCTGGTGGCGATCGGACACCACTTCGGCGTGGGCGCCGCCGACACCGCCTGGCTCATCTCCGTGCTCTACCTCGCCAGCGCCGTCGCCCAGCCGGTGCTCGGCAAGCTCGCCGACGCGCTCGGCCCGCGCCGGGTCTTCCTCACCGGCCTCGTCGTGGTCTGTGCCTCGGGCCTCGTGGGCATGTTCGCCTCCGCCTTCGGCTGGCTCGTCGTCTCCCGGCTGCTCCTCGGCATCGGCACCTCCGCCGCCTACCCGGCCGCCATGGCCGTCCTGCGCGACGAGGGCCGCCGGGTCGGCCGCCGCCCGCCGCGCCCCGTCATGGCCCGGCTCTCCTTCGCGGCGCTCGGCAGCGCCGCCGTCGGCCCCACCCTCGGCGGGCTCCTCGTCACCGTCGTCGGCTGGCGCGGCATCTTCGCGGTGAACGTGCCGGTGTCCGTCATCGCGTTCTGCTGCGCCGTCCTGTGGATCCCGGCCGACCCGCCGCGCGGGACGCCCGGCGAACCCGCCCCGAGGCTCGCCCTCGACCCGCTCGGCATCGGCCTGTTCTCCACGGCACTGACCGTCCTGGTCTTCTTCCTCCTCGACCTGTCCCACCCCCTGTGGTGGCTGCTCGCACCGTTCGCCGTGCTCACCGCCGCCCTGCTGTGGTGGCAACTGCGCTGCCGCACGCCCTTCATCGACGTACGCATGCTCGCCGGGAACGGCCCCCTCGCCCGCACCTACCTCCGCCACGGGCTGAGCTACCTGCTCATCTACTGCGTCATGTACGGCTTCACCCAATGGCTCGAAGAGGGCCGCGGCTACTCCTCCGGGCACACCGGGCTGCTGATGCTCCCCATGTCGCTCGCCGCCCTGGTCTGCTCGCTGGTCGGCGCCCGCACCAAGGGGATCCGGGCCCCGCTGATCGTCGCCAGTGCGCTGCTGACCGGGGGAGCGGCGCTGCTCGCGCTCGTCTCCGGCTCCACCCCGCTGGCCGTCCTGCTCCTCGCGGGCGCCTGCTTCGGCATCCCCCAGGGCCTCATCGGCACCAGCAACCAGGCGGCCGTCCAGGAGTACGCGCCCGCCGCCGACATCGGCGCCGCGGCGGGCCTGCAACGCACCGCCCAGTACATCGGCGCCATCACCGCGTCGAGCCTGATCGCCCTCGCCTACGGACAGCGTGCCGACGACGCGGGACTGCACCTGATGGCCACCGTCTCGGCCGTGCTCGGCGTCCTGCTCGTCGCCCTGACGGTGACGGACCGGGCGCTGCGCAGGGAACGCTGAACCCGGCCCGGCCCCCCCTTCCGGGCCCCCGGGACCGGTGCGCCGCCCCCGGCCCCGGGATGCCGTCCGGCGCCGTGTCCGGTGAGGTAGTGTGACCGGGCCCCACAGCGCCACGAGGGAACGAGGAGGTGAGCCCGATCTTCGCTGTACCAGGTCAGGTGCTCCCTGCTCGCGCCGCGCGCCACGACCGCTCACGCTGAGCCGGTCGGCGGCCGCGCGACGGCCGGGAGCCCCCGTCGGCGTCCCGAGAGGTCACACCACACCCATGTCGCTCCCCGCGTCACCCGAACCGCCCCCGCCCGCCCTCCTCGTGTCCGCACTGCGCGCCGCCGGCTGTGTGTTCGCCGAGGACGAGGCCCGCGTGCTGCACGCCTCCGCCCGCGACCCCGACGAACTGGCCGCGATGGTCGAGCGGCGGACCGCCGGGCACCCGCTGGAACACGTCGTCGGCTGGGCCGAGTTCTGCGGGCTGCGGATAGCCGTCGACCCCGGGGTCTTCGTCCCGCGCCGCCGCACCGAGTTCCTGGCCCGTCAGGCCCTCGCGCACACCCGGCCCGGCGCCACCGTCGTCGACCTGTGCTGCGGCACCGGCGCCGTCGCCGCCGTCCTCGCCGCCCGCGCCCCCGGCCGGCTGCACGCCGCCGACCTCGACCCGGCCGCCGTGACCTGCGCCCGCCGCAACCTCACCCCGCTGGGCGCGGAGGTCCACGAGGGCGACCTGTTCGCCCCCCTGCCCGCCGCACTGGCGGGCGGGGTCGACGTCCTCATCGCCAACGGCCCCTACGTCCCCACCGGCGAGCTGCCGCTGCTGCCGTCCGAGGCCCGCGACCACGAGCGGCCGATCGCCCTCGACGGCGGCGCCGACGGCCTCGACGTGCTGCGCCGGGTGGCCGCGCAGGCCCCCCGCTGGCTGGCGCCGGGCGGCCGGCTCTTCGTCGAGACCGGCGAGCACCAGGCCGGCACGGCGCTGGCGGCGGTGCGCGCCGCCGGTCTCACCGCCCGGCTGGCCGAGGACGAGGACCTGTACGCCACGGTCGTCGTCGGCACCCGCCCGGCGCTCTGAGCGGGCCCCGGCACACGTGCGGGCACACGTGCGTGGTCCCGGTGTCCGGAACGCTCCGGACACCGGGACCACGGGGGGTGCCTCAGGTCCCGAAGGTGACCCGCACCTTCTCGAACCCCAGCGAATGCAGCAGCCCCTTCAGCATGTCGGTGGTGTTGCTCTCGGCGCGGCCCGTGAGACCGCTGTCCTTGGCGGCGTCACCGATGTGCATGGCGGCCACCTTGCGCACCGCCCGCTCGTCGTTGGGATTGTCCGAGAACAGATCGCCCAGCCGGTCGAGCAGCCCGCGCTGCTTCGACACCGCGTAGGAGCGGTCCGTGTCCAGCGCCGGCTTGCCGAGCTGGGCGTGCGGCAGACGCAGGGTCGCCGACGTGCGGTCGTCGTTGACCCGCACGTCCCCGGGGTCCACCTTCCCGAGATCGACGTACGCGTCGACGGTTCCCGCCCCGATGTACAGGGTCCGTGTGCCGCGGATCGCGTCCGGGAGGTACTTCGTGTCCTTCTCCAGGTCGACGACGACCTGGAAGTTCCCGGACGCCGCGTCGTAACGGCTCAGATCCCGCACCGACTTCAGCAGTGTGGGCCCCGACCGGTCGTGGGTCTCGGTGCCGAACAAACCGTCGAGACGGTTCATCAGGCGCAGCCCGGTGACGACCAGCGCCACCACGACGACGACCACGATGGCGGCTTTCGCCCACGGGGGGAGCAGAGCAACAGCCCTCGGCTTCATGAGGGGGACCTCCTTCCCATGGAGCCCGGGTGCCCGCGCCGGGCGCACATCACGCCTGCCGCCACGCCGCCTTCCCCCACTGCGTTCCCGGCATCGGACGTTCGACCGTCAGCCTTCCCCTGTGGCGCGCGGCGGCCCCGGCCGACCCGCCCGCGCCCCGCGCACCGGGAGCCCCGACCCGCCCCTCGCCCACCGCCGCCGGACACCGGGCCGCCCCCGGATCAGTCCCGCACCGGCCGGTCGCCCGTCACCCGGGACCACCAGACGCCCTCGCCGTGCGTGAGCGCCGGAAGGGCGAGCTCCATCTCCCGTACCCGGCGCGCCGTCAGCTCCCCGGCGATCAGCCAGGAGGTGTCGCCTCCGGTGGTCGGTCCGAACTCGGCCCCCAGGGAGGCGAGATGCGCGCTCACCGCGGCGAGCGCGTCGAGCGGGATCTCGGCCCCGAAGGTGTGCACCGGCTCGAAGACCCGGGTGCCGGACCGCTCCAGCGCCCGCCGCACCACCAGCGCCGTCACCGTGCGGAAGTCGCCCGCCACACTCACCGGCGAATCGAACCCCGAGCGGATCAGCGTGACCTGACAGTCCGTCACCGGCCAGCCGTGCGGGCCGCCCGCGGCGAGCGTCGCGAGCGCCGTGTCCTCGACGGCCTGGTGGAACGCTCGGGGCAGGGCGCCCAGCTCGGTCTCGTACGAGAAGACGCGGCCGGAGCCGGCCGGTCCCGGTGCGATCCGCAGGCCCACGGTCGCGGGCAGACCGGTCGTGCTGCGGTGCCCCATCTCCTCGACGTCCTCGCCGGTGCCCGCGGGGCGCTCCACGCACCGGACCCGGCTCGGCTCGAACACCGCCTCGATGCCCGACTCCTCGGCCAGCGTGGCCCCCAGCACCTCCTTCTGCACCTCCCCGTACAGCAGCAGCGCCGTCGCCCCGTCCGGGCCCGGACGGGCGTGGATCAGGGGATCCTGGTCGGCGAGGTCCAGGAGCGCCGCGCGCAGCGCCGCGCCCTGCCCGGGGCGCACCGCGCGGGCGACGGTCTCCAGGGTCGGCGGCGCGAACCGGGCGCGGCCGTCGTCGGGGCGGCCGAGCCGGTCGCCGACCCGGAGGCCCGCGACGCCCCGCACCTCGGCGATCCGCCCGGGGCCCGCGACGTCACCGCCGGTCCCGACGACCCGCAGCCCGGTGATCCGCCCCGGCACCGGCTCGGTGCCGCCCTCGGCGTCCCGCCGCAGGAAGGTCACCTTCTGCCGGGCCCGCAGCTCGCCGTCGTACATCCGCAGATGGCCGACGCGTTCACCGGCGGGGCCCCGGCGCACCGCGAAGACGGTCGCGGCGGGCGGCGCCGAGGCGTCCCCCTCGCCCGCCGCGGGCAGGAACTCGACCATCGCGTCGACGAGTCCGCGCGCGCCCTGGCCGCCGAGCGCGGACCCGAACAGCAGGGGATGGACCCGTCCTTCGGCGGTCCGTGCGACGAGGGCCCGGCGCAGCGCTCCGGGGTCCGGCGGCGGCCCGTCGACCAGCGCGGCGAGGACCGAGTCGTCGACCTCCGCGAGGGTCCGCGCCGCGAGGTCGTCCAGAGCGCAAGCGGCGACCGACGCCCGGGGCGTGCCCGCGTCCCGGACCCGGCACAGCGGGACCACCGCCGGCGTGAGCCTGCGGCGGATGTCGTCGAGCAGCGGACCGGTCCGCGCGCCCGCCCGGTCGATCTTGTTGACGAACACGAGGGTGGGCACGCCGAGCCGCCGCAGCGTCGTGAGCAGCACGCGCGTCTGCGCCTGCACCCCCTCCACCGCGGAGATCAGCAGGACGGCCCCGTCGAGCACGCCGAGGGCGCGCTCCACCTCGGCGATGAAGTCGGAGTGGCCCGGGGTGTCGATGAGGTTGATCTGGGTGTCGCCGACGGTGAACGCGGCGACGGCCGAGCGGATCGTGATGCCGCGCCGCCGCTCGATCGCGCCGGTGTCGGTGCGGGTGTCGCCGGCGTCGACGCTGCCGAGCCGGGCGATCGCCCCGCTGTCGAACAGGAGCCGCTCGGTGAGGCTGGTCTTACCGGCGTCGACGTGGGCGAGAATGCCGATGTTCAGGGTGGAGCGAACCTGCGGGTTCCGCATGGAAGGGCGAGTCCTCGAGAATTGTCCGGCGGGGGCGCTGAACTGCTTCGAGGAATCGGCGCATTCCGTTCTCCTGCTCGCGTGGGGGCCGGACCCGGGTGCGGGTCCTGTGTCCGGACCATGGTGCGCACCGGGTCGGCGGCACGCGCAACTCAATTTCCCGGTGCCGGGAACCGGCGGACGTAGCGCTTCTGCCACGGGGTCTCCACCGCGTGCGGGTGGTAGTGGCGGCGCACGTACGCCACGGCCTCCCGCGCGGGCACCCCGTCGAGCACCGCCAGGCAGGCGAGCGCCGTCCCGGTCCTGCCGCGCCCGCCCGCGCAGGCCAGCTCGACGCGCTCGTCCGCGCAGCGCCGCCAGGCGTCGGCCAGTACCTCGCGGGCCAGCCGCCGGTCCGCGGGGAGGCGGAAGTCCGGCCAGCGCAGCCAGGCGGACTCCCAGTCCACGGGCGGGGGCCGCCTCCCGAGCAGGTGGATCCCGTACGCCGGGCGCGGACCCGCGGGCAGCGGCGCGCGCAGCCCGCGTCCCCGCACGAGCCGCCCCGACGGCAGGCGCAGCACGCCCGGCGCCTCCGGGTCCCAGGTCATCGCGCCTCCCGTGCGGCCGACATCAGGAACGCGGCCAGCCTGCGGGCCCGGCCGAACACGTCGGGGAACACGTCGAGCCCGTCCGACACGAGCGCGCCCTCGTGCAACAGCATCAGGGAGCGGCCCAACTCCCGTGCGGCGTCCGGCGACACGTCGTGCGCGAGCCGGGTGAACAGCTCCAGCATCCACTGCTTCTGCCCGGTGATGACGGCGTGGGCGGGATGGGCCGGGTCGCTGATCTCGGCGTGCGCGTTGACCATGCTGCACCCCTTGCCGCTGTGCGCGGCCATCCACTCCCGGGAGGCGTCGAACACCGCCAGCACCCGCTCGGACGGTGTCAGGGCGGCCGGGTCGTGGTGGCCGGCCAGGAACGCGCGCCAGCGGGCGTCCCGGGTGGCCAGGTAGTCGACGACGATCTGCTCCTTGGAGCCGAACCGGTCGTAGAGCGTCTTCTTCGTGACCCCCGCCTCGGCGGCGATCAGGTCCACCCCCACGGCGTGGATCCCGCGCTCGTAGAAGAGCCGTGACGCGGCGTCCAGGACCCGGCGGGCGGCGGGCGTGAGATCGGGCCGGTCCGGTGCGACGACCGGAGCGGCGCGGGGGGCGGGAGGAGGGCTCATGCACCAAGACTATACCGATCTGTATAGTCGCGGTCAGTCCGCAACCCGAGGTGGTGTCCACCGTGAACGTGCTGCTGTCCATCGGATTCGTCCTGACCTGGAGCTCCGGATTCATCGGGGCGAAACTCGGCGCCGCCGACGCGAGCGCCGTGACCACCCTCATGTGGCGCTTCCTGCCACCGGCGCTCGTCCTCGCCGCCGTCGTGGGGCGCCGCGCGGCCCGCGAGCTGACCGCGCGGAGCCTCGCACGCCAGGCGGCCGTCGGCGTCCTCTCGCAGAGCGGCTATCTGCTGACCGTGTACTACGCCATCCAGCTCGGCGTCTCCAGCGGCACCACCGCCCTCATCGACGGCACCCAGCCCCTTGTCGCGGGCGCCCTCGCCGGGCCGCTGCTGCGCCAGTACGTCACCGCGCGCCAGTGGGCCGGCCTCTGCCTCGGCCTGGCCGGGGTCCTGGTCGTCACCACGGCCGACGCGACCGCCGTGAGCGGGGTGCCCCCGTGGGCGTACGGGATCCCGTTCCTCGGCATGATGTCACTGGTCGCCGCCACGTTCGTGGAGAGCCGCTCGACCACCCGCGTCGCACCGGTCGTCGGCCTCGGCGTGCACTGCGCGACCAGCGCCGTGGTGTTCACGCTCCTGGCCCTCGCCACCGGGAACGCGACGCCGCCCGCCGCCCCGTCCTTCTGGCTCTCCCTCGTCTGGCTCGTCGGCCTGTCGACCTTCGGCGGGTACGGCCTGTACTGGGTCGTGCTGCGCCGCGACGGCCTCACCCGCGTGAACACGCTGATGTTCCTGATGGCGCCGGTCACCGCGGTGTGGGGAGCCCTGATGTTCGGCGAGCCCTTCGGGGCGCGGACGGCGCTGGGCCTGGCCCTCGGACTCGCGGCCGTCGCCGTCGTACGGCTAGGGGGCCGGCGGCGCCACCAGGTGGCGGTTGGGCAGGATCGCCGCCGCGGCGAGTTCCGGCACCTCGGCGACGACGACCCCCGCCCGCGCCAGCACGCCGATGCCGTCGGCTCCCGGCACGAAGGTGTCCGGCTCGCGCCAGGCCGTGACCACCCGCCGCACGCCCGCGTCGACGATCAGCCGGGCGCACGGCTTCGGCCGTGAGGCACGGTGGGCGCACGGTTCCAGGCTGCTGTAGACGGTGGCCGTCGCCAGGCGCGGATCGCCGTCCGGGAGCTTCGCGAGCGCGGCCTCCTCGGCGTGCACCACCGGGTCGCCGCCCTCCCGGGAGTGGCCCCGGGCCAGCTCCGTGCCGTCGGCCGCGACCACGACCGCGCCCACGCTGAACGCCGTCCCGGACGGCGGGCAGTCGGCCGCCAGGTCGCAGGCGAGCCGCAGCCAGTGCCGGTCCGCCGCCGACACCGCGTCCGTGGCGCCGGGCGCGGTCGGCGCGTACCGGGTGACGACCACATCGCCCACCGGCTCCGTGTCCAGGACCCGCATCCGGCCGCGCGGCCCGCCCGGATAGCCGCCGGGCCCGAACAGCCGCGGCGCGTCCGGCTCGCCGACCACCAACGGCGCGACGGCGAGCCGCAGTTCGTCCGCGAGCCCCAGCCGCAGCAGCTGGGTGTGCACGCTCGCACCCCCCTCGACCATCAGCCGCGCCACACCGCGCCCGCCCAGGTCGTCCAGGAGCGCCGCCCAGTCGAGAGCCGCGCCGAGCGACACCACCCGGGCCGCCGCGCCGAGCCGGGCACGGGCCACGGCCGCGCCCGTGTCCGTCGTGTAGACCAGGCGCTCGCCGCCCGTCGTCCAGAACGGATCGCCGGGATCGAACGCGCCCGACCCGCTGACCGTCACCTTCAGGGGGTGCGCGGGCCGCCCGTCGGCGACCCGCGCCGCCCGCCGCCGCGCCGAGCCGACCAGCAGCCGGGGCCGGTCGGCCCGCAGGGTGCCCGCGCCGACCAGGATGGCGTCGCTCCACGCACGGACGGCGTCGACCCTGTCGAAGTCCTCGGCACCGGACAGGAGCAGCCGCCCCTCTCCCGTGTCGTCGAGGCACCCGTCGAGCGAGACGGCGGCGGACAACAGCACATGGGGGCGGGGCATGGCGACTCCGTGACCTGGCGGGACGTACCCTCCGACCCTACCGAGGAGCCGGCGCGGTCCCGTCGCCGAAGGGCCGCCCGCCGAGCCGCTCCCGGCCGTGCGGGGCGGTCCAGCCCGTCAGGTCGGGACCGCGCGGCACGATCCGGGTCGGATTGACCCCGGCATGCACCTGGTAGTAGTGCCGCTTGATGTGGTCGAAGTCGACGGTGTCGCCGAACCCGGGCGTCTGGAACAGGTCCCGGGCGTAGGCCCACAGCACCGGGTCCTCCGTCAGCTTGTTGCGGTTGCACTTGAAGTGGCCGTGGTAGACCGCGTCGAACCGCACCAGCGTCGTGAACAGCCGGACATCGGCCTCCGTGATCGTGTCCCCGACCAGGTACCGCTGCCCGGAAAGCCGCCGCGACACCGTGTCGAGGCGGCCGAACACGTCGCCGTACGCGGCGTCGTACTCGTCCTGCGAGGTGGCGAACCCCGCGCGGTACACGCCGTTGTTGAGGTCCAGGTAGATCCCCTCCATGACCTCGTCGATCTCGTCGCGCAGCGGCTCCGGGTACAGGTCGGGCGCGCCGGGGCGGTGCAGCGCCGTCCACTCGGTCTCCAGGTCGAGGGTGAGCTGCTGATAGTCGTTGGTCACGAGCCGCCCCGACGGCACGTCGACGATCGCGGGCACGCTCACCCCGCCCGGATAGTCCTTCTCGCGGGCGTCGTAGGCCTCGCTGAGGAAGCGGATGCCGAGCACCGGGTCGCGGTCGTCCGGATCGAGCGTGAACCGCCAGCTGCGGTCGTCCTGGATCGGGTCGGTGACCGCCAGCGACAGGGCGTCCTCCAGTCCGAGCAGCCGCCGCACCACCAGGGCGCGGCTCGCCCACGGGCAGGCCAGACTGACCACGAGCCGGTAGCGGCCGGCCTCCACCGGCCAGCCGTCCCGCCCGTCGGCCGTGATCCGGTCGGCGAAGTGGCTGCGGGAGCGCTTGAAGCTCTTCTTCCCGTACGAGGCGTTGCCGGCCATGAGACATCTCCTTGCGGAACCCGATGCGGACGTCCACGAGCCTGCCCGGGAAACGCGGGAGCTACCACCACGGGGGCGGGAGGCGACGCCCCGGGCACGGTGAGAGGCTGGAACCGGCCCCTGGGACCCGCCCGCACCGCGGGCACCGCCACCACCCCGGGCCCCGGGAGATCTCCGGCACCCCGGGCGCCCCGACGGCCCCGGACCGCCGGACCGCTCCGGATCGCGGAAGGCGCGCACATGACGACCCTCACCGGCGACTACCTGACCCTGGACGACGGCCGCCCCGCCGTCCGCCTCACCCGCGCCTACCGCCGCACGGCCGAAGAGGTCTGGGGCTACGCGAGCGCACCCGCCGAGCTGGCCCGCTGGTTCCCCTCCGCGTTCGAGGCGGCCGAGCTGCGCCCCGGCGCCGTGATCCGCTTCTTCGACGACCCGCACCTGCCGGAGTCCACGGGCACCGTCCTCGCCGCCGACCCCCCGCGCCACCTCTCCTACACCTGGGGCGGCGACGAACTCCGCCTCGACGTCGCGCCCCTGGACGACGGCACGACCCGGCTCACCCTCACGAACGTGCTGGAGAGCGCGGACACGGCGGCCCGCAACGCGGCGGGCTGGGAGATCTGCCTGAACGCGCTCGACGCGGCCGACCGGGGCGAGCGCGAAGCCCCGTCGCGGCCCACCTGGAAGGAGCTGTACGACGCCTACGTCGCGGCGGAGTTCCCTTCGGGCGCGCCCGTCCCCGGCGCCGACGACGGGCTCTGAGCGTCACGCCCCGGAGCGTCACCCCGGCGCTCCTCACCCGGGTGGCCGAAGGGCGTCTCGCGCAGGCCGTCCGGTCGGGGGCGGACGCCTGGGCCGGAGCCTGCCGTAGCGGGATCGTCACAGAGGGCCCAGAATCAGACACATGTCCTTTATGTCCGCGGGTGTGACGTGGCTGGGACTGGGCCTGACGGTCGGTGCTGCGGGCCTGGTGACCTACGGTCTGGCGACCCTGCCGTGTTCGGCGACGGTCCGCCGGGAGGACGCCGAACTCGTCTGTCGTCCCGCACGGCGCATGGCGCTGGGGCTCGGGGCGCTGGCGGTGTCGGCGGTCGTGGTCGGGACGGTGCTGATGGTGTTCGCCGTCACCGACTTCGGCTGAGACCGGGCCCTTCCGGACCGCCCGCACGGGCGGCCCGGAAGGGGACGAGGACCGGCGCGGGCCGTGTCAGGCGTCGTCGCCCGCCCCGTAGGGACGGGTGATGACCTCCATGCCGTGGTTCGCGGGATCCATGAAGTACACGCCGCGACCGCCGTCGTTGTGGTTGATCTCGCCCGGCAGCCTGCCGTGCGGATCGGCGTAGTACGTCAGCCCGGCCTCCTCGATGCGGCCGAAGATGCCGTCGAACTCCTCCTCGGTGACGAGGAAGGCGTAGTGCTGCGTCACGATGGATCCGGCGGGGACCGTCGCGAAGTCGAGGGTGACGCCGTTGCTCAGTTCGAGCGCGACGAACGGGCCCCAGGCGGCGCCCACCTCGAGGCCCAGGATGTGGGCCAGGAAAGCGGCGGACTCCCGGTTGTCCCGGGCGTGGACGATGGTGTGATTGAGCTGGACAGGCATGGTGGATTGCCTCCAGAAGGCAACTCCGGCACCTCCATGCCTCACCGGGTCGGTGACCGGCACGCGATGCGGCCGGGATTGTAGGCACATCGTGGAGCGCGCGGCCACCCTTCCCGCCGGCCGGTCAGTCCAGCGCCAGTTCGGGGTTGTACATGTCCAGCCAGAGCGCCAGGTCGAGCGTGCGTTCCAGGCCGCGCCGCGACGCCTGGGTGATCTGCGGGGCGTCGCGGTGCGCGGCCCGGCGCACCCGGTCGCGGTCGACGAGGTCGAAGACCCGGTGCGAGGGACGCGCCAGCAGGTCCTTGGCGTGGTCCTGGAGCGCCACCCCGTACTTCGGGTCCTGCGTGGACGGGTAGGGGCTCTTCACCCGGTCGTACACCGACCGCGGCAGCACGTCCGCCGTCGCCTCGCGCAGCAGGGACTTCTCCCGGCCGTCGAACGACTTCAGCGCCCAGGGCGTGTTGTACACGTACTCCACGAGCCGGTGGTCGCAGAACGGCACCCGCACCTCCAGGCCCACCGCCATGCTCGCCCGGTCCTTGCGGTCCAGCAGCACCCGCACGAAGCGGGTCAGGTGCAGATGGCAGATGCGCCGCATCCGGTACTCGAAGTCGCTCTCGCCGTCGAGCCGCTGGATGCCGGCGACGGCGCCCGCGTAGTTGTCGGCGACATAGCCGTCCAGGTCGAGGCGGCCGGCGAGGTCCGGGCGCAGCACGTCGGAGTCGTCGCCGAGGTGCTGGCCCATGCGCACCAGCCACGGGAAGGTGTTCGCGGCGCGCGCCTCCTCGTCGAAGAACTGGAGGTAGCCGCCGAACACCTCGTCCGCCGACTCGCCGGAGAGGGCCACCGTCGAGTGCTCGCGTATCGCCTTGAACAGCAGGTACAGCGAGGCGTCCAGGTCGCCGAAACCGGCCGGCAGGTCACGGGCCCTGATGACCCGGGCGCGCACCTCGGGATCGGCCAGCGCGTGCGAGTCGAGCACGATGTCGCGGTGGTCGGTGCCGGACGCCTCCGCCACGTCGTGCACGAACGGGGTGTCGGGCGTGCCGCGCAACTCGTCGGCGACGAAGTTCTCGGCCTGCCCCAGGAAGTCGACGGCGAAGCTGCGCACCGTCTCGCCCCGCCCGGCCAGTTGGCGGGCGGCGATCGCGGTCATCGCGGAGGAGTCGAGGCCGCCCGAGAGCAGCGTGCAGCGCGGGACGTCCGAGACGAGCTGGCGGCGCACGATGTCGTCGAGCAGCTCGCGCACCGTGGCGATGGTCGTGTCCCGGTCGTCGGTGTGCGGCCGGGTCTCCAGCGTCCAGTACGGGCGTGCCCGCATCCCCGAGCGGTCCACGGTCACGACGGTGCCCGGCTCCACCTCGTGCATCCCGTCCCACACCGCCTGCCCCGGGGTCTTCACGAACGTGAAGAGTTCGCGCAGTCCCTCCAGCGAGACCCGGCCCCGGGCGAGCGGATTGGCGAGGATCGCCTTCGGCTCGGAGCCGAACAGCACGCCGTCCGGGGTCTCGTAGTAGTAGAAGGGCTTGATGCCCATCCGGTCGCGGACCATGACGAGCCGGTCGGAGCGGCCGTCCCAGAGGGCGAACGCGTACATGCCGTTGAGCCGCGCGGGCAGCTCCTCGCCCCACTCCAGATAGCCGCGCAGCACGACCTCGGTGTCCGAGTCGGTCCTGAACGCGTGCCCCTTCGCGGCGAGTTCGGCCCGGAGCTCGGTGTAGTTGTAGGTCTCGCCCGAGTAGACCATCGCGATCGTGCCGCCCGGTGTCTCCACCGTCATGGGCTGCCGGCCGCCCGGCAGGTCGATGATGGCGAGCCGGCGGTGACCGAGCGCCGCGGGGCCGTCGATCCAGGTGCCGCGGTCGTCCGGGCCGCGGCACTCCATGGTCGCCGTCATCGCATCCAATGTGTCGTGCGAGGTCCGCAGGTCACGGTCGAAGGAGACCCAGCCGGTGATGCCGCACATATGCTTCCTCCCGCTTGCCGTTCCGCCGTGCGACTCCGGTGCGGCCGGTGTGACCTGCGAGAAGGCAGGGGCGGGTGCCCACGGGACCGAACCGGTTGTACACGGCATCTATGTGTCGAGCGTGTGTCATGGCGAAGGGGCGGGTCAATGTGCCCGTAACGCGGCGAACGGGGTCACCCCGTCGGTTTCGGCCGTGCGTCAAGAAGGTAAAGCGATCGTTCCCCACTGCACATCCCGGTCGCGCGGAGGGGGTCCTCATGGTTGCCTTGGGCGACCGAATGGATCCGGCCAACGGCAAAGATCTGATCAACCCTCACCCGTGGCGGCGCGCGCCCCCGGGGCTCCTCGGCGGCCGTCCTCCCCGGAGCCCCGCGCGCCCCCTCGGCCTCAGTCCGTGGCCTTGAGGTCCCCGTCGAACGACGCGGCCGCCAGGCCGAAGGACAGGGTCATGCCGACGCCCGACGTCACCGAGATCGCCCGCACGCCCGCCGCGATGTCCCGCACCAGCAGCGGCCCGCGGGGGCTGCTCGCGTACACGCCCTGCCAGCGCTCGGTGACCCGCACCTCGCGCACGCCGAGCACCCGCGCCGCCTCGCGCAGCAGCAGCGCCGAGACCGCCTCGTCCTGGAAGGGGATCTCCGTCGCGTCGTACGCGTGCGAGTCGCCGACCAGGACCGTACCGTCGGGCAGCCGGGTGAACATCACGTTGGCGACCGCGTCCAGCAACTCGGGACTGTGCGCGCCCACCTCGGCCCGCAGCGCGGCGGCGGACGGCGTCGCCGTGAACGCGTCGTAGCGCAGCATCGAGGTCGCCGTGAGCACCGCCGCGTCCGTGACGAACGCCTCCGGTGCCGCGATCCGCGCCATCGACAGCCGGCACCGCTCGATCCCGTGGTCCTCCGCCTCGGCCGGGCGCAGCCGGTCCAGGTCGTGGCCGACGCAGAGCAGCACCCGCTCGCCGTGGACGGGCCCGCGCGGGGTGTGCACGGTGCCCTCCTCGACGCCGGTGACGTTCGTGCCCCACACCACCGTCGCCCCGGGCTGCTCCGCCAGCCAGGCCGCGAGCCGGGGCGCCGCCTCCCGGGGGTTGACCCGCAGGTCGGCCGGGAGCAGCGCGCCGCCCACCAGATCGCCGCGGGCGTCCGCGGGACGGCCCAGCGCGGCGCCCGCCTCGTCCCGGGTCCGCAGCCGCACGGCGTCCGCGCCGCGCCGCTCCCGCAGCTCCTCCAGGACCGCCATTTCCGTCGCCGAACGGGCCACCACCAGGGCGCCCGCCTCCGGGGCCCAGAGCCCCGCCCGCCCCGCGGCGTCCAGCCAGCCGGTCCGCGACCGCTCGGCGAGGGCGAGGAGTTCACCCTCCTGCGCGGTGACGCAGCAGTGCCCGAAGTTCCGCACGGACGCCCCCACCGGCCGCCGGTCCCGCTCGACGACCGTGACGCTCAGGCCGCGCCGCACCGCCTCGACGGCGTGGGCGAGACCGACGATGCCGGCGCCGACCACGACGACGTCGCTGCGGCCCCGCGGCAGACCGGAGACGGGGGAGTGTGCTGTTGCGATGCTCATGCCGCCCAGCCTGCGGAGCCCCGCACGCCCACAGCAAGAGCTGTCTATACAAGTTTCCCGATTGTTTACCAGCTGGAGAACAAGTCGGGCCTTGTCCTGTTCGAGCCGGAACTGCAAGACTCGACTTGTGAAGACAAGTGCGGAGAGCGGGCCGCTGCACCAGCGGCTCGGCGCGGAGTTCCGGCGCCGGATCGAGGCGGGGGAGTGGCCCGAGGGGCAGCCCGTGCCCAGCGAGGCCCAGCTGTGCGAGGAGTTCGGCACCTCACGCGGGCCGGTGCGCCAGGCGCTCGCCCAGCTCCGCGTGGAGGGCCACCTCGTGGGCGGCCGGGGCAGGCCGCCGGTGGCCCGCAGGGTCACCCCGTCCCAGCCGTTCGCGTCGCTCATGTCCTTCACCCAGTGGGCCCGCTCCATCGGGCGCGCCCCGGGCCAGTTCACCGTCGAGGTCGCCCGCCGCCGGGCGGGGCCCGAGGCGGCGGCCCGCCTGGGGCTCGACGAGGGCGATCCGGTCGTCGACCTCGTCCGGCTGCGCACCCTGGACGGCGTCCCGGCCATGGTGGAGCGCTCGGCGTTCGTCCTGGACGCGGGCGTCCACCTGTTCGCGGTCGACCCCGACGCGGGCTCCGTCTACGAGGCCCTGACCGACCGCGGGGTCGATCTGCACCACGCCCGCCACACCATCGACGCCATCGCCGCGGGCCCGCAGGACGCCGACCTGCTGGACATCGCCGTCGGCGGACCCCTGCTGCGCGTGCGCCGGCTGGCGTTCACCGGCGACGGCACGCCCGTCGAGTACGCGGACGACCGCTATCTGCCGGCCATGGCCACCTTCACCATCGAGAACACCGTCGGGGGCCGCACCGTCGCGGCCCGCGAGGGCTCCGCCGACGCACCGCCCCACCACCCGCTCGATTAAGGACACCCAGTGATCGAACTCGCCGTCTTCGACATGGCAGGCACGACGATCGAGGAGCACGGCGCCGTCTACGAGGCGCTGCGGCACGCCGTCGAGGCCACCGGCGCCACCGTCGCCCCCGCCGACCTCCAGACCTGGATGGGCACCGACAAGCGCGAGGCCATCGCCGCACTCGTCCGCCTCGGCGGCGGCACACCCGACGCGGAGCTGGTGGAGCGCCAGTACGAGGTCTTCCGCGCCTTCCTCAAGGAGCGGTACGAGGAGGTCCCGCCGGAGCCGATCGCGCACGCCGACAAGGCACTCGCCCAGCTGCGCGCCCGCGGCGTGCGGATCGCGCTGACCACCGGCTTCAGCGCCGATGTGGCACTGCCGCTGCTCGCCTCGCTGGGCTGGTCCGTCGGAGAGGGCGGCAATCTCGACGCCGTCGTCACCGCGGACGAGGTGCGCCGCGGCCGGCCCGCGCCGTACATGATCCACCGCGCGATGGAGAAGTGCGGCGTCCTCGACGTCCGTGCGGTGCTCGTCGCCGGCGACACGGCCGTCGACCTGGAGGCGGGGACGCACGCGGGCGCCGGGACGGTGGTGGGGGTGCTCACGGGCCAGTTGACCCGTGAGCAGCTCGCGTCCCACCCGCACACCCACGTCGTGGACAGCGTCGCGGACGTCCCCGGCCTCCCGGAGACCGCCGGCTGAGCGGCGCGGCTAGCCGAGCGCCGCGTCCACGATGGCCTGCGCCTCGCTCTGCACCCGGGCGAGGTGCTCCGGCCCGCGGAAGGACTCGGCGTAGATCTTGTACACGTCCTCGGTGCCGCTGGGCCGCGCCGCGAACCAGGCGTTCTCGGTGGTCACCTTCACCCCGCCGATCGCCGCGCCGTTGCCCGGCGCGCTGGTGAGCCGGGCCGTGATCGGCTCGCCCGCGAGGGTGTCCGCCGTGATCGCGTCGCCGGTGAGCTTCGCCAGCCGGGCCTTCTGCTCCTTGGTCGCCTTGGCGTCGATCCGCGCGTAGGCGGCGCCCGACGCCCCGTGCTCGGCGGCGAGTTCGGCGTAATAGGCGGACGGCGTCCTCCCCGTCACCGCGAGGATCTCGGCGGCGAGCAGCGCCAGCAGGATGCCGTCCTTGTCGGTCGTCCAGACGCTGCCGTCCTTGCGCACGAAGCTCGCCCCGGCGCTCTCCTCGCCGCCGAAGGCCACCGATCCGTCGACGAGCCCGGGCACGAACCACTTGAACCCGACGGGCACCTCGACGAGCCGGCGGCCGAGCGAGTCGGCGATCCGGTCGATGACGGCGCTCGACACGAGCGTCTTGCCGATCGCGGCGGACGCCGACCAGTGCGGCCGGTGGCTGAACAGGTAGTGGATGGCGACGGCGAGGTAGTGGTTGGGGTTCATCAGGCCCGCGTCGGGCGTGACGATGCCGTGCCGGTCCGCGTCGGCGTCGTTGCCGGTCAGCAGGTCGAAGTCGTGGCGGCGGGCGAGGACGGAGGCCATCGCGGGCGCCGACGACGGGTCCATCCGGATCTTGCCGTCCCAGTCCAGCGTCATGAACCGCCAGGTGGGATCGGTCTCGGGGTTCACCACGGTCAGGTCGAGGCCGTACCGCTCGGCGATGCGCGACCAGTAGTGGACGCTCGCCCCGCCCAGCGGGTCGGCGCCGACCCGGACGCCCGCGGACCGGATGGCGTCCACGTCGATGATGTGGTGCAGATCCTCGACGTAGGTCTCGCGGAAGTCGTACGGCTCCCAGGCGGTCGTGCCGCCGTCCGCGGGCACCCAGCCGGCGTCCTCCAGCAGCTCGTTGGCGCGCTGCGCGATCCAGGAGGTCGTCGTGGAGTCGGCGGGACCGCCGTGCGGCGGGTTGTACTTGAAGCCGCCGTCGCGCGGCGGGTTGTGGCTCGGCGTGATGACGATGCCGTCGGCGCGGTCCGGGCCGTCGCCCGCGGTGCGGTTCCAGCGCAGGATGGCGTGGCTGAGCGCCGGGGTCGGCACGAAGTCGCCGTGCGCGTCGGCCAGGACGCGGACGCCGTGCGCCGCGAGCACGCCGAGCGCGGTGGTGAGGGCGGGGCCGGACAGGGCGTGGGTGTCGGGGCCGATGAACAGCGGGCCGGTGATGCCCTCGGCCGTGCGGTGCTCCACGATGGCCTGGGTGATCGCCGCGATGTGCTTCGCGTTGAAGGCGCCGTCGAGGCTGGAGCCGCGGTGGCCACTCGTGCCGAAGACGACACGCTGCTCGGGGCGCGTGACGTCGGGCTCCCGCGAGTGGTACGCGTCGATGAGGGCGTCGATGTCGACGAGGTCGTCCGGCCGGGCGGGGGTTCCTGAGCGGTCAGTCATACCAGCAGTTTCCCACTTGTGGACCCGCGGCCCGGCCGGGCCGCCCCGGTTTCCGCGCCGGGTTCAGCCTTCCTGCGTCAGCCGGGCGAGCGCCGCGGTGATGTCCGCCTCGGACGCCTCCTTGGTGACGCCGAGCCGCGAGAGCGTTCCCGCGCCGTTCTCCTGCTCCAGCAGTGCCAGCAGGATGTGTTCGGTGCCGATGTAGTTGTGGCCCAGGCGCAGGGCCTCGCGGAACGTCAGCTCCAGGGCCTTCTTCGCCTCGGCGTCGAAGGGGATCAGCGCCGGCGACTCCTCGGCCGCCGCCGGGAGCAGCTCCGCCGCCGCCTGCCGCACGGAGTCGAGGAGCACGCCCTGGGCGACGATCGCCCGGGCCCCCAGGCCGTCCGGCTCGTGCAGCAGCCCGAGGATCAGGTGCGCGGTGCCGATCGAGGTGTTCTTCGCGGCGTGCGCCTCCTGCTGCGCGCCCACCACGATGTTCCGGGCGCGCGGGGTGTAGCGGTTGAAGCCCTGGCTGGGGTCGAGGTCGTTCTCCGAGCCCTTCGGCACGAAGCGCTTCTGCGCCGCCTGGCGCGTGACGCCCATGCTCTTGCCGATGTCGGTCCAGGAGGCGCCGGAGCGGCGGGCCTGGTCCACGAAGTGCCCGATGAGGTGGTCGGCGATGTCGCCGAGGTGGTCCGCCGCCAGCACCGCGTCCTGGAGCTGGTCCAGGGCGTCGGTGTGGACCTTCTTGATGGCGTCGATGAGGTCGTCGAGGCGGACGGACGAGGTCATGCCCGCGGGGGTCGCGTCATCCGGAGGATTCGTCATGAGGCAACCGTAGGTTGACAGTGCGAGGGTGTCAACCTTCGGTTGACACCCTCGCCGTGCCGTGCCGTCCTACGGCAGCTGGTTGATCTTGAAGGTGGAGGTCGTGTTGCGGACGTCCACCGCGTTGTCGCTCAACTTCAGGTTGTGGAAGGTCACTTCACCGACGGCCGGGCCCTGCCCGGACTCCGGCATCTCGTTCGCCCACAGTCCGAACCCGGACTTGGCGTCGTAGGCGTCGCCGCTCTTGTGCGCGCCCGAGATGGTGACGTCGGTCAGGATCGTGTCCTTGATCGGGAACTGCGGCTGGCCTCCCACGTAGTTGGTCTGGAACATGATGCCGCTGTAGGTCGGGTCCAGGATGTCCACGTCGTTGACGCGGATGCCCTGGAACACCTTGGACGCCGAGAACATCCAGATCCCGGGGAAGGTCTGACCGCCCCAGAAGTGGCCGCCGGAGCGGATGACCGAGGTGTTCTCGATGCTCGTCGGACCCGTGCCGAAGCCGTTCATCGGGTAGCCGAAGTCCAGCGAGCTGATCGTGATGCCGGAGTAGACGAGGGTGTCCGCGATGAGCATGTTGCGGAACGTGTTGTCGTACCCGCCGTAGACCGCGATACCGGCGGCCCGCCAGGTGAGCAGCGAGGTCAGGTTCTCGTACACGTTGTTCTTCTCGTCCGCGCCGCCCGCGTCGATCGCCGAGAACAGCGCGAAGCTGTCGTCACCGGTCGAGCGCGCCTCGTTGTTCACGACGTGGTTGTCCGTCGAGCCGTTCGTCATGTTGACGCCGTCGGCGAACGTGTCCCGGATCCGGGAATTCTTGATGGTGACCCGGTCGGTGTTGGCGCCCCAGTACAGGCACACCGTGTGCTCGTTCCAGATGTCGTCGATCGTGATGTCCGCGACGTTGGAGAAGTCGAACACCTTGCCGGGGCCGTCGATGCGCGAGGTGTAGTTCCCGAAGAACGAGAAGTGCGCGAACGACGATCCGTTGGCGCTGGCCTCCGCGCGGAATCCCGCGTCGGTGTTCTCCTGCGAGGACGGCGTGTGGAACCGGGTGAACCACGGACCGGCGCCGACCACCTTCACGGCCTTGCCGTAGACCTGGAACTTGTTCGAGGTCTCGTAGTCACCGGCCGGCAGGTACACGCCGACCAGCTTGCCCGTGGTGTCCATCCGCACCTTGTCCAGCGCGTCCTGCACGGCCTGCTGGGAGAAGCCGGTCGGGACGGTGTACGTGGCCGGGTCCGGGTTGGCCAGCTGGGTGGCCTGCTCCAGGTTGACGTAGTCGATCGTGTACGTCGAGCTGTTCGCGGTGTCCTTCTGGAGCCGGATCTTGCTGCCCTTGGGCACGGTGGTGCCGAGCAGCAGGTTCGCCTCGTCGTAGATGTGCCGCGGCCCGCCCGCGCTCGGCGTGTTGCCGGGCCCGGTCTCGTTGCCGTACAGCCACGCGTACTTCGACGTCAGGTCGATGGCCTTAAGGAACGTGCCGTCGACGTAGACGTTCAGCGTGGAGCTGGTCCCGCCGCCACCGGCCGAGTCCGGCATCGAGAAGCGGGTGACGAGGGTGTTCGTCGGTGCCTTCGTCGTCCACTCGACGTACGAACCGGTGGAGCCGAGCGTGACGGCCTTGCGGCCGGACGCCTCGCCCGCCAGGTCACCGACGGTGCGGTTGGGGCCGACGGCCTTCGCGCCACCGCCCGCGGTCCCGTCCTCCGCCTCGTACATGTCGTACGGCATGCTCGCGCCGCGGCCCACGAACAGCGGCTGCGAAGAGGTGTTGTTGGCGCGCTTGACCGCCAGCTCCTCGGAGTCGTCGGCGATCACCGTCTTCACGGTGAACTTGCCCTTGCCCGCCGTCCAGGTGCCCAGCTTGACCGGGTCGGTGGTGCTCCCGGCCGCGATCGCGCCGCTCGCCGAGCCCGTGAGCGTCTTGACGACCGTGCCGTCCGAGTCGGTGACGGTCAGCGTGATGCCGTGGGCGGTCGCCGAACTCGCCTTGTTGCCCTGGTTCTTGATGGCGACCGAGAAGCTGACCGTGTCGTTCTCGGCCGGCGCGCTCGGGGACCACGCCACCGGGGAGGCGATCAGGTCGGCGCTCTGCACCGGCTTGACGACCAGCGGCGTCGGACTGGTGTAGCTGTTGTTGCCCTCGTTCTGCTCGATCACCAGACCGCTCGGGTCGACGACCGCGCCGACCGTGTACGAGCCGGCGTCGCGCGCCCCGATGTCCGCGGTGACGGTCGCCGACGCACCCGCCGCGAGCGCCCCGACGGAGCCGCTGCCGACCTTCTGCGAGCCGATCAGGAAGTCGAGGTCGGTGGCGTTCGCCGACTGGGTGCCCGTGTTGCGGACCGTCGCCGACAGCGTGATCTTGTCGGACTCCACCGGCGCGTCCGGCTTCGACGTGATGCCCGTGACGACGAGGTCCGGGTTGGGCGCCGGAGCGCCGAGCACCTGGAACTCCGCCACCTGGCCGCCCGAGGAGCCGGAGTTGGCGGTGATCGACAGACGGACGTCCGCGACCCGGCCGCTCACCGGAATGCTCACCTTGTTGCCGCTCGCCGGGGAGAAGGAGTAGTCCTTCGCCGCCACCAGCGTCGTGAAGCCCGACGCGTTCTGCTCGCGGCCCAGCACCTCGATCTTCTGCGTGCGCGCCGACCAGGCCGCGTCCGGGTTGAGCTTCACCACGACGGACGACAGGTCCGCGTTGGAGCCGAGCTTGACCGTCAGCGTGCCCGGGTACGCCCCGGCCGCGCCCTCCCAGTAGGTGCTGGTGTCGTCGTCGACCGCGTTCTCGGCGACGTAGGTGAACGTCGAGGAGGAGGCCGACACCGGCTTGCCCACGGCGAGGTTCGCGTCGTTGGACGTCGAGCCGTTGCGGGTCACGGAGTTGCTGGCGGCCGACACGTTGCCCGCCGCGTCCTTCGCCCGCACCGTGTAGGTGACCGTCGCGGACGACGGCTGGGTGTCGGTGTAGGTCGTGACGTCACCGGCCAGCGACTTCAGCGGCGATCCGTTCGCGTAGAGGTCGTAGCCCGTCACCTTCACGTTGTCGGTTGAGGCGCCCCAGGCCAGCTTGACCTGGCCCGGCGTCGACTCGGTGAAGGCCAGGTTCGACGGTGCGGTCGGTGCCTGGGTGTCGCCCGAAGCACCGTTCCGGGTCACGGAGTTGCTGTTCGCCGACTGGTTGCCCGCCGCGTCCTTGGCCCGCACGTAGTAGGTGAGGGTCGACGACGCGGGCTGCGTGTCCGTGTACGTGAGCGTGTCGCCGTCGACCGAGGCGCGCAGCTGGTTGTTGGCGTAGATGTCGTAGCCGGTGACCTTCACGTTGTCCGTGGCGGCCTTCCACGTCAGCCTGATCTGCCCGGTCGCGGGCTCGGTGTAGGCCAGCGTGGTGGGCGCGGTCGGCGCCTGGGTGTCCCCTGCCGTGGGCCCGTACACCTCCAACTCGGAGAGCTGACCGGCCTGTTGCACCGAGTTCCCGGTGATCTTCGCCCGGACGTAGCGCGTCGTCACCGTGTTGAACGACAGCGTCTGCGCCTGCCCGTTCGCCGCGTTGAACTCGTACGCCTTCGACGCGACCAGGTCCGTGAAGTCGCTGCCGTTCGTGCTGCCCTGGAGGGTCAGCGTCTGCGACCGGGTCTCCCACGTCGACGGCAGCCGCAGCACCACGCGGTTCACCTGCACCGACGCGCCCAGGTCGACCTGGACCCACTGCGGCAGCGCGTTGTTCTGGCTCTCCCAGTAGGTGGCGGCGTTGCCGTCACCGGCGTTCGCCGCCAGGTACGTCTGGGTGGTCGAGCTGGCCGTGAACGTGCGGCCGCGGGCCAGGTTCGCCGAGGAGTCGCTGCTGCCGTGCACCTCCAGCTCCGACAACTGCCCCGCCTGCCAGCCGGAGTTGGCCGTGATCGCGACGCGCACATAGCGGGTCTGTGTCGCGCCGAAGGACACCGTCACGGTGTTCGACGAGCCCTGGGCGAAGGTGTACTGCGCCGACGCCTTCAGTGTGTCGAAGGTCTGCCCGTCCGCGCTGCCCTGCACCGAGAGCGTCTGGGTCCGGGTCTCCCAGGCGGCCGGCAGGCGCAGCACCACCTCGTCGACGCGGGCCGACGCGCCCAGGTCCACCTGCACCCACTGGGGGAAGGTGGAGCCCGAACTCTCCCAGTACGTCGACGCGTTGCCGTCCGAGACGTTGGCCGCGCCGTAGTCCGCGTTGGCGCTGCTGGCCCTGGCGGTGGCACCCGCGGCGAGGTTGGGCCCGCCAGCGGCCTGCGCCGATACGGCCGGCAGACCGAGGAGCGCCAGGGTGAGGGCGAGCACCGTCACCGCCAGGCCGCGCCATCCACCCCCCGCGCCCCGTCTGCCGGATCTCGGCACGAACTGTCCGATCATGACTCCCCTGTCCCCGCGCCCGTCGGCGCGGTGAAGCGAGCGAGGCGAAGGAACACCATCGACTTCTTGCGTTCAGTTGTTGGAGAATTGCAGAGTGATGTTGTTGAGTCCACCGTTTGCGCAGAGGGAGTTGCGATGAGGGACAATCCGAGACCATGCCCCTCGCACCGGCGGCCGATGGCGCCGCGCTCCACTACGACGTCCGCGGCAGCGGCGCCCCGCTGCTGCTCCTGAGCGGCCAGTCGAACCATCACCGCTGGTGGGATTCGGTGCGCGACCGCTTCGCCGCACGCTTCACCACCGTCGTCATGGACTGGCGCGGCACCGGGGCGAGCGACGCCCCGGACACCGACACCTACAGCACCCGGAATCTCGCCCGGGACGCCGTCGCCGTCCTCGACGCCGCGGGCATCGGCCGGGCCCACGTGTACGGGACGTCGATGGGCGGCCGCGTCGCCCAGTGGCTGGCCGCCGAGCACCCCGCCCGCGTCGACCGCCTCGTCCTCGGCTGCACGTCACCCGGCGCGCCGCACGGCGTCGAGCGCGGGCCCGCCGTCCGCAGGGCCCTCGCCGACCCCGACCCCGACGCGGCCCGCGCGGCGCTCCTCGACCTGATGTACACCCCCGCCCACACCGCCACCCACCCCGGCCCGTTCCACACCCTCGGCGATCCCGCGATGCCCCCGCACGCCCGCCGCCGCCACCTGCGCGCCAGCGCCCGGCACGACGCCTGGGACGCGCTGCCCCGCATCACCGCGCCCACCCTCGTCGTGCACGGCACCGACGACGCCTTCAACCCCACGGCCAACGCCCCGCTGCTCGCCGGGCGGATCCCCGGGGCGCGCCTGCTCCTGATCCCCGGCGGGCGGCACGCCTACTTCGAGGAGTGCGCCGACGCGGCGACCCCTCCGGTGATCGACTTCCTCGACGCCCGCCGACCGCGCCCCCCGGGTGCTGCGCACCAGCGAACTCCGTAGGCTGCGGACGGCCCGAACACCACGGAGGAGAACGTCCCCATGCCCGCTGCCCGCGTCACCCTCGCCGACGTCCTCGCCGCCGCGCGCGACGGCGCCACCGGAGCGCTCTGGCGCCTGGACGGCGCCGCCCGGCAACTGGACGCCAACGTCCTGAGGCTGCGGCCCGGCACCCGCGGCACACCGCACGTCGAGCCGGACCTCGACGTGCTGCTCTACATCGCCGAGGGCCGCGGCACGCTGTGGCGCGCGGGCGCGGAGGAGGAGCTGGCGCCGGGCACGGTGCTGTTCGTGCCGCGCGGCGAGGAGCGGGCGGTCAGCGCGGGCGCGGACGGGCTCGTCTACCTCAGCGCGCACCGCAGGAGGCCCGGCATGACGATCCGGCGGGCCGCGGCGCCGGTCGCGGCGGAGGGCGGCGAGGCGCCCTGTCTGCTGCCGCGCGTCTGCGCGGACTGCGGCCACGCCACCGACGACACGCGCGCGAACTACTGCGCCCGCTGCGGCAAGCGCTTGCCCGGGCAGGCCGATGAGCGGACTTCCGGCCGTAGTTGAGGCGGGGTGATCACGCCAGCACACCCCGTTCGCAACCGCAACTCCGGTGCGCCGCAAGGGTGGTGACGCCCCGCCTCCGTCACTTCCGGCCACTGGTTCAACACGTAAGGTTACCGAAAGGCGGGGGTCCGGGATGAGATCCCGACCGCCGCGCGGCAGACTCTGGCCCCGGCGGCCGCAGCCGGCTCCCGGGCGGGCCGCCGGAGTGGGGAAGCACCACCGGGGAGTCCGGGCGTGTGGGGCGCACGGACTCCCCGCCCCGGGTCACCTCACGACGAGGGGACCGTGTCCTCGAACGCCGTGCCCGCCGTGCGGTAGGCGGACACCTTCGCCGCCACCTGCGCCGGGGTGAGCACCTGGTCCTTGACGTGCAGCACGTAGTCGACCTGCTGGTCGTAGGCGCGCGCACTGGTGCTCGTGTTGCCGGCCAGGTCGATCAGCCACTGGTTGAAGTTGATCGACATCGGCCGCTCGGGGAGGTACGCGGCGTCGTGCGTGCCGAACAGCTGGCCGTCGACGTAGTAGCGGATCGAGCTGTTGTCGATGGTGAGCACCAGGTCGTGCCAGCCGTTGTAGCTCTGCCGCCCCTCCGTGTGCTGGTTCACCGCCTGCCACGGATCGGGGTTGTACGTCTCCCAGGACGTCGTGTAGAGGATGTTCGACGGCTCGCCCCAGCCGCCGTTGGGCAGGTACTCGAAGTCGTACTCGGCGTAGTCGTCGGCCATCGGCGCCTTGAGGTCGTTGATCGTGAAGAACGTCTGGACGAGGTGGTCCCCGTCGGGCCCGCTCTTCGGCGCGTCCGCGAACTTCACCCGCGCCGCGTAGGTGCCGTTCTTGAACTTCGTCGCCTTGGTGAGCACCTCGGTCTGCTTCGTGCTCTCGCCGGTGCCCGACGTCGAGGTCTCCAGGTTCATCACCGTGTTGCCCGACACGACGGGGAACGTCACCTTGTCCGGCGCCCAGGTCGCCCCCGGCACGCCGGGACCGCCGGAGTTGGAACGCACGGACCAGCCGTGCGACGCGATCCGGGGGTCGTTGTACGCGGTGTAGGTGAAGTCGTCGAACAGGGTCGCGCCACTGCCCGGAGGATCCGTGGGGTCGGTCGGGTCCGTGGGATCGGTCGGGTCCGTCGGGTCGTTGCCCGCGGGAGCCGTGCCCCAGACCGTCGCGCCGCCGAGCTGGGCCGTCACCTTCGACCAGTTCGCGTACGAGGTCTGGGCGGCGCCGAAGGAGTAGTCGTCGGCCTGGTTCAGCGACTGCCAGTCGGAGCGGTAGAAGCGCAGTTGGAGATCGCCCGTGTCGGTCCCGGCCGCGAGCGTCCCCGCGTCGGGGGTGAAGCCGATCTCCAGGTAGCGGTCGGCGGTCGCGGTCGGATGGGCGAGGGTGCCGAACGTCCCGGTGACGTGGGAACAGCCCCGGACCGCCCAGGAGCAGGCGAAGCGGTAAGCCGCCCCGGCCGCGTCGGCCTTGAAGTAGTAGCGGACCTTGACGGTGCTCAGCGCGACGGCGGACGTGCCGGTGTTGCGCACCTTCAGCCAGGGCTCCGCCTGGTCGCTGCCGGTGGAGCCGGTGTGGTACTGCACGCTCAGGGCGCCGTCGGCCGCGGCCGCGCCCTGCGGCACGGCGAGCAGGCCCGCACAGCCCAGCGCGGCGGTGACGGCGCAGGCGAGAGCGGTTCTCGCCCGGGGGCCGCGCGTGGAGCCGGCCGTCCTGGAGGTTCGTGTCATGACTGTTCCCTTCCGGAACCGTGGGGGATGGGGACGTTCGGGTCGAGCGGCCCGTGCCGCACACCGAGTGCGGCGAGCCGGGCGCCGTGCGCGCCGAGGCGGAGACGGAAGTCCGGCCAGGACGGGGAGCCGTGCCAGGCACGGTCGGCGAGCGCGGACAGACGGGGGAAGATCCGGCGGTCGAGATGGCCGACCGTCGGGGCGTACTCGGTCCACAACTGGGCCTGCACACCGAGGAGAGCGCCGGAGGCGTCCGGGTCGGTCGGCGGCTCGTGCCCGTGCACCGTGCGCAGATCGACCACGAGACCCGGTTCCGCGTGCGGTTCGTCGGGCGCGTCGGTCTGCGCGTAGTCGAGGTAGGAGGCGCGGTGCTGGCAGCTGATCACGGGATGCCCGCGCTTCAGCGCGATCCGGGTGTGCTCGGGGTCGCGCCAGGTCATCACCGCGAACTCGGTCGGCAGCCCCTCACCGGTCTCGGCCCACACCACCGGGGTGCGCCCGCGCTCCAGGAGATGGGCGCCGATCCGGCCGAGGAACCAGTCCCGCAGCGCGTCGGTGTGCGCCAGCCCCTCGGCCGCCGCCCGCGCCCGCGCCACCGGGCTCGCGGCCCATTCGGTGGTGGGGCACTCGTCGCCGCCGATGTGGACGTGCTGCGCCGGGAAGAGGTCGACGACCTCGTCGAGGACGGTGCGGAAGAAGTCCAGGACCGGCTCGTGGACGCCGAACACGGTGTCGCACACGCCCCAGCGCGGCCACACGTCCAGCTGCCGCCCCGGCACGTTCCCCAGCTCCGGGTACGCGGCGAGCGCCGCACGCGCGTGGCCCGGCATCTCGATCTCCGGGACGACCGTGACACCGCGGGCGGTGGCGTACGCGACGAGGTCCCGCAGCTCCTCGCGGGTGTAGGCCCCTTCGTGCGGGGCGGGGCCGGCGCGCCGGCCGCCGACCTCGGTCAGCAGCGGGTACGCCGCGACCGGCATCCGCCAGCCCTGGTCGTCGGTGAGGTGCAGGTGCAGCACGTTGAGCTTGTGCAGGGCGAGCAGGTCGACGGTCCGGCGCAGGACGGACACCGGCTGGAAGTGCCGGGCCACGTCGAGCATGAAGCCGCGCCAGGACTGCCGGGGCACGTCCGTGATCTCGACGCAGGGCAGCCGCCAGTCGACACCCGGCCGCGCGGTGCCGGAGAGGGCTTCGACGGGCAGCAGCTGACGCACCGTCTGGATGCCGCGCAGCAGCCCCGTGAGGTGCGCGGCGCGCAGCAGGACCGCGTCCGGGCCGACCGTCAGGCCGTACCCCTCGGCGCCGAGCCCGCCGAGGTCGGGGTCGAGCGCGAGGACGAACGCGCCCTCGGGGGAGGACGGCAGCGGCAGGCCGGTGGCGGGCGCCAGGAGGGTGCGGAGCAGGTCGGCGGCCGCCGCCGCGCCGGGGGAGACCCGGACGGCCGTCGACGCCGACAGGGTGAAGTGGCCGGGGCGGTGGGAGAGGTGGGTGGGGAGGGGGACGAGTGCGGGCAGGGGTGCGGGCACGGGATACCTCCGAGGCGAGGGCGTCAGCCCTTGACGGCGCCGGCCGCGAATCCCGACGTCACATGCCGCTGGAGCAGCAGGAAGATCGCCAGGGCGGGCAGCGCGAACAGGGTGGAGGCGGCCATCGTGGCGCCCCAGTCGGTGCCGAACGTGTTGTGGAACGAGGAGAGCCACACCGGCAGGGTCCGGTGGTTCTGCTCCTTGATGATCAGGAAGTTGGCGTAGGCGAACTCGTTCCACGCCGTGATGTAGCCGAACAGCGAGGTCGCCATCAGACCGGGCGCGAGCAGCGGGAACGCGATGTGCCGGAACGCGCCGGCCCGCGTGCACCCGTCGACCTGGGCCGACTCCTCCAGCTCGGCGGGGATCGTCGCGATGAAGCCGCGCAGCACCACGATCGTGAACGGCAGCGTCATCATGAAGTAGACGAGGGTCAGGGTCGGCAGCCGGTCCAGCATGCCGGTGTCCCGCGAGATGATGTACACGGGGATGATCAGGGACTCCCACGGCGCCATCTGCGCGACGAACACCATGAGCATGAACTGCCGCCGCCCGCGCCAGCGCATCCGCGCCACGGCGAACGACGCGCCCAGCGCCACGACCAGGGCCAGCGCCACGGCGCCCAGCGTCACCAGCACGCTGTTGCGCCAGAACAGCCCGAACCCGTCCGCGTCGATCGCCCGCCGGAAGTGGTCGAGGGTCCAGCTCCGCGGCAGCAGCTGGGGGTTCTCCGACTGGATGTCCCGGGACGGTTTGAAGGCCGTCGCGACCATCCAGTACACGGGGAACAGGCACACGACGACGGTCACCGTCGCGGCGATGGTGAGGGGGAGGCGGCGCAGCGCCCGGGGCGTGCTCACAGCTCGCCCTCCTGACGGAACATCTGCCGGAAGTAGGCGACGAGCACCCCGGACATCAGCAGCACCGTGATCATCGACGCGGCCGCCCCCAGGTCGTAGCGCTGCCCGGCGAGGGCGGTCTGCACCGCGTACACCGGCAGGATCGTCGTCGCGTCGCCCGGGCCGCCGCGGGTCATCACCCAGATCTGGACGAACGCCTTGAACGTCCAGATCACTTCGAGGGAGAGCACCAGCATGAAGATCGGCCGGACGATCGGCAGCGTGACCGACCGGAAGATCCGCAGGCCCGAGGCGCCGTCGATGCGGGCCGCCTCGTACAGTTCGGCCGGCACGGTGGTGAGCGCCGAATACAGGGTGATCGCCGCGAACGGCACCGACTGCCACACGACGAGCGCCACCAGGATGGCGAACGCCGCGGGCCCGTGCGCCAGCCACGGATAGCCCTCGAACCGGCTGAACCCCAGCCCGGTCAGCGCGTGATTGACCACCCCGAACTCGGAGTGGAACAGCCACTGGAACACCGTCGTCGCCGCGACCACCGGCATCGCCCAGGTCAGCACCAGCGCGCTGAGCACGGCGGTGCGCCCGAACCGGCCGAGCCGCTCCACCATGAGCGCCACCAGGGTGGCGAGCACCATGATGAGCGCGACGTTGATCCCCATGAACAGGAACGTCCGGCGCACCACTGTCCAGAACTGCGGTGCGCCGAGCAGCGTGCGGTAGTTGTCGAACCCGGTGAAGCGGGCGTCACCGAGGATGAGCTGGCGCAGCCCGAAGTCCTGGAAGGAGATCAGGACCGCCCGGGCCAGCGGATAGACCAGCAGGTACAGCATGCCGAGCACGGCGGGCGCCACCAGCAGGTAGGGCCAGACGCCCGCCATGGTGGTGCGGCGGGCCGGGCCCGGCGTGCGCCGGGGCGGCCGGGCGAGGGGGCGCGGGGCGGTCCGTTCACGGACGACCGACACGGCGCACGCTCCTTTCGGGACGGGGAAGGCGGTCGGGGCGGCCGGCGGTCACGAACCGGAGGACATCGCCGCGGTGATGGCGTCGGACGCCTTCTTCGCCTCCCGCCGCGGGTCCCCGCCCGCCAGCACGGCCGTCATGTAGTCCTTGATCGGGTTCTTCGCCTCGACGGCCGCCCACTCCGGTGTGTTCGGCGTCGCGTGCCCGACGGCCGCGCCGACCGCCATCGTCGAGGCGCCCGGGTCCTTGGCGACGGCGCCGGCCAGCGTCGTCTTGTTCGGGACGTAGCTCATCGCGAGGGCGAGCTTCTTCTGCCAGGTGTCGCCGGTCAGCTCCTTGACGAAGGTGTACGCGGCGTCGTGGTGCTGCGACACGGTCGGCACCACGAGGTCGGATCCGCCGGTGAACACCGCGCCGGGCGTGTCCGCGCTCTTGCCGGGGATCGGGAAGAAGCCCAGCTTGCCCTTCAGCTCCGGGTTGTTCTGGGCGACCACCGCGGCGCCGCCGGGCACGCTGATGATCTGCGCCACCTGCCCCTTGGCCATCACCTCGGCCTGCGGCGGCTGCGCCTCGTCCGAGTCCTTCGGGCCCTTGCCGAGCGCCTGGAGCTTCTTGTAGAAGGCCATCGCGCGCAGCGCCTCGGGGGAGTCCAGGGCGCCCTTCCACGTGCCGCCGGACTCGGTGGCGAGGTCGCCGCCCTCGTCCCAGACGAAGCCCGACAGGGTGTACCAGTTCTGGCCGGGCAGATAGATCCCCTGCTCGGAGCCCTTGTCGAGCGAGCGGGTCGCGGCGATCCACTGCTCACGGGTCTTGATCTTCGCGGGGTCGACGCCGGCCTTCGCGAACAGGTCCTTGCGGTAGACGACGACCCGGTTCGCCGCGTAGTACGGGATCCCGTACTGCTTGCCCTCGTAGGCGCCGGGCTCGGCGAGCCCCTTCAGCCAGTCCTTGCCGCCGAGGTCGTCGACCTTGCCGCTCAGGTCGAGCAGGCCGCCGCTCTGGGCGAACTGGGCGACCTGGGTGTTGCCGGTCTCGATGACGTCGGGCGCGTCGTTGCTGGCGAGGGCGGCCGTGACCTTCTCCCCGATGCCGTCCCACTCCTGGATCTGGATGCGCACGTCGATGTCGGGGTGCGCGGCCTCGAAGCCCTTCTCGAAGTCCTTCTGGAAGGCGGCCGAGACGCTGTCGCGCATCAGCCACACGTCGAGAGTGGTCCGGCCGCCGTCGCCGGACCCGCCGTCGGCGGAGTCGGACGAACTACAGGCACTGAGTCCGGCCACCGCGACGAGCGCGGACACACCGGCGAGCAAGCGGAACTTCACGATTCACCTCTGGGGCGCCTGACCTGACCAGTTCTCCAACTGGTCAGGTGACCTCTGATGGTGGAGAAAGCTGGCATAGACCTCTGAGCGCGTCAACCCCCCAGTTCCCAGCGGGGAGTTGTCGATCAAAGGAGGCGCGTGGTGAACTGGTCAGGTCACTGGTCGTACGACATGAGGGGGCGGGAGTGAACGCCGAGGTGAACGCAGGCACCCCGGGAGCGGTGCTGAAGCGGGAGCGGGTGCGCGACCACATCCTCGAACTGATCGAGTCGCAGCGCCCCGGGGACCCGATCCCGTCCGAGCGCACGCTCTGCGCCCGGCTCGGGGTCTCCCGGCCCACCCTGCGCGCCGCGGTCGACGAACTCGTCGCCGCCGGTCTTCTCGTCCGCGAACACGGCCGCGGCATGTTCGTCGCCCCCGAGAAGATCACCCAGGAACTCGTCGCGCAGGAACAGGCGCTGACGGTGCCCCAGGCCGCGGGCGCCTGGTCCAGCCGGCTCCTGGAGTTCACCACGATCCCGGCGGGCGCCCGGGTGGGCCGCAGGCTGCGCCTGTCACCGGCCGCGAAGATCGTGTACGTGGCCCGGCTGCGGCTCGTCGACGGCGCGCCCATGGCCATCGAGCACCTGCACATCGCCGCCGAACTGGTCCCGGGCCTCAGCGCGCAGGAGCTGGAGAGCGGCGACCTGTACGAGCATCTGCGGGCCCATCACGACGTTCACGTCCGCGAAGCGACCCAGGCGATCGAGCCGACCGTCGTCAGCCGCGCGGAGGCGGATCTCCTGGACGTGCCGGAGCTGTCGCCGGCCCTGCTGTTCGAGCGGCTCACCTCCGACACCACCGGCCGGCCCGTCGAGTACGTCCACTCGCTGTACCGCGGCGACCGCTACCGCATCGTCTCCCGGCTCACCCTGGGGCCCGCGGCCACCCCGTCCGCCGCGGCGGGGGCCGGGCACCACCCGGGCATCCCGCCCGGCGACTTCGCCCACCGCGACACGCTCGCCTCGTCCACCCGGGGCGACGTCCAGGGGCCCTGACCGCCGGTGACCCTGACCGCCGGTGACCCTGACCGTCGGGGGCCCCGATCGCCGGGGCCCTGGCCGCCGGGGGTCCGCCGCGGGGGCGGTGCGCCGCGCCGGTGCCGCCTGCGCCGTGTGCGGCCCGGGCCTGGTTACGGTTCCGCCATGGCCGACTACCGCATCGAAACCGTACGCAACGGCGAGCGCGACTGGACCGCGCGCAACGACCGGGGCGCCGAGGTCCGCATCGCCCCCGCCGACGCCGAGGGCGCCCAGCCGTCCTTCACCCCCGTGGAACTCCTGCTCGCCGCGCTCGGCGGCTGCGGCGGCCTCGTCGTCGACCGCACCGCGCGCACCGTCCCCCACGACGACCTGCGCATCGTCGTCGAGTCGGTCTCCCGGCCCGAGGACGACGGCCGGGTCGGCGCGGTCCGGGTCAGCTATGAACTCGCCCTGCCGGAGGGGGACACGGCGGCGGCGGACACCTTCGAGCGCGGTGTCCGCCTGACCCATGAGAAGTACTGCACGGTCAGCCGCACGGTCGAGCACGGCGCCCGCGTGGAGGCCCTGGGGCCCGACGGGACGATGCTCTTCCTGGGCGGCTGACCGCGTGCGCCGTCGCTACGGCAGGCTGTGCACCTTCGGTCCGACCGAGTTGGACCACGCGTTGCCCGCCGTGGCGTCCCAGTTGGTGGACCAGGTCATCGCGCCGCGCAGCCCCGGGTAGGTCTTCGCGGGCTTGAACGAGCCGCAGCCGGTGCCCTTGGCGAGGCAGTCGAGCGCGTTGTTCACCACGGACGGGTCGACGTAGCCGCTGCCCGCGCCGCGCGTGGAGGCCGGGACACCGAGCCCGACCTGCGACGGGTCGAGGCCGCCCTCCAGCTGGATGCAGGCGAGCGCGGTGAGGAAGTCCACCGAGCCCTGGCTGTAGACCTTGCCGTCGCAGCCGAGCATCGAACCGCTGTTGTAGTACTGCATGTTGACGACCGTGAGGATGTCCTTCACGTTCAGCGCCGTCTTGAAGTACTCGCCGGACGTGGACTGCATGTCGATGGTCTGCGGCGCCATCGTCAGGACGAACTTGGAGCCCGCCTTCGCCGCCAGCGCCCGCAGCGCCTTCGTCATGTAGGTGGAGTTGAGGCCGTTCTCCAGGTCGATGTCGACGCCGTCGAAGCCGTACTCCTGCATGAGCGCGTAGGCGCTGTTGGCGAACGCCGTCGCGGAGGCGTCGCTGTTGACCGAGATGCTGCCCTTCTCACCGCCGACGGACAGGATCACCGACTTGCCGGCCGTGTGCTTGGCCGCGATGTCCGCCTTGAAGTCGGCGGCGGAGGAGTATCCGACGGCCGGGTCCAGGTTGAAGGTGATCTGGCCGGGTGTGGTCGTCGCGTCGGCGAACGACACCGCGATGATGTCGTACTGCGCGGAGACGTCGCGCAGCTTCTGCACGGCCGCGCCGTTGTTGAAGTTCTGCCAGTAGCCGGTCAGCGCGTGCTTGGGCACGGTGCCGCCGCCCCCGGTGCCGCCCCCGGTGGCCGCCGTCCGCGCGCTCACGGCGGTCGACTTCGCGGACTCGCCGGCCGCGTTCGTGGCGCTGACCTGGAAGCTGTACGAGGTGTCGGCGGTGAGGCCGGTGACCGTGGTGGAGGCGCCCGTGGTCGAGGCGACCTTGGTGCCGCCCCGGTAGACGTTGTAGCCCGTCGCGCCGGAGACCGGCGTCCACGACAGGTCCACCGAGGTGGTCGTGGTGGCGCCCGCCGCGAGTCCGGACGGCGTGCCCGGGACCACCACGGGGTCGCTGCCGCCGCCCCCGTCGGGGCCGAAGACGTTCACGTCGTCGACGTAGTACGCGCCCTGCCCGTACCAGCCGTGCGTGTAGACCGTGACCGACGTGGTGTTCGCGCCGGTCTTGAAGCTGGTGGTCAGCTGCTGCCAGGAGGAGGCGCCCGGCGTCCACGTGGACACGTCGGTGGTCCCGGTGCCGCTCGCGCCGAGGTACACGTAGCTGCCCTGCACCCAACTGCTCAGGGTGTAGGTCGAGTTGGGCTTCACCGCGACGGTCTGGGCGCACTGGGCGGTGTCCTGGCCCGCCGGGGTGGCCTTCAGCGCCTTGGCGCCGCCGTGCACGGGGGAGGAGACGGTGGCACCGCTGCCCGCGGTACAGGTCCAGTTGCTCAGGTCCGACTCGAAGCCGGCGTTCTTGGCGACGTTGACGTCGGCGGCCTGGGCGGGTGCGGCGAGCGCGGTCACGCCGAGCGCGGCCGCCGAGGTGACGGCGAGCGCGGCGGCGAGGCGCCGGGGTGCGCCGGATCTGCCATGACGTGCACGGTCCACAGGATGCCTCCGGGGGAGAGGAGTAGGGCGGATGCGGACGACGGTGGCCACCGATGCCGTGCGCCAAAGTTGGTCCAGACCATTCTCGTTGTCAAGACCTCTGGAGGCATGAGGAGTTCACGGCGCACGACGACGGCGCCGGACGAGGTGTCCGGCGCCGTCGCGCGAGGGGGTCCGTGCGACCCGCCGGGCCGTGGCCGGTCAGAGCAGCCCGCGCGCGTAGGCGGCCTGTCCCACGTGCTGGAGATCGTCCGTGAGGACGCTCACCAGGCGCACCCCCAGGGTCACCGGCGGATCCCAGCCCTCGTCGACCACCCGGTCCAGATCGGCGGCCGTGAGCGCGGACACGTAGGCCAGCGTCCGCTCGTGCACCGCGTCGTAGTAGTCGACCAGCAGCTCCCCGGAGGGGACCCGCACCTGACCGACCTCCTTCGCCGAGTGCCCGTACCCGGTGTCCGTCTCCGGCAGCGGCAGATCGAAGCGCTCGGCCCAGCCCTGCGCCAGCCACGCCTGGTCGTTCCCGGCGGCCTCGGCGACATGGTCGTCCTGCACGCGCGTGAGGTGCCAGATCAGCCAGGCGATGGAATTCGCCCCCTTCCCCGGACGGGCGTGCAGCTGCTCCGGGGAAAGCCCGTCGACGGCCGCGTGCACCTCTTCCTTAATGCGGTTGTAACCCTCAATGAGTACGTCAGGTGAGTGCATGGTGTGCAGTGTCGTCGACGTGGCGCATTTCGGCCAACGGGACGCGCGAATATGCCGGAAGACTGGCGTGAAAAGCGTGGTGACAGCGGGCTGTGAGTGCCGATACTCGACAAGTGGGACGGTTGAACATTGTTCGGAATCGGCGGCCCGCGGGAGCCGGAAGACCCTTTGACCGGCCCCTCCTGCCGTACGGCTCGATTACTGATCACGCGCCACCGCGCAAATGATCAAAGACTCCAGACAATGGGGGAGATCGTGCACGACGAATTCCTGTGCCATGTCACCGCTTACGGAATATGCGGAGGACAGCGCGTGGGTGTGCCCCTCGGTACCTATCGTGCCCCGACCCTCCCCCTCGCGCTGTGGTGGCTGCGCGACCGCGCCACCTGGATCGCCGAGCGCCTCGACCCCCGCCCCGAGCTGCCGCACCTGCCCGAGGGCGCCCTGATGCCGCTCGCCGACGACGCCCCCGACGTGCCCGCCCTGCTGCGGGCCTGGTGCGCGGACACCGAGCACCAGGAGCGCGTCGCCGAGGAGCTCGCGGGCGGCCGTCTCGTCCGCGTCGCCACCCGCGACGAGACCACGGAGTACGAACTCCTCGCCGAGTCCGTGGACGCCCTGCGCATGGCCCGCACCCTGCCCCACGCCGATGCCCCCGTGTCCGCGTCGGTATGACATGACTAATCGCCGCCACGGGTGAATGCGGGCGTGCGGCCGCCCGGACCCGGGGAGGGTGGCCCCACGCAGTGAGAACCACTACCTCGGGGCCGCCCGCATGAGACTCAGATCCGCATTCGCCGTCGCGCTGTTCACCGCCGCGACCGCACTCCTGCCGGCCGCGTCCGGCGCCCAGGCCGCCAAAGGACCCGGCCAGGTCTGCTTCTGGACCGCACCCGGCCAGCACGGTCAGGCCTGGTGTTATGCGCCACCCGGATACGCGGAGGCGGAGAACGGCACCCAGCGCCACGCCGCCTCCTTCGATTCCCGCGTGGCCGGCAGCGTCTACGCCATCAGTTACACCACGTCCGGCTGCCTCTACCGGGAGATCCGGCGCGACGACTACTCCGAGAACTGGGAGTGGGCCGGAAAGCTCGACGGCGTCAGCGACACCACGATGGGATGCGAGCGGGGCTGAACCGGCCATGATCCCTCATCCCCTCGCCCGGACGCTCGCCCTCGCCGCGGGCGCCCTGCTGCTCGCCGGCTGCGCGAGCCGCCCGGGTGCCGGTCCCGCCGGGTCGCCCGACGACACCATCAGGGCCGCCCAGCAGGTGCTCACCGACCGCTGCCTGACCGGCCGGGGCCTCACCCCGCCCCGGCCGGACCGGCGTGCGGGGAGCGCGGCCGAGGAAGAGCGTGTCGCCGACGCCCTGTTCGGCCGGCCGCCCGCCGAACTGTCCCTGACGCTGGCGAACGGCGTCCCCGTCCGCGCCCACACCGACGGCTGCCTCGCCACGGCCCAGCGCACCCTCTACGGCGACCAGGAGCGCTGGTTCCGCGTCTCGACCGTCGTCAACAACCTCAAGCCCGAAGCCGCCTACCGGCACAGCTCCCTGGCCGCCGTGCGCGCGCGGCACCGGGCCGACCTGACCGCATGGCGGCACCTGCGCGCCCACGCGCTCGACACCTCGGCGCGGATCCTGCGCGCCACCCCCCACACCACCCCTCACACCACCCCCCACACCACCGGAGGACATCCGTGAAGCATCCGCTCGCCCTGCTCGCCGCCGCCGTTCTCGCCCTCGGCGGCGCGGCCGTCACCACCACCGCGTACGCCGCCCAGTGCCCCAGCGGCGAGTTCTGCGCCTGGACCGACGCCAACTACACCGGCATGCGCTGGAACTGGTCCGGTGACGACCACGACTGGGAGCCCGGCATCCAGGACGAGGACTCCTCCTGGGCCAACCACGGCATCTCGGGGCCGGGCATCAAGGACCACGTCCAGGTCTACGAGAACCCCGGGCTGGTCGGGTTCGGCACCGTCTGTCTCGCGCCCGGCCAGGAGATCCCCTCCGACAGCTGGGGCAACGACAGCGGCGACTCGCACACCTGGAAGATGGCGTGCTGACACCGCACCGCACCTGAACCCCCCCTCGCAGAAGGGGGGAGTTCAGAACGCGTCCGCCGTGTGCGGCAGCGACCCCACGGACAGCGCGGCGTCGAGCATCGGCGCCGCGCCCGGGGTGTGCTCGACCACCAGACCCGCCGCCACCAGGGCGTGCACGGTCACCGCTCCCAGGAAGGCGCTCGCCAGGTCCCGCACCTCCAGGGAGAGGTCCGGGGCCTGCGCGGCGGGAGCGTAGGAGAAGCCGTCGGGGGAGGCGGTCAGCCGGAACGTGCCGTCGTTGGCGGGCAGCCGCGCATCGCGCACCGCGAGGACCACGTCCACCGGCGCGGCCCAGGAGCGGGCCGCGAGCGCCGCGCGGACGTCCACGAGCCGCACCCACAGCGCCGGGAACTCCTCGGTGACCCGGACCTGGTCCCGGTCCTGGGCGAACAGCGGCAGCGGGTCGTCGAGCGGGCGTCCCCACGCCCGCACCCGGTCCGTCAGGTCGATCCCGGCCAGATAGGCCCACAGCGCCGCCGCGACCCGCGGCGAGTCCGCCTCCAGCTCGTCCACCCGCACCTGGCCCCCCGCCTGCGACGCCGCGTCACCCGGCTTCGTGCGGTAGATCGCGTACCCGGCGAGCGGCTCGCCGAGCGCCACGACCCGGGCCGGCGAGAACTCCTCGTCCTCCTCGTCCTTCTCCAGCAGCCACTCCTCGCGCCACCAGTCCCGGGTGCGCGCGAGCCGCCCGGCACGATGCGCCCTGGTCCCCTCGAAGTACGGGCCGAGCACCTCGGGTGCGGCCTCCGGGTCGACCAGACGCAGGGGACGGGGGTCCGGCGCGATGCGCAGGGCGAGCGGACGGCGCGCGTCGATCTCCACCGTCGTGCCGTACGTCCCCGGGCCGAAGCCGAACCGGCCGTAGATCGACGCCTCCGAGGCCCACAGGGCGACCAGTGGCGCCCCCTGGTCCGCGCAGCGGGCGAACAGCTCGCGGATCATCCCCGTCAGCACACCGCGGCGCCGGTGCGTCGGGGCCACGGACACGAACGTCAGCCCGGGGCACGACAGTTCACCGCCTCCGGGCACGGACAGGGCGAAGGGGTGCGCCGCCGCGAAACCCACCAGCTCGGCACCGTCGTAGGCGCCGATCCGCAGGCAGCCGGCGAGCAGCTTCTCGTGCCGGCGCCGCTGGGCGCTCCCGGGGTTCTCGTGGAAGACGAGATAGGCGAGGGCCAGGGCGCGCGCGATCTCCGACTCGGGGACGTCACGGAACTGGACAGAAGGCGCATTCATGATCATCAAGCCTAGCCGTACGGCCCCACCGGCGCCCGCCGCAGGACCCGGGACGCGTCCGCCGCGCGACGCCCTCCCGCCGCGGAACCGTCAGACGGCGGGGTCCGGGCCGCCTGCGGCGCATGACTTCTTCGCCGCGGGCCCTCGCTCCGGATGCACGAGGCCGCCGATTCCCCCGGGCGTTCTCAGCCGCGTCCCCGGACGGGCCCGAGCCGCAGGCTCAACCGCCGCATCCCGCGCCGGGCATGGCTCTTGACCGTGCCCAGCGGCCAGCCGGTGCGCTCCGCGATCTGCGGCTGCGTCAGGTCCTCGTAGAACGCGAGGCACAGCACGGTGCGCTGCGGCACCGGGAGCCGCGCCAGCTCCTGGGTCAGCACGATCCGGTCGAGCACCGGGTCCCCGTGCCACACGCCGACGGCCGGGTGACGGGAGGCCGCCAGCTCCACGAGGGCCGCGCGCCGCGCGCGGCCCGCGAGCGCGTCCGCGATCCGGTGCCGGGCGATGCCCGTCAGCCACGCCGCCGTCGAGCCGAGCTGCGGCCGGTAGCCGGAGCGGCCGCGCCACGCCGCCAGGAACACCTGCTGCACCACGTCCTCGGCGTCGGCGGTGTCGCCGAGCGCCCGCCCGGCGAGCCGGTGCACGAGGGGCGCCCAGCGCCGGTAGACCTCGGCCAGACACGCGGGATCGCCGGCCGCGAGACCGTCGGCCAGCACGGCCTCCGACGCCGTACGCGGATCGGGGACGCGCCCGGGCACCGCTGCGCTCATCGATGTCTCGTCAACTCCTGGAAACGGTCGTGGACCCGCCTCGGGACGGCCCCGGCCGGACCGCCGGGCGGGGCCTTCCGGCCGAGATCCGGTCATCCTGGAAAGCGCTTCGCCGTACCGGCAACCCGCATCGGTTGTGCGTCGTATCGTGAGCCGATGGACGAGGGGGCACCGGCACGGCGGGCGCGACCGTCACCCGAGGCGCCCGGTGTCACCACGGGAACCCTCGCGCGGCGGCTCGGGGTCTCCCCGACCACGCTGCGCAGCTGGGACCGGCGCTACGGCCTGGGACCCGTCCGGCGGCCCACGGGCCGCCACCGGCGCTGGACGGCCGAGGACGTCGCCGTCGTCGAGGAGATGTGCCGCCTCACCACCACCGGCCTGGCGCCCGCGGAGGCCGCACGGCTGGCCCGCGAACGCCTGGCGGCGGAGTCCGCCCCGGCCCGGCCGGACGGCCCCCCGGCCGGGACTCCCGCGCCCGCCTCGCCGCAGCGGCTGTGCCGGGGCATCTCGCGCGCCGCGACCCGGCTCGACGCGCCCACGGTGCACGGCCTGTTGACCGAGGCCGTGCGGACCTACGGCCTCGCCCGCGCCTGGCAGGAGGTGATGGTGCCGGTGCTGCACGCCGTGGGCCGCAAGTGGGAGGAGGCGGGCGACCGGTACGTGGAGGTCGAGCACCTGCTGTCCTGGCACGTCTCCCGCGCCCTGCACCAGGCCGTCCCCGTCGCCCCGGCGTCCGCGCTGCCGCCCCTCGTGCTCGCCTGCGTACCCGCCGAGCAGCACGTCCTGCCGCTGGAGGCGCTGAGCGCCGCGCTGGCCGAACGCGGCGTGCCGCAGCGGATGTTCGGGGCCGCCGTGCCCGTCGAGGCGGTCTCCGCCGCCGTGCGCAGGACCGGCCCGCGCGTCGTCGTGCTGTGGGCGCAGGCCCGCTCCACGGCGAGCCTGCCGCTGGCCCGGCACCTCGCCGAGACCCACTGGGGGGTGCGCGGGGCCCGCGGCCGACCCGCCGTGATGCTGTGCGGCCCCGGCTGGGCGGGCCGCCGCGTGCCCGGCGCGCTGCGCCCGACGACCCTGCCCGAGGCGCTGTCGCAGATCGGCGGGCTGTATCCCGAGATCAGTCGAGGCCCCGCGCCCGCCTGAACCGGGCGAGCCCGTCCGACAGGTCGACGATCGGCTCGGGATAGTCGTACGCGGCCCGCTCCTCGCCCTTCAGTTTCCACGGGCGGTGCACCGCCGCGCCCGCCAGCTCCGCCAGCTCCGGCACCCAGCGCCGTACGTAGCTGCCGTCCGGGTCGTACCGCTCGGCCTGCGCCAGCGGATTCAGCACCCGGTTCGGACGGCTGTCCGTGCCGGTGCCCGCCATCCACTGCCAGTTCAGCTGGTTGTTCGCCATGTCCCCGTCCACCAGCAGGTCCAGGAAGTGCCGGGCGCCGACCCGCCAGTCCACGTACAGCGTCTTCACCAGGAAGCACGACGCGATCAGCCGGCCCCGGTTGTGCATCCAGCCCTCGTGCCGCAGCTGCCGCATCGCCGCGTCCACCACCGGATAGCCCGTACGCCCCTCCCGCCACGCCGCGATGTCGTCCGCCGCCGCGCGGGCCGTGCGCCAGCGGTCGCCCCGGGTGCGGTAGTCGGCGTGCGCGGCGGCCGGGCGCGCGGCGAGCACCTGGTGGTGGAAGTCCCGCCAGGCGAGCTGCCGCACGAACGCCTCTGCGCCCGGACCGCCCGCCGTCCGGGCCCGCTGCGCCGCCTCGACCGGTCCGATCGTGCCGAAGTGCAGATGCGGGGAGAGCCTCGACGTGGCGTCCCCCGCCATGTCGTCGTGGCCGTCCTCGTAGGCGGAGATCCCGGACCGCAGCCACGCGGTGAGCCGCGCCCGGCCCGCCCGTTCACCGCCCTCGGCGAGCCCCGGCGACACCCTCGGCACGTCGCCGCGCACGGGCAGCGGCGCGGAGCCGACGCCCTCGGGCACCGCGACGGCCCGCGGCGCCCGCACCACGGACCGCACCGGCTGCCGGTCCCAGTGCCGGTGGTACGGGGTGAACACGGCGAAGTGGTCCTTGCCCGCCGGCGTCACCTCACCGGGCGGCACACAGGTCACCACCGCGTCGTGGACGACGACCTCGCAGCCCAGACCCCGCAGGGCGGTCCGCAGCGCGTCCTCGCGCCGCCGCGCGTACCGGCTCACACCGCCCGCGAGGTGCACCGCGCACGCGTCGGTCTCCGACACGACCTTCGCGACCTCGTCCGCCACCTCGCCGTCCCGCAGGACCAGCCGCCCGCCGCGCTCGCGCAGCGCCGCGTCGAGATCCCGCAGGCAGTCCGCGAGGAAGGCCTCCCGGTTCGGCACGGTGAAGGACACCGCGTCGATCCCGCGGTCGCGGACGAACAGCGGGACCACCGCGTCGGACGCGTCGAGGGCGGCCCGCAGCGGCGGATGGTCGTGCACCCGGAGGTCGGAGGTGAACAGGACGACACGGACACGCACGGAACGACTCCCGGGGGAACGGCGGACAGGCGTCGGACAGACGCCTTCCTGAGCCCTTCCCCCGGCGGACCGGCCCCGGATGCGTCGCTGGTCCGAACGGGTGCACCGAGCGGCACCGCACACCTCGCGCATGTACCGCACCGCAGGGGGCAGGCGGAGAACAGGGACGACGGAGCGCCACAGGGCGTGGGCGGTCCGTGAGAGTGCGACGGGTGGAGGTGCTGGCGAGATGCGGGCAGAGGTGTTGCGACGGTTTTCCGCGGGAGCGCCGCGAGGGTCCTGGCCGGCCGAGGAGTACGCGGCGCGACTGCGTGCCCAGGGCCGCTCCGCGCGCGTGGTGATGGACCTGGAGTCGGACGCGTTCCTGGTGGTGGCCGGGAACGCGGGCAGTTCCGGCTGAACGACAGGGGAGCGGCCCGCGCGGGCGCGGACCGCTCCACCCTGTACCGAGAGCCCCCGGCCCCGTGGCCGGGGGCTTTCAGCGCCCTGCGGCGCCCACCTCGGAGAGGCGTTCCCCGCCGGCTTCGCCGGACAGCCGCGCCGTGACCCGCACCGCGCCGCTCTCGGGCGCCCGGACCGCCAGCGTGCGTCCGGGGCGGACGGCGTCGACCGCGCCGCTCGCCGAGATCCCGACGACCGCGCGGCTGCCCGCCGCGACCAGGTACCAGTGGTCCTGCGGCGACCTCCACCGCGTCGACGCCACCACGTGCTGCCCGAACCGGCTGCACGCCGCCGTGTTCCGCGCGCTGCCCACCAGCTCGGCCGGCGTCGTCGGCGACGCGGCCGGGGCGCGCAGCAGCAGCGCCACGTCACCGGGGCCCCGCCAGGTCGTGGCCCGCGCACACGTCCACACCGCGTGTCCGCCGCCCTCCGGCAGCTCCTGCTCGGCGAAGTCCCACGCGTTGACGGCGCGCACGGCGCCGCCCCGCCACGAGCCGAGCCGGCACGCGTCACGCGCCCACGCCAGCAGCGCCTGACTGCTCGTCGCCTCGCGCGGCTGCCGCGCCGGGGGAGTGCCGTGCCCCGGCAGCGGCGTGTACGTGAGGTGCACGGGGGAGAGCCCGCCGAGATCGGCGACCACGAACGCGTGGTGCTCCACGATCCGCGACGAGGAGCGCAGTTGCAGCACCGGACGGCGCGCGCAGTCACCCGCCCCGGCCACCGGCACCGCGTCCGTCACCCCGTCGCCGGACACGTCCAACGGCCGCGCCGGGCTGTTCGGCCGCAGCAGGTCACGGGTCGTCGACTCGGCGACCCACGGAGCGGTCAGATAGCGGGCCGAGCCCTTCGAGCGGGACAGCACGACGACGGCGGCCGTGGTGACGTCCGCGTCGTCCGCCCGGGACAGGTCCAGCGCGGCGGGCGCGTCACCGGCGGCGTCGGTGTACCGGGCGAGGCGCTCCCCGTCGCTGAACAGCACCACGGCGCGGCCGCCGACATCGCCCGCGAAGAGCAGCTGCGGACTGCGCGGCGGCGCGTCGGACGGGGTGCCGGGCGTCGCCGTCACCCGGACGTCACCGGCGGGCGCGGCCCACGCGCCGAGCGCGCGCGTGAGCAGGTCCTCGTCGTCCGCGCGGCCACCGCGCGCGGGCCACGCCGTGAAGTCGACGCGGGAGGTGTCCGCCCACTGGCCCGGGGCGGCCCGCACCAGACGGTCGGCGGAGAGATAGCCGGGCGTCGCCGCGCGCGCCGACGTCGTCGGCCGCCCGGGACCGTCGGTGGCCTGCGGCACGATCACCGCCGTCAGCGCGACGACGACGGCCGCGCCCGCCAGCCACCCGGCGCGCCTGCGCCGGCCGCGACGGACCAGGTCGGTGGGCCGGCTCTGCACCGAACAGGCGTCGAACTCCTGGGAGAGCAGCAGCGCCTCGGCGGCGCTGCCCGCCGCCGAGTCCAGCTTCCTGGCCGCCCGCACGCACGCCCCGGCGTCGGGCACCCCGGCCGCCTCCAGCAGCGCGGCGGCGCGCTGGTCCGGCAGGCCGTCGACACGGCGCAGCACGAACGCGGCACGCGTCGGCGCGGGCGCGTCGGCGAGCGCCTGCCCCAGCGTGATCTCCTCCGGGCCGCCCGCGTGCGGGAAGAGCCGCAGCCCCCACACCACCGGCAGCCTCGGCACCAGGGTCCGCGGCGGCGGCAGGACGCCGGGCCAGCCGGTGGGACGGTGCGCGACGGACAGCGCCGTGCGCAGCACCCGTACCCGCAGCGCGTCCCCGGTGACGGCGTCGCCGTCCTGCGGACCGCGCGGGCGGGGCACCAGCGTGCCGCGCGCCCCGGGCAGCGCCCGCTGCGCCGCTCCGTGGGCCAGCAGCACCCGCCGGTGGCGGGAGAGGGCGGCGGGGAGGGTGAGGTACGCCAGTCGCACCAGCGCCGTGTACTGCGCGACGAGAGCGGCCTCGGCGAGGTCCGTGGCTATCCTCGTACGCTTGAGGGGACGGCTGGTTCGAAGGACGGACATGATCGGGCCTCTCGGGTCGGGGTACGGACCGGTCGACACGTCGGATCACGAGACGTGTCGACGACCGTCAAACGACCGGAACCCGATGCGGTCACTCGCCAGGACCGATCAGGACTGCCCCGCCCGAGTCGGGGTATCAGCATGGCTGCGGGCCGTGCCACACGGGCCGGCCGGCGAGAGAGACATGGATGAGCGAGTACACCGAGCGCATGGGCGGAGAAGTGATCCGATCGGGCTTCGAGGCACCGGTCGGACCGCTGCGGCAGGTGACGCACTACACGGGCGGACCCGGAGGCATATCCGGCGCGCGCGCCGCCACCCACGCCTTCCTGACGCGGCTGCGCCAGGAGTGGTGCGTGGAACTCGACGCGCAGGTCACCGGTGACGTCCTGCTCGTCGTGAGCGAACTCGTCACCAACGCCGACCGGCACAGCGCGGGACCCTACGTCCTGGAGCTGGAGGGCACGGCCCGGCACGTCGCGGTCACCGTCCGCGACACCAGCACGAATCTGCCGCAGCGCTTCCCCAAGGACCCGGGACGCATCGGCGGGCACGGCCTGGAGATCGTGGGCGCCCTCGCCGAGCTCACGGTCGAGCGGACGCCCGCGGGCAAGCGGGTGCAGGCCGTGCTCGCCCTGCCCGCCTGAGGACCGCCTCGGCCGGGGGCCCGCGGTCGACCGGAGACGCGCGTCGGCCGGAGACCCGCGTCGGCCGGGGAGCCGCCTCAGCCGGAGCCGGGGACAGGCCTCACCCGGGGAGCCGTCTCAGACGGCGTCGGCCTCCGCGAGCATGCCCGACCGCAGCCGGGAGATCAGCTGCTTGATCAGGCGGGACACGTGCATCTGCGAGTACCCGAGCCGCTCGCCGATCTCCGCCTGGGTCAGCTCCTCGACGAACCGCAGGTGGAGCAGCTGCCGGTCCCGGACCGCGAGCCCGGCCAGCAGCGGGGCGAGCGCCTGGAAGTCCTCGACGAGCTCCATCGCGCCGTCCTCGACGCCGATGAAGTCGGCGAGCACCGACTCACCGTCCTGGCCGCCGTCGCCGCCGGACAGCGCCGCGTCGAGGGAGGCGGACGTGTATCCGTTCGACGCCAGCCGGGCCTCCACGACCTGGCTCTCCGTGATGCCCATCAGCGTGGCCAGCTCGGCGGTGCTCGGCTCCCGGTCCAGGCGGCTGCACAGCTCGTCGCGGGCCTTCGCCAGCTCCAGCCGCATCTCCTGGAGGCGGCGCGGCACGTGCACGGCCCAGGTCGTGTCCCGGAAGAACCGCTTGATCTCACCGGTGATGTAGGGCAGCACGAACGAGGTGAACTCGACCTCGCGGGAGATCTCGAACCGGTCGATCGCCTTGATCAGACCGATCGTGCCGACCTGGACGATGTCCTCGAAGTCACCGGTCGAGTCGCCCCGGTTCCGGAAGCGGCCGGCCGCGAAGCGCACCAGCGACATGTTCATCTCGATCAGGGTGTTGCGCGTGTACTGGTACTCGGCGGTGCCCTCCTCCAGCTCCGCGAGCCGGCGGAAGAACTGCCGCGACAGCGCCCGCGCGTCCATCGGCGCCACCCGGCCGGGGTCGGGGATGTCGTAGGCGGAGACCTCACCAGCCGTGGTCCGGGTCGTGTGCGCAGTGACGTCCGTCCCGCTCATGGTGGAATCCACCGTCCCTCCCGCGCCGCGAGCCGGCGCAACACCCTGCTCCATCATGGTGTCCGGCGACTACCCGCGATTTCGCCGATCATGCACATGTGCTCAGGAGGTACGTCATCGACACGGCAGACGCAGCAGGGGCGGTGCGCGAACTCGCCGCCGCGCTCCCCGACAGCACCCTCATCACCGACGCGGACGTCCTCGCGTCCCTCGGCCACGACCACGCCGAGTGGGCACCGGTCGGCAGGCCCCTGGCGGCGGTGCGCGCCACGTCGGCCGACGAGGTCCAGGCCGTGGTCCGCGAGTGCGCGGCCCGGCGGATACCCGTGGTCACGCGGGGCGCCGGCACCGGCCTGTCGGGCGGCGCCAACGCCGTCGACGGCTGCCTCGTCCTCGACGTGTCGCGGATGAACGGCATCCTTCAGATCGACACCGAGAACCTGATCGCCGTCGTCCAGCCCGGCGTCGTCAACAACGACCTGAAGGCCGCCGTCGCCGCGCACGGCCTGTGGTACCCGCCGGACCCGGCCAGCGCCCCCTGGTCCACCATCGGCGGCAACGTCTCGACCAACGCGGGCGGCCTGTGCTGTCTCAAGTACGGCGTCACCCGCGACTACGTCCTCGGGATGGAGGTCGTCATGGGCGGCCCCGCGGGCCCGTACGGCTCCCGCGTCCGCCTCGGCCGGCGCACCACCAAGGGCGTCGCCGGGTACGACCTGACGAGCCTGTTCGTCGGCTCCGAGGGCACCTTCGGCGTCGTCACCGAGATCACCCTGAAGCTGCGGCCCGCCCCGGTGGCGGAACCCCGTACCGTCGTCGGCGCCTTCGGCAGCCTGGTCGCGGCGGGCGCCGCCGTCGCCCTGGTCACGAGCCGCGGGCTGGCCCCGGCCGCCCTGGAACTGCTCGACCGGGCCTGCATGCAGGCCGTCGAGGACTGGAAGCACCTCGGGATCGAGCCCGGCGCCGAGGCGCTGCTGCTCGCCAGGACCGACGCCCCCGGCGACGCGGGCGCCGCCGAGGCCGACGCCCTGGCCGCCGCGTTCCGGGAGGCCGGCGCGCTCTGGGCCGAGCAGTCCACCGACGCCGTCGAGGCCGAGGCCCTGTTCGACGTACGACGCCTCGCCTATCCGGCGCTGGAACGGCTCGGCCCGGTCCTCACCGAGGACCTGTGCGTGCCGCGCTCCGCCGTGCCCGACATGCTGGCCACCATCGAGAAGATCGGCCTGCGGCACGGCGTGCGCATCGCCACCATCGCGCACGCGGGCGACGGCAACCTCCACCCGCTGCTGATCACCGAGCCCGGCGACGAGGCGGCCCGGGTCGCCGCGCAGACCGCCTTCGAGGAGCTCCTGCGGGCCGCGATCGCCGCGGGCGGCACCGTCACCGGGGAGCACGGCGTGGGGCTGCTCAAGCGCGGCGGCATGCGCGACGAACTCGGCCCCGCCGTGCTCGCCGTGCAGCGCGCCGTGAAGCGGACCCTCGACCCGCTCGACCTGTTCAACCCGGGCAAGGTCGTCGGCGAGGACTGACCGGCCCGGGTCGGTTTTCCCGCGAACATCCCGTGGGTCCCGACCACTTGGGCCGCTTCGCCCTCCGCGGCGCCGCGGAGTCGGCGAGACTGCGGTGGGGAGGAACCCGGCAGTAGGGCAAGATCGACGGCAGCGGCTCTGCGCGACGGTGCGGACGGCGCGACAACCGACAGTGCGGAGCACGGAAGAGGGAGGCGGTCCCATGGCCCGGCCGATCACCGCGGGAGTGGACGGATCACCCGAGAGCGCGGCGGCGGCCGCCTGGGCGGCGCGCGAGGCGGTGCGGCGCGAGCTGCCGCTGTGGCTGGTGCACGTGAGCGAGGCCGTGCCGGAGAGCCTCGCGCTCGCCGCCGACGAGGCGGTGCGCGGCCAGTGGGCGCACGACCTGCTGGAGGACGCCGAGCAGGAGATCGCCGAGCGCCACCCGGGACTGCCCGTCACCATCGACGTCCTCGACGACGCCGCCCCCGCGGCCCTGACCGGCGTCGCCCGCGACGCCGAACTGCTCGTCCTCGGCACGCGCGGGTACGGCGGCCTCGTCGGATTCCTGCTCGGCTCCGTCGGCCAGCAGGTCGTCGCGACGGCGCAGCGGCCCGTGGTCCTGGTCAGGGCCGCCGACGAGGCGAGCGGCGAGGCGGCCGGGCGCGAGATCGTCGTCGGACAGGAGGGCGACGCCGAGGACAGCGCCGACGCCCTGGAGTTCGCCTTCCGCACCGCGGCCGCCCGCGGCGCGACGGTGCGGGCGGTGCGCGCCTGGAGCCTGCCGCCCGTGTTCGCCTACAGCCCGGCCTCGCTCCAGCTCCTCGACGAGTCCGGCGGCATCGAGCCCTACGAGAAGAAGGCGCTCGGCGCGGCGCTCGCGCCCTGGCGGGAGCGCTTCCCCGACGTGCCGGTCGTCGAGCACGTCGAGATCGGCAGCGCCGGCGAGGTGCTCCTGTCGGTGGCCGCCCGGGCCCAGCTCCTGGTCGTCGGACGCCGGGCCCGGCGCACCGCCGTCGGCGCCCGCATCGGCTCCGTCGCGCACGCCGTGCTGCACCACGCGCCGTGCCCGGTCGCGGTGGTGCCGCACGGCTGACCGGGGCCGGGTCAGTCCTCGACGGCCAGCGACACCGCGCCGACCGGACAGGCCCGCACCGCCTCCTTGACCAGCGGGTGCTCCCCGGCCGCCGTCGCGCGGCCGGGCAGCACCTCGCTGAGTCCATCGTCGTCCTGCGTGAACACGTCCGGGGCGGTCAGCGCGCACATGCCCGCGCCCACGCACCGCTCCTTGTCGACCCCGACCCGCACGGCGCTCACCACGCGACCGGCAGTTCGAGCATGCCCTGGATGGTGTCTCCGGGCTTGAAGGGGATGTCCTCGGCCGGTGCCGCGAGCCGCAGCGCCGGGAACCGCCGCAGCAGGCTGTCGAACGCGATCTCCAGCTCGGCGCGCGCGAGGTTCTGGCCCAGACACTGGTGGATCCCGAACCCGAACGCCAGGTGGTGCCGCGCGCTGCGTTCCCAGTCGAGCCGCTCGGGTGCCTCGAACGCCTCGTCGTCCCGGTTGATCAGCGAGGTGGAGAACATGACGCCGTCGCCGGCCCGGACGGTCGCGCCGGCCACCTCCATGTCCTCCTTCGCGATCCGCAGCAGCCCGTCCGCGATCGACAGGAAGCGCAGCAGTTCCTCCACCGCGGCGCCCGTCGGGGTGCGGCCCTCGCGCAGCGCGGCCAGCTGCTCGGGGTGGCGCAGCAGCGTGAAGGTGCCCAGCGAGATCATGTTCGCGGTCGTCTCGTGCCCGGCGACCAGCAGGATGACGGCGTAGGCGATCAGCTGGTCGCGGTCCGGCGGCCCGTCGGGTCCGTCGCGGTGGATGAGTTCGTCGAGCAGCCCGTCGCCCGGGTCGGTGCGCTTGCGGTCGATCAGGTCGCCGAGATAGTCCTCCAGCTCCTCCCGGGCCCGCTGCACGTCGGCGGCGGCCGGGCCGCGCAGCAGGCGCCGCGAGCGCTCCTCGAAGAACTCGTGGTCCGCGTACGGCACGCCGAGCAGGGCGCAGATCACCATGGACGGCACCGGCAGGGCGAACGAGGCGACCAGGTCGGCGGGCGGCCCCTGCCGCTCCATCGCGTCCAGGAGCCGGTCCACGGTCTGCTGGATGCCGGGGCGCAGGCCGGTGATCCGCTTGAGCGAGAAGCTGGGGATCAGCATGCGGCGCTGCGCGTTGTGCTCGGGATCGTCGACCCCGAGCAGGGCCACGCGCCGGGCTCCGGACTTCGCGAACCGTTCGGTGGGGGCCGGGAAGTCGGGCCGCTCCCGGTCGCTCGACAGGCGGGGGTCGGCGAGCAGTTCGCGGGCCAGGGCGTGCCCGGTCACCGCCCAAACGGTGCTGCCGTCCCAGAACGTGACCCGGCTGAGCGGGGCCTCCTCGCGCAGCGGCGCGTACGCCGCCGGCGGGTGGTAGGGGCAGCCCCGGTCCTGCGGGAAGGACACCGGCCGGCTCGACGGCCCGTCCGCGGAGTGCGGGGACAGCGGCGAGTGCGGGGAGTGCGGGGAGTGGGGGGAGTGGAGGGTGGGCGGGGTGTGGGGGGCCTGGCGGGCCGGTTCCGTCGTGGATTCCGTCATGGATCGGATCGCCTCGCAGTGCTCGGTCGTACGCGCGGAGCTGGCCGTTCCGCGCTCCCTCGTCATTGGATGCCCCTACCACCGATCTGGTCGACGCGAAGACCGGCCAGTTCGCACGGACGGGGTGATCTGGCCGGGGCTTTTCGGCGGCGGCCGGCTACGACGGCGTCGATGCGGGGCCGGGCGCCAGCACCGGGGGGCGCGCAGGGCCCGATCCGGTCCCGCGGACGGCCGGATCGCGTCGCGAACGCGGCCGGAATCAGGCCGTCCGCGGGTGGCCGCGCCGCGTCCCGTCAGGCGTTGAGCGCCACCACGGCCTCGTCGGTGTACGGCAGGAAGGTCAGCGTCTGGTGGAAGTACAGCTCGATGCCGTGCGCGTCGTGGGCCGTGTAGCCGATCGCCAGGTCCTGGCCGAGCCGCAGGTCGAAGTCCCCGCCGCGGGTGGAGATCACGAAGGCGCCGGTCAGGGCCGGTGCCCAGATCAGCTCGCCGTCGAGGATCCGGCCGAGGTGTTCGGCGACGGGGTAGCCGTGGTCCGAGGTCTCGCTGACGGCCGTGTACGCGTCGGCCCCGAGCAGCAGCGCGTACGGGCCGTCGACGCCGGCCAGGCGCAGCGCGGTGAGGGCGCGGCTGAGGGTGTCGGGGTAGTCGCGGGGTTCGGCCGGCAGGCTCAGGACGGGGTTCGAGGTGCGCTCCCGCAGTCCGGGGATGCCCGCGGCCGCGTACCCGTCGAAGATCGCCCGGTCCTCGGCGAAGGCCATGGACCGGGCCGCGTCCTTGACGGGCTGCCAGTCGGAGTCCAGCGAGCCGCGCTCCACGTCGTCGACCGCATCCCGGCCCACGACGAACGGCACCGTCAGCTCGACCAGCGGCCGGGCGTCGCGCAGCCGCGCGGTGACGCCGGGCGCGGGCGGCGCGATGCCGGTGAGGTGGCCGGTGCCGACGGCCGCGAGTTCCGCCCCCGCGGGGCCGGTGACGTCCACGACGCGGCGGCCCGCGACATGGCGCCGGAACGTGCGGCGGGCCTCCTCCTCGATCTCCGTCCACGCGGCGGGCGTGATCGGCGCGAGTTCGCGGTGCAGATTGGTGCCGGGGGTGGGGGTGCTCATGGTGCTCAGGCTCCTTTGAGGCTGCCGATGCCCAGCGAGCCGTCGACGACGTCGGCCGCTGCGGGCGGTGGGTCGGGCAGGTCGTCGAGGAAGTCGGCGCTCGGCACGTGGAAGAGGCATCCCGTCACCGCCGTGGAGAAGTCGAGGATGCGGTCGTGGTTGCCGGGCGGATCGCCGAGGAACATGTTGCGCAGCATCCGCTCGGTGACGTCCGGGGTGCGCGCGTAGCCGATGAAGTACGTGCCGAACTCGCCGCGGCCGAGGGCGCCGAACGGCATGTTCTCGCGCAGGATCTGCCGCTCGGTGCCGTCCTCGTCGACGATCGTGTTCAGCGCGACGTGGGAGTTCGCGGGTTTGACGGCGTCGGCCAGCTCGACGTTCGCGGTCTTGGTGCGGCCGATGACCCGTTCCTGCTCGTCGGAGGGCAGCGCCTCCCAGGCCGCCATGTCGTGCACGTACTTCTGCACGATCACGTAGCTGGAGCCGCGGAAGCCGGGGTCCTCGTCGCCCACGTACACCGCCTCGGCCGCCGCCCCGCCGACGGGGTTCTCGCTGCCGTCGACGAAGCCGAGCAGGTCGCGCTCGTCGAAGTACTTGAAGCCGTGCACCTCGTCCACGACGGTGACGGCGGGGCCGAGCCGGTCGACGAGGAGGCGGGCCAGCTCGAAGCAGAGGTCCATCCGCCGGGCGCGGAAGTGGAACAGCAGGTCGCCGGGGGTGGCCGGGGCCAGGTGGCGCGGTCCGGCCAGCGCCTGGAAGGGGTGCAGCTCGCGCGGCCGGGGGCCGGTGAACAGCCGGTCCCACGCGGTGGAGCCGATCCCGGCGACGCAGGTGAGGCCCGCGTCGGGGGAGCGGAAGGCGACCGAGCGCAGCAGGCCGGACAGGTCCTCCAGCGCGTCCCGCACCCCGCTCTCGCCGCCGGGCGCGATCGTCGCCACGAGGAACACCGCCGCCTTCGCGGGCGGGGTGAGGACGGTCTGCGGCTCGACCACGGAGAGACTCCCGTTCCGGCTGTCGTAATTTTGCTGAGTTTGTCACTTTATGGGTACGTTCGATGCGCGGCATGTGCGGCAGATGGGTGGGTGTGTCCCACCTCACCCGAAGGAATGCGCCGGGGTGGGTGGAGTACGGTTGGTTCGCTGTTAAACTTTGAACCAAGGCCCCGACCGTTCTCCCCCGTACGGTCGGGGTCCTTTTTTGCCGTGACGCATGTCCCATTGGGACACATGTCCCAATGGGACGCGAGGGGGTTACTGTGGAAGGGCGGGGGTGAGCGAGAGCGACGAAGGAGTCGAGTCATGAAGGCACTTCAGTACCGGACCGTCGGGGCCGCACCCGAGGTCGTCACCGTCCCCGACCCGGAGCCGGGCCCGGGGCAGGTCCTCCTGAAGGTGACCGCCGCCGGTGTGTGCCACTCCGACATCGCGGTGATGAGCTGGCCCGCGGCGGAGTTCCCCTACGAGCTTCCCCTGACCCTCGGCCACGAGGGCGTCGGCACCGTCGCGGGCCTCGGAGCGGGCGTGCGCGGCCTGAAGGAGGGCGACTCGGTCGCCGTCTACGGCCCGTGGGGCTGCGGCGCCTGCGCCAACTGCGCGCAGGGCAAGGAGAACTACTGCCTGCGCGCCGACGAGCTGGGCATCCGCCCGCCCGGACTCGGCGCCCCGGGCTCGATGGCCGAATACATGATCGTCGACGACCCGCGGCACCTCGTACCGATCGACGGCCTCGACCCCGTCGCCACCGTGCCGCTCACCGACGCCGGCCTCACCCCTTACCACGCGATCAAGCGCTCGCTGCCCAAGCTCGTGCCCGGCTCCACCGCCGTGGTCATCGGCACCGGCGGACTCGGCCACGTGGCGATCCAGCTGCTGCGCGCCATGACCGCCGCGCGCGTCGTCGCCCTCGACGTGACCGAGGACAAGCTCGCCCTCGCCCGCACCGTCGGTGCCCACGAGGCGATCCTTTCGGACAGCAAGGCCGCCGCCAAGGTGCGCGAGCTGACCGGCGGCCGCGGCGCCGAGGCCGTCTTCGACTTCGTCGGCGTCCAGCCCACCGTCGAGACCGCGGGCGCCGTCGCCGCGATCGAGGGTGACGTGACCCTCGTCGGCATCGGCGGCGGCGCGCTCCCCGTCGGCTTCGGCAGGACCAACTTCGAGGTCAGCGTCACCGCGCCCTACTGGGGCAGCCGCGCCGAGCTGATCGAGGTGCTCGACCTCGCCCGGGCCGGAGCCGTCTCCGTGCACACCGAGACGTACTCGCTCGACGACGCGCCGCTGGCGTACGAGCGCCTGCACGACGGCAAGATCAACGGCCGTGCCGTGATCCTCCCGAACGGCTGACCGAGGACGCATACCGTGGTCGAATTCCGGCCACGGTATGCGTTCATCATTCAACTGTCGGCGTGGAGGGGGCTGTTCCGGCCCAGAGGCGATCAATAGCCTGAGGTGAACCGTCCGTACACCCCACTGAGGGAGTGCCATGTCCACCGCGCAGGTCCCCGACATACTGTCGCCGGAGTTCGCCGCCGACCCCTACCCCGCCTACCGCGTGCTGCGCGCGTCGGCGCCGCTCCTCTGGCACGAGGCGACGCAGAGCTGGATCGTCTCGCGCTACACCGACGTGGAGCGCGTCTTCAAGGACAAGGCGGGGCAGTTCACCACCGACAACTACGACTGGCAGCTGGAGCCCGTCCACGGCAAGACGATCCTCCAGCTCAGCGGACGCGAGCACGCCGTGCGCCGCGCGCTGGTCGCCCCCGCCTTCCGCGGCAGCGACCTCCAGGAGAAGTTCCTGCCGGTCATCGAGCGCAACTCCACCGCCCTCGTCGACCGGTTCCGCGCCACCGGCTCCGCCGACATCGTCGGCGACTACGCCACGCGCTTCCCGGTCAACGTCATCGCCGACATGCTCGGCCTCGACCAGGCCGACCACGCGCGCTTCCACGGCTGGTACACCGCCGTCATCGCCTTCCTCGGCAACCTGGCCGGCGACCCGGACGTCACGGCGGCCGGCGAGCGCACCCGCGTCGAGTTCGCCGAGTACATGATCCCGATCATCCGCGCCCGCCGCGAGCACCCCGGCGACGACCTGCTCTCCGCCCTGTGCGCCGCCGAGGTCGACGGCGTGCGGATGAGCGACGAGGACATCAAGGCCTTCTGCAGCCTCCTCCTCGCGGCCGGCGGCGAGACCACCGACAAGGCGATCGCCAGCATCTTCGCCAACCTGCTGATGAACCCCGAGCAGCTGGCGGCCGTCCGCGCGGACCGCTCGCTGATCGACCGGGCCTTCGCGGAGACCCTGCGGTACACCCCCCCGGTCCACATGATCATGCGGCAGTCGGCCACCGACGTGGAGCTGTCCGGCGGCACCGTCCCCGCGGGCGCCACCGTCACCTGCCTCATCGGCGCCGCCAACCGCGACGGCGACCGCTACGCGAACCCCGACCGCTTCGACATCTTCCGCGACGACCTCACCACCACCACGGCGTTCTCCGCCGCCGCCGACCACCTCGCCTTCGCGCTCGGCCGGCACTTCTGCGTCGGCGCGCTGCTGGCCAAGGCCGAGGTCGAGACCGGGGTGAACCAACTCCTCGACGCGATGCCCGACGTCCGCCTCGCCGACGGCTTCGACCCCGTGGAGCAGGGCGTGTTCACCCGCGGCCCGCAGTCGCTGCCGGTGACGTTCACGCCGGTCGCCCGCTGAGCCGCCGGATGTTAGCGTGGTGCACATGCTTCGTTCCACGTGCCTGAACTGGTGGCGCCTCACTTAGAGGCGGCCACAGCCACGCACGAACAAGGGCCGTCCCCGGACGGCCCTTCTCGCTTTCCCCCCGCGGACCCCCGCCGGCGGAGGCCGGGCCGCCCCGAGGGCGACCACGACCCGTCGCACCGCAGGGAGAGACCATGACCACCACCGCCGAACACCCCACCACCGACGTCCTCGGCACCGCCGCCGCGCGGGCCCGCAGCACGGAACTGGAACAGCTCGTGCGCAGCGACCCGGCGCGCTTCCGGGTCCTCACCGGCGACCGGCCGACCGGACGGCTGCACCTCGGCCACTACTTCGGCACCCTCCACAACCGCGTCAGACTCCAGGACCTCGGCGTCGAGACCTTCGTCCTCGTCCCCGACTACCAGGTCCTCACCGACCGCGACGTCGCCGAGAACCTGAAGGAGTACGTGGCCCAGCTGGTCCTCGATCACCTGGCCGTCGGCATCGACCCGGAGCGGTCCACGATCTTCACCCACAGCGCGGTGCCCGCCCTCAACCAGCTGCTGCTGCCGTTCCTCAGCCTCGTCTCCGTCGCCGAACTGAACCGCAACCCCACTGTGAAGGACGAGATCGTCCACTCCCGCCAGGCCGCCGTCAGCGGGCTGATGCTCACCTACCCCGTCCACCAGGCGGCCGACATCCTCTCCGTCAAGGCCAACCTGGTCCCCGTCGGCCAGGACCAGCTGCCCCACCTGGAGATCACCCGCACCGTCGCCCGCCGCTTCAACGACCGCTACGGCCGGGGCGCGGAGATCTTCCCCCGCCCCGAGGCGCTGCTCTCCGAGGCACCGTCGCTGCTCGGCACCGACGGCACCAAGATGAGCAAGAGCCGCGGCAACGCCATCGCCCTGTCCGCCGACGCCGACGAGACGGCACGGCTGCTGCGCGGCGCGAGGACCGACGCCGACCGCCGCATCACGTACGAGCCGGCGACCCGCCCCGAGGTCTCCTCGCTGGTGCTGCTCGCCGCGCTCTGCGAGGGCACCGACCCGCGCCGGGTCGCCGAGGAACTGGGCGACGGGGGAGGGGCCGCCCTCAAACGCCGCGTCACCGAGGCGGTGAACACCCGCCTGGCCCCGATCCGCGCCCGCCGCGCCGCCTACGCCCGGGACCCGCACCTGGTCCGGGACGTGCTGCGGGCCGGCAACGCCACAGCAGGCGCCCTCGCCGAACAGACCCTCGACGAGGTACGCGCCGCCATGCGCAGCGACTACTGAACGGCCCCCGCGAGCGGCCGTTCACTGCACGACCGGCGTGAAGGCCACCGGCAGCGCCGTCAGCCCCCGCATCCAGATCGACGGCCGCCAGGACAGCTCGGCCGGCTCCACCGCGAGCACCAGGTCCGGGAGCCGGTCGAGCAGGGTCTCCACCGCGGTGCGCGCGATGACGTCGGCGAGCAGCGGGGCGGGATAGGGGCAGCGGTGCTCGCCGTTGCTGAACGACAGGTGCGCCGCGTTCTCCGCCCCGACATGGCCCTCCGGCCAGATCTGCGGGTCCGAGTTGGCGGCGGCGAGCCCCAGCACGACGCAGTCGCCCGCGCGGATCTGCCGTCCGCCGAGCTGGGTGTCGCGCACGGCCCAGCGGCCGATGAAGTTCTGCGTCGGGGTGTCCAGCCAGAGCACCTCGTTCAGCGCCTCGCCGACGCTGAGCCGGCCGCCCGACACGTTGATCGCGAACCGCTCGTCGGTGAGGAGCAGCCGCAGCGTGTTGCAGATCCAGTTCGCGGTCGGCTGCTGCGCCGCCGCGATCACCGAGATCAGGTCCTGCACGATCTCCTCGTCGGTCAGCCCCGCCGGGTCCAGGATCATCCGGGACGTGACGTCGGCGCCCGGCCGCTCCCGCTTCTCCCGCACCAGGCGCTGGATGCGCTCACCGACCCGGACGTACGCGGCCACCGGGTCGTCGCCCTCGTGGGCGTCCAGCGAGATCCGCAGGTCGTCCACCAGGTCCTGGGTCTCGTCGGCGAGCTCGGGCATCCCGCACATCTGCACCGCGGCCCGCATCGCCAGCGCGTGCGCGTAGGCGGACATCAGCTCGGCCTGCCCGCTGCCCGCGAACGCGTTGATGAGCCGGTCGGCGATCTGCGCGCAGTCCCGCGCCAGCTCGAACTGGTCGACCTGCTCCAGGGCGTGAGTGATCACCCCGGCGCGACGGCGGTGCTCGTCGCCCTCGGTGAACAGGACCGACGGCTGATGGCCGACGAACGGCATGAGCGGCCAGTCGGCCGGGATGTGCTCCCACTGGTTCCAGCGCCGCGAGTCGCGAGCGAACAGCTCGTCGTGCGAGGTGACGTAGCCGACCTCGGCATACCCGAGCACCAGCCACGCGGGCACGTCGCCGTCGAGCAGCACCGGCGCCACCGGGCCGTGCTCCGAACGCAGCGCGCGGTACAGCTGCGACGGCGTCTGCTGGTACTCCAGGCCACTGAGCGGGACGGCGCCCGCGTGCGCGGGGCAGGCCGGTGCGGCGGAGGGCGTCGTTTCCGTCACGGTGTCGTCTCCTGGGCCATGGCGATGGCGTAGAGGTGGTCGACGAGGGTGATCAGCACGTCCTTGCCGGACGACCTGACCCGTGCGTCGCAGTCGACCATCGGGATGTGCGGGGGCAGCGCGAGGGCCTGGCGGATCTCGTCCAGGGAGTGCCGCACCGGCTCGTCGTCGAACCGGTTGACGGCCACGACGAACGGCGTGCCGTGGTGCTCCAGGCGGTCGATCGCGTACCAGGAGTCGTCCATGCGCCGGGTGTCGACGAGGACCACCGCGCCGAGGGTGCCGGAGAACAGCCGGTCCCACAGGAACCAGAACCGCTCCTGGCCGGGGGCGCCGAACAGGTAGAGCACCATGTGCTCGTTGAGGCTGATCCGGCCGAAGTCGAAGGCGACCGTGGTCGTCGTCTTGGAGGACACCGCCGAGGTCTCGTCGACGCCGACGCCCGCCTGCGTCATGACCTCCTCGGTGTTCAGCGGACGGATCTCGCTGACCGAGCGGACCAGCGTGGTCTTGCCGACCCCGAACCCGCCGACCACGACGATCTTGAGGCCGGTGTCCGCGCCGGCCGCGAGCGGTGTGCGCTGCGCGGGCAGCTCAGAGGTTGCGGAGCCCATGGAGCACCTCCTTGAGGAGAGCGGAATCGGGGAGTTCGGCGACGGACGGAGCGGCCCGCGGATGACGCGCGGTGATCTTGCCGCCCGCCTGGAGGTCGCCGAGCAGGATCCGCACGACCGTGATCGGCAGCCCCAGCTCGGCGGCGACCTCGACGACGGCCGTGGGGCGCCGGCACAGTTCGAGGATGCGGACGTGCTCGGACTGCATCCCGGAGGCCGGCTCGCACTCGCTCACCACCAGGGTCACCAGGTCGAAGGAGTCGTCGTCGGCGCGGCTGCGGCCCCCGGTGACCGTGTAGAGCCGGTCCGGGGCGCCGGTGTCCACCGGCCGCCGCGTCACTGGACTCCGCCGCCCGCGCCGGCCTGGCGCGGCGCCGCCCGCAGGTGCTCCCCGATCTGCTCGACCAGCTCCGACATCTGGTGGCCCACGACGCCGGGGTCGGCCTCCTCGTCGGCGACGACGGCGAGGTGCGCGCCGTCGCCCGCGTCGACGATGAAGAGCAGCCCGCCGTGGAACTCGGTCATCGAGTGCCGTACGCCGCCGCTGCCGTTGCCGAACTCCACGGACGCGCCCTGGGCGAGCGCCTGGATGCCGGAGCAGATCGCCGCGAGCTGGTCGGCCTGGTCGAGCGTCAGATGCTCGCTCCAGCACAGCTTCAGGCCGTCGCGGGACAGGACGAGGGCGTACCGGGTGCCGGGAGTGCGCTCGAGCAGGTTCTCCAGGAGCCAGGTCAGGCTGGTGTCAGTGGTCTGCATGGCGGGGTCGGGACGGCCCTTCCGACGGTCCGGAGAGGGCTGCCCGTGCCTCCAATCTCACGGTGTAGAGCGGTGACGAGCCGCGAAGGGGCGACGAAGACGGATGACGACGGATGACGACGGATGACGACGAATGACGGACGAAGGCGGATGACGACGGATGAAGGATGAAGACGGTTGTGTTCGGGCGGCTGCGCGACGCGTTCCGGGCGCGGCCGGGGTCAGTCCGTGGCGCCGGACCGGCCGGTGTCGTGCGCGCCCGGGTCCTGGGCGGCGTCGGGGGCGCCGGGCCGCGGCGCCTCCTTCGCCCTGCGCGCGGCGTGGAAGGCGCCGAAGCGGGCGCCTGCGTCCCGGGCCGGGGCGCGGTCGGTGGGCGGCGCGGGACGCGAGCGCTCCTGCTCGACCGCGGCCATCGTGCGGCCCGGAGGGCGGACCGGCAGGCCGTTCGGCGTCGACTCGACGGCTCCCGCGGGGCGCGGCGTGAGCGGTTCGGCGGGGTGGGTGAGATTCACGGTGTCCGTGCTGCTCGGGGCGGCCGGTGTGCCCGCGGTGGGTGTGGGGTCCGGTGCGGGGGCCGGGACGGCGCCGTGGGCGGGGGCGGTGTCGGCGCGCTCGTGCGTCTCGGCGGGGGTCGGGCGCGGGACGGTGACGGGCGGTGCCTGCTCGCGGTGCTGGGCCAGGACCTGGGGCGGCAGCAGGACGACGACGCCGGTGCCGCCGCGCGAGGACGGACGGTAGTTGACCGCGATGCCGTACTTGGCGGCGAGGCGGCCGACCACGGCCAGCCCGAGCCGGGTGCCCTGGAGCGACGCCAGGTCGGTGACCTGGCCGGACACCGCCTCCTCGGCGCGCCGCATGGCCGCGTCGGCCATCTTCAGGCCGCTGTCCTCGATGGTGACGACGAGTCCGGCGGAGCGCTCCTCCACGTACACGTGCACCTCGTCGATGGGCGGCGAGAAGTTCGCCGCGTTGTCCATCAGCTCGGCGAGCAGATGCATCACGCCCTCGGCCGCGAAACCGGCGATCGCCGCGTCGGTCGCGCAGTGCAGCCGCACCCGCTGGTAGGCGGCGATGCGTCCGACGGCGCCGCGCAGCACGCTCTCCATCACGATCGGCCGGTTCCAGGCGCGGCTCGACCGGCCGCCCATCAGGAGCGCCAGCCGGTCCGTCATCAGCCCGAGCTGGGAGGTGGCGTGATCGAGCCGCAGGAGGTCGCCGAAGACCTCCTCGCCGTGCCGCTCCTGCATGGTGCGCAGGTCGGCGAGCATGCTCACGGACTTCGCCTGCACCCGGCCCAGCGCCTTCGCCGACGCGGCCTGTGCGGCGGCGCCGCGCCGCTCGCTCAGGGCCAGTTCCCGGAGAAAAGTTTCGGCGGGAACCCTCAACAGGGGGTTCTCGGGCCAGATCGGCTCGGCGAGCACGGTGTCGGCCGAGGCGCCCTCGCGCAGCCGCTGCACGGCGGCGGGGAAGGTCTCGACGGTGAGCCGGTCCAACTCGGCTGCCGCCGTGCGCAGTTCGTCCCGGGCGGCGTCCCGCTCGGCCGCGAACAGGCGGGCCCGGTGCTCGGCCTCGCCGAGGCTGGTGGTGAACTCCTGGAGAATGCGCGCCAGTTGCGGGTCGTGGGGCGCGGCGGGGGCGGGGACCCGGCCGTCCTGGAGGTGCCGCACCACGCCGGGCAGCGTGACGTTCACCAGCTGGGCCGCCTCGGCGGACTGCTGGGTCAACCGGCCGCCGGTGGCGGCGAGTTCGGCCCGGGCGTGCTGCGCGTCCCGCCGGGCGCGGCCCAGGGACGCGGTCTGCACGGCCACGACGACCGCGAGGAACAGCCAGGCGGTCAGGGCCGTCCACAGCGCCCAGGTGCGCGCCGCCGCCGGAGCGAGCGCCACCGCGCCGCCTGCCGCGGCGGCGGCCACCACCAGCACGGTGAGCGCCGCGACCAGCGACGGTCGGCCCGCCCCGGCTTTCGGCTGAGAGCGGGCAGTGGAGGGTGGAGCAGGCACTGACATTCCGCGGTCCCTCGGTCGTTGCGTGCGGGGAGCGGCCGCTCGACCGGTCGGGTCGGCGGCGGATCCGGGCCGTCCGCGCCGAAGAGGACGCCGATCATCCGGACCGTACGAACGCTCATGCTAGTCACGCCGCGCGACGGGAAGACCCGACAAGCCGGGCAGTTCTCCCGGCGGGCGACTTCGTCGCGAACTCGCCCTTGCCGCCACCGGTCGTGGTAGCTGCCGCTCTGACCTTATATGCGTCGTGAAGTCGAGGTGGGGGTGGGTGCCGGGGGACGGGCTGAATCACCGGAAGGTGTTCTTCCGTGCGACAGCAATGCGCCGTTGAGCGAGAGCTTTCGGCCAACATCACTTGTTCTCCACGACAATCCAGTGGCCGACCTCCCGGTACCGGGAGTCGTGGATCGCCGCGCCGTCACCCGGCGTCAGGGCGAAGTGCTGGAGATTGCCGCCCCAGTACCGCAAGGCGCGGCCCAGTTCGCGCGCCGCGTCGCCGTCGAAAGCGTGGTCACCCATGTCGATCTCGAGGAGGAACTTCATGCCTTCCACCCTGTCATTGAACCGCCCGTTGAGACTTTTGACGGCGTGGTGGCGCGGCACGGGACCGGCCCGAAGATTTCCGTGAATCGGTGTGCATGCTCCGCCCGATCCCGGGAACCTGAGAACGGACAGGCTCTGGCAGCCCCACCCCCCCCGGGCGCTCGAGCATGAGCCCCGCCGCCTCTGCTCTCCCCCCTGCGAGGCGGCGGGGCTGTCGTCGTTCCGGACCCGGTCCGGTCCGCACCGGCTAGCGGGCGGGCGGTTCCCCGCGCTCGCGCAGGTACGCCTCGGAGCGCTCGGCCAGCCGCCGGAAGTGCGGCCAGACGGGAAAGGCCCGGGGCCGCTGGGCGTCGCGGTACGCGAGGAAGGGGCCGGCGGAACGCTGGAGCGTGACCAGGGACGCCGCCCACAGCTCCAGGAAGTCCTTCTCCCGCACGTAGTTCTTCGCGCAGTAGAAGCCGGCGACGTCGAGGGAGGCCAGGGCCCGGTTGGCGAGCTCGTACTCCTCGGGCGTCAGCTCCTCGACGCCGCCCCGCATCTCGTGCAGCACCTTCCGCCCCGCCTGGAGCTTCGGGTCGATCAAGGACTCGTGCAGTTTCAGGTAGATGTCCCGCCGGTCGTTGCGTACCGAGCGGAAGATCGAGTAGAGGCTGAGCAGCAGCGCGACGGCCGATATGGCGACCGCGATCTGGTTCATGCGGGTCCCTTCCCCCGGACGGTCGGAGGCGGTCCCTAACCCTGGTGGTGGTGCGGCTGCTGGGCCGGGTGGTTCTGCGGGGCGGCGGCCGTGGCGAGCATGCCCTCCGCCTGCTCCTTCGGCAGCTGGTGCTCCAAACCGCAGAACGTGCACTGCGTGCGGTACTTCGTCGAGATCGGGAACAGCGGGACGAAGAAGAGCGTGAACTTGGTGACGTACTTGCGCAGCGCGTGCGCCGACGGGTTGCCGCAGCCGCCGCAGACGAGCGTGAGCATGGCGAGCTGGTACAGGTATCCGCGCGTGCCGAAGATGATCATGGGTGTCCCCTCCCGGTCGATGGCCTCCGCCGAGCGTGGGGCCTCGCGTCATCGTAGGCGGCCCAAGTGAGCGTCCGGCAGGGGGTATTCGTGGACGGCCGGGCCGCCGCCCGCGGACGGCGTGCTCCAGGTCGCTGCGCGCGCGGCGCACCGTGCGCGCGGGCCCGCGCCACGCGACGCGCGCGACCCGCCGCCGGTCCGAGTCGGCCACAATGCGCAGCCGGACGACCACGGAACGTGCGAATGCGGCCACGCCGACCGCCCGAATCGGCAATTCGGGGGTCGTGATGAAAGGATTGCTCTCATGGCAATCAAGACCTACTTCGACATCACGATCAACGACGAGCCCGCCGGGCGGATCACGTTCAACCTCTTCGAGGACGTCGTCCCGCAGACCGCCGAGAACTTCCGTGCCCTGTGCACGGGCGAGAAGGGCTTCGGCTACGCCGGCTCGTCCTTCCACCGTGTCATCCCGCAGTTCATGCTCCAGGGCGGCGACTTCACCGCCGGTAACGGCACGGGCGGCAAGAGCATCTACGGCGAGAAGTTCGCCGACGAGAACTTCCAGCTCAAGCACACCAAGCCGGGCCTGCTCTCGATGGCCAACGCCGGCCCGAACACCAACGGCTCGCAGTTCTTCATCACCACCATCGTCACCGACTGGCTCGACGGCAAGCACGTCGTCTTCGGCGAGGTCGAGGACGGCATGGAGCTCGTGAAGAAGATCGAGTCCCTCGGCTCGCGCAGCGGTGCCACCGCGGCGAAGATCACGATCGCCGAGTCCGGCCAGCTCTGATCCCCAGCGCATCCGGGAAGCCGGGAACCCGCCCCAGCGGCGGGTTCCCGGCTTCCCGCGTCGTCGGTCCTAGCCGAAGCGCTCGATGCGGATGCGTTCCACGGGCTGGCCGAGGTCGACCAGCAGCCGCGAGGCGTGCTCGGCGAACGCGTTCGAGCCGCACACGTACGCCTCCCACGCGGGCGCGCCCGGCGTGAAGCACGGCGCCAGATGGTCGGCGGCCAGCCGTCGGCGCTCGCCCTGACGGGTGAGCACCGGCGTCGTCTCGTCCCCGTACTCGGCGGCGTAGATCAGTTCCCCGGCGGTGCGCGCGGACACGAACAGGCGCAACGGCACGCTCAGCCGTCGCAGCCGGTGGTGGCGCAGCATCGACATCAGCGGGACCACGCCCGACCCCGCGCCGATCAGCAGCGCAGGCCGGTCGCCGGGCCAGGCGAAGAAGCCGCTGAGCGGGCCGCGGACCTCCACCGCGTCGCCGGCCGCGGCGACGGTGTGCAGATGGCCGGAGACCTCGCCGTCGGCCACGTGGTCGAGGGTCAGCTCGATGTGCCCGGTGTCGTCCGGCGGCGAGGCGAGCGAGTAGTGCCGCTGCGCGGTGTAGCCGTCCGCGGCGGTCAGCCGCAGGATCAGGTGCTGGCCCGGCAGATGCCCCTGCCAGCCCGGTACCGCGAACCGGAACGTGGACGCGCGCGGCGTCTCGCGCCGGATCCCGGTGATCACCGCGCGCTGCCACGCGGCGGCGGTCTGCCGGCCGACGGCGATCCGCCCGGGCACCGCGAACCGGGTGGGCGGTGTGAAGGTCGTCTCAGTCACCGGAGTACCGCTGCTCCTGCCAGGGGTTTCCCCGCGCGTGGTACCCGTTCTGCTCCCAGAAGCCGGGCTCGTCGTGGTCGAGCAGCCGCAGCCCCGCGAGCCACTTCACGCTCTTCCAGAAGTACAGGTGCGGCACCAGCAGCCGGGCGGGCCCGCCGTGCTCGGCCGGCAGCGGCTCGCCGTCGTGGGTGAAGGCCACCCACGCCCGGCCGCCGCGCACATCGGCGAGCGGCAGGTTGGCCGAGTAACCGGTGTGCGCGTAGGCCACCACGTGCGTGGCGCGGGCGTCGGGCCGTACGGCGTCGAGGAAGGCGTCCAGCGGTACGCCGCCGAAGCGCACCCCGAACTTCGACCAGCCCGTCACGCAGTGGATGTCGCCCTCGTACCCGGAACCGGGCAGCGCCCGCGCCTCGTCCCAGGTCCAGGTGCGCGCCTCGGCCACGAGGCCGTCGACGCGGAAGGTCCAGTCCCGCTCGGCGATCAGCGGCGTCACCTCGGCGGACAGCACCGGCCAGTCGTCGCGCGCGTCGTACTGGCCGGGCGGCAGCCCCGGATCGTGACTGCGGGGGCGCCCCACGAAGCCGCGGGTGACGGGCACGGTCATGCTCAGAACTCCAGGTCGAGAGGGGCGCGGCAGGCACACGCGCGCGGGACCAGCCTGCCATCCCGTCCCCCTGCGACGCACATCCGTTCGTCCGCCGCCCGTGCTACGCGCGCGGCCCGACGGGCACGCCGAGCGGCCGGGCCAGACCCGTGATGCCCTCGTCGAGGCGCTGGAGGTGGCGCAGCACGCGGAACGTGACGGTGTTCGCGGCCGGCATGCCCAGCCCGTCGGTCTCCAGCATCGCGGTGATGCTCGCGCCCGACTCGACGCGCCCGGTGTCCGCCGTGCCGTTCACGTGGGCGATCAGGACGTCGATGTTGTGGTCGATGCGCTGCGCCGCGCGCGCCAGACGCGGATCCGCGCCGATCCGGTTGCTGTACGGGACGAGCTCCGCCGTCGCCGCCAGCGAGCGGGCGTGGTACGCCGAGGTCTCCAGCAGGGCCACCAGATAGCGGGCCGTCTGCCGGCGCTCGCGCAGCGGTGTGATCGGGTGCGTCAGCGGCTGGGTCCCCGCCCGCAGCTCGTCCAGGGAGGTGTCCAGGTCGCGGGCCTTGTCGAGCAGGTCCGCGGCCGGACCGCCGCTGAGCTGGCCCACGGCGCCCTCGACGACGTCGCCGAGCCGCTCCAGGACGGTGGCGAGCTGTTCGTCGGTGCGCCGGTCGGTGCGGACCGGCAGCACCAGGATCGCGGCGATGATGCCGCAGGCCGCCCCCAGCGCCGTCTCCTCGATGCGCAGCACGAGCACGTCGAGGCTGTAGGTGTTCAACAGGGTGTAGAGCAGGCCGAGCATCGCCGTCACGAAGAACGACATGAGCGCGTACGACAGGGGAGCCGTGAAGAACATGGCGAACACGCAGACCAGGACCAGCACGAACGCCAGCCAGGTGTGGTGCCCGACCGCGCCCGCGAGCGCCACACCGGCGACGACGCCCAGCACGGTGCCCAGCAGCCGGCGGTAGCCCTTGACGACGATCTCGCCGGTGGAGGCCGTGTTCAGGAAGACGACCCAGCAGGTCAGGACCGCCCAGTACCAGCGCTGCTCGGACAGGAACTCGCCGCCGACGATGGCGAGCGCCGACCCGACGGCGACCTGGAACGCGGCCCGCGTGGTGGGCCGCCGCAGACCGGCGGCGTCCTCCTCGTCGGCCGTCTCCGGGTCCTTCTCGGTGCTCGTTATGGACACGTCCTCGGCGTCGAACTCCTCGCGCGACCGGGTCGTCGCGGGGGAGTCGTCGGACTCGTCCTGCGGTCCGTCGAGCGCGAGCCGCAGCCCCAGGACGGAGCGGGCCGCCTCACCGATGCCGCGGAACACGTCCTGCACGGCGAGGGTCGTGCCGGGCGGGATGCACTCCTCGTCGCGGTAGCCGAGCAGCCGGTTGCGGACGTGGGCGACGGCCGTGCCGCGGTTCGCCTCGGCGGGCCGGGCCACCATCAGGCGCAGGGCGCCCAGGTCGCGCCGGAGCAGCGCGGTCGACTCGTCCTCGGCGCGCAGCAGCTTCCCGGTGGCGGGCACCGGGGCGCCCGGCAGATGCAGGGTCAGCGTGTCGGCGCGCTCCGCGCTGCGGGCGGTCAGCAGCAGCATGCCGAGGCGCTCGGCGGCCACCTCGGCGTCGGCGACGCGGCGCTGGATGAGCGCCGCCGCCGCGTCGTCGCGGGTGCCGTCCTCCAGGCGTCCCTGGATCATCAGCGCGGTCTCGTGCAGCCGGGCGGTGTGCCGCCGCAGGTCGTCGAGGACGTCGTCCAGCGCGCCGGGCGGCGCGTCGAGCAGTTGCGTCTGGGCGTCCACGAGCTGGGCGAGCCGCGCCCGGAACGCGTCGCGCAGCCGCCCGAGCACCCGCTGCGGCGTCTCCGGCACCAGCGCGAACCGGGCCACGGCGCTACAGGCGAAGGCGATCGCCAAGGTGCCGAACAGCAGCGGCAGTTGATCCACCGACGCGTTCACGAACAGGGACACGAAATACACCTGAAAACCGATCAGGCCGAGCGCGGTGCCCCGGTCGCCGAATCTGCGGCTGTAGACCGCGCCGAAGATGAGCGCGACGAAGAACATGTCGCCGAAGACGACCAGGCTGTGCAGCACCGCGCCGAGCGTCATCGCCACGAGCGCGGTCGGCAGCCCGAGCGCCAGGGTGAGGGCCTGGCCCCGCACGGTCTTCTCCCGGATCGCGAACGTGCCGACCATCGCGGCCATCGCCCCCGCGACCATGTGCGTCACATCGGTGCCGAGCAGGGCCAGCACGGCGAGGGCGAGCCCGATCGCGGCCACCGTGCGCACTCCGGCCATCAGCCGCAGCAGCCCCGGGTCGGAGGCCACGAAGCGGTCCCACGTCGCGGTCAGGGTCGGCCGTCGCGCCACCTGCGTCACTCCAAGATCGATCCGACGTTCGTGTCCCCGAGCATACGAGCACACGGACGCGGCCCCGACGTGCGCATGGCCCGGCCGCGGTCGCGCGGACCGCGAGGCGGGCGAGGGACGACGATCACGGATCTGAACCGCTGTGGCGTGCCGCGGGGTTGAGCGGCACGCCCGGGGGACGGCGGGGGAGCGCGGGTCACCGCACGGATCTGAGGACGGCCGCCACCAGCGGCCCCGACGACTCGCCGCCCCGGCCGCCGCGCCGCATCACGGCGGAGGCGGCGAGGTCGCCGTGCCAGGCGGCGAACCAGCCGTTGGGCTCCTTCTGCCCGATGACCTCGGCCGATCCGGTCTTCGCGCCGATGTCGCCGGTCAGCCCCGCCATCGAGCCGGCCGCGGACCCGGACGTCGCCGTGGTGTGCAGAAGATCACGCAGCTGCGCGTGCGCGGCCGCGTCGAGGGGCCGGTGCGCGGTGGCCAGCGTGCGTCGGTCCACGTCCGGGGCGACGAGATAGGGCTGCCGGAACCGTCCCGTGCGCGCGGTCGAGATCACCGAGGCCATCGTCAGCGGGTTCATCCGCACCTCGCCCTGCCCGATCATCGAGGCCGCCTTCGACGCGGCGTGCTCGACGGGGACCGCTCCGGCGAACACGTCGACCCCCGCCGACCAGCGCTCCCCGATGCCGAACACGTCACGGGCCTGCCGGGACAGCGCGTCGTCGGCGATCTTCCCGGCCTGGGTGATGAAGGCGGTGTTGCAGGACGCGGCGAAACTGCTGCGGAACGTACCGCCGACGATGTCGAAGTCGTCCACGTTGTGGAACGTCCAGCCGCCGTAGCTGGCGTTCTTCGGGCACGGGTGCGGCCGGTCGGGAGCGGCGAGCTTCTTCTCCAGCAGCAGCGACGCCGTGATCATCTTCATGGTGGAGCCGGGCGCGAGCCGCCCCCGCAGCGCCGTGTCGGAGCCGCCCGCTCCCGACCCGGCGACGGCGAGGACCGCGCCGGTCGACGGCCTGAGCACGACCAGCGAGGCGTCCGGACGCAGCGCGACCTCCCGCTCGGCGGCCCGCTGGACGCCCGCGTCGATCGTGGTCCGCACCCGTCCCGGCGCCCCCTGGGGCACGGACGCCAGCACCTGTCCGCCGGGAGCGGTCCGCAGCTCGGCGCCCGGCCGCCCGCCCGCCGAGCGGCCGTAGCCGCGCGCGAGCCCGTCCACCACGGGGGCGAGCGAGGGGAACGTCCGGAGGTCGAGCGGCCGCCCGGTCCGGTCGAGCGCGTCGACCCGCGCCGGACCCGTCTCGCGGACCTCGAACCGCCCGCCGTCGCCCAGCCGGGGCTGGAGCACACCCGGCCGCCAGTCCACGACGGGCTCCCCGTCCCCGGCCCGCCGCACCACGGTGAGCCCGGAGTCGTACGCCACCGGAGCGGTCCCGCCCCCGTACGCGAACCGGGCGCGCACGGAGAACGGGACCCGCGCGCCCTCGGGCGTGCGGGCCGTCAGGCGTACGGGGGTGAGGTGGGCGGCGTCACGGTAGTCGCGCAGCGCCCTGCCGGCGGCCCGCGCGTCGTCGGTGCGGTCCGCCGCGCGCTCCGGGTCGCCCCCGGCCCAGGCGTCGAGGAACCGGTCGGCGGCGCCGCGGACCTCGGCGGCCGACAGCGGCCCGGTCCGTGGCGCCGGGTCGTCCGCCGCCGTGAGCGCCCAGCCGCCGGCCCCGAGGGCGACGACGGCGACCGCGCCGCCGATCCACACACCGAGTCTCCCGCCGGTGCCGCGCCGCTCGTCGCCCACGGGTCCTCCGCCCTGCCGAAGCCTCGACATCCTGACGCCTCACCGTAGGCAGGTCCCGAGTGCGCTTCCCTGGCGGAGTGCGCCGTTCAGGGGTGGCGGATCACCCCAGGCCGAGCGCCGACAGCGTCCGGTCGGCCATGGCGGACTCGCCGAGCGCGTTCGGATGCACGGGCACGAAATTGGTGCCGAACAGCGCGGGCTCGACCCAGCGGGTGCCGATCGGCTGGCAGGCGTCGTGGCCCTCGGACGCCTGGCCCAGGTCCACATAGGTGGCGCCCGTCTCGGCCGCGGCCCGCCGCACCGCGGTGTTGAGGTGCGTCTGGATGTCCCGCACGTACGGCACGTCACCGGAGGCGATCGGCATCTTCACGAAGCAGCCCGCCTGCGCCTTGGGCGGCATGATCCACGGATAGCCGAGGATCGCGACGCGGGCGTTCGGCGCCTTGTTGCGCACCGCCTGGAGCGCGGCCTTCACCGCCGGGTACGTCTTCGTGTCGATGTCGTCGCTGAACTTGCTGCCGTTCTGGTCCTTGCACGGGCTGCCCTGACCGGCGGATAGCACCCCGGCGGTGGCACACGCCAGGATGGTGCTGATGAAGGTGTTGTTGTCGTTGCCGCCGATGGACAGCGTCACCAGCCGGGTGTCCGCACCGAGCGCGTCCAGCTGCGGGGCGACGCCCGGGTACTGGGCCCCGGCGAAGTCCTTGGTCTGCGCGCCGCCGCAGGTCACGTCCTTGAGCGCGGCGCCGGTGCGGGCGGCGACGACGTGCGGGTAGTTCTTCGTCGAGCGGGCGCACAGCGGGGACGCGGACGGGTCGAGCGGCAGGACGCCGGAGGCGGCGCTGTAGCTGTCGCCGAGCGCCACATAGGGAAGCGGCTGGTCGGCGGCGTGCACGGGTGCGGCCAGGCCCACGAGGGCCGCGCCGGACGCCAACGCCACTGCTGTGACACGTCCGCCGCGGAACGCGCGAATCGCCATCTGTAGCTCCTTCGAAACCGGCTCGGCTCATGGCCAAGTTCCGTATGAGACAGGGGATTTCAGCGCTGACACTCGAAGCTACCGACGGGTTGGAAAACCCGTCAATAGGCGTGCACGGGGTCGTGACCAGGGGCGGGCGTGGCCGGTGGGCGGGGTGCGCCCGGCCGGCCGGTCAGTCGGCCTGCTCGGCCTCGGGCGCGTGGCCGAAATCGAGCACGTCCTCGGCGGTGCGCTCGGTCTCCTGCGCCGCTTCGCGGGCGTCGGCCAGGACGTCGCCCTGCTCGTCGACCAGCTGGTCGTAGATCGGGGCCGGGGCGGTGGACGGTGCGGGCACGGCGAAAACTCCAGGTAGATGCGGTGCAGAAGATCTGCGCTACGGACAAAAGGGGACCCTACGACGGGCCGGTCCCGCCCCGACAACCGGGGTCGGATCGGACGCCGGGGACGCGGCCGGCGCTGTGCCAGACTCGGCGGTATGAGGATCAGAGAATTCCGCACCGACGACTGGGAGCGGATCTGGCCGTTCTGGCGGCGGATCGTCGCCGCGGGCGAGACCTACGCCTGGGACCCCGCTACGGACGAGCCGGAGGCCCGCGCCCTGTGGACGACGGGCGCGGGCAAGCGGGTCCACGTCGTCGAGGACGCGGCGGGCGGGATCGTCGCCACCGCCTACGTGAAGCCGAACTACGCCGGACCGGCCGACGGCGTCGCCAACGCCGGATTCATGGTGGACCCGGACCACGGCGGCCACGGCTACGGCCGGGCGCTGGCCGAGCACGTCCTCGCCACCGCGAAGGCCGACGGATACCGCGCGATGGTCTTCAACGCCGTCGTGGAGACCAACCCCGCCGTAGGGCTGTGGACCTCGCTCGGCTTCACGATCCTCGGCACCGTCCCCGACGCGTACGACCATCCGCGCCACGGCCGCGTCGGGCTGCACATCATGCACCGCGCCCTCTGACCGGGCCCCCGGACGGCACCTCTCGCCCATCAGATCCCTCGCGACCCGTCAGCCCCTCCCGAACCAGGAACCACCGTGACACCAGGAACCACCGCGACACCGGAACCCGCTGCGGCGGCCGAACCCCGTGCGGCCACGGACGACGCCGTGCCGTCGGACGCCGCGGCGGCCGCGCGGCAGGAGCCGATCACCCGCCCCGCCACCCCGCCCGACATCCGCCTCGTCGTCACCGACATGGACGGCACGCTCCTCGACGCCGACGGCCGCATACCGGACGAGGTGTGGCCGCTGCTCGCCGAGCTGAACCGGCGCGGCATCGTCTTCTGCCCCGCCAGCGGACGCCAGTACGCCACGCTCGCCGAGCAGTTCGCCGCCGTGGACGACGGCGGCATGGTGTACATCGCGGAGAACGGGACCTACGTCGTGCGCGGCGGCACCGAACTCAGCGCGAACGTCCTCGACCGGGCGGTCGTCGCCTGGATCACCACGTCGATCCGTCAACTGGTCGCCGACAGCGCCGCGAGCGGGGAGCGGGCGGACGTCGGCGTCGTGGTCTGCGGCAAGCAGTCCGCGTACGTGGAGCGCTCCGACGAGCCGTTCATGGCCGAGGTGCGCAAGTACTACCGCAACCACCGCGTCGTCGACGACGTCACGGCGGTCGACGACGACGTCATCAAGGTCGCCGTCTTCGACTTCGGCCGGGCCGAGCACACCGTCGCCCCCGCCCTCGCCGCGCTCACCGGGACCCACAAGGTGGTCGTCTCGGGGGAGCACTGGGTGGACGTCATGAACACGACCGCGAACAAGGGCGTCGCCGTCCGCGGTCTCCAGCGCGACCTGGGCATCACCCCCGCTCAGACCATGGTCTTCGGCGACTATCTCAACGACCTGGAGATGCTGGACGCCGCCGACTGGTCGTACGCCATGGAGGGCGCCCACCCCGAGGTCCTGGAGCGCGCCCGCCACCGCGCCCCCGCGCACACCGCCAACGGCGTCGTCCGCACCGTGCGCGCCGTCCTCGGCCTGCCCGCGCACGCCTGACCTCACCGGACCGGCTCGGCGCGGCGCGGCACAGACCAGCGCCGGGGCGGTCCGGGGGCAGATCCGGGCTGACGCGGTCGATTCGGCCGATCCGTGCGACGTGGCATGAGAGCCCGCGCCCAGGGTCCGGCCGCCGCCCCGCCCCTGCTCCGAACGCCGCCGACCATGGCCGGATCACGCCCCTTGATTGGCATGGACCTGTCCATGATCCCTCGCTAGGCTGCGCCACCGACACGCATAGGGAGCGCTCCCAACGCGTGCCGCGCCATTCCGTTCGGTTCCACCCCCACATCACTGGAACGACGAAGGGTCGCACCATGACACGTACGAGACGACGTTCGACCTCCCTGCGCACGGTCCTGTCCGCCCTCATCGTCACGGGCGCCTGCGCGACGGCAGGCTTCGTCCCGGCCGCCACCGCCACCGCGCAGCCCCCCGCCTCCGACGGCGTACTCGCCGCCATGCAGCACGATTTCGGCCTCACCCGGGACCAGGCCGAGGCGCGGCTGGCCACCGAGAAGGCGGCCGGAGCCACCGAGCGGCAGGCGCGCCGGGCCGCCGGATCCGCCTACGCGGGCTCCTGGTTCACCGCCCGCGACGGACGGCTGACCGTCGCCCTCACCGACGGCGCCAAGGCCGACGCCGTCCGCGCCACCGGCGCCGCCGTGCGTCTCGTCGACCGCACCGCACGCCAGCTGGACGCCGCCAAGGCCCGCATCGACGACCTCAAGGCACCGGCCGGAGTGGCCAGTTGGCGGGTCGACTGGCGGACCAACAGCGTCGCCGTGGACGTCGTCGCGAACCGGCAGGACGACAACGATGTCAACGACTTCCTGGCCAAGGCCCGCCGGGCGGGCGGCGCGCTGAAGGTGGACCTGACGGTCGGGACCACCGACCACGCGCCCGGCACCCTCGCCGCGGGCACCGTCGGCGGCGACCCCTTCTACACCGGCAACGTCCGCTGCTCCATAGGCTTCTCGGTGCAGGGCGGCTTCGTCACCGCAGGCCACTGCGGCGGCGCCGGACAGGGCGTCAGCGGCTGGGACGGCTCGTACGTCGGCAACATCCAGGGTTCGTCGTTCCCCGACAACGACTACGCCTGGGTCAACGTCGGCAGCGGCTGGTGGACGGTCCCCGTGGTGCTCGGCTGGGGCACCGTCTCCGACCAGCTCGTGCGCGGTTCGGCCGAGGCCCCGATCGGCGCCTCCATCTGCCGCTCCGGCTCTACCTCGCACTGGCACTGCGGAACCGTTCTCGCCAAGAACGAGACCGTCAACTACAGCCAGGGCGCCGTCCATCAGATGACGAAGACGAACGTGTGCGCCGAACCCGGCGACTCGGGCGGCTCGTTCATCAGCGGCGACCAGGCCCAGGGTGTCACCTCCGGCGGATGGGGCAACTGCTCCAGCGGCGGCGAGACGTGGTATCAGCCGATCAACGAGATCCTGAGCCGCTACGGCCTGACCCTGCACACGGCCTGAGTCCGCGTCATGCCTGTTCCGGCCTGATCCGGCCCGCACCGGCCCGGTCCGGCGCAGGGCCAGATCCGGCGCAGGGCCTGAAGGGCGGCAGGGCCGGGGTGCCGGTGCCGGTAAATCCGCTGGCGCCGGCATCCCGGACCCGTCAAGATCACCTTCCATGCCGACGTTCTCGCAGCACCCGACGGTCCGGGCGGCCGCCCGCAACAACGCCCTGTGGTGCGACGCGATGAGCCGCGCCCACGGCGTCGCCGGAACCTTCACCGGCGACGCGTGGGCGGCGGGGGCCCGCACACCCCCGTACTACCCGGACGCGGTGACGCTGGCGCCCGGTGCGGATCCGGCCGCGCTGGTGGCGCGGATCGACACGGCCGCGCCGGGCGCCACCGTCAAGGACAGCTTCGGCGACCTCGACCTGACCGGTGCCGGGTTCACGGTGCTGTTCGAGGCGCAGTGGATCCACCGCCCGGCCGCCGCGCCCGACTCCGCACCGGTCTTGGTCCCGGTCCCGGACGCGGTGCGGGACCCGGAATCCCTGCGCGCCTGGGCCCTCGCCCGGGACGACGGGGACGGCGACGCGGACCTCTTCCGGCCCGCGCTCCTCGACACGCCGGACGTGCACGTGATCGCCCGCCGCGACACGCGGGGGCGCATCAACGGCGGCGCCGTGCTGAACCGCGGCGCCGACGCGGTCGGTGTCTCCAACCTCTTCTCCCGCGCCGGGAGTTCCGACACCGTGTGGACGTCCGCCCTGAACGCGGCCCGCCATTTCCACCCGGACCTGCCTGTCGTCGGCTACGAACACGGAGACGACCTGACGGCCGCCCTCCGCCACGGCTTCACGGGCGTCGGCCGACTCCGCGTCTGGCTCAAGCCCTGACCGCCACCGGCGCGCAGGGGCCAGCGAAACGGCTGGGACGACACGCGCGGGAGCGGGCCCCCGCGGTGGTGTGATGGGCGGGACACCCACCCGTCCGAGCCGGGCAGGAGCACCATGACCACGCACCCCACCGACACCGGAACCCCCGCGGGTCCCCCCGCCGGGACCGCCGTCACGCCGCAGCCCGTGCCGCAGTCCGCGCCCCAGTCCGCGTCGCTGTTCACGGCGGAGCGGTCCGCCGACATCGTCGCCGACAGTTTCGCCCGCACCACCGACCCACGCCTGCGCGCGATCCTCGGCTCGCTCGTCCACCACCTGCACGCGTTCGCCAAGGACGTGGACCTCACCGTCGACGAATGGGCCGCGGGCGTCCGCTTCCTCACCGAGACGGGCCGGGCCTGCGACGACACCCGGCAGGAATTCGTCATGCTGTCCGACGTGCTCGGACTCTCGATGCTGGTCGAGACCCTGGCCGGGCCCGGCCAGGGTCCATTCACCGAATCGACCGTGGAGGGGCCCTTCCACATGGTCGATTCACCGCCGCGCGCCCTCGGCGACACCATCGACGAAGCGGCCGGCGGCGGGGAGGCGTGCCTGGTGACCGGCCGGGTCACCGACGGCGACGGCGCCCCGGTCGCGGGCGCGCACGTCGACGTGTGGCAGGCCGACGCGGACGGCTTCTACGACGTGCAGCGGCCCGGCAAGATCCCGGAGCGCAATCTGCGCGGACTCTTCACCGCCGACGACGACGGCCGGTTCTGGTTCCGCACCATCGTGCCGCGCCACTATCCGATCCCCACCGACGGTCCCGTCGGCGCCCTGCTGCGGGCCACCGGGCGCCACTGCTTCCGGGCCGCCCACATCCACGTAGAGGTCACCTCGCCACGGACCCGGACCCTGACGACCCATCTGTTCGTCGCGGGTTCGCCCTACTTGGACTCCGACGCGGTCTTCGGGGTGAAGGAGAGCCTGATCCGCGACTTCGCCGAGATCGACGACCCCGCCCGGGCAGCCGCCCACGGCCTGCCGAACCCGTTCCGGCACGTCGACTTTCCGATCACCGTGCAGCGGACGGCCGACCGCTGAGCATCCGTACCACCGGCTACCGGCCACCAGCCCGCAGCCCGCAGCCCGCAGCGCGCGACACGAAGCAAGAAGCACAGAACACGAAGCACGGAGGATGGAGGACGCAGCCTTGGCTCACCACCCCGACCACCCCCCGAGCCCCTCGCCGGTGACCGTCCACGAGACGCTCTCCGCGCGCGTGCTCATCGGTACCGGCTCCCGCCACACCGTCCCCGGCGAGTGCGCACGCCTCGGGGCCCGGCGGGTCCTGCTCGTCTCCACCCCGTCGGCCGCGCGCATCGCCGACGAACTCGCCGACGCCCTCGGCCCGGTCCTCGCCGCGCGCTTCGACCGTCCCGCCGTGCACACCCCGGTCGAGGTCACGGCCGAGGCACTGCGCCTCGCCGAACGGGCCGGCGCCGACAGCGTGGTGGCACTCGGCGGCGGTTCGGCCATCGGACTCGCCAAGGCCCTCTCCGTGCGCACCGGCATCCCGCAGATCGCCGTGCCCACCACCTACGCCGGTTCGGAGGCGACGCCCGTTCTCGGCGAGACGGAGAACGGGGTGAAGACCACCCGCCGCGCACCCGGGATCGCGCCGGGCACCATCGTCTACGACCCCGAACCGACCCTCACCCTGCCGCCGGGACTCACCCTCACCAGCGCCCTCAACGCCCTCGCCCACGCCGTGGAGGCGCTGTGGGCGCCGGACGCCAACCCCCTCAGCGACGCCCTGGCCTCCGAAGCGGCCGACGGCCTCCTCGCCACCCTGCCCCTGGTGCTCGGCGAGCCCACGCACCCGGGTCACCGCGCCCGCCTCCAGACCAGCGCGTGGCTCGCCGGACTCTGCCTCGCCGGAACCAGCATGGGCCTGCACCACCGGCTCGCCCACGCCCTCGGCGGCACCTACGACCTGCCCCACGCACCCCTGCACGCCCTTCTCCTGCCGCACGTGATGGCCTTCAACCTGCCGTCGGCGCCGCGCGCCGCCACCCGGCTCGTCCGCGCCACCGGCGGCGCCGACCCGGTGGCGGCCGTCGCCGGCCTCGCCCGCTCCCACGACGGTCCGACCACCCTCGCCGCCCTCGGCGCCCCGCGCGAAGGGCTGCGCACGATCGCCGAACGCGTGGCCGCCGCGCTCCCTCCCCATCCCCGCCCGGTCGGCGCCGATTCCCTCACCCGGCTCCTGGAGGAGGCGTTCTAGGCCGCGCTCCGGGCGCGTACCGGGCCGGGACCCTCGGCCGTCACGCGGCGGGATCCACGTTCCACCGCTCCGGCAGATCGCCGCCGCAGAAGACGCAGACGAAGTCGTCCTCACGCACGATGTTGTGCTCCTGGCAGCCGGGACACCGGCGGAACACCACCGCGTGGGTGAACCCGGAGGGCCGGTCGAGGCCCGCGCGGTCCAGGGCGCGAGCGACGTCCGGCCAGGAGGCGAGGTCGGGGCAGTACCCGGTGGACTGGTTGCTGACCTCGCTCACGGCCCACCGGCCGGCCTCGCGCACGAAACCGATCTCACCGGCGCCCAGGACCCTGGCTCCACCGGCGCAGGCCACGTGCTCGCTCCGCCGGGGCGCCAGCCGGAGCGCACCGTCCACGCCGACCACGAAGGTGAACGGCTCGGCCAGTTCCACCGCGGACCGCCCGGCGATCCAGTCGCCGAATTCGGCCGCCGACCCGATCCGGCAGCCACCGCCGCCGGGCCGGACCGCCGCCTTCAACCCAACCGGGCCGACATATCGGTAACCCCGCTTCCGCGCACGCACGTCAGCCAACCTAGAGCACGTCCGGCACACGCCGTAGGGGCTGTCCGACACGTGCATCATGACGTCATGATCCAGAACGACCGGCACGCACCCGAGGCCGTCCCGCAGCATCCGGACGTCACCGAGGCGATCGTCCGGGAGCGACGCCTCCACGACCCCTCCGTCCGCCGCTCCGGCCCCCGCGTCGAAGCCCTGCTCGACCCCGATTTCGTCGAGGTCGGCGCGTCCGGGCGACGATGGACGTACGCGGAGATGGTGGCCGCCCTGCCCACGCTGCACGGCAGCGGCGAGCACAGCACTCCCATCACCGCGGCGCTCTTCGAGGGCGCGGTCCTCGCCCCCGGGATCGTGCACCTCACCTACGAGACCCGCATCGAGGACCGGCGGGCCCGTCGCTCGTCGATCTGGCGCCGCGACGCCGCCGGGGAACTCCGGCTCTACCACCACCAGGCCACGCCGGTGCCGGAGGGGACGGCCCGGCCGTAGGGTCCGCCCCGGAGCCCGCCCGCCCCTCCCCACGGTGCCCGGCCCGATCCGGCCGCGATCCGACGCGAACGGCCGGACAGGACCTGGTGCCGTGACCGCGCCGGTGCGCCGCCGGTGCGCCGGTGCCCCGGGCGGTCCCGGGGCCGTGCATCCTCAGACCGACCCCCGGGGGGTCTCCCTGCGGACCAGGGACGGCCCCTGGCCCGACGCGTCGATCCGGTACTGCGTCATGAGCCGGGCGAGCCGCTCGGTCAGGTCCGCACCGTTGTCCCGGCCCGCCGTGGCGGAGCGGGCGGAATCGTCGTCCGGCAGGTCGACCTCGGCGACCTCGTGTCCGGACTGGCTCTGCAAGGTCTGCCGGCCGGTCTCGGCGGCGGCCGGCAGGCCGATCGAGGTGATGGTGCCGTCCTTGTCGTACAGCACGAAGGCGCGCATGCCGGTCCTCCTCGGACTGGTCGGGCTGGTCGGGCTGGTCGGGCTGGTGGTGACGGGCCGGAGTCTCAGACGGACTGGGCGACGAAGATGCCGTAGTTCGCCGTCGACGAACCGACGTTGCGGACGACGACGTTGATGGTGCGTACGCCCGTCGTGCTGACCCACTCGCCGACACGCGCGATCTCCAGCAGCCGCTCCGTGCCGGGAAGGGCCAGGGGGTACGCGAGGAACCAGCGGACCTGGCCGTAGTTCTGGTCCACCTGCGTCCAGGAGTGCTCCTGACCCGGGCCGAGTCCGATCCCGGTGGCCCACAGGCCGGTGTCGAGTTTCGCGATCGCCATGGCGCGCCCCTCCCTCTCGCGACGCCGCGCGCTCGCACGGCGTGCGGGCACCGTCCTGCCGTGCGGGACGGCCGTCAACGCCCCCTACGCCAGGCCCTACGCCGAACACCCCACCCCCGGGGCGACACCGGGGAGGCAGCATCCGGCCGAGGCCGTCGGCAGGCGGGGCAATTGCCGGACCGGCGCGCGTGCGCCCGTCTCGTGCCTCAATTCTCCCGCCATGCGCCGGAGGCTCTCTCTCTGCGCGTGCGGTGCGCCCCCCGGGCGGGGCTTCGCCGCGGCCGAGCCGGGTGATACCGCTGGAGACACGGCTCCACCGCAGGGGGGATGAAAGGACTCGACATGACACCTCAGACGCATCTCGAAGCGGGGCGGCTGTCCGCCATAGCGAAGATCCTCGACCGGGCCGACGGCCATCTCAGCACGGCGGTCCGCGAATGGGCCTCGCTCCCGGCCCCGCTCGACGACCGCAACCTGAGCGGCATCCAGTCGCTGCTCGAAGTGTCGCGCAGCGCCTCCCACGACGTGACCTGCGCGGTGCGCCACGCGGGCAGCGGCGATCTGGCCCAGGCCCACTTCCACCTCGAAGCGGCGCGCACCGCGCCCGACAAGCACCCGGCGCTCGCGGCCGCCCTGTACGGCCCGCTGCCCGCCGGGGTGCGCACCGCGCTCCAACTCCTGCGCGGCATCCGGGGATTCTTCAGCGCGGAGGCCGAGGACGCCTTCGTCCGCGCCCTCACCGGCAACGCCCAGCCGCACAGCCTCGCGAGCTGACACCGCCCGGCCCTCCCTCCCCGCAGCGCCGCGGGGACACCATGCACAACTTCCCGGCGGATCCGCCGAGTTCTTCGTACTCGACGGGGGCATGACACACCCTGCATGCGTCATCCCCCCGCAGTGACAGGAGAGCATGGTGGAGCCCACCCGGACCCTGCGCAGAGCGTCCCTGGTCGGCACGGGCGCCCTCGCGCTGGTCGTCGCCCTCGCCGGCACGGCCTTCGCCGCCCCGCCGGGCGCCCTGCCCGGCAACGCGGACAGCACGGAGTCCACTTTCCAGCCCGCGTACGACTACGACACCGACGGCTGCTACCCGACACCCGCCATCGGGGCCGACGGCACCCTCAACGGCGGACTCAAGCCCAGCGGCGCCCTCAACGGCCAGTGCCGCGACGCCGAGGACCTCGCCAACACCAACGGCTACGCCCGCACCAAGTGCGACAACGGCTGGTGCGCGGTCATGTACGGCCTCTATTTCGAGAAGGACCAGGCGGTGCCGGGCAGCGGCCTCGGCGGGCACCGGCACGACTGGGAACACGTCGTGGTCTGGGTGAAGGACGGAACCGCCCAGTACGTCGCCACCTCCGCCCACGGCGACTTCGTCGTCCACCCCCGCGACCAGATCCGCTGGGACGGCACCCACCCCAAGATCGTCTATCACAAGGACGGCATCCGCACCCACTGCTTCCGTCCCGCGGGCGCCGGCGACGAGCCGCCGGAGAACCACCGCGGCACCTGGCAGTTCCCGACCCTCGTCGGCTGGAACGGCTACCCGCCCGGCCTGCGCGACGCCCTGAGCGCCCACGACTTCGGGAGCGCCACCTTCGGCCTGAAGGACGCGAGCTTCCCCAGCCACCTCGCCGCCGCCCTGCCCGACGGCGTGCCGTTCGACGTCAACGCCTGACGTCCCGCACACCGGAAGGCCCGGCCGCCGTGCGGGCGCACGGCGGCCGGGCCCCGGACCCGGAGGGATCGCGTCACCTCACGGAGGCGTGACCTTCACCGGTTCCGTGTCGGGCGAGCTGTGCCGCTGGGCCCAGCTCTCCAGTGCCGTCCGGCACGCGTGGTCGAGGTGCTGGAGCCCCGACAGGTTCACCTCGACGGGCCGGTCGTGGGGGAGCGCCTCCAGACTGTCGAGGATCTTCGGCAGCCGCAGGAACGTCGCGTTGCCCGACAGGTGCGCCTGCACCGGACCCGCGCCCTTGTCCACCACCTCCAGCTTCACCTGCGAGGCGTCCCACGCCGTTTTCACCACGGACAGCGCCACCCCCACCAGCACGCCCTCGAACATGCTGACCGACACGATCGACACGGCCGTGACCGCCAGGACGAGCACCTCCCCGCGCTGCTCGCGCCACAGACCCGCCACGGTCCGTACGGGAATCAGCTTCGCCCCCGCGTGCACGAGGACACCCGCGAGCGCCGGGACCGGGATGTGGGCCAGCGCGGCCGGCAGCAGCGCCGCGAACAGCAGGAGCCACACCCCGTGCAGCACCCGGGACGCCTTGGTCCGGGCTCCGGCCTGCACGTTCGCGGCGCTGCGCACGATCACCGCCGTCATCGGCAGGGCGCCGAGGAGGCCGCACACCGTGTTGCCCGCACCCTGCGCCAGCAACTCCTTGTCGTACGAGGTGCGGGGGCCGTCGTGCATGCGGTCCACGGCCGCCGCGCTGACCAGCGACTCGGCGGAGGCGATCAGGGTGAACGCGACGATCGTCCCGGCCAGGGCGGGCCCGGCCAGCTCGGTGAAGGTGTCGAGCGACGGCGGGCGCACCGCATCCACCAGCCCGCTGACCTCGACGGTGGCCACCGGCAGATCCAGGACCAGGACGGCGAGGACGGCGAGGCCCACCGCCGCGAGCGGCCCGGGTATCAGCCGCACCCGGCGCGGCAGGTGCTTCCACAGCACCAGTACGGCGATCGTGCCCGCGCCCAGCGCGAGCGAGGCGATCGAGCGGCCGCTGTCGAAGATGTCGGCGAACGCGCCGGGCAGCCCGGTCACCTTGCCGATCCCCGACCCGGGCGCGTCGGCCGCGACGATCGCGTAGAGCTGCCCGGCGATGAGCACGAGCCCGATGCCCGCCAGCATCCCCTCCACCACCGAGACCGAGATGGCCCGGAAATAGCGCCCGATCCTCAGCGCGCCCATGCCGATCTGGAGCAGTCCGGTGGCGAGCACCACGACGCCGAGCCCGGGAAGACCGAACTCCCGCACCGCCTCGTAGACGAGCACGGTCAGCCCGGCGGCCGGACCGGACACCTGGAGGCTGCTGCCGCGCATCAACCCGGTGACGATGCCCCCGACGATGCCGGTCACCAGGCCGAGTTCGGCGGGCACGCCGGAGGCGACCGCGACCCCGACGCACAGGGGGAGCGCGACCAGGAAGACGACGAGTGAGGCGGTGAAGTCCTGCTTGAAGTGAGGGTATTTGGTCATCACGTCACTCACAGAGCCTCGAACGAGTCGGTGGTGGAGCGGTGTTCGCGCACCCTTCCCGTGTGCACCTCGTAGTACCAGCCGTGCAGCCGCAACGCACCCTGCGCCAGGCGCTGTTCGACGCACGGGTAGGAGCGCAGTCGGAGCAGCTGGGTGAGCACGTGCCGCTGCACGGCCTCGGAGACGGTCGGGTCCGCCGGGTCGGCGGTGGACGGCGACGCGGCGGCGTGCGCGAGCCAGTCGCGCACGGCGGGTACGGCGTCGAGGTCGTCGCCGCGCACCAGGGCGCCGACGGCCCCGCAGTGCGAATGGCCGCAGACGACGATGTCGCGGACGCCGAGGACCCGCACGGCGTACTCGATGGTGGCGCTCTCGCCGCTGGGGCGGCCGACGGCGTGGGCGGGCACGATGTTGCCCGCGGTGCGTAGCTCGAAGAGCTCGCCGGGGCGGGCGCCCGTGATCAGGGCCGGGACGACGCGGGAGTCGGAGCAGGTGATGAACAGGACCTGTGGCGACTGGCCGTCGGCGAGCCGGGCGAACTCCTCAGGGCGCCTTCCGAACGTGCGGGCATGGTCGATGAGGGGCTGCATGCGTTGATTCCTCCTGGCGCGCCGTGGGGAGCGCGTCGGGCTTGCAGGACAGGTGCGACGGCGCTGTCGCGTCAGGGCGGGGGCGCGGGGCGTGGCCGGCGCCGATCCGCTCGGACGCGTGTGCGGTAGCGAAGGGGGGTGTGCCGACGCTCCGCGACCGCGATGGCGCGACGGCGCGCGGGGATATGTCCCGCGCGCGACCTCTCACCTCGGAACACGCGCCCCCCTCCCCGCTCTCTATGGATCAAGGAAATGCCAACAGTTGGTCAACTGATGGTCAAGACGCAGAGTAGCTGTGCAATGGCGATCGTGGGGTTAACGGGAGATTGCGAAGGTGAGGATGCGTGGAAAGTGCGGTTCGGATGGCGTGAACGGACCGATCGAGGGCCCTGGTGGGCAGGGCTGTTGGGACGTGCGTTCGGATCGTTCGAAAGCGGCCGCCACCGGGGGCCGGAGGCCCGCGCCGGCGGCGGCCGCCCGTGCGCGGTACCGGGCTCCCCTCCCGGGCACGTCGCGCACCTCGCCCCCGCGGGGGGCCGGGAGATGCGGGAAGGCGTCCCGGCCGGGTCCACGAGGGCGGAAGGCCGGGGCAGCGTGTCGGCGTAGGACGCGGCACCGGCCGTTCTGGGCGCGGCCCGGGGGCTGGGGGCCTCGACCTCCGCACGGCATATGCGCGAAGCGGCCGGGCGAAAGTCTGAACAGCACTTTAGGCGCTGACGCCGGTCAGGCACAGTCCTTATGTATATGCCCCGTCCGGTGGCCGGGGCGCGCCGGCCACCGCGCGCCGGAACCACCGCACGGGCGCGCGGATCGGGGCGGACGCGCGCAGGGGCCGCGTCGTGGTCGACACGGCCCCTGCGCGCTCGCGACGGTCAGGCGCCGCTGGCGTCCAGCATCTCGTCGCGCTCGACGAGCTTCACGCGCTCACGGCCCTGCGGCTCGCCGAGCGCGCGCTCGGCGGCGTCGAGCCGGTACCAGCCCTCCCAGGTGGTGTAGCGGACACCCCGCTCGCCCAGGTACGCGTCGACGGCCTCCGGGGCCGGGGACGCGGGGGCGGGCAGCCGGCCCTCCGCGAAGTCCGCCAGGAGGCTGCCCACGGTCTCGTTGGCGTCGCCCTTGGTGTGCCCGATCAGGCCGATCGGACCGCGTCGGATCCAGCCCGTGACATAGGTGGACGCCAGGTGGTCGCCGCTGTCCTCGATGACTCGGCCGGCCTGGTCGGGAACCGTGCCGGAGGCCACGTCCCAGGGCAGCTTGGGCAGTTCGTCGGAGAGGTAGCCGACCGCGCGGTAGACGGCGGTGACGTCCCAGTCGGTGTGCGTGCCGGTGCCCTTGACGTTGCCCGTGCCGTCGAGCTCGGTGCGCTCGGTGCGCAGGCCGACGACCCGGCCGTCCTCGCCGAGGATCTCGGTCGGCGACTCGAAGAAGTGCAGGAACAGCTTGTGCGGGCGCTCGCCGATGTCGCGGATCGCCCAGTTCTCCAGCGTCTTGGCGACCATGTCGGCCTGCTTGTTGCCGCGCCGGGTGGCGATCGAACCCTCGTCGTAGTCGATGTCCTCGGGGTTGACGATGACCTCGATGGTGGGCGAGTGGTCCAGCTCGCGCAGCTCCATCGGGCTGAACTTCGCCTGCGCGGGTCCGCGCCGCCCGAACACGTGGATCTCCTTGGCCCGGCTGGCCCGGAGCCCCTCGTACACGTTCGCCGGGATCTCCGTCGGCAGCAGCTCGTCGGCGGTCTTGGCGAGCACGCGGGCGACGTCGAGGGCGACGTTGCCGACGCCGAGCACCGCGACCTTCTCGGCCTCCAGCGGCCACGTCCGCGGCACGTCGGGGTGCCCGTCGTACCAGGAGACGAAGTCGGCCGCGCCGTAGGAACCGTCCAGCTCGACCCCGGGGATGCGCAGCTCGCGGTCGGCGGTCGCACCGGTGGAGAAGATCACCGCGTCGTAGAACGACCGCAGGGTGTCCAGGTCGATGTCGCGCGGGTAGTCGACATTGCCGAAGAGGCGGATCTGCGGCTTGTCGAGCACCTGGTGCAGGGCCGTGACGATGCCCTTGATCCGGGGATGGTCGGGCGCCACGCCGTAGCGGATCAGGCCGAAGGGGGCGGGCATGCGCTCGAAGAGGTCGATGGACACCCCGGGTTCGACGGCCGTCGCGGACTTCAGCAGCGCGTCAGCGGCGTAGATACCGGCCGGGCCGGCGCCGACGATGGCGACCCGCAGAGGGCGAGGCATGGTGAGGTTCCCTTCGAGTGGGGCGGGTGGTGCTCGAAGAGCATCTTAAAGTAAGGCAAGCCTTAGTTGATAGGCGGGTCCTGTCTATGACCCCATAAGGATCGGTTATGGGGTGCATCGGCCTTCCTTGGGGGCCGCGGCGGACCGCCCCGCAAGGCCGTTCACGGCGCCGCGGGGACGCCGCCGCAGATGGTCGCGCAGGGCCCGCGCGGCCTGGCCCATCAGCGCCTCGGCGCCCGGCTGCGCGCCCGCGGGGATCAGGGACTCGGTGAGCACCACGACGGCGAAGCGCTGCCCGTCCCCGTGCTCGACGACCCCCGCCTCGTGCCGGAGGTTGAGCAGCGTGCCCGTCTTGGAGGACCAGACGGTCGCGTCCGAACTGAAGTCCGGGGCGAGCCGGTGGCGGAGCAGATTGTGCCGCATCAGCTCCCGCACCCGGGCCGCCGTGGCCTCCGGCACGGCCGACGGCAGCCACAGCGCCGCCAGCAGATCGGCCCACGCGCGCGCGGTGCCGGTGTTGGCCCGGCTGGTGTCGAGCTGCGGCACCCGGTGCCCGCGCCCCGCCGTGCCCGCCCCGATCGCCAGGGCGTGCGCCAGGTGCGCCTGGCCCGGCCCCAGGTGCTCCTCCGGTGTCGCGGTCAGCTCCTCGGTGCGGTGCCGCACCGTGATGCCGGTCAGCCCCCAGTCGCGCAGCCGCGCCGTCACCGCGTCCGGCGGCGTCAGGTCGAACAGGGCGTCCGCCGCGCGGCCGTCGCTCAGGCACGTACTCAGATAGAGCAGGTCGTCGAGGGCCACGCGGGCCGGGTGCCGGAAGCGGCTCAGGCCGGTCGGCCCCGCCGTCGTGACCCGGCCGGGCGCGACCTCGACGGCCCGTGCGCCGTCCAGCTCGCCGCGCCGGATCCGCTCCGCCGTGGCCAGCGCCAGCGGCAGCTTCACCAGCGACGCGGACGGCAGCGGCACGTCCGGGTCGATGCCCGCCTCCTCGCCCGAGTCGAGATCGCGCACGAGGAGGCTGGCGCGCAGCCCGCCGTCGGTCAGCTCCTCGCGCAGGGTGCGCAGGAGGGCTTCGGTGGTCATGCGCCGACTCCTTCGGTGGATGTCCGGGACGGGCGGGCGGACGTGTCCCCGCCGGGGTCGTCCTCGGGGTCGGCGCCGAGGCACCGGCCGAGCCGGACGCCGAGCCGGGTGAGCGCCGCCGGGGGAGCGTCCCGCGCCGCGGTGCGCAGCACGTACCCGCGTACGGGGGTGAACTCGCCCATGGGACGCCAGTGCAGGCCGAGCGCGCGGGCCTGGGCGGGCGAACACAGCAGGAGGTCGGGCGCGGCGTGCACCTCGGCCGCCGCCGTGGTCAGGTCCCGGGCGGGCGCCAGCTGCGCGGGCCGCAGCCCGACCGCGTCGCGCAGCCGGGCCAGCGGGTCCCGCACGTGCGGGACGTCGTCCTCCGGCTGGAGCCAGATCCGGCGGGCCGGACCGCGCCCGGTGCGCCCCAGGCGCAGCGTCTCGACGTGCAGGTACCCCGGCCCCGGATCCTCGGCGGCGGCCAGCCCGAGCGGGACCGGCCACACCGCCTCGGCCGCGGGCACCGCGAGCAGCGCCGCCTGGACCCGCCCCGCGAGGAGCAGTTCCGCGCGCCGCGCCGGTGTCCCGGTCCGCGGTTCGAGGGCGATCCCGAGCCCGCGGGCGTCGGCGATCAGCCGGGCGAGACCGCTGGTCGTGCAGATGTCCGGCACGGCCAGCCGCCAGGGCCTGCGCCGGGCGGCCGCCGCCTCGTGCAGCAGCCCGTCCGCGTCCTCGACGAGCCGGCGCGCGTGCGGCAGCAGCTCCGCGCCGAACGGCGTGAGGACCGCCCGGCGCACCGTCCGCTCGAACAGCCGCGCCCCCAGCAGCTCCTCCAGCGCGGCGACCCGGCGACTGGCGACCGGCTGGGAGACACCGGCGGCCGCGGCGCCCTCGGTGAACCCGCTGTGGTCACTGACGCTGACGAACGCACGACATGCTCCGAGCAGATCCACCCGGCCACTCTATGCGGATTCGGCATGGAATCCGGGGCGGACGCATTGGCCGCCGTGCCGCCCGACCGGCCAGGGTGGCGGGCAGGGCGTCACCGGCGCCCGGCCGGAGCCCGTGCGGGCCCACCGGCCGCCCGTACCCGTGCCCCGGCCCCGCACCCGCGTCCCGCGGCCGGGGCCCGTCGAAGGGACTCGCCCATGCAGCACCCCCGACCGAGCCGTCGCCGAACCGCCGCCCCCGGCCGCGCCGCGCTGGCCGCCTGCGCCGCCCTGGCCGTGCTGACCACGGCGGGCTGCGGAGGCGACGGGCGCGCCGGAACCGGCGGCGCGGCCACCACGGCGGCCGCCGACCGCTCCGGGACCGCCCCGCAACGGGCCGGCGGCGACGCCTCCGCCCGCGCCGCCTTCTCCCGCCTGGAACGTACGTACAAGGCGCACCTGGGTCTCTACGCGCTCGACACCGGCAGCGGCCGCCAGATCACCTGGAACGACAGGACCCGCTTCCCCTTCAACTCGACCATCAAGTCCTTCCTCGCCGCGGCCGTGCTCGAGAAGAACGGCGCCGACGGCATGGACCGCGTCCTGCACTACGACCGCGCGGACGTCGTCGAGAACTCGCCCGTCAGCGAGAAGCACGTCGACACCGGGATGAGCCTGCGCGCGCTGTGCGACGCCGCGATCCGCTACAGCGACAACACCGCGGCCAACGTCCTCTTCAAGGACATCGGGGGCCCCGGCCGGCTGGGCGCGTTCCTGCGGAAGGAACTCGACGACGGGACCACGCGCACCGACCGCATCGAGCCGCTGCTGAGCCGCTGGAGCCCGGGGGAGCGGCACGACACCTCCACGCCCCGTCAGATGGCGTCGAATCTGCGGGAGTTGACGCTGGGCGACACCCTTCCCACGGTCGAGCGCAGCCAGTTGACCACCTGGCTGCGGAACAACACGACCGGCGACACGACCATCCGGGCGGGCGTGCCCGAGGGCTGGACCGTCGGGGACAAGACCGGCACCGGCTCCTACTACGGCGCGCGCGACGACATCGCGGTCGTCTGGCCGCCCGGCCGCGAGCCGCTGGTCATGGCGATCATGACCTACCGCGACGGCGCGAAGGACATCAAGGCCGACGACAAGCTCCTGGCCGACGCGGCGGAGGCAGCGGTCACCGGGCTCGACGCGGACCGCTGACGCCCCGGACCGCCGATGCCCCGGACCGCTGACGCCCCGGACCGCCCTCGACGCGAGCCGCCGGCGGCACGGTGCGTCCCGGGCGGCGTGCCGGCACGGCGCTCAGGAGCCCCCGCCGGACACCGCCGCGCCCGCGTCCGCGGGGAACCACGTCCTGCGCATGAGCGCGGGATCGGCGGTGAAGCCGAGGCGCGCGTAGAACGGCGCCGACCCGTCGTGGGCGTACAGCTCGTACAGGGTGACGCCGTCCCGCTCCAGCCGGGCGAGGAGCGAGCCCAGGGCATCGGTGGCGCATCCGCGGCGGCGGAACGCCGGGTCCGTCGCGACGACCTGGATGCGTGCCGCCGTGCCCCGCGGGTACCGGGGCGCGGGCAGCACCCGGTTGAGCAGCGCCAGGGCGCAGGAGGCCAGCCCCCCGCCGGGCGCGTCGACCACGAACGCCCGGGCGTCGCCGCCCGGGAGCAGCCGCCCGGCGAGGTCGTCCGTGCAGTGGGTCAGCCAGTGCGCGTCGAGCGGCCGGGACAGTATCAGTGCCGAGCGCAGCCGGGTGATCCCGCCCGCGTCGCCGGGAACCGCGGGGCGCGCCGGGGGCATGGGGGCGGCCGGGGGCGTGTGCATGGCGGCAACTCCTCTGCGAAGAGAGTGAAGAGAGCGGGGGGCGACGGCGTCGCGGGGCGTCGCGGTCGGCAACGCCCCGCCCGTCAGGTGGCGTTGGGGCCGGGTGCGCCGCTCGGCGGCTCGCCCTGCGCGAACGGCGTGTAGTGCGCCGGCGGCGCGTCGATCGGCAGATCGGGACGCCACGCGCGGAGAATCTGCCCGCTACAGTCGAACAGGCCGTCCGGGAGCCGGTCCAGGGGCCACCACCCCCAGTCGCCCACCTTCTCGTCCGGCTGTGTGGCGGGCTCCCCCCGCCAGTCCGAGACGACGGCGCCCACCGTGACCCGGACGACGTCACCGACCCGGTCGATCAGCGTGCCCAGCAGGGTGACGTCCTCGGGCCGGGCACGCAGCCCGGTCTCCTCGGCGAGTTCGCGCACGGCGGTCTCCGCCAGGGACTCGCCCGGCTCCACCGTCCCGCCGGGCAGTTCCAGCGTGCCGCGCCGATGGCGGCCCAGCAGCAGCCCGTGCTCCCCGAGGAGGATCGTGCCGACACCGATCGCCGCGTGCGGGACGGGAGCCCCCCGGGTGCGGGGCCGGCAGGAGATCCGGGCCGTGGGATCGGGACGCCGCCGGGCCCGGACGAACCGCACGGTGGCCGGGTCGCCGTCCGCCGGTGCCCGGAGCAGCGCGGTCGACTCCACGAGGAAGCCGTGCTCGCCCAGCAGGTCCGCCCACACCTCGCCGGTCAGGGCCCACGTCCGTACCGGCGGTGGGGTCGGCCTTGGCGGCAGTGGGGTCGGGCGTAGCGGCGGTCGGGGCGGACCCCCGGGCTCGGCCACCTCCTCGCGCGGCGCCACGACGGCGGACGGGCCCCGGCCGTGACGGTCGGTGTCCGGCACGGAGAAGACGAGCGGAGCATCCGGGCGCAGCCCGTCGCGCAGCGCGGGCAGCACGACGCGCGGGTCGAGGCCCGCGAGCGCCCCGACGCCGTACGCCACGTCGTACGGCTCCGCCCGCGCCAGGTGCTCGATCACGTCACCGGGCAGGAGGCGGACGCCGGGCACCTCGCCGAAGTCACCGACCGCGTCCGGGTGTTGGCCGGGTGGCGGGCCGACGGCGTCGACCAGCGCGCCGTGCGCCGTGGCGAGGTGCACGGCGTGGCGACCCGCTCCGGAACCGATGTCCAGCACCCGCCGCCCGGCGAGCGGGCCGAGGACCTCGGCGCCGGGGCCGACCCCGTCCCAGGGCCCCCACCGCAGGCAGTCCGGGGCGGGCGGCGCGTGGTCCCGGTCGCCCCGGAACCGGCCGCGGGCGTCCCCGGCCGATGAGCTGTCGGCATGCGGAGTGTTCACCTCGGTCCTCTCGACGCACCGGACGGAAGCGGCGGACCCGCGCCGCCCGCCGCCGGGACGCGGAGCGCGCCCCCTCCGGTTCTGGCGGTCCGGGCACCCGGTCAAACATCCGGGCCCGGACCGCCCCACCGGCGCGCGAACGTGCCACGGAACACCCTTGACACCCCCACCCCACGGAACTCATAGTTCTCGCCGCTGAGCGCAACGGCGTTGCGCTCAGCGCACCGGACGCGGAACGCAAACGTACGACGGAGAGGAGCGAGGCGATGTCAGAGGCCCAGGTGAACGGCGCGGCCGCCGACGGGAGCGGCCACCGGGCGGAGCGGTCCGACGAGGCCGACGCGCCGGCGCCGCCGCAACCCGGCGTCCTCCAGGGAGCCGACCGCGCCCTGCTCGCCCTGCTGTCGTTCACCGAGCGCCGCCCCGAGTGGGGCGTCAGCGAGATGGCGCGCCGGCACGGCTGGGACAAGGCGGTCGCCCAGCGCATCCTCACCACGCTCGCCTCCCGCTCCTTCCTGACCTGCGACACCACCACCCGCCGCTACCGGCTCGGCCCCGCCGTCTCCCGGCTGGCCCGCGCCGGGGAGCACAGCGGAGTGCTGCCGTCCCTGGTCCGCCCGATCCTCGCCGGGCTCCTGCGCGACACCGGCGAGAGCGTCGTCCTCAACGTGCCGCAGGGCGCCGGATACCGGTGCGCCGCCGCCGTCGACGGCACCGGCCCGGTCCGCTACACCGCGATCGTCGGCGCCGTCATGCCCGGCCACGCCGGCGCCTCCGGGCACGCCATCTTCGCCCACTACCCCGAGGCGGAGCTGCGGCGCCTGTTCGGAGCCACCCCGCTCCAGCGCTTCAACGACCACACCGTCACCGACCTCGACGCCCTCCTGGCCCGGTACGCCGACGTGCGCGCCCGGGGCCACAGCGTCAGCCACGGCGAGTACGACGAGGCCGTCGCCGCCGTGGCCGCCCCGGTGTTCCAGGCGGGCACCGTCGCCGCCTCGCTCACCGTCATCGGCCCCGCGCACCGCGTCTCCCGCGCCCTCGACCGCATCACCGAACTCGTCCTGGCCGGAGCCGAGGAGGCCACGGCCGCCTTCGGTTCCTGACCCGGTCCGGCGGCGCCGCCCGCCGGACCACCCGCCCGTACGACGTGACCCGCACCCCCGTACGCGGCACGCCGCAGCCTGCCCGAAAAGTCCCGCCCCGTCCCGGGCGGGCCCACCCACCAAGGGGTGTTCCCGTGTCGCACCACACCTCGCCGTCGGCCACCGCGCCGCCGCCCCCCGCCGGACCAGGACCGGACCGCGCCGCCTCCGGCGCCGGCCACCCGAAGGTGACCGAACCCGTCGTGTTCGTCGTCCTCGCCGTGCTCTCCGTCGTCGGAGCCGTGATCGGCGCGGACCTCGTCGCCAAGCTCGGCATCTCCGCCAACACCTCGGTCGTCGGCGCCCTCATCGCCATGCTCATCGGCCGTGTCCCGCTCGCCGGACTGCGCTCGATGCGCTCGGTGCACCGGCAGAACCTCGCCCAGAGCGCCATCTCCGCCGCGACCTTCGCCTCCGCCAACGCCCTGCTCACCTCGATCGCGGTCCCGTACGTCTTCGGACGCGAGGACCTGGTGTGGCCGATGCTCGCCGGCTCCTTCGTCGGCCTGCTCATCGACACCTGGGTGCTCTACCGCTCCTTCGGCTCCCGGCTGCTGCCCGCCGACGCCGCCTGGCCCCCCGGACAGGCCGCGGCCGAGACCATCAAGGCCGGTGACCGGGGCGGCAAGCGGGCCCTGGTGCTCGGCGCGGGCACCCTCGTCGGCCTCGCCGGCACCCTCTTCAGCCTGCCGCTGTCCGCCGCGGGCGTCGCCTTCCTCGGCAACGTCTGGGCGCTGCTCATGTTCGGCGTGGGCCTTGGCCTGCGCGAGTTCGGCCCCGACCTGTTCCACACCGACCTCGGCGCCGGATACGTCCCGCACGGGGTGATGGTCGGCGCGGGCGTCGTGGCCCTCGGCCAGGCCGTCGTCCTGCTGGTCCGCAGGCGCGCGGCGCGACAGGAGCCGCCCGCCGCGGGCCCGGCCCCGGCGGACCGCGACGAGACGGTCGCGTACACGGTCGACGAGAAGGACCTGCGCCGCTCCCTCGTGCGCGGCTACGCCCTCTTCGTCGCCGGCGCCGTCCTGCTCGCCGTGCTCGGCGGCCTGCTCGGCGACATGAGCCCGCTGGGCCTGCTCGGCTGGGTGCTGTTCGCCGCGTTCGCCGCCCTCGTGCACGAACTGATCGTCGGCCTCGCCGCCATGCAGTCCGGCTGGTTCCCCTCCTTCGCCGTCACCCTCATCTTCCTCGTCCTCGGCCTGCTCATCGGCATCCCCTCGGTCCCGCTGGCCCTCCTCGTCGGCTACGTGTCCGCCACCGGCCCCGCCTTCGCCGACATGGGCTACGACCTCAAGGCCGGCTGGCTGCTGCGCCGCAACCACCGGCCCTGGGACCCGTACGAGCGCGAAGGCCGCCGCGAACAGTTCCGCGCCGCCCTCATCGGCTTCGCCGCCGCACTCGCCGTCGTCGCCGTCCTGTGGCAGTCGTACTTCCGGCAGGGCCTCATCCCGCCCGTCGCCAAGGTGTACGCCGACACCGTCAAGAACGGCCTGGGCGAACCCGGCGTGCTGCGCACCCTGCTGCTGTGGGCCGTACCCGGCGCCCTGATCCAGCTGATCGGCGGCACCAGGCGGCAGATGGGCGTCATGCTCGCCACCGGCCTGCTGATCCTCACGCCCCACGCCTGCTGGATGGTCCTCGCCGCGCTCGCCGTACGCGTCGGCTACCGCAAGTGGCGCGGCCCCCGCGCCGACGAGGAGCTGAACCTGGTCGGCGCCGGCCTCATCGCGGGCAGCTCCCTGGGCGACTCCGCCCAGATCGTCAAGGCGAGCTGACCCGCCCCACCCCCCCGAACCAACGCCTCCCGCACGCACCACCCCAAGGAGACAGATCCCCATGGAGATGTTCAGCCGCCTCGAACCGCGGTCCGAGTACCTGAGCTACGAACTCGCCCTCGCCGCCCGCAAGCTCGTCGAGCAGGTCATGCTCGTCAAGCCCGGCGAGCACGTCGTCCTCACCGGCGACACCAGCAGCGACCGCCGCGTCGTCGACGCCACCGCGCAGGCCGTCGCCGCCGCCGGGGCGCACCCCGTCGTCGTCTGGTCCGAGACGATGCCCAGCTCGTCGATGGAGCCGCCCCGGCCCGTCGCCGGCGCCATCGCGGACGCCGACGTGTGGATCGAGTTCGCCGTCTCGTACGTGATGCACTCCGACGCGTTCCGCCGCGCCATGGCCAACGGCTGCCGCTACACCAACCTGACCGCCATGGACGTGCACATGCTCGTCGCCACCGTCGGCCGGCCCGACTTCGAGGGCGTCATCCGGCTCGGCAAGGCCCTCGTGCACCTCCTGGAGCAGGCCGACGAGGTGCGCATCACCTCCGCCAACGGCACCGACATCACCGGCCGCAACGGCGACCGCCCGATCAACCTGCGCGGCAAGCCCGCCGAGAAGCCCGGCGAGACCGTCATGCTCTCCGGGCAGATCTCCTGGAACCCCCTGGAGGAGACGCAGAACGGCGTCCTCGTCTTCGACGGCGCCCTGTGGCCGCCGGACCAGCTCGGCCTGCTCCGCTCGCCGGTGCGCTGCACCGTCGAGCAGGGCGTCGTCACGAAGATCGACGGCACGGGCCAGGACGCGGAGATCTTCCGCCGCTGGATGGCGTCCTGGGACGACCCCCACATGTACCGCGTCGCCCACTGGTCCCTCGGCTTCAACCCGGGCGTGCCCGCGCCCACCGGCCGCATCGTCGAGGACGAGCGCGTCTTCGGCTGCGTCGAGCTGGGCATCGGCACCAAGGGCGCCTGGATCGGCGGCGAGCCGTGGGTGTCCGCCGCCCACACCGACGGCTCGATCCTCGGCCCGTCCCTCCACCTCGACGGCGAGTGCATCGAGAAGGACGGCGTGTACGTGCACCCCGACCTGGTCCGCATCTGCCGCGAGCTGGGCGTGGCCGGCTACTGACCGCCCCGGCACCCCGCGCCCCCCGACCGCCCGCCCAAGGAGCCGGACTTGACCGACGACCAGATCACGTACCGCCACAGCGGCCTCGTCTGCACCGACCACACCCTCGACGTCCCGCTCGACCACACCCGCCCCGACGGGCCGAGCCTCTCCGTCTTCGCCCGCGAAGTCGTCGCCGAGGGAATGGAGGGCCGCGAGCTGCCCCGGCTGCTCTGGCTCCAGGGTGGGCCGGGCGGGCGCGCGGAACGGCCCAATGCGGCGGGCGCCTGGCTGCGCCGCGCGCTGCGGGACTTCCGCGTCGTCCTCCTCGACCAGCGCGGCACCGGCCGCTCCACCCCCGCCGACCGCACCACGCTCGCCGCGCGGCCCGACGCGGCCGAGTACCTCACCCACTTCCGCGCCGACTCCCTCGTCCGCGACGCCGAGCGGCTCCGCCGCCACCTCCAGGGCGACCGCCCCTGGACGGTCCTCGGCCAGAGCTTCGGCGGCTTCACCGCCCTCACCTATCTCGGTCTCGCCCCGGAAGGACTCTCCCGGGTCCTGATCACGGGCGGTCTGCCTACCCTCACCGACCACGCCGACGACGTCTACCGCGCCGCGTACCGGCGCACCGCCGCCGCCAACACCCGCTACTTCGACCGCTATCCGGCCGACCGGGCGCCGGCCGAGCGGGTCGCCGCGCACCTCGCCGACCACGACGTGCGGATGCCGTCCGGCGAACGGCTGTCCGTACGCCGCTTCCAGTCGCTCGGCATCACCTTCGGCACGGCGTCCGGGTTCGACACCCTCCACTACCTCCTGGAGAGCGCGTTCGTGCCGGGCCCGCACGGCCCCGCGCTCGGCGACCCGTTCCTGCGCGGAGTCGACGCGGTGGTCTCCCTCGCGCCACGCCCCCTGTACGCGGTCCTGCACGAGGCGATCTACGCCCAGGGCGGCCGGGCCACGGCCTGGTCGGCGCACCGGATCCGGGAGGAGTTCCCCGCGTTCGACGCGGCCGCCGGGGGACCGCTGCACTTCACCGGCGAGATGATGTACCCCTGGATGTTCGACGAGGACCCCGCGCTCGTCCCGCTGCGGGCCACGGCCGACGCCCTCGCCCACCGCACGGACTGGCCCGCCCTGTACGACCTGGACCGCCTCGCCGACAACACGGTCCCCGCCGCCGCGGCCGTCTACCGCCACGACATGTTCGTCGACCACGACCAGTCCCTGATCACGGCGGGCCGCGTCCGCGACCTGCGCCCGTGGGTGTCACGGACCCACCTCCACGATGGCGTGAAGGCCGACCCCGCCGTCCTGGACCACCTCCTGACGCTCACCCAGGACCGTCGCGGCACCTCCTGATCCACGCCCTCACGGCGGTCCGGGACCGGCTGCGCGCACCGTCCCGCAGCAACCGGGACGGCGCGCGCGTAGAGGACGAACTCGGGGGCATCTGGGTGTCCATGGAGAGCGAGCCGAGGCTGAGACGGCACACATGGGGTTGGAGAACGGCGCGCGCCGTTGTCATGGCACTGGGATTCGTCTGCATGGTGGCGTTCGCCGTCGCGCTGGCCAGGGCGACACTCGTGCCCTCGCCGGCGTCGGTGTCGATGACCCACACCAATCTGCACCCGGGCAACTCGATCCGCCTTTACTTCGACCAGCCCGACTGGCGGGACACCGTGAAGCAGGTGGGCGGAAACATCGTGCTCGGGGTGCCGTTCGGCATCCTGCTGCCCGTCCTCTTCCCGCGCACCCGCGGTCTCGTCCGCGTCGTCCTGATGACGGCCCTGGTGATGCTCACGGTCGAGGTCGCGCAGGGGCTGCTGGTCACGGGCCGGGCGTTCGACATCGATGACGTCATCCTCAACTCGACGGGCGCCTTCCTCGGTTACCTCGTCCTGGGCCGCAGGCTCGGCCGGGCCCTGCACCCCCGCCGCACGCGCTGGTGGCACCCGCGCCGCGCGGACACCGCTGACACCGCGGACACCGCGGCCACCGAGGAACGGCCCACCGGGCGCTGGCGGAAGCGGCCCACCGCCGACACCGGCATCGAGCGGCGCCCGGCGCCCGACCCCGACCGGACCGTCACCTCCCGGCGCTCCCGATGGGGGGCCGCCCTGCCGGCGGCGCTACGGGCCAAACGCCCCTGAACATCCGCCCCACAGCCCTCCCGGGTGCCCGTCGTCCTGCGACGGCATCCGGGAGGGCTGTCCCACGTCTCACCCGGACGGACCAAAACCGGGCGACACCGGCGCGTGTGCGACGCCCGGCGACATCACTGCCAACAAGATCGTCCCAGGCCGGTCCCCCGGCTCGGCGAAGCGCCCTGTCCCGTTGCGGCGCCGCGTCCCCACGGCCGGACCCCACGTCCGGCCTCGCACGAGGGAGAACCCTGTGATCCTGAAGGGCAAGAAGGCCATCGGCGCGCTCGCGGCGGCGGTCGCCGTGGCCGCCACGCTCACCGTCGGTGTGCCGAGTCCCGCTTTCGCCATCGACCACGTCCAGTGCGTCGGCGGCGAGAACTTCCTGAAGATCTACTCGCACCTGAACGGCCGTGACAGCGTCGACTGCTACGCCAACGCCGGCCGGACCGACTTCGGCGGCTGGTGGGTCGACCGGATCGTCACCGGCAACAACGACCTCATCTACTACGACGCCAACGGCGACTCGGTGCGGATCGACCGCTGGCACGACATCAGCTTCCCCAACAACCCGCCCAGGGTCGCGTCCATCCAGATCCTCTGACGGCCTGACCCGGGGGTGAGGGACCGTTCCCCTGCGGCCCCTCACCCCGCTCCGGGCCGCACCCGGCCCGGAGCGTGTGTGAAGTCCCGTACGAGACGCGCGAGTCGGGCCGGCCGGTCCAGCGGGACGAGGGTGTAGCTGTCCGGGATCTCGTGCAGGGTCGCGTCGGGGAGCAGCTCGGCGAGCCGGCGTCCGTGCGCGGGCGGCATCACCCGGTCCTCGCTCGCCCACACGATCAGGGCGGGACGCCGGAAGGCGGGCAGCCGCTGCGCCGCACGGTGCAGCACGGCGGTGTCGGCCGCGGCCGCGCGCAGCGCCCGCACGGTGTCCCGGGCGATCCCGGGCACGCGCGTGACCGGCTCGATCCAGCGCGCGGTGGTCGCGTCGCCGCGCCGCGTCAGCCACCCGAACGCGAGCGGCAGCCGCCGCATGACCCGCAGTCTCATCTGCCGCATGAACAGGCCGAACAGGCGCGGCGGCAACGAGCCCGCGAGCACGAGCGTCCTCCCGGTGAGCCCCGGCGGGAAGTTGTCGAAGGCGTCGCAGGAGACCAGCACGACCCGCCCGGCCCGGTCGGCGCCGTCGGCCATCAGCAGCTGGACTAGGGCCCCGCCGGTGTCGTTGCCGACCAGGGTCACGTCCTGGAGGCCGAGCCGCTCCAGCAGCTCGGCGACCAGCCGCGCCACCCCGGGGAGGGACAGGTCGGCGTCGGCGCGCATCGGGTGCCGGTGGGCGCCCAGGGGGAGCGTGGGCACGACGCACCGGTGATCCGCCGACAGGTCGGCCTGAACCGCGTCCCAGAGCGACGCGTCCATCAGGAAACCGTGCAGGAGGACGACCACCGGCCCGGCGCCGCCGGAGTCGCGGTAGGCCAGGGTCCCGGCGGACAGTTCGATCTCCGGCATGAGTTCTCCTCGGGTGGGATGACGAGCCGTGCGCGAAGGGTGCGGGGGAGCGGGCTACCCCGCGAAAGCGGCGGCGTTCTCCACCGCCCAGGTCGCGAAGGAGCGCGCGGGGTGTCCCAGGAGCTGTTCCACGGTGCGGGTGGCGGGACCGGCCTCGACGGCGTGGTCGGCCAGGGAGCCCAGGAGCCGGTCGGGCACGTCCTCGGGCAGCCCCTGGGCCAGCATGGTCTGCCGCACCCGCGCGGGGGAGACGTCCTCGAAGCGCAGGGTGCGTCCCACGGCCGCGCCGATGAGCCGCACCTTGTCCCGCTGGTCGAGCGGATCGGGCCCGGTGAGCACGGGGGCGCGCCCCGCGAGCCCGTCCTCGGTCAGGGCGCGCACGGCCACCTCGGCGATGTCGCGCTCGTGAAGCGGCGAGGTGGTGGCGCCGGGGTGGGCGCCGCGCACCACGCCGCCGGCCCGGATCTGCGGCGCCCAGGCCAGGGCGTTCGCGTCGAAGTCGGCGCAGCGCAGGAACGTCCACGGCGTCCCCGAAAGGCGCACGGCCTCCTCGACCGCCTTGAACTCCTCGACGAAGCGCCGGTGTCCCGCCGGGTGGCGCACGGTCGCGGACGACAGCACCACGGCCCTTTCCGCCCCGCGGGCCGCCCCCAGCGCCAGCAGCTCGCCGGTGGCCCGGCCCGCGGCGCGCGGGCTCAGCAGCACGCCCCCGGTCCTTCGCGGCCAGTCGGTGAGCGTGTCCGGCCGGGAGGGGTCCCCGACGACCGGCCGCACGCCGTCGGGCAGCCGCGCCGCGGGATCGCGGGTCACCGCGGCGATCTCCGCCCCGCGCCGCAGCAGCAGGTCCATGACCTGGCGCCCCACGGTCCCCGTCGCCCCGATCAGTACGAACATGAGCATGCCCCCATCGAGCCATACTTGAAATGCCGTAATGTACGAGAACCGTAGCACAATATTTCGGAGGACGTACATTATGAGTTCCGTAGAAGGTGCGGGGGGTGCACGTCGGCGGCGGCGGGTGACGGCCGAAGTGGGCCAGGGGCTGCGTGAGTTGAGTGCCGAGCTGCTGCTGCTCAGGCGCCGGGTCGGGACCCGACTCGACCTCAAGGGCATGGACATGGACTGCCTCGACCTGATCAACGCCCACGGGCCGCTCAGCCCGACCGCCCTCGCCCGGCGCGCCGGACTGCACGCCGCGACCACCACCGGCATCCTCGACCGGCTCGAACGCGACGGCTGGATCGAGCGCCGCCGCGACCCGTCCGACCGCCGCTCGACCCTGGTCCACGCGCTGAAGGAGCGCAACGCCGAACTGCTCGGCCGCTTCGCCGGGATGAACTCGTCCGTGGAGCGGATCTGCGCCGACTACGACGAGTCCGAACTGGAGCTCCTCGCGGGCTTCCTGCGCCGCACCGCCGAGGCGGGACGCGACGCGGCGGAGGAACTGGCGGACGGGTGACCGGCGGGCGGCTAGGTGCCGGGCGCGGGGGCATGAGGGGGAGATGGACTCCGAGATCACGCGCCGCGAGGCGCTGCACATGAGCCGCGACCTCAGCTCCCTGCCCGAGCAGCCCGGACCGCTGCCGTACGCGCTGACCGTGGTCTTCGAGCTGCGCTCGGCGGAGGCGGCTGCGGCCTTCGACGCGCTCGTCGCCGAAGCCCTCGAAGACATCGCCGACGAGCCGGACACGCTGGTGTACACCGTGCACACCCCTGAGGGGCAGCCGCTGCTGCGCGTCTTCTACGAGCTCTACGCCGACGAGCGGGCCTTTCTGGCCCACGAGGGCCGGCCGCACGTGCGCCGCATGCTGGAGGAGCGTTCCCAGTACCTCGTGGGCGCGCCGCAGGTCCTGTTCATGCACCAGCACATGGGGAAGCTGCCGCGCGGACCCGTCTAGGGCCCGTCCGCCGACCGGCCGCACGGCGGCCGATGCGGTCGTCAACCCGCTTGCGGACAAGCCCTATTGACGCGCGTAGTGCGAGCCGGGCAGGGTCGGGGGAACCTTGATTCTTCCGCGCATTCCTCTCGGGAGGCACTGTGTTGAGACGACATCTTCGTACGCTTCTCTCGCTTGTCATGCTCGCGTCGCTTTCGCTGCTCGGTGCGGCGGCCACCACGGGCACCGCGCACGCCGACGACTGCTACACGTGGACCCGCACCCTGGGGCAGGGCGCCAGCGGCGAAGACGTGCGGCAGTTGCAGATCCGGGTCGCGGGCTACCCCGGATACGGCGCCGTTCTCGCGGTGGACGGCCAGTTCGGCCCGGGCACCAAGGCCGCCGTCACCCGCTTCCAGCAGGCCTACGGTCTGGCGGCCGACGGCATCGCCGGTACCCAGACCTACAGCAAGCTCTACGCCCTCCAGGACGGTGACTGCACCCCGGCGCACTTCACCTACGCGGAGATGAACCGCTGCAACGCCGACTGGTCAGGCGGCGCGGTCTCCGCGGCGGCCGCGAAGGCCAACGCGCTGCAACAGATGTGGAAACTGGAGGCGCTGCGGCACGCCCTCGGCGACCGCGCGCTGACGACCAGCAGCGGATTCCGCTCCCACGCCTGCAACAACGCGGTCGGCGGTGCGGCCAACAGCAACCATCTCTACGGCCGCGGCATCGACCTCGTCGGCTCCCCGTCGTACTGCGAGATCGTCAAGCAGGCCCGCAACCACGGCTTCAACGAGATCCTCGGCCCGGGCTATCCCGGCCACAGCACCCACGCGCACCTCGGAAGCCAGGGCTCCCGCTACTGGTCCGCGTCCTCCTGCGGCATCTGACACCCGCGGCGCACGACCGCGCGTGCAGGCGTCGTGACCCGCTCGGGTTCCCGGTCGATACCGGGAACCCGAACGGGCACCCCCCGACGGTCCTGGCGGACTCCGACCGGCGGCCGGTGACTAGCGGACGGTGACCTGCACCGTGTTGGAGACGGCCCCGCCGCCCACGATCCGGATCTTGTTGAGGCCCTTCAGGCCCAGCTTCACCCGCAGGTTGTAGGTGTGGCTGCGGGTGGTGTTCATGTGGATCGGAAGGCTGACCCACTTGTTCCTCTGCATCTGTTGCAGGGTGACGCGGGTGCCGGCCGCCATGCGCGTGGAGGAGCCCGACACGTGGAACTGCTGCCACGCCTTGATGGACTTCACCGACGCCTTGGCCGTCAGCGTCGGCTTCGGCGCCTGCTGCGCGACGGCGGCCGCGGCGGGCTGGGGGGCGGCGGCGTTGGCGGCGAGCGGCGCCGCGACCAGCGGCGCGGAGCAGATCAGGAGACCGGCGCCAACGGAGGCGATGCGTCGGGACACAGGGTTCACGGAGAGCCTTTCGACGGAGAACTGAACCGGAGGAGCAGACGACCGCAATATATGACAAACAGGACGCTGCGCCGTGGGGACATGCGGAACGGCGGCGCGCCGACTCCGCCCAACGGTCCACCGCCCCCGCCGTGCGGGGCACCGGGACCACACGCGCGCTCCGGCCGTCGGGTGAGTTCCCGCCGTCCGACCACGGCCGCGCTGTATACCTGGGGCATGTCGAATGTCCGGCTGGCCTCGCCCCAGGGCACATGGATCCTGCTCACCACGGTGCTCGGCTCCAGCATGGCGATGCTGGACTCCACCGTCGTCAACGTCGCGCTGCCCAGCATCGGCAGGGACCTGGGCGCCGAACTCGCGGGCCTCCAGTGGACGGTCAACGCGTACATGCTGACCCTGGCCGGTCTCATCCTCCTCGGCGGGTCGCTCGGCGACTCCTACGGCCGCCGCCGGGTCTTCGTGATCGGTGTCGTGTGGTTCGCCGCCGCGTCGCTGATGTGCGGCCTCGCCCCGAACGCCGAGGTGCTGATCGCCGCGCGCGCCCTGCAAGGCGTCGGCGGCGCGCTGTTGGGGCCCGGTTCGCTCGCCCTCATCCAGGCGTCCTTCCACCCCGACGACCGCAGCCGGGCCGTCGGCGTGTGGTCGGGTTTCGGCGGCATCGGCTCGGCCATCGGCCCGTTCCTCGGCGGCTACCTGGTCGGCGGTCCGGGCTGGCGCTGGGTGTTCTTCCTGAACATCCCGCTGGCCCTGCTGTGCGTCCCGGTCGCCCTGCGCCACGTACCCGAGTCCTCCGACGGGCGCCGCCACGAACGCTTCGACGTCCTCGGAGCGGTCCTGGGAGCCGTCGCCCTCGCCCTGATCACCTACGCGCTGATCGAGGCCCGGGACGGATCGTGGACGGTGGCACTGTGCGCGGCGGCCGGCGTGGCGGCGGGCGTCGCCTTCGTCTCCGTCGAGAAGCGCCGGGCCGATCCCATGCTGCCGCCGGACATCTTCACCTCACGCCAGTTCACGGCGGTCAATCTGGTCACCCTGTGCGTCTACGCGGCGTTCGGCGGCTTCTTCTTCCTCGCCGCGTTGCAGTTGCAGGTGGTGGCCGGATTCTCGCCGCTCGCGGCGGGCAGCGCACTGCTGCCGACGACGGCGCTCATGCTGCTGTTCTCGGCCCGCTCCGGCGCCCTCGCCGACCGGATCGGCCCGCGCGTCCCGCTGACCGTCGGACCGCTGCTGTGCGCGGCGGCGATGCTGCTGATGCTCCGGGTCGGGCAGGACACGGACTACCTGCGGGACGTGCTGCCCGCCGTGCTGGTCATGGGCACCGGCATGGTCGTCCTGGTCGCGCCGCTGACGGCCACCGTCCTCGGTTCGGTCGACGCCTCCCGGGCGGGACTGGCCAGCGGCATCAACAACGCGGCGGCGCGGGCGGCCGGTCTGGTCGCCGTGGCCGCGCTGCCGCTGCTGACCGGGATGGGCGCGGACGCCTACCGGTCGGCGGACGCCTTCGGTTCGGCGTTCCGGCGGGCCATGCCGATCTGCGCGGCGGTGCTCGGCGTCGGATCGGTGCTGGCCTTCACGCTCGTACGCCGTCCCGCACCCGGCTGCGCGCGCCCGGAGTGCCGGACGCACGGAGCCGTCACGACGCCCCCGCTGGAGGGCGAGCGGGAGCGCGGGCGCGTCTCCTGAGCCGGCCGGCGCGGAACCCCGCCCCGGCACCCGTGAGGGGACGGGTTCCGCGCGCTCGCGCCCGACGACCGGTCACCGGTGGGAGTCTGCCCGTCAGAGCGAGTCGACGAGCCCGCCGTCGATGACGAAGTCGGCCCCGGTGATGTTCGCCGCAGACGGACCGGCGAGGTGGAGGACGAGCGCGGCCACCTCGGACGGACGGGTGAAGCGCCCCGTCGGGGCCTGGGCCGCCGCGCCCCGGGCCACCTCGGCGGGATCGACACCCCGGGCCCGGCCCACGGTGTCGGCCACCCCGCCGTCACCCCGCCACAGCGCCGTCTCCACCGGACCGGGCCCGACCGTGTTCACCCGCACCCCGTGCGGCGCGACCTCCTTGGACAGGGCCTTGCAGAAGTTCGTCAGCGCCGCCTTGGCCGCGCAGTAGTCGATGACCAGCGGATCGGGCAGCCGGGCGTTGACCGAGGAGACGGTGACGACACGCCCCGCGCCGGAGGCGATCAGATGGGGCAGAGCGGCCCGGGTGGCCCGCACGGCGGCCATGAAGTTGATGGTGAACGTCCACTCCCACTCCTCGTCCGGCACACTCAGGAACCCGTCCGGGCGCGGACGCACCGCCCCGACGTTGTTCACGAGCACATCGACACCGCCATGGACCGCGACGGCCTCGGCGACCAGCGCGGCGGGCGCCTCGGGCCGCGCGAGATCGACCTCCACGACGGTGAGTCCGGCCCCCTCCTTCCACAGGCGCTCCAGGCCGTCGGTGCGCTCCCGGGTGCCCGCGACGACACGGAAACCGTCCGCGAGGAAGGCCTCGACGACCGCCAGCCCGATGCCGCGCCCGGCGCCGGTGACGACCGCGGTCCGTCCGGCCGGTGCCCCGGGCGCGCCGCTCGCTCCGGCGGCCGCGGACGTACGGTCGCTCATCGCGCGTCCCCCGTGCCGTGCTTGCGCAGCCAGTCCAGCACGGCCGCCGCGACCTCGTGCCAGCCGCTGTCGATCGTCAGGGAGTGCCCGCGGTCGGGGAAGCCGAGGAGGTCGGTGACGGCGTCGGAGTGCCGGTACTGCTTGAGCGTGGCGCGGGTGACGGTCTCGGGCACCGTGTGGTCCTTCCCGCCGGAGACGAGCAGCAGCGGCCCGCGGCCGCTGTTCTCCGTGGCGACCTTCGCCGCCGAACGGGGATTGAAGTTGGCGGAGGCGGCCTCGAACAGCGGCTTGCCCGGCGCGGGCACGGCCCAGCGCTCGTACAGCGCCGCCGACTCCCGCGCCGGGATCGCGTTGCCGAAGGCGAACCGGAACTGCTCCTCGGTCAAGGAGACGGACCGGTTCCGGTTGGCCGGGTTCTTGAACACCGGGAGCGTGGCCCTCAGGGCGGACAGCGGCAGCGGCAGGACCCCCTTGATCTGCGCCGCGTCGATCGCGACGGCGGCGGCCGCACGGTCCTGGCCGAGCAGCTTCTGCGCGATCATCCCGCCGAACGAGTGCCCGATCACGAGGGGCCGCGCGGGCAGCTCCGCGATCAGGCGCGCGTAGTGCTCCACGACGTCGTCGATGCCGTGACCGGCGACGCTCCGCGGGTTCTGACGGGCTTCCTCGACGGTGTCCGGGTCACCGGGCCAGCCGGGGGCGGACGGTGCGAAGCCCTCGTCGCGGAACAGGTCGATCCAGGGCTGCCAGGAGGAACCGTGCAGCCACAGTCCGTGGATGAAGACCACGGGTAGCGGAGCGGTCATGATCGATCCTCTCTCGTACGGGCGTCTGCGCCGCATGGCGTACGGGTGTCGTACAGATGCGCTGACCTGAGATGCACACAGCTGAGATGGACACAGAGGGTCTGGTTCAGGGCACGGGACGGGACGGCCGGCGGACGTCCGCGCCGCTCCGGAGGGACACCAGCAAAGCCCATGCGCGGCCCCGCGGGAAGACGGCCTGCGCCTGTCGGACCCACCCACAGCGGATGGTGGCGTTCTGGGCGGAGGCCCTGGCTACGTCGCCGCGCCACCACCGGGCGGACACCCCACGTGGCGGGCCTACTGGACGGCGATGGGCGTGCCCGCCGATGACCTGCCGCCCGGCGCGGCGGCCGTGCCGTGCCGTGCCGCTCGACGTCCGCGCCCGGCAGGTCGAGGACACGGCGGCCCGGCCGACCAGGGCCGGTGCCACGGTGCTGCGCGTCAAGGACGAGCCGGACAGGGACTTCTACGCGACGGCCATGCGGGATCCCGAGGGCAACGAATTCGACGTGGTCCGAGGCCGTGATCTGAAACCGTGGTCCGAGGACGTGGTCTGGGGGCGGTGCGACCCCGGGAGCCCCGAAGCGGCAGGGCGCTCCTTCGCGGCCCGGCCGTGTCCGGACCGGCTCCGGCGGCCGGCACGAAGTGGCCCGTCACCCCGCGGTGGGCTGTCTCCCGGGACCACGTCGAGGTCGAGCCCGACGCGTCGTTCAGCCGACCGCCTCCTTCAGCGGCTCCGCACCCTGGTCGCTCCCGGCGGCGATGGCGCCGCGCAGACGGCGCAGGGACGCGGGCGGCATGCCGACGGACAGCGCGCCGGTCAGCCGGCCGCCGGTGCGGTACGCGACGAGGAACCGGCCCGCCGCCATGTCGCCGTCGACGACGCGCACGGCGTCGTGCCCGCGCAGACACCCGTAGGCCTGGATCCTGACGTCGTACTGGTCGGACCAGAAGTAGGGGATCGGCGCGAAGGGCCGTGCCGCTCCGGGGCGCAGGAGGTTGCGGGCGGCGGCCACGGCCTGCTCGGCCGCGTTGGTCCGGTGCTCGACGCGCATGCTCGTCCCGAACAGGGGATGGTGCCAGCGCGCCACGTCACCGGCGGCGTACACCCCCGGAGCCGCCGCGCAGTACACGTCGCAGACCACGCCGTCGGACACCCGCAGTCCACTGCCGTCGAGCCACGACGTGTGGGGCTCGGAGCCGATCGCGACGAGCAGGTCGTCCGCGGGGACGGTCGTGCCGTCGGACAGGTCGACGCCGCTGAGCCGGCCGTGGCGGGTCGTGATCCCGCTGATCCCGGTGCCCGTCCGCAGGTCGACGCCGTGGCCGCGGTGCAGGTCCGCGACGTACGCGCCGACCTGATGGCCGACGGCGCGGGCGAGCGGGACCGGCGCGGGCTCCACCAGCGTCACGGCGGCGCCCAGCGCGCGGGCCGAGGATGCGACCTCCGTGCCCAGGAACCCGGCGCCCACGACCACCAACCGGCGCCCCGCGCCCAGCCGTTCGCGCAGTGCGACCGCGTCGTCCAGGGTCCGCAACGTGTGCACACCCGTCGTGGCCAGTGCGGACGCCGACGGCAGCGGCAGGCGGCGCGCCCCGACCCCGGTGGCGACGATCAGCCCGTCGAAGGGGATCTCGGTGCCGTCGGCGACCGTCACCGTGCGCCGGGAGACGGACAGTGCCGAGGCCGTGGTGCCGAGCCGGAGGTCCAGGTCCAGCGCGTCGAGCGCGTCCCGCGGGCGCAGGGCCGTCCGCTCGGCGGTCCAGGCGCCCGACAGGACCTGCTTGGACAGGGGCGGCCGGTCGTAGGGCGGGTGCGGTTCCCGCCCCACGAGCGTGAGCGGGCCGGTGAACCCCTCGCGGCGCAGGGTCTCGGCGGCCGAGAGGCCGGCCGCCGAGGCGCCGACGACCACGACCCGCCCGGGGAAGCCGGTCCTCACGCCCGGGCCACGCGGATCGCCGCCGCCGGACATACGGCCGCCGACTCCCTGACGTCGTCGTGGTGGGCGGGATCGGGGTGGTCGGTGAGCAGTTCGACGATGCCGTCGTCGTCCTGGTCGAACACGTCGGGCGCCAGCAGGACACACTGTCCGGAGGCGACACACCTGGGCTGATCGACTTCTACGCGCATGGGTTTCTCGTCTCCACCGGTGGGGGTGCGGGCGGACAGGGGCTGTGGGGCGGACCGGCCGGGGTGCGGGGTCACCAGGTGACGGGCAGGGAGTACACGCCGTACACGAACCCGTCGTGCTTGAACTCCAGTTGATCGATGCCGGTGGCCAGCCGCAGGGTGGGGACGCGCCGGTACAGGGTGCTGTACACGCTTTGCAGTTCGATCCGGGCCAGCGGCTGGCCGAGGCACTGGTGGACGCCGAACCCGAAGGCGACGTGCCGGCGGGCGTCGCGGGTGAGGTCGAGGCGGTCGGGGTCGGGGAAGGCGTCGGGATCGCGGTTGGCGATGTCGTTGGCGAAGACGATGCCGTCGCCCGCCCGGATGGTCCGGCCGCCGATCTCGATGTCCTCCAACGCCACGCGCCGGCGCCCCGAGTGCGTGATGTTCAGATAGCGCAGCAGTTCCTCGACGGCCCCGGCGACCACCTCGGGTTCCTCGGCCTCGCGCAGCAGGGCGAGTTGGTCCGGGCGGCTCAGCAGGGCGAGGGTGCCGAGCGCGATCATGTTGGCCGTCGTCTCGTGCCCGGCGGCCAGCAGCAGCACCCCCATGCGCGCGGCCTCGCGCCGGGTCATCTCACCGGTGGCCACACGTCTGACGGCCAGCTCCGACAGCAGGTCGTCGCCCGGCGAGGCCAGCTTCACGGTGAGCAACTCGTCGAGGTAGTCGGTGAGGTCGTCCATCGCCTCCCGTACGTCCTCGGCCGTGGAGGTGCGGCGGACGATGACCTGGGTGCGCCGCTGGAAGAAGTCGTGCCGGTCGTAGGGCACGCCCAGCAGCGCGCAGATCACCAGGCTGGGCACCGGCAGGGCGAACGCCTCGACCAGGTCGACGGGGGCCGGCCCGGCGAGCATCCTGTCGATCAGGTCGTCCACGATCCTCTGCACGGCGGGCCGCAGCGCCTGCATCTTCCGTACGGCGAACGGCGCGGTCACCATGCGGCGCAGCCGGGCGTGCTCGGGATCGTCCATGTTGATGAAGGTGGGGTTCGTCCTGTCCCGCTCCCGCATCGCCGCACTGCGGTGCGGGAAGCCGGGCTGCCGCGGATCGGAGCTGACCCGGGGGTCGCCGAGCAGGCTGCGCAGATGGTCGTGCCGGGTGATCAGCCATGGCTCGCTGCCGTCCCAGATCCGGACGCGGGTGACGGGCCTCTCCGCCTGGAGAGCCTGGAGCGCCGGGGGCGGGTCGAAGGGGCAGCCGGCGGCGCGGGGACTGGGAAGCGCGGGCAATGCGACGGCCGGGTGCGCGGCAGGGTTCATGCGTACCTCCGTGTGGGGGAAGGATCGCGTGCCCCTCTTTCCTAACAGCGTTAGTGGGCCTATGCAGCTAAATGACGGAGGGTCACCGAGGCGAGCGGTCTATCCGGCCACCAGCAGGTCGAGGAGCTCGTCCACCATCCCCTCCAACTGCGCGCGGTCCGCCGCGAACGGCACGGCCATGGCCATCGCCACCAGCCCGTGCACCGACGCCCACAGCAACGGGGTCGACCGCCCGGACGCCACCGGCCCCTCGTCCCCACCCCGGCAGGCCGCCACCGCCTCCGTCCACACCTCGTGCACCGTCCACAGCGGATGCGACGCCGCCTGCGAGCGGGGCACCTCGATCCGTTCGATGCCGAACATCAGCCGGTACACCCGCGGATGGTCCAGCGCGTACGTGCAGTAGTGCCGCGCCATCACGCGCAGGGCGGCCTGCGGCCCGGCCTCCCGGGCGTCCGTCCAGGTGCTGCGCAACTCGTCGGCCAGACGCTCGTACGCGCGTCGCGTCACCGTCGCCACCAACTCGGCCCGGTCCGTGAAGTGCAGGTAGATGCTGGGCGCGGAGATGCCCACCTCCCGTGCCACCGCCCGCAGGGACAGATCCCGCTCCCGCCCCGACTCCGACAGCATCCGCGCCGCCGCCCGGACGATCTCCTCCTTCAGCGCCGCGCCCTCGCCCCACCGGCTCTGCCTGCGGCGCGTGAAACCCTCGCTCATGCCAACCCCTCCCCGTTCCACGGCGGTCGACTGACAAGTGTGACCGAATAGGACTGGTGGCCCGTCACCCACGGCAACCGCCGCCTTCCCCCTGTCCCGGCGAGCGCGGCCGACACGGCGGCCCCCACCGTGCCCGTACGCCCCGCAAGGCCGCAGCCGCACACGGATAGCCTGCGCCGATGAAGCGAAGACAGCGGGCCGCCGGCGCCGTGGTCGGTGCGGCGGTGGGCGACGCTCTGGGCGCTCCGTTCGAATTCGGCCCGGCGGGAGGGTTCTCCGCGCGGTTCCCGGTGCCCGGCGCCGGGGGCGAGATGTGCGGAGGGGGCGGCTGGGAACCGGGCGAGGCCACCGACGACACGCAGATGGCCGTGCTGGTCGCGGAGTCGCTGCTGGAGCGCGGCGGGCTCGACCTGCCGGACATCTTCGCCCGCTTCCAACGGTGGGCGGTCTCGGAGCCGAAGGACATCGGCCTTCAGACCGAGGACGTCCTCACCAACGGCCTGCCGTGGGACACCGCCGCGCCGCTCCACTTTCAGATCACCGGCCGGGCGGCGGGGAACGGCTCCCTCATGCGGGCGTCGACCTCGGCGGTCCACTTCGCCGCCGCCGGCCGGCGGGCCACCATGGACGCGGCACGCCGCATCGCCGCCCTCACCCACGGCGACGCCGCGGCCTGGGAGGGCACCGCGCTCTTCCACGAACTCGTCCGCGTCGCCCTGGAGGGCGCCGACCCGCTCACCGCGCTGCCGGACACCCTGTCCCTCGTCCACCCCGCCCACCGCGCCCGCTACGCCGCGGTCCTCGCCCCGGACTGGCACCCCGATCGGGCCACCGAGTTCAACGGCGCCGTCTGGCCCTGCCTCGGCTCGGCGGTGTGGGCCCTGCGCACCACCACGGGCTTCGAGGATGCGGTCCGCGCCGCGATCGACCTCGGCGGTGACACGGACACCGTCGCCGCGGTCACCGGCGGCCTCGCGGGCGCCGTCCACGGCCTGGACGCCATCCCCGAGCACTGGACGCGGCCCCTCCACGTGCCGCTCCCCGGACACGACGGCCGCGTCCTGCGGCTGACCGATCTGCTGGACCTCGCCCGGCGCCTCGACGGATCCCGTTGACGCCCCCGGTGAGGAGTGCACGGCCTCCGCCCTGGCCCAGGACGGCTGTCCGTGCGCCTGCTCGACAGGATGCGTCAGGGCGTGGGACCGGCAGGATGGGGAACCTGGACGCTTGCCCTGTCTGTCGTGTTCGTGTCGAAGGAGTCGCTGTGGCGGTCGGATGGGTTCGATGGATGGGGGTGGGGACCGCTGCCTACGGCGTGGGCACCCTCGCCCGGCCCGCGCTGCTGGCCAAGCCCTGCGGCCTGACGGAAGCGGACGGGTCGGTCTCCGCCCCCACGGCCCTGCTCGTGCGCGCGATGGGAGCCAGGGACACCGCGATCGGTGCGGCCATGATCCTCGCGGGTACCCCCTCCGCACGGCGGACGGCGACCGCCTGCCGGGTCGCGTCCGACCTCGCCGACGCCGCGCTCTTCGGTTCCCTCCTGCCGGACCGGGCCGCCCGGCGCAAGGCCGCGGCGGTCGCGGGCGCTTGGGGCGTGCTGTGCGCCCTGGCGGCCGTGGCGACCGACGGGTCGCGCGTCTAGCAGCGGCCCCCCCCGGAGACGGACCGGACCGAACAGGTCCATCGGACCGGACGAGATCACCCGTGTGTCGCAGGGCCCTGGCTGTGCCACGCGGCCGGTGCCGTGCCCGCTCAGGGGAACTCCACCTTGGCCAGTTGTTGCGAGACCGACCAGACGCGCAGGGCTTCCTCGGCATCGGTGAGCCGCGAGTAGAGCTTCTGTTCGGCCGGCGGGCCGCCCAGATGTCCGGGGCCGCTCGGCCCGTAGAAACCGCCGCCCCGGGCCGTGGGGTCCGTCGCGGCGCGCAGGGCGGGCAGCTGAGCGCTGCTGACGGTGCCGAGGAGGATGCCGCGGGCGGACAGGAAGCGGATCAGGCGGACGCCGAGGGTGTCGCGGTCCCGGCCCAGTTCGGGGCGGGCGGCGAGCAGGCTGGTCGGGGCCACGCCGGGGTGGGCGAGGTTGCTGCTGATGCCCCAGCCGGCGGCCCGGCTCCGCCGGTCGAGTTCGAGCGCGAAGAGGCCCAGGGCGATCTTCGACTGGCTGTAGGCGTGCTGCCCGTTGTACGAGCGTTCCCAGTTCAGGTCCTCCCAGTTGATGGACCTCTGGTTCGCCGCGACGCTGATCTGCGAGGTCACCCGGGCCTCTCCCGCCCGCAACAGGGGCAGCAGCTGGGCCACCAGGGCGACATGGCCGAGATGATTGGTGCCGAACTGGAGCTCGAACCCGTCGGCTGTGGTCTGCCGGCCCGGCGGGGTCATCACGCCCGCGTTGTTGACGAGGAGGTGGATCGGCCGTTCCTCGCCGCGCAGCGTGTCGCCGAGCGCGGCGACGGAGTCGAGCGACGACAGGTCCAGCGTGCGCAGGTCCGCGCGCGCGCCGGGAACCGCCGCGCGGAGGGTGCTGAGCGCCGCCTCGCCCTTGCGGCGGCTGCGGACGGGCAGCAGCACCTCGGCACCGGCCGCCGCCAGTCGGGTGGCGATGCCGAGACCGATGCCGTCACTGGCTCCGGTGACGACGGCCCGTCGGCCGGTCAGGTCGGGAACGGGGAAGTCGATGGGGGTGCGTGCCATGTGTCTCTCCTGGTCGTGCGGGGGGCGCTGTTCCTACAGTCCCGCACGGACGCCCTGCGTATGCAGGGCCTGCTGATCCCCCCTTGACGGGCGCGGACCGGGGCGGCGGCCCGGCGCGAGAGGGGGATCGGCGGGCCGTGGCTGCCGCGGAGGGCCGCAGGTAGAAAGGAGGCGGCACTCAGGAGGCAGGAATGGCGATCGACCGGGCCGGGATGGCGGAGTTCCTGCGGCGGCGCAGGGAGGCCCTGCAACCCGAGGACGTCGGCCTGCCCCGGGGGAAGCGACGCAGAACCAGTGGACTGCGACGCGAGGAGGCCGCCGCCCTGTGCCACATGTCGGTCGACTACTACGCCCGTCTGGAGCGGCAGCGCGGTCCCCAGCCGTCCGAGCAGATGATCGCCTCGATGGCCCAGGGCCTGCACCTCTCCCTGGACGAACGCGACCACCTGTTCCGGCTCGCCGGGCACAACCCGCCCGCCCGCGGGGCGTTCGGCGACCACATCGGCCCAGGACTCCTGCGGATCCTCGACCGGCTGGGCGACACGCCCGCGGAGATCGTCACGGAGCTGGGCGAGACCCTGCGCCAGACTCCGCTCGGCGTGGCCCTCACCGGGGACACCACCGCGTACACCGGCCCGGCCCGCAGCATCGGCTACCGGTGGTTCACCGATCCCGGCGCGCGGCGCCTCTACGCCCCGCAGGACCACGCGTTCCTCTCCCGCATGTTCGCCTCCGGCCTGCGGGAAGCGGTCACGCTGCGCGGGCCGGGATCGCGCGCCGCGGACTACGCCGAACGGCTGTACGCCGCGAGCGCGGAGTTCCGCGCGGTGTGGGACGAGCACGAGGTCGGCATCCGTCCCCAGGAGGTCAAGCGCTTCGTCCACCCCGCGGTCGGCGCCCTGGAACTGAACTGCCAGACGCTCGTGGATCCGGGCCAGTCCCACTACCTGCTCGTCTACACGGCGGTGCCCGGCAGCGAGAGCCACGAGAAGTTGCGGCTGCTCGCGGCCGGACCGGTGCCACAGTCCGGCGGGACGGGCGCGATCATGGGGTGAGCACGACCGGACCGTAGAACAGGGATCCCCATGACGTTGCAGGAAGGCCAGCGGGTCACGTTGGCCGCCGATCTCCGCCTGACCGACCCGATCGAGGTGTCCGGGGTGGTCATCGGCGTCCTCTCCCTCGCCGCAGACACCGGCGGAACGGTGGAGGAAGTCGTCGAACACGTCCGGGAGGAGGCCGACGTCCGCGAGTACGAGCGGCTCAGCTCGCTGCTCGACGCCTACGGAGACGGCATGCCCCCGGAGAGCAGGAGGCAGCTGGAGGAGAAGATCGGCGCCCTGCGACCTGCGTGGGTCGCCTTCCAGGAGCAGGGGCCCCTGGTGACGGTGCGGGTCCGCTTCGACAACGGGTTCATCCTGGACTCGTCGCCGCAGGAGCTCTACGTCCCCGCGTGAGTGCGGCGGCGCGGCGGCGCGTCCTCAGTCCCCGTTGCAGGTGCTGACGAGGCGGCTGTCGTCCGAGGACAGTTCGTCCCGCGCCGATTCGAAGCCGTTCCCCGAGTCGTCCAGGGTGCCGTCCAGCACCCTGGCGTCGGCGGAGAGGGCGTTGATCGCGGATCGGACGTCGGAGTCGGTGGCCTCGGACGCGGCCCGGTCCAGGCGGGATGCCAGGTCCTGAAGAGCCGCGTGGGCGGAGCCCAGGTTGTCGTTCGTGACCGGGTTCGGCATCAGGTCGAGGTAGCTGCTCAGGGCGTCGGCCGCCGTCGTGCACGCCGGGTCCATGGACGGCTCCGGCTCGGCTGTGGCCGGCTCGGGGGTGAACGGGGCACTCGCGGTCGAGGTCGGCCACAGTCCGGAGCTCGCGGACGGCGACGCACTCGGCTTGGCGTCGTCCTTCTCCAGCTTGTCCGAGATCTCGGGCCAGAAGATGACGGCCAGGACGACCACGGCGATGACGGCCCACCACAGCTCCCCGTCAGTGGAGTCCTTCTTCTTCGCGGGCGCCTTCTTCTCGGGCTTCTTGTCCCCGCCGCCCCCGCCGCCCCCGCCGCCCCCGCTGCCCTTATTGGCCCCGCCGCCCCCTTTGCCCCCGTCGGCTCCTCCCTTCTTCTTGTCGCCTCCCGTCCCGCCTCCCGCGCCCTCCTCCTCCTTCGTCTTTTTCTTCTTCGGGGGTCTGTTGAGGAGGGCCAGGGCCTCCTCCGCCGTGGGCCGTCTGTCCGGGTCCTTCTCCAGGAGCGCGGTGATCAGCGGCTTCAGCGCGCCCGCGTGTGCGGGTGGGGCGGGCTGCTCGATGAGGACGGCCGACAGGGTCGCGGTCTGGGTGTTGCGGCGGAAGGGCGAGACGCCCTCGACGGCGTGGTAGAGGGTGGCGCCGAGCGAGAACAGATCGCTCACCGGCCGGTCGTCGACGCCGTTCACGCGTTCCGGGGCGACGTACTCCAGAGAGCCGATGAACCCGCCCGTCGTGGTGAGCGAGGTGTCGCTGGCGTGGACGGCGATGCCGAAGTCGGTGAGCAGGAAGTCGCCGGTGGCCGCCACCATGACGTTCGCCGGCTTCACGTCCCGGTGGATGATCTCCGCCGCGTGCGCCGCCCGGAGCGCGGCGAGGAGGTTCCCGGCGGCGTGCACGGCCCTCTCCAGGGGTAACCGGCCGTGCGACTCCACCTGCTGGAGGAGCGAGTGACCGAGGACCAACCGCATGATCATCCAGGGTTTGTCGTCCTCGAAGACGACATCGTGCACGGCCACGATGTACGGCTCGTCGCGCAGTTTGGCCGCGTTGCGCGGCTCCCGCTCGGCGCGGGCGAGACGGGCGGCATGCTCCTTCGGGGACGTCGCGGGCGGCATGTACAGCTCCTTGACCGCGACGTCGAGGCCGAGATGCAGGTCCCGCGCCTTCCATACGATGCCGAAGCCGCCGCGCGCGAGGGCTTCGTCCAGCCGGTACCGTGCGCCGATCACCCTGCCGGGCTGTGTCTCCCGCGTCATGGCCCCCACCCCTACCGCCAGGTATCCGACACTGCGTCAGTACCGTACTGAGCAACACACCTTCCGCCACCGGCAAGCGGGCGGATGAGATCACTTGTGACGGAACCGTTTCCCGCTGGTTCCGGCATCCGGCACCCCCACGGCGCCCCTGCACGGGGAGGCCGCCGCCCGGCCGCCACAGCGGGCCCGGAATTAGAACGAGATCCTAGTTCCGAACACGCACGGCGTGCGAGAGCGCGCGCAGACTGACCTCGACGATCGTGCGGAGCTGCTCCTGGCTCGCGCCGGTCCTGCTCATCACGGCCAGCGACTGGTTGACCGCCGCCAGGTGCACGGCGAAGCCGTCGGCATCGCCCTCGGCCAACTGCGCGGCGTCCAGCGCGGTCCGCAGCCGCGCCCGCTGAAAGCCCAGAGCCTCGATCGCGCGGGCGGCGACGGCGGGGCCGAGCGCCGGTGCCGCCATCGCGGTCTGGGCGATCAGGCAGCCGTCCGGCACGTCGGGGTCGGCGATGCGGCGCAGGGTGACCTCGAAGAACGCGCGCACCGCCCGGAGCGGGTCCTCGGCCGCACCGGAGAGCGCCTGGTCGTACCCGGTCCCGTACCGCGTGGCGTAGCGGTCCAGGCACCGCAGGAAGAGCGCCTCCTTGTCACCGAACGAGGAGTAGAGGGAACTGCGGTTCAGCCCGGTCGCCCTGGACAGGTCGTCGAGCGACGTGTCGGCGTATCCGACTCGCCAGAACTGGACCATCGCCGCGTCGAGCGCGCGGCCCACGTCGAACTGCTTCTTCCCGGCCATCACACACGCACCTCGTTCTCGGACCGACCGTCAGGGCCGCGCCCCATCCTATCTTGAACTGATCAGTCCAAGATGAAGTAGGCTCACGCCATGACCGACGACACCGCAGCCCCGCCCGCCTCCTTCGCCGAGAACCCGGTCCCCGGGTTGCCGCTGTACGACCTCGCGGGTTTCACGCACCACTGGGTCGACGCGGAGGGAGTCCGGCTCCATGCCGTGGAGGGCGGCAGCCCGGCCGGTCCCACCGTCGTGCTGCTCGCCGGATTCCCGCAGACCTGGTGGGCCTGGCGGAAGGTGATGCCGGGCCTTGCCGAGCGGTTCCGTGTGATCGCGATCGACCTGCCGGGACAGGGCCATTCCGAACGTCCTCGGGCGGGCTACGACACGCACACCGTCGCGTCCCGCGTCCAGGCCGCTCTGACCGCGCTCGACGTGCCGACGTACTGGCTGGTCGCCCACGACATCGGGGCGTGGGTCGCCTTCTCGCTGGCCCTGACGTACGAAGAGCGCCTGCACGGCGTCGCCCTGCTGGACGCCGGCATTCCGGGGATCACCCTCCCGGGCTCCGTCCCGACGGACCCCGACCGGGCCTGGAAGACCTGGCACTTCGCCTTCCACCTGGTGCCCGAACTGCCCGAAACGCTGCTGACCGGCCGCGAACGGGACTATGTCGGCTGGTTCCTGAAGGCCAAGACCCTGTCCCCGAGCACCTTCGGTGCCGCCGAGATCGACCACTACGCCGCCGCCATCGCGGCCGACGGAGGCCTTTCGGCGTCCCTCGCCTACTACCGCGACGCCCCGGAATCGGCGCGCAGGAATCACGAGGCCCTGGAACGGGGGCGCTTGACCGTCCCGGTCCTCGGCGTCTCCAGCTCCCACGGGTCGATCCCCGACATGGCCGCCTCCATCGGCCCGTGGGCGGAGAACACGATCGGCGTGCTCATCCCGGAGGCCGGGCACTTCATTCCCGACGAGCAGCCCGCCGCGACCGTGGAGGTGCTGACCGCGTTCATCGAGCGCCGACCAGCCGCATAGTCCGCCGTTCCGCTGGTCGGTCCGGTGTCCGTGTGGGCGCGGCCCCCGCTGTGCCCCCCGCCGGGCCGGCCATCACCGGGGCTCCCCGGCGGTTCAGCTTCCGGTCGTCAGCTCCGGGGAGGCGATGGCGAAGTCACCCGGGTCGACGCCGCCTTCCTTGGTGTCGTCGTTGGCGAAGACGAACGCCTCGACGGGTACGTCCCGTTCGGCGCTCAGGGCCTGGACGAGTTCCTGCACCACGGCCGTCTCCAGGACCACACGCGGGCCCGGCCCTTCCGTGTCGGGCAGCCGGACGACGCCCAGGTGCTCGCCCGGCTCGACGTCCCGCGTCGTGACGAGGAGGGTCAGGTGCCCCGCGTCGGACAGCGACCGGGCGAGGCCGATCTCGCGACCGTCGCCGAAGACCAGGTGCAGGGTGTTGCCGGCGGACTCCATCTCGCCGTGCAGATAGTTGCGGGTGGCGGACGCGGCGGCCGGGACGCGGGGCACCTCCCGCAGCAGTAGCGCGGCCTCCTCCGCGCTGGCGCGCGAAGCACCGGAGGCGACGCAGTCGGCGGCGACACACGCGGCGGCACGCGCACGCAGCGGCTCGATCGTGGCGGCCGCCCGCTCCCGTACGGTGCGCAGCCGGCCGGCGATGCCGTCCCAGGCGTCGCCCGCGCGGCCCGCGAGCGCCCCGGCGACGAGGTCGAGGGCGACGACGGTCGCGGTGAACCCGATGGTCGAGGCGTACGAGTCGGGCTCGTTGCCGAGGTCGACGGCGACGTCGGCCAGGTCGGCGAGCGGGGACGGGGTGACGTTGAGGACGGCGGCGGTCCGCACGGCGCCGGACGCCCGGAACGCGGCGAGCGTCTCGGAGCTGCGCCCCGACTGGGACACGCCGACCAGGACGTCGGTGTCGAACCCGGCGAGCCCGTCCTCGATCTCGCTCGCGAGGACGCGCTGGGCCGGCACCGCGTGGGCGCGCAGCACCTCCACGGGCACGGCGAGCGCCGCGAACGAGGCGCCGATCCCGGCGAACAGGGGGCGGCGCGCCGACGTCAGGTCGGCGAGAGCGGTGCCGGACAGCTGGGCGCGGACGTGGTCGACGACCCGTGCCAGGGCCTCGGGCTGCTGGTCCTGGCCGGTGTGGAAGGTGATGCGGGTGCCGGACATGGGGGAGTCCTTTCGGGGGCTCCGGGGCGCGGGCGGGCGCCCGAGAACGCTGGTCGTAAAAGTCGTACGGGTCGTGCGAGTCGTACGGGTCGGGGCGTAGGGCGGTCAGGCCGGGGGCGGTGGCGCGGAGCCGGAGGGCGCGTCCGCGGCGCGTTCGGCGGGCGCGGGGGCGTCCTCCGCCCGCGGTGCGGGCACGATGTCCTCGCCGGGGCCCTCGTCGCGTTCGCGGCCCGGTGTCGGGAGGTCGAACCGCAGGATGGCGAAGCGGAAGATCACGTAGTAGAGCGCGGCGAAGACCAGCCCGATGGGCAGGAGCAGCCAGGGTTTGGTGGCGATACCGAAGTTGAGGACGTAGTCGATCGCGCCCGAGGAGAAGCCGAAGCCGTCCCGGATGCCGAGCGCGTAGCACAGCGCCATCGACACTCCGAAGAGGACGGCGTGGATGGCGTACAGCACCGGCGCCACGAACATGAAGCTGAACTCGATGGGTTCGGTGACGCCCGTGACGAACGAGGTCAGGGCGACCGAGATCATCATGCCCTTGACGGCCTTGCGCCGGTCCGGCCGCGCCGTGTGCGCGATGGCCAGCGCCGCCGCCGGCAGCGCGAACATGTAGATCGGGAAGCCGCCGGTCATGAACTGCCCGGCGCTGGGGTCGCCCGCCAGGAAGCGGGCGATGTCGCCGTGCACCTCGGCGCCGGTCTGCGGGTTGGTGTACGAGCCCGCCTCGAACCACGGGAAGAACGAGAAGAAGTGGTGCATCCCGATCGGGATGAGCGCGCGCACCACCAGTCCGAACAGGCCCGCGCCCCAGGCGCCGGTACCCACGAGCCACTCGCCGAAGTGGAAGAACCAGCCGCCGACGACCGGCCAGACCAGACCGAAGACCAGGCCCACGCCGACCCCGGCGAAGGCGCTGAGGATCGGCACGAGCCGGCGTCCGCCGAAGAAGCCCAGCCACTCGGGCAGCCTGGTGCGGCTGAAGCGCTGGTAGAGCAGCGCGCACACCAGGCCCATGACGATGCCGCCGAGCACCTTCGCGTCCTGCGGCTCGCCGTCGACGCCCTTGGGGAAGGCGGGGCTGGCCAGCACGTTCTTGAACACGAGATAGCCGACCGCGGCGGCCAGCGCGGTGGAGCCGTCGGCCTTCTTGGCGAAGCCGATCGCCACGCCGATGGCGAAGAGCAGCGGGAGGTTGTCGAAGACGGCCTGGCCGCCGGCGCTGAGGATCATGCCGAACTTGCGGATGACCTCCGGCAGCGCCTCGGAGCCCAGGAGGTCCTCCTTGCCGAGCCGCAACAGGATCGCCGCGGCGGGCAGCACCGCCACCGGCAGCATCAGGCTGCGCCCGATCCGCTGCATCACCGCCATCACGCCGCTTCCGGCACGCTTCGTCGCGTGAGCCGTACTCATCTGTCTTCCTCCACGGGACTGGGGATCCGGCGCGGCCGAGGGGCCGAGGGCGCCGGGAAGTGACGCTGAGGAGATCCGCACGCCACACCCCAAAGGTATGCAGAGGTCTTCAACTGGTCAACACTTGTATTTACTTAAGTGTGTGACGCGCGCTGCGGCAGGCTCGTGGTGCGGCTTCGGGTGGCGCGCGCACTGGATGTGCCACCCGCGGCGCCGCCGAACTGGTACGCAGTGGTATGGTCCAAGTCGTCGAACCGGAGGATCCCGAATGTCGGAACAGCGGCCCACGCCCCGGACCCCCCGCCGTGGAAGCGGTGCGGCCCCGCTGTGGGAGCAGGCCGCCGACCTGATCCGCGAGGACATCGCCCGCGACGGCCTCGGGGCGGGGGACCGGCTCCCCTCGGAGCGCGACCTGTGCGTCCGCTTCGACATCTCCCGGGTCACCCTCCGCAAGGCGCTGCTGCACCTGGTCGACCAGGGACTGCTCACGGCCACGCACGGCCGAGGCTGGTTCGTCGCGGCGCCCGCCCCCGCCCGTGAGTGGCCCAACGACCTGGAATCGTTCTCGGCCACCGCCCGACGCAAGCAGATGACGGCGCGTTCGCTGGTGCTGGCCCAGGAGCGGGTCCTCGCCACGCTCGACGACGCCGACCGGCTCGACGTCCCGGCCGGTACCGCGCTGCTCCGCCTGGACCGGGTGCGGCTCCTGAACGACGTACGGATCGCCGTCGACCGCACGCTCGTCGTCGACGCGCTCGCCCCGGGCCTCACCGAAGTCGACTTCACCTCCGCCTCCCTCTTCGCGGAACTCGACGCCCGCGGTGTCACGCTGGACCGCTCGGAGACGGCCATCGAGGCCCGCGCCGCCGACCGGGCGCTCGCGCGGGAGCTGGAGATCGAGCCGGGCGCACCCGTGCTCCGGCTCGACCAGACGATCTACGCCCGCGACCACCGGCCGGCCCTGCTGTCGACCGTCGACTACAGCGGCGAGCGCTACCGGCTGCGCACCACGTTCCCTTCGCGCTGACCTGCGCTCATCCTCTCCCGTCCGGCAGCGGGCCCTCCTCGGCACAAGTCCCGTGGAGTGGGGCCGAACGCCTCCGAAACGCCGGTCCGTACGCCGACGACGCGCCCCCGGACCGACGGCGTGCCCCCGGACCGACGTCGCGCCCCCGGGCCGGCGCTCGCCCGGCCGTGACCGCGCGCCCGAGCGCACGGCCGTGACCGCTCGCCCGCTGGCCCAGGCCACGGCCGCGATGTCGCCGACCACGGACGCAGGTCCGACCTCCGCCCCGTAGCGAGCAGTTGGTGTCGGCGTCGCGGCACCGGCCGCTCCGATCGCGCGCCCCCTCCCGCCTCCCGCCCCCTGCCCCCGCCTCATGGGCGGCTTCGACGCGACGTCCAGGGCGCCCCCACCCTCCCGTACCGCTCACCGGGGCCGGAAGGGGCCTTGGCCCGCGCGCGAAATTGGTGTAGACCTTTGGTTGGTCACGGAAACCGTACCGTGCGTCGCTGATGGTGAGGGAGAGCCGCGTGAAGTCATCTCGGGAGGTGCGGCCCGCCTATCAGCGGATCGCGTCCGCGCTCGCGGACGACATCCAGGAGGGCCGGGTGGGGCCGGGGCACCGGCTGCCGTCGGAGCGACTGCTGACGCAGCGGTTCGGGGCCGCACGCACGACCGTGCGCGCCGCCCTCGAACTGCTCAGGCAGCAAGGGCTCGTGGTCACCGGCAAGCGGGGCACCTACGTCAACGGCGTCCGGCCGGCCGCGGACCCCGGCGCGCCCGCCGCGCCGCTGCCGAGCCCGTTCCTGGAGCCGGTGGGCCGCGAACCGCTCAGCGGTGATCTGTTCCTGGCCACCGTGCCGCCCGCGCTGGCGGAGCACCTCCGGCTGCCACCCGGCCGGCCCACCCTCCACTACCGGCACCACACGCACGACCCGGTCACCCGGGGGCGACGGCGCGCCGTCACCTACTTCACCCAGGAAGCCGTGCTCGAAGTGCCCCAACTGGCCGCCTACCTGACGAGGCTGCCCGCCGTCGACCCGGACCTGGCCGCGTTTCCCGCGTGGTGCCGGCAGGCGGGCCTCGAAGGTTCGCTGAGCGAGACCGTCACGATCAGCCCCGCCCCGCCCCATCTGCGGACACGGGCGCCCCGGATCACGGTGCGCCGCTGGTTCCACGATCAGCGCGAACGGCTGCTGTGCCGCACCGACCTGACGCTTCCCCCGGCCCGGACGGAGACCACCCTGATGTACAGCGGGGCGGCCCGGAACATGAGCCTGTGGTCCGGCGGGCGCCCGCTGACGGAGGAGCGCTGGTAGGTCCCGGGTCAGTCCACGTCGGAGCGGGAGGTGCCCATGGCGAGACCGGCCACCCAGTTGATGGATGCCGTGCTGTCGTCGGTGCCGAAGTAGGTGCCCCAGCGCGGCTTGTTGCCCAGGTCGTCCCAGGTGCGGGCGCCGGTCCGGGACGCGAACTCGGTGCCGTCCTTGTACACGGAGAGGGTTCCCGCGCCGCCCGCGTCCGTGGTGATCCCGAGCTGCACGGAGTGCCACTCGCCGGCGGTCCACGGCGTGGTGCCGAGGGAGATCCAGGTCTCGCCGGGCGCCACGTACCAGGCTTTGAGCCGGTCGTCCTCGACCTTCAGCAGGACGGGGTAGTTCTGGCTGTTCTGGTCGTTGGTGCCGTTGGACTTCCATTGGAAGACGGTCTGCGCGTTGCCCGTCTTGGTCATGGAGTCCCAGCCGAACCAGTACGTGCCGCCGTCCTGGAAGGAGTACTCGCCGCCGCCGGTGCGGACGCTGTGCGCCTCGCAACGCGGCGACCCGATGGGCTTGTTGAACTTGAAGAACGTGCCGTGGCCGTCGCCCCAGTTCCCCGTGGAGACCTCTCCCGGGCTGTCGCAGAGCGTGGTCACGAAGACGCCGGTGCCCTGGGCGGCGTCCGCGTCCCAGATCACGGACGCCTGCGCGGGGGACGCCGCCAGGGCGGTGGCGCAGGCCGTGGCGGCGGCAGTGCAGAGCCAGGCACGCAGGGGTGGGGTGCGGTGCATGGGGTCACCTCTTCGATCGATCGGCCGGTGTGTCCCGGGGCCGGCCCGTACGGGCCGGCTCGCGCACTGTTGTAACGGGACCAGTCGAAACGCTCAACGATTCTTACCGAGTTGAGCGTATCGATCGTTCCTGACTGGGCCTCGCCCCTGCGCCCGCCCGGGGAGAGAGTCCTTTTCCGCACGGGACCAAAGTCGCCACTTGCCCCGTTCTGCACCGCTGTGAGGTGGTTGTTACATATCCGACGGAAAGTGCACACAGCTGCTCCGTAGCTTTTCGGGTGTCGCAAGGCATTCCACTCACCACGGAACAAGGGATTATCGACATGTCGATCTCTCGTCGTGTATTGCAGGCCGCCGCCGTCTCCGGCCTGGTCGTCGGCCTCACCGTCCCGGCCGCCGCCGCGTTCGCGGACTCCGCGCCGGCGCAGCCCGATCAGCGGACCTCCGCGTCCGTGTCCCAGGACTCCACACAGCCCGGGCGACACACGACCGACTCGTCGAAGGACCCGTCGGCCTCGGCCGCGGACCCGTCGAAGAGCCCGGCCGACAGCGCGCCCAAGGAGCAGCACTACCGGCTGAGCAACGGCGCCCAGGCGCACGTGTACACGCTGCCCGACGGCTCCTACATGGCCTGGATCACGGTCAAGGGCCAGCGCGTGGCGAACCTCGACGCCCACCACGCGTCGAGCACGGTCCACAAGTACCGGTACGTCCTCAATCAGGCCAACGGCTTCGTGGGCGTCGTCCACCCCGACGGCTGGCACAGCGAGCAGGACGTGCCCGACCCGCACGGCGACTCCCACCAGCAGAAGCACCAGGGCGTCCACCAGAAGAGCCACCAGAAGACCGACCGGAAGACCCACGAGAAGATCCGGCAGGACACCCGGGATCAGCGCGCCGTGCGCCACTCCGACCTGTCCGCCGCGCAGAGCGGCGGCGCGCCGGTCCGGGCCCAGGGCGAGCTGCCGCGCGGCGGCGTCAAGGCCGGCGCCGAGGGTGTCTCCTCGCACAGCTCCGAGACACCGCTGCTGGTGGCCGCGGGCGGCGGCCTCGCGCTCGCCGGAGCCGGCCTCGGGTACCTCGGGCTGCGGCGCGGCCGTCGCCACGAGTCCTGAGCCCGCGCACACCACCCGGTGAAGAGCACCTGTGATGACGACGACCGCACGGCGCGGCGCGGCGGTCGCGCTCGCACTGACGGTGGGCCTGACCGGCCTCACCGGCCTGACCGCCTGTTCGACAGGGCACGCCCCCGCTGACGACGTACGGGTGACGAACCGTTCGGCGTCGCACGCCGGACACTCCGCCGCCGCACTGCCGAGATCGCGGCCCGTCGGCCTGCGCATCCCGTCGGCCGGCGTCGACGCCTCCGCCATGCTGCGCCTGCGGCTCGGTGCCGGCGGCGCGCTGGAGGTGCCGCCCGTCGACAAGGCGGACGAACCCGGCTGGTGGAGCGGATCGGTGACACCCGGTCAGAACGGCGCGGCCGTGATCGTCGCGCACTACGACACCGCGAACGGCCCCGCACTGCTGCGGAACGTGTCCCGGATCAGGACCGGCGACGAGATCGCCGTCCCCCGCGCCGACGGCACCACCGCCACCTTCACCGTCCGGGAGATCCAACAGGTCGCCAAGGACCACTTCCCGACACGGAAGGTGTACGGCGCGACCCGCACACCGCAACTGCGGCTCATCACGTGCGGCGGCCCGATCGTCGACGGCCACCGCGCCGACAACATCATCCTCTACGCCGACCTCACGTCCTGAGCCGACGGCTTCCGGGCCCCGGAAGCCGTCGGCCGCGGACGGGCGCCCCACGGCGCCGCAACGAGACGAAAGAAGACACCCATGTCCCCTCGCACCACACCCCTCCACCGCGCCCGCCGCACCACCGCCGTGGCGGTGCTGCTCACCGGAGCGGTCTCGGCGACCCTCGCCGTGGCGGGCTCCGCGTCGGCCGCTCCCCGGGACGACCACGCGGGCCCCCGGACCGGCGTCGCCCACGCCGCCGGCTACGACGGCGACTACGGCAAGGGCTGGACCGACAACTACCGCTACGACAAGGACTACGGGAAGCCCTGGGGCGGCGGCGCCTCCGACAAGCAGCGCCTCGCCGACGTCGCGGTGACCGCGTCCGGCCCCCGGCACCTCGACCACGACCAGGAGCAGCGCTGGGTGGTGGAGTTCACCAACAAGGGCTCGGCCACCGCGAAGAACGTCCGCACCAGCACGACCATGCCGAACGGCATCACCTACCTGGCGCACCGCATCAGCCAGGGGCACGCGTCCGAGACCCTCACCGGCGACGGCCGGATCGTGCTCGCCATCGGCGATCTGGCCCCCGGCCGGACGGTCCGCCTGGAGATAGCCGGCCGCGCGCCGTCGTACGGAGGCGGCACCGTGCACCTGTCGAACACGGTCACCACGACCAGCCAGGAGCGCGGCAGCGGCAACAACACGGCGGTCGTGCACACGCGCATCGCCTGAGACCACCGCGTCATCAGGGACAGGGGCCGGCCGCCCGGGGGCCGGCCCCTGTCCCGTGCGCGCTCGCGGCCGCCGGTTCGGTGCCACACGTGCGCTCGCCTCGCCGCCGGTTCGGTGTCCCACATGTGCTCGCTGCCGGTTCAGGCCCGGCCGCGAGCCCCCTCAGGCGTCGAGCGTGATGTCGCTCGCGGGCACGGCCTGGCAGACCAGCGCGCGATCGTCCGGTAGATCGCCGGAGAGCCGGACGAGATGGGTGACGCTGCCGTCGAGGACGGTGCACGCACAGCTCTCGCACTGCCCGACACGGCACCCGCCGGCCATCGGGACCCCCGACTTCGCCGCCCATTGCAGGAGGGTGCCGTCCGCCGCGCGCCAGGTGAGCTCCTTGCCGGAGCGGGCGAGCCGGACACGGAACTCCGCGTCGTCACGCAGCCGTACGGGGGGCCGCTCCGCCCGGAACGACTCGGCGAAGATCTCGAACGGCGGCACTCCGCGCGCGAGCAGCCCCGCCGTGAGACTGTCGATCATGGCCGGTGGCCCGCAGAGGTAGAAGCGGGCCCGCGCCGCGAGCAGCCGGCCGTCGATGTCGGCGGCGGTGACGAACCCCGTGCGCTCGAAGTCGCGTCCCACGAGGTCGCCGGGGCCCGGCTCGGCGTAGTGGTCGACGACGGTGAGCCGGTCCACGCGCCGGCTCAGCATCCGCAGCCGCGCACGGAAGCAGTGGTCGCGGCCGTCGCGGCTGCCGTGGTGCAGCACCACCTCCGGCACCCTGCCCCCGGTGGCGGCGAGCGTCTCCACGTACGAGACGAACGGCGTGACCCCGATGCCGCCCGCCAGCAGCACGACGGGCGCGTCGAGGTCGACCGGGATCCGGAACAGGCCTCCGGGGGCGCTCACGTCGAGGAGGTCGCCGACCCGGAGTTCCTCGTGCACGTACGTGGAGAAGGCGCCGCCGGGGACGTGGCGCACGGCCAGGTCGTAGCCGGTGCGCCCGGGGTCGGTGCCGGGCCCGGTGAGGGAGTAGCAGCGAGGCGTGTCGGTGTGCGGGCCGCGCAGGCCGAGATACCGGCCCGGCGCGTAGTCGGGCAGGGCGCCGCCGTCGGCCGGTGCGAGGCGCAGCCCGAGCACGCCCGGGGCCTCCGCCCGCAGGGCGGTGACGGTGAAGGGGCGCGTGCCGTTCCAGGCGTCCTCGCCGGGCACGGCGCGCAGCGCACAGGCCGCAGCGCGCAGCGGCACCGAACCGCTGAGCGGGTCGCGGACCTCATGGCCCACGAGCAGGTTGTAGTTGGCGCCGGCCGCCGAGGTCGGGTCATGGCCGGGCAGCGCCAGATCGGGTGCGGACTGCCACCAGCCGTACTCGCCGACGACGACGGCCGGGTGCAGCGCGCTGTCGAAGCGGACCCGCAGGCGCACGGCGCCGCGCCGGGTGGCGACTTCGGCCAGGTCGCCGTCGGCCAGTCCGTGCGCGGCCGCCGTGTCCGGATGCACGTCCAGGCGGGGCTCGGGCGCCCGGCGGCGCAGCGAGGAGACGCCGCGGTGCTGGCTGTGCACGTAGGTCCCGTGCTTCGCGCAGGTCAGCACCAGCGGGAAGGCGGGGTCGTCGCCGTCGGGCGCGGTGTGCACGGGCACCGGGGGATGGCCGTGGTCGCGCAGCCGCTCGGAGTACAGCTCGACCCGCCGGGTGGGGGTGGCGAACCCGACGACCGTGCCGTCCGCGTGGGCGTGCGCGTAGCGGCGTTCCGCCTCGGGCCGCGGCACGCGCACCGGCCCCTCGTGCTCCCGCAGCCGCGCCGCGGTCAGGCCGAGCGGCTCCAGCTGCCAGTCCCAGGCGGCCTCGATGTCGCCGCCGAAGAAGAGGTCGGCCAGACCCAGTCGGCGGGCCAGGTCGAAGACCACCTCCGTGTCCGACCGGGACGCGCCGAGCGGAGCGCCCAGACGCGGGCGCAACTGCACGTGTTCCTGGGCGTGGTGGCCCGTCTCGAAGCCGAACCGCAACGCCTCGTGTTCGTAGGCGCTGTTCACCGGCAGCACGATGTCCGCGCTGTCGCTCGTCGGGTTGGGGAACAGGTCGAGGTGCACCTGGAACTCCAGGTCGCGCAGGGCCCGCGCCACCCGGTCCGAACCCGGCTGCGACACCACGAGGTTGGAGCCGAAGCCGATCAGCGCGCGCACCCGGTAGGGCTCACCCGACTCGATGGCGGTGCACAGGTCGCCCGCGTTGACGTACCCGGAGGCCTGCGGGCCCAGCGGATGCCTGTCCAGGCCCAGTGCCTTGGCGCGCTGCGCCGGAGCGAGCCGGGCGGGGCCGGACGCGGGACGGTGGGGCGGCGGGGGAGCGGGACGGTTCCCGCCGCGCCGGTCGTGGGAGCCGGTGAGCGCGTAGAGGGTGGCCAGGGCGCGTTCCGTCTGGGTGGCGTTGGCGCTCTGTCCGACACCGGTCCAGCCGTAGTACGAGACCGACGCGGCCCGCGCGATCCGCTCCGCGAGCGCCCGGATCCGGTCCTCCGGGATCCAGGTGGTGCGCGCCACCCGGTCCGCGGGCCAGGCCGCGCAGGCGGTCGCGTACTCCTCGAAGGCCGGCCGGCACAGGACGTCCCCGTCGCGGGTGCGGACGGTGTGCTCGCCGCGCAGCGCGAAGTCCTCGAGGCGCACGGCCGGACGCCGCGTGTCGTAGGCGCGGACCGCGCCGAGCCGCACGTCGAACACGGCGAACACGTCGTCGTCCGCCTCGGGGTCCAGGTCGCGGGCGCGCAGGAAACGGCCGTCGTCGCGGCGCACCAGCAGGGGACCGTTGGTCCACGCCCGGACGAACGCGTCGTCGTGGCCGTCCCGCTCGATCAGGAGGTGGGCGAGCCCGAGGGCGAGGGCGGCGTCGGTGCCGGGGCGCACCCGCAGCCAGTGGTCGGCGGTGAGCGCGCTGGTCGAGCGGCGCGGATCGACGACGGCGAGGGTGGCGCCGGCGGCCTGGGCGGCGGAGAGGGCGGTGGCCTGGGCGAGCCACGTCTTCGCCGGGTTGAACCCCCACAGCAGGGCCAGATCCGTGTGCGCGTAGTCGGGCGGTGGGAGGGGCGTGCCGAAGGTGAAGGTGTGGGCGACGTCCTTGTGCCAGTTGCAGATCTCCGCGCTGTACACGGTGTTGGGGGTGCCGAAGCCGCGCACGAGGCGCTCGATCCACTCGGTGGCGTCCGAGACCATGGTGCCGCTGGGCGTGGCCACGGCGAACGCCACCGCTTCCGGGCCGCTCCCGGCGGCGATGTCCCGCATGCGATGGGCGATCTCGTCCAGCGCCTCGTCCCAGCCGATCTCCTCCCAGCCCGGATCCGGATCGGTCTTGGGGTTGGTGCGGCGCAGCGGGGTGGTGAGCCGCCGGCTGCTGTGCGCGATCTCGGGTGCGGCGCGGCCCTTGGGGCACAGCGCGGCGCCGGTGGGATGGCCGGGGTCGGGGCGCACACCGGTGATCCGCCCGTCCTCGACCGTGTAGACGGCACCGCACCGCGACTTGCACAGCGTGCAGAACCCGCGCCTCTCCTCGACGACCACGATCCGCGCCTCCGTCCGTCCGTTCCGGGACGGTGTCCGCACCGTCCCTCTCCCAGTGCACGCCCGTCGCCGGGCCGATGGGCGGGGACTTTGGTCATCGGTCCGGCGTCGAGCGTCCTGCGTCGGACGGGGTCGGCTCCGGTGCCGGGCGGACCTGTCGCGGTTTCCGGGTAGGGAGGGTGGGGTGCGGCTCACGGGCGGACGGATCGCGGATTCCGGGCGGCTGGGGTGCGGCGCCCGGGCGGACGGGGCGCGGCTCCCGGTCAGGCGGTCGGTCGTCCGTCGCCACGGAGCCCGCCGCCCCCCGCGCGCAGGCGCCACACGCCCTTGCCCGGAGAGGCCGAGGGCAGGCCGTGCCGTGCCGTCCCGTGCCCCGGACGGTTCCCTTCAATGTGCGACGGGGGACCGGAACGGGTGCACTGGGGATGGTCGAGCGGATGCGGTCGCCTGATGCGCGGCACGCGCCGCGAGCGGCGTCGAGACGGACAAGGCGGGGGAGTCGTATGGGTACGGCAAGGCGGACGGTCGCGTTCCTCGGTACGGGCACGATGGGCGAGGCGCTGCTGACCGGAGCACTGGCCGGCGGCCTCGACCCGTCCGACATGTGGGTCACCGCGCGGAGCCAGGACCACGTCGACGCCCTGACCTCGTCGTACGCGGTGCACGGGACGACCGACAACGCGACGGCCGCCGCGAACGCACAGGTCGTCGTCCTGGCCGTGCCACCCGCGGGCCTCACGGACATCCTGGCGGAGATCGCCGGCCGGCTCGAAGAGGGCGCCGTGGTCGTCTCGCTCGCCGACGGGATCACCCTCGCCGATCTGGAGGACCTGCTGCCCGACGGCGTGGCCGCCGCCAGGGCCATGCCCAGCCTGACCGCGTCCGTCGGACACGGCCTGACGCTGCTCACCCCCGGCGCGTCCTGTTCGACGGCCCAGGCCGAGACCGTCACGCGCTTCTTCGAGCGGTCCGGGAAAGTACTGCGGATCGCCGAGGACCAGCACGCCGTGCTGAGCCCCCTCAGCAGCGGCGGCCCCGCCTACGTCTTCTACCTCGCCGACGCGATGATCGAAGCGGGTGCCGTACGGGGTGTGCCCCGCGACCTCGCCCGCGAACTGATCACCCAGGTGCTCACCGGCAGCGCGGCCTGGCTCCGGGCGGACAGCGCCGAAGTGGCCACCCTCCGCGAGAAGGTCTGTGCCCCGGGAGGAACGGGCATCCGCCGCATCGCCGCACTCGACCGCCACGCCGTGCGCGCCGCCGTCGTCTCGGCCCTCACTCAGGAGCCGTAGAGCCCCTCAGGGGCCGTAAAGCCCCTGACGCCGCCCGCGGACCGCCCCCCCCCCCGCAGCCCGCGCCGCGCCCGGCCGCCCACTCCCATTCCCGGGCATTCGTGACACACCGGCAGAACGCCGTGCCATTCCCGTGTTCACCGTTACGTATGAGACGCAAGACGGCGAATTGACAGGTGAGGAAGGCTGGTTGAAGCTTCTCCCTGTTCCCGGGTCCGATCCGGCCCGGCGCTCACTCCTCCGACTCCCGGCTGTCCTTTCGGCTGCGCGCGTCCATCCGCGCGCCGTCGCGGAACGCGGTGCACCCCGACGGGTGGCGTCTGTCTTCGCCGCCCAGTCCGCGGTGCCGGCCGGCGGTCGTCCCGAGCCGCACCACGCCCGTACGGGCCGGGTGCCGCGACGGGGGCGGGGTGCGCGCCGAGTCCGCCGGCGGATCCTTCACCTGCACAAGGGGTATGCGCCATGACTCGACGCGTCGCCATCCGTCTGGCCGGCACCACGGCATCCGCCGCGCTGCTGGCCCTCTCCGTCTCCGGTGTGGCCTCGGCCCACGGCGGCGGCCAGGGCTGGAAGAACACCGACAGCACCTTCGAGACGCAGCAGAGCGGGCCCGGCAGCGCGGCCCCGTCCGACAAGTGCGCGTTCTCGGCCGACGGTTCGTCGTGGACGGGCCGGCCCGGCCTGAGGGACATAGCGCCCGACGCCAACGGCAAGCTCACGCTCCAGGTCAAGGGCGACGGCAGCACCTGCACCGTCTCGCTCGCGTCGTACCTGGCGCACGGCCCGGACTTCAAAAGCTCCGGCGTGCAGCAGCTGCTCGACCACGCCTCCGTGTCGGTCCAGGCGGGCCAGACGGCGGCGCTGTCCATCGCCGTCCCGGACGCCGTTTGCTTCGCCCAACTCGACCTGTACCGCGGCACGACCGTCTTCGACGGCAAGGAGGGCGAGGGCCACGGCCCCGTCCCGGCAGCCGGCAAGCCGGTCATCGGCAGCGCGCTGATCGCCTCCTGGAACGGTCCGTCCGAGGGCGGAACCGACTGCATCGCCAACCCGCCGAAGGACGACGAGGAGCCGAGCACCCCGCCCGCCACCACCACGCCCGGCGACGGCGCCACCACGCCCGCCGCGAAGCCCACCCCCGCGCAGTCGGCCGAGCCGAGCGACACCGCGACCACCGCACAGCCCGCCTCGCCGGCCGCCTCGTCGTCCTCCCCGGCCGCCGCCGGTGCGCAGGGCGGTGAGGGCGACCTCGCCCAGACCGGCTCGGACAACACCGGCACGATGGTGGGCGGCGCCGTGGCGCTGCTCCTCGTCGGCGGCGGTGCCGTGTTCCTGACCCGTCGCAAGGCCGCCGCCCGCCGCGGCTGATCCCGCCCGGTGCGGCCCCGTACGCGGGGCCGCACCGGGCGAGCCGGCCCCGGGCACGCACCTGCCCGGGGCCGGCCGTCGGATCTTCCACCGGTCCGACGGTCCGACAACCGTCCTTGGCTGCGGGTGGGACTCACCGGCGAGCGGAGCAGCCCATCCGCCGCGTGATCGCGCCGACGTCCGGGAAGCTCCTGGAGACCGCCATCGAGCGGGGCCCGCACACCGCTCGTCATGGCGACCCGGAACCCGTACGCCCTCCTGACCGTGCGCAGCAGGCCCAGCAACCTGCTCCGCGGTCGGTGCTGCGGGTGGGCCCGTCCGGTCAGGCGCCGGTCGTCCCGAGGTCGAGGAGCGCCCACACCTGTCGACCGCCGTCGGTGGTCTCGCTTCCGCAGCTGACCGCGCCCAGCCCGCGCAGAGCGGGCAGGACCTCGTCGCCGAGCGGGCCGCTCGGGTTTCGGTGGCTGAGCGCGAGGACGACGATCCGGCCGTCCTGTTCGGACAGATGGACGCTGATGCGGCGGCCGCCGTCGGCGCCGACCGTGGCGGTGAGCAGCCGCACCACCTCGTCGAGTGCCGCGGGCGGGGCCAGTCCCCAGTCGCCGAGCCGTTCGCCGACATGGCCGGCGGCCTTCTTCGGGATCCACGGGCCGCTTTCCAGCGTCCAGGAGGCGCCGTGCCGGTTCTTCATCACGCGCAACGCCGTCCGATGCGAAGCGCGCTGCGGGACGGGAAGGCCGATCAGGAGCTGCTCGCTCTCGCTGCGGGGCGGCTCCGGCGGGGGCGGGCTCGGCGGATGCCTCGGCGGTGGCGGCGTCTTGGGCGGATAGTCCGGCTGCGGCCTGATGTCCTCGGGCCCGGTGCTCGTTCCCATGACGCCCTCTCCGTTACAGGGCGTCAGTGTAGGACGACATTCCGTCCGGAGGCGGCTCGTTCCGGAAAGGGGCTCGGCGTGACCGTCGGGTCGGCGTTGCGGCTGCGCGGATCGGAGCTGTGCGGCTCGGAGCTGTGCGGATCGGACCTGCACGGCTTGGAGCTGCGCGGCGGCGACCCGGTATCGAAGCCGCCCGCGCAGCCCTTTGCGCGCTGGAGCACCGCCGGGAACCCGGCCATCGTCCGTCTCAAGCGTCTCAAGCGTCTCAAGTGGTCACCGTGTGGCACGGGGGAGCGGGTATGCGGGGAGATCGATGGCGTCCGCGGGCGGGGTGAACCAGCGTGAGGCGAGCCCGCCCAGGTGTGCGGCGGCGGGGGTGCCGGCGATCCTGAGGACGGTGTTCATCGTGGCGAGTCCGGCCCGGCTGCGAGGATTGGCGATGCGCGGTGTCCCCGGCGGCAGCTTCTGGGCCTGTTCCACGTACGGGCGCATGAGGGATTCGTAGCGGGAGAACGCCAACGTGTGCGGGTGGGTGGCGAGTTCACCGGCGAGGAGGTAGGCGCCGGTGAGGGCGAGACTCGTGCTCATGCCGCTGATCGGTGAGGAGCAGTAGGCGGCGTCCCCCACGAGGGCGACCCGACCGCTGGTCCACGCCGGCATCCGGGTCTGGCCGACCGCGTCGAAGTAGAGCGGGGCACCGTCCAGGGCGTCGAGAACGCGCGGAGCGGCCCAGCCCACGTCCGCGAAGGTGCGGCGCAGGACGGTGATCAGGCTGTCGCGGTCCAGCTCCTCCAGGCCCCGGACGTCGGACAGGAAGGAGAGGGTGGCCCGGGTGGTTCCGACGTTGTCCGGGCGCAGGGTGACGCTGCGGCCGCGACCGGCGCTGTGCCAGCGCCACAGATCGGTGTCCGCCGCGGTGCGTGGAATCGTCAGGTAGGCGGTGTACAGGCCGAGTTCGTGTACGGGGCTCGGGTCCGGGAAGACCAGGGACCGGGTGCGGGAACGCAGGCCCTCGGCGACGATCACGAGGTCGAAGGTGCGGGTCGCGCCGTGCGCGAAGTCCACGCTCACCCCGTCCTCCCCGTCGTCCAGGGCGACGATCTGGTCACCGAAGAGGTACTCGGTCTCGGCACGGGTGCGGTCGACGATGATCCGCGACAACTGACCGCGCAGGATCTCCAGTTCGGCGGTGGCGCCGGACGAGTCGGAGGTGCCGGCCGCGAAACGGGCGAGAGGCCTGCCGAGGGCGTCGACGAACTCGGTGCCCTTCTCGCCGGTGGTCGCCGCCCGGATGTCGTCCTCGATGCCCATGCGCCGGCTGACCTCGCGACCGGCGCCGCGCACATCGATGTTCTGCCCGTCCTCGCGCAACTCGTCGAAGCGTTCGACGACGGTGGTGCGCCAGCCGTGGACGTTCAGCCAGTACGCCACGGCGGGCCCGGCGATGCTCGCTCCTGAGATCAGGGCGGTGGGGACGGTCATGGAGGCCCTTCGGGTCGAGGCGGTGTGCTCACCCCAGGATGACGTGCAACGCGGTGCCCGCGGCAGCAGACCACGTCGGCTAGCGTGTTGCTCCATGCGCCCGTCGGGTTCGTCACGTCGTCGCCCGATGGTGTTCGAGCGGACCGTCGCCCCCGGAGTACGGGAGACCTGCGCGGAATCCGCGCGGCGCTCAGCGCACGTCGACCCGCACGACGGGCGAGATGGCCGAACCGCCCACCATGCGCAGTTGGTTCGGTCCCTTGAGGCCGAGCTTGACGCGGAGGTTGTAGGCGCCGGTGCGGGTGGTGTTCATCGACACCGGGAGGTACTTCCAGACGCGGCCCTGCTTCTGCTGGAGGGTGACCCGGGTGCCGGCCCGCATGTGCGAGGACTGACCGTAGATCCGGAACTCCTGCCACAGCTTGACACTGCTGGCCGTGGCCCTGGCCGTGAGAGTCGGCCGAGGGGCGGCGAAGGCGGCGGCCGGAGTCTGCGGCGTTGCCGCGGCCAGGCCCGCGGCGGGCCCCACGATCAGCGAAACGGCGGTGGCGCCCGCCAGCAGCAGACACTTACTGCGGTCCATCAGCACACTCCCTGCGTCATGTCCCCGTGCTCTGCGGGGCCGTCACCGTACGTACGCGACGAGGCGGTACCTCCGGCGCAACACGGGGACGGCATGCTCACCATCCATATGGATGCACCACGGCGGGAGCGGCGCAGGTCAGGAACTGGCGGGAGCGGGACCGCCCGCCCGCTCGACCCCGGCGGGAGACGGGACCGGACAGGCGGGCGGCACACCTCTGTGTCTGGAGTACGTAGTACGGAGCAGGTAGTGAGGTGGTCAGGTAGTCAGGTAGTGCGGAGCATGAAGCGGGCGGAACGACGGCTTCCGACTGGCGGCTACTGCCGACTCGCTTCGGTCGTGCGGCTCGGGATCTCGGCCGGTGGCGCGTCCTGGTGGGGGGTGACGGTCTTCTCCGGCGCGTGGTCCAGGGACCGCTGGAGTTCCTCGGCGGTGGGAAGAGGAAGCTGGCCAGCGTGCAGCCAGCGGCTGAGCCGGTGGCGCAGTTCGAGGACGCGGTGGCGCGGAGCGGGGATGCCGTTGCTGTCCGGGGCGGTGGGCGGAAGCGGTGCGGGGGTCTGCTTGGACAGCAGGGTGAACCGGCTCGCGGCGTCGAGCGGCTCGTGTGCCTCGGTGAACTCGCCGTGCGGGTGACGCGTGATGCGTCCGGTCTCCCGGCCGTGCAGGAGCTTGTCGTGGTCGCGGCGCTGGAGACCGAGGCAGATCCGCTTGGTGACGACGTAGGTTCCCGCCGGAACCAGGAAGACGGCGAACCGGATCGTCCAGGTGATGGCGTTCAGGGAGAGGTGGAACCGCTCCGCGAGGATGTCGTTGGCTCCACCGAAGAACAGCACCAGATAGAACGCGACCAGCGAGGAGACGAACGCCGTCCGGGTTGCGTGCTCGCGCGGCCGGTCCAGGAGATGGTGTTCGCGGTTGTCCTTGGTGAGCCACGCCTCGAAGAAGGGCCAGCACGCCACCACGACGAGCAGGAGGGTGGGCAGGACGAGGGCCGGGATGAGGATGCCCAGGTTGATGGTGTGGCCGCTGACGGTGAACTCCCAGGCGGGGAAGGCGCGCAGGGCCCCTTCCAGGAAGCCCATGTACCAGTCGGGCTGGGAGCCTTGGGAGATCTGGTCGGGGCGGTAGGGTCCGTAGGACCAGACCGGGTTGATCTGGACGATGCCGGCGAGGAGCGCGAGCACCCCGAAGACCAGGAAGAAGAATCCGCCCGCCTTGGCGACGTAGTTGGGCACGAAGGGCTCGCCGACCACGTTCTTCTCGGTGCGGCCGGGACCACGGAACTGGGTGTGCTTGTGGTAGAAGACGAGGATGAGGTGGGCGGTGACGAGCGCGACCAGGATGCCCGGGATCAGCAGGATGTGCAGGCCGTAGAAGCGCGGGATGACGTCCGTGCCGGGGAACTCGCCGCCGAACAGGAACATCGTCAGGTACGTGCCGACGACCGGGATGCTCAGGGTGACGCCTTCGGCGATGCGCAGGCCCGTGCCGGAGAGCAGGTCGTCGGGCAGCGAGTAGCCGACGAAGCCCTCCAGCGTCAGCAGGAGCAACAGGACGACGCCGACCAGCCAGTTGATCTCACGGGGCTTGCGGAAGGAGCCGGTGAGCAGGTGGCGCAGCGTGTGGGCCATCGTCGCCGCGATCATGGTCAGTGCGGCCCAGTGGTGCAGCTGACGGATGAACAGGCCGCCCCGCACCTCGAAGCTGATCTTGACGGTGGACGCGTAGGCCTCCGACATCTGGATCCCCTGGAGCGGGGCGTGCGAGCCGTGGTAGACGGTCTCGCTCATGCTGGGGTTGAAGAAAAGCGTCAGATAGATGCCGGTGAGGATCAGGACGACCAGGCTGTAGAGCGCGATCTCGCCGAACATGAAGGACCAGTGCTCCGGGAACACCTTGCGGACCAGCGAGCCCCACTTGTAGGTGCCCAGCCGCCCGTCGGCCCAGTCCGCCATGCGCTCGCCGCGCGACGTCTCGGCGCGCGACGCCGTACCCGGCGACGGCTCGCCGTGTTCGCTGTGGACCGCTTCGTCGGTGATGCTCATGTCAGCGTCTCTCCCCTCACGGCTCGGCTGTCGCGGACACCCGCCGGTGGCCGGGGTGCCGCCGGCGACGGGGCCGTGGCCCCCGCCGCCGTGGGATCAAAGGGAAAGCCCGCGGCGGACGGGTACGCCGGACAACGGCTCTCACGTGGCATTACGTCTCCAACTCCATCTGGTGTGTAGCGTTCTACGGTCGGCTCGGCGCGTTCCGCAGGGGGCTGTTCCGGCCCAGGGCCGGACGGGGCGGCCGTGCGGTGCTGCGGCGCGTACCGTCGGAAGGTCCGGCAGACGCGGACGGCAGAGGGGCGTCTGTGACGGGGGCGCGCACCCGGGCGGCCCACAGGGCGCGCGGGCCCAACGGCCCACGCGGGGCGAGCGCCTGCCACTGCTCCAGCAGGAGGGTCGCGGCGTGTTCGCTGGTCGTGGCAGCGGCTTCGACACGGGCGGCCGAGCGCCTGGCCAGACGGCCGCGCAGGCCGCCGGCGGCGCTCGTCGTGCTGGTGTGGGGCCTGGCGAGCTTGAGATTCTGGGTGCTGGTGCGCCAGGTGGGGCTGAGCTGGTGGGCGATCGCACGACGGAGGCGGTAGCTGAGACCCGTGGTGGTGCCGTGGCTGTCCAGGAGGTGATCGAGGGTGAGCGCGCCCTGGACGGCGAGGGTGATGCCCTGTCCGTGAGCGGGGTCGAGGGTGGCGAGCGCGTCACCGAGTACGAGGAACTGGTCGGGCCAGTGCCGGAGGCGCTCGTAGTGGCGCCACCGATTCTCCGTGGCGGTGCAGGTGTAGACGGGCCCCAGGGGTTCGGCGGCGGCCGTGACGTCGTGCAGCAGAGGGTGGGAGAGGGCCGCGGTGGCCGCGATCAGGCTCAGATGGTCGGTGGGCAGCGGCATCCCCTCGCCGCAACGCAGGGTCAGCGACCAGCGGCCCCCCTCGACGGGGTTCAGCTGGGCCTGTAACGGGCTGCCCGGCGCACCGAGGAGAAGCAGACTCTTCCAGGAGGCGATGTGGCCGACAGGGGGCGCCAGAAGGGTGGAGGCATAGGAGGCGTGGGCGGCCACCACGCTCTCCTGGGGCGGCGCGTAGCCGAGTTCGCGGAGCCAGCGAGGCGCGGGGGACGCGCTGCCGGAGGCGTCGACGACGAACTCGGCGGGCAGCAGCTCCGGCGCTCCCCAGGTGCCGCCCGTGCCCCTGTCCCTCCGCACGGCCCCGCTCCGGCCGTCGGCCGTGACGCGGGCCCGGGCCCACACGCCGGTGACGGTGTCGTTACGACCGGGCTCGAGAGCGACCACGTCATGTCCGTGGAGGAAGCGCACATTGGCGTTCGCGAGCAGGCGCGTACGGATCACGGAGTCGATGAGGTCACGGCCGGCGCTGAGGAACGTCGCGGGTGAGGCACTGGGGGCGTGCCAGCCTGCGGGGCCGTGGACGAGCATGTCCCGGGCCATGCGGACGCGGACGGCTCCGGCGGTCGTCAGATCCCGCCCGATCCCGGGGAAGAGACGCTCCAGGCCGGCTTCGGCGGCGGGCATGAGGCTGTGGGTGTGCCGGGCCTGGGGGATGCCACGGCGTCGTTCGGTGCCGCGGGGCGTGCGGTCCCGTTCGATGACGGTGACGCGGTTCATGTAGCGGGCCAGTACGCGGGCCGCGGTGAGCCCGGCGGTGCCGGAGCCGATCACTACGGCGTGTCCCTCGCCATCCATGTGTCCCCCCGGCTGCGCGGTGGTCGGGTGCGGCCGCGCTGGTTGCGTGTGTCGTGGTTGCATCATGGGCTGACCTGGGGGTGTGTGGGGGTGGGTTTGAGGGGGGCGCTAGTGGGGCTTGAGCGGGGTGCGAGTGGGGGTCGATTTGAGGGGTGGTGGGTGGGTGGTTAGTGGGGGGTGGGGTGGAGGGTTTTGGGTGTGGGCGCGGGCGTGTGCGTGGTCGTCGTCGTGGGTTTCGGTTGGGGTAGGGGTGTGGGTGTGGTGGTGTGTTGGAGGGTGTAGTGGTAGGCGTCGAGGAGGGCGTGCCAGGTGGCGGTGGTGGGGTTGGTGTGGGTGCTGGTGGTGTTGAGGGTTTGGTTGTTGTGGGTGTAGGTGGTGAGGATGCGGGTGGGTGGCAGGGTGCTGGTGCTGGTTCCGGCATCGGTACTGCTGTTGTTGCTGCCGGCGCCGTTGCTGGTGTTGTTGTTGGTGGTGGGTGTGTGGGTGTGGTGGTGGGTGAGGTGGAGGGTGGTGAGGGTGGGGTAGTGGGGGTCGAGTGCTTGGTGGAGGGCCTGGTCGAGGGCGTGGTGGGGGGTGGGGGCGGTGGCGGTGGTGGTGATGGGTGGGTGGTGGGGGATGGTGAGGGTGAGGGTGGCGTGGGTGAGTGTTTCCCCACTGCCGTCGGAGCCGTCGGAGCTGTTGGAGCCGTCGTGGCTGTCACTGCTGTCGTGGCTGTTGCTGTTGTCGTGGCTGGTGCTGTTGCCGTTGGTGGTGGTGTGGGTGGTGGTGAGGGTCCAGTTGTGGATGGTGAAGTGGGGGTGGGGGTTGGTGGTGGGGTGGAGGATGGTGTGGAGGAGGAGGGTGAGGGAGGCGTCGGCGGTTTCGTAGCTGTAGCCCTGGTTTTCGAGTTGTTTGATGCGGGTGGCGGCTTGGGCGGCGTGGGGGGAGTGGGCGGGGAGGTGGTAGCCGAGTTCTTGGGCTTTGAGTTCGATGGAGGAGCGGCCGCCCATGTCGGAGACGAGGGTGCGCATGTGGTTGCCGGTGTGGGTGGGGTTGGTGTGTTGGTAGAGGTCGGGGTCGATGCGGAGGGCGGAGGCGTGGAGGCCGGCTTTGTGGGTGAAGGCGCTGGTGCCGGTGTAGGGGTCGTTGGGGCGTGGGGGGATGTGGGTGATGTGGGCGATGGCGCGGGCGGTGGTGGTGAGGTGGGTGAGGTTGGGGGTGGGGTCGAGGGGGGTGGGGTGTTTGAGGGTGAGGTTGGCGGCGAGGGTGAAGAGGTTGGCGTTGCCGCAGCGTTCGCCGTAGCCGTGGGCGGTGCCTTGGGCGTGGGTGGCGCCGGCGTCGAGGGCGGCGTGGGTGTTGGCGATGGCGCAGCCGGTGTCGTCGTGGCAGTGGATGCCGAGGGTGGCGCCGGTGTTTTTGAGGGTGTGGGTGACGGCTGTGTGGATCTGGTGGGGCAGGGAGCCGCCGTTGGTGTCGCACAGGATGACGGTGTGGGCGCCGGCTTCGGTTGCGGCGTGGACGCAGGCGAGGGCGTAGTGGGGGTTGTGGCGGTGGGCGTCGAAGTAGTGTTCGGCGTCGACGAAGACGGTGCGGCCGGCGTGGACGAGGTGGCGCACGGTGGTGGAGATCATGGCGAGGTTCTCGGCGAGGGTGGTGCGGAGGGCTTTTTCGACGTGGCGGGTGTCGCTTTTGGCGACGAGGGTGATGACGGGGGCCTGGGAGGCGAGGAGGGCTTGGACCTGGGGGTCGGTGGTGACCAGGGTGCCGGGGCGGCGGGTGGCGCCGAAGGCGGCGAGTTCGGCGTTGTGGAGGATGAGTTCGGTGCGGGCGCGGTTGAAGAACTCGGTGTCTTTGGGGATGGCGCCGGGCCAGCCGCCTTCGATGTAGCGCACGCCGAAGGCGTCGAGGTGGCGGGCGATGGCCAGTTTGTCGTCGACGGTGAGGGCCATGCCTTCTTGCTGGGTGCCGTCGCGCAGGGTGGTGTCGTAGAGCTGGACGCCGTGGACTGCCATCGCCGTGACCCTCCTGAAGGGGGAGCTGTGTGGCTGCCACGGTCGGGTACGGGCCTCAAGGCTGACTCGAACCCGTGGTGGGTGGACCCCACCGCGCCTGTAGCGCTCTAAAGCGCCGGAAGGGCCTTCTGTGTCTTCCGGGACCCCTGGGTCTGCCGGGTCTCCCGGGTTCTCTGGGTCTTTCGGGTCCTCTGGCTCTTTTGCGTCTGTCAGGTCTGTCGGGTCTGTTGTGGCGGTGGGGTGGGGGTGTCCGTGGTGCCGGCCGGGTCCGGGTCCGGGCAGGGGTTTGCGGGGGCTGGCGGTGGGGGTGTGCGGGGTGTGCCGGCTGCACGGTGGTCGGGTGGTCTTCGGTGACGAGGTCCTTGCCATTGCTGTCCTCGGCCGGTTCCTCCACCGCTGTGACGTGGTCTGCGTCCACGGTTCCGGCTACCGGCTACCGGCTCAGGAGGCGTCTTAGGGTCGTCGTGTGCGGGAGCGTCGTGGCCTGGCCGCTCACGGCGCTTGCGGTGGCCGAGTACTCGGTCGGTTGGTGGTCACGTGTTGGAAGATCTCGGTGAACTCGCCGTTGTCGATCTGGCCGGTGATCACGCCGGTCATGCTGGTGGTGCCGGGCTCTTTGACGATCAGAGTGTCCGGGGCCCAGAAGTAGCGGCCCGCGAGGGCTTCGTCCGTCCCTGCCCGGCGTTTCATCAGGCGCTCGACTTCCGCGAGGGTTTACACGGTGGCGGTCCGACAGGATCCGTTCGTCAGGGTCACGAAGACGTCGACGTTGCAGACCTCGTCCGGGTCCTCGCCGTCGCTGGGCAGGAACGACGCCCGGAAGTGGTCCGTGCGCACTCGGTACCAGGGCTCGTCCCATCCTTGGTGGAGTGGTTCGGACGATGTGCTGGGGCTCATCGTGTGAGTCTCCCGGCTCGGGTCATCGATCTCCACCGTGATCCTGTCGCCGTCGCCGTCGCCGTCGCCGTCGCCGTCGCCGTCGCCGTCGCCGTCGCCGTCGCCGTCGCCGTCGCCGTCGCCGTCGCCGTCGCCGTCGCCGTCGCC
>NZ_JBIVKH010000006.1:329421-342135 GCF_044750685.1 Streptomyces sp. NPDC088785
GCCGTCCCCGCCGTTGTTGTTGCTGTTGTCCGCGGTCAGAGCCGGGGACGTTCGCCGGTGGGTATCCGGGGTGAATGAAGGGTCCGTACGCCGGCAGCGGGGTGCAATTGCCGGAAGTGCCTTTGGGGCCGGGGGCGTTGGGGTGTGGTGGTGCGGGCCGTTGCGGGGTGCGGGGAATTGCATCGGGTGCGGGTGCGGGTGCGGGTGCGGGTGCGGCGTGTGGCTTCGGGTGCACTGCGGTGAGCTGCCGTCAACCTGAATTCGCAGGTCAAAGGGCTGGTGTGACTGGACCTCGGGGTACTCATGCTGGTCGTGGGCGGGAGCCCCCGGCGAAGATCGTCCGTCAGCGGTTGACTTCGAGGTTTGTTAGGACGAGCAGGGCGCGCAGGAGCTGGGTGGCGCGGGCGGGGTCGGTGCGGAGTTTGGTGAGGGTCCGCCAGTTCTTGAGGTGGGCGAAGCCGTGCTCGACCGGTGCGCGTACGACGGCGAGGACGCGGTTGGCTTCCTTCTGGCCCGGAGTGAGCTTATGGGTGCGGGTGGCGGTGTAGCCGGTGACGATCACGGGGTCGAGGATGTCGTTGTCCAGGCCGCGGAAGCCGAGGTCGGCCAGCGCCCCGAGGCTGGCGGCGCGCAGGTGGGCCAGGATGTGGTCGTGGCGGGCGGCGGTGTTGTCGTGGGTGCGGCCGGGCCGGGCTGCGGATATCCAGATTAGGCGTCTCTTTTCGTCGGTCAGGGCGAGGAAGTGAAGGCCATGGCTGCGGTGCTTGCCGGAATAGTTCCGCCGGTCGGCTTTTCCGGTGCGCCGCCTGGTGCGGATGAGGGTGCCGTCGATCAGGACCACTTCCCCGCCCTGCTTGGCGACCTGCTTCAGGGCGCGGTCCAGGCGCGGTGCCTGGGCGGCGAGCAGTCCGATCAGCTCGTCGCGCCAGCGGCGGACGGTGGACTCGGACACGTCGTTGCCGCCGGCCATGTCGGCCAGGCGCTGGTCGTGACGGAGTACGGCCAGGACGATCACCGCGATCCTCCCCGGCGGCAGGATCCGCCACCGGGACCGAATCGCCTTCAGGTGGCGCCTGAGCAGATCGGCGAGGTGGTTGACGGTGCGCGTGGACAGCGGCAGACGGCACTGATAGACAAGCGAGCAGGTGTCCTCGGGGAGCTCTTTGGTATTCGTCACACAAAATCAACGGCCTCCGGGAGCACCCCGGTTACGCCAGTTCCGAGCCACTCCGCGCGGCGGCGTTCCTGCTCACAGGCGGGTGGTGAACCGACCGTCGGGCAGTTTCCGCAGCCAGCCGCGATCGACGAGTCTGACCAGCCTGCTGCGTAGCGGTTCCAGCTTGGACCGCACGCTGACGTCCACTCCTACTACCTCGCCAACCTCGCGGGCCATGACTGGCCCTGCGGCCTGCCGCACGGCGGCGATGATGCGCTGGTAATCCCACGGAAGCGAGTCTTCCTCCACGCCCGGTTCGCGGTGCGGGATCAGCATCACTGTCCGGCCGCCCACCTGCCCGGGCACCGGCCCGACGGAGGCTCGTTCCTCGGCGAGCTGCCCGGTCATCCGTTCAAGGACCCGTTCGGCGACAGCGAGTTCGTCCCGTTCGGCCCGCACGTCCGCCAGCTGTTTGGCCAGCTGTTCTTCGAGTTCGTCCAGTTCCGCGCGTCGCGCAGTGATCCGTTCCAGCAGCTCGGGATCCAACATGCACCGGATCGTAGAAGGCAGCCGAGGCGTAGCGAGCAGGAATCGGACAGTTCAGCTACCTGAGCAGGAGCGAACCGCATCGTCCCAGGCACCGGGACTGCGGTGGTGGTTTTTGTGCCCTGCGGCAAGTACGTACCGCAGTTCGGCAAGGTATTGGGTGTTCATGGGAAGACTTAGCTGGTCGAGGAGGGCCAGTGCGGCGGCCGGTTCCAGGTCACCGTCGACGTCGTGGAAGCTCGCCCGAAGACCGAGGAAGATAGCTGAGTGCAGGGCAGGAAGCCGCGCGGCGGTGCGGTATGCCGGCTCCTTCACCGTCCAGCGCACCGGGCCCGAACACTCCAGAACCCGACGGGCCCGGCGGAGCAGGGCTTCCGATCGCTCGGCCACTACTCGGTCGATGTCCTTTCCGAGGACCTCGGCGAACGCCGTCGCGGAAGTGGTGTGGTCCTCGAACCAGTCCACCCACAGCGAGTAGGTAACGGCCTCGACGTCCCGGTCCGCTTCCAGCCGCTGACGGTAGCCGCCCCACAGCACGTCGGCCGGCAAGAGGCCCTCTCCGCTTCCGTCCGCGAATCGGATCTCGCAGGTGACCCAGTAATCGTCGAGGAGATCCAGCAGCCCGAAGGCCAACCGCACCTGGTCGGCTGCACTCAGGTCCTCAGCGAACACATCACCGGCCCAAGAATGTGCCACTTGGCTGGCGGTGAGCAGCGCGTCCGGCTTCTCGTCGCTCACCCACCCGTCGCGTACCTGGTGGATGCCCTGATCAGCCAGCCAACGCCGTGCCGCCTCCACGCCTTGCCTATCCATCCGGGCAGTATGACAAGCCTCGCAAGATCCGAATGAAGCAACCGAACGCCATCGGCAGAACCGGCATGGAGTCGCGAGCCACCCCTTGGCGGACGATCTTCCCCACAGACTCCCGCCTACGACCAGGGTGAGCGCCATGGGCACGAGTCACACCAGCCCCTTGACCTGCGACTTCAAGTTGGCGGAGGCTTCGTGTCGGGGATGCCGGTGGTGGCGGGGGTGCGGGTGCGCCGGGGGCGGGGCGGTGTCGGCCGGGTCGGCGGGTGGCACCGGAGGGAGGGACGTGCCGGGGGAGCTGGCGGCTGTGGTGTGCCGGGAGCGTCGGGGATGCGCGGGGTCAGATGCGCGGGACGCTGGGGGCGTGCGGGGTGCCGGGGTGTGGCGGGGTGCTGGGGGGCGATGCGACGGCGGGTGCCGGGGTGCCGGGGCGTGCGGGGCGTGCGGGGCGTGCGGGGTGGCGGGGGAGGGGGACGGGTGTCTGGGTGGTGGGTGGGTTGGGGGGTGTGGGGGGATGCCGGGGGTGCGGCGGGTGTGTGCCGGGGTGGTGGTGTGGGGGTGGGTCAGCTGACTTTGTACTGGGCCATCATGCCCATGGCGGAGTGGTCGAGGAGGTGGCAGTGGTAGAGGTAGGTGCCTTTGTAGGTGTCGAAGGTGGCTTGGAGTTTGACGGTTTCGCCGGGTTGGACGGCGACGGTGTCTTTGAGGCCGGATTCGGCGGGGGTGGGGGGTTGTCCGTTGCGTTCGAGGATGCGGAACTGGATGAGGTGGAGGTGGAGGTTGTGGGGGGAGAAGCGGTTGGGGTTGGTGACGGTCCAGACTTCGCTGGCGCCGTAGCGGATTTTGGTGTCGATGCGGTCGGGGTCGTAGACCTTGCCGTTGATGGTGCCCTTGGCGTCGGGCAGGCCGGTTTCCTCCAGGGAGAGCACGACGGTGCGCTGGACGGTGGGCTGGGGCAGTGGGGGCAGGGTGCGCAGGGTGGCGGGGATGGTGCTGGGGTCGGTTTCCTGGCGGACGATGTCGAAGCGCAGGACCTGGCCGAGGGAGTCGGCGGGGCCGCCGTTGAGGAGGGTGTTCTCCAGGACGAGTTGGGTGCCGACGGGGTAGCGGGCGAAGTCGATGACGATGTCGGCGCGTTCGGCGGGGGACAGGGCGATGGTGTCGGTGGGGTGGGGGGCGGGGAGCAGGCCGCCGTCGGAGCCGATCTGGATCATGTCGCTGCCGTCGGCGAGGCGGAGTTTGAAGAAGCGCAGGTTGGAGTTGTTGAGCAGGCGCAGCCGGTATTTGCGGGCGGCGACCTGGAGGTAGGGGTAGGCGCGGCCGTTGGCGAGCAGGGTGGTGCGGTGGGGGAAGTCGAGCATGGTGTAGTTCAGCCGGCCGGTGTCGTCGATGTCGGCGTCGCGCAGGGAGATGGGGATGTCGTACTGGCCGGCGGGCAGGGGCAGGGCGGCTTCGATGTCGTCGGTCAGGAGGTAGGTGCCGGACAGGCCGCGGTAGACGTGTTCGGACTCCATGTGGTGGACGTGGTCGTGGAACCACAGTGAGGCGTGGGGCTGGTTGTTGGGGTAGGTGTACAGGCGGGACTGGCCGGGTTCGATGGGGTCCATGGGGGAGCCGTCGTTGGCGGGGGTGACGCTGGCGCCGTGCAGGTGGACGGAGGTGCCCATGTCGGTGTTGTTGGTGTGCAGGACTTTGACGGGGCGTCCGGAGCGGGCGCGGATGACGGGGCCGGGGAAGTGGCCGCCGTAGGTGAGGACGTCGCTCATGATGCCGGGCAGGATCTCGGCCTGGGCGGGCTGGGTGGTGATGCGGTAGCGGTCGATGCCGCCGCTGGTGGAGTAGGGGGTCAGTACCGGCGGTATCGGCATGGGGGTGGTGAACTTCGCGGTGGTGGTGGCCGCGGCGGTGGTGGTGGCCGGTTCCGAGCGGCGCAGCAGGGTCGGGGTGAGCGCTGCGGCGGTGAAGGCGCTGCTGCCGGCGGCCGCGAGGCCGGTTTTGAGCACGGTTCGTCGTGTGGGCACGGATTTCTCCTTGGGCGTGGGGTGGGCGGGCCACTGACTCTTTTCGGACAGGGCCCGCCGACTTCAGCACACGGCGCTCGAGAAACGCTCCAGGTGCAGGCGACAGGGGGCGCCCGCGGTGGCCGGGGGCGCCCGGCCCGGTCCGGTGCGGCAGTGGCGGGCAGGGCGGGCAGTGGCGGGCAGGGCGGGGTGAGGGGGCGTACCCCGGCGCGGAGCGAGAGGGGAGGGCCTCGTGCGCGGGACGGTGCGAGGAGCCACCCCGGACGGGGGAGGAGGCGGTCTGCGTGTGTGCTGGGGAGGGTGAGGGGGGTGGCCGGTCGGTGTGCAGGAGGCCGCCCCCCCCCGGAGCGGTCCGGGGGCGAGGGGGTGTCCCGGACCGGTGGCCGGTGGCCGTGGCTGGTGCGGGGGAGGAGTGCCGGGCCGGACCGCCCCGGGGCGGCCCCCCGTGCGGGGCGGAGATTCCCCTGGGGTCGATCTCCCTGTGGGGGTGTTTCCCGTTGCGGGGCGGTGGCGTTGCGAGGGCGGGGGCGCGCGTGCAGGGGTCGGGGTGAGGATGTGCGCCCCTTCCTCTCCGGGGTGGGGCGTAGGCGGTGCCCGTGAAGGGGCTGGGGCGGGCGTTTTCCCCGGGGCCGGGTTCGCGGGAGCGGCGTTGTCGGCCGGGGCACGGGGACGCGCCGGCACCCCGGGCGGGGGACGGGCGGTCTATGGGCCGGGGGGCCGGTCGGTGTGCCGGCGTTGTCGGCCGGGGCACGGGGACGGGCCGCTGCCGGACGCCGCCGCGAGGAGACGCACCCCTGCGGGGCCGGTGCCGGTGTGCGGGGGCTGAGTTGGTCGGATGACGGTGCCGGGCACGCCCAGCGGGGCCCGGGCGAGGCAGACATGTCCTGCGGGGCCGGTGGTGACGCGGGGAGCGCCCACCGGGGACCAGGGCGAGGAAGAACGCTGAAGACGCTCCCCGCGGCCGCTGGTGACACGGGTGCGCCCACCGGCGGCCCTGGGGTGAAGGGGATGTTCCCTGCGGCCGGTGTGCGGGAGTGCGTTCCTCGGGCGGCGATGCGGGGCGCGCCCGTCGGAGGCCCAGTCGGGCGCCCAGTCGGGGGCCCAGGGTGAGGGGGATGTTCCCTGCGGCCGGTGTGCGGGGCTGCGTCGGCCAGGTGCGGGTGTCGTGCACGCCCATCAGGGGGCCGGGCGTGCGGGGGCCGGTGGTGACGTGGGGTGCGGCCACCGGGGGCCCGAGGGGATGTATCCCCGCCGGGGATCGTCGGGTGGGGCTGCGTCGCCCGGATGGCGATGCGGGGCGCGCCCGTCGGGGGCTCCGGGGGCGAGGGGGATGTTTCCTGCGGGGGCTGGTGGTGGCGCGGGGCGCGTCCGCCGGGGCCTGTGGTGAGGGGCGTTTCCTGTCTGTAGGGCGGGGGTGCGCGGGCGTGCGTCGCCCGGGCGGTGGTGCGGGACGGTGCCTGCGAGGGGGTCCGGGGGTGAGGGGTGCGTCTCCCCGGGGGCTGGGGTGTTCGGGGCTTTTCCTTGGCCGGAACCGGCCGTTCCCCGCAGGTGATCGCCTGCGGGTTTCTGCGCCGAGCGGCGAGGGCGGTGTTCCCGGTCCGGCCGGGTGGCGGGGAGCGGGCCCGCGGGGCGGGCGGGACGGGACGGGGCGTGGCTGGAGAGCCGGTGAGCGGGGCTTAGATCCCGGTGGGCGGGCGGGTGCGGGGTGTATCTGGCCGGGCCGGCCGGGGGAGGGACGGTCCCGTCCGGCGTGCTGGGTCGCGGTTTCCGGGGGCTGTGTGGGGCGGGTCTTTTGGGAGGGGGCCGGTGAGCTGCGGGGCGGGTTGCCGGGGTGGTGCGGGGCGGGCCGTGGCGGGGTGTGAGGAGTCGGTGTGACTCTTGCAAAGAACCGGCCAGCCGGTATATTTCAGGCCGCGCCAGCTCGGGATTTTCCAAACGGTCCGCTTCCTCCCCCACCCGTGACGGCCTCTCGCACCTGTGGTGCGGGGGCGGTTGCGCGGGAGGCGGGTTCCGCCGTTGTGCACCGGGCGGCGGTGGAGCAAGCGGTGGTCGTGGTGGTCACGGTCGGGGGAGGCCTGGATGACGCGTACACAGGTGGCGATCGCGGGCGGGGGTCCGGTGGGGCTGCTGCTGGCGGCGGATCTCGCGCAGCAGGGGATCACGGTGGTGGTGCTGGAGGCGCGGACCGAGATCTGTGAACGGCCCCGGGCGACGACGCTGCACGCACGCACGGTGCAGTCACTGGTGCGGCGCGGGCATCTCGACGGCCGGGCCCTGAGCGAGCCGGCCCGGCCCGGCGGCCCGTCCGGCGCCGCGGGCCCCTCGTTGACGGCACCCCCCACGGCATCAAAAACATCAGCAGCCCCCACCACCACGTCACCGGCCCCACCGGCCCCACCGGCCCCACCGGCAGCCCCTGCCCTGCCAGCAGGAGCGGCGGCCCCGGCGGCACCGGCAGGTCCGGCGGCATCGATGCCCTGGGGCTCATCGGCGGGCCCGGTGGTACTGGGCAGCCCGGCCGGCCGGGCCCGCCCCGCAGCGTCTGCCGGCCCGGCAGCCCCGGGAGTACCAACAGCTGCGGGAGCACCAGCAGTTCCGGCAGCACTGACGGTTCCGGCAGCACCGGGAGCATCGGCAGGCCCGGCGGGATCCCCGGGCCCGATACCCCTGGAGCCCTCGACGTACCCGGATTCCTGGCCGGGCGGGGAGTCTTCGGCGGCCCCGGGCCCCTGGCCGACCCCGGGCCCTTCGGCGGCCCCGGATCCCTGGCCGGCCCCCACCTCGACCCCGACCCCCGCCGTCCCGGCCCCCGCCACCCCGGCCTCCGCCACCCCGGCCTCGGCCGTCCCGGCTGCGACGACGCGGGCTTTTCATTTCGCGGGGATCCCGGGGCTGTCGATCACGGCGCCGGCTTCGGAACCGGAACCGATCATGAAGTGTGTGCAGGCGGAGCTGGAGGCGGCGTTCGAGGCGCGGGCGCGGGCGGCGGGCGCGCGGGTGCTGCGCGGGCACCGGCTGACGGGGGTCGACAGCGGGCCCGGCGGGGTGCGGATCAGTGTGCAGGGGCCGCGGGGGCCGCTGGAGTGCACGGCGCAGTACCTGGTGGCGGCCGACGGGGCCCGCAGCACGGTCAGGGAGCTGTCGGGGATCGCCTCGCAGGTCTTTCCCGCGACCGTCGCGGCGATGGCGGGCCAGGTGCGGCTGGAGCGTGCGGGGGACCTGGCGCAGGGCTGGACGCGCACGCCGCGCGGCTGGCTGGTGGTCAAGGACGACGGGGCCGGCCGGGTGCACCTGCGCACCCTGAACTGCGCACGCCCGCACGGCGACCGGCGGGCCCCGCTGACGCTGGAGGAGCTGCGCGCGGAGGTGTCCTTCCTCGCGGGCCGGCCGGTGGCGATGAGCGCGCCGCGCTGGCTGGAGCGGTTCTCCGACTTCTCCCGGCTGGCCCACCGCTACCGGGCGGGCCGGGTCCTGGTGGCCGGCGACGCCGCCCACGTGCACTTCCCCATCGGCGGCCAGGGCCTGAGCACCGGCCTGCTGGACGCGCTCAACCTCGGCTGGAAACTCGCCCTGGTCCTGCGCGGCGCGGCCGGCGAGGACCTGCTGGACACCTACGACCAGGAACGCCGGCCCGCGGCCCGCGCCGTCATCGACAACACCCGCGCCCAGCTGGCCCTGATGCGCCCCGACCCGGCCCTGGACCCGCTGCGCGCCCTGTTCGCCCAGCTGCTGCCCGCCGGCGGCGAGAGCGGCCTGCTCGGCGCGATGGTCAGCGCCCAGGACACGGTGCTGCCCGCCCGCACCGCACGGCCCTCGCCCTGGGAGGGCCGCTTCCTGCACAACCGGCCCCTGACCACCGCACGGGGCGCCACCGACGTGATCACCCTGCTGCGCCAGGGCCGCCCGCTGCTGCTGTGCACCCGCGCGGGCACCCGCCACCTCAGGGGCGCCGGCCGCTGGAGCACCCTGCTGCACCGGGTGGTGCACACCGAGGTGCCCGACCTGCCCAGCGCACTGCTGGTGCGCCCCGACGGCTACATCGCCTGGGCGCCGGGCGGCGACGCGCTGGAGGCCGCCCTGAACGCCTACTTCGGCCCCGCCACCACCACCGCCACCGGCGCCACCGCCACCGGCGCCGCCATCACCGGCGCCCGGTGACCCCCCCGGTCCGCCGTGCTCAGGCCAGGGCCGGCTCCCGGCACGCCTCCAGGCTGAGCGTCTCGCCGCGCTGCTCGCTGAGGTCCACCGAGGCCAGCACCGAGGAGAGCACCACCGAGGGCAGGATGTGCCGCAGCAGCGCGGAGACCCGCCCCAGCAGGTCCTGGTACTCGCACACCGCCTGTGACATGGCCTGCACTCCGGCGAAGGAGCCCACGAACACCTCGGCCGTCTCGGCCGGCACCACGTGCGGCAGCAGCTCGCCCTGCGCCTGCGCCGTGGTCAGCAGGCCGACCGCGACCTCGCCCCACCGCAGGAAGGGCCCGGTGCGGTCCAGGCCCGCGGCCCGCTGGTCCAGGGTGAGACGCACCCCGGCCCGCACCATCGGATCGGACTGCAGCCGGTAGGCGTGCAGCATCGCCGTGTCGACCAGCTCCTGGGTCTTGCAGGCGTGCGAGGGCACGATCAGCTGCTGGTCCTGCCCGCTGAGGACCCCGGCGGCCAGCTCCTCCTTCGATGCGAAGTGGAAGTACAGGGCCCCCTTGGTCACCTTGGCGGACGCGAGGATCTCACTGATCGTCGCGGCCTTGTACCCGTGCTCCTCGAAGACCTTGGCAGCGGCCACCAGGATGGCCTGGCGCGTCCGTACCGCGCGGTCCTGTTTCGGTTCCGGCACGTCCACCTCCTTATCGTCACGGTCCAGCTACCCGCGACTCTCCTAAAAAAACCGTCCAGTACGTATAGTCTACGAGGCGTTGCGGTCGCTTGGACAGCGTCCGGCCGGCACCGGGGAGCGGCCGGGGGCGTACGAGGCCGGAAAAGGGCGGGTGGAGCGGGTCATGATCCTGATCACGGGGGCCACCGGCACGGTGGGGCGCGAGGTGCTGGGCCTGCTGCCGGCCGGGACCGCCGTGCGGGTGCTGGCCCGCCGCCCGGACCGGGTGGCGCCGCGGCGCGGCGAGGTGGTGCGCGGCGACTACGCCGACCCCGCCTCGCTGCGCCGGGCGCTGACCGGGGTGCGCACCGCGCTGCTGATCACGGTCCGGCCCGGCGCGGACGACGACGCCCGCTTCCTGCGCGCGGCACGGGCGGCCGGGGTGGAGCGGGTGGTCAAGCTCTCCGCCGCCGCCGTGCTCGATCCGGGCGCCGACGACGCGCTCACCGCCTGGCAGCGCTCCGCGGAGGCGCTGCTGGAGGGGTACGGGCCGCAGCTGCGCTGGACCCTGCTGCGGCCGCGCTCGTTCATGTCCAACACCCTGGCCTGGGCGCCGGGCGTGCGCGCGCACGGGGTCGTGCGCACGCTGTACGGGGCGTCGGCCAACTCCTGCGTCGATCCCCGGGACGTGGCCGCGTGCGCGGTGCGGGTGCTGACCCGGGACGGGCACGCCGGACGCTCCTACGTGCTGACCGGGCCCCGGGCGCTCAGCGCCCGCGAGCAGACGGCCTGCCTGGGCCGGCTGCTGGGCCGCCGGCTGCACCACGAGGAACTGGGCGAGCAGGAGGCGCTCGCCGCCTGGAACCGCCGCCACCCGCCCGAACTGGCGCAGGCACTGCTGAACTCCGCACGCCGCCAGCACGCGGGCGCCAAGGCCCAGGTGACCGACGCCGTACGCGAACTGACCGGACGGCCGCCGCGCACCTACGAGACCTGGGCCCACGACCACCTCCACACCTTCCACACCCCCGCCCCGCCCCCCGAGCACACCTGACACCCCCCGCCCCGCCCCCCGAGCACACCTGACACCCCCCGCCCCGGCCCCGCCCCGGTCCCGGAGCGGGCGCACCCTCCCCGCGGCCCCGCGCGCCCGCGCCCGGGCGCTCCGGCCCGCCCCGCGGGACCCCGCGCCCGGGCCCGCCCGCGCGGTGCCGTACACCGGCGGCCCGGCACCACACACACGCCCCGCACGGGCCCCGCCCCGCCCGCTCGCGCCCGCGGGCGTGCCCGGGGCTCGGGGACGGAAGGCGGGGACGAAAGGCGGGGAGGGGAAGGCGGGGAGGGGGAGGTGAGGGGTGGGAGGTGTGAGGTGTGGGGGGAGGTGGGGGAGGTGTGGGGGTCAGTGCTGGGCGGCGGGTCCGGCGACGCTGATCTCGGCGCTGAAGACGGGGCGGTCCTCCTGGCGGCAGGTCACGAGGAGGGTCTCGTGCGTGGCGCCCGCCGGGGACGCGACGGGCTCGATCCCGATCAGGCAGGGCGCGTCGAGCTCGGCGTAGGTGTCGAACTCGCTGGTGAAGGCCAGCAGCCGGCAGGGGCGGGCCAGGTGGGCGGAGGCGGCCTGGCGGGCGGCCTCCAGCAGGGCCATCCCCGGCACGTGGTCGACGGGGTGGTCGAAGAGCACCGGGTGCTGGACGTCGACCCGCAGCTGCCACACGTCGGGCCGGCCCAGCGGGGAGAGGACCACGTCCATGGGGGAGGTGCGCCCCACGGTCTGCGGCGCGGTGGGCGCGGTCAGCGCCAGCACGCCCGAGCGGCCGCGCCCCCCGCGCAGCCGCTGGTAGACGGGCGCGGCCACGGCCGAGAAGGAGCCGCCCCCGCGCGCGGCGACCTCGCCCTCGCGCCACAGCACGACGTCGATGCGGAAACCGGTGACGGCGCCGCGGCGCCGCTCCAGGGCGGTGCAGGTGGCCTCCACCTCGATGGCGGCCGGCGCGGAACCGACCGCCAGCTGCGCGGGCTCGAACGCCATCGACAGGTCCCGCATCAGGAAGCTGTGGCCCAGCGGGATGCCGTACTCGGTGTGCGCGAGGAGCAGCGCGGCCTGGCGCAGGGTCTCCGCCGCCAGCAGCGGGTCGTGCCGGCCGTCCACCGGCGTGAAGAAGGAGTGCCCGCGCGGCCACTGGGCGGTGACCGTGAAGCGGTCCTCGCCCCGGGCGGCCCAGTCGGTGAGCAGCACCTCGGCCACGCTGGCCCGGTGCACGAACTCCTTGGGGACGGTGGTCGTCAGCCCCGGGACCGGGAACACGCTGACCCCGGTGCGTGCCGCCGCGCGCACCGGGGCCGGTGTGGTGTGGGTGAGATGCGCTCCGCTGACCGTGTGCACAGACATGGTTCCCCCCATGAGCTGAATGTGGCGTGCCCGGATGGCCGAAGATACCTACCAACCGGTTTTGTTTCTAGCGGTACCCGAGGTTCCGTATGCACGGGATACGGAAGGACAGACTCCGTACGGGATGGCCGGTTCCCGCTACACCCCGCCCGCGGCGGCCGGGCGGCGCGGGCGGGGCGCGCGCCGGGGGCGCCCCGCGCCGCGCGGGTGCCGGGCCCGCGGCGGGCGAGGGTCCCTCCAGCGTCTCGTGAGCGGTTCTCAAGCGCGGTGGCGGAGCGTGACGGAACGCCGCGACGACAGGAAGGAGACCGCGATGAGCAGCGCAGAACCGGTCCTCAGGGTGGAGCGCGGGCACGCGAGCCACGAGGAGCTGGCCGCCGTGGCCGTCGTGCTGGTCTCCGCCCTGGCGGCCCGCGCGGCCGGCGAGGAGGAGGCCGCACCGCCCGAGGTCCCGCAGTGGCACCCCGAGCGGCCCGCCGGGCCCTACCGCTCGCCCTACACCTGGCGGTGAGCCGCCGCCCCGTACGTGCTTGGCCGAATCAGAGTGTGCGGTGTGACCTGCAAATACAAACCTTCCTTGCGGTTTGTTAATGTGCGGGAACATCATGTCCGCCGCACCCGAGGGAGGGATACGCCGTGACCGTTGTGAATGACATGCCCCGGGTCCTCATGGACGCGTCCGGCGCCCGCGAGCGCGCCGCGGAACTGGCCCTCGTGCGCGGCGAGGCGCTGGCCGGCCCCAGCGACCGGGCGACCGAGGCCCAGCACAAGAAGGGCAAGCTGACCGCGCGTGAGCGGATCGGGCTGCTGCTGGACGAGGGGTCGTTCAACGAGGTCGAGCAGTTGCGCCGGCACCGGGCGGTGGGCTTCGGGCTGGAGGACAGGAAGCCGTACACCGACGGTGTGGTCACCGGGTGGGGCACGGTGGAGGGCCGTACGGTCTTCGTCTACGCGCACGATTTCCGGATCTTCGGCGGTG